>NZ_BCZQ01000008.1 GCF_001598815.1 Sphingopyxis terrae subsp. terrae NBRC 15098 | reverse complement strand
CCCGCCACGTCGCGCCATTGCCCCTCCGTCAGCCCTGCGGGCTGCCACCTCCCCATGGCTTCGCCACAGGGAGGATCGAATGATCGCTTCCGGTCGCTTCCTGCCATATCGCACGCGCGGCTCACCCGCCAAAGCCCGGCTGGACGATTCCCGGCACATCGACGCGGAAGGTGAAGAGGCCGCCGGCGTGCGGCTGGGCCGCGCGCGCGTCGTCGGACAGGTCTTTGCCCGCGCTGGTGACGAAGGCGGTGCGCAGGTCGGCGCCGCCCAGCGCGATCATCGAGGGGCGCTGGACGGGCATCTCGACCGTCTGGAGAATCTCGCCGGCGGGCGACAGGCGCACGACGCGCCAGCCGTCCCACAGCGCCGACCAGTAACAGCCCTCGGCATCGACCGTTCCGCCGTCGGGGCGGCCCTTGCCCTGCTCGAACTGGTGAAACAGCCGGCCGTCGCCAAGCGCGCCGGTTGCGGGGTCGACCGCATAGGCGTGCAGCGCATGCGTTGGCGTGTCGGCGTGATAAAAGGTGCGGCCGTCGGGGCTGAAGGCCGCGCCGTTGCTCGTCAGCAGCCCGCCCAGCATCGGGGTCAGCGACCCGTCGGGGTCGAGGCGGAACAGCATCGCGCCGGGATTGGACTTGTCGCGCGTCACGCTGCCGACCCAGAAGCGGCCTGCGGCATCGACGCAGCCGTCGTTGAAGCGCTGTTCGGCGATGCCTGCCAGCACCGCGGGGCCGAAGGCGCGTGGCACCCCGCCCCACGCGTCGATCAGGGCGCAGCCGTCCTTGAGGCCCATGACCAGCCCGCCGCCCGCGCGCGGCGCAACGCAGCCGACGGGCTGGTCGAGCTGCATCGTCTCGGTCGCGCCGGTCGCGGGATCGGTGCGGTGGATGCGATGCGCGTCGATATCGACCCAGTAAAGGCGTGCTTCGGCGGCGTGCCAGCGCGGCGATTCGCCGAGCAGCGCCTGCGCATCGAGAAGGAGATCGACCATCGCAGCGGCTTAGCGCGGCGCGGCGGCGCTGCCCAGCGCCCGCAAACCTATTCGGTGCTCGATCCGATGATGGAACAGCCGAGTCGGGGCAAATTCCGTTCATCGTCCCTGACTTGATGCGGGGTCGATTCTTGCCGCGTGGGGCGCATGGGTCCGGTATCCAGTCCGGGGCCACGAGACGGTGGGCGGCTTCGCCTGCGTTTTATGCCGTAACGGCATTTCTACTTGACGTGGACGTAAACGTAAGGTCCATTAGCAAGCGAAGGACGTGCCCCGGCGCGGCCCCGTTTCGCGCGCACCGGCTCCCCGAAATCGTCCGGACGCGCTCAGGGAAAGGAAGAAGGATGTCGCTCGATAATCTGTCGCGCACCGCTTACACCGACGATCATGAGGCGTTCCGCGCGACGGTGCGCCAGTTCCTTGAAAAGGAAGTCGCGCCCAATCAGGCGAAATGGGCGGAGGACGGCATCGTGCCGAAGGATCTGTGGCCAAAGGCGGGCGAGCTGGGCCTGCTGTGCCCCACCGTTCCCGAAGAATATGGCGGGCTGGGCCTCGACTTCGGCTATAATGCGATCGTCGACGAGGAAAGCGCCTATTACGGCCGCGTCACCACCGGCTTTTCGCTTCAGTCGGATATCGTCACCAACTATATCGTCCGTTACGGTAGCGAAGAGCAGAAGAAGCATTGGCTGCCCAAGATGGTGTCGGGCGAAGTGGTCACCGCGATCGCGATGACCGAGCCGGGTACCGGCAGCGATCTTCAGGGCATGCGCACGACCGCGAAGAAGGATGGCAATCATTATGTCATCAACGGGTCGAAAACCTATATCACCAATGGCCAGAACGCCGACCTGGTCCTGGTCTGCGTCAAGACCGATACAGAGGTGCAGCCCGCGTGGAAGGGCGTGTCGATCGTGCTCGTCGAAGCCGATCGCGAAGGCTTCCAGCGCGGCCGCAACCTCGACAAGATCGGGCAGGACGAAGCCGACACGTCGGAGCTTTTCTTCAACGACGTCCGCGTGCCGATCACCAACTGCCTCGGCGAAGAGGGGCAGGGGTTCATCTATCTGATGAGCGAACTGCCGCAGGAACGCCTGTCGATCGCCGTATCGGCGCAGGCCTCGGCGCAGCGCGCGTTCGACGACACGGTCGAATACACCCGCGACCGCAAGGCGTTCGGCAAACCGATCCTCGATTTCCAGAACAGCCGCTTCGTCCTCGCCGATCTGAAGGCGAAGCTGCAGGTCGGCTGGGCGCACCTCGACTGGGCGCTCGCGCGGCATCTGAAGAAGGAACTCACCCCCGAAGAGGGCGCAGCGGCGAAGCTGTGGCACACCGATCTTCAGTGGGAAGTGATGGACAAGTGCCTCCAGCTGTTCGGCGGCGCGGGTTATATGAACGAATATCCGATCGCCCGCGCCTGGCGCGCGGCGCGCGTGACGCGCATCTTCGGCGGCACGAACGAGATCATGAAGGAACTGATCGGACGCAAGCTTTAATCCCGTCGCCCCCGCCTTCGCGGGGACGGCGATAATCGGAAAGGAACTCTCCATGGCCACAGCCTATATCGTAGATGCCGTCCGCACCGCCGGTGGCCGCCGCGGCGGCAAGCTCGCCGGTGTTCACCCTGTCGACCTCGGCGCCGCGGTCTATGACGCGATCGCCGACCGCAACGACTTCGACACGTCGAAAATCGACGATGTCATCACCGGCTGCGTCAGCCAGGGCGGCGAGCAGACGATGGACCTCGGCCGCAACGCCGTCCTCGCCTCGAAGCTGCCCGACTCGATTCCCGCAGTCACGATCGATCGCCAGTGCGGATCGTCGCAGCAGGCGATGATGTTCGCCGCGCAGGCGGTTATGTCGGGCACGCAGGATATCGTCCTCGCCAGCGGCATCGAAAGCATGACGCGTGTGCCGATGGGCAGCGTCGCGACGCTGTTCATGAAGGAAGGACTCGGCAATTATAAGTCGCCGCGGCTCGAGGAAAAATATCCCGGCATCATGTTCAGCCAGTTCATGGGCGCCGAAATGATCGTCAAGAAGCACGGCTTCACCAAGGACGACCTCGACGCCTTCGCGCTCGAAAGCCACCGCCGCGCCCGCATCGCGACCGAGGCGGGGCTGTTCGGCAATGAAATCGTCGGGATCGAGGTGGAGACGCCCGAAGGGCCGCAGCGCCACACGGTCGACGAGGGGATTCGCTTCGACGCGACGCTCGAAAGCATTGCCGGGGTGAAGATCCTGCAGGAAGGCGGCACCATCACCGCCGCGACCAGCTCGCAGATCTGCGACGGCGCGTCGGCCGCGCTGATCGTGTCGGAACAGGCGCTCAAGGATCATGGGCTGACCCCGCGCGCGCGCATCCACCATATTTCGGTGACCGCGGGCGACCCGATCATCATGCTCGAAGAGCCGCTGTTCGCGACCGAAAAAGCGCTGAAGAAGGCCGGCCTGCGGATCGAGGACATCGACGCCTATGAAGTGAACGAGGCGTTCGCGCCGGTTCCGCTCGCCTGGCTCAAATATCTCGGCGCCGATCATGCGCGGCTCAACCAGCATGGCGGTGCGATCGCGCTCGGCCACCCGCTCGGCGCCAGCGGCACCAAGCTGATGGCGACGCTGCTCGGCGTGCTCGACGCCACCGGCGGCAAATATGGTCTTCAGACGATGTGCGAAGGCGGCGGCCAGGCCAACGTCACCATCGTCGAGCGGCTTTAACGATCTTGTGCTCCGGCGGACGCCGGAGCCCAGGGCGGCCTGACGCGGGCGTCAGTTGTTCACGCTCTGGGTTCCGGCGTCCGCCGGAACACGCATTTTTCAGGGAAAGGACATGACATGAAACTCGATTCCACCGTATCCGCCGTCGTCACTGGCGGCGCTTCGGGCCTTGGTGCCGCCACCGCGCGCGCGCTTGCCGCGAAGGGCGTCAAGGTCGCGATCTTCGATCTGCAGGCCGAAAAGGGCGAAGCGCTTGCTGCCGAACTCGGCGGGGTCTTCTGCGAATGCAATGTCACCGACGATGCGTCGGTCGACGCCGCCTTCGAAAAGTCGCGCGCCGCAATCGGTCAGGAGCGTATCCTTGTGAACTGCGCCGGCACCGGCAACGCGATCAAGACCGCAAGCCGGTCGAAAGAAGACGGCAGCATCAAGCATTTCCCGCTCGATGCCTTCAACTGGATTATCCAGATCAACCTTGTCGGCACCTTCCGCTGCATCGCCAAGTCGGCGGCGGGCATGATGACGCTCGACCCGATGGAAGATGGCGAACGCGGCGCGATCGTCAACACCGCGAGCGTCGCGGCCGAGGACGGTCAGATCGGTCAGGCGGCCTATTCGGCGTCGAAGGGCGGCGTCGTCGGCATGACCCTGCCGATCGCGCGCGACCTTGCGGCCGAAAGCATTCGCGTCAACACGATCCTGCCGGGCATCTTCGACACCCCGCTGCTCGGCGCCGCGCCGCAGAATGTCCGCGATGCGCTCGCGGCATCGGTCCTCAATCCGAAGCGCCTCGGCAACCCGGCCGAATATGCGGGTCTCGCGCTGACGATGATCGAAAACGGCTATTTCAACGGTGAGGACGTGCGCCTCGACGGCGGCATCCGCATGGGTCCGCGCTGATATGCCGAAACCGGAAAGCTGGCGGCTCGATGCCGCCAGCTACCCTGTCCACCTCGATCTGCAGACGCGTTTCCAGGACATGGACATCAACGGTCACCTCAACAATGTGGCCTTTGCGGCACTGTTCGAAAGCGGCCGCGTGCTGCTGAACCGCGAAATCCGTCCTTGGGAGGAGCGCCC
Organism: Sphingopyxis terrae subsp. terrae NBRC 15098; assembly: GCF_001598815.1. GTDB lineage: Bacteria > Pseudomonadota > Alphaproteobacteria > Sphingomonadales > Sphingomonadaceae > Sphingopyxis > Sphingopyxis terrae. The sequence continues at coordinate 255,560 of NZ_BCZQ01000008.1, read as the reverse complement.
GGCGAACGAGCGCACGATGGTCGCCGCGGTCGAGATCAACTATCTGGGTGAGGGCAATTTTCCCGACCCCGTCGAGATCGCGACCGGCATCGGTCGCCTCGGCACCTCGAGCTGGACGATCGTGCAGGCGATGTTCCAGAACGGTCGCTGCATCGCGACCTGTGATACGGTCGTGGTGTGCCGCACCGACGACGCTGCCAAGCCGCTGCGCGCTGAAATGGTAAGGGAACTGGAAGCGAAGCTGGCGCGGGCGGGTTGACGTAACCCTCGACAGCGTCGCCCCCGCGAAGGCGGGGCGACGAGCCCTGCTAAAGCGTCGGATCCGCCTCGGGTACTGAGCGGATCAGGTCGCGGGCGAAGCCGATCAGGCCGATCTGGCGGCGGCGCTTCAGCCGCTCGGCACGCAGAATTGCCTTCACTTCCTCGAAACAGCCTTCGACATCGTCGTTGATCAGCACATAGTCATAACCGTCCCAGTGGCTGATCTCGTTCGCCGCGCGTGCCATCCGCGCCGCGATCACTTCGTCGCTGTCGGTGTTGCGCGCGCGCAGCCGGCGTTCGAGCTCCTCCATCGTCGGCGGCAGGATGAACACCCGCACCACGTCGGGGCCGGCTTCCTGATAGAGCTGCTGCGCGCCCTGCCAGTCGATATCGAACAGCACGTCCTTGCCCGCGGCAAGCAGCTCCTCGACGCGGTCGCGCGGGGTGCCGTAGCGATGGCCGAAGACATGCGCCCATTCGAGAAATTCGCCGTCGGCGGCCATCTGCTTGAACGTGTCGACATCGACGAAATGATAATCGACCCCATCCTGCTCGCCGGGACGCATCGGCCGCGTGGTGGCGGAGATTGACAGCGCAATGTCGCGGTCGCCCGCGAGCATCTTTTTGGAGATGGTGGTCTTGCCTGCACCCGAGGGCGAGGAGAGGACGAACAGGACGCCGCGGCGGTTGAGGTGGACGCTTTCAGCCATGGGCGCTAATTGCCCGAGCGGGGGCGGCGGTCAAGCGGGAAGGAATACAGGGATGCGGGGAATGTCGCGCACGGGCTGGCTGGTGGCGGTGGGGCTGCTCGGCCTGCTGGCCGCGATCCTGATCGCGATGGGGCGCCCGCCGATCTGCCCCTGCGGCACGATCAGCCTGTGGCACGGCACCGTCCAGTCGAATCAGAACAGCCAGCAGATTTCCGACTGGTACAGCTTCAGCCATATCACCCACGGGTTCCTCTTTTACGGCCTGTCGCGCTGGCTGATGCCGCGCGCGCCGCTGTGGACCGCACTCGCCGTCGCGATCGGGATCGAAGGCGCATGGGAGATACTGGAAAATTCGCCGGTCATCATCGACCGCTACCGCGAGGTTACCATGGCCTATGGCTATGCGGGCGATTCGGTGCTCAATTCGGTCAGCGACGCCGCCTTCATGATCGCCGGCTTTCTGGCGGCCAGCCGGATGCGCTGGTGGGCGACCGTCGCGCTCGCGCTCGCCTTCGAACTCTTCACCTTGTGGGCGATCCGCGACAATCTGACACTCAACATACTAATGCTGGTCTCACCGATCGAGGCGGTGAAGGAGTGGCAAGCGGGCGGATAGCGCCCGCCGCTCGGTGCCCGCCGCTCAGTGGATGGCGGGGCGGGGCGCCTTTTCGTCCACCGGAATCGCCGGCGGCAGGGCGTCGCCCAAATCCTGGCCGTCGGTGTGGACGATCCCCGCATAGGGATCGACGACGCCTTCCTTCTCCAGCGTGCTGTCGGCGCGATGCGCGGCTTCCGCCGCCTGCCGCGCTTCGGCGCGGTCGGCCCATTTCTTGGTAAGATAGGCGGCCGCAGCGGTCGCGGCGAGCGCCGCATAGCGCTGCGGGAACATCCGCCGCGCGACGAACAGCGTCCCGGCGCCGATCACCGCGCCCGCCATCGTATGATTGCCTTTCCTGCGGCCGATCGCGCTTCCGATCACGCCGCCGATGATCCGTCCCATCATCTTCATATCCTTCCTCCCCCTATCAATCCCCGGCGGGCGATTCGGGTTCCGGGCCGAGCATGTGCCGCGGGTCGACGACACGGTCGAAGGTCGCAGCGTCGACATAGCCGAGGTCGAGCGCCGCCGCGCGCAAGGTCGATCCCGTCTCATGCGCATGTTTGGCGATCTTCGCAGCCTTGTCATAGCCGATTTCGGGCGCCAGCGCCGTTACCAGCATCAGCGATCGGTCGACCAGTTCGGCAATACGTTCGCGATTGGGCTCGATTCCCTCGACGCAGCGCGCCGCAAAGCCTTCCATCCCCGTCGCGAGCAGATCGATCGAGCGCATCACATTGGCGCCGATCAGCGGCTTGAAGACATTGAGCTCGAGATGCCCCTGCATCCCGCCGACGGTCACCGCCTGATGATTGCCGATCACCTGCGCCGCCACCATCGTCAGCATCTCGCACTGGGTCGGATTGACCTTGCCCGGCATGATCGAGCTACCGGGTTCATTCGCGGGCAGGTCAATCTCGCCCAGGCCGGCGCGCGGCCCGGATCCCAGCAGGCGGATGTCGTTGGCGATCTTGGTCAGCGCGACCGCGAGCGTGTTGAGCCGTCCCGACAGATCGACCAGCACGTCGTGGCTCGCCAGCGCCTCGAACTTGTTGGGGGCGCTCTTGAAGCCGAGGCCGGTGATCGCCGCCAGTTCGGCCGCGATATCCTCGGCAAAGCCCGCCGGGGCATTGAGCCCGGTGCCGACCGCGGTCCCGCCTTGCGCAAGCCGGGTGATGGCATGGTCGACCATCGGTTCGGTGCGCGTCCGGCACAGGCGGAGCTGCGCATAATAACCCGAAAACTCCTGCCCCAGCGTCAGCGGAGTGGCGTCCTGCAAATGGGTGCGGCCGATCTTGACGATATCGTCCCACGCCTTCGCCTTCGCGAGCAGCGCGTCCATCAAACGGTCGAGCGCGGGCATCAGCCATTGCGTCATCGCCAGTGTCGCCGCGACATGCATCGCGGTCGGGAAGCTGTCGTTCGACGACTGGCTGCGGTTGACGTCGTCATTGGGATGCACGGGCGATTTGCCGCCGCGCTGGCCCGAGAGCATCTCGTTGGCGCGCCCGGCGATCACCTCGTTGACGTTCATGTTCGACTGGGTGCCGCTGCCGGTTTGCCAGATGACGAGCGGGAACTGGTCGTCGTGGCGACCCTCCGCAACCTCGCGCGCCGCAGCCTCGATCGCGTCGGCCTTTTCGGCGGACAGGCCGTGCCTGCGGTTCACGCGCGCCGCCGCCTGCTTGACCAGCGCAAGCGCATGGACGATCTCGATCGGCATCCGCTCGCGCGTGCCGAAGGGGAAATTCTCGATCGAACGCTGCGTCTGCGCGCCCCAATAGGCGTTCGCCGGGACCGCGATCTCGCCGATGCTGTCGCTTTCGATCCGCGTGTCGCTCATCCGATCAATATCCTCGTCACCGCCACCGCGCCGGCCCAGATCAGCGCGACCAGGCCCAGAAACTGCCAATATCCGCCTTCGCCGATCCGTCGCCGGAACCAGGCGGCCGCCGCCCAGACGATCAGCAGCGCCGGGGTCAGGATCAGCAGGCTGAAGCGCAGCAGCCCGTCGGCGATCGCATCGCCGACGCCGCTTTCGAACCGCGCATAACCCTCGACACCCCACCAGAAGGCGGCGGTCAGCACCAGCATCCCTGCGAGTGCCCAATATTGCCAGAAGCGGCTGGGGGGCCAGTTGGGGCCCGCCATCCTATCGTTTCTTGCCGAAATCCACCGTCACGACATTCGATCCGTCCTCGACGGCAACGTCGGGGCGGTCGTTATCGGCTTCGTCATGCGGCTCGGGCTGCTCCAGCTCGTCTTCGCTGACCTGGAACTGCAGGCCGAAATCGACCGACGGATCGACGAAGGCGGTGATCGCGGCATAGGGAATGACCAGCGTCGAGGGCGTCTGGTTGAACGACAGGCCGACGCTGAAAAGATCCTCTTCGACCTTCAGATCCCAGAAGCGGTTCTGGAGGACGATCGTCATTTCGTCGGGGAATTTGGCCACCAGATGCGCGGGGATCGATACACCCGGCGCCTGCGTCTTGAAGGTGATGTAGAAATGATGCTCGCCGGGCAGATGGTCCGACCCCTCGATTTGCGAGAGCACGCGGCCGACCACGGCGCGCAGCGCGTCCTGCACGATTTCGTCATAGGGAATCAGGCTGTCGCGAACGTCATCACTCATGGCGATGGGGGATGAACGGACGACGGGCGCGGGTCAAGGGGGGTCTGTCGGGCAGAGTCGCCTTGCAACGCGAAAATTAGGCTCTAAGGGGCATGCCATGCGAACCGCCACCGTCCAGCGCACGACCAAGGAAACGGATATCGCGATCGCCGTCAACCTCGACGGCACCGGCGACTATTCGGTGTCCACCGGAATCGGTTTCCTCGACCATATGGTCGAACAATTGTCGCGCCATTCGCTGATCGACATTTCGATGACCGTGAAGGGCGATCTGCACATCGACCAGCATCATACGGTCGAGGATTCGGCCCTCGCGCTCGGCGAAGCCGTGGCGAAGGCGCTCGGCGACAAGCGCGGCATCGCCCGCTACGGCGAAGCCCATGCGCCGATGGACGAAACGCTGACTCGCTGCATCCTCGATATTTCGGGGCGCCCGCACTGCGTCTGGAAATCGGCCTTCTCGCAGCCGCGGCTCGGCGAGATGGATACCGAGCTGTTTCCGCACTGGTTCCACAGCTTTGCCCAGACCGCAGGGATCACGCTGCACATCGAAACCCTTTATGGCGAGAACAACCACCATATTGCGGAGAGCATGTACAAGGCGCTTGCCCGCGCGCTGCGTGCCGCGGTCGAGATCGACCCGCGCAAGGGCGACGCGATTCCGTCGACCAAGGGTGTCCTTTAGGGGCTGTCCATGAGCGCCATTGCCCTGATCGACTATGCCGCGGGCAATCTTCGCTCGGTGCATAATGCGCTCGTCGCGGCGGGCGCAGACGATGTCGCGGTGACCGCCGATCCCGACATTGTGGGACGAGCCGACCGCATCGTGCTGCCGGGCGTCGGCGCCTTTGCCGCGTGCATGAACGGGTTGGCGGCAATTCCCGGCCTGATCGAGGCGATGGAGCAGCGCGTTCGCGGCGAGGGTGCGCCCTTCCTCGGCATCTGCGTCGGGATGCAATTGCTCGCCGACGCGGGTGAGGAGCATGGGCGGCACGAAGGGCTCGGCTGGATCGGCGGAACGGTGCGCGCCTTCACGCCGGCGCCGGGACTGCGCATCCCGCACATGGGCTGGAACGATGTCGTGCCGAGCTTCGCGCATCCGGTGCTGGCTGCGGGCGAGGCCTATTATCTGCACGGCTATCATTTCGCCGACGCGGCGCACGTCGCGGCGACGAGCAGTCATGGCGGCCCTTTCACCGCCGCGGTGGCGAAGGACAATATCGTCGGCGTGCAGTTTCACCCCGAAAAGAGCCAGGCCTATGGCCTCGCGACCCTCGAAAGATTCCTTGCATGGCGCCCGTAGATTCTGGCCTGATCCTCTTCCCCGCGATCGACCTCAAGGGCGGGCAGGTGGTGCGGCTCGCCGAGGGCGATATGGCGCGCGCGACCGTCTATGGCGACGATCCGGCGGCGCAGGCACGCCTGTTCGCGGACGCGGGCGCCAGCCATTTGCACGTCGTCGATCTCGACGGCGCCTTCGCCGGTGAAAGCGTCAACGGCGCGGCGGTCGAAAGCATCGTCGCGGCCTTTCCGGGCAAGGTGCAGGTCGGCGGCGGTATCCGCGATCGCGTGGGCGTCGATCGCTGGCTCGCGCTCGGGGTGGAGCGCGTCATCATCGGCACCGCGGCGCTCAAAGACCCCGATTTCGTCAAATCGGCCGCGCGCGACTTGCCGGGCCGGATCATCGTCGGCGTCGATGCGCGCGATGGCATGGTCGCGACCGAAGGCTGGGCGGATGTCTCCGACGTGCGCGTCGAGGATCTGGCGCGGCGCTTCGAGGATGCCGGCGTCGCCGCGCTGCTGTTCACCGACGTCGGGCGCGACGGGCTGCTCAAGGGCTGCAACGTCGCCGCGACCGTTGCGCTGGCGCAGGCGGTCGCCATCCCGGTGATCGCGAGCGGCGGCGTCGCGGATATCCGCGACATCCACGCGCTGCGCCCGCACGTCGCCGATGGAATCGAGGGCGTGATTACCGGCCGCGCGCTCTATGACGGCCGCCTCGACCTCGCCGAAGCGATCGCGGCGGGGCAGGCGTGACAAGTCTCTCCCCAATCCGAATCCCCGAGCGAAGTCGAGGGGCATTGCCGAGCGAAGTCGAGGCTGCGGCGGATCGGTTCTCGCTGCGCTCGAACGGGCCCCTCGCCTTCGCTCGGGGATGCGGAGAAAGTTATGGGGGGGTGTCGTGACCGTCCGCGTCCGCGTCATCCCCTGCCTCGACGTTGCCGACGGCCGCGTCGTGAAGGGGGTCAATTTCGTCGACCTGCGCGATGCCGGCGATCCGGTCGAAGCCGCGCGCGCCTATGACGCGGCGGGCGCCGACGAGCTTTGCTTCCTCGACATTTCCGCGAGCCACCAAGGGCGCGGCACGCTGCTCGATATGGTCGCACGCACCGCCGAAGTCTGCTTCATGCCGCTGACCGTCGGCGGCGGCGTGCGCAGCGCCGACGATGCGCGCGCGCTGCTCCTCGCGGGCGCCGACAAGGTAGCGGTGAACAGCGCCGCGGTGGCGCGCCCCGAACTTGTCGCCGACATCGCCGACCGTTTCGGCAGCCAGTGCGCGGTCGGCAGCATCGACGCGCGCCGCGTCGCCGAGGGGCGGTGGGAAATCTTCACCCATGGCGGACGCACCCCGACCGGGGTCGATGCGCTTGCCCATGCGGTGCGCCTTGCCGAACTGGGCGCGGGCGAATTGCTCGTCACCAGCATGGACCGCGACGGGACCAAGGATGGCTACGACCTCGCGCTCACCCGCGCGATTGCCGATGCGGTGTCGGTGCCGGTGATCGCATCGGGCGGCGTCGGCACCCTCGACCATCTGGTCGCCGGCGTGATCGAAGGCGGCGCGAGCGCGGTGCTCGCGGCCAGCATCTTCCATTTCGGCGAAGCGACGATCGCCGAGGCGCATGCGCGGCTCGCCGCAGCGGGCCTGCCGGTGCGCGCGCATTGATGTCCTGAAGGGCTGGCGCTGAGGCCAAGCGGCTGCAATAGAAAGCCGATGACAGCCAAGCTCCGCCTCGCCGACCGTGTCAACGACCTGCTGCCGATCCTCGGCTTCGGTGCCGCGATCGCCAGCCTGGCGATGCCGCTCAATCCCTTTCTGGTCGGGGTAATCCTGGCCGGGTCGGTGATCGCCGCGGTCCATCATGCCGAAGTCGTCGCGCACCGCGTCGGCGAACCCTTCGGGACGCTGATCCTCGCGCTGGCGGTGACGGTGATCGAGGTGGGGCTGATCCTGACGCTGATGCAGGCCGAGCCCGAAAAGGCGGCGACGCTGGCGCGCGACACGGTGTTCGCGGCGGTGATGGTGATCATCAACCTGCTGATGGGGCTTTGTCTGCTAAGCGGCGCGATCCGCCATCACGAACAGCGGTTCCAGCGCACCGGCATGGGCGCTGCGCTGGCGACGCTCACCGTGCTGACGGTGGTGACGCTGGTGCTCCCCAATTTCACCTCGAGCGCGCCGGGGCCGCGCTATTCGGCAACCCAGCTCGGCTTCGTCGCGGTGGTGTCGCTGATCCTCTATGCGACCTTCGCGCTCGTCCAGACCGTTCGCCACCGCCATTATTTCCTGCCCGATGGCGAAGCGCAGGACGAACCCGACGCCCACGCCGCCCCGCCATCGGCGCAGCGGATGTGGCTGTCGCTCGCCCTGCTCGTCGCGTGCCTGTTCGGGGTCGTGCTGCTGGCGAAGGCGCTGTCGCCGGTGATCGGCGCGCTGCTCGCCGAAGCGGGCGCGCCGCCGGCGGTGCTCGGCGTCCTGATCGCGGCGCTGATCCTCGCCCCCGAAGGGCTGGCGGCGGTGCGCGCGGCAAAGGCGGACCGGCTGCAGACCAGCCTCAACCTCGCGCTCGGGTCGGCGCTGGCGACGATCGGGCTGACCATCCCGGCGGTCGCGATCCTGTCGATCGCCACCGACATGCCGATCAGCCTGGGCCTCGATGCCAAATCGACGGTGCTGTTGTTCCTCTCGCTGATCGTCGCGTCGCAGACGCTGGCGAATGGGCGAACGACCGTGCTGCAGGGCACGATCCACCTGATGCTGTTCGCAATCTATCTGTTCACGACCTTCGTGCCGTAAGCGACGATTTTGGCGGTCACGTCTTGCGAACGAACACCGTACCCGCCGAATAGCCGGCGCCGAACGAACAGATCAGCCCGGTATCACCCGCCTGCATATCTTCGTGGTTCAGGTGATAGGCGATGATCGACCCGGCGCTTGAGGTATTGCCATAGGTATCGAGCACGGTCGGGCTTTCGTCGGCGCTCGCCTCGTGCCCCAGCACCTTGTGCGCGATCAGGCGGTTCATGTTGGTGTTCGCCTGATGCAGCCACAGGCGGCGCATGTCGGCGCCTTGCAGGCCGAGTTTCTCCATTTCCTCGACGATCATCGCCGCGACCATCGGCACCACTTCCTTGAATACCTTGCGGCCCTCTTGGACGAACAGCTTGTCGGTCTTCGGACCCGACTGGTCGATGGCGCCATGGGTGCGGTTCAGGAAGCCGAAATTGTTGCGGATATTGTTGGAGAAAACGGTCTTCAGCCGGGTACCCAAAATGTCCCAATGCCCCGCCGGCGCGATAGCCTTGTCCTCGATCAGAATCGCGGTGGCGACGTCGCCGAAGATGAAATGGCTGTCGCGGTCGCGCCAGTTGAGGTGGCCCGAACAGATTTCGGGATTCACGACGAGCACGCTCCTTGCGTGCCCCGCACGAATATAGTCGGCCGCGGTCTGGATGCCGAAGGTTGCCGAGGAGCAGGCGACATTCATGTCGAAGGCAAAGCCGTCGATGCCCAACGCCTGCTGAATCTCGATCGCCATCGCAGGATAGGCGCGCTGCATGTTCGACGCCGCGCACAGCACCGCATCGACGTCGGCGGCATCGCGGCCGGCGCGCGCCAGCGCGTCCTTTGCGGCCGCCACGCCGATTTCGGCGAGGATCGACAACTCGTCATTGGTCCGCTCGGCAAGCCGCGGCGCCATATGCTCGGGGTCCAGAATACCCGCCTTGTCGACGACGTAGCGCGACCCGATGCCGCTCGCTTTTTCGATGAATTCGACGCTCGATTCAGCGAGTTCGCCTATCTCGCCCGCTGCGATCGCCGCGGCATTTTCCCTATTGTGCAGCGCAACATACCGGTTAAAACTGTCGACAAGTTCTTCGTTGGTGATGCGTTCGGCGGGGGTGAAGAGGCCGGTGGCGGAAATGACCGGCTGCGGTGCGTGCGACATGGTTGTCCCTGCGTGTCTTATGGTCTGATGACACGCTGATTAGGCCCGGTCGCCGCGCGGCGCAACGCCCCACAAGCGAAGCTGAACGCACGCCGACGTCATGGTTAACCGGCCACTAACCATTTTGGTGGCAGACTGTTCGATGCAAGCCTCCGGGGGGACGGCTCCCCGGGGTGCGCAAGCGGGAGCATGACCATGGCGACGCGTTCGGGACCGGCATCCGGCGATTTGTCCCTCGCCGAAATCAAGGAATTTGCGGGCTTCGCTGCGGGGACGCAGCGCTATATTCGCCGCTCGCTCGATATCGGGCTCGAGCGTGACGATGCGATCGCGCGCTGGTCGCGCGACATGGTCGAAGAAACCGCTATCCGCGTCCAGGCCCGCGTCTATCAGCGGCTGGGCGACATTCGCACCCATATTCCCGAGGACAGCGGGCTCGACGCACTCGAAGGCTTCATGGCGCCGCTCGTCGCGGTATCGGCCTTCGATCTGGGGCAGGACCGCCTGCCGACCTTCGCCGCCTATCGCTTTCTCTACGAACGCCTGCTCGGCGCGCATGCGCGGCCGTGGCTGCCCGGCGCTTTCTGCGCCGCGGCATCGCTGCCGCACCTGCACCCCGACAAGCGCAAGCTGCTGCTCCAGTCGATCAGCGAAGCCGCCGCTACCGCGCCCGGCTGGTCGGCGCGCGAACCGAGCTTCTATCCCGAATGGATCGAAAAGATCGACGTAACGAAACCGGCCAATTGAACGCCCGGCCTATTCGCTGATCCACAGATTGTGGCTGTCGATGCGCAGCCGGGTGATGTCGCGCAGCGCTTCGGTGCGGGCGATCGTTTCGGCGCGGAACGCCGCGTGCGTCTGGCGCTCTCCGAGCAGGACGTCGGCGAGATCGATCGCATCCAGATCCTGCCCGCGGCGAAGCTTGGCGAGCGCCGCCATCTGCGCCGCGCGCGCCTGATCGGCGCGCTGCCACGCCGAATAGGCCGCAGCGGCGCGCGCGAGGTCGCCGTCGGCCATTTCCTGCACATCGAAGCGGACGGCGCTGAGCTGCGCCGCCGCGGCCTGCGCCTCGGACGCGGCGCGCGCCGCCATGGCGCCGCGGTGATTGCCGCCGATCGGGATCGTCACGGTCAGACCCGCGCCGCGTTCGGCGCCGCTGCGTTCGCTGAACAGCCGGAGACCGACGGTGGGATCGGGAATCCGGTCCTGCCGCCCGCGTTCGGCGAGCGCACCAAAGCGCCGCGCCTCGGCATCGGCGGCCGCGATTTCGTGGCTGCGTTCGATGACCTGATCGCGCATCTGCGACGCCCCGGCGGGATCGAAGGCCGGGGTGGCGAGCGTCGGGGCCTCGATGGGCAGGGCGACGCCCGGAAATTGCGCGGCAAGCCGGGCCCGTGCCAGATCGGCGCGCCCCGCCGATTGGGCCGCGAGCAGGCGCGCCTCCGCCAGCGCGGCTTCGGCCTGATCGGCCTCGAGCTGCGGCGCGTCGCGCAGATCGACCCGGCGGCGCACGATCCGGACCAGCGTCGCGTAATTTTCGACGCCCTGCGCATCGACGACGGCCTCGGCGCTGGCGCCGACCCAGTCCCACCACATGGCGTTGAGCAACAGCGCGGCCTGATGCCGGGCATCTTCGAAATGATTGGTGGTGGCTTCGACGCCCAGCGCGCCGGCCTTGCGGTCGAGCCGCGCCTTGCCCGGCAGACGCACGGGACGCGCCAGGATCGCGTCATATTCGTTGAAGCGCCCCTCGCGGTCGATGCTGCGGCTGACATAGCTGCCGGTGACGCTGAACTCATAAGGTCCGGCTTCGAGCGCGCGCTTCTCCGCCGCCGCAACATCGACACGCGCCCTCGCCGCGATGACCGAGGGATGGGCGTCGAGCGCTTCGCGCACCACCGCTTCGGGCAACAGTCCCGGCTCGGCGGCGGCAGGCGGCGTCAGGGCCAGGCTGATGGCAAGGAACAGAAGGCGGGTCATGCAGAGGCTCCGGCGGGATGGTCCTGATCGCCGGCGCCGCGCTCGGCAGCGCTTTCGCCGAAGCGTTCGTACAGGATGGGCAGCAGGATGAGCGTGAGCAGCGTAGCCGTCACCAGCCCGCCGATAACGACGATGGCAAGCGGGCGCTGGATTTCCGAACCCGGACCCGACGCGAAGAGCAGCGGGACGAGGCCGAAGGCGGCGATGCTCGCGGTCATCAGCACCGGGCGCAGGCGCCGTGCGGCGCCCTCGCGCACCGCCTGATGCAGCGGGACGCCGCGTTCGCGCAGCTGACGGAAATAGCTGACCATGACGAGCCCGTTGAGCACCGCGATGCCGAGCAGCGCGATGAAGCCGACCGAGGCGGGAACCGACAGATATTCGCCCGATAGCGCGAGCGCGATCATCCCGCCCACCGCCGCAAAGGGTATGTTGACGAGAATCAGCGCCGCCGCGCGGAGCGAGCGCAGCGTCAGATACAGAACGACGAAGATCATCAGCACCGCGATCGGCAGCACGATCATCAGGCGCGCGGCCGCCCGTTGCTGATTTTCGAACTGGCCGCCCCACACTATACGATAGCCGGGCGGCAGCTTTACATGCTTGCCGATGTCCGCCTTTGCCTCCTCGACATAGCCGACAAGGTCGCGGCCGCTGACGAAGGCCTGCACGAGCGCGAAGCGCGATCCATTTTCATGTTCGAGCTTCACCGGCCCCGCGACCTGTGCGATCGCCGCGACATCGCTGGTGCGAAGGAGGGTGCCGGCGGGGGTCCGGTAGAGGCGGTCGGTATAGCTTTGCGCGTCCATACCGTCGCCGCCTTCGCCGCGGATAACCACGGGAATCCGGCGCGCGCCTTCGGCGATCGTGCCGGCGCGGACGCCCTCGACATCGGCGCGCATCATGTCCTGCAGCATGTCTACGGGCATTCCCGCACGCCCCGCGGCCATGCGATCAATATCGATCTGCAGATAATCGACGCTGTCGTTGGCAACCGTCATCGCCTCGCTCGTCCCGCGGATCGTTTCTAGCCGACCCTGGATCGCACCCGCGAGCCGGGCCAGTTCCTTGAGGTCGGGACCGAATAATTTGATCGCCAAGTCGCCGCGCGCACCGGTGAGCATTTCGGAAACGCGCATTTCGATCGGCTGGGTGAAGCTGGGCTCGATCCCCGGAAAATCGGCGAGCACGGCGCGAATCCGGTCGTTGAGCCAGTCCTTGTCGGCAACGCGCCATTCGGACCGCGGCTTCAGCTTCAGAAAGCTGTCGGTCTCGTTGGGGCTCATCGGATCGAGGCCGAGCTCGTCGCTGCCGACGCGCGCGATCACGCTGGTAACTTCGGGCACCTGTTCGAGGACCGCGTGTTGCACCTTCATGTCGCCCGCGGCGCTATGCTCGATATTGATGCTCGGCAGCTTGGTGAGCTGAACGATCGTCGACCCCTCGTCCATCGTCGGCAGAAAGGTCTTGCCGGTCACGGTATAGGCGACCCCGGCGAGCAGCAGGCCGATCGCGGATATCCCGGCAACGGTCCGGCGGTGGGCAAAGGCCCAGTCGAGCGCCCGCGCGTGACGCGGCGCCAGGAAGCGCATCAGGCGCGGTTCGCGGTGGCCGTCCTGCTGCTTCAGGATGAAATAGGCGAGCACCGGCACCAGCGTCAGCGACAGGACCAGCGCCGAAAGCAGCGCGAGCACGATGGTCAGCGCGACGGGCGCGAACAGCTTGCCCTCCAGCCCCTCGAGCGTGAGCAGCGGCAGGAAGACGAGCGCGATGATAAGCAGCCCCGAGGCGACCGGCATCGCGACTTCGGACGCCGCGACGAACACCGCATGCAGCTTACCCATCCGGCGATGCCTGGGATCGGACAAGCGCTCGACGACATTTTCGACGACGACCACGGCGCCGTCGACCAATATGCCGACCGCGATGGCAAGGCCGCCGAGGCTCATCAGATTGGCGGTCAGTCCGATCGCCCGCATGAAGATGAAGGTCAGCAGCGCCGCCATCGGCAGCGCGAGTGCGACGATGACCGACGCGCGGACATCGCCCAGAAACAGCAGCAGCAGGATGACGACGAGGATCGTCGCTTCGATCAGCGCCTTCTCGACCGTCCCGACGGCGCGTTCGATGAGGTCCGACCGGTCGTAGAAGACATCGACGCGCATCCCGCGCGGCAGGCTGGGCTGGATTTCCGCGAGCCGCGCCTTGACCCCGTCGACGACCTTCGACGCGTCGGCGCCGCGCAGCGCGATGACCAGTCCCTCGACCGCCTCGCCCTTGCCGTCCTTCGTGACCGCGCCATAGCGCGTCAGATGCCCGGCGCGCACCGCCGCGACGTCGCCGACACGCACGATGCCGCCATCCTGCGACCGCACCACGACCGACGCGAGATCGCCGAGCGTGCGGATCGCGCCGACCGAACGCACGATCAGCGCTTCGTCGCCGATCTTGAGCCGGCCCGCGCCGTCGTTGCGATTGCTCGCCTCGATCGCCGCGCGCAGATCCTCGACGCTCAGCCCCGCCGCCGCCAGCTCGCCATTGTCGGGGCGCACCTCGAAGGTTTCGGCAAAGCCGCCGAGCGCGTTGACATCGGCAACGCCGGGAACGGTGCGCAGCGCCGGGCGGATGATCCAGTCGAGCACCCGCCGCTTTTCGGTCAGATCCTGCGGCCCTTCGAGCGTGAACATATACATGTCGGACAGCGGGGTGGAGATCGGCGCCATCCCGCCCTCGACCGTCGCCGGCAGGTCGCCCGCAACATTCGACAGCCGCTCGGCGACCTGGCTGCGCGCCCAATAGATGTCGGTACCGTCCTTGAAATCGATTGTGATGTCGGCAATCGCATATTTGGCGACCGAGCGCAGGTTCGCCTGATCGGGGATGCCCAGCATCTCCATCTCGATCGGCGTGATGACGCGGCTCTCGACCTCCTCGGGGGTCATGCCCGGCGCCTTCAGGATGATCTTGACCTGCGTCGAGCTGATGTCCGGAAAGGCATCGATCGGCAGATTGGCGAAGGACCAGGCCCCGATCCCGCCCAGCAGCAGTGCGGCACCGATGACGGCGAGACGCAGTGCGAGCGCCTTTTCGACGAGTTTGCCGAGCATCCTATTCGCCGCCCAGCACGGCCTTGAGTTCGGCGATTGCCGAGGTTGCGACGCGTTCGCCGGGCTTCAGTCCGGCGGTTATCGTCGCGCTGGCCCCGACGCGGCTGGCGATGGTGACGGGGCGCAGCGCGAAGCCGTCCGTCCCCTTCACGAAAACCGCATCCCTGTCGCCGACCCGTGTCAGCGCGGCAGCGGGGATGCTCGCCCCGGCGACGGGCTGAACGCCGCCGAGGATCGCGACGACCGACTTGCCGCTGACCAGTGCGGGTGCGGCGTCGAGGCGTGCCTTTGCCGTCAGCGCGCGCGTCGCGGGGTCGATCGAGCCGCCGACGGCGATGACGCGGCCGGTGGCGGGCGCGGTGCCGGGCATCCGGACTTCGACGGGTGTGCCCGGATGCACCGCGCCCGCGAGCCGTTCGGGGATTTGCAGATCGAGCATCAGCCGCGCCGTATTTTCGACGATGAAAGGCGCGCTGAGGCCGCCCACCGGGCCGCCCGCCTGCACATTGACGGCGGCGATCCGGCCGCCGATCGGCGCGCGCAGCGTCATCATACCGCTGCCGTCGGCATTGGCCTGCGCGAGAATGCGGCGGTTTTCGGCGACATTGACTTCTGCCTCGCGCAGCGCGGCGCGCGCCTCGTCGGCGCGGGCGCCCGCGACAATGCCTTCCTTGGCCAGCTGACCGGTGCGGCCCGCGGCGGCGCGGGCAACCTCCAGCTGCGCCTGCGCGCGCGCCAGCGCCGCGCCATATTGGACAGGCTCGGCGGCGCGGATGCTGGCGAGCGGTTGACCGGCGGCAACCGCCTCGCCCTCGACGACAAACAGCCGCACCGCAATCCCGTCGAATGGCGCGGTCACCGCGACCCGCGCATCGGGGGGCAGCGATACGGTCGCAGGGACCGCGCCAAGCTCGGCACTGCTGGCGGCCGCCGCGACTGCGGTCGCGATGCCGAGCTTCTCGATCTGTCGGGCCGTCAGCTTGCCCGGCGCCATGGCCGCTTCGCCGCCGTCGGGCGCAGGCGGGGGCGCCTCCTTCGACCACCAGAGGGCTCCGGCACCCGCCGCGAGGGCGAGCGCTGTCGATGCGGCGATAAGGGCTTTCCTGTCCATGGCCGCCCTCTGCCAAGCGAGTCTGACGCCAGCCTGACATTTTGTCAGTGTCGCGTCAGGCAATTGCGCTAGGGTCAGCATCCTAGGACCATCGCACCGGGATGAAGACTGTGAGATCATCCCCACAAGGACAGGATGCCGATGCGCGTATTGCTGGTCGAAGACGATCCCGAACTGCGCCGCCGCCTGACCGAGCGGCTGGTGGCGGCGGGAATTGCCGTCGACAGCGCCGCGTCGGCGGGCGACGCCCGCGACTGGCCCGACATCGACATGCTGGGCGCGGTGATCCTCGATCTGGGGCTGCCCGACGGCGACGGGATTGATGTGCTGCGCCACTGGCGCGGCGCCGGGCGGACGGTGCCGATCCTGATCCTGACCGCGCGGGGCAACTGGCGCGAAAAGGTCGAGGGGCTGAACAGCGGCGCCGATGATTTCATCGTCAAGCCGGTGCGGTTCGAAGAGTTGCTGGCGCGGCTGCATGCGCTGTGGCGGCGTGGACGTGGGCGCGGCAGCAACGCGCTGACGGTCGGTCCGCTTTCGCTCGACCCCGTCGCGTCCACCGCGACGCTGCACGGCGAAGCGCTGACGCTCAGCCGCAAGGAGTTCGCGCTGCTGCACCTCTTCATGCGGCGTCCCGAACATATCTTGTCGCAAGCCGACATCCTCGATCAGCTTTACGCGCTGGAGGCCGAGCGCGACCGCAACGCGGTGGAGGCGCATATCAGTCGGCTGCGCCGCAAGATCGGACGCGAGGCTATTCGCACCGTCCGCGGCCTGGGCTATCGGCTCGATTTGTGACCCGACTCTTTTCCAGCCTGCGCGCGCGCTTTCTGGCCGCCATCCTGATATGGGTGGCGCTGGGCATCGGCGCGCTGTGGTTTTCGTCGGTGCGGCTGTTCAGCAGCCATGTCGAACAGCAATATCATGAAGAGCTGGAGGTTCATGTCCGCGAGCTGGCCGAACTGACCGTCCTCGACGCGGCAGGTAACCCCCGCCTGTCGCGGCCGCTGTCCGATCCGCGCTATGCGGTGCCTCTGTCCGGATTTTACTGGCAGATCGGGCGCCCCGGCCATCGCTCGCTGAAGTCGCCCTCTATGACGCGCGGCGCGCTCGACGAGGATGTCGCGCACAGCCCGGACATCCTGCACCGCGTCGAAAACGGCCCGACGGGCCCCACGATCACCTATGGCTTCGAGCGTGCGGTGCCGGGCGGCGCCCCGCTGCATTTCGTCATCGCCACCGACGAGCGCCTGCTGCGCGCCGTCATCGCGAGCTTCACCCGCGAGCTCAGCCTGTGGCTCAGCCTGCTCGCGCTCGCGCTTCTGGCAAGCGGCCTTGCGATCATCACGCTCGGCTTCCGGCCGTTCAACCGGCTGGCCGCGCGGATCGCGGCCCTGCGCCGCGGGCAGGCCGATCACATCGAGGGGGTGTTTCCCGACGAGATCCGCCAGCTCGTCGATCCGTTGAACAGCTATCTGGCGCGCAATGCCGAGATCGTCGAGCGCGGGCGTGTCGCCGCGGGCGCGCTGGCGCACTCGCTGCGCACCCCGCTCGCCGTCGTCACCGACGAGGCCGAACGGCTGCAACAGCGCGGCACCGAAAGCGCCGCGGCCGACGTCTTCCTGTCCGAAAGCGAGACGATGCAGCGCCAGATCGACTATCATCTGTCGCGCGTCCGGTCGGGCGGGTCGCATGCGGGGATGGTCGGCGGCGTGCGGCTCGCCGCGATCCTGCCGCCGCTGATCGCCGCGATGGAACGCTGTCATCCGGGCAAGCGCTTCGCTGCGACCGCGGCGGCGCTCGACCCGGCCGCCCCTTCGCTTCCCATGGATGCCGAGGATCTGAGCGAGATATTGTCGAACCTGCTCGACAATGCCGGAAAATGGGCGCGATCGGGCATCACGATCGACTATCGCTTCGACGGCGCCGCGCGCCGCATTGCCATCACCGACGACGGGCCGGGCGTTCCGCCCGATCAGCGCGAGACGATGTTCGGCATCGGCGCGCGCGGGGCCGGCCCCGGCGCCGGATCGGGCCTTGGCCTTGCCATCGCGCGCGATGTGGCGCGCGACTATGGCGGCGACGTGGCGCTCGATCGCGCACCGTCGGGCGGCACGCTTGCCACGCTGCGTATCGGCGATGGTCCCGCGGGCGACATGTAACGAACCGCCGCACGCCCGATACCAGCTCTTTTCTTTCGCTGCCGTTTCGCCGATCAGATCGCGCGAGGGGGCGCTTCGGGAGCCAAAAGGAAATTGACTTGGATGTGACCAAATCGCCGCGACCATGCCGCGCTGCCCGGCGGCTACGCCGATGACGATTTCGCTCGGGCCGCTCGCGCTTGCCGCCGACCGCCTGCTCGCGGTCGCGCTGATCTGGCTGTTTCTGGCGGGCGGCAGCCTGATCGCGGCGCGCGGCGATATGCGCGCGGCGACAGCGAGCTGGATCGCCGTCATCGCGGGACTGCTCGTGGCGCGCGCCGCCTATGTGGTGCGCCACGCCGATGCCTATGCGCCCGAACCCTGGTCGATCCTTGCGGTCTGGCAGGGTGGTTTCCTGCCCTGGGCCGGGGTCGCGGCGGCGGGGATGGCGGTTGCCGTCTGGCTCCGGCGCTCGCGCGCAACGCCGCTGTTACTCGGCGTGCTCGCCGGGCTGGCGGCGGTTCATGCCGTCGCGGCGCCGGCGCTCGAACCCGCGCCGCGCCCGCTCGCGCGCGGGCTGATGCTCACCGACATGGAGGGGGGCGCGATCGCGCTCGATACGCTGCGCGGGAAGCCGATGGTCATCAACCTGTGGGCGACATGGTGCCCACCGTGCCAGCGCGAACTGCCGATGCTCGCCGAGGTCGCGGCGACATCGCGCGTGCCGATCCTGCTGGTCAATCAGGGGCAGGACAGCGCGACCGTCGCCGCCTATCTGGCCGAGCGCAAGGTGCCGGGCACGCACGTCTTTCTCGACCATAGCGGGCGGACGGGCGATGCCGCGGGCGGGCTGGTGCTGCCGACGACCCTGTTCGTCGATGCCAAGGGCCGGATCGTCCGCCGCCACAGCGGCGAAATATCGCGCGCCGCACTCGCCGACGGGATGGCGCTGATCGCGCGGCGCTAGGGTCCTGACCCTAAGGCTCAGGCGGCGGTTACCAGCCAAGCGCGCGCGCCAAGGCGCACACCCGCTTCGGGATCATGATGCTCGGCATAGACGCGCTCCAGATCGGCGCGCGCCGCCGCCATCACATCGGCGCCCGCCTCGCCCAGCACGCGCGCGGCCGACATTGATCCGAGCGCGAAGTCGGCGGCCTCCGCCGGGGTGCGCCCCGGCCCGCCGATCGCCTGATCGCCGCGCCAGTCGTCGATGTCGACCCGGGCAAAGCCCGCATCGGCGAGCAGGTCACGCAGATAGTCGATATCCTCGAAGGCGAAGGGCCCCGGCGCGCGCGGCGTCGCGGGCGGCACCTCGACATGCGCGCGGATCACCCCCATCACCGCCATCATCCAGACATTGTCGCGCGGCGGTCCCCACACGGCGAGGTCGAAGCGCGCGCCGGGCACGAGCTGCGTCCGCAAGTGACGAAAGGCGGCGACGGGATCGGCGAAAAACATACTGCCGAAGCGCGAGACGAGCCGGTCATAGGGTGCTGCCGGCAGCACCGCGCTCGCCGCATCGCCGCAGAAAAAGCGCAGCGCGGGAAAATCGGCGCCGGCCCGCGCGCGCGCCGCGACGATCAGGTCGGGCGAGATGTCGAGCCCGAGCACCGCGCCCTGCGGTCCGACGCGCGCCGCGATCGCGCGGCTCGTCGCGCCGCCGCCGCACCCCAGATCGACGATTCGCTCGCCCGTCGCGATCGCGGCGCGATCGAGCAGCGCGGTGCCAATCGGTTCCAGCATCGCTTCGAAATGGTCGACATTGCGCAACCAGCGCTGCCCCATTTCGCCCGACCAGTCGTCCGCGAACACCGATGTCTTGTCGCCCGTCATCGCCGCCTCCCGCCGCATTGATCGCGCCTGCCTCCCGCAAGCCCCGCCCGGCGTCAAGCGATGATCCGCGCCGCGCAGACATTTATTAGCTTTTCGGCGCTATTCGCGCAGGCGACGGGGCAGAATTTGCTGCATGCGCATGTCTTCAAGCGCGCAGACCGACACGCGCAAATGGCGCCGCCGCATTCGGCGCGCGCGATCAATCTTGCGCGCTGGGACGGCAGCGACTGGCTGGCCGAAGAATGGCGCGCGCTCGAAGCCCATGCCCGCTGGCCGACGCAGAGTCACGCCTTCGCCGCCGCGCTGACCCCTTTGATCGAAGGGCAGCGCCGCAAGCTGCTCGGCCTGCGCGCGGGCGGCACGATTTCGGCGCTGCTGCCGCTGTGCCGCGACGCGGGCGCGATCGGCCGCTGGCGCATCGCGGGATCGCGCGAACTGTTCGAGCCGGGCGACCTGCTTGCGGCGCGGCCCGATGATGCCGCCCCGATCGCGGACGCGCTCGCGCGGTTGCGCAAGCCGCTCTCCTTCGACCGGATTTCCGCCGACTCGCCGCTGCTTCCGGCGCTGCGCCGCGCGATGCACAGGCGCGGGCTGCTGTCGGTGCGCCCGGCGATGCCCTGCCCGCTGATCGTGCTCGACGAAAGCTGGCGCGATCCCGAAAGCCACTTCAATTCGGGCCGCCGGTCCGATTTCCGGCGCGCGGCCCGGCGCGCCGAGGCGCTGGGGCCGGTCACGTTCGAGACGCTGGCGCCGGGCCTGCAGGATTTCGACGCGCTGTTCGACGAAGCGATCGGGGTCGAGGCGAAGAGCTGGAAGCTGGAGGCGGGCAGCGCGATCGCGGTCGACCGGCGCCGTGAGACATTCTTCCGCCGCTTTTTTCGCGAGGCCGCCGCCGAGGGCCGGTTCCGGCTGTCCTTCATGCGGATCGGCGGCGAAGCGGTGGCGATGCAATTGGCTCAGGTCAGCGACGATCGATACTGGCTGTTCAAGATCGGCCACGACGAGCGCTTCGGCAAATGCTCGCCGGGGACGCTGCTGATGCTTCACACGCTGCGCTGGGCGGCGGGCGAGGGCCTGCGCAGCTACGAACTGCTCGGCGAGGCCGAGGGCTGGATCACCCGCTTCTGGACGCAGGAACAGCGCGCATGCGTGCGCGTGCGCACCTATCCGGCACGCGTGTCGGGGGCGCTGGCGCTCGCCGCCGACGGCGCCCACTGGGTGTGGCAACGCCTGGTCCGGCGCGGCGCATGAACGACACGCCACTCTGGCGCTGGCTGCGCGCGCGGCGCTATGCACTGCCGCAGCAGGCGGGCGGCTGGCTGCCCGCTCCCGACGCCGCGGCGGGCGCCCGGATCGCCCGGCGTCTGTCGCGGCGCGGTATCGCGGTGACGCTCGGCTATTTTCAGGGCGATGCCGATGGCGCCGACGCCATCGTGGCTGCTTACGGCCGGATCGCCGCCACCCCGCTGCCGCCGGGAAGCTATTTGTCGGTCAAGGCGCCGCCGCTGGGCTTTTGTCCGCAGCGGCTGCGCCGGATTGCCGAGGCGGGCGCGGCAGCGGGGCTGCCGGTGCTGCTCGATGCCCACGCCCCCGCCGATGCCGACGCGACGCTCGCCGCGCTCGCCGCCCTGCTGCCCGACTTTCCTGACAGCGGCATCGCCTTGCCCGCGCGCTGGCGGCGCAGCGCCGCCGATGCCGCGCGCCTGTCCGGCACATCGGCGCGTATCCGGGTGGTGAAGGGCGAATGGGCCGATCCGCTTTGCGATGCGGCGGATGGCGATGCCGCCTATCTGAGGCTCATCGACGCCCTTGCCGGGCGCGCGGCACCCGTAGCGGTGGCGACGCACAAGCCTGCGCTGGCTGCTGCGGCGCTCGACCGGCTGCTTGCCGCGGGGACCCCGTGCGAGCTCGAACAATTGCGCGGGCTGCCCGGGCGCCGCACCCTCGTCGCCGCGCGGACGCGCGGGGTCGGCACGCGCCTCTACGTCCCGCTCGGTCCCGGCTGGTGGCCCTATGCGATCGACAAGGCGCTCGCGCGGCCGCATCTGCCCTTATGGTATCTGCGCGACCGGATCGGGCTTGCCGATCGCTGAAACAAAATGGGGCGGCCCGTTTCGGTGCCGCCCCAGTTGTGCGTCCGTCCGGGGAGAGGGAGAGAGGACGGACCGGAGATGGTGTCGTGGCTTATTCGATTAGCGCGATGCAACCTGGCTGTCGGTCGCTTCATCGACGCCGGCAACCTTGAGCGCGGCGCGGAACTGCTTGGCGGCGGCGCGTTCGTTGCCCGCTTCGCACAGCTTCTTGCCGGTGGCGACGAAGCGCTTCGCGCTGGCCTGCTTGCCACCCTGCGCGCTGTCGGCGGCGGTGTTCGCCTGATCGGCAAGGCCGGTGCAGCGATAGTCGGCGCTGCCCTGCGCATAGGCCGGCGAGGTCGAAGCCATCAGGCCGCCGAAGGCGAGCGCCGAACCGGCGACGATCGCGAAAGCGGTGGGAAAGCGGCGAAAAGAGGAGAGCTGATTGGTCATGGGAGAGGTTTCCTTTCGTTTCGTTGTGCAACCTTTTTAGGCGCGCTTGCGCACTTAGATAATCCTCTATAATCTGCAAGTGCCTTGAAGCAGGATTTAACAATCCCCCATGGGGCGCTCGACGGGATCGAAGCTTTCCTGCGTGTCGCGGAAAGGCGGAGCTTTTCCGCCGCGGCAGCCGATCTGGGGGTATCTCCCTCGGCGATCAGCCAGACGATCAAGACGCTGGAAGCGCGCGTCGGCGCTCCTTTGTTCATGAGGACGACGCGCAGCGTCGGGCTGACGCAGGCGGGCGAAATGTTCCTCGAACGCGCCGCGCCTGCCTTTGCCGGGCTGGCCGACGCCTATGAAGCGGCGCGCAACCTGGGCAACCGTCCGGCGGGGCGGCTGCGCATCAACCTGATGCGCGGCGCGGTGCAGCCGATGTTCGAACCGATCATCGCGGGCTTCGTCGACGCCTATCCCGAGATCGAGCTGGAAATCTATGCCGACGATGCGCTCGCCGACCTGAGCGCCGGGGGCTTCGACGCCGGCGTCCGGATGGGCGAATCGCTCGATGCCGATGTGATCGCGATCCGCCTCACCGGCCCGTTCCGCTTCGTCGCTGCGGCCTCGCCCGCCTATCTCGACCGCTTCGGGCGTCCCGAAAGGCCGGAAGATCTGAAAGATCATCGCTGCATCCGCTTCCGCCTGGCAACGGGGGCGCTGATGCCGTGGACCTTTGCGCAGGGGAACCGCGAATTCGAGGTAGGGGTGACCGGGCCGGTTATTGTCAACGACTGGATCGCTGCGCTGGTCGCGATGCGTACCGGCGTCGCGATCGGGATGATGGCCGAGCCGATGGCGAAGAAGATGGTCGAAACGGGCGAGCTCGAACTGGTGCTCACCGACTATGCCGACGCGACCAGCGGGCTGTTCCTCTATTACCCCAGCCGCAAGCAGGTGATGCCCAAGCTGCGCGCCTTCATCGACTATGTCCGCGAATATCTGCCCGACCAGATAGGCGCCTGATCGGCCACCGGCCGCACAAATAATATTCTTCGCCGCGCGCAGAAAATTTGTGCTGGCCAAGCCGTGCAAATCGCGGCAGCTAGTTCTCAACTAAAAAAGTTGGGAAGAATCATGCTCGATCTGTCAACCTTCGATCTTGCGGCGCTGCTGCCCTTCATCCTGATCGGCTTCGCCGCGCAGCTCGTCGACGGCGCGCTCGGCATGGCGTTCGGGGTGATCTGCAACACCTTGCTCGTCGCCGTGATGGGCGTGCCGCCCGCGACGGCATCGGCGCGCATCCATGTCGTCGAGGTGTTCACGACCGCGGTGTCGGGGATCAGCCATCTGTTTCACCGCAATATCGAATGGGGCCTCTTCTTCCGTCTGCTCATCCCGGGCCTGATCGGCGGGGTGTCCGGCGCCTATCTGCTGACGTCGATCGACGGTGCGATCGTCAAACCGATCGTCCTGGCCTATCTCGTCGCCGTCGGGGTGTGGCTGCTGATCCGCGGGCTGCTCTATCCGCCGAAAATCCGCAAGCCGACGGTGATCGCACCGCTCGGCCTCATCGGGGGCTTCCTCGATGCGGCGGGCGGCGGCGGCTGGGGGCCGGTCGTGACCTCCAACCTGCTCGTCCAGGGCGCCGAACCGCGCAAGGTGATCGGCACGGTCAACAGCGTCGAATTTTTCCTGACGCTCGCGGTGTCGGCGACCTTCATCTGGCACCTCGGCCTCGACGATGTCGCGGGCGCGACGCTGGGCCTGCTGATCGGCGGCGTCTGCGCCGCCCCGATCGGCGCCTTCATGGCCAAGCGCATCGCCCCCAAGCTGATGCTCGTGCTCGTCGGCATCGTCCTGACCGCGACGAGCTGCTTCGGACTATATCGCGCGCTGATGTGATGGCGGCGCCGGCAACCGACCGGACGATCTAGGGTCAGGACCCATTGATTCCACGTTCGAGGCGTCGAAATGGCGAAGATATCGGTCCTTTGCGGGTGCAGCGGGTAGCATCGCTACCCGCAAGGCCGCGAAGGTTCGAGATCGAAGTCATTTCGGCGTCCCTGCGGGATTTGACCGATTTTGCCCATGGCAGCGTCGAAAAGACTTGAAATATATCCATATTCCTACGTCTTTTCTCCTCGCCCTGAGCAAAATCGCTTCAAACCTCGATCGCGGAATCAATGGGTCCTGACCCTAGATGCGCCGATAGCGGAAGTACCAGACCTCGTGCCCCTGCGCGCGCGCCTTGGCTTCGTAGCGCGTTTCGGGCCAGCCGCCGGGGCGGACCAGAAAGTCCTGCGCGCTTTGCGCCAGCCATTCGAACTGGTGGCGGTGGCGCCGCATCACCATCAGCGCGTGGGCGAGATAGACCGGATGGTCGGTGCCGAAGCGAAATTCGCCGCCGGGTTTCAGCTTGGCGGCGATCAGGTCGAGCGGGCCGTCGTTCATCATCCGCCGCTTGGCATGGCGCGCCTTGGGCCACGGGTCGGGGTGAAGCAGATAGGCGAAGCTCAGCGCCCCGTCGGGGATGCGGTGCAGCACCTCGAGCGCGTCGCCATGATGGATACGGACATTGGCGAGCGGCAGGCTCCGGCCATGGTCGCCCGACACATGCACCAGCGCCTGCGCGACGCCGTTGAGGAAAGGCTCGGCGCCGATGAAGCCATGGTCGGGCAACATGTCGGCGCGCCCCGCCATATGCTCGCCACCACCGAAACCGATCTCGAAATGCAGCGGGCGCCCGGCTCCTTCGGCGTCGCCGAACAGCTGGGGCGCGGTGACCGGTCCTTCGGCCGGAACCGCGATCTGCGGCAGAAGCGTGTCGATCAGATCCTGTTGCCCCGCGCGCAGGGGCTTGCCCTTCGCGCGCCCGTAAAGGCGGTTGAGCGTCGTCGGATCGCCGGATTTATAAGCCGTCATGCCGCGCGCGTTAGCCGCCTCGGGCCGAGGCGGCAAGCGCCGCGGCGGCATCAGCCGCGGAACGCCGCCTTCAGCTTGTCGGTCAGGTCGGTGCGCTCCCAGGGGAAGGCATCGCCCGACGCCTGGCGGCCGAAATGGCCATAGGCGGCGGTCTGGCGATAGATCGGCTTGTTGAGGCCAAGGTGGGTGCGGATGCCCTTCGGCGTCAGGCGGACGAGCTGCGGCAGCAGCTGCTCGAGCGCCGCCTCGGTCACGCCTTCCGCCGCGGTGCCGTGCAGATCGACATAGACCGACAGCGGCTCGGCGACGCCGATCGCGTAGCTGAGCTGGATCGTGCAGCGGCGGGCAAGGCCCGCGGCGACGATATTCTTGGCGAGGTAGCGCGTGACATAAGCCGCCGAGCGGTCGACCTTGGTCGGGTCCTTGCCGCTGAACGCCCCGCCGCCGTGCGGGCTCGCGCCGCCATAGGTGTCGACGATGATCTTGCGGCCCGTCAGGCCGGCGTCGCCATCGGGGCCGCCGATCTCGAAGCGGCCCGTGGGGTTGATGTGATAGACGGTGTTCGCGGTCAGCAGCTCGGCGGGCAACACGTCGGCGATCACGCCCAGCACATATTTGCGCAGCTCCTGATACTTCGCCTCGTCGCCCTCGCCGCCGTGGAAGAAATAGCCCGGCGCATGCTGCGTCGAAACGACGATCGCGGTCGCCTCCACCGGGCGCTCGTTGGCATAGCGCAGCGTGACCTGGCTCTTCGCATCGGGTTCGAGGAAGGGGGCGATGCCCGCCTTGCGGTCGGCCGCCATGCGTTCGAGAATCTTGTGCGCATAGTCGAGCGTTGCGGGCATCAGGTCGGGGGTTTCGTCGGACGCATAGCCGAACATGATCCCCTGGTCGCCCGCGCCTTCGTCCTTGTCGGCGCTTTCGTCGACGCCCTGCGCGATATGCGCCGACTGGCCGTGCAGATTATTTTCGAAGCGGAACTGGTTCCAGTGAAAGCCGGCCTGTTCATAGCCGATGTCTTTGACCGTGCTGCGGACGGTCGCTTCGATCTCGTCGAGCGCGCCCGGCGCCCATTCGCCATCTTCGAACACGCCCTTGCAGCGGATTTCGCCCGCCAGCACGACGAGCTGCGTCGTCGTCAGCGTTTCGCACGCCACGCGCGCTTCGGGATCCTTCGACAGGAACAGGTCGACGATCGAATCGCTGATCTGATCGGCCACCTTGTCGGGATGTCCTTCGGACACGCTTTCGGAGGTGAAGAGGAAGCTGTTGCGCATGGGGAGCCTTTTTCGGAATCGGATATAAAGGAAACTTTATGTCGCGCCGCTGTTAGCGCCCGCGCCGCCGAAAGGCAATGGCGAGTGCGAGCAGCAGCAGGCCAAAGCCGACGGGCAGCATGTTGCCGTAGCGCGCGAACAGGGTCGGTGCGTGCGCCTTTGGAATGAAGGCATCGATGCGGCCGGCGGCGTGCATCGGCAGCGCTTCGACGATCCGGCCGTCGGCGTCGATCACCGCGCTGATCCCCGTCGGCGTCGCGCGGATGACCGGCAGCCCTTCCTCGATCGCGCGCAGCCGCGCCTGCGCCAGATGCTGCGGCGGACCCCAGGCACCGAACCAGGCATCGTTCGACGGATTGAAGATGAAATCGGGGCGGTGGGCGCGGTCGACGACCTCGCCCGAAAAGATGATCTCGTAACAGATTTGCAGTCCCGCCTTGCCGAAGGCGCCAAGGTCGAGCGTATGAGGTCCGGGGCCGGGCCAGAAATCGAGATCGCCGGGGGCGAGGCGCGACAGGCCGATCGCCGAAAGCAGCGGCCGCATCGGCAGATATTCGCCATAGGGCACGAGATGCGCCTTGTCGTACCGCGGGCCGAGCGTCCCATCGGCATGGACCGTCATTACCGCGTTGCGCGCGCCCACCGCCTGTCCCGTGCGGTCGAACTCCAGCTTGAGCGCGCCGAGCAGCATCAGGTCGCCGGGGTTCATCAGCGCGGTCAACCGTCCGCGCGCCTCGGCGGGCGAGCGGTCGTAATAGATGGCGGGATAACCGGTCTCGAGATAGTCGGGTATCGCCGCCTCGGGCCACAGGATCAGCCGCGGCGCGTCCGACCGGGGCGTCGTCAGCCGCGCGAGCTTGGCGAAATTGGCGTCGGCCTTGTCGCCTTCCCACTTGTCCTGCTGTCCGACATTGGGCTGGACGACGGTGATGGGGATGATGTTCCGCGACACATAATCGCCGTTTCGGCTATTCGCATTCAGAAAAGTGACTGGCGCGACCATCAGCCCCACGGCAAGTGCCCAGGAAATAAACTGGACAATCGGTCGACCCGGGAATTTGGGTTGGCCAGGGTTGCGGAAATAGTGCCAGAGCCAGATCGCTGTGCCGATTTGGAGGGCCAGCAAACCTGACGCACCGTAGGTACCAATCCACCGGATCAGCGACGGACCTGAGAATTCCTTTAGAAGGACGACTGACAACGGATTCCACGCAAAGCCGGTAAAAGCCCAGCTTCGCAGCCATTCGGTCAGCGTCCACAGCGCTGCGAACGCCAGCGCGAATGACAGCGTCACCCCCGCCTTCGCGGGCGCGGGGCGCATGGACACCATCCAAGCCCCCCACGCCGCCAGCGCCGGATAAACCGCCAGATAGAGCGACAGCAGCACCACGGCGATCCACCCCAGCCATGCGGGCATCGCTGCCTGATAGGTAAAGGCGGTCGCAATCCAGTTGAGGCCGAGCGCGAAATGGCCGACCCCGAAGGCCCAGCCGATCCCGAAGGCACGTGCGCCCCGCGGACTCCGCGCGATGAGCAGCATCCACCCGGCGAACGCAAGCAGCGTCAGCGGCCAGAGATTCAGCGGCGCAAAACCGGTTGCGGAAATCAGACCGAGCAACAGCGCGAGCCCTTTGGGCCAGCGGTTGGCGATCGAAGCGATGCGGGTGGGGAGGCCGGTCACGCGCGCTGCTTTAGCGGGCGGCCGCGCTGCCCACAATCGTCACAGCATATATTTCATCTTGATCGACTGGCGCATGTCGCCGGTGATGGCAAAGCTCGCCGATTTGAACTTCGGCGGCCCCATGCGGATCGCCGGGTCGCGCGAAAAGCCGAAGCCTTCCTTTGGCAGGAACAGCGCCATGTCCATCTTGTTGTTGCCATTCTCGTCATGGACCACTGCGATGGCATAGGTTCCGGCGGCGACTCCGCGGATTTTGAAATCGCCGGCGTCGGCCGCCTTTACCGCCATCCGCACCGACGCCTTGTCCTTGCTGCAATCGGGAAAGGCCTTTGGGTTGGCGGTCAGGCAGACAAGAATCTGTCCCTTGACGTTGCGCAGGCCGGTAATGCTGACTTCAACCGTCGGGCCGGGCATCGGGGCGTGCGGCGGCGGCGCGGTCGCCGCGACCGGCAGTGGCAGCAGTCCCGCCAAAGCTGCCCAGCCCGATATCGGTGCCGCACGCCTTGTCCCAGAAGCGGAAGTAAAGACCATAATTCCCCCGATAGGCGGCGTGATGCTGCTCATGGTGCGTCGCCGTTATCAGCCAGCGCCCTGCCGGTCCATGAACGAGTGCGCGGGGGAACATCTCCCACCCCATATGATTGCCGACCCCCATCAGCGTCATGATCGCGAGCACGAGGCCAAGCACCGCGACATGGATGGGAACGATGAAGACCAGCGCCGGAATGACGATCGCGCCGGTGATCGCTTCCCACGGGTGAAAGCTCATCGCCGCCCATGCGGTCGGCGGCCGGCTCTGGTGATGCACGGCATGCGCGATGCGGAACAGCCGCGGCTGGTGCATCCAGCGATGCGTCCAATAAAACCATGTGTCGTGAATCAACAGATATGCGAAGAGGCTGACCGGCAGATACCAGAGCGGAAAGGCGTGGACGTCGGTGTAGATGCGCGTCCAGTCGTGCGCCTGCCATCCCCAGGCGACGATGCCCGCCGGGATGCCGTAAATCGCCGCGCTGGCAAGGCTCCAGCCGATTTCGCGCCGCATCTGCGTTTCGAGCCCGCGATAGAGACCGGGATGCTTGAGCCGCGTCGCGAGCGCAAATCCTCCGCTGCTCAGCAGATAGCGTCCACCGACGATCAGCGTCATCGCTAGCGCCGACAGCGCGATGGCGAGCGCGGCGCTCATGCGGGCGCGCTCGCGGTGCCGTCGCCGAGCGGGCGCTGCATATAGACGGTGTCGAGCCAGCGCCCATGCTTCCACCCCATGCCGACGAGGCGCCCCGCGTGGACGAAACCCGCCGCCGCATGGAGCGCGATCGAGGCAGGCTCGGCGCCGCCGATCACCGCGACCATCGTGCGGAAGCCCGATGCTTCGGCGGCGTCGAGCAGCGCGGCGAGCAAGGCCCGACCCACCCCGCGTCCTTGCTGCGTCGGGGCCACATAAATGCTGTCCTCGCACGCCCAGGCATAGGCGGCGCGCGGGCGGAACTGGCTGGCATAGGCATAGCCCACGATCTCGCCGTCGGCCGCCTCGGCGACCAGAAAGGGCCAGCCCTTTCCGCGATGCTCCGAAATCAGCGCCGCGGTGGCGAGCGTGCTCCGCGGTTCGGTGTCGTAGCTGGCGGTTCCGTGCGCGACATGGTGCGCATAGATTGCGGCAATGGCCCTGGCATCGTCGGGGGTCGCGGAGCGGATGACGGGATCGGGCGCTGCCATGCGAAAGCGATAGCCGCTCGCCGCCAGCCTCGCTAGGGCTGCTGGATGAACGGCGCCGATTCCGACTCTTGCGACATCGCCATCGTCGGCGGCGGGCTCGCCGGCGGGCTGGCAACGCTCGCGCTGGCGCGGCGGCGCCCCGATCTCGACGTGCGGCTGATCGAGCCGGGGCCGGTCGGCGGCAATCATCTCTGGTCCTTTTTCGACGGCGACGTCGCGGCGCGCGACCGCTGGCTGATCGAGCCGCTGATCGCGCATCGCTGGAGCGGCTATGACGTTGCCTTTCCCGCCTATCGCCGCGCGATTGCCATGGCCTACAACAGCATCGACAGCGAAACGCTGGCGGAGGCGGTCGCCGCGCTGTTGCCGCCCGAACGGCTGATCGCGAAGGCGGCGACGCGGCTCGCGCCGCAATCGGTACTGCTGGAGGGGGGCGACCGGCTCGCCGCGCGCCACGTCATCGACGCGCGCGGGGTCGGCGACCTCGCGGGGGTCGATTGCGGCTGGCAGAAATTCGTCGGGCAGGCGCTGCGCGTCGCGGGCGGACACGGCCTCACCCAGCCCGTGGTGATGGATGCTACGGTCGATCAGATCGGCGGCTATCGCTTCGTCTATTGCCTGCCCTTCGATGCCGAGACCGTCTTCGTCGAGGACACTTATTATGGCGACAACGCCGACCTCGACGTCGGCGCGGTCCGCGGCCGGATCGCCGATTATGCGGCGGCGCGCGGGTGGACGGTCAGTGCAGTCGCGCGCGAGGAAACCGGATGGCTGCCCGTCGTCATGGCCGGCGATTTCGACGCGATCTGGCCGCGGGACGACGCCGTGGCGCGTATCGGCGTGCGCGCGGGGCGCTTTCACGCAACGACCGGCTATTCGCTGCCCGACGCGGTACGCACCGCGGCGGCGCTGCCCGCGCTCGTCGACCGTGCCGATCTCGGCGCGCGGCTGCGCACCGATGCGGCGACGGCTTGGCAGCGCCAGCGCTTCTACCGCATGCTCGGCGCGATGCTGTTCCGCGCGGCGGAACCGGCCGAGCGCTATCGCATCTTCCAGCGCTTCTATCGCCTGTCGCCCGCGCTGATCGCGCGTTTCTATGCCGGCGCGTCGAGCGGTGCCGACCGGTTGCGGCTCTTGTCGGGCCGCCCGCCGGTGCCTATCGGACGCGCAATCAGGGCAATCGGGAGTTTCGACTGGCTATGACGCGAAGGGCCATCGTTATCGGTGCCGGATTCGGCGGGCTTGCGCTCGCGATCCGGCTCCAGTCGGCGGGGATCGCGACCACGGTGGTCGAAGCGCGCGACAAGCCCGGCGGGCGCGCCTATCATTGGCGGCGCGAGGGCTTTACCTTCGACGCCGGGCCGACCGTCATCACCGACCCGCCCTGCCTCAATGAACTTTGGGCGCTCAGCGGTCAGGACATGGCGGCCGACGTCGATCTTGTGCCCGTCACCCCCTTTTACCGGCTGAACTGGCCCGACGGCACCAACTTCGATTATTCGAATGACGAAGCGGCGCTGCGCGCCGAAATCGCAAAGCTCGATCCCGCCGATGTCGCGGGGTACGAGCGCTTCCTCGACTATTCGCGCGGCGTTTACGAAGAAGGCTATGTGAAGCTCGGTTCGGTCGCTTTCCTCGATTTCGCCGCGATGCTGCGCGCGGCGCCCGCGCTCGCGAAATATCAGGCATGGCGCAGCGTCTATTCGATCGTCTCCTCTTATGTGAAGGACGAACGGCTGCGGCAGGCGCTGTCGTTCCACACGCTGCTCGTCGGCGGCAATCCGATGACGACCAGCAGCATCTATGCGCTGATCCACACGATCGAAAAGGACGGCGGCGTGTGGTTCGCGCGCGGCGGCACCAACGCGCTGGTCGCGGCGATGGTGCGATTGTTCGAGCGGCTGGGCGGGGTGCTGCGGCTGGGCGATCCGGTGGCGCGGATCGAGACGCGGGGCGATCGCGCGACCGGGGTGACGACCGCCGGCGGCTGGCAGGGCGCGGCCGACATGGTCGCGTGCAACGGCGACCTGATGCACAGCTACAGGGATCTTCTCGACCATTCGCGCGGGGCAAAGGTCGCCAAAAGCCTGGCGCGCAAGCGCTGGTCGCCATCGCTCTTCGTCGTCCATTTCGGGACGAAGGGCGACTATCCGGACGTCGCGCACCACAGCATCCTCTTCGGCCCGCGCTACAAGGGGCTGCTCGATGACATCTATGGCGGGAGGGTCCCCGACGATTTCTCGCTCTACCTCCATCATCCCAGCATCACCGATCCCGGCATGGCGCCCCCCGACCATTCGACTTTCTACGCGCTTGCCCCCGTCGCGCATCTCGGCAAGGCGAAGGCCGACTGGGACGGCGATTTCGGCGCGCGTTTTGCCGACGCGATCCTGGACGAGGTCGAACGCCGCGTCGCGCCCGGCCTCCGCGCCAATCTCGTCACGCGTTTTCACTATACGCCCGCCGATTTTGGCCGCGATCTGTCGGCGCATCTTGGCAGCGCCTTCAGCCTCGAACCCGTGCTATGGCAGAGCGCGTGGTTTCGCGCCCATAATCGCGACGATATGATTTCGAACCTTTACTTCGTCGGCGCCGGGACGCATCCGGGCGCCGGTATTCCGGGTGTCGTCGGCAGCGCGAAGGCGACCGCCCAATTGATGTTGGAAGAATGATGAAACGCATTGCCGTCTATTGCGGGTCCGCAACCCCCGAAGACCCGATCTATATGGAAACCGCGCGCCACGTCGGCCGGACGCTGGCGAGCCGCGGCATCGGGGTCGTCTATGGCGGCGGCCGGCTCGGGCTGATGGGTGCGGTCGCCGACAGCGCCCTCGAAGCGGGCGGCGAGGTGATCGGGGTGATCCCCGATGCGCTGGTCGGGACCGAGGTCGCGCATCGCGGCTGCACCGAACTGCACGTCGTTTCGGGAATGCACGAACGCAAGAAGATGTTCACCGACCTGTCGGACGGCTTTCTGACCATCCCCGGCGGCGTCGGGACGATGGATGAATTGTGGGAAGCGATCAGCTGGGCGCAGCTCGGCTATCATGCCAAGCCCGTCGGGCTGCTCAACGCCGCGGGCTTCTATAACGATCTGATCGCCTTCAATCGCCGGATGATCGATGTCGGTTTCATCCGGCCTGCGCACGCCGGGATCATGATCGTCGATGCGGGAATCGACGAACTGCTCGACAAGATGGCCGCTTACCAGCCGCACGAGCCGATCTTCGCGATGAAGGCCGACGATCTGTAATGACCGCGGCGGGGGGCTATGATGCGGCGGCCCTGCACCGCTTTGCGCACGACAGCATCGCGCGCGGGTCGAAAAGCTTTGCGCTCGCCAGCCGGCTGTTCGACCGGCGGACACGCGAACGGGTGCTGCTGCTCTATGCCTGGTGCCGCGCCGCCGACGATCTGACCGACGGGCAGGATCATGGCGGCACCATGCGCGCGGGGCACGACGCGGTGGCGGCGGTCGCGCGCATCCGCGACCTGACCGATCGCGCCTTTGCCGGGGATCCTACCGGCGATCCCGCCTTCGACGCGCTCGGCCTGTTGCTGACCGAGGTCGCGATCCCGCGCGCGGTGATCGACGACATCGTCGCAGGCTTCGAACTCGACGCCGCCGACTGGCGCCCGCGCAGCGAGGCCGATCTGTTGCGCTATTGCTATCATGTCGCGGGCGCAGTGGGCGTCGCGATGGCGCTCGTCATGGGGGTCGATCCGGCCGACGAAACGACGCTCGACCGTGCGTCCGACCTCGGCTTGGCGTTCCAGCTCGCCAATATCGCGCGCGACATTGCCGAAGATGCGGCGGCCGACCGCTGCTATCTGCCGGTCGACTGGCTGGTCGAACTGGATATTCCGCCGGGTCAGCATATGCATCCGGCCTTTCGCCCGCGCCTTGCCGTGATGGCGAAATGGCTCGCCGAAATGGCCGGAGAATATGAAGCGTCGGCGCGCTGGGGCGCGCGCAAGCTGCCGCCGCGCAGCCGCTGGGCGGTGCTTGCGGCGGCGGGCATCTATGGCGACATCGCGCGCGCGGTGCGGCGGCGCGGCGATCATGCGTGGGACCATCGCACCGCGACGACGCGCGCCGCGAAATTCGGCTGGGTGGCGCGCGCCGGCTGGTCGGTGCTGCGCCGCCCGCCGCTGCGGCGGATCGCCCGCGACGGGCTGTGGACCCGCCCGCGGTTCGCCGGTGATGCGGAGGCGGCGCAATGAGCCAGCTCGAATGGCTGGCCGCCGCGCTCGTCCTGATCAACGTCGCGCTGGTCGCAATGCGCAAGGTGTGGAACTATCCTTTCGCGCTCGCTGCCGTCACCCTCTATGCCTTCGTTTTCTACGAAGCGAAGCTGTACAGCGACATGCTGCTCCAGGGATTTTTCTTCGTCCTCAATCTTTACGGCTGGCTCAGCTGGGTCCGCGCGCGCGACGACAGCGGCGTGCCCGTCGGATGGATGCCCGGCCGCGATCGCTGGCGGTGGGGCGCCGCCGTTGCGGCGGCCTGGGTCGTGTGGAGTTCGGCGATGCACCGCTACACCGACGCCGCGGCGCCGTGGATCGACGGCGGCATCGCGATGCTCAGCATCGCGGCGCAATGGCTGCTCGCGCGGCGCCGCGTCGAAAGCTGGTGGCTGTGGATTCTGGTCGATCTGATCGCGGTGCCGCTGTTCGCGTGGCGCGGCCTTTATGCGACCAGCGCGGTCTATATCGTCCTGCTGGGACTGTCGATCGACGGGCTGATCCAGTGGCGCCGCGCCGCCGCCGCGCCCGCGGCGATGCCGGCATGACGCGCCATATCTGCCTCCACGGCGCCGAATCGACCGGCAAGTCGAAGCTGGCGCCGCGCCTTGCCGCGCGTCTCGGCGGCGTGGTCGTCCCCGAATATGGCCGCACCTATTGCGAAGCGAACGGTACCGATCTCGAAGCCGGCGACCTGCTCGCCATCTTCCACGGCCACATCGCCGCGACGAAGCTTGCCCTCGCGCAAGCTCCGGCGTGGATGATTTCGGACACCGATCCGCTGATGACCCAGGCGTGGGCGATCATGTTGCTCGGTCGGCGTTTGCCCGAAATCGACACCTGGAGTGATGTCGCCGACTTCTATCTCGTCCCCGCGCTCGACCTGCCGTGGCGCGAGGACGGCACGCGGCTGTTCGGCAGCGACCTTGCGCGGCGGCAGTTCATGGACGTTGCGATCGCCGAACTCGACCGCCGCCGTCTGCCTTGGGCCTGGGTCGAAGGCGACGGCGACGCTCGCCTCGAAAGCGCGCTCGCCGCGATCGCGGCGGCGGGGCTCGATCGATAGCCCGCGCACGAAAAAGCCCGCCTTCGGTGCGAAGGCGGGCTTTTGCAGAAACGCCTTTGGCGCTTACTTCTTTTCGGGCGGCGCCACGGTGATGCGCACCCGTTCGCCCGAATTGCCGGGGAAGTTGGTGAACATCGCCTCGACCAGGTTGGGAACGATCTGCGTCAGGTCATTGTCGCGCGACTGCGCCTGCGCATGGCCTTCGAACAGTCGATAGCCGTCGGCGGCGCGGCTGATCTGCAGGTTGAGGTCGCTGGTGTAGACGGTGAAGCTTTCGACGTCGTTATAGCCCCAGCTCGGGCCGAAGCCGCCCCACATGAAGGGGTCGCGCCAGCCGTAGATATAGCGGCGTCCCCGCGGGCCGCGCACGATCACGGGCGGCGAATAGAAGCCGCGACCGTAATAGCCGCCGTACCAAGGATTGCCGAAACCGGGCGAGGAGACGACGCGTTCGCGCCCCTTGTCGATACCATAATCCATGCGCACGACCATGTCGGCCTTTTCGCCGGGGGCAGCGGGACGATAGCCATAGCGCGTCAGTTCGCCCGCGACGAGCGTCGCATATTGGTTGAACTCGATCCCGCCCTGCAGCGCCGGGTCATTCGCCTCGATCGCGAAGCTCTGCCCCTGCGGTGCGGGAAGCTGGGTCTGGAAGCGCGCAACATCGGCGCGGAAGGGCGTGGCGGCACAGCCTGCCATCACCAGCGCCGCGCCGGTCATGGCGGCGAGTCCCAGACGCCGAAAGATTGTCTTGCTCATCATCATGCTCCGTGATTCGGTGCGCGCACAGCACACACCGTTTATAGCATGACTACGCCGGTGCGGCTGAACCTTGGTTTAACCCGCTTCGTCGCAGCTCCGTTCCACGCAGACAATGACTTAGCGGCAAAGGCCCAAGACCTTATATGTGGTGTCGAGCGTCGGCTTTGCAAGCGCGCGTGCCTTGTCGGCGCCCTTGTCGAGGATCGCGTCGAGCGCCGCCTGGTCGTCCTTGAGCGCGACGAAGCGCGCGTTGATCGGCGCCAGCCGCTCGACCAGCAGCTCGCCGAGCGCGGGCTTGAACGCGCCGAAGCCCTGCCCGCCGAACTGTTGCAGCACCGCGTCGGTGCTCGAGTCGGCAAGCGTGGCGTAAATCCCGACCAGATTGCGCGCCTCGGGCCGCCCCTCCAGCCCTGCGGCCTCCGACGGCAGCGGTTCGGGATCGGTCTTCGCCTTCTTCACCTTCTGCATCATCGTGTCGGCGTCGTCGGTCAGGTTGA
Organism: Sphingopyxis terrae subsp. terrae NBRC 15098; assembly: GCF_001598815.1. Lineage (GTDB taxonomy): Bacteria > Pseudomonadota > Alphaproteobacteria > Sphingomonadales > Sphingomonadaceae > Sphingopyxis > Sphingopyxis terrae. The sequence continues at coordinate 219,274 of NZ_BCZQ01000008.1, read as the reverse complement.
TGCGGCTCATGTCCGACGGATCGGATTTCGACATCTTGGCCGACCCGTCGCGCAGGCTCATGATCCGTGCGGCGTCGGGCGGGATGATCGGTTCGGGCAGGGTGAAGACCGGGTCTTCCGCGCTTGCATAATCATTGTTGAACTTCTGCGCGATGTCGCGCGCCAGCTCCAGATGCTGCTTCTGGTCCTCGCCGACGGGAACGTGCGTCGCCTGATAGAGCAGCACGTCGGCCGCCTGCAGCACCGGATAGGTGTAGAGTGCCGCCGAGGCGCCCTCGCGATTCTTGCCCGACTTGTCCTTGAACTGCGTCATCCGGTTAAGCCAGCCGATCCGCGCGGTGCCGTTGAGCAGCCATTGCAGCTCGGCATGCGCGGGGACGCGCGCCTGGTTGAACAGGGTCGAACGGTCGGGGTCGATGCCGCAGGCGACGAGCGCCGCAGTCATCGCGCGGGTGTTTGCGGTCAGATCGGCCGGGACGTGCGGCATCGAGATTGCGTGCAGGTCGGCCAGAAAGAACAGACAGTCGCCGCCTTCGCTCGCCACCTGATCCTGCATCCGCACCCAGTTGCGGATCGCGCCCAGATAATTGCCGAGGTGCAAATTTCCGGTGGGCTGAATGCCCGAAACGATCCGCATGTCTTACTCCTGTGTTGGCGCGGGCTTGCCGCGCCGCCGCGTCAGCATGGCGACCAGATCCTTGTCAAGCGCACCGACAAGGAAAGCCACGGCGAAAAAGGTCGCGCCGCCCGCCAGCACGAGCGCGGCGAGCGCGCCGACCCGTTCGGCGACATTGCCGCCATAATAGGGGGCGACGACGGGCATCAGCCAGACGAGCAGCGCCGACATCGCTGCGACCGCGACGATCTGCCGCGCGATCCGGCTCGCCAGCCGGGCGGTGAAATGGAACCAGCCGCGGCGGTGGAGCACGGCATAGAGCAGCAGGCAGTTGAAGCTTGCCGACGCTGCGGTCGCCCCCGCGAGCCCGACGATGCCATAGCGTTCGACGACATAGAGGTTGATCGCAATATTGAGGGTGAGCGCGGCGAGCGCGGTCCACACCGGCGTCCGCGTGTCTTCGCGCGCGAAGAAGCCGGGGTTCAATATCTTGACGATCACATAGGCCGGCAGCCCCGCGACCAGTGCCACGACGATATGGGCCATGATTGCGCCGTCGGCCGCGGTGAATTTGCCGCCGACGAAAAAGGCGGTGACGAAGGCGGGCGCGCAAATGGCAAGCGCCGCGGCGGCGGGCAGGGTGAGCAGCGTCGCCATTTCAAAGGCATTGCTCTGCAGCCGCTGCGCCTCGGCGGCGTCGCCGCTGTGAATATGGCGCGACAGCATCGGCAGGATCGCGGTGCCGAGCGCGATGCCGACGATGCCGAGCGGCAACTGGTTGAGCCGGTCGGCGAGCTTGAGCAACGTCAGCGACCCCTGCGGCAGCGAGGTGGCGAAGAAGGTGTCGACGAACTGGCTGATCTGATAGATGCCCGCGCCGAATGTGGCGGGGAGGATCAGCATGCCCAGCCGCCGGACCTCGGGCGTCAGTCGCGGCAGCCGCAGATGCAGGCGCAGTCCGGCACGGCGCACCGCCCACCACAGATAGGCAAGCTGGACGACCCCGGCGAGGCTGACCGCCACCGCGAGCGCGATCGCGACGATCCGGTCGTCGTGGCTGTCGCCGCGCAGCCACCAGCCGGTGATGATCCCGCCGATCAGCACGATGTTGAGGAGGACGGGCGCAAAGGCGCCGGGCGCAAAGCGCGACCGCGCGTTGAGCAGGCCCGACAGCATCGCGAGGAGGCTGATCAGCGCCAGATAGGGAAAGGTGACGCGGCTGAGGAAGACCGCCAGCTCGAATTTGCCCGGAACGCTGCCGAAATCGCGCGCGAGGACCCAAACGATTCCCGGCATTACGGCCATCATCACGCCCGAAAAGACGAGCAGCGTCCACAGGAAGACCGACAGGACATCGTCGGCGAAGCGCGCCGCCGCCGCTTCGCCGTCGCCTTCGCTGCCGTGCAGCGCGCGGCTGTACATCGGCACGAAGGCGACCGAGAAAGCGCCCTCGGCAAACAGGCGCCGAAAGGTGTTGGGCAGGGTGAAGGCGAGCTGAAAGGCGTCGGCCGCCAGCCCGGCTCCGAGCACGCGCGCGAGCAGCATGTCGCGCGCGAAGCCGAAGATCCGGCTGAGCAGCGTCAGCCCGCCGATCGTCCCGACGCTCTTGACCAGGCTGCTCATCGGATCAGCCGGCCGCCGCGGCCGGGATCAGGCCTGGCCGACCGGCGCGGCGTCGCCCGCCTGTTCGGCCTGCGCCTGCACCTGCTGCATGAACAGGCCGTGGAAATCGATCGGGTCGAGCAGCAGCGGCTGGAAACCGCCGTCGCGCACGACGTCGGCAACGACGCGGCGTGCGAAGGGGAACAGGATGCGCGGCGCTTCGGCGAGGAAGAAGGGCTGCAGCTGGTCGTCGGGGACGTTGCGCACGCCGAACAGGCCCGCATATTTGAGCTCGATGACGAAGGCCGTGCCTTCGTCATGCTTGGCGGTGACGTCGATCTTCAGCGTCACTTCGAACAGATTGTCGCCGACGCCATCGGCGGCGATGTTGAACTGGACATCCATCTGCGGCGCCGACTGCCACTGGAAAACCGCCGGAGCATTGGGGTTTTCGAACGACAGATCCTTCACATATTGCGAGATCAGGCCGATCGCGGGGCTGGTGTCTTCGCCATTCGCCTGCGGTGCGGGATTGATGTCGATGCTGGTCTCGTCGGCCATGTCAGATGCGCTTTCGTTGAAACGATGGATGAAATGTGGGTCACCGTCCGCAGGCCGTGCAAGGCCCGCGTCAAATGGTTGCGGCGGCGCTTAGCAGCGGCGGCGCGCCAGCACAATGGCTGCAAGAGCCGCGGCCCGGCGCCCGGCGAAGGGACGAATCGTTGACCCGCCGCGATGGTGCGGTCATGGAGATTTGAAACATGTGCCGGCATCGCCTATGTAAAGGCGACGTCTTTACCCTTTGTCCGTATCGGATTTGCTTGTGACCGCTTTCTCGATCATCCTGCTCGCCATGATTGCCGCCTTCCTCGGCATGCGGCTCTATTCGGTGCTCGGCAAGCGGACGGGGCATGAGCAGGAACCCGTGATGCCGCGCCGCGACGACCGCGCCGCGCCGGCGCCGGTGCGGCTCGACGAAGCCGACGCCGCGGGCTCGTCGCGCGATCAGGCGCCGGTGAACAGCGGACTGGTCTATGAACCCTCTGCCGAAGCCGGTCTGCGCCAGTTGCTCGCGAGCGACCGCCACTTCGATGCCGGCCGCTTCATGGACGGCGCGCAGGCGGCCTATCGCATGATCCTCGAGGCCTTCTGGAAAGGCGACCGCGACACGCTGCGGGACCTGTGCGACGACGACAGCTACGAAGGCTTCATCGCGGCGATCGAGGATCGCGAAGAGCGCGGCGAAAAGCTGGAAAACCGCCTGATCGGGATCGATTCGGCCAAGATTACGGCGGTGGAACTCGGCCGCAATGAAGCGCGCATCACCGTGCGCTATCAGGCGGATATCAGCGCGGTGACGCGCGATGCCGACGGCAAGCTGATCGCCGGATCGATGACCGACGGGGTGCAGACCGACGATCTGTGGACCTTCCGCCGCAAGGTCGGCAGCAGCGATCCCAACTGGCTGCTCGACGAAGCCGACGTCGCCTGAGCGGCAGCAGGATGTTCCGGGGGGACGCCGTGCCGGATCGCAGGCCGCGCCTTCGCTGCGTCGGCCTCGCGCTTCTCTTGACCGCTCCGCTGCTGTCGGGCTGTGCCTCAGTGATCCCGGCGGCCCCCGGGCCGCGCCCCGCCCCGGCGACAAACCCGGCACCGACACCGACTCCGGCCCCCACGACCGGCGCCCCGCGCCCCTATCAGCCGCGCCCATCGGTGCCGCCGGGCGCCGCTGCTAAGCCGATTCCCGCAACCCCCAATCCGCCGCTCGCCGCGCCGCCGGTTCCCGCGACCGCGACGAGTGCGATCGAAAGCGGTGTCGTCGCCGGTCCCGAATATAATGCGCTGGGCATCGCGCCCGAACAGGCGACCGCCGCGCTGATCGCCTTCCGGTTGAGCTGCCCCTCGGTGCAGCGCCGAACCGATGTGAGCGGGCTGACGCAGCCCGGCGAATGGGCCGAGGCGTGCAGCGCCGCGAGCGGCTGGGCCGACCGCGATGCCGGCAATTTCTTCAGCCGCTATTTCGGCACCGTGCAGGTCGGCGCGGGCAGCGCCTTCGTCACCGGCTATTACGAACCCGAAATCGCCGCCTCGCGGACGCGGCGGCCGGGCTATGACGTGCCGATCTACCGCCGCCCCGCTGATCTGGTTGACGTCGACCTCGGCCTGTTTTCGAAAGATTTGCAGGGCAAGAAGATCCGGGGCCGCGTCGACGGCAGCAATTTTGTCCCCTATTATGATCGCCTCGCGATCGAACGCGGCGCGCTCGCCGGGCGCGGCCTCGAAATCGCCTGGGCGGCCGATGCGGCCGAATTCTTTTTCCTGCAGGTGCAGGGGTCGGGGCGGCTGCGCCTGCCTGACGGCGGCGTCATGCGGATCGGTTACGACAGCCAGAACGGCCGCGATTATGTCGGCATCGGCAAGCTGCTGCTCGACCGCGGCGCGCTCCAGCCGGGGCAGGCCTCGATGCAGGGCATCCTCGATTATTTGCGCGCCGACCCGGTTCGCGGCGCCGCCGTGATGAACGAAAATCCGAGTTGGGTCTTCTTCCGCGAGCTGACCGGGCCAGGGCCGCTCGGCGCGCTCGGCGTGCCGGTCACGGGCCGCGCGAGCGTCGCCGCCGATCCCAAATATGTGCCGCTCGGCGCCCCCGTCTTCCTCTCGCTCGACCGCGCCGAACCCAATGGGCTGTGGGTAGCGCAGGACACCGGCGGCGCGATCAAGGGCGCGAACCGGTTCGACAGCTTCTGGGGCGCCGGCGAAAAGGCGCGTGCGATCGCGGGCGGCATGGCGGCGCGCGGTTCGGCGCTGATCCTGCTGCCGCGCGCTGCGGTCGCGCGGCTCACCGCCGCCGCGCGCTGACCGGCGATGGCGCGGCGCCTCGCTCCCGAAGAAAACGCGCTGTGGAAACGGGTCGCGGCCACGGTGAAGCCGCTCCACCGCGCACCGTCGCCGCTCGAACCGGCGGCGCCGCCGCCGGTACGGCCACCCAAGCCGGAGCCGCGCGGCCTCGCCGGTGCCGCCGCGGCGCGGGCCCGGCCCGCCGCGCTCCCCCCGCCGCGCCGTACCCATGGGCAGGCGACGCTCGACAGCCATTGGGACCGGCGGCTGCGCAAGGGGCACGTCCGCCCCGACCTCAGCATCGATCTCCACGGCCACAGCCTTGCCTCGGCGCAGGCGCTGCTCGACGATGCGATCGGGCGGGCGCTGCTGCGCGGCGCGCGTGTGCTGCTCGTCGTCGCGGGGCGCCTGCGGCCGGGCGCCGACCGCTTGCCGCAGCCGCACGAACCGCGCCCGCGCGGCGCAATCCGCGCCTCGCTTGCCGACTGGCTTGCGGTATCGCCCCATGCCGACCTCATCGTCGCGCTGCGCCCCGCGCACATCAGCCATGGCGGTGCGGGCGCCGTCTATGTCATCCTGCGGCGCAGCCGCGAGGATTAGGCGTCAGCGAAAGGCGCGGTCCAATATGCCGCGATAGATGGCCGTCAGATTGTGCAGGTCTTCGACCGCGACCGCCTCGTCGAGCTTGTGCATCGTCGCATTGGTCAGCCCGAATTCGACCACCGGGCACAGCGCGTGGAGGAAGCGCGCGTCAGAGGTGCCGCCGGTCGTCGACATGTCGGCCTCGATGCCCGTCTCGGCCCGGATCGCTTCGGCGACGAGCGACGACAGCGCGCCCGGCGGGGTCAGAAAGGCCTCGCCCGAAATCTTGCCGATCACCTTGGCCGCGGGCTCGACATCCTGCGCGATGCGCTCGACCATCGCGACCAGATCGGCGCCCTTCTGCTGGTCGTTGAAGCGGATCGACAGCCGCGCGCGCGCCGATGCCGGAATCACGTTGGTCGCGCCATTGCCGACCTCGAGGTCGGTGAACTCGATGTTCGACGGCTGGAACCAGGCGGTCCCCTCGTCGAGCGTCACCGTGTCGATCGCCGCCAGGATGCGCACCAGCTTGGGAATCGGATTGTCGGCCAGGTGCGGATAGGCGACATGGCCCTGCGTCCCCGGCACGTCGATCCAGATATTGACAGATCCGCGCCGGCCGATCTTCACCATGTCGCCGAGCCGGTGCACCGATGTCGGTTCGCCGACGACGATCATGTCGGGCTTCACGCCGCGCGCATCCATATGCTCCATCAGCGCGCGGGTGCCGAAGATCGCCGGGCCTTCCTCGTCGCCGGTGATGATCAGGCTGATCGTTCCCCCCTCGGCGGGGGTTGCTGCCGCCGCGGCGACGAAGGCGGCGATCGAGCCCTTCATGTCGACCGCGCCGCGGCCGTAGAGCAGATCGCCGCGAATTTCCGGTGCGAAAGCATCGCCGGTCCAGCCGACGCCCGGGGGTACGACGTCGAGATGCCCGGCAAAGCCGAAATGCACCGGGCCGCTGCCCGCCCGTACCGCGAGCAGATTTTCGACCGGCCCGTCGGGTTCGATCCCGTCGATGAAGCGCTCGACCGTGAAACCGAGCGGGGCGAGCGCGGCTTCCAGCACGTCGAAGACGGCGCCGGTCGCGGGCGTGACGCTCGGCGCGGCGATCAGCGCCCGGGCAAGGTCGACGGGGTCGATAGTCATGGTCATGACGCTCCCTTACCCGTTCGCGCCGCACCAAGTCGAGGCTTTGCATCACGCCCCCTTTGTGCAAAACAAAGCGGGAACATGCCCGGAGTCCTTCATGCCCAAGCTCGATCTCGATTCGATCCCCCAAACCAACGCCACCGGCTATCCCGCCCCCTATGATGCGCCGGTTCAGGGGCGCTGGTACCGCCGTCTCGCGCCCGCGACGGGGCTTGCCGATTTCGCCGCGAGCCATGTCGTGCTGAAACCCGGCGCCTGGTCGTCGCAGCGCCACTGGCACGACGGCGAGGACGAGATGCTGGTGATGATCTCGGGCGAAGCCACGCTCGTCGAGGATGCGGGGCGCTGGCTGATGCGCGCGGGCGACATTGCGGTATGGCCGAAGGGCAGCACCAACGGTCATCATCTGATCAATGAATCGGGCGCCGACTGTGTCTTCGTCGCCTTGGGCGGCGGCAAGCTGCACGATACTGGCGGCGGCTATTCGGACATCGACATGCTGTTCACGCCCGACGGCTATTTCCACAAGGACGGCACGCCCTATCCGACGAAACGCCTGCCGTGACCGACGCCGACTGGATCGGCTTTGGCTTGGCGGTGCTGCTGATCGAACTGACGCCGGGCCCGAACATGGCGTGGCTCGTCGCGCTCGCGATGGGCGAGGGGCGCCGCGCCGGGCTCGCGGCAACCGCCGGCGTCGCGATCGGCCTGTTCGTCAACGCGCTCGCTGCGGCGCTGGGGATAGCCTTCATCGTGTCGGCCAGTCCGCTGCTGTGGCAGGTCTTGCGCTGGGGCGGCGCTGCCTTTCTGCTTTGGCTTGCCTGGGAAAGCTGGCGCGACGCGGGCGAAAATTCGCCGGCGCTGATCGCCGCGCCGGGCCGGTCGCGGCATCATTTCCTTTCCGGGCTGGTGGTCAATCTGCTCAATCCCAAGGCGATGCTCTTTTACGTCGTCGTCATCCCGCGCTTCAACGGCGGGCAGATACCGGGCTTCGGCCTCGCCTTCGCGCTCGCGCTCGTCAGCATCGCGATCGCGACCGCAGTGCATCTGACCATTGTCGTGGCGGGGAGCCGGGTCGGCGGTTGGATTTCCGACCCGGCGCGCACCCGCACCGTTCGCCGTATCCTCGCGCTCGCGATCGTCGGGGTGGCGATATGGTTTGCGCTTACCGCAGGCCGCTGACCGCCCGAATTGCGCCGAAAGTGCGCCCTCGCCAACGGTTCGCCGCACAATCTGCTCATATGGACGGCGCGATCGCTCAACGGCCTTGCCGGACGATTTCAGGTGCAGAAAAGGGCGGCGGGAACTCGCGGGGGCGGCTCGGAATGAAGGAGTAGCGTAATGCGTGCAGTTTCCATGAAATCGAAGCGATTGTTGTTGCTGGCGATGCTTGCCGGCTCGGTCAGCACCGCGGTGGCGGTGCAGGCGCAGGATGCGCCCGAAAGCGACGGATCCTTGCTCGTAACCGGTGCCGCGCCGCCCGATATGGCGCAGATGGCCGAAGGCCCGAAGGTCGAAGGCATCATCTCGGCGCGCAGCGGCGACCGGATGCAGGTGACGACCGCCGACGGCAGCAACACCGTGATCACCATCGCCGATGCCACGACGATCAAGTCGAGCGGCGGCTTTCTGGGCCTGAACCGCGACAAGCTTGGTGCCGAAGCGCTGCTCAACGGCCTTCCCGTGTCGGTCGAGACGCGCCAGTGGGACGGCGGGCTGGTCGCCAGCCAGATCGATCTCAAGAGCAAGGATCTGCGCACCGCCTCGATGATTCGCAACGGGACCGATCAGCGGTTCGCCGAACAGACCGCGGCCACCGAAGCGCTGCGCGGCCGGATGGGCGACATCGACCAGTATAATGTCAAAGCCACGACGACGGTGAATTTTGACACCGGCCAGTCGGTCCTGTCGCCGCAGGCGAAATCCGACCTGTGCGCCGTCGCGCAGCAGGCGGAAAGCATGGACAATGCCCTGCTGCTCGTCGTCGGCTACACCGATTCGACCGGCAGCGAGGAACTCAATCAGCAGCTCAGCGAAAAGCGCGCCGGGCGCGTGGTGAATTATCTGCAGCAGGCGTGTGGCTGGAAGCCCTATCGCATGCTCACGCCGACCGGAATGGCCGAAGCCGATCCGGCAGCGAGCAACGACACGGTCGAAGGCAAGGCGCAGAATCGCCGCGTGGCCGTGAATATCCTCGTCAGCAAGGGGCTCGACGGCCTCTAAGCCAGACGCGCGCGGGGCGGGTTCGCGCCCGCCCCGCCTCATCGGCGGGCGCGAAGGGGTTGCCGCGGCGCAGCGTCGGCGCCACATCTCGCGCATGTCGCTTCCCGCTCCCTTCGCCGGCTGGTTCGCGCACCGCGGGTGGCGGCTGCGGCGGCACCAGGCCGACATGCTCGCGGCGGCGCAGCGCGGCGAAAGCGCGCTGCTCGTCGCGGCGACCGGCGCCGGCAAGACATTGGCCGGCTTTCTCCCCAGTCTGATCGACCTTGCGGCCAACTCGTCCGACCGGTTGCACACCCTCTATGTCTCGCCGCTCAAGGCGCTGGCCGCCGATGTCGAGCGCAACCTGCTCGGCCCCATCGCCGATATGGATCTCGACATCAGCGTCGAAAGCCGGAGCGGCGATACCAGTTCGGACAAAAAGGCGCGCCAGCGCAGTCGGCCGCCCAATATCCTGCTGACCACCCCCGAATCGCTGTCGCTGCTGCTGTCCTATCCCGACAGCTTCGCGATGTTCGCCGATCTGAAGACGGTGGTCATCGACGAAATCCACGCCTTCGCGACCGGCAAGCGCGGCGATCTGCTCAGCCTCGCGCTCGCGCGCCTCGAACGCATTGCGCCGGGGCTGCGGCGCGTCGGCCTGTCGGCGACGATTGCCGATGCGGACGCCTATCGCGCCTGGCTCGCGCCCGAGGGCGATGCGACGCGCGTGACGCTGGTCGAGGGCGAGCGCGGCGCCGATCCCGACATTTCGATCCTGTTGCCCGAAGGCGCGGTGCCGTGGGCGGGGCATTCGGGACGCTATGCGGTGCATCAGGTGATGGCCGAAATCGCGAAGAACCGCACGACGATCATCTTCTGCAACACGCGCGGGCTGGCCGAGCTGATTTTCCAGGAATTGTGGAAGGTCAACGATCTGTCGTTGCCGATCGCGATCCATCACGGCAGCCTCGACCGCGAAGCGCGCCAGCGCGCCGAAAACGCCATGGCCGAGGGGCGATTGCGGGCGCTCGTCGCAACCTCCAGCCTCGATCTGGGTCTCGACTGGGGCGATGTCGACTGCGTGATCCAGATGGGGGCGCCCAAGGGTTCGTCGCGGCTGCTCCAGCGTATCGGTCGCGCCAACCACCGGCTCGACGAACCGAGCCGGGCGCTGATCGTGCCGGGCAATCGCTTCGAATATCTCGAGGCGCGCGCCGCACTCGACGCGGTCGAGGCGGGCGAGCGCGATGCCGATCGCTTCCGTCCCGGCGCGCTCGACGTGCTGGCCCAGCATGTCATGGCCCTCGCGTGCGCCGCACCCTTCCGCGAGGAAGATCTGCTTGCCGAAATCCGCGGTGCGCAGCCGTATCGCTGGATCGACGCGGCGCTCTTTGCGCGCCTGCTCGGCTTCGTTCGCGACGGCGGATATGCGCTCAAAAGCTATGACCGCTTCCGCCGCCTGGCACCCGACGGGCAGGGCGGCTGGCGCATCGCGCACCCCCGGCTCGCGGCGCAGCACCGGCTCAACGCCGGGATCATCGTCGATGCCCCCACACTCGACGTGCGCTTCAAGAACGGGCGGCGCCTCGGCAGCGTCGAGGAATATTTCGCGAGCACGCTGACCGCGGGCGACACCTTTGCCTTCGCCGGCCTCAGCCTCGAGGTCGAGACGATCCGCGATACCGACCTCATCGTGCGCGCAACGACGCGTCCGGCGCGCATTCCGTCCTATGTCGGGGCGCGGATGGCGCTGTCGACGCGGCTCGCCGACCGGGTGCGCGCCTTCCTGGCCGATCCGGCGAGCTGGCGGCGCTTTCCAGAGGATGTGCGCTTCTGGCTCGAGATGCAGGCGCTGCGCTCGGTGCTGCCGCGCCCCGGCGAACTGCTGGTCGAAACCTTCCCGCACGAGGGCGCGCATTATCTTGTCTGCTATCCGTTCGAGGGATGGAACGCCCACCAGTCGCTCGGCATGCTGCTGTCGAAACGGATGGAGCGCGCGGGGCTACAGCCGCTCGGCTTCGTCGCTTCCGACTATGCGCTCGCGCTTTGGTCGCTGAAGCCGGTCGCGAATCCCGAGGCGCTGTTCGACGCGACCATATTGGAAGGCGAGTTCGTCGAATGGGTCGAAAATTCGCACCTCCTGAAGCGCGCTTTCCGCGAGGTTGCGGTAATCGGGGGGCTGATCGAACGCCAGCATCCGGGCAAGCGCAAGACGGGCAAGCAGGTGACTTTTTCGACCGATCTCATCTTCGACGTCCTGCGCAAATATGAACCCGATCATCTGCTGATCGAAGCCGCCTGGGCCGACGCGCGCGAGCGGCTCACCGATGTCGCCCGGCTCGGCGACCTGCTCGACCGCGCTGCGGGGACGATGGTGCACCAAAGGCTCGATCGGACCAGCCCGCTCGCGATCCCGGTGCTGGTGCTGATCGGGCGCGAAAATGTAGCGGCCTCGGACCTCGACGACGCGCTGCTCGGCGAGCTCGCCGATACGCTCGCGGCAACCGCGATGGGGCGCGAATGACGGGGTTGGTCGCACGATTGCTGAAAATCGCGAAGAGGCGTATTATGGGGCCATAACAATAAGAGAGGATGCCGCCATGAAGCATAATGTGCATCGCCCCGCGCTGATGGCGTTGTTGCTCGCCGCACCGCTGTTGATGGGATCGGCCCAGCCTGCCGGCGCGCCAGCGGCGCCCGAAGCTCCTGCTGTTCCACCGGCCGCCGCGGATCCAACTCCCGATATGGTCGTCGACCCCGCAACCGGCACGCTGATCCCCTTCATTCAGCCTTTCGATCTTGATGCGACGCGGCGCATGGCGGTCGAGGTCACGATCGGCGGGCAGGGGCCTTTTTCGTTCTTAGTCGATACCGGCGCCGAACGGACCGTGATCGCCCGCGAACTGGCCGCCCGCCTCAAGCTGGCGCCGGGCGAACAGCTCCGGCTGGCTACCATCGGCGGCTCTGCGACCGTCCCCAGCTTTCGGGTCGCCGCCCTGCAAATGACCGACCTTGAGATGACCGGCTTGGTCGCGCCCGCCTTCTACGGTCGCCATATTGGCGCCGCAGGCCTGATTGGCGTCGATATGCTCGAAGACCGGCGGGTGCTGATCGACTTCCGCAAGCAAAGCATGTCGGTGACCGAAACGCATCGGCGCGCGCGCCCGACTATCCGCGACGACGACGCGATCGTCGTGACGGCGCGGAAGGTGGGCGGGCGCCTGATCCTTTCCAACGCGATTCTGGACGGCAAGCATATCGACGTGATTATCGACACCGGAGCGCAGTCGAGTATTGGCAACCTTGCGATGCAGCGCCTTGTAAGCAAACGCGATACCAATGGGGCGCCGCTCCAGCCGGTGATATTGCAAGCCGTGACCGGTGAAGCCGTCCCGGCAATCCAGACTGTTATCAAGCGCATCAACATCAACAATCTGGACATGAACAACCTGCGCGTCAGCTTTGCCGATGCGCAGGCCTTTCGTGCCCTGGGTCTCGACAAGCGCCCCGCGCTGTTGCTTGGCATGGACTGCCTGTCGCTGTTCGACCGGGTCGAGATCGATTTTCCGAACCGCCGCATCATTTTCGACCTGCCGAGCGGGGCGAGCCGGGAGAGCGGCCAGCGCTTAGCTTTCAACAATGCCGGACGCGGGAGGTAGGCGCTTGCCCGCGGCGCGGTAGCGCGCCATAACGGCGCGATGCCGCCCGCGCCCGCCTTCGACTTTGCCGGCCAGACCTTTCACCTGCTTGCCGAACGGGCGCTATTCTGGCCGCGGCACGGGGCGCTGATCGTCGCCGACCTGCATCTGGAAAAGGCGAGCTGGTACGCGGCGCGCGGCCAGCCGCTGCCGCCCTACGACAGTCAGGATACGCTCGACCGGCTGACCGATCTTGCGCGGCGGACGGGCGCCCGCGCGATATGGTGTCTCGGCGACAGTTTTCATGATCGAACCGCGGACGAGCGCATCGCGCCGGCGGCGGCGGACCGGCTACGCGCGCTGGCGGCGATGACCGAACTCGTCTGGGTCGCCGGCAATCACGACGGGCTGACCGGCGGGGCATGGGGCGGGGCGATCGCCGACGCGCTTTGCGTAGACGGCATCATGCTGCGCCACCAATGCTGCCCGGACGAGGTGCGGCCCGAGATATCGGGGCATTTCCACCCCAAGCTGCGGCTCCAGCTTCGCGGCCGCCCCGTCTCGCGCCCCTGCTTCGCGCATGACGCCAAGCGCTTGATCCTGCCCGCCTTTGGCAGTCTGACCGGCGGACTCGACGTATTCGACCCGGCGATCGCTGCCAATTTCGCCGGTTCCTATCATGCGGCGCTGAATGCGCAGGGGCGGCTGCTCGCCTTTCCCTCGACCGCGGCGACCCGCGATGACGCTACGGCAAGCAAAAGGGCGGCGGCGCGATAGCGGCCCGCGGCGGCGTATAGCGCCTTGGCCGGGCTGTGGCCAAAAAGCATCACCCGTCCAAAAACGTCGAAAAAGCAGGGGTCTCGCTGGATCGGGCCGCCATTTGCGGTATGACATAAGGGCAACGAAAAAAGAAATTATCTGAGAGGAGTGCCCAAAGTGACATCATCTTCCCTACTGAATGGCCGTCTGCTTCGCACGACCGCGCTGGGCGTGTCGATTGCCGTCGCGGCCGTCTCGGCGCCCGCCTTTGCGCAGGATGCCACCACCGATAATGCCGAAGACACCGCCAATGCGATCGTCGTGACCGCGCAGGGCCGTTCGCAGCTGCTGTCGGACGTGCCGGTGGCCATTTCGGCGGTCAGCGCCGAAACGCTGCAGAACAGTGGCGCCAACGACATTCGCCAGCTCAACCAAGTGGCGCCGTCGCTGCTCGTCTCGTCGACGGGCTCGGAAGCCAATGGTTCGGCGCGTATCCGCGGCATCGGCACCGTTGGCGACAACCCGGGTCTCGAAAGCTCGGTTCCGGTCTTCATCGACGGCGTCTATCGCTCGCGTTCGGGCATCGGCCTCAACGAACTGGGTGAGATCGACCGTGTCGAAGTCCAGCGCGGCCCGCAGGGCACGCTCGGCGGCCGCAATTCGTCGGCGGGCCTGATCAGCATCTATTCGAAAAAGCCCGACTTCAACTTCGGCGCCAGCGGCGAAATCACCTATGGCAACTACGACTATTGGCGCCTGAGCGGCAGCGTTACGGGCCCGATCACCGACAAGGTCGCCGCGCGCCTCGACGGCGTCTGGGTCAAGCGCGACGGCTTCCTGCGCGACACGACGAACAACACCGACGTCAACAACCGCGACCGCTATTTCCTGCGCGGCCAGCTGCTGTTCGAACCGACCGACGCGCTGTCGATCCGGTTGATCGCCGACTACACCTATCGCAACGAAAAATGCTGCGGCGCGATCTATGTCGACAACAGCGTCAACCCGTATATCGGCAATCTCAACAATCCGTCGACGCCGCTTTCCAATGGACTTCCGCCTCCGAATACGGGTCCACAAGCCGACGGTAACAATATCATCAACGTGCTCCGCGACCTCGGGCAGCCGCTCAGCGCGTTCAACCAGGGCTATGGCCGCGATCTTTCGGTCAGCGCGGGCCGCAGCTACGCAGGCAAGACCAAGGATTATGGCTTCTCGGGCCAGATCGACTGGGATCTGGGCGGCGCGACGCTGACCTCGATCACCGCCTATCGCGAATATCGTTCGGGCCAGGCCGGCGACCTCGACTATGGCGCGGTCGACATTCTCTATCGTGCGGATAGCGACGACGCCTATCGTCAGTTCCACACCTTCACGCAGGAAGTGCGCCTGCAGGGCGAGGCGTTCGACGGCAAGCTCGACTGGCTTGTCGGTGGCTTCTACGCCAACGAAAAACTGACCGTTCGCGACAATCTCCGCTTTGGTTCACAATATGGCCGTTTTGCAAACTGCCGTATCATTTCGGGTGGCGGTCTGGCCGGCCTCTATTCGCCCACGAGCCCGCTATGCGTCGCACCCGGCGTTGGCCCTGCGACGCTCGCCGGTGCGACCGGCGCATCGGGCACCGATATCGTTGCTGCGTTTACGGCGCTTGATGGTCTCAACGACCTTGGGACGGTGAATGATCGTTACAGCCAGAATGGAACGAACTGGGCGCTCTTCACGCATAATATCTTCCACATTACCGACAAGCTCGATCTGACGTTGGGTCTGCGCTACACCAACGACAAGAAGCGCTTCAACGCCAGCTTCACCAACGACAACACCGTCTGCACCACGGTGCAGGGTTTGGTTCTGGACGACCTGCTGCAGCCGCAAGATCCTAATACGACCACGGATGATACCGCACGGGCGCTCGCGGGCGCGCTCATCGGCCTGTCGTGCCAGGGCAATTCGACCGCCGAGCTGAACGGTGTCTCGATCAACAGCAAGCGCAGCGAGGACAAGTTTACCGGGACGGCGATTCTGTCGTACAAGCCGGTTGACGATCTGCTGCTCTATGCAAGCTATGCGCGCGGTTACAAGGCGGGCGGGTTCAACCTCGACCGCTCGGCGCTCAAGTCACCGATCGTGCCGTTTGGTGGACAGGCGGGCGCGCAGGCGCTTGTCGGAAACCTCCAGTTCGACCCGGAACTGGTCACCAGCTATGAATTGGGGACCAAATATGCGACCGGTCCCTTCAGCGCCGGGCTGACCTTCTTCCGGTCGGACTTCAAGAATTTCCAGCTCAATACGTTCAACGGCACCGTCTTCCTTGTGCAGAATGTCAACGGCTGCACGGCCGATCTCGCTGGTGCGGATCGCGATACGAGCTCGACGACCGGCACCTGCGCGCAGGATAATGTTGGCTGGGGCGTCCGGACCGAGGGTTTCGAACTCGAAGCGTCGCTCATTCCGGCACGCAGCTTCCGCATGACGGCAGGGCTGACCTATGCGAAGACCAAATATCGCGACAATCTGGTCGGCACTTCGTCGGGTTCGCCGCTCGACGCTGCGCTGCGCAAGCTGCCGGGCAGCAATCTGTCGAACGCGCCCGAACTGGTTGCGACTGGCAGCGTGACCTGGACGCCCGAAATCGGCAGCAGCGGTCTGACCGGCCTTGTCTATGTCGATGGTCGCATGACCAGCGACTATAATACGGGTTCGGACCTCTTCCCGCAGAAGGAACAGGACGGCTACGCGATCTTCAATGCGCGTGTCGGCGTCCGCGGCCCTGACGAAAAGTGGGGCATCGAATTTTGGGCGCAGAATCTGTTCAACAAGCAATATGCGCAGGTCGCGTTCAACTCGCCCTTCCAGGCGGGCACGACCGCGGCGCCCTTCACCGACCCGCAATATCCGGGTGGGCGCCAGATCTTCTCGCAGTTCCTTGCCGAACCGCGCACCTATGGCGTGACGCTGCGCGGCAAGTTCTGATCGCGTAACATGCGGTCGGCTTGTCCGGCCGGATAAGGGACCGCCCGTCTGCCGAATGGCAGGCGGGCGGTTCTTTTTTGTGGAACCTTTGCGCCGACCCTGCATAGGCTGGGGGCATGTTCGCAATCGACTCCCTGCTCGTAAAAATCGCGCTGATCGGCGTGATCGGCATCGGCGCCCAATGGGTGGCGTGGCGAACCAACAAACCCGCGATCGCGCTGATGCTCGTCGCCGGCATATTGGCGGGGCCGGTGCTCGGGCTGATCGATCCGGTGCGCGATTTCGGCGCGCTGCGCGAACCGATGATCAAGCTCGCCGTCGCGGTGATCCTGTTCGAAGGCGGCTTGAGCCTCAAGTTTCGCGAGCTGCGCCAGGCGGGGACCGCGGTCTTCATGCTCGTCTTCATCGGCGTGCCGGTCGGCTGGGCGCTCGGCACTGCCGCGGCCTATTATGGCGCGGGCCTGCCGTTCGAGCTCGCGGCGCTGTTCGGCGGGGTGATGGTGGTGACGGGACCGACCGTGATCGCGCCGATGCTCCGCTCGCTCAACATCGCGCCGCGCGTCAAGAATATGCTCAAGTGGGAAGGGATTGTGAACGATCCGATCGGCGCGCTGCTCGCGGTCGGTATCTACAGCTACATCACCCACGGCGGTGCCGATGCGAATAGCGTGAGCATCGTCACCGACGTCGTCGCGGCGAGCGTGCTGGCGATCCTGATCGGCGGTGCGGCCGGTTTCCTGCTGACCTGGGCCTTTCCGCGCGGCTGGGTGCCCGAATATCTGAAGGCGCCGGTGCTGCTGACGACGGTGATCGCGGTCTTCGTGCTTTCGGACCTCATCATGCACGAAACCGGGCTGATCACCGTAACGGTGATGGGCGTCGTGATGGCGAACCGCGAAACCTATTCGACCCGCTCGCTGCAACGCTTTAAGGAGGATCTGACCGTCGTTCTGGTGTCGGGCGTCTTCATCATCCTGTCGGCGACGCTCAACTGGGACGTGGTCAAGAATTTCCAGTTCCGCTTCCTGATCTTCCTCCTTCTGCTGCTCTTCGTCGTGCGCCCGCTGACGATCATGACCGCGCTGCTCTTCACGCGTATCCCGCTCAAGGAGCGACTGTTCGTCGCCTGGATCGCCCCGCGCGGGATCGTCGCGGTCGCGGTGACGGGCCTCTTCGCGCTGCGCCTCACCGACTATGGCGTGCCGGGGGCGGAGGCGCTGGTGCCCTTGGGCTTCGGCGTCGTCATTGCGACGATCTTTGCGCATGGCTTTACCGCCGGAACCTTCGCGCGCTGGCTTGGCCTCGATCAGGGCAAGGGCGACGGCGTCCTGCTCGTCGGGGCGAACAGCTGGACGATCGCCTTCGCGCAGTTCGTCAAGGAACAGGATCGCGGCGTGATGATCGCCGACGCCAGCAAGTTCGCGCTACGCCGCGCGCGGCGCGCCGACATTCGCGTCTATCACGGCGACATATTGGACGAGGTGCACGAGGACGCGATCGACATGGGCCAGTATCAGCAGCTCATCGCCGCGACCGACAATGACAGCTATAACGCGCTGGTGTGCGGCGAGCTGGCGCCCGAGATCGGCCACGACCGCGTCAGCCGCGTCGCGGGCGAGGCGACCGGCGCGAGCCAGCGGCTCGGGCGCGTGTTCACCATCGGCGGCACCACGATCGACACGCAGCTCGACCGGCTCCACGCCGGATGGACTTTCGGTCGCACCCGGATCACCGAAAAATTCCCCTATGCCGACTTCGTGGCGCGGATGAAGGCGTCGGGGGGCGACAGCCTGATGGTGGTCAAGGCATCGGGCGACCTTGCGATCTTCTCGACCCGCCACCGCCCGACGGTAGAGGCCGGCGATACGGTGTGGACCTTCGTTCCGCCCGATGACCCGAAGGCGCGCCGCGAGGCGAAGGAAGCGTCCGCCGCGGTCTGAGGCTTTTGCGTCAGCGCGCGCGCGCGGCCTGATGCGCGATGTCGGTCATCAGCTTGCGGAACAGCACCGCGCCCGCGGTGCCCGATGCCTTCAGTGCGCGCTCGCATTCCAGCAGCCGCGTCATCAGCCGCGCGACGCGCACCGAATCCCAGATGTGCAGCTGCGCCGTCACCGCATCGCGTTCTTTCCAGAATACGCCGCTGCTTTTCGCCGCGACGACGGTCGCCGGGTGCGCGCCCGCGTCGACCTCGGCGCGCAGCTTGGCGAGCTGCATCGCGCGGATCGCCAGTGCGCGGATGATGCGGATCTCGGCAACGCCGACCGCCGCCGCCTGTGCCAGCATGTCGGGCAGGTCGCGCAGCTTGCCGCCGAGCGCGACGTTGATACAGGCGCTGACGTCCTCTTCGTGCGTCGCGGCGCCCAGCGCGGCGATGTCGGCGGGCGTGACCTGCCGCTGCCGGTCGGGACTGGCGTCGAGGTAGAGCGCGATCTTCTCGATCTCGCGGCGCATCAGCGCCTGATCGCCCGAGACGAGATCGACGAGCAATTGCGCCTCGGCATTGGCAACCCGCAATCCTTGCGCCGCCGCGGCTTCCATCGCGATGCCGACGAGCGCGCGGCGGTCGGGCTGGTAACAGATGGCGGCGACGGCATGATCGGCGCCCTCGACCAGCTTGACGAGCTTCGATCGCGCGGTGACCGAGGCGCCGGTCGCGATCACCGGGTTGAGCACGCTGTCCGCGCCGAGCAGCGCCTCGACGGCGGCGAGGCAATCGTCGCCGCCGCCCGAAATCTCGAGCCGGATCACGCGCGCCGGCGAAAAGAGCGACATCGACGCCGCTTCGGCGGCGAGCAGCGCGCCGTCCTGTGCCATCTGGTTCGATGTCAGATCGACCCGCTCGGCCTCCTTGCCAGCCAGCGCGATCAGATGCGCGGCGACGCTTTCCATCGTCGCGTCGTCGGGGCCGGTCAGCAGGACGAAGCGGACCGCGGGATCGAGGCGGCTGAGGCGTTCGAGTTCGCCGGGCTTGACCGACTTCATGCCGGTCAGGGCGCCGGGGCGGCCGGCGCCGGTTGGCCGCCGCCGCGGTCGGCGAAGACCGCAAGCCGCGCGACGATCTGGTCGGCGATCCCCGACGCGAGCCGCTCGAGCGTCGTCGATTCGGCGGCGATCGTCGAATATTCGCTGCCGACGACGTCGATCCCGCCGTCCTGCGCCGCGGTCGCGTCGAGCAGCACTTCGCCGCTTGCCGCATCGACGAGCTGATAGCGGGCGCGCAGCGTCCGCCGCTCGCGCGTCACGGCATCGTCGGAGCGGACGCCAAGGCCGGTAATCGAATCCTCGAGCCGCACGTCGAGGCGCAGCCGCTGGCCCGCACCATGTCCGCCCTGCGTCGCTTGCAACCGGTCGCGCAGCGCGTTGCGGACGAGCCAGCCATTATGCCCCTCGATCGGCGCGACATCGACGTCGGCCAGCACCTGCGCCACCGCGCCCTTGCTGCCGTTTGCATAGAGCGGCCGGAGCCCGCAGCCGCCAAGAAGCAGCGAAGCGGCGACGAGCGAGGAGGTGAGCAGGCGTTTCATGTCAGGGAACGATATTCACCAGACGGTCGGGAACGACAATCACCTTTTTGGGCGCGCCGCCGCCGAGCAGCTCGGCGATGCGCGGGCGGGCGAGCGCCGCGGCCTCGAGCGCGGCCTTGTCGGCGCCCTTCGCGGCGGTCATCGTGTCGCGCAGCTTGCCGGCGATCTGGATCGCGATCGTCACCTCGTCATCGACGAGCAGCGCCGGGTCGGCGGCGGGCCAGGCGGCGTCGGCGATCATCGCGGTCGTCCGCTGCGCCGCGGGCAGCGCCGCCCAGGCCTCTTCGGCCAGATGCGGCATCATCGGCGCGACGAGCAGGATCAGCGTCCGGCACGCTTCGGCGCGGGTCGCCGAGGGCTTTGCCTTTTCAATATCGTTGGCGAGCGCGTGGATCTTGGCCACCGCCTTGTTGAAGCCGAGCGATTCGATGTCGGCGGCAACCCCCGCGATCGCCTGGTGCAGCTTGCGCGCCAGCGCCTTGTCTTCGCCGCCGTCGCCGGTGTTTTCGGTGTCGCCGAACAGGCGCCACAAACGCTGGACGAAGCGCCACGCGCCCTCGATCCCCGCTTCGCTCCACGGCAGGTCGCGCTCGGGCGGGCTGTCGGAGAGCATGAACCAGCGCGCGGCGTCGGCGCCATATTGGTCGAGGATGGCGTCGGGATCGACGACATTCTTCTTCGACTTCGACATCTTGATGACGCGGCCGACCTCAACCGGTGCGCCATCGGAGTTCCGGACGGCGCCATCTGGTGTGCGGGTGATCTCGTCCGGCGAAAAGTAATAGCGATGAATGATAGGCTCGCCGGTGTTATCCAAAGCGCCCGCCATCGAGCCATGATCAACATAGTAGGTTTCGTGCGTCACCATCCCCTGCGTGAACAGGCTGGCGAAGGGCTCCTTGATGTCGATCATCCCCAGCTTGTTGAGCGCGCGCGTCCAGAAGCGCGCGTAGAGCAGGTGGAGGATCGCATGCTCGATGCCGCCGATATATTGATCGACGGGCATCCAGCGGCGGATGACATCGGGATCGAACGGCCGGTCGGCCGGTGCGGACGCGAAGCGCAGGAAATACCACGACGAATCGACGAAGGTGTCGAGCGTGTCGGTCTCGCGCACCGCTTCGCCGCCGCATGTCGGGCAGGCGACGTGCTTCCACGTCGGATGGCGGTCGAGCGGATTGCCGGGCACCGAGAAATCGGCATCCTCGGGCAGTACGACGGGGAGCTGCGCCTTCGGCACGGGCACCATGCCGCACGCGGAGCAATGGATGAAGGGGATCGGCGTCCCCCAGTAACGCTGGCGCGAGACGCCCCAGTCGCGCAGGCGCCAGACGGTCGTGCCCTTGCCCCAGCCTTCATGCTCGGCACGCGCGATGATCGCGGCCTTCGCCTCGTCGATGCTCATCCCGTCGAGGAAGTGGCTGTTCACGAGGCGGCCGGGGCCGGTATAGGCTTCGTCGCCATGGAAGATCTGGCCGGTCTCGTCACCGTCCGCGATCACGCGGTGAACGGGCAGATCATATTTGCGCGCAAAATCGAGGTCGCGCTGGTCGTGCGCGGGACAGCCGAAGATCGCGCCCGTGCCATAATCCATCAGCACATAATTCACGACCCAGATCGGCAGATGCCAGTCGGGGTCGAGCGGATGCTGCACCGACAGGCCGGTGTCGAAGCCCATCTTCTCCGCGGTTTCGAGCTGTTCGGCCGACGTTCCTTGACGGCGGCACTCCTCGATGAACGCGGCAAGGCGCGGCGCATCCTTGGCGAGCGACTCGGCCAGCGGATGGTCGGGCGAAATCGCCGCAAAGCTGGCGCCGTACAGCGTGTCGGGGCGCGTCGTGAAGACGTCGAAGCCCGGCGCGCCGCCCGCCAGCTTGAAACTGAATTCCAGGCCCTGCGACTTGCCGATCCAGTTTTCCTGCATCAGCCGCACCTTGTCGGGCCAATGGTCGAGGCTCTTGAGGCCGTCGAGCAGTTCGTCGGCGAAGTCGGTGATCTTCAGGAACCACTGCGAGAGCTTCTTCTTCTCGACCAGCGCGCCCGAACGCCAGCCGCGCCCGTCGATCACCTGCTCGTTGGCGAGCACGGTCACGTCGACGGGGTCCCAGTTGACGTAGCTTTCCTTGCGCGTGACCAGCCCGTGCGCGAACAGGTCGAGGAACAGCGCCTGTTCCTGCCCGTAATAATCGGGTTCGCACGTCGCGAGTTCGCGGCTCCAGTCGATCGCGAGGCCGAGGCGCTTCAATTGCGCGCGCATCGCCGCGATATTGTCGCGCGTCCAGCCGCCGGGGTGGACGCCCTTTTCCATCGCGGCATTTTCGGCCGGCATGCCAAAGGCGTCCCAGCCCATCGGATGCAGCACGTCATGTCCGGTCATCCGCTTGAAGCGCGCGAGCACGTCGCCCATCGCATAGTTGCGGACATGCCCCATATGGATGCGTCCCGACGGATAGGGGAACATCTCCAGGATATAGGCCTTTGGCTTATCCGAACTGTCGGTCGTCGCAAAGCTGTTCGCGGCGTCCCATGCCGCCTGCCAGCGGGCGTCGGCGGCGAGGGCGCCAAAGCGCGTTTCGCGGGTCATTTGGTCGGTTACCCCGTTTGTCAAAATACCATCGATCAAAATAGTGTGCCCCCGCCCTTCGACTGCCCGCAGGACGGGCGCTCAGGATAAACTTCAGCCAAAGGCTGGAAGCGGGGGCCCATCACCTGCCGTTCAAATCCGGAACAACCGGAGATGGATCCCCGCCTTCTCGGGGAAACACCGAAATCCGAAACTCAGCCCTTGATCGCGCTGCGGCGCAGGTCGCGGGCGCGGGTGAGGATGATTTCTTCCAGCTTCTGCACCGTCGCGGCCTGAACCGGCGCATCGACCCAGGTGCCGTTCTGGGCGACCTGACGCAGCGCGGCGACGCGGAGCGCATCGGCGCGCAGGTCACGATCGAGGATCGACACGGTCACCTTCATGCGCTCGTTCGGATTGCCGGGGTTCGCATACCAGTCGGTGATGATGACCCCGCCCGAGCTGTCGGCCTGCAGCAGCGGCATGAACGACAGGGCGTCGAGCGACGCGCGCCACAGATAGGAATTGACGCCGATCGTCGTCACCTGGCTCGCCGCCAGGTCGGCGCGCGGCCGGTCCTTCCCGCCGCAGGCCGACAGGCCGAGCGCCGCGACCCCGATCAGGGCGAGCGCGGCCGGACGACGACCGAGCGAGGCAAGAAGGGTAAGCTTGGACATGCCGTAACACCTTATTCTGGGCGCGCGGGCAGCGAATTGCGGGCGCGCATGCGGAAATTTGCAAGCGTCTCTATCGCCCTTGCCGCCGTCCGGCAAGCGCGCCATTTCCGGTGTTTCGACCGTTCATCCCCGGCTCATCTCCGCCCGCCACTGTGCTGTTCGCGCAACATGTTCGGCGAAAAGCCGGCGACGCGCGATCAATCGGTCGGGAATCACTGGAATTATCGCCCCCGCCGTCCTATCTCACGAGTCGATTGGGGTTGGAGTCGCAGAGCAATGGCGCGGAATTCGCGACATTTTTGGAAAGCAGGCATGTTCGCGGTAGCAGCGGTTACCGTTGCGCTTCCGCCTGCGCTCGCGTCGATGACACGCGCCGACCGGATTCGCGACACCCAGCTTTCGAATTCGGTGCTTGGCCAATTCACCCCGGCGTCGGGCGACCCGCGCCTGATCGCCCGCTATATCAAAATCTCGGAAGAGGCGCGCCGCGGCTTCAGCTTCACGCCCGCGCTGCCCGATGACGGGCACAAGAATCGCGCGATCACCGTCGTGATTCGCGCCCGCGACGATTCGTCGAGCGCACGCACCGCCGCGCTTGCCGCCGGCCGCACCAAATCGCCGATCTCGATCGCCCCTGTGACCTATAATCTGGGCGCGTCGGTCGGGTTCGAAAAATTCGTGACCCCGGCGCTGCCCAGCGGCACCGACCTGCGCAACCTGCCGGTCGCGCGCGCGCCCGAACAGGCCGACAACAAGAAATCGCGCTTCGCGACGAAGATGGTCAGCCGTCCGACCGATCCGGCCGGCGCAACCGACCGCATCACCGCGCCGGGCGAAGAGCAGACCGTCGATGTCGTCAGCAGTTATCGCCTGACCAAGAACCTCGATGTGACCGCGGGCGTCCGTTACAAGGCCGACGACCGCTTCCAGCCGCTGACCGACGCGCGCCGCGACAGTCAGGCGGTCTATGTCGGAACCGCTTTCCGCTTCTAAAAGCTGTACCGATCGTCGGGCCAGGCCGCCCATAGACGATCATGCCCCAAGCGTCGGCCACTAACGCACCCGACCGCGCCGCGCTTTGCGCGTCGCTCCCTTTTGCTCCCATGCGTCGATGGCGGCCCAGCCGGGCCGGATGCCGCTTGCGGCGCTGGCGCGGGCCAGCGCACGGGCGCGCGCCGGGGTCATCCCGCCCAGCGCAACCGCTAGTCCGCCGGCCGCACGCGCGAGCCGCAGCCACTGGGCACGGCCGAGCGGTGCTGCGCCGGGATGCGACCGCGTCGGGTGAAGCGGCGAGACGAGCGCTGCGTCGGCGCCCGCCCGCCGGGCGCGGTGCGCCTCGCGATGGTCATGGACCGGCATGGTGACGATCAGGCTGATCGCGCGTGCCTGCGCCGCCCGGCGCGCGGCATGCTGCCGCAGATGGACGCCATCGGCCCCCCAGCGCCGCGCCTCGGCGGGCAATCCCGCGATCAGCAGCATCAGCCCGCGCGCTTTTGCGACGCGCGCAAGGCGGCGCGCGAGGCGCCAGCGCGCGCCCTGCGGCAGCGCGTCGTGCCGCAGGACGATGCCGCTTCCCGGCGGCAACAGCGCGGCGAGCGCCACCGTCCCGGCCGCGCTGCGTGCGTCGCTCATCAGCCAGCATGCGGGCAGGGGGTGGCGTCGGACCATCGCCCTTCCTATAGGCGCGTCGCGGGCGCACGCAACGCGCCCTTCGAGGATGACGATATGAGCGATGCGGCAAGCCGGCTGGCCGAGGTGGGGGCGAACATTGCACAGGCGGCGCGCCGCGCCGGACGCAAGGCGGGCGACGTCTGCCTGATCGCGGTGTCGAAAACGCACGAGGCGCCCGCGATCCGCCCGCTGATCGCCGCCGGCCATCGCCATTTCGGCGAGAACCGCGTGCAGGAGGCGGCGGCCAAATGGCCCGCCCTGCGCGGTGAAGCCCCCGATGTGACGCTGCACCTGATCGGTCAGCTCCAGTCGAACAAGGCCGAAGAGGCAGTCGCGCTGTTCGACGCCATTCACTCGGTCGATCGCAGCTCGCTCGTTCAGGCGCTCGCCAAGGCGTGCGACAAGCTCGGCAAGCGGCCGCAGCTTTTCGTTCAGGTCAATATCGGCGACGAGGAGCAGAAGGGCGGCTGCGCCGTCGCCGATCTCGCGGCGCTGCTCGCCGGGGCGAAGGCGGCCGGGCTGGCGATCGACGGCCTGATGGCGATCCCGCCCGCCGACGTGGAACCGGCGCCCTATTTCGCGCTCCTCGACGAGCTGGCCGAGCGCAACGGCCTGCCGCTACGCTCGATGGGAATGAGCGGCGATTATGAAAAAGCGGTCATACTCGGCGCGACCCACGTCCGCGTCGGCACCGCCCTGTTCGGCGCGCGCGACTAGGGCCAAAACCCGCAGGAGCCTGCGGATCGCCCTACAAACGGTGGCCCATCGCTGCCAGCAACTCGCGCCAATGTTCGCCGAGGCGGCGCTGGAACAGCATCAGGTCGAAGCCGTGGCGCGCGGCATGGCTTTGCGGGATTTGATCCCAGCCGCGATGCTCGACGGTGACGCGCGTTTCGGCGCCGACGGCGTCGAAGCGCACCTCGACTTCGGTGGTCTGGTCGGCGGCAAAGCCGGGAACGCGCCAGCCGAAGGCAAGCCGCTCGCCGGGTTCCCACGCGTGGACGCGGCCGATTTCCCATTCGCGGCCGTCGGCGAAGCGCGTCACCAGCCGCCCGCCCGGCCCCGCGGGATCGAAGCGCGGCACGCCGTCGTCGCCGCGCGCCAGCTCGAACAGCGGATGGCTTTGCCACCAGCTGCCGATGTCGCGGGTGAACACCTCGAACGCGCGCGCCGGGGTGGCCGCGACGCGCAGGGCGACGATCACCGCGGCGCCGCTCATGGCGCGCGGCTCATGGCGCGCCGCGCTCGACATGCGCCTTGAAGGCGGCGAGCTGCTCGCTCCACAGGCTTTCGGTTTCGGCGAGCCAGCCCTTGAGCGCGTCGGTCGCGCCGTCCTTCAGGCGATAGATGCGGACGCGGGCATCGAAGGGCAGATAATGATCCTCGACCAGCCCGCCATCTTTCAGCGCCTTGAGGTGTCGGCTCATCGCCGGCGGCGCGAGGCCCAGCGTGCCCGCCAGCTCGCCGGCGCTATAGGGGCGCCGCCCGAGCAGTTCGACCGCGCGCCGCCGCCGCGGGTCGGCGAGCGCCGCAAACACGGCATCGACCGCGGCCGCGCTCAATCGTCGAGCCGCGTCTGGGTGGTGAAGCCGCCCTCGGCGTCCCATTCGGCGGCGGTCTTGGCCGCGACCGTGACGCCGAAGGTCCAGATATGCCCCTCGGGATCCTTGGCGCGATAGGTGCGGTCGCCATAAAATTGCGTCTCGGGTTCGGCGATGATCGCGGCGCCCGCCGCGCGCGCGGCCGCGCAATGCGCATCGATATCGTCGCCGGGGGCGAGCTGGACATGGACGCTCTGGGTGTTCTTGCCGCCAATCGACTGCGGGCTCTTGTGATCGTCGGACCATTCGTTGCCGATCATCACCACCGAGGCGCCATAGCCCATTTCGCTGTGCGCGAGATTGCCGTCGGCATCGAGCAGCACGAACAGCGGTTCGAACCCGAAGGCCCCTTCCAGCCAGCGGAACGCCGCCTTGCTGTCACGATAGCTGATCGCGCTCGACAGCCCTTTGGGGCGGTGCGCTTCGGTCATGTCTCTCTCCTTGCGACTCATAATTTCTAGAATGGAGAATATTTATCAAAAAGAGAAATTAAATGCAATTCCGTGTGAAGTTGCTAGGGAAATGGCATGCCCGATCTCGCCCGCTGCGTCGCCGAAGCCTATCAGACCGCGCTGCCGCACCGCGGCCAGGGCAAGGTCGCCGACTATATTCCCGCCCTCGCCGGGGTCGATCC
This sequence comes from Sphingopyxis terrae subsp. terrae NBRC 15098, assembly GCF_001598815.1. Classification (GTDB taxonomy): domain Bacteria; phylum Pseudomonadota; class Alphaproteobacteria; order Sphingomonadales; family Sphingomonadaceae; genus Sphingopyxis; species Sphingopyxis terrae. The sequence goes on along the minus strand of NZ_BCZQ01000008.1, from coordinate 192,239 downwards.
CGACCGCTTCGGCTTTGCCCTCGCGCTCCCCGACGGAACGGTCCACACCGCGGGCGACGCCGACGAGGCTTTTTCGATCCAGTCGGTGTCGAAGGTGTTCACGCTCGCCCTCGCGCTGCGCCGGGTCGGCAGCTCGCTATGGGACAGCGTCGGCCGCGAACCGTCGGGCAGCGCCTTCAACTCGATCGTCCAGCTCGAAAGCGAGCAGGGGGTGCCGCGCAATCCGTTCATCAACGCCGGGGCGATCGCGACCACCGACCGGCTGATCGACGGTCGCTCGGCCGACGAGGCGGTCGACGAGATCGTCGCCTTCATGCGAGCGCGAGCGGGCGATGCTAGCGTGGCTATCGACACCGGGGTTGCGGGGTCGGAAAATGATACCGGCGCGCGCAACCGCAGCCTGTCCTATTTCATGGACGCCTTCGGGACGCTGCGCCACCCGGTGGAGACGGTGCTCTCGGTCTATTTCCGCCAATGCGCGCTGTCGATGAGCTGTCGCCAGCTGGCGCAGGCCGGCCTGTTCCTGGCCTTCGAGGGCCGCGACCCGCGCACCGGCGAACAGCTTCTCGACCCGCACCGCGCGCGGCGCATCAACGCGATCATGATGCTGTGCGGCCATTACGACAATTCAGGCGAATTCGCCTTTCGCGTCGGCCTGCCCGGCAAGAGCGGGGTGGGCGGGGGCATCCTGTGCATCGCACCGGGGCAGGGGTCGATCGCGGTCTGGTCGCCGGGCCTCAACGAAGCCGGAACATCGCTCGTCGGCGCGCTCGCGCTCGAACATTTCGCCTATGCGGCGGGTTGGTCGGTGTTCGATTAATTCTGGTCGGCGACGAGCGTCAGGCTGACCTTGGCGGTACCGCTGCGGTGCATGCCGATTTCCTTTGCCGCGGCCTGCGAGATATCGATGACGCGGCGGCCGCCGAAGGGGCCGCGGTCGTTGACGCGGACGATCACGCTCTGGCCGTTGGACAGGTTGGTAACGCGGACCTTACTGCCGAAGGCGAGCGTGGGGTGCGCGGCGGTCATCTGATCGGGGTCGAAGCGCTCGCCGCTCGCGGTGCGATTGCCCGCGAGTTCGCGGCCGTAATAGCTTGCCGTGCCGTTGCCGATTTCGGTCTCGCCGCCGCCGATCTGATCCTGCGCCACCGCCGGCATCGCCAGCATCAACGCCAAACTCATCGCCATCACGCGCCGCATGCGCAGCCTCCCCCGTTTCAGGTGGAGCGCTCAAAGCAGCGGCGCGGGCGGCTTGCAAGCTGCCCGCGCCGTGCCGGTTCGATTCTGCGCTTAGTGGTTTGGTGCCTCAGACGTCCAGATTGGCAACCGACAGCGCGTTGGTCTGGATGAAATCGCGCCGCGGCTCGACCTCGTCGCCCATCAGCCGCTCGAAGATTTCATGCGCGACATCGGCCTGTTCGGCCTCGACGCGCAGCAGCGAGCGGTTGGCGGGATCGAGCGTGGTTTCCCACAATTGCTCGGCATTCATCTCGCCCAGTCCCTTGTACCGGCTGATCGAAAGGCCGCGGCGGCTGTGCGTGAAGATGGCATCGAGCAATTCGGACGGGCGCGTCACCGGCGCGGCCTTTGCGGCGTTCGCGGCGGTCGGTGCCTCGCCATCCTCGCCCTCGGCATCGCCGTCGGCCTCGACGACCGTAGCAGCGCTGGCTTTCACCAGCCGTCCGGGGCCACCATAGGTTTCGGCCTGTTCGGCGGCGAGTTTGTGAAGGCGGCGCGCCTCCTGGCTCGCGAGGAAACCGGCATCGATTGCGTGATGGTCGCTCACCCCGCGCCAGCGGCGTTCGAGCGTATAGCCGCCGCCTTCGACCGCCTCGACGGTCCACACCGCTTCGGCGCCGCCGGTCAGCGCGCGCTCGGCGGCATTGAGCCAGTTCGCGGCAGTTGCCGCAGCGCTGTGGCGTCCGGCCGTATCGAGCGCCGGATCGAGGGCGCCGACCAGCGCCAGTGCCTCGACCAGCCCATGATCGAGCGTGCGGGGGACGTAACGCATCAGCGCGCGGAGCCGTCGGCCATGCTCGATCAGGCCGCGCAGATCGTTACCCGACCGTGCGCCGCCCGGCGTTTCGAGCATCAGCGCGTCGATCCCGGCATCGACGAGGTAATTTTCGAGCGCGGTGTCATCCTTCAGATACACCTCGCTGCGCCCCTTTGCGACTTTGTAGAGCGGCGGCTGGGCGATGTAGAGATGGCCATTCTCGATGATCTCGGGCATCTGGCGGTAGAAGAAGGTGAGCAGCAGCGTGCGGATATGCGCGCCGTCGACGTCGGCGTCGGTCATGATCACGATCTTGTGATAGCGCAGCTTTTCGATGTTGAATTCATCGCGGATCCCGGTGCCGAGCGCCTGAATCAGCGTGCCGACTTCCTTCGACGAAATGATGCGGTCGAAGCGCGCCCGCTCGACGTTCAAAATCTTGCCCTTCAGCGGCAGAATGGCCTGCACATGCCGGTCGCGGCCCTGCTTGGCGCTGCCGCCTGCCGAGTCCCCTTCGACCAGGAAAAGTTCGCATTTGCTGGGGTCGCGTTCCTGGCAATCGGCGAGCTTGCCGGGCAGGCTCGCGATATCCATCGCGCCCTTGCGACGGGTCAATTCGCGCGCCTTCTTCGCGGCTTCGCGCGCCGCGGCGGCGTCGATCACCTTCTGGATCACCGCTTTGGCATAGGCGGGATTTTCCTCGAGCCATTCGGTCATCCGGTCGGCCATCAGGCTTTCGAGCGGCTGGCGCACTTCCGACGAGACAAGCTTGTCCTTGGTCTGCGAGGAGAATTTCGGATCGGGCAGCTTGACCGAGACGATCGCGGTCAAGCCTTCGCGCATATCCTCGCCGGTCAGGCTGACCTTTTCCTTCTTCAGCAGGCCCGATTTTTCGCCATAGCCGTTGAGCGTGCGCGTCAGCGCCGCGCGGAAAGCGGCGAGGTGGGTGCCGCCGTCGCGCTGCGGGATATTGTTCGTGAAGCAGAGGACATTTTCATAATAGCTGTCGTTCCACTCGAGCGCGACGTCGATGCCGATGCCGTCGCGCTCGCTGCTGATCGCGATCGGATCGGGCAGCAGCGGATTCTTGTTGCGGTCGAGATATTTGACGAAGGCCGCAATCCCACCCTCGTAGAACAGGTCGTGGACGACATGTTCGGCGTGGCGGGCGTCGACCAGCTTGATCCTCACGCCGGAATTGAGAAAGGCGAGCTCGCGATAGCGATGTTCCAGCTTTTCGAAATCGAACTCGGTGACATTTTTGAAGGTATCGGTCGATGCCATGAAGGTGACACGGGTGCCCTTCTTGCCCGCAGGCGCCGGCCCGTTGACCTTGAGCGGCGCAACCGAATCGCCATGCTCGAAGCGCATCCAATGCTCTTCGCCATCGCGCCAGATCGTCAGTTCGAGCCATTCGCTGAGCGCGTTGACGACCGATACGCCGACGCCGTGCAGACCGCCCGACACCTTATAGGCATTGTCGTCGCTCGTGTTCTCGAACTTGCCGCCCGCGTGAAGCTGGGTCATGATGACCTCGGCCGCCGAAATGCCTTCCTCGGCATGGATGCCGGTCGGGATGCCGCGTCCATTGTCCTCGACGCTGACCGATCCGTCGCTGTTGAGCGTGATGAGTACCAGATCACAATGACCGGCAAGTGCCTCGTCGATCGCATTGTCGCTGACTTCGAACACCATGTGATGCAGACCCGACCCGTCGTCGGTGTCGCCAATATACATGCCAGGCCGCTTGCGCACGGCGTCGAGGCCTTTCAGCACCTTGATCGAATCGGCGCCGTAGCTGTTCTGATTGGGCTGTTTGGGGGCGCCTTCGCTCGCGCCGCTCACGGGGGTGTCTGTCATGCCGATTATATAGGGTCGGCGGCCGCAAAACCCAAGCAAAAATGCGCCGCTCGGCGCGCTGCCGACGGGCGTTGCGCGCGGCGGCGGCGGCGGCTAGTTTCGTGGGATGAAAAGCCCTGCCACCCCCCGTTCGATCCTTTCCGCCGTTGCGCTTGCCGCGCTGCCGCTCGCCGGCTGCTCGCAGCCTGCGCCGCCCGCCGACAACGCCCCCGTTGTCGCCGGCCCGCCGCTTGCGACGCGCGCGGTGATGACCGGCACCGAAGGCCCGACGCTTCCCGCCTGCTCCAGCATCAGCCGCGTCAAGGACGGCGGCACCGATGTCTATTGGGCGCCGGGCGAAACGCGCGCCGTGAAGGCCAAACTGCCCGGCGCGATGAAGGTGTCGGTGTGCGAGGCAACCGATGACGACGCCTGGTTCGGTATCGTCTTCGCGGCCCCCGGCACCGACGAGGATATGTGCGGCGTCGGCCGCTCGGTCAGCAGCGCGCGCGAATATCAGGGACCGTGCCGCTGGGGCTGGATCCGCGGCGGAACGGTACGGCTCGGCGCCTAGCCCGGCTGCCTAACGGCAATCCTCGATCACGCGGCCGATTTCGGACTGGACGGGTAGGGTCAGCGCCCGGCCGTTCGCGGCTTCGAGCGCAAAGCGGCCGCGACTGAAGGCGATGCGGTCCAGCCGGATATCGCGGCTCGGTACGATCGCCGTACCGCCGTCGAAGCGCACCTGATCGGTGGCCGCGCTGGTGCGCAGTGCGACGGTGCCGTCGAGCGCGGCGGTCAGCCGGATAGCGCCGCCGCTGCACGCCATGGTCAGCAACGGCGCCGCGCCAGCGGACGGCGCGAAGATCGCGCTTCGGCTGCCGGCATCATAGCGCCAGGCGCCGCGATCGAGCGCGCGGTCGTCCCACCCTTGCGTCGGCGCCGTCGCCGGTGGCGGCGGTGTCGCGGCGGGCGGTTGCGGCGCGGGGGAGGGCGGTGGTGCCGCCGCTTTCGGAATCGCGGCGCAGCCGGCGAGCAGCAGCGCCGTCGCCGCCGTGATCGTCAGTCCCGTCGTCTTGCCGCGCCAACCCATCCTCAAAACCCCTGCCAATCGATCACCTCATCCAGTTCGGCGCGCGGAACCGGCCATTGATTCACCGGCGCCGCCGCATCGGCATGGCCGATCGCCAGCCCGGTGAACAAGATCTGGTCGTCGCCCAGTTCCAGCTCGTGCCGGATCGTCGCGCCATACATCGCCCAGCATTCCTGCGGACAGCTTGCAAGGCCATGTTCGACGAGCAACAGCATCACCGACTGGAGCCACATGCCCATGTCGGCCCATTGCGGCGGTCCCATGATGCGTGAACAATGAAGGAAAAGCATCACCGGTGCGCCGAAACCCCGGTAATTCTCCATGAACCGAGCGAGCCGGCCCGACTTATCCTCGCGCGGGATGCCGAGCGAGGCATAGAGCGCCTCGCCGACGCCGAAACGCCGGCTTTCCCACGGGTCGGTCAGTCCGCGCGGGTAGATGTCATATTCGGGTTGCTGGCCGTCGCGCCCCATCGCGATCCGCGCCGCCACCGCCGCCTTCACCCGCTCCCAGCGCGCGCCGGTAACGACCGTCACCTGCCACGGCTGCAGATTGCCGCCCGATGGCGCGCGCTGCGCGTCGGCAAAAACCCGCGCCAGTACCGCCCGGTCGATCGGGCGGTCCGAAAAGGCGCGCACCGAACGGCGGCGGTGCAACGCTTCGGCAACGGACAGGGCATCATTCGCTGGCATATTTATCCTCTCGGCGTTTTCCGAACAGCAAGCCGCGTTCGAGCCGGGCCTTGAGCTGCCGATAATAGCTCGTCAGGAACACGTCATCCTCTTCGGCGACGGGGCGGCCGATTTTGCCGCGGATCGTGTCAGCGACATCGCGCATCGCGCGCGGATCGGCGCCGCGCAGCACGCGCTCCAGTTCCTGCAATTCATAGATGCCATAGACGGCGAGTTCGGCGTCGGTGAAGCGGATCGCGTCGACCCCGCCGCCATCGGCGGTGATGTCGCGGTCAAGCTTCGCGCGCTTCGCCATCACGACCCAGGTGCCGGCGATCAGGTCGCCCATCCGCATCCGGTCGCGATTGAAGAGCAGGAACAGGCTGAGCGTCAGCGACCAGGCGACCCCCGCGAGCGCAGTCCAGCCCGATACCATATCCTCGGCCGCGCCGACGCCCATCATGGTGAGGGGAAGGAAGAGCTCAAGCTCGCGGATCAGGTTGCGCGCGACCACCGCATCGGCGGTGAGCCGGCCGCCGTCGCGCGCGACGACGCGGATGCCCATCAGCCGCTTGCCGGGGGTCGCCGCACGCGCGCCAAGTTCGAAGCCGATGAACCAGAAGGTGCGCAGAACAAAGGCGCCGAGCAGCCAGACCGTCACCGCGATCGACGAATTGGACGCAAGCCCGGCCCAGAGGATCAGCAGGGTGAACAGGACGAGCGTCAGGACGATGAGGATCAGGTCGATCAGCAGCGCGCCGAGCCGGAGCGCCGCGCTTGCAATGCGCAATTGCAGGTCGACCCCTTCGGGCGTCACGAATTCGCGCAGCTTCTTTTCCTGCGCCGCGCGCATCCGCAGGTTGCCCGCCGCGCTCAAGCGACATTCTCGCGGCGCGGAATGTAGAAATAGGCAAGCCAGAAGGCGAGCATCAGCGACCCGATCGCATAGCGCATCACGGTATCGGTGATGAGCTGGCGCCCGAACCCTTCGAGCAAGCCGGCGGCGAGCAGCATCAGGATGACGCCGACCATCACCTTGCCCGCGGTGCGGCCTGCCTCGGCGGCGGCCTGGAGGCGCGAGCGGGCGCCGGGAAAGACGACCGCGCTGCCGATCCGCAGCCCCGCCGCTCCGGACAGGGCGGCGGCGAACAATTCGGTCGTGCCGTGGATGAACAGCCAGCCGCCGAAATCGACGCCCAGCCCCTTGGCGGAGAAGACCGCGAGCATCGCGCCCAGCCCGATCCCCTGATAATATTCCAGCATCATCGTCGGAACGCCGAAGGCAAAGCCGAGCGCGAAGGACATGATCGAAACGCGGCTGTTGTGGGTAAACAGGAAGGTCGCAAAGACGTGCAGCGCGCCCTGATCCTCGCCCCCCGCCTTGCCGTGCCCGAGCGTCGAGCGCAGAAACTCCACTGTCGCGCGCGGGTCGCGCCCGCCGGCCATCTCTTCGGGGACAAAATTATAATACCATTCGGGATTATGCGCGACGAGCGACCAGCTTGTCAGCGCGCCGAGCGTGATGATCAGCGCGATGATCAGCGTTTCCTTCCACACCGCGCGCACCGCCGCCGGCCAGTCGTAAAGGAAGAAGCGGCGCAGGCGGCTGAGCCGCGTTTCGCGGACGCCGTAAATCAGGAAATAGCCGCGCATCGCCAACCCTTCGAGGTGGTCGAGCAGGGCCTTGTCGAGCATCGTCGCGCGCGCGATCGATAACGACGACAGCGTCGCGCGATAGAGGATCGGGAGCTGCAGCAGTTCGTCGCTCGACAGCGCCTTGGCGCTGCGCGTCTCGAGACGTCCGAGCAGCGTGTCGAAGGCGATCCAGTCAGCCTCGCGCTCGGCGCGAAAACGACTGGTCGAAAAGCCGGGGGCGTCGGCCGGGCGCGCGGTTTCCATCACAGGCTCCCCTGCCGCTTGATGCCCAGATAGGCTTCGACGACATGCGCGCCCATCGCATCGGCGGGGACTTCGATGACGTCGGCGCCGAGCCGCTGGAGCCGCGCGATGACCAGCTGACGATCGCGCAGCATCGCCGCGGCGACATTGGCGCGCGTGACGTCCGATCCGCTTTCGGGACGGCGTCGTTCCTCGTCCTCCAGCTCTTCATCCTTGATGACGACGAACAGCAGTCGGTGCTTCTTGACCAGCCGGCCCGCCGCACGGATCATCAGGTCGGCGCTCGTCGCATCGGTGAATTCGGTGAAGAGGATGATCAGCGACCGGCGGTTGAGCTCGGCGCCGAGCGTCGACAGCGCGAGCGTAAAATTGCTCTCGACCGGCGCATAATCGATGCGGCTCGCCGCGCGTTGCAGCGCGGGAAAATCCTGCGTGTGCATATAGGCGGGGGTCATGCCGATCGGCTTGGCGGCAAAGGAAAAGAGGCTGATCCGGTCGCCGAGCTTCAGCCCTGCATAGGCCAGCAGCAGCGCCGCCGATACCGCGCGGTCGACGCGCGGCATCGCGCCGACGGGCTCGGCCATCGTGCGACCGGCGTCGATTGCCAGCACGACGCGGTTGTCGCGCTCGACCCGATATTCCTTGGCAAGCAGCTTGACGTGCCGCGCCGATGCATTCCAGTCGATCGCGCGCCGATCCATGCCCGGCTGATACTCTGCCAGCGCCTCATATTCATGGCCTTCGCCGCGCAGCTTCTGCTGGCGGAGCCCGAACCAGCTGTTGCGCTGGAACAGGCGGCGGCCTTCGTCGGTAACGAGGCGCATGTTGGGCACGACGCTGATCGCGCGGTCGATCGCGAAGCGGCGCTGTTTCCAGACCAGGCCGAGCGGTCCCGCCCAGCGCACCCACAGCGCATCCACGGCTGCCTGCCCGCGTCGCGACGCGGTAAGCGGAAGCCGATGGGTGAGCGCCGCATCTTCGCCTTCGCCCACCATATCGAAAGCCGCCGCGATGCGGCCACCGGGCGCCAGCCGGTCGTCGAGCGACAGCGCAAACTCGGCGCGGCGCGGAAGGGCGGGCGCGCGCGCCGCAAGCATCATTTCGAACGGCTCGCCGACCCCGATCTGCAGGGGGAACTGCGCGTCGAGCGCGAGCTTGCGCGGCGCCGCGCCGGTCAGCGTATCGAGGAGCAGCCCCAGGGCGACGAGCGCGATCCAGCCGAGCGCGACGAGCCAAAGGTCCGGGCGCAGCAGGCCGAGCGCCAGCGCCACGGGGGCGCCGAGCAGCAGCAAATAGATCGCGCGCCGCGTCGGGTAGATCACCGCGGCACGTCCACCCGGTCGAGCAGCGCAGCGACGACCTGTTCGACGCCGCGCCCCTCGATCTCCGCCGCGGCCGACAGGATCACGCGGTGGCGCAATACGCCGCCGGCGAGTCGCTGCACGTCGTCAGGGATCACATAGTCGCGGCCGTCGAGCGCGGCGGCGGCGCAGGCGGCGCGGGCAAGCAGGCTCGCCGCGCGCGGACTCGCGCCGCATTCGAGGTCGGCACTTTCGCGGGTCGCGCGCACCAGCCGGACGATATAGTCGACGATCTCGTCGGCCAGGCGGACGGTCGCGATCGTGTCGATCGCGGTGCCGATCGTCGCGGCGTCGGCAACCTGCCCGACGCCGAAATCGGCGACCACGGGGCTTTTGAAGCGCCCGCCATGTTCGGCCACGATGCGCCGCTCCTCGTCGGCGTCGGGATAATCGACGACCAGCTTGAACAGGAAGCGGTCGAGCTGCGCCTCGGGCAGCGGATAGACCCCCTGCTGCTCGATCGGATTTTGCGTCGCCAGCACGGTGAAGCGCGGGCTCATCGGATGCGGCTCGCCGTTGATCGTCACGCGCCGTTCCTGCATCGCTTCAAGCAGCGCCGCCTGCGTCTTGGGCGGGGTGCGGTTGATTTCGTCGGCAAGCAGCAGCTCGGTGAAGATCGGCCCCTTGGTCAGGGTGAAGCTCGACGTCTGGAAGTTGAACAGGTTCGATCCCAATATGTCGCCGGGCATCAGGTCGGGGGTGAACTGGATTCGCCCGAAATCGAGCCCGACGGCGCGAGCGAAAGCCTGCGCGAGCAGCGTCTTGGCGGTTCCCGGCGGGCCTTCGAGCAGCACATGACCACCAGCGAGCAGCGCGATCGTGACCATGCGGGTCAGATCCTGCTGCCCGAACACGACCTTGGCGACTTCGCCCTCGATCGCCGCCCCGAGCGCCTGAACGCCCTCGATAGTGTCAGCCGTCACGCAATAATTCCTTCCTGATGTCGTGCAGCGCCTGCGCGTCTGCCAGAAATTCATGGGTGTTGCGCGCCAGCGGGAGGCGGCGCGCGAGAGTGGCGAAGGAGGCGCTATCCGCCTTCAGATGGCGGTCGATCCACGCGTCGGTTTCCTCGGCGCTCAGACCGCCGGGGGCGTGCAACCGGCGTGCGATTGCGCCGCGCTGGCTGCGCACATAGGCATCGGCACCGTCGAGTTCGCGGCGCGCCTGCCGGATCAGGTCGGCGCTGTTGGCGATCAGCGCCTGTTTGGAAATCGGAATTGCGCGCGCCGGACGCAGCGCGGGACCGAAGCGCGCCCACGCCTGCCACAGCGCGAGCAGGCCCGCGGCGATCAGGCACAATGTGATCCCGATGAAGGGCGGCACGAAGGCGAAGCGCAGCAGCGACCGACCGCCGCCGAAACCGTTGAGCGTCAGGTCGAAGGCGAGCCCCGCCGCTTCCGCATCCTCGCCGACCGCGTCGATCAGCATGGCGGCGGCATGCGCCTTGTCGCGCGACGCAAAGGCCAGATTGTTGAGGAGGTCGGGCTCGGCGAGAACATAGAATTCGCGGTTGGTCGTCCGCGCCAGCACCGCGCCGCCGTTCGCGCCGGGGATCAGCGTCTCCAGACCGGCGCCGCTGACCGTCTGGGCACCGGCCGGCAGCGGTACGGCAAAGCGGCGCCGCGCGACATCGGCAGTGACGGTCTGCGCCTTCGCCTGCGGCATCGCGATCTCGACCGTCCCGAAATAGTTTTGCGGTAACAGGCGGGTGGGCGCGGGCAGCGGCACGCCGAAGCCGACCCAGCCGGGTTTATGGCCCTCGCCGGTGCCGGGCATCGTCCGCCACTTGGGCAGAACGAGCAGAACCGGACCATTGCCCTGTTTTGCCAGCATATCGGCCACATCTTCGGCATTGGTGTCGGCTGCGGGGGTCAGGACGAGCAACGGCTTGTCGTCCTCATAGGTCGCCGTCTCGACGCTGCGGCGCAGCTCGACATCGGCGCGGGCGCGTTCGGCGAGGTCGACGATCCCCGCAAAGCCCGGCGCCGCCTTCGACAGCGCGTGACCGCCGCCGTCATTGCCGCTCGACAGCTGCGGGCCAAGCGCAACCAGCGCCCACAGCGCGATGAAGGCGACGACACCCACGGCGACCACCGCCGCGATCAGCCGCGGGTCGAAGGGATTGTCGCGATCGCTGCGCCCCGTCATGCCCGCGCCCAATTCTTCGGTACCGTCAGCTCCGAATAGGCGCCGCGGCACGCGTCCCACGCCGCCGCGTCGATCGAGCGGCCGCCGAACAGGCTGATTTCGACCGAGCGCGCGATGCGGCTGAATGCCTTGCGCGCCACCCTCGGCAAATCCTGCGCCTCCGCCAGCTCGCGCGACGTCATCGCCGGCCGCACCAGCCCCGGCCGCCGCGCGCTGATATCCTCGACGCTGCGATAGAGCAGCAGATGAACCGCCTCGGCAAAGCGCCCCTCGGCGGCGAGCGCGTCGGCTTCGGCCAGCAGCGCGCGCGCCGCACCCGCTTCGACCGCGCCCGCCTCCTCTACCTCCGCGCCCGCTCCGGTCTTGCGCAGGAAGGGCAACGCATTGACCCAGCGCGCAAAGGCGGGGACGGTGAAATAGAGGATCAGCAGGACGAGCAAGATTGCGCCGCCCCACAGCATCGGCTTCAGCGCCGGCGCGCTCCATTCGAAGAAGCGGCCGATCGCTTCGAACAGCGATTTCAGCCAGTCGGGAACGTCGGGTGGCGGCGGCGGCGCGGGAAAGGCCGTCTGGATATCGCCGCGGGCAACCGTCTGACCAAAAGCCGGATCGACGAGTTCGGGATCGAGCAGCCAGCCCTGATCGGGTGCGGCGGCGGCGGCCGACGCCTGGGCGATCCAGATCGACATCATATTGAAATTATGGCCTCGCCCCGCTGCACCATCGCCATGCGGTGGTAGCGCGAGGCGCAGCACCGACGCAAGAGGATGCTTGCACGCCCGCAGCCCCCGTTCTAGCTGCGCGAGACGGCGGCAAATGGTTGCACCGGCAACCGGAACACCGGCAGGAGGACAGCGTGGACGCGGCACAGGCGGTACATGAAAAATTTCTCGGCGCGCTGGCGAACGGAACGCTCGCGCGCCGCGCCGATGCGCCCGATCCCGCGCGTGCCGGGCTGACGTGGTCGGATGCCACCGACATTTTCCTGTCGCAGCTCACCAGTCGCCAGATGGACCGGCTGTCGCGGACGCTGCAGGCACGCGGCGAGGGCTTTTATACCATCGGATCGTCGGGGCACGAGGGCAATGCCGCGGTCGCGGCGGCGTTGCGCGTCACCGACATGGCGTTCCTCCACTATCGCTCGAACGCCTTTCAGCTTCACCGCGCGCGCCAGCTCCCCGGGCAGACCCCCGACTGGGACATGCTGCTGAGCTTCGCCGCTTCGGCCGAGGATCCGATTTCGGGCGGGCGGCACAAGGTCATCGGGTCGAAGCCGCTCGCGATCCCGCCGCAGACATCGACGATCGCGTCGCATCTGCCCAAGGCCGTGGGTGCCGCCTTTTCGATCGGTATCGCGCGGCGACTGGGCATGTGCGGCCTCCCGCTGCCTGAAGACGCGGTGGTGCTGGCGAGTTTCGGCGATGCCTCGGCCAATCATTCGACCGCGCAGGGCGCGTTCAACACCGCGGGCTGGTCGGCCTTTCAGGGCACGCCGTTGCCGCTGATCTTCCTGTGCGAAGACAATGGCATCGGCATCTCGACGCGCACTCCGACGGGGTGGATCGAGGCGCAGTTCCGCCACCGCGCCGGGCTGCATTATATCCAGTGCGACGGCACCGACCTTGTCGCGGCCTACGCGGGCGCAAAAGAGGCCGCCGACTTCGCGCGCCGCACGCGCAAGCCGGTGTTTCTCCATATGGGAACGGTGCGGCTCTACGGACATGCCGGGTCGGACGTGCAGGGTGCCTATCTGCCCAAGGCGCTGATCGAAGCCGACGAGGCGCGCGATCCGCTGCTCGCGGGGGCGGCGCTGATGGTCGAACAGGGATGGATGTCCGCCGCCGAAGTCGCCGATGCTTATGAAGAGATCGGCGCAACGCTGGCGCGGCAGGCCGAAGCCGCGATCCACCGCCCCAAGCTGACCACCGCCGCGGCAGTAATGGAGAGCCTGGTTCCGCCGAAGATCGACCGCCCGCCGGCCAATCGCCCCTCGACCGACGAGCGTACCGCGATGTTCGCCGGCGACGCGAACCAGATGGACAAGCCGATGCATATGGCGCGGCTGCTCTCCTGGGCGCTCGCCGACCTGATGCTCGCCTATCCCGAAATCGTCGTCGCGGGTGAGGATGTCGGGCCGAAGGGCGGCGTCTACAATGTAACCGCCAAGCTGCATCAGCGCTTCGGTTCGGCGCGCGTGATCAACACGCTGCTCGACGAACAGGCGATCCTCGGCCTCGCGATCGGCATGGCGCACAACGGCTTCGTGCCGATGCCCGAAATCCAGTTCCTCGCCTATGTCCACAATGCCGAGGATCAGATCCGCGGCGAGGCGGCTACCCTGAGCTTCTTTTCGAACGGCCAATATACCAACCCGATGGTGATCCGGATCGCCGGGCTCGGCTATCAGAAGGGGTTCGGCGGCCATTTCCACAATGACAACAGCCTGGCGGTGTTCCGCGACATTCCCGGGGTAATCCTGGCGGTGCCATCGAACGGACGCGACGCCGTGCAGATGCTGCGCGAATGCGTGCGGCTGGCGCGCGAGGAGCAGCGCGTCGTGGTCTTCGTCGAACCGATCGCGCTCTATATGACGCGCGACCTGCACGAAGAGGGCGATGGCCTGTGGACGAGCGCCTATGAAGCGCCCGGCGAAGGGACGCCGATCCGGCTGGGCGATGTCGGCGTGCATGGCGACGGAACCGATCTGGCGATCGTGACCTATGGCAACGGCACTTATCTCTCGCGGCAGGCCGAAAAGCTGCTCGCCGCCGACGGCGTCAAGGCGCGCGTAATCGACCTGCGCTGGCTCGGTCCCGTCGATGCCGACAAGCTCATTGCCGCGGTCGGCGAGGCGAAACGCGTCCTGATCGTCGACGAATGCCGCATCACCGGTTCGCAAAGCGAGGCGCTGATGGCGCTGTTTACCGAACGCACGCCGGAGAAGAAGCTGGCGCGCATCGCCGCCGAGGACAGCTTCATCCCGCTGGGCAAGGCGGCGACGGTGACGCTGCCAAGCCGCGATTCGATCTACGCCGCCGCGAAGGAGCTGCTGGCATGACGGCGGCGAAGAAGACCGCGCTTGTCGTCGCCCCCGGCCGCGGCACCTATGGCAAGGGCGAGCTTGGCAGCATCGCGCGGCTGCACGGCGCGCGCTTCGGCGATATCATCGCCGGGTTCGACGCCAGGCGCCGCGAGCGGGACCAGCCGACGGTCAGCGAACTCGACGGCGCCGATCGCTTCAGCGTCGCGACGCACATGCGCGGCGATGTCGCGGCCCCGCTGATCTACACCGCGACCCTGCTCGACTGGCTCAGCATCGACCGCGCCCGATATGACATCGTCGCGGTCGCGGGCAATTCGATGGGCTGGTACAGCGCGCTCGCGCTTGGAGGCGCAGTGTCGGTCGAGGATGGTTTTCGCATCGCCAATGCGATGGGTCTCAACAGCCAGACGCACGGGCCGGGCGGGCAGATATTGGTGCAGATCGTCGATGAAGACTGGCGCCCGGTGCCGGGGCTGCGCGCCAGCCTGCTGGGGCTCGTCGCCGACATCGCCGCGCGCCCGGGTCATGCGCTCGCGCTTTCGATCGACCTTGCCGGCATGCTTGTCTTGGCGGGCAATGAAGAGGGGCTGGCCGCCTTGCTTGCCGAGGCGCCGCCGACGCCGGGCCGCGATCCGCTGCGGCTGGCGGGACATGGCCCCTTTCATACGCCGCTGATGGTCGGCAGTTCGGACAAGGCGAAGATCGAATTGCCCCCGGCGCTGTTCGGCATGCCCAACCTGCCGATGGTCGACGGTCGCGGTCATATCTGGCGGCGCTTTTCCAGCAATCCCTGGGGCATCTGGGACTATACCTTCGGGCATCAGATCCTTGCGCCCTATGATTTTGCGCTGTCGGTGCAGGTTGCGGTCAAGGAATATGCGCCCGACGTGATCATCCTGCCCGGCCCCGGCGATACGCTGGGCGGTGCGATCGCGCAGGCGTTGATCGGTATCGAATGGCAGGGGATCGCTGGCAAGGCCGACTTCATGGCGCGCCAGGCGGCGGACCCGATCCTGCTGTCGATGGGCCGCCCCGAACAGCGCGCGCTCGTCACGGGCTAGCCCGTCTGGCTGTCGAGGTCCGGCGAAGGGGCCGGTGCCAAAGGGGCCGACGGAAGTGGAACATCCTCCGCCGGCCCGGCTGGGATGCGCGGCCAGGTGGGGATGGCACGCGCGGTCGAACGGATCGCCCTTGGGGACCAACACAGGGGCGACGGACCGTTCGATTCTCTTATAGGGGCCAATCTATCGCGCTGGCCGGAGGCGGGCAGACATCAAGCTCCGAAATGGACGGGATTGGCGCTCGGCCCCCGCGCGAATTCGACGGTGAAGCGCAGCCGCAGCAGCTCGGCGACGCTCGCCGCGCCCGACCGGCGCATGATATTGGCGCGGTGCACCTCGACGGTGCGCGGGCTGACGTCGAGCCGCCGCGCGATTGCCTTGTTGCCGAGCCCCGCCGCTATGGCATCCAATATATCGCGTTCGCGCGGGGTCAGCGCGGCGAGGCGCGCCTCGGCGGCGCGCCGGTCCGCGTGCATTGCACGCTGCCGCTCCCAAGCCGTCAACGCATCGCCGATCACCGACCGGACGAGCCGCGGATCGAGCGGGGCGGGCAGCAGATCGGTCGCGCCGCCGCGCAGTATGGCGCGGCTTTCGCCGACGCTCAGCCGACTCGCGGCGACGAAGCAGGCGATATCGGGCGACTGTGCGATTGCCGCGAGCATTGCGCTGCCATCGACCGCGCCGGGCTGGGCCCAGTGGAAAAGCAGCACGGCGCAATCGTCCGCCGCCCCCGCGTCGAGCCAGTCGGCGCCGTTCGCAAAGCTGCGGACAATATGGCGGCCATCGGCAAGCGCGCGGAAACAGGCGGCGCGCTCGGTGGCGTCGGGAAGCACGAGATGGATATGCGCACCGGACATCTGCATGACGCCATGGTGCCAGCGGTGTCCGCCGCTGCCGAGCAGCGTCGCCTCGGCTTCGGCGTCAATTCGAAGCGTTCGGGGCCGTAGCGTTCAGGCGGCCGGCGCGACGACCGGCAGCCGGAGCGTGACGACGGTGCCGTACGGCTGCCCGGGTGTAATCGTCATCCGACCGCCGTGCATATGCGCGATCGTCTCGACCAGCGACAATCCCAGCCCCGCACCCGATCCGCCACGCGCGGGATCGAGCCGGACGAAGCGCCGCGCCGCTTCGGCGATGCGGTCGGCGGGGATGCCGGGACCGTCGTCGATTACCGCGAGGTCGATCGCATCGCTGGCTTCCCGGGCCGCGGTCAACCGGATCTGCGTGCCGCCGGCCGCATATTTCAGGGCATTGTCGATCAGGTTCGACAGCGCGCGCACCAGCATCTCGCGGTGTGCGACGACCTCAAGGTCCGCGGGCGCCGCGACCGCAATGGCAAAGCCCTCATCCTCGGCGAGCGGGCCATAGACTTCGGCCATATCTTCGAGCAGCGGCGCGAGCGCGAAGCGCGTGAACTGGTCGCGGCCGATCCCGGCCTCTGCCCGGCTGATCTCCAGTGCGGTGTCGAGCAGGCGATGCAGACTGTCGGCCTCGTCGATCGCACCGGCAAGCGCCGCCGTCGTTTCGGGGTCGCGCGCGCGGCCCAGCGCCTGTTCCAGCTTCGCCTTCATCCGCGCGACCGGCGAACGCAGATCGTGCGCCATCGAATCGGTGAGCATGCGCAGCTCGCCGACCAGCGTTTCGATCCGGTCGAGCATCGCGTTGATCGATACGCCGAGCCGGTCGAAGGCGTCACCGGTCCGGTCGCGCTCCACCCGCGCGTCGAGCCGGCCGCTGACAATTGCGGAGGCGGCGCGCGAAAAGACGTCGATGCGCCGCCCGAGCAGCCAGGCGACGAACGCGGCGACGATTCCGGCGATCGTGATGCCGACCGCGAGCGCGAACAGAAAGGCGGCCTGACTGGCGCGCGCGAGCTGAACCTGCGCCTCGAGCACTTCGCCTGTCAGCAGGGCATAGCCGCCGGGAAGCGGCGTGGTAATCAACCCGATCGGTTCGGCCTCGGCCGCATCCTGCCGGAACAGGCGGATTTCGCGCCACGCTTCATGGTCGGACACCGTCGCCGGCCATTGGCTGAGATTGCCGACGACGCGCGTGCCGTCGGGTGCCTTCAACAGCACGACGAAATTGCGGTCGTCGCGCCGGGTGAGCCGGTCGCGGATCGCCTGAACCAGCGCTTCGGGCCCTTGCTGGCGTTGGGTTTCGGCAAAATCGTCGCGTGCGACTTCGGCCGCGATTCGCGCGTCGTCGATGATCGTCGCCTGGGTGAAGCGGTGGATGATCGTCAGGCCGAGCGCCAGCGCCGCGACCTGCGCGATCACCAGCGCCAGCGTCAGGCGGACGATCGTCGATTGAAAGAAGCGCGCGCGCATGCGCCGGTCAGCTCGCGGCGCCGAGCATATAGCCCGCGCCGCGGATCGTATGGACCAGCGGCGTCGCGAACCCGTCGTCGATCTTGCGGCGCAGGCGGCTGACATGGACATCGACGACATTGGTGCCGGGGTCGAAATGATATTCCCAGACCCCCTCCAGCATCATCGTGCGCGTCACCACCTGTTCCTTGTGGCGGAGCAGATATTCGAGCAGGCGAAACTCGCGCGGCTGCAGTTCGATCCGCTTGCCGGCGCGCGTCACGCGGCGATTGAGCAGGTTCATTTCCAGATCCTCGCAGTGCAGCGCCGTTTCGACCTGAGGGCCGTTGCCGGGCTTGGCAAGGAGCAGCTTGAGCCGGGCCAGCAGCTCGGAGAAGGCGAAGGGCTTGACCAGATAATCATTGGCGCCCGACGTCAGCCCTTCGACCCGCGCATCGACCGCGCCCAGCGACGACAGAATGATAACCGGCGTCGCGATCTGCGCGGCGCGCATCGCCGCGAGCAGCGCCATGCCGTCCATGCCGGGCAGCATGCGGTCGAGGATGATCGCGTCATAACTGCCGTCGGTCGCATGAAACAGGCCGTCGCGGCCGTCGGCGGCATGATCGACGACGAAGCCTTCGCCGGTCAGGCTCTTGCCGATGAAGTCGGCGGTCGTCCGGTCATCTTCGACGAGCAATATTTTCTGCGACATGCACTGTCCCCGGCTGTGGCCCGCGCATCGCGGGAAGATGCTTATAGCTTGTCCGGATGCCACGGCGAATGCGCAGCGTCACCCCCCTGTGCGCGTCGCGGCGCAACCGCGCAGCGGCATCGGTCGCCGACGCAATGGGGCGGCCGTCGATCCGGTCGATCCGGTCGCCCGCCGCAATGTCGGCTTTCGCCGCCGGGCCGCCGTCCTCGACGCTGGTGACGACGAGCGCGATCGGTTGGTGGCGCCGGACAGGCTCCGCTTCGAAGGTCAATCCCCCCACCTGTCCCCCGCCACGCGAATGCGGCGAGGCATAGAGCCGCGCCGACAGGAAAACGATCCCCGCCAGCAGCAGGATCAACAAGGCCGTCGGCGGCATGGATCGAATGCGCGGCGGGTCCATTGGACCCGCGTAGCAGGCCGCGTCCCACCGCCCGATGGCGTGCAGATGAAACTGCGGTAATCTTGCCCGCGATCAAGCCGTGGCGGCGACGGGCGCGCGCGTATCCTTGCGGACCGGTGCGCGCGAGACGATCTGGTGCACCGCCGCCATCGCCTGTGCAAAGGCCATGCCGCGGGGTCCGGCGATGTAGCGCGGCTGCCAATCGGTCGCGAATTTCGCCTTGTAGCTGCGCAAGCCTTCGAAACCATAGAGCATTTCGCCATGGCGAAAGACGAAGGCGGCGCCCTTCGCCCATGCGGGTGCAAGCTTGCGCCCCTCGATGCCCGACAAGGGCGCGATGCCGAGCGTGAACCAGCGATAGCCCGCTTGCTGCGCATGCTGCATCAGGCGAATGAACAGGAAGTCCATGACGCCATAGGGGATGTCGTTCACATGGCGCATCAGGTCGACCGACATTTCGGCGCCATTGGGGGTCGCCAAAATATTGGCGAAAGCGACGATCCGCCCGTCTATCCGTACCACCGCGCAGGGAAAGCGCGCCATATAGGCGGGATCGAAGCTGCCGAGGCTGAACGCTTTTTCGCGCTGCTTTTTCGCGTGCAGCCAGTCGTCCGACACGGCCTTGAGTTCGGCAAGATGCGCGGGAACCTCGGCGGCGGCGACTACGGCGAATTCGGCGCCGTCCTGCACCGCGCGGCGCTCGGCGTGGCGCAGCGTCTTTGCCTGCGGCCCGGCAAGGGTGAAGCGGGCAAGCTCGACGCGCGCCTCTTCGCCATATTTGACGATCGACAGCCCGAGGTCGATCGCCTGGGGCAGACACGCTGCGCTGATCTGATAGAGCAGGATGCGTCCCTGCGCCGCGTCGGCCATTTCTCGCAGCTTCCACAAGAGATCGGCCCAGCGATCCTCGTTGCCGACCGGATCGCCCATCACGATCCAGTTGCCGCCCTGCACCCGGTACATCAGGAAGGCGTCGCCCTCGTCGGCGAGCAGGAAGCGCTTGTCGCCGGTGTAGGCCAGAAAGGCATCGGTGCTGTCGCTGAGCGCCAGCGCCGGTTCGAGGGCATCGAACCCCACCGGCGTATCGCGCACCGTGCGGGCCGACGGCGCGAATAGCCGCCACAGCGCGAGGCCGGTGATCAGCACCGCGATCCCGAAACTCGCGCGCAGAAAACGCGGCGCGTCGCCGCGCAAGCTGAATTGCCACCACAGGCTGCTGGTATAATCGACATGCTTATAGGCAAAGAGGCCGACGAAGGCCGAGCCGAGGATGGCGATCAGCGCGGCGACGATCCAGCCGGTCGACAGCGGTGCGTCGATCAGCGAAGTCTTGCGGTAAAAGGCGGGGCGGCTCCATTGCAGCGCGGCGCAGATGGCGAGGAGGATGACCGCCTCCTCATAGTCGAACCCTTTGGTCAGCGAAAAGATCGCCGCGGCGAGCAGCAGCGCGCGAGTCGCGACGAAGGCGCCGTTGAGGCGGCGCAGCAGGCCGGGCGCCAGGAAGAGCAGCAGCGTGCCCGACAGGCTGGCGGCGATATGCGATGCTTCGACGAAGGGCAGCGGCAGGATATGCCGCAAATCGTGCATCCGTCCCGCTTCGGCGGGGGTCGATCCCGATAGGAGCAGGATCAGGCCGCCGGCGAAGACGAGTGCGGCGAACAGCGGCGGTGCCAGTTCGCGGAGCAGCGATTCGCTCGCCGCGGCGAACTGGCGCGCCGGGGCGTGCCACGCCTTGCTTTCGTGCCAGGCAAGCAGCAGCGCGGCGAGCAGCAGCGGCAGCAGATAATAAATGACGCGATAGGCGAGCAGCGCGGCGAGGAGCTGCGCCTTGTCGCCGGGGACCATCGCGATCACCACCGCCTCGAACACGCCGAGCCCGCCGGGCACATGGCTGACCAGCGCCGCGATGATCGCGAAGGCATAGCCAAGGAAAAAGGCGGGGTAGGCGGCGGGGTCGGGCGCCGGCAGCAGCACGAATAGCGCCGCGCTGGCCGCAGCCAGATCGAGCGCGGCGACGAGCGTCATCGACGCACTTGTCTTCAGGTCCGGGATCGGAGTGCGCCACCCGCCGATGTCGAGCGCGGTCAGCCCGAAATGGCGGAGCAGCAGCGGGATGAGGCACAGGGTCGCGACGACCATCCCGCCGAGATGCAACCAGTGCAGCGACAGGCCGATGTCGAAAATCGGCAGCAACTGCGTACTCGCCATGGCCGCCAGACCCGCGAGCAGAACGACGCCGTTCCAGAAGCTCAGGCTGGCGAGCGCGATCACGCTTCCGACCTCCCCCCCGCTGAGCCCCGCGGCGCGGTAGACGCGGTAGCGCGCCGAGCCGCCGGTCAGCAGGGCCAGGCCCAGATTGTGGCTGAGCGTGTAGCTTGTGAAGGAGGCGAGGGCCGCGGTGCGCCAGGGCAATTTGCGGCCGATGACGCGCAATGCGCCGGTGTCGTAAAGGGTGAGCAGCAGATAGCTGGCCGCGGTCAGCAGCAGCGCGAATCCGATCTGCGCATTCGAAACCGCGCGAAAAGCCTCTCGAATCGCGTGCGGGCGCACCGAATGCAGCAAATGATAGAGCGCGGTGAAGCCGAGCGCCGCGACGACCAGCGCGGCCGCGATCGACAACGTCCGGCGATGCCGCGAGGCCCAGGATCGCACGCCCCCGAAAACCGTCATCGACGCGTCCACTCCTGATGTTTGCAGATCAGCCCGCCCAGGATGCAACCCGAAATTCGCAAGCTGTTCGGGTTCCTTACCTCGATCGTCGAATAAAAGCGACGGCCCTGGTCGGGCACATAGACCTGCCCGGTCCAGCGCCCCGCACCCGTCGCGCGATAGTCGCTGAGCAATTCGGTGCCGATCAATGCCGTGACACCGGCGTCGCGCGCGTCGGAGAGGGCGGTGGGGCTGGCCCAGACGATATTGCCGCACAGCATCGCGCCGCAATTGCGTGTGCGCACCAGGATGGTGCCTTTCGGATTCTGCCAGACGCCGATCGGGTTGGCGGCGGGCGTCGGGGCCGGAATGCCGGTCGCGGCGCCGAGCAGCAGAGCGATTGCCAAAGCCTTCATATCAGTTCCTCCGGGGGGACGGCGCGCGCATCCGGTCGGTCGCATGCGCAATGGCAGGATAGATTGCGGCTTCGAGCGCCGCGTCGTCGGATTGCAGCTTGTGGCCGCCCGGCAAGGCGATCTTGCGCATGCCAGGCAAGGTCAGTTCGGGGCACAGGCTGTCATTTTCCTTGATGCCCCAGATGCAGGTGAGCGGCGCCCAGTCGAGCTGCGATGCGGTCGGCAGGGCGAGTTGGTCGGGGATTTCGAGACCGGCGAGTTCGATCGGCGAGGCGCGGAAGATGATATCGTGGCCGGGGACGACTAGGATGACGGCGCTGATCGGCCTGCGGTCGGCCGCGGGCATCGCGGCGAGACCGGCGTGCAGCATGTCGGCGCCAAAGGATTGCCCGATCAGGACGACGCGGCGCGTGCGGCCGAGCCGCATCGCCCGCGCCATCGCATTCTCGAGCAGCGTTGCCGCTTCCTGCGGCGTCCGGCGCGGCGAGAAATAGGCGAGCGAATTGACTGTCACCACCGCATAGCCGCGGCGATTGATCCGCCGCGACACCGGCGGGGTCATGCCGACCTTGTTCCCCATGTCGCCCGACAGCATCACGATCGCAGGCCGGTCGGGTCCGGCGGCGTCCGACGCGAGATCGCGGTAGAGGGGTCCGTGATAATAGCCCGCCCAGACATAGAAATCGCCGAGCGCGAGCATCGCCAGCAGCAGGCCGGCAAGGGCCAGCCGGACGCCGCGCCCCACGCCGCCGCGGCGGGCGGCGGGCGAGGCGGGTTCGGCGATCGATGCCAGGTCGGCGTGCGCGGTCACGGGGATACTCCCATTGAGCAGGATCGCGTTATGAAACCGGTCGGCCGTCCGGATGCTGGCGCGCAAATTACCATATTGTCATGTCGCGGCCATCACCCCGTCGGTCGCGGCCGCCTAATAGGGGTTTGTCCAAGGCGGGATCGCCCCCTGTCCACCCAGACCCTGCCCTGGACGTCCTGTTTCCCCGCCGGCCCCGTCGCGTTGACCGGGACCGTGCGGCGGGACCATTCGGAGTGATAGAGATGGCACGTTTTGGTTCCCTGATCGGCGTCGGCCTGGCCGCGACGATGATGATCGCCGCCCCGAGCTTTGCGGCAACCACCCCGGCGAAGCCCGCGACGACCGCGGTCAAGCCCGCCGCAAAGCCCCTCAAGCAGCCTGCCGCCAAGCCGAAGGCCGCATCGCAGCGCGTCGCCGCAGCCCGCCCCACCGGCCATATGGTCAAGGCGAAGCAGGCGAACGGCAAGACCGTGACCTATAATTGCAGCCTTCCCGGCAACAAGAACAAGCAGGCTTGCAAGGGCTGACCCCGGCACCCGAAGCCCCGAACAACCTGCTGCTGGCCAGCTCTCGCGCCCCGAGAGCTGGCCTTTCTTGTTCCGGCGAAGCGCGGCGCGCGATCAGCGCGCGATGGCGGCGGTATCGGCAGGGGCGATGGTGCCGCGGAAGCGGTCGAAGCGCGCCGCAATGGTGCGGGCATAAGGCTGCGACCCCTCATCCAGCACCAGTTCGTCGCCATCCCAGCGGATCAGTCCGCGCTGCGCGACGTCCGCGAGCGCCGGGCGCGCGGCATCGGCCCATGCAGCGGGCAGCGCGGCGCGTCCCTGACACAGGATGGCCTTGATGATCGCGCCGCGCAGGCGGTCGTCTTCGCCCACCGCAACGCCGCGCACCGCGGCCAGTCGTCCTTCGCCAATCAGGTCGCGATAGGGGCCGGCGCGCTTTTCATTCTGGACGATCAACCCCGGAAAGCGGCTGATCGCGCTCGCCCCGAAGCCGAGGAGGACGGGGGCGTCGTCTTCGGTAAAGCCTTGGAAATTGCGGTTGACGCGCCCCGCCTTGGCCGCCGCGGCAAGCGGATCGCCCGGCAGCACGAAATGATCGAAGCCGACGGGAATATAGCCCGCCGCGGTCAGCCGTTCGAAACCGTGCGCCGCCTGTTCGAAGCGCAACCGGTCGTCGGGCAGGTCGGTCGCGTCGATGCGCCGTTGCCGCGGCAACATCGCGGGCAGATGGGCGTAGCCGAACAGCGCGATCCGGCTGGGAGCGAGGCGGATCGTTTCGTCGAGCGTCGCGTCGAGATCGGCGATGCTCTGCCCCGGCAGCCCGTACATCAGGTCGAAATTGATCGCGTCGATCCCGCGCAAGCGCAGCGCCGCGACCGTCGCCTCGATATCGCGGAGCGGCTGGACGCGGCCGATCGCTTGCTGGATGTGCGGGGCGAAGGTCTGAACGCCCAGGCTGACACGCGTGACGTTCGACGCGGCGAGGACAAGCGCCCATTCGGTCGTGAAACCGCGCGGGTCGATCTCGATGGATATTTCGGGCCGGCTGACGTCGAAGACGGTCAGCAGGCGGTCGAGGATGCGGACGAATTCAACGGGCGCGACCGCATTGGGACTGCCGCCGCCAAAAGCGATATGCTGGACGCGCGCGCGGCCGCCGATCCGTTTCGCCACCATGGCGATTTCGGCGCGTAGCGCGACGAGATAATCGGCGAGCCGCTGCTTGCGGCCTGCGGCCCCGGTATTGCAGCCGCAATACCAGCATATCTGTTCGCAAAAGGGGATGTGGGCATAGAGCGAAAGCGGCGTGGCCGGTTCGATCGCATCGAGCGCTCCAGCATAATCGGCTTCGCCCACCGCGTCGCCGAATTCCACCGCGGTGGGATAGCTGGTGTAGCGCGGCACGGGCTTTGCGAGCAGCTCGGGATAATAGGTCCACATGGTCATGGTCCTACGGGCAGCCGGTCTTTGCCGCATTGACCAAGGTCAAAGCGGCGGCGGCCATGTCAGCAACAACCCTTTTTGTCGTCGGTCGGCTTGCTGCGCCGCTCGGTCACGGCATGGCAGGGCTTCGAACAGAGGTGGTCGCCGGGCTTGTCCGGGGCGCCGGGAATGACGAGCAGATGCGTCCCGCCGCCGCATGCGGGAAGCAGCAAGATCTGCGCATCGCTGGCAAGCGGCGCGAAGGCGAGTCCGGTGGCGGCGGCGAGCGAGGCGAGCGGGCGCAGGATCATGGCGCGGCATCCTCTTCATCCTCGACGAAGATGCGCAAGGCCGCGCCGTCGAGATCGTCGAACTGGCCGTGGCGCAGCGACCAGAAGAAAGCCGCAAGACCGAGCAGTCCCAGCCCGAGCGCGATCGGGATCAGGAAAAGCAGGCCGTTCACCGGATCGCCGCCTTCAGGCGCAGCGCGTTGCCCACCACGATCAGCGACGAACCCGACATCGCGATGGCCGCGATCAACGGGGTTACGTGGCCGAAGATGGCGAGCGGCACCGCGATGATATTATAGCCGATGGCGAGCGCGAAATTCTGCTTCACGATCCGCTGCGTCCGGCGCGCCATGCGCACCGTCTGCACCACCGGCGTCAGCCGGTCGCCGAGGAAGATGCAGTCGGCGGCATTCTTGCCCGCGTCGCTTGCCGATCCCGGCGCCATAGAGGCATGACCGGCGGCCAGCGCCGGGCCGTCGTTGAGGCCGTCGCCGATCATCAGCACCCGGTGTCCGGCGCCCGCATGGCGGGCGATCGCGGCGAGCTTGTCCTGCGGCGTCATGCCGGTCTGGGCGGTGATGCCGAGTTCGCGGGCGACGGGTGCCACCGCCTCGGCCCGATCGCCCGACAGGATCGTCGCGTCGATTCCCTCGGCCGCCAGCGCGTCGATTGCGGCGCGCGCGTCGGGACGAAGCTGATCGGCGAAGTGGAGCGTCGCCAGCGGATCGCCGTCGATGGCGAGTTCGGTGGCCAGCCCGGTGCCCGCCGCCGGGCTTTGCGGGCGGCCGAGCGTGACCTTGTGACCATGCCAGTCCGCCGCGACCCCGAAGCCTGGCGTTTCCCGTATAGTCTGGACCGCTTCGGGTACCACGCCGAGCGCCGACAGACCGCGCGTCAGCGCTTCGCTGAGCGGGTGGCGACTGGCCTGCGCCAACGCGAGGAGCAGCGGGCGATGGGCGGGATCGACGGCGTCGAGGTCGGTGGCGACCGGCCGGCCGAGCGTCAGCGTCCCCGTCTTGTCGATCAGCGCCCGGTCGACCTCGGCCATGCGTTCGAGCGCCGAGCCGTCCTTGATCAGCACACCGACCCGCATCAGCGCCCCCGCTGCGACGATCTGCGCCGCCGGAACCGCAAGGCCGAGTGCGCAGGGGCAGGTGATGATGAGCACCGCGACCGCGATCAGGAGGCTATGATGCCAGCCTGCGCCCGCGATCATCCAGCCCGTGAATGCGAGCAGCGCGAGCGTGTGGACCGCGGGCGCATAGAAGCGTGCGGCGCGATCGGCGATGCGGACATAGCGCGACTTGCCCTGCGCCGCCTCGCCCATCAGTCGTGCGATATCCGCGATGGCGGTGTCGGCGCCCGCGGCGGTGATGCGGACGCGGATCGGCGCATCGAGGTTGAGTGTGCCCGCGTGGACATGGTCGTCGACATGCACCGCCTGCGGCGCGCTTTCGCCGGTGAGCAGCGACAGGTCGATCTGGCTCGACCCCGCGACGATCACCCCGTCGGCGGCGAGCCGTTCGCCGGCGGCGACCAGCATCACCATGCCCGGCTGAAGCGCGGTCGCATCGACCCAATGGCCGCTGCCTTCGCCGCGCAGCACCGTCGCGCCGGTGCCCATGTTGCGGAGCAGAGCGGTAACGCCGCCGCGGGCGCGGTCGCGCATCACGCTGTCGAGCCAGCGTCCGCAGAGCAGGAAGAAGAGGAGCATGACGACGCCGTCGAAATAGGCGTGCTGGCCGTGCGTTGCGGTTTCGTAGACGCTGAGCGCGCTGGTGATGACGACGCCGATGCTGATCGGCACGTCCATATTGGTCCCGCCGTGGCGCAGCGCGCGCCATGCCGAGCGGAAGAAGGGGCGCCCCGAATAGGCGACGGTCGGCAGCGCGATCGCCGCCGACAGCCAGTGAAACAGGTCGCGTGTCGCGCCCTCGGCGCCCGACCAGACCGATACCGACAGCAGCATGACGTTCATCATCGCGAAGCCCGCGACGGCCACCGCACGCAGCAATTCGCGGCTGCTCGCCGCTTCGGGATCGCCTTCGCCGGGGGCGTCGCCGATCGGATGCGCCTCGAACCCAAGCAGCGCGAAGGCGCCAACCAGATCGGGCGTCTCGGCGTCGGGGGTGCAGGCGATATGGACGCGCTTTTCGGTGAAGTTCACGCGCGCCGAAGCGATGCGCCGGTCGCAGACCAGCCCTTGTTCAAGCTTCGAGATGCAGCCCGCGCAGCGGATATCGGGAACCGCGAAGTCGCGCTCGACCAGTGGCGAGGCGGTGGCAACGCTCATTGCAGATCGATCTGGTAGCGGGCCTCGTCGGCGCCGTGCCGGACCGAAAGGTCGAGCCGCCAGCGGCCTGCCGGCACCGTTTCGCGCGAGATCAGGCGGCCGTCCGCTGCCGGCGCGAAATGCACCGCGCGCGCCGGCAACTGGCCGAGCGGGTGGCTGAGCGTCGCGGTCGTCGCCAGCCCGTCGAGCGGCTTGCCCTGACTGCGGACGGCGAGTTCGATGTGGCGGTCGGCATCGAGCGTGGCGCTCTTGTCCCAGCCCAGCCGGTCCTGCGCGGCGGCGCGGGCGAGCCATTCGTTGTAGTGCTGGCTCGCGATATAGCTGTTTTCGACCACCGTGCCGCCGAAGGTCGAGAGGGCAAAGCGCGCCATGACGATGTTCACGGTGATGACGACCGCGAAGAAGGCGACGAGGATCGTCGTCATGTGCCAACCGGTAAAGCGGCGCGCCTTGCTCATTGTCCGGGCTCCTGATTGTCGGCCGGCGGCCGGTCGAACTGGATGGTTTCGCTGTCGCCGCGCGGATCGCCGTCGAGGCCGCGCGTCGCGATGGTGAAATCCTGCCGCGCCGCGCCCGCGGCGGGGGCGGCGACGAACAGCTTGACGCGGGTGACGCTGTCGGGTGCGAGCGTCAGCGTGATCCGCTGTGCCGCCTTGTCGCGCGAGCCCTCCTCGGTCCACAGCGCCGCATCCTTGAGCCCGCTGACCGTAACCTCGACCGCGCGCGGGCGCGTTTCCATGTTGCGCAGCTTGAGCGTGTAATTGTTGCGGATATGGCCGTCCGAAAGCTGGACGTAGAGCGGGCTGCGCTCGTGCTGGACGGCGAGGTCGAGCCGCGTGCGCTGGCCCAGCGTGAACAGCATGGCGGCGCCGATCGCGCACCAGATCGAAAAATAGATGATCGTACGCGGGCGAAACAGCGTCTTGCGCACGGGGCGCGCCGTGCCGCCGGCCTTTTCCGCCGCGACATCCTCGAGCGTGCAATAGTCGATCAGGCCGCGCGGACGGCCGACCTGCGCCATCACCCCGTCGCAGGCGTCGATGCACAGCGCGCAGGTGATGCAGCCGATCTGCGGCCCTTCGCGGATGTCGATGCCGGTGGGGCAGACCGCAACGCATTGGTTGCAATCGATGCAGTCGCCGAAGGCGCCGGGGTGCGCCATCGCCTTCTTGGTGCTGCCGCGCGGTTCGCCGCGCCACTCGCGATAGGTCACGAGCAGCGACTTTTCGTCCATCATCGCGGTCTGGATACGCGGCCAGGGGCACATGTAGATGCACACCTGTTCGCGCATGAAGCCGCCGAGGACGAAGGTCGTCGCGGTCAGCACCGCAACGGTGCCATAGGCGACTGGCGCTGCCTGGCCGGTCCAGAAGTCATGCGTCAGCGTCGGCGCATCGGCGAAATACATGATCCATGCGCCGCCGGTCCAGAAGGCGATGGTCAGGTAAATCGCATATTTGAGTGCGCGCTTGCCGATCTTCTCGGCGGTCCACGGCCCCTGCGCGAGACGGATCTGCGCGTTGCGATCGCCATCGACCAGCCGGTCGACATGCTGGAACAGGTCGGTCCATACGGTCTGCGGACAGGCATAGCCGCACCAGGCGCGGCCGACCGCGCTCGTCACCAGAAACAGGCCGATCCCCGCCATGATGAGCAGCCCGGCGACATAATAGAATTCGTGCGGCCAGATTTCGATCTGGAACATGTAGAAGCGCCGGTGCGCAAGATCGACGAGCACCGCCTGGTCGGGTGCATAGGGGCCGCGGTCCCAGCGGATCCACGGCGTCCCGTAATAGATCGCCAGCGTCACCGCCATGATCGCCCATTTCAGCCGGCGGAAGCGGCCGTCCACCCGCTTGGGATAGACGGCCTTCCGGGCGGCGTAGAGCGACGTCTTGCCGCCGGTCAGATCGTCAGGGCTGGCCATCGGCTCCCTGTCCTTCCGGGGCGGCTGCGGCGACCGCCGCGGGCGCCGGTGCCTTTTCGCCGCCGCCCAGCGAATAGACATAGGCGGCGAGCATCTTGATCGTCACCGGGTCGAGCCGTTCGCCCCAGTGCGGCATCACGCCGTTGCGCGGCTGGTTGATCGTCGCGGTCAGGCTGGCGCGATCGCCGCCATAGAGCCAGATGGCGTCGGTCAGCTTGGGCGCGCCGACGCTGCGGCCGCCTTCCCCGCCCGCGCCGTGACAGACCGCGCAATTGGCCGAGAAGAGCGCCGCGCCGCGCGCCGACGAGGCGCTGGGCTTTTCCTGACGGCTGATGACGCGCACATGGCTGACCAGATCGTCGATCTGCCTGGCGTCGAGGATGCCGTCGCGGCCGAAAGCGGGCATCTGGCTGATCCGCGTCGTCTTCACGTCGGGATTCCGGATGCCGTTGGTGATCGTATAGTGGATCGCGGCGAGGTCGCCGCCCCACAGCCAGTCGTCGTCGGTCAGATTGGGATAGAGCTTCTTTACACCGGCACCGCCGGCGCCATGGCATTGGACGCAATGGACGCGGAACGCCGCGCCCCCGCCCTGGATCGCCGCCTGCATCAGTTGCGGTCGGGCGGGTAGTTCGGCGATCGGGGTGGCGGCGATCGCATTGACGATCGGCGCCCGCCGCTGCGCCTCGGCGGCGAGTTCCTTTTCGAGCTGGCCGCGGCTGCTCCAGCCGAGTGTGCCCTCGGTCGCGCTGCGGATCATCGGCCAGGCGGGATAGAGGATCACATAGACGATCCCCCAGATGATCGTCGCATAGAGTGACCACAGCCACCACCGCGGCATCGGCGTATCGAGTTCCTCGATGCCATCCCATTCGTGACCGGAGGTGGCTGTGCCCGTCACTTCGTCGATGCGCTTATCTTCGGCCATTGTCGTCTTCCTTGAAGATCATGTTCGCTGCTTCGTCATGGTGGCGGGCGGCTCCCTTGCGGAACGGCCAGGCGATGAAGAGGAGGAACATCGCCACCATGACGATCAAGCCCCAGCTATCGGCGAAATGCCGTATCTCGTCATAGGTCATCGCGCTTTCTCCTGCGCGATGTCGGCGGCGTGCGCCTGTTCCTGCGGCGCCGCCTTGTCGACGTCGACGAGCGTTCCGAGCATCTGGAGGTAGGCGATCAGCGCGTCCATTTCGGTAAGACGCGCGGGATCGCCGTCGAAATCGCGGACCTGTGCCTTGGGATAGCGTTTCTGGAGATCGGCGGCCGACGCGGGATCGACCTGTGCCTTCAAATCCTCGTTGGCCTTGGCGATATCCTCCTTGGTATAGGGAACGCCGACGCGATAGAGCGCGGTCAGGTCGTTGCGCAGATCGTCGGTCCGAAGGTCGTTTTCGGCAAGGAAGGCATAGGGCGGCATGATCGATTCGGGCACGACGCTGCGCGGATCGATCAAGTGCGCGCGATGCCATTCGTCCGAATAGCGGCCGCCGACGCGCGCCAGGTCGGGGCCGGTGCGTTTCGACCCCCATTGGAAGGGATGGTCGTACATGCTTTCCGCCGCCAGGCTGTAGTGGCCATAGCGTTCGACCTCGTCGCGGAAGGGTCGGATCATCTGGCTGTGACAAAGGTAGCAGCCCTCGCGGATATAGATGTTGCGGCCGGCGAGTTCGAGCGGAGTATAGGGCCGCATGCCGTCGACCTTTTCGACGGTATTGTCGATCCAGAACAGCGGCGCGATCTCGACGATGCCGCCGATCGCCACGGCGACGAGCGAAAAAAAGCCAAGCAGGGTGATATTGCGTTCGAGCTTCTTGTGGCTGAAGCGCTTTTCGGTGGATTGGGTGGCCATGGCCTGGAGGCTCCTTATTCGGCGGGAACGGGCGCCAGCGGGCGGTCCGCGGCGGCGTTATAGGGGGTCTCGGTCATCGGCTTCTCTTCGCGGACCTTGCCAGCAATCGTCGCCCAGACGTTGACGATCAGCAGGACAAAGCCGGCGAGATACATCGCCCCGCCGGCAGCGCGGATCAGATACATCGGGTGCATCGCCGCGACGGTTTCGGCAAAGCTGTAGACGAGGTAGCCGTCGGCGCCATATTCGCGCCACATCAGACCCTGCATGATCCCGGCGACCCACATCGAGGCGGCGTAGAAGACGATCCCCAGTGTCGCGAGCCAGAAGTGCCAGTTGACCATGCGCAGCGAATAGAGGCGCGGCCGTCCCCACAGGCGCGGCACCAGATAATAGACTGCGGCAAAGGTGATCATGCCGTTCCAGCCCAGCGCGCCGGCATGGACGTGCGCGATCGTCCATTCTGTATAATGGCTGAGCGAGTTGACCGCCTTGATCGAGAGCATCGGCCCCTCGAAGGTCGCCATGCCATAGAAGGCGAGGGCGATCACCATCATGCGGATGATCGGATCGGTGCGGATCTTGTCCCATGCGCCGTTCAGCGTCATCAGCCCGTTGATCATGCCGCCCCAACTCGGCATCCACAGCACAACCGAAAAGACCATGCCCAGCGTCTGCGCCCAATCGGGCAGCGCGGTATAGTGCAGATGGTGCGGACCCGCCCAGATATAGAGGAAGATCAGCGACCAGAAGTGGATGATCGACAGGCGATAGCTGTAGATCGGCCGTTCGGCCTGCTTGGGGACGAAATAATACATCATCGCAAGGAAGGGTACGGTCAGGAAGAAGGCGACCGCATTGTGCCCGTACCACCATTGCGTCAGCGCATCCTGCACCCCCGCGAAAGCCGAATAGCTTTTTGACCCGAAGATCGTTGCCGGCACCGACAGATTGTTGACGATGTGGAGCATCGCGATGGTGATGATGAAGCTGAGGTAAAACCAGTTGGCGACATAGATATGCGGCTCGCGGCGTTTGACGATCGTGCCGACGAACACGACAAAATAGACGACCCATACGATGGTCAGCCACAGATCGACATACCATTCGGGTTCGGCATATTCGCGCGCTTCGGTGACGCCCATCAGATAGCCGGTGGCTGCGAGCACCAGAAAAAGCTGATAGCCCCAGAAGACGAAGCGGGCGGCGCCCGGAAAGGCGAGCCGCGCGCGGCAGGTGCGCTGGACGACATAGAAGCTGGTCGCGATCAGCGCATTGCCGCCGAAAGCAAAAACCACGCCCGAGGTGTGCAGCGGGCGCAGCCGTCCGAAGGTCGTATATTCAAACCCCAGGTTAAGCGCGGGATAGGCAAGCTGGAGCGCGATATAAAGGCCCGCGATAAGACCCGCGGCGCCCCAGAAGATCGTCGCGATCACCCCCCAGCGGATCGGGTCGTCGTCATAGACGCCTTCGTCCGCGGGCATTTTCAATATGCCGCGCGCGATGCCGTCGAAATCGGCGCGCGAGACGGTGGCCCACAGGACGGCGAGGCAGGCGACCGCGACGATCCCCATATGCACCGCAAAGGGCGCATCGACCGCGAGCGCCGCCATCACGAGCGCGAGAAGGGCGAGGCCCAGCCAGCCGCCCGCTTTCAATACCACACCGTCCATAATGCTTGTCCCTGCTTGGCGCGGTCCCTTCGACCGCACGGCTGGGAACCGCTCATGGACGGGGACGGTGGCCAAAACATTGACCAGGATCAAGCAATTTTTTGCGTTCCATCAATGCGCGGTGCGGCGGGCAAGCGCAGGGAGGCGCTCGTCAACGCAAGGAGTCACGACATGAAGACGCATTATCTCTCCCTCGCCGCTCTGGCCGCTGCGATGGTGGTTCCGGGCCAGGCCCAGGCCAAGGCCGGGGACGTTCAGGTGAAGCTGCTCGCGACCCTCGTCGCGCCCGACGGCAAGATCACCGACGTGAAATATGACGGCCTCAGCCTGCCGGCCGGGACGCAGAGCAAGGCGAACGACAATGTCACGCCGACGATCGCGGTCGAATATTTCGTCACCGACAATGTCTCGCTCGAAACCATTGCCGGCGTGACCCAGCACGACGTCGATGGCGCCGGGGCGCTGGCGGGTGCCGAGCTGGTGTCCGACGTCAAGATCATCCCCGCGACGCTGACGCTGAAATATCATTTCGGCCGCGACGGCGGGATTCAGCCCTATGTCGGCGCCGGCCCGAGCTATTTCTTCTTCATCGACGAAAAGCCGGGCGTGACGACGCGCGGACTGGGCGCGACGCGGCAGAAGATCAACGACAAGTTCGGCGCCGCGGTGCAGGCCGGGATCGATATTCCCGTGAATGACAAGGGGCTGGCGGTCTCGTTCGATGCGAAGCGCTATTTCCTGCGTCCGACCGCGACCTGGTATGCGGGTACGACCGAAGTGCTGCAGACCAAGCACAAGCTCGACCCGTGGGTGATCAGCGCGGGGGTGGCGTTCCGCTTCTGAAGCGGCGCGCGGCGCTGATCGGCGACATGTCCCCGCCGGGTGGTGGGGGTGTGTCGCCGACGCCGCCGGCTATCCCGCCATCGCTTCCATCGCGTCGCGATCGGTAATCACGATCTCGCGGCGCGAGGGGAGGTCTAGAAGACCGTCGGAGCGCATCCGGGTGAGCTGACGGCTCGTCGTTTCGATCGTCAGCCCCAATATGTCGGCGATTTGCTGGCGTCCGAAGGGTAACTCGAAACCGTTACGCGTGCCGCCGACCTGGCATCCCTGCCCCGAAAGCCGTTCGGACATTTCGAGGAGGAAGGAGGCGACCTTTTCCGACGCCGATTTGCGACCGAGCAGCATCATCCAGTGCCGCGCCCGGTCGAGTTCGTCGAGCGTGCGGCGCAAGAGCTTCTGTTGCAGGTCGGGATGGCTGCCCGCAAATTCGTCGAAGGCGTTGCGGTTGAAGATGCAGACTTCGGCATCGGTCATCGCGGTGACGCTGTACGGGCTTTCCTTGCCGAACGGGCGGCCGATGAAATCCGATGGAAAGACGATGCCGACGATCTGCTCGCGCCCGTCGGCGGTCGCGACGACCAGTTTGAGCACGCCTTCGAGGACATTGGCGACCACCGGTGCGTCGTCGCCTTCCCAGAGCAGCGTCTGGCCCGCCTTGACACGCTGCTTGCGCCCCATCTTGCCGAGCAGCAACAGCTCCTCGGGATTGAGGCTCGCACAGATCGCGCGGTTCCGCACGACGCAGGATGCACAGTCGGTCACGCCGTTCGCCTAGCCGAATGCGCGGCATTTGGAAATAGCGAGAGCTTCCGCTCTGGCGGCATGAAGCGGCGCCGCGGAACCCCGGAAATTCGCGTCTCGGACGCTCCGGTGACGAAGGATGATACGCCTATCGCGCCCCTCGTAACTTGATTTCGAATCATGATCCTCTATGCCCTTGTGCGTGCAGGGTGACCCAGACAATTACATCAGTCTCCTTTCGGCCGCGCAAATCGAAACGCTGCGGCTGGTTTTTGAGCACAAAAATTCCAAAGAGATTGCTCGCATTATGGATGTATCCCCGCACACGGTCGATGAGCGTGTGCGGCGCGCTTTGAAAAAACTCAATGCATCCAACAGGATAGAGGCTGCGACGATTTTAGCACGTAACGGTGTATTCGACCAAGTTACTCCCTATCAGCCATTGAGATATCAATTGATCAGCCTAGGCGACGAGGCGCCCGCCGATGAAGCCGGTGTGGGGCGCAGTTCGGTCCGGCGGCTTTTTGATATCGGTTCGCCATTTCCTACCGCGTCCCAGTCGGCCAACCGGCACGGGTTGATGGAAAGGATTATCTGGCCAATCCTGATCGCATTTGCGACCATTTTGGCTTTTTCCGCCCTCTATTCGATCCTTGTCGGTCTTGGTCGTGTGTTGACCTGAATGCTGCGGGGGGGATTCCGTCGGCATTCGTATACAAGGACCAGGATTATGCTGAATGAACGCATGTCTGCCGCCAAGAAGATCGCCTCGGACCTCCATCAGGCCGAAGATGCGATCGACGATACGATGATCAGCATCGCGCGCCTCGCCGCGACGCTGCCCACCGCACGGCGCGATACCAATATGTCGGCGATCGTCGGCCAGGAAGCGATGGCAAAGGTTGCGCAGGCGCTTGCCGCGGCCGGCGAAGTCCGTCAGCTGCTGACCGACGCGCATCTCGCGCTCAGCGTCACGCAAAAGCAGGTCGGTCTCGGCACGCGCATGTTCGGTGCGGGCGTCAAGCCGCCGGCGGCAACGCTGGTCGAGGACGGCAGCAACGATCACGGCGATGCCGCGGTGGCGCATCTGCCGCTCGCCAAAGCGTCGTAAGTTCAAGAGCGGGGGTGGACGAACCACATGTGGACCGTAGCGGGCTATTATGCGGTTCTGCTGACCACGGTGGCCGTCGCGATGTGGCGCGGCGGTCCCCTCGAGCGCTGGGCCGCCTATACGGCCCTGCTCGCGTCGGTGTGCACCACCCTCCTCGCACCCAATCCGGATTGGTCGCATATTGAATATAATATCTTTGCGATAGACTTGGTCGCGCTCGCGAGCTTTTGGTTCATCGCATTGAAAACGCAGCGTTTCTGGCCCTATTGGATCACCGGATGGCAGTTGATCGCCATTTTCGGCCATGTCCAGAAGCTGATGTTTTCGGAGATATTGGCGCGTCCGTACGCGCTGCTTTCAATGTATATCTCTTACCCGATCTTGTTCGTCATACTGTACGCATCGGGTTCGACCAGACGGAGGGGTGGTGTCGGTGTGTAGCGCCTGAAGGCGCACCAGGGGTCCCATCACATGCAGCAATTTTCCAACCAAGAAATTGCCGATCTGAAATCGCGTATCGACGAAATTCACGAGCTGCTCGCCGCGCGCGGCGGCGACGAGCCGGCGGTGCCGGCACGCGTCGAGCTCGAACCGAGCGGCGACGTGGCGGCGCCGCGGCTGGTCGACCAATTGTCGTTCAGCATCCAGGCCCGCCGTATGCGGCGCCATCATTTCGGCAGCGCGCAGATGTCGGGTCCGACGTGGGACATGATGCTCGATCTGATGCTCGCCAATGCCAATGGCCGCATCCTGAGCGCGAGCGATCTTGCCACCGGCGCCGGCGTGCCGCTGTCGTCGGGGCTGCGGATGATCGCCTCGCTCGAGGCGATGGGGCTCGTCAAGCGGTCGATCGACGAACGCGACCGCCGCCGGACCATCGTCCGCCTGACCGACGCGGGGACCGAGCGGATGGCCAGCTATTTCGAGAAGGTCGGCCTGGCGTTGCGGAGCAATCGCGCAGGTTGACCGGCGCGGCCGGATGCGGCTTCTGCTGGTCGCCGCCGCATCCGGCCGTTCGCGTCATTCGGTCATTTCCCGCATCATGCGGTCGATCCTGGCCATCGCGTCGCGCTTGATCTGGCAGACCCGCGCCGCGCTGACGTCGAGCGTCAGCCCGATCTCCTGCAGATTGAGCTCTTCGAAGAAATAGAGCTGCAGGACCATCTGTTCGCGGTCCGACAGGCGCCCGATGCAGGCGCGCAGCGCGTCGAGCATTCCTTCCTGTTCGAGCAGCTCGCCGGCGCCGAGCCGGTCGTCGGCGAACAGGAAATCGCCTTCGTTCATCATTTCGTCGAGCGAGGTCGAGCGGCCGTGCGTTGCGCTGCGTTCGAACTCGAAATATTCATCGGCGCTCATCCCCATCGCTTCGGCCATTTCGGCGGCGCCCGGCGCGCGCATCAGCTGTTGTTCGAGCGCGGCGCGCGTCGCCGCGAGCCGCTTGGCGGCCGCCATCGCGGCGCGGCCGACGTCGGCCTCGCGCCGCTGCTGGTCGATCATTGCGCCGCGAATGCGCGTCGATGCGTAGGTGGTAAAGGCGAAGCCGCGCTCTTCATAGGTACGGCTCGCTTCGATCAGCGCGATCAGCCCGACTTGGATCACATCCTCAAGATCGCTCGTCCGCGACACGCGCGAATGAACCTGCCAGGCGATCTTGCGCACGAGCGGCGCATGTTCGGCGATCAGCGCCTCGACATTCTCGCCATAGCCTTGCGGCCGCAGGGCGTGCGCGGTCTTTCCCGCAAATTGCTCGGCGGGCTCAATTTTCATGGGGCTCGTCCTTCTGATAGGCTTCTTCGCCGCTGGTCAGCCGCGGTTGATCGGCACCGATCGTCGCGACGATTTCGGTTGCCTTGGTCGCCGGGATTTCGAGGTAGGAGATCACCGCAACATCGGGGAATGTCGCGCGCACCAGCCGCGACAGCGCCGGGCGACAGATGGGGGAGGCGACGAGCGCGAAGCTACGCGTCTGGAGCAGCAGCGGCTCGACCGCCTGGCCGATCTGTTCGACGATCTTCATCGCCATGCCATGTTCGAACGGCCATTCGGCGCCCGGATTTGCGCGCACCGCCTGATTGAGCAGCACTTCGATATCGGGGGTGAAGGTCACGACAGGCAGCGGCATGCGGCTCGGCACGATCGTCTGGACGATCAGCGCGCCGATGCGCTGGCGCACCGCTTCGATCAGGTCGCCATCGCCAAGCTGCTGGCCGACGAGCGCCACCATAGCCTCCGCAATCTTGCGGAAGTCGCGCAGCGGCACGCGCTCGATGAGCAGCGCCTTGCACAGCGCGGCGACGCGCGGCAGCGCATAGCCCTGCGGGCTGAGGTTCGCCGCAAGCTGCGGATAATGGGTCTTGAGATTGTCGATCAGCGACTGGGCATCGTCGATGCCGAACAGTTCGGCGGCCGAAGCGATGATGCTGTTGTTGAGGTGCGTCGCGACGACCGTGGCGGGATCGACGACGGTATAGCCCGCCGCGATCGCGTCATTCTGCGCGCTTTTGGGAATCCACAGCGCGTCGAGGCCGAAGGTCGGAT
Source organism: Sphingopyxis terrae subsp. terrae NBRC 15098 (assembly GCF_001598815.1). GTDB lineage: Bacteria > Pseudomonadota > Alphaproteobacteria > Sphingomonadales > Sphingomonadaceae > Sphingopyxis > Sphingopyxis terrae. The sequence continues at coordinate 154,635 of NZ_BCZQ01000008.1, read as the reverse complement.
CCTTGCAGGGGCGGCCCGTCACCTTGGTCACCAGTTCGCCCGAATCGAGCGCGAGCATTTCGTTCGGGAAGACCTCGTCCTCGCCGACGATCACCCCGGCGATCGAGATGCGATAGACGTTGCCGGGCAGCGACAGGTCGTCGGCGACCTTCACCGGCGGCACGACGAAGCCGAGTTCCTTCGACAACTGGCGCCGGATACCGGTGATCCGAGTCATCAGCGGCGCGCCCTTGCGTTCGTCGACCAGGCTGACGAGCGCATAGCCGATTTCGAGCTGGCACGGGCCGATGTCGCTGACATCCGCCCACTCGATATGATGCGGGTCGGGCGCCGGGGCCGCGGGTTCGGGCTGGGCAGCGACTTCGGCCGCCGCGCGCCGGAGTTGCCAGCCGATGGTGAAGGCCAGCGCCGCAGCAGGCAGGATCAGCATCTGCGGCATTGCGGGGACAAGGCCGAGGATGAACAGGATACCGCCGACCGCCATCCATACATGAGGGGAGGCGAACTGGCTGCCGATCTGGCCCGACAGGTTGTGGGGCGACGACACGCGCGTGACGATGGCGGCGGCCGCGATCGAGAGCAGCAACGCCGGAATCTGGGCGACGAGCGCGTCGCCGATCGCCAGCGTGACATAGGTGCTGCCCGCCTGCGAGAAGGACAGGCCGTGGCTGAACATGCCCAGGATCAAGCCGCCGACGATATTGACGAACAGGATGAGCAGGCCGGCGACCGCGTCGCCCTTCACGAATTTCGACGCACCGTCCATCGAGCCGTAGAAATCGGCCTCGGTGGCGACTTCCTGACGCCGCGCCTTGGCTTCGTCGGGGGTCAGCAGGCCAGCGTTGAGATCGGCGTCGATCGCCATCTGCTTGCCGGGCAGGGCGTCGAGGGTGAAGCGCGCCGACACTTCGGACACGCGTCCCGCGCCCTTGGTGATGACGACAAGGTTGATGATCATCAGCACGCCGAAGACGAACAGGCCGACGACATAATCGCCCCCGATCAGCACCTGGCCGAACGCTTCGATCACATGGCCCGCCGCCGACGTGCCTTCATGGCCGTGGACCAGCACGACGCGCGTCGAGGCGACGTTGAGGGCGAGACGGAACAGCGTCGCGAGCAGCAAGACGGTCGGGAAAGCCGAGAAGTCGAGTGGCTTCGACGCCGACAGCGCGACCATCAGGATCGCGAGGCTGATCATGATATTGCCGATGAAGCTGATGTCGAGGATGATCGGAGTGACGGGGATCACCATCAGCGCGACGAGAATCAGCATCGCCGCGGGCAGTGCCGCGGCAGTCGCGAAGCGCGCCGCATTGCGGACGTCGAGCCCGGTCATGCGGTGCCTCCCGACAGCGAAGCGAGCCGCTGATAGGCACTGGCGGCAAAATCCATCGACAATTTCCTGGGCATGGGTTGAATATCCATCATCGGTAGCGGCGGCCGTCCGGCGGCTTCGCCCGAAAAACTGGTTGCGGCGCTGCGCCATGTCGAAACGGGCGCTGCCGCGGCGGGCAGCGGTGCGCCGCCACCGGCGTCGAGCTTGGCGCGGAACAGATCGCGGATCTCGCCGACGCTGCGCATGCTGCCGTCGGGGGTGTAAAAGATCGGACGGTTCGCCGCCGCGGCTTCGGGCAGCAGCGTGGCGCCCGGCTGGTCGGGGTTCGCGTCGAGCGCGGTCAGAAAGCGCGCGGCCCCGGCGCTGCCGAGGAAATGCGCGAGGTAGAGATCGACCGGTTCGGCGGTGCGGCCCATCCGGCTTTCGAGGAATTCGCGATTATCGGCGGTCAGCGCCGCCGCCATGTTCGATGCGGCAAAGGGATCGTCGCGTAGCGCCATGATCTGGTCGCGCAGCGCCGGATCGCTGACCGACAGGCGGCCCGCGCCATCGCGGCGGATCGCGTCGGCGGCCCAGGCGAGCCCGTGATTGGCGCCGTGGCGCTCGAGCGTCGCGAGCCAGGTCTGATTGGTGAACTGATAGAGGCCGCGCGCCGACGATGTTGCGGCCTTGGCGCCGGGATTGAAGCGGCTTTCGACGCGGGCGACATCGACCAGATAGTCGAAATCGACCCCCGTGCGCGCCGACGCCGTCTGCACCGCATCCATGACGGGTGCGGCGATCCGGTTCGCTGCCTGGGGGTTGTTGATTGCGTTCATTGCCTCTGTTCCGCTGTTTCAGCAGAAGAGAAGCAATCATCGTGCCATTTTCGGGAAAATCCCCGAAAATCTTGCTTATCAATAGGTTAAAGCGGGACCTCGCGGTTGCGTGCCGCGGATTGCATGGTTCATGTCAATCCTCTGACGCGTCCAGTTCTTCAGGACATTGATGCGGATCGCGGCCGCTTCGAGCTGGCCCAGCGTCTTGCCGATCAGCGCCCGGGCCTGCATTTCGCTGCCCGCCGGAACGCCGGCGCCGCGAAACAGGATGACCGCCGTTGCCAGATCCTCGGTCGCCGACACGATCGCCCCGGCATCATGGCCGTCGAGCGCGCCGACAAGCAGGTCGAGCTTGGCCTGCACCTCATGCATCTGTTCGATCATCACGAATTGCCGCCCGTGCTGTGGAAAAGTGCCATCGATTTGGCGATTGCCACGGGATCGACGCTATATTCGCCGCTGGCAATCGCGGCGCGCAGCGATGCGATACGGGCATAATCCACCGGCGGCTCCTGCGCGGCCATTTCGTTGGCAAGGCTGATCAGCCGCGCGACGGGCATCGCCGTCGGAGCGGGCTGGGCCGTCGCGCGCTGGTTCGCCGAAGCGGTCGAACCGCTTGCCGTCCTGCGCACGGGTGTCGCTCGCGTGACACCGCCGACCTGCAGGACGAGTTTGTCGTCACCTGCCATCTTTAGCCTCCATACATGCACCGTCGGAAAATCGACGGCACTGCTTCAGAGCCTTTAACGGCGAGTGGGGCGGCGCTTTAAGGGGCGGGTTGCCAAAAAATTAAAAAAAGAGGCCCGGCGGCGTCGAAAAATCGACAGCCACCGGGCCAGTGGGGCTTAACTATTTGAAAATCAGTCTTGAAGGCTTGCGCGCCCTGGACCGGTGACGGTGGCACTGATCATGTTTTTCGCGTCATTGCCGCGCAGGGCGATCGTTTCGCCGACGCGGCCGTCTTCGGTCGCGATGGCGTTGTAGCTTACCGAAAAGCTGTCGGTGTCGATCGAGACGCGGACATTGTCGCCGCGTCGGATGACCGGCGCGGCAGCCGGGGCGGAGCGGGCGAAGACCGCGGGGGTCGCCGCGCCGGCCTGCGCCGCCATCGGCACGCGCAAGCGCCAGCCAAGCGATTCGCAGCGCACCGCGAGCGTCTGGCTGTCGATCGCGGTGATCGATGCCTGTTCGGGGCAGCGCGCCAGCTTGATGCGCCGGTCGATCGGCGTCGCGGTGCGTCCCATCGCATTTGCGACCATCGCGGTCAGCGTGTCGATGGTCTGCCAATCCTCGGTCGCCTGCTGCGCGGTTGCGGCGGGCGCCATCGCGATGCCGGCGGCGAGGGCGGCGATCGTCCTGCGATACATGACCCAATCTCCTTTGCTGGTCCTTTGTCGCCGATCACGGTGCAGGATGCGTGCCAATCGCGGGCAACCGCCGAATTTGCGGCCTGCGCGCCGGTCGCCGTCAATCTTTTGACGAGCGCCTGGCGGGCGGGGCCTGCTCCCGCCGCCGCATTGCCCCAGAGCACTGAAAAACAAGCGATAATGCAATTTGGCACGGCGATTGCATCATGCCTTGGTGATTCATCGCGCCCCTGCGCCGGACCGCCGGCAGCGAGGCGGGGCGACGGATCGAAGCCCGCCACTTGATGGCGGCAAGCGAAGGCCCGCTACCGAAAGGTGGCTTGCGAAGGAAAGTGATGATGGCATCCGAGAAGCTCTTTGGCCTGCATGCGACAGCGCTCCAGCTGCGCAGCCAGCGCATGATGATGCTCGCGTCGAACATCGCCAACGCCGCGACCCCCAATTACAAGGCGCGCGACCTTGATTTTACCAAGGCGCTCGACTTGGCCCAGCAGGGCGCATCGACCGACGGCGCGATCGAAGGCGCCATCGCCTACCGCGTGCCCGTGCAGGCTTCGCTCGACGGCAACACCGTCGAAATGGCGACCGAACAGACCGCCTTTGCCGAAAACGCGCTCGCCTACCGCTCGAGCCTGTCCTTTCTGCAGGGCCGGATCGGCACGCTGACGCGCGCGCTGAAGGGCGAATGACGATGAGCGCGCTCTCGATCTTCGACATCAGCGGCCGCGCCATGTCGGCGCAGCTCGTCCGCCTCAACACAACGGCATCGAACCTTGCCAACGCCGGCACCGTCGCGGGCAGCGAAAAGGAAGCCTTCCGTTCGCTGAAGCCCGTGTTCCGCACCGTCATGGACGGCGCGGGGCGCGCGACCGTCGCGGTCGACCAGGTGACGGTCAGCAAGATGGCCCCGTCGAAACGGCACGACCCGTCGAACCCGCTCGCCGACAAGGACGGCAACGTCTGGGAAGCCGCGGTCGATAGCGCCGCCGAACTGGTCGAGATGGTCGAGACCGCCCGCCAGTATCAGAACAATGTCCAGGTCCTCGAAACCGCAAAGGGCCTGATCAACGAAACGCTGCGGTTGGGACAATAAGCCATGACGACCACCTCTGCCGTTAACGGAAGCAATATCACGGTGGTGCCGAAGAACAGCGGCACCCAGCTCGGCCAGCAGGATTTCCTGCGGCTGATGACCGCCCAGCTGTCGCAGCAGGATCCGTTCAACCCCGTCGACAACCAGCAGATGGTTGCGCAGATGGCGCAATTCTCCAGCCTGGCCGGCGTCACCGAAACCAACACGACGCTGAAGACGATATCGGACCAGCTCACGGCGCAGACCGCGCTGCTTCAGGACATCAAGACCGCCCAGGACGCCGCCGCGGCGGCGGCCGCAGCCACCCAATCGACCACGCAGGAAGGATAAGTCCATGTCATTCTATACTTCGCTTTCGGGCCTCAAGGGTGCCCAGACCGACATGTCGGTCATCTCGAACAATATCGCCAACGCCAGCTCGACGGGCTTCAAGCGCAGCCGCGCCCAGTTCGGCGATCTGTTCGCTTCGTCGCCGACCCAGTCGACGCGCATGGTCGCGGGTCAGGGCCAGCGCCTTAACGGCATCATCCAGCAGTTCACGCAGGGTACGCTCGAGGCGAGCGAAAAGACGCTCGACCTCGCGATCGCGGGCGAAGGCATGTTCGTCGTCAAGGGCGAGCCGCCGCGCGAGCAGGTGACCTACACCCGCAACGGCGCCTTCACCCCGACCGATGACGGCCATATCGTCGACACCACCGGCCAGAAGCTGCAGCTGCTCCCGGTCGATGCGTCGGGCAATGTCACCGACCGCACGCTTGCCGGCATGACCGACTTCGTGCTCCCCGCGGGCGCGCCGTCGGATCCGACCTCCGCGCTGGTCAATGTGTCGGTCGGCCTCGACGGGCTCGTTACCGCGACCTTCGCCAATGGCGAGGGCCAGGTGCTCGGCAAGGTCGCGATGGCGAGCTTCCCCTCGATGGAAGGGCTGCGCCCCGTCGGCGACGCGCATTACCAGTCGACGGGCGAAAGCGGCCAGCCGACGATCGACGCCGCGACCAACGGCCCCATGGGTACGATCCGCTCGGGCGCGCTCGAACGCTCGAACGTCGACATCACTGAAGAGCTGGTGCTGCTGATCGCCGCCCAGCGCAACTTCCAGGCGAACGCGAAGGCGATCGAGGGCGCGTCGACGCTGACGCAGACCCTGATCAACATGCGTTCGTAATCGTCGATTAGCCGTCTGCCGGGAGCCAGAAGATGGACCGTCTCATCTACACCAGCCTCACCGCGATGCGGGGCAGCCAGGCCCGGCAGACGGCGATCGCCAACAATCTTGCCAATGCCCAGACGCCCGGCTTTCGCGGCGACATGGCAGAGGCGCAGTCGCTCTGGCTGCAGGGCAGCGGCGTCAATGCCCGTGCCATGTCGTCGGAGGAAGTGATCGGCGCCGACATGCGCGCCGGTGCGGTGTTCGCCACCGGCCGCGACCTCGACGTCGCGATGACCGGCGACGCGCTGCTCGTCGTGCAGGCCGAAAATGGTGAAGAAGCCTATACGCGCCGCGGCGATCTGCAGGTTTCGGCGAGCGGGTTGCTCACCACCGGCGACGGTCATCCCGTCCAGGGGGCGCAGGGCCCGGTTACCATTCCGCCCGCCGACAAGGTCAGCATCGACAGCGAAGGGCGCATCTGGGTCGTGCCCACCGGCGGCGATCCGCAGAACCCGCAGGAAGTCGACCGGCTGCGCCTGACGACCCCCACGGGATCGGACATCGTCAAGGGGCTCGACAATCTTTTCCGCGTCAAGGGCGGCGGCATCCTGCCCGACGATCCCGAAGCGCGCGTCGTCACGCGGTCGCTCGAGGGATCGAACGTCGCCGCTACCAGCGCTCTCGTCGAGATGATCGAGGCGAGCCGCAGCTGGGATTCGCAACTCAAGCTCATCAGCGACGCGCGCGACATGGACAGCGCGACCGCGAACCTGATGCAGCTCCCCCGTTAAGGAGAATAGACAATGAGCTTCGGTGCCTTGCACGTCGCGCGGACCGGTCTGGATGCCCAAGGCTTCCGGATGCAGGTGATCGCGAACAACCTCGCCAATGTGAACACCACGGGCTTCAAGCGCGACCGCGCCAATTTCGAAACGCTGGGCTATCAGATGATGACCCAGCCGGGTGCGCCCTCGTCGTCGGAAAACCGCTACGCGACCGGCCTCAACCTCGGCACCGGCGTCGAACTGGGTGGCACCGCGCGCATCGATACGCAGGGTTCGCTCAACGCCACGGGCAATGCGCTCGACATGGCGATCGAAGGCGCCGGCTTCTTTCAGGTGCTGCTGCCCGACGGCCGCACCGGATATACCCGCGCCGGCAATTTCACCATGTCGGCCGACGGCACGATCGTCACGCCCGACGGCAAGCCGCTGCAGCCGAATATCCAGGTTCCCGAAGGCGCGACCGGCGTGTCGGTAGGCGCCGACGGCACCGTTTCGGCGACCGTTCCCGGCCAGGCCGAGGCGACCGAGCTCGGCCGCATCGAAATCGCACGCTTCGTCAATCCGTCGGGCCTGCAGGCGATCGGCGACAATATGCTCGTCGAAACCGCCGCTTCGGGCGCACCGCAGGTCGGCGCCGCAGGCGAGGAAGGCCGCGGCATCCTGCGGTCGGGCATGCTCGAAGGATCGAACGTCAATGTCGTCGAGGAACTGGTCGACATGATCGAGACGCAGCGCGCCTACGAAGTCAATTCGAAGATGATCCAGGCCACCGACGAGATGATGAAAAATGCCACGCAAACGCTCTAAGGCCCTGCTCCTCGCATCGGCGCTGCTGCTGCCCTTCGGCATGCTGGCACCGGGCGCCGCGCTGGCGAAGGACAAGGTTGCACCCGACGCCTTTGCCGTCGCGATGCCGGTCGATCCCGCGCCGCCGCCGACGCCCAACGGTGCCATTTTCCAGGGCGGCTATACCCCGCTCACCTCGGGCGGCCGCGCCGGCCGGGTCGGCGACATCGTCACGATCCAGCTCGTCGAACGCACTGCGGCGACCAAGAGCAACAGCGCGACGACGCAGCGCGGCGGCAGCATCGGCCTGACCCCGCCATCGACCGGTCCGCTGTCGCTCTTTTCGCCCAGCGACATCGGCGCGGGCGGCGACCAGCAGTTCAAGGGCAAGGGCGATGCCGCCCAGTCCAACGCGCTGTCGGGCGAGATCAGCGTCACCGTCGCCGAAGTCTATCCCAACGGGATGATGCTGGTGCGCGGCGAAAAGCTGCTGACGCTCAACCGCGGCGACGAGCGCGTCCAGATCTCGGGCCTCGTGCGGCCGATCGACATCGGCCCCGACAACCGAGTCCTGTCGACCCGCGTCGCCAACGCGACGATCCGCTACGTCGGCAAGGGCGAGATCGCCCGCGCCAGCAAGCAGGGCTGGCTGCAGCGTTTCTTCTCGATCATCAGCCCCTTCTGAACGCCTTTTTAAAGGATAGTGCCGTGACCAAGCGTCCCACCCTTCTCGCCCTCTTCCTCCTGCTGATCGCGGGCTTCGGCTTCGCGGCGCCGGCGTCGGCCGAGCGGATCAAGGACATGGGCCAGTTCCAGGGCCTGCGCGCCAACCAGCTTACCGGCTATGGCATCGTCGTGGGCCTCGCCGGAACGGGCGACGACAGCCTCGATTATTCGACGCTGGGAATGAAGGGCGCGATGTCGCGCTTTGGCATGACGCTTCCTGCCGGGGTTAACCCGGCGCTCAAAAATGCGGCTGCGGTGATGGTCACCGCCGAACTTCCGCCCTTTTCCAAGCCTGGCCAGCGGCTCGACATCACCGTGTCGGCGATCGGCAAGGCCAAGAGCCTGCGCGGCGGCACGCTGGTGCTCGCGCCGCTCTATGGCGCGGACGGACAGATTTACGCGATGGCGCAGGGTAACCTCGTCATCGGCGGTCTGGGGGTCGACGCCGCCGACGGTTCCAAGCTGACGGTCAATGTGCCGTCGAGCGGACGGATCGCCGGCGGCGCGACAGTCGAGCGCGCGGTCGATACGGGATTTGCCTATGGCGACCAGCTGACCTTCAACCTCCACCAGTTCGATGCGACTAACGCCCAGCGCGTAACCGATGCGATCAACCGTGCGGTCGGGCCGGGTGCGGCGACGATGCTCGACGGTGCGAGCATCTCGATTCGCGCCGGCGGCAGCGGCGACGATCGCATGCGCCTGATGTCCCGAATCGAGAATCTCGAGGTTATCCGCGCCGAACCGCCCGCCAAAGTCATTGTTAATGCGCGCACCGGAACGGTCGTTATCAACGGCGCGGTCCGGGTCGGCACCGCGGCGGTGACGCAGGGCAAGCTCTCCGTCTCGGTCAAGGAATCGCCCACGGTGGTGCAGCCCGCACCGTTCAGCCGCGGGGAAACGACGGTCGAACAGTCGAGCGAGATCGGCGTCGACCAGGAATATCGTCCGGTGATGATGGTGAAGCCCACCGCATCGCTTTCCGAGCTCGTCGATGCGATCAATCGCATGGGCGTTCCTCCCGGCGACCTTGTCGCCATCCTCGAGGCGCTGAGCCAGGCCGGCGCGCTCACTGCGGAACTGGTGATCATATGACGACACCTCTTTCTTCGATCGGCGCCCCCGCCGCCAGTGCCGCCCCCGCCGGGGCCGGCAGCGGCGACGGCGGATTGCGCAAGGCGGCCGAATCCTTCGAGGCGGTCATCCTGCGTCAGCTCCTCTCGTCGATGCGGCAGGCCAAGCTGGGCGACGACATCTTCGGATCGAGCGCGACCGACAATTTTCGCGAAATGGCCGACGCCAAGACCGCAGACAGCATCGCCGCGATGCGCCAGTTCGGCATCGCCGACATGGTCGAGGCGCAGTTCCGCGCCCGGGTCGGAGGCGCGCAGTGAGCGACCTTCTCAACATCGGCGCCAGCGGCCTACGCGCCTATTCGCGCGCGCTGTCGACGATCGGCGACAATATCGCCAACGCGCAGACGCCCGGCTATGCGCGGCGTACGCTCGAACTGGTCGAGAATCAGGCGGCGAGCAACATGCCGCTCTATCGCAGCTCGATCAAACCGGGCGGCGTGGCGATCCAGGGCGTGACGCGTTCGGTCGACCAGTGGCTCATTCAGGATTCGCGCATTTCGTCGGGCGACGCCGAGCGCTCGGCGACCAAACTCGACTGGATGAACAAGGTCGAGGCCGCAATGAGCGACGATTCGAACGGGATCGCAACCGGGCTGGGCAAGCTGTTCAACACTGCCGATCTGCTCACCGCCGATCCGTCGAACCCGACGCTGCGGGCGCAGTTTCTGCAATCGGTCGACGATGTCGCGTCGGGCTTCCGCACCGCGGCGGGCCAGCTTTCGAGCATGGCCGACGGGATTTCGAGCGCCGCGGCGGGCGAAGTCGATAGCTTCAACACCAATTTGAACGCCCTCGAACAGATCAACATCGGGCTGCGCAAGGCGCGCCCGGGATCGACCAACGAGGCATCGCTGCTCGACGAGCGCGACCGTTTGCTCGACGAGCTTTCGACGCAGGCCGGCGTCACCGCGAGCTTCGACAGCCATGGCGCGGTGACGCTGACCGCAACGGCGACCGGCGATACGCTGGTCGGCGGCGGCGTCGTGACGCCGATTTCGGTCAGCGCTGCGGCCGACGGCCGGCTGTCCTACAGTATCGGCGGATCGCCGTTCACGACCGCGACGGGCTCGCTCGCCGGACTGGCCGAGGCGGCGAACCATGTCGCTGACCAGCGCGCAGGGCTCGACACCATGTCGGCGCAGTTCGCGAACCAGGTCAATGCCGCACACCAGGCGGGCGTCGATGCCAATGGCAATCCGGGCCAGCCGCTGTTCGCTGGCGTCGGCAGCGCTGCGACACTGGCCGCGGCGCCGTTGACGACCGCACAGGTCGCGGCGGCCGATGCGACGAGCAGCAACGGCAATATGCTTGCGATCGGCGGGATGCGCGGGTCGAATGACCCCGAAAGCGCCTGGGCGGCGCATATGGCGACGCAGGCGCAGGCGACCGCATCGGCGCGCGCGCAGGACGCCGCCGCGACGACCCGCCGCGACGCCGCCTCGGCGGCACGCAGCGCGGTCAGCGAAATCGATCTCGACCGCGAGGCGGCCGATCTGCTGCGTTTCCAGCAAGCCTATTCGGCGGCGGCGCGCACGATCCAGGTCGCGCGCGACACGATGCAGGCACTGCTGAACGCGGTGTAGGCGAAGGATTTGGGGCCATGAGCCACAAGGGGCAGAACGATGATTAACGCCACCGGCAACCGTATGACGCGCGAGATCGCGCGCCAGTCAAAGCTCGCCGAACAGATCGAAAAGCTGCAGATCCAGGTCTCGACCGGCAAACGGCTCCAGCGCATGTCCGACGATGTCGTGGCGTCGAAGCGGATCGCGACGATCGGCAAGACCCAAGCGGCGATGGACACCTGGGCGACCAACATCAACACCGGCAAGGCGCTCGCCGCGCAGGCCGACGGTGTTCTGGAATCGACGAGCGATCTGCTCACCCGCGCTCGGGAACTCACGCTCAATGCGGCGAGCGACACCGCGAGTCCGGCCGATCGCGCGACGATCGCCGCGGAATTGAGCGCGATTGCCGACCAGATCGACGGGCTGGCCGCGACGCGCGATGCGAACGGCGAACCGCTTTTCGCAACCGGCAATGCGCGCGCAATGCGGTTCGATTCGGACACGGTATTCGCCCCGGTGCCATCTGCGGCCGACGCCCTGGCCGTCAGCGGGACGAGCTTGTCGACTTTCGTCCGCGATGCCGCGGCCGCGGTGGCGGCAGGCGACAAGACGGCGATGGGCGGGTCGATGACCGCTCTCGACACCGCAATCAACCACACCGCTGACCAGAACGCCGCCATAGGCCTCGCTGCCGGCCGTCTCGAGCGGATCGGCGACAGTCTTGCCGCGCGCGGCGTGACGCTGGCCGACGAACGCTCGTCGGTCGAGGATACCGATCTTTCGGTTGCGATCGCGCAGCTCAACGCTGCCGATCTGACGCTCGGCGCCGCGCAGGCGGCCTTTGCCAAGATCAACCGGCAGAGTTTGTTCGATCTTTTGAGCTGAGCGGCCTCAAGTTTCCGGCGCCGCTGCCGTTAAGCATAAGAGACGTCCCTGTTTAGGCGGACCCCGGGCGGGTCCGGATGGAGTTGAGCGCGCATGTTTCCCGTAATCGGCATCGTCGTACTGATCCTGCTGGTGTTCGGGGGTTTCGCGCTGACGGGCGGCAATCTTGGCCCCGTCATGCACGCGCTGCCGCACGAAATGCTCATCATCGGCGGCGCCGCGGTCGGATCGCTGATCATCGGCAATTCGGGCGCCGACCTGAAGGCGCTCGCCGGCGGGCTGGGCAAGGTGTTCAAGGGGCCGCAGTACAAGAAGCAGGATTATCTCGACGTCATCCTGCTCGTGTCCTCGCTGATGAAGATGATGCGCACCGAAGGACCGGTCGCGGTCGAACCGCATATCGAAGACCCGAAAAGCTCGCCCATCTTCCAGCAATATCCCAGGCTGCTCAAGGACAGCACGCTCGTCCACCTGATCTGCGATACGTTGCGCCTGGTCGTCGTGTCGTCGGGAACGCTCGATCCGCATGCGGTCGAGGACGTGATGGACAATGCGGTGAAGAACCACCACCACCACGCGATGAAGCCGGCCGACGGCCTGCAGAATCTCGCCGACGCGCTGCCCGCGCTCGGCATCGTCGCGGCGGTGCTTGGCGTGGTGAAGACGATGGGCTCGATCGACAAGCCGCCGGAAATTCTGGGCGGGATGATCGGTTCGGCGCTCGTCGGCACCTTCCTCGGCGTGTTGCTCGCCTACGGGCTCGTCGGCCCGTTCGCGACGCGCGCGAAAAGCGTGATCGAAAGCGACGGCGCCATATATCACACGGTGAAGCAGCTCATCATCGCATCGCTCCACGGCCACCCGCAGCCACTCGTCATCGAAGCGGCGCGTTCGGGGGTCGAACATTCGAACCAGCCGAGCTTCGCCGAGGTCTTTGACGGAATGCGGGGCCGCTGATGGCCGCGCGTCCCAACACGCCGCCGCGGCCGATCATCGTCAAAAAGGTGATCGAGGGGGGCCATGGCGGCCATCATGGCGGTGCGTGGAAGGTCGCCTATGCCGACTTCGTGACCGCGATGATGGCCTTCTTCCTGCTCATGTGGCTGCTGGGCGCCACCACCGAAAAGCAGCGCAAGGCGCTTGCCGACTATTTCGCGCCGACGATCGTCCAGACCAAGCAGGAAAGCGCCGGGTCCAACGGCATGTTCGGCGGCGATTCGATCGTTTCGGCCGACAATTATCCGCATCGCGCCGGGCAGACGGGGACGCGGTCGATCACGATCCCGCGCGACGTTGTCGGCGGACCCAAAGAGGCTTCGGGCCGCGAACAGGAAACCAAGAAGTTCCAGCAGGTCGCGAAATCGCTCGCCGAGCGTGTCCAGCGCAAGGGCGATCTGCGCCGCCTCGCGCGCAACCTGCGCTTTACCCAGACCGTCGACGGCATGCGCATCGACGTCGTCGATGATGCCGATTTCTCGATGTTCACGATGGGAACGAGCCAGCTCACGCCCGAAGGCGTGCGGCTGTTCCAGGAAGTGGCCGAGGCGATCGGGGGCGTTCCGAACCAGCTGATGATCCGCGGTCACACCGATGCGGCACCCTGGTCGGCAGGCGCGGGCACCAACAACTGGCGGCTGTCGGTCGACCGGGCGGAGGTGGTGCGCAACTATCTCCAGTTCCGCGGGATCGATTCAAACCGCTTCTCGCGTATCGAAGGGGTCGCCGATCGCGAACCCTATGTCCCGTCGAATCGCTTCGACCCGCGCAACCGGCGCATCTCGATCACGCTCGGCTGGGGCAGCGCGGCCAAATATTAGTGCCAGATTGGCAGTAAGATAAATCCTTAACCGCGCAATTGAGCCGCCATTGCTGCCAAATTGGCAATAACCCTTTGTTTTCAATGGGTTGTAATAGCTTGGATAATCTTTCGTTTACCATTTTCCTCAATCTCTCGGCTCATCGGAAAGGCGCCATGGGGGGCGCCATGGAGACGAAAATGACTGAGGTGGGGCAGAACAAGGGCAATAACGCAGCGCTCGAAGCGCTGATCATCGGCAACAGCCCGGCGGTCAGCCAGCTGCGCGAGATGATCCGCCGGGTGGCGCGGTCGAATGCCTCGGTCATGCTGTGCGGTCCATCGGGATCGGGCAAGGAACTGGTCGCCCGGGCCATCCACGACGAAGGCGTCCGCGCCGGCAAGGCCTTCGCCGCGATCAACTGCGGCGCCATCCCCAGCGAACTTATCGAATCCGAACTTTTCGGCCACGAAAAGGGCTCGTTCACTGGCGCCACGGCGCGCCGTATCGGCCATTTCGAAGTCGCCAGCGGCGGCACGCTCTTCCTCGACGAAATCGGCGACATGCGCTTCGACATGCAGGTCAAGCTGCTCCGCGTGCTCGAGGAACGCACCATCGTCCGCGTCGGCAGCAGCGAGGTCCGCCCGGTCGACGTCCGCGTCATTTCGGCCACGCACCAGGATCTGGGCGCGGCGATCGCCGAAGGCAAATTCCGCGAAGATCTTTTCTTCCGCCTGGGCGTCGTCGTCCTGCAGGTGCCGAGCCTGGCGAGCCGCGTCGAGGATATTCCCGCGCTGATCCGCCATTTCCAGCGCAAGATGCCGGCCGACGCCAAGTGCCGCTATGACGACGCCGCGATCGCGATGCTGATGCAGCACCGCTGGCCGGGCAATGTCCGCGAACTGCGTAATTTCGTCGAGCGCGCCAGCGTCCTGTTCGGCGGCGAAACGCTCGGCTGCGACGATGTCGCGATGCTTTTGAACCCCACCGCAGCGCTGGCACCGCGGCCGATCCTCCCCACGGGTACGGTCGCGGTGCCAGCCGGCGGGCTGGACATCCCGGCGGCCGCCGGCGCGCAGGCGAAAAAGCCCGCGCCGGGTCAGCCGATCGACCTAAAGCGCGAGATCGAGACGATCGAACTCGAACAAATCCACGTCGCGCTCGACCTTGCCGACGGCATCATTTCGGAGGCTGCCCGCCTCCTGTCGCTCAAGCGCACGACGCTGATCGAAAAGATGCGCAAATATGGAGTTCAGCAGCAGGCCGCCTGAAAACTACCCCACCAGTTTCGGCGCCGCTGAATTCGGCACCGGTCGCACCCCACCCCCGTCGTCGCTTGTCCCCACTTATAGCGACGGCGCGGGCCGCGACCGGTGCCGAACCCTTTTTTACCGATCGATAATGAAGAGACGACGCGGGCGCGTCAGCGAAGCTGGCGCCAAGCCTCGGCGATCGTACGGATGCCGTCGAGCACCTCGGCAAAGCCGTCTTCGCGATTGGCGGCGATCGCCTCATCGAGCTTGCGTCGCATGCTGCGATAGACGCGCGACAGCGCCGCGGCGACATCGCCGCCCGCGCTATGATCGAGATTGGCGTCGAGTCCGATCAGGATCGCGCGCGCGCGGTGCGCGGGGTCGGTGGCGGAGACGCGCTGTCCCTGTCGCGCCATCGATCCGAGCACGCCGACCGCCGTCTCCAGCTCGTCATAGAGCATGGCGACGAGCTCGACCGGGTCGGCGCCCTCGGCGCGGCTTTCCTGCTGCAGCCGGCGGTAGGTGCCGGTGGCGCGGACGATCGAGGCGGTGGCAGGCACGGCGAAAACCCTTAGTTATTGCTGTTCTGGTTGTTCCACATCTGGATCTGCTGTTCCAGATAGGCTTGGGTCGCCTTGAAGGCTGCCAGCTTGGCGTCGAGCGTGCTGTATTTTTTCTCCAGCCGCGCGCGATAGGCATCTTCGCGCTCGTTGACCTTGTCGAGCTGGTCGGCAAGATCCTTGCTCTTGGCATCGAGCGTCCTGGTGACGCGATCGATGACGCCGCCTGTCCCCACGGCCTTGTCGCGCAGAGCGTCAAGCACACCGGCGATGCCCGGATCGCTGACGTCGGTATGCGCCCCGTCGCGCGGCGGATTGAACAATGCTTCGACCGCGCCGGCGTCGGTCGTCAGGGCGGTTTCCAGCCGGGTTTGATCGACGGCAAGCAGGCCGTCCTTGTTCGTGTAGATGCCAATGTCGGCGAGCGTCGTGTAGGTGCCGCTGCTGGTCAGCGTTTGCGACATCATGCCGCGCAACTGGCCCTCGAGCTCGCGCAGGCCGCGCGTGTCACCCGACATCGCGGCGGCGTCGGTGATGCTCTTCTTGAGCTGGTTATAGACGTCGACGAAATCCTTCACCGTCTGCCGGATCATGTCGAGCGGGCGACTTGCCCCCACATCCACCTCTTGGCCTGGCGATGCCTTTTTAAGCGTGAGCGACATGCCGGGAATCACGTCGTCGACGATATTGGAACTGCGGCTATAGGCCACGCCGTCGATCGTGAATTGGGCATCGGTCGCCGATTGGCCGAGCGTCATGCCGCCGCCTGCACCATAGCCGAACGCCGCGAGCGCCGGATCGGCGCCCGCGTCGGCAGTCAGCGTGAAGCTGTTCGCCGCTCCCGTCGCGCCCTTGAGCACGATCCGGCTGCCGCCAGTGTCGGACACGATCGAGGCCGATACGCCGCTGCCGCTGGCGTTGATCGCCTTTGCCAGCCCTTCGAGGCTGTTGTTCGTGCTGTCGATCGTGATCACATGGTCGGTGCCGCCGACGCTGAGCGTCATCGTGCCGGTCCCGATCGCCGCCGTCTTGTCGGCGACCACCGCCGAATAGGCGGTCTGCGCCCGGGCGAGCTGGTCGACGACCACCGTTGCCGAGAAGCTGTCGGCGTTGATACCGGCGCGCGTCGTTGCCGAAATCACGCTTTCGTCCGAAACCGTCGGCGTACTGCGCAAGGTGCCGTCGGACACCATTTGCGCCAGCGAATCGGCAAAGCCTTCAAGGTTCGATCGCGCCTGCGAAACGGCGCTGATCCGCGCCTGATTCTGCTGCGCCAGCGTCGAGAGCCGCGTAACCTTGGGCTCGCGCGAGGCAGCCGCAAGATCATCGACAAGCTTGGGAATGTCGATCCCCGACCCGGCGCCGAGCGAACTGGCAATGGAAGTGAGAGCCATGGCAAATATCCTTCGCTCTTCTTAACGGCCGCGCGCGCGCGACATTAAGCGCGAAATCAGCCCTGCCGGCGCCCGTCGGGATCGAATTGGTGCGACACCGGAATCTCGACATCGGGCTGGCTGCGTCCCTCGGCGACCGCGCGTTCGAGCTGGAACACGAAGGCGAGGATCGTGGCGACGGCGACGAACAATTCTTCGGGAATCGTCCGCCCGGCGCGCACGGTGAAATAGATCGCACGGGCGAGTTGCGGATATTCCAGAATCGGAATGTCGGCGCCGCGGGCAAGCTCGCGGATCGCCAGCGCGACATCGCCGCGCCCGCGGGCGACGACCACCGGCGCTGCATCGACGCCGGGACGATAGCGCAGCGCGACCGAGAAATGCGTCGGGTTGGTGAGCACGACCGTCGCGTCGGTCACCGCCTTGCGCGCCGACCCGCTCAATATTTCATGCGCCCGCTGGCGCTGCGCCTGCTTGAGCTCGGGGGCGCCGTCCGACTGGCGCATCTCCTCTTTGACTTCCTGCTTGGTCATCATCAGCCGCCGGTTGCGCTGATACCATTGGGCGGGAACGTCGATCAGCGCGATCACCACCAGCCCGCCCGCCATCGCGAGCATCGAATGGCCGATGGCGCTGCCTGCGAGCCCGATCGCGGCATTGAGATCGGTCGACGCCATGGTCATGATCGCGGGCAGATTGACCGCGATCAGCCAATAGCCGATCGTTCCGAGCAGCAGCACCTTGGCGATCGACTTGACCAGTTCGATCAGCCCCTGCGGCCCGAGGATGCGCTTGAGGCCATTCAGCGGATTGATGCGGTTGCCCTTGAAATTGAGCGCCTTGCCGCGCCAGCCGAGCGAACCGAGCATCGCGGGCGCCGCGATCGCAGCGACGAAGGCGAGCGCGAACAGGCTGCCGAGCGGCAGCAGAATTTCGACTCCGTTGCGCATCACCGCTTCGCCCGGCGCAAAATGCGCGACGTCGTCGGCGCTGAGCGTCAGGCCGCGTTTCATGAGGTCGCCCGCCGACTGGACGAGCCAGCCGCCCGCGGCAAAAAGCCAGCCCGCACCCGCGAGCATCATCAGCGCGGTCGCGAGTTCGCGCGACATCAGCACATCGCCCTCGCGCGCGGCGTCGGCGCGCTTTTTCGGGGTTGGTTGTTCGGTTTTCTGGTCCTTGTCCGACTGTTCGGCCATCGTTAGCCCCCCGCGAGCAGGCGCGCCATGTCGAGCGCATCGGACAGGAAGCGGGCGATCGCCTCGGCCATCGCGGGGGTCGCGATGCCGAGCAGGATGACCCCGGCAAGCAGCGTCGCCGGCAGGCCGACCGCGAACAGGTTCATCGCCGGGGCCGAGCGCCCGATGACGCCCATCACCATCTGGACCATGATCAGCACGAAGCCGACGGGCAGGGCGATGGTCAGCCCCGCCGCGAACATCAGGCTGCCGAAGCGCAAGATGCCTTCGATCGCGCCATAGGAGGGAAAGGCGTTGCCCGGTGGCAGCGCATTATAGCTCTGCACGATGATCTCGATGAGCAGCAGATGACCGTTCGCCGCCAGGAACAGCGCGGTGGCGAGCATCGAGAGGAACTGGCCGACCGCCGAGCTCATCTGCCCGCTCATCGGATCGACCATTGCCGCGAAGCCGAGGCCCATGGCGTTGCTGATCGCCTCGCCCGCGAGCAGCGCCGCGGCGAGCCCCATTTGGAGCACGAAGCCGATCGCGAGCCCGATCACGACCTCGCCCGCGACGAGGAGCAGGCCGGTGAAGGACACGAGCCCTTCGGGCGGCAGATGGAGCCCCGATGCCGCGACCGCCGGAACGCCGACGGCGAGCGCGATGACGAGGCGGAGCTGCACCGGCACGTTCGTCGCCCCGAACACCGGCGCGGCCAGAAAGGCGGCGCCGGGGCGGATCATCCCCAGCATCCAAAGCTGGAGCATCGCCTCGATATTCGGGATATCGGCCGGGTTCATCGCGGCCCTATCGGACCAGATTGGGTATCTGGGCGAACAGGTCGCGGGTGAAATCGGTAAGCAGGACCAGGATACTGCTGCCGAAGATCGCCAGACAGATGGCGGTGATGATGAGCTTTGGTACGAAGCTGAGCGTCTGTTCGTTGATCGAGGTCGCCGCCTGGACCATGCCGAGCAGCACGCCGATGACGAGCACCGGAATCAGGATCGGCGCCGAGGCGAGCGCGAGAATCCACAGCGCCTGCTGTGCGACACCGATGAAATAATCGGCCTCCATCGCCCTATGTCCCGAACGACGAGGCGAGCGACCCCATCGTCAGCGCCCAGCCGTCGACGAGGACGAAGAGCAGCAGTTTGAACGGCATCGATATGACTGTCGGCGACAGCATCATCATGCCGAGCGACATCAGCGCCGATGCGACGATCAGGTCGATGACGAGGAAGGGCAGAAAGATCAGGAAGCCGATCTGGAAGGCGGTCTTGAGTTCGCTGGTGACGAAGGCGGGCAGCAGGATCGAAAAGGGGACGTCCTTCGGGCTCGCATATTCGGGCGCCTTGGCGATCTTGGCGAACATCATCAGGTCGGTCTTGCGCGTCTGCTTCATCATGAAGCCGTGGAGCGCATCGCCCGACCGCACGACCGCCTCGCCGATGTCGATCTGTTCCTGACCATAAGGGGTGATCGCGACGCGGTTCACCTCGCTGAGCACCGGTTGCATCACGAACAGCGACAGGAAGAGGCTGAGCCCGACGAGTACCTGGTTTGGCGGCGTCTGTTGCAGGCCGAGTGCGTGGCGCAGGATCGACAGCACGATGATGATGCGCGTGAAGCTGGTCATCATCAGGAGCAGCGACGGCAGCACCGTCAGCAAGCTCATCAGCAGCAGGATCTGCAGTGACAGGCTGAGCGGGCGGCCGTCGCCGCCGATTTCGCCGACCGCGCGGGTCAGGCCGTCCGCCGCCTGTGCATGCGCCGCAGGCGCCGCGGCGACGAACAGCGCGATGCCGCCGGCAACCGCCGCGCGGCGCAGCCAGCGGCTGCGCGCCGGGGCGGCGTCAGTCGACATGAAAATCGCCTTGGCTGTTGTCGGCAAGGCGCGTGATGCCGTTGCGCGACACCGCGATCAAAATCTGTTGCCCGGCAAATTCGACGACCGCGAGCTTCGACCCCGGACCGAGGGGGAGCACGCCGACAAGGTCGACCGGCCGATCCTGTTTCGCGCCGCCGCCCAGCGGCACGCCCATCTGGACGCGCTTCCACAGCCACAGGCTGCCCCAGGCCATGCCGCCGACGATCGGCAGCAGAATCAGCAGGCGCAGGATATATTCGAGCATCAGGCCCTCCGGTCGAAGCCGGCGATGCCGCGGTCGGGCGCGACGACTTCGGCGACCTGGATACCGTAGCGGCCCTCGACGCTGACGATCTCGCCCTTCGCGATCAGCGTGCCATTGGCATAGATGTCGAGCAGGTCGGTCGCCGCGCGGTCGAGTTCGATCACGCTGCCTTCGGTCATCGTGAGCAGCTCGGCGAGCGTCATCGACGTCGATCCGACCTCGACCGAGACACGCAGCGAAACGCCGGCGAGCAGGTCGAAATTGGGGGCGGTGGCAATCGTCTTGCCTTCGCGGCGGTCGCGCTGCGGCGCCGCGGGCGCGTCGCTGAGGTCAGTCATTGTCCGGTCCTTTTTCGATTTGATCGATCATGATGGCGGCGTTGCCATTGGCTTCGCCGATGCTGCCGAGCGCGAATTTGCGCCCAGCGACGGTCACCGGCACCTGGCGCGGCATGGTGATGGGAATGATGTCGCCAACTTCGAGCGACAGAAGTTTGACAAGGCTGATCTCGGGACGCGCGAGGACCGAACGCACGGGCAGGCGGACGTCCTTGAGTGCCTTGTTGAGCGCGTTCGACCAGACAGGATCGGTCTGCGGCAGGTCGCGCATTTCGGGCACCGGTTCAGCGCCCGCGATTCCGCGCAGCGCCGCCTGCGGATAAGCGCACATTACGGTCTTGCCATCGAAGGGCGCGCCGCGCAGCGTGAAGCGCTGGACGAGCAGTTCGTCGTCGGCGCGCACCGCGGCGAGCTTGGCGCTTTCGGTGGTGACGAAATCGAGTTCGGGATCGATCGGGTGCTTGTCGCGCCACGCGGCGGCGAGCTGCAACCCCATGTCGCGGCCGAGGCGCGCGGCAAAGCGTTCTTCGGCGTCGGTCAGATCCTCGCGCTCGCCCGCGGGCTGGCCCTTGCCGCCGTAAAAGATGTCGACGAGCTGGAGGACAAGCGCGCGGCCGCCGGTGATCAGCACCGGCCCCTTGAGCGGCGGCGCGTGATAGCGCCAGAAAATCGCCGGTTCGACGACGGCGCACCAGTCGGCAAAGCGCATCGTTTCCGCGGGCGCGCGCTCGATCTGCACGAGCGGCGCGCCGAGCGCGCGCACCAGATCGCGCAGGCTGCGCGCGAACTGGTTGCTCACGGCGTCGAGCAGCGGAAAGGCATAGCTGCCCTCCGACCGGCGGAGCAGCAGCGACGCCTGCGCGTCGGCCTCCTGCCGCGCCGCGGCGTCTGCGGCCGCTACGGGTTTGGCGTTTAGCGTCACTGAATCACCAAGCTTGTGAAATAGACATTGTCGATGCCCCCGAACCCCTCCTTGTCGCGCAGTACTTGGTTAATCGCATTGGTCAACTGGCGTTGAAGCCGCTGTTTGCCCTGCGACGTCGAAAGCAGCGCCGGATCCTGTTCGGCAAGCGTCATCAGGACGGCCGACCGGATCGGCACCTCCTGCCGCTTGATGTTGGTGATCAGCTTGCCGTCATAATAGGTCGACAGGCTGATCCCGACCTGAAGAAAGCCCGATCCGTCGGCCAGATTGGTCGTGAAGGGCTGTTCGATCGGATAATAGGTGATCTCATATTTGCGGGGATCGACCTTGTAATGATCGTTGGGAACGGAGACGGTGCCGACCTTCAGTGCCGGCGCACCGCCGCCTTCGCCGCCCTCGCCCGAGGCCGCTTCTTCCTTTTCGCTGCGTACGACCAGCTTGGGGTAATTGTCCTGCGGCGTCGCCTTATGCTCGCCGAGGCCGCCACCCAGATAGATGCCCGCGCCAGCACCGGCGCCGATCAGCGCGGTTCCGCCGACGCCGACCACCAGCAGCTTCTTCATCTTGCCGCCCTTCTTGGGCGCTGCTTCGGGGGCCTTGTCCTTGCTCATCTCGTCGGTTCCTTTCGATATCAGGCAAAGCGGCCGCGGCGGTTCGCGGCGCTGTCGTCATCGCGCGCGTCGGCGCGATCATTGGCGGTTTCGATCAAATGGCTCGCGTCGGGCGCAGCGCCGCGTCCCTGGTTCTGGCCCTGTCCCTGACCCTGGGCGAGCGACGGGCGCCCGGCCTGATCGGGGGTGCAGGTCACTTCGGCACCGGCAACGCGGACGCCCTGCTGGCGGAGATCTTCGACCAGTCGCGGCTGTGCGGCGGCGACGATCGCGGCGGTGCTTTCATGCTGGGTGTCGAGCTTCATCGACACGCCGTCGCCGTCGAGTTTCATCGCGACGTCGAGCCGGCCGAGGTGGCGCGGCATCAGGCGGAAGCTGAGGTCGCCCTTGTCCGATTTGGTCGCGGCGATATCGGCGGCGAGCTGCGCGATCCAGCGATCGTCGCTCGTCAAGTCGAGCGTGCGTTCGGCGAGCGGCGCCGCCTGCGCCGGGGCGCCGATGCTTGTGGCGCCGGACGCGGCGGGCTGATTGAACAGCACGGTCATGGAAGCCCCGCCTTCGGCACGGATCGGCTTGGCCGCGGGTTCGGCGGCGGGCGCCGGCGTAGCGGTGGCGCTCTCGGCCTTCGCAGGCGTTACCGCGGGTGCGGCGGGGGCGTCGCGGCCTTGCGGCGCGGCCGGGGCAAGTGCAGGCTTGGCAGCCTTCGCGGGCTTGTTAGCAACCGGCGCGGAGGCTTCGGGCGCCACGCCATTCGCGGCGGCAGGCGCCGGATTGACGGGCAGCGGCGCGGCAGGAAGCGTCGTCTCTGCCGTCGTGACGGTGTCGGTCGCGGGCGCGCCATCGGTCGCTTCGGCATCGGCATCGCCGGTGCCGGCCTTCGCCGGATCGGTGGCGGCTGGCTTGGCGGGGTTGCCGGTGAGGGCGGCGAGCAGGGTGGCGGCGTGGGCCGCGGCATCCTGCGCATCGGGTTGCGGGACGTCCGGGCCGGCACGCTTGGGTGCGGCCTTGGGCGACGTGTCGTCGGCCGGGATCGCGGGCGCCGCTTCGGTATCGGCGGCGGGTGCCGCCTTGGTATCGGTGGCGAGTTTTTTGCCGCCGACGATGGCGGCGAAATCGGGTGTCACGACGTGCGGCGTCTCGGCGGCGGGGGTGCCGTCGGGGTTGGCGGCCGTAGCCGGCACGGCATCCGCTGTCGGCGCCGCTGCGCCTGCCGCTCCGGCCCCGGCGAGCGCGATCACGCTCGCGGCCGTCGCCGTCGCCTGAGTATCGCCGATCGGCGCAGCGCCGGGCGTGCCGGTCTTGCCAATCGTCGCGGCTCCGGGAAGCGCGGCGAGGAGCTGGCTGAAGCCGCCGTCCTCGCCCGTGCCGCTGGCCGGCGCCTGGCCGATATTGGCCAGAAAGGCCGCGAAGCCGGGCTGGCTCGCGCTCTGGGGCAGACCGGGCATCATTCCGGGCCGCCTTCGACCAGGCGCAGGCTCATCGTGCGGCGGCGGTGCGGGCGGTTCGCGTCGGCGCGGCGTTCCATCTCGACTTCGGCCGACTTGCGGCTGCGTTCATAGAGGCGCACCGCCGATTCTTCCTTCATCAGCGCGCTCTGCGCGAGCACGCCCATTTCGTCGCGGCGCGCGCTGGCGTTGACCAGCGGGGTTGCAAGATTTTCCTTCGCCATGTCGAGCCGCACGCCGAGCTCGCCGACCGTATTGAGCGCGCGGCCCGCGACGACGCCCCGGGCGACCGCGAGGTCGGCGCGCAGCGCCTCGAGGCGGCGCGACAGCTCGACGAGGCTCGCAAGCTCGCCATTGGCGCGCGCCAGATTGGCCTCCGCCATCTGATGTTCGACGGTGCGCACGCGAATGATACGTTTGCGGCGTGCGGTGCGAGCGGTCATGCAGAATATCCTTCGATGAGTGACTGGCGTGCGGTCTGGAAATCGACCTGGGCGCCGGCGGGCTGGGTAACGAATGCAAGCTGGTCGGCGCGCCGCGCGATGGCGGTGTCGAGCACCGGATCGGTGCCGGCGACATAAGCGCCCATCAACATGAGGTCGCGATTCTCTTCATAGGCGGACCAGAGCTGGCGGAAGCGCGCGGCGGCGGCGGCGTGATCGGCATCGACCGAATCGGCCATGGTGCGCGACAGCGACCGGGCGATGTCGATCGCGGGATAGACGCCCTGTTCGGCAAGCTGGCGCGACAGGATGATATGACCGTCGACGATCGCGCGCGCCGAATCGACGACCGGATCCTCGATGTCGCCGCCATCGGCGAGTACGGTGTAGAGCGCGGTGATGGACCCGCCGGTGAGGCGGTCGTTGCCCGCGCGTTCGACGAGCGAGGGGATGAGCGCGAAGGTTGAGGGCGGATAGCCCTTCATCGTCGGCGGTTCGCCCAGTGTCAGCCCGATCTCGCGCTGCGCGTGCGCTACGCGGGTCAAGCTGTCGATCAGCAGCAGCACCTTCTTGCCGTCCTGACGAAAGGCTTCGGCGATCGCGGTCGCGCGCATCGCGGCGCGCAGGCGGAGCAGCGGCGGATGGTCGGCGGGAACCGCGACGACCACCGATTTCTTGCGGACGGCGGGCGGCAGCTTGGTCTCGACGAAGTCGCTGACCTCGCGGCTGCGCTCGCCGATCAGGCCGACGACGATCACGTCGCACTCGGTGCCTGCGATCATCTGGCCCATCAGCACCGACTTGCCGACGCCCGACCCCGCGATGATCGCGACGCGCTGGCCTTCGCCGACGGTGAGCAGGCCGTTGATCGCACGCACGCCCATGTTGAGCGGTTTGGTCACCCGGCCGCGGCGCAGCGGATTGACCTTGCGGCCGGCGAGCGGCCACTGGAACTGCGACTTTACCGGCGGGCGACCGTCGAGCGGATTGCCCTGCGCGTCGATGATGCGGCCGAGCAGCGCCTTGCCGACCGTCACCATGCTCGACGCGCCATGCGGTTCGACCGGCGCGCCGGTGACGAGCGGCATGTTGGTGTCGAAGGGCAGCACGAGACTGCGGTGTCCGCGAAAGCCCACGACCTCGCCGTTCACATATTCGTTGTTCGCCGACCTGATGCGGACATTGCTGCCGAGCGGCTGGGGAAAGCCCGATACTTCCAGCATGATGCCTTCGTGCGCGACGAGCGTGCCGATGCGGCGCGGCGATGCGTCGCTGAGATCGACGGGGTCGAGCAACTGGCGGGCGGACATGGCGAGGCGGCGCGTCATGCGGCGGCGCCCTGGCTGCCGAGCGCGGCACGCAGCTCGTCGAGATAGACCGCCCGGCCATGTTCGATCCAGCCGGCCGAAGTTTCGACGCGGACGGTGCCGCGCGCCATCGACGGATCGCTCTCGATCGGCAGCGCGATCGGCGCGTCGACGAGCAGCACGGCGTCGGCGGGATTGACCCACAGGGTGCGCGCCTTGTCGGCTTCGGCGACCATCGCGGCGGCGGTTTCGGCCTGCGCGCGCAGCCAGTCGGCCTCGATCGGCGCCGCTTCGACGATCTGGCGGACGAGCCGCTCGACCGTTTCGGCGATCAACTGCGCCAGTTCCTCGCTCGGTTCGTCCTGCAGCGCTTCGGCGGCGGCGACCATCGCGAGCAATTGCTGGCGTTCGACCGCAAAGGCGGCTTCGGCGAGGCGCTGGCCTTCGGCAAGCCCGCGCGAAAAGGGGTCGTCGGCGGGTTCGGCCGCCGCTTCGGCGACCGGCGTCAGCGGAGCGCTGCGCGGCTGGCCGAACTGCAGCGGGCGAAAGCCGCCGTCGCGCGCCATCGCATGCGCCAGCGCGGCAACGGTCGATTCGGCCGCGAGATCAGACATAATCATCGCCCCCGCCCGCGAGCATGATCTCGCCCGATGCTGCCATCTGGCGGACGATCTGCATGATCGACTTCTGCGCTTCGTCGACGTCGGTGCGCTTGACCATCGTCATTTCGGCCATTTCGTCGCGGATCGTTTCCGATGCGCGCTGCGACATCGTCGACAGGCACAGATCGACCATGTCGGCGTCGGTGCCCTTGAGCGCGACTGCAAGGATCGCGGCATCGACCGAGCGCAGCACCGTGCCGATGCTCTTCTTGTCGAGCTCGCGCAGATTTTCGAAGATGAACATCTCTTCCTCGATCGCCTGTGCGAGCAACTTGTCCTGCTTCTTGAGCGCGCGGATCGTGCGTTCGGACAGCGACTTGGGCATTTTCTTCATGATCTTCGCGACGTCGCTCGGGCCGCCGATCGGCTGCTTGGCGACGCGCTGGCCGCCGACATTGGCGGAGGCGAGCACCGATTCCAGATCCTCGATCGCGGCGGCGGGGACGGTGGTAAGCTGCGCCGCGCGTAGCACCAGATCGGCCTGCAGGACTTCGTCCAGCGTTTCGATCGCGCGCGCTGCGACGTCGGGGATCAGCACCGACAGGATCAGCGCGCCGACCTGCGGATGTTCGCTGGCGAGCAGCGCGCTGATCGCCTCGACATCCATCCAGCGCAACATTTCGAGCGACGCGGCGCTCGACTGCGGCGCGACCGCGGCCAGGATATTGTCGGCGCGGACATTGCCCACCGCCTGATTGATGACGGTGCGGATACGCGTTTCGGCGCCGATGGCGAGCGCACTGACGTCGCGGCTGCGCACGACGAACTGGTCGAGCGCCTGTTCGATCTGCGTTTCGCTGGCGTTAGCGGCGTCGAACATGCCCTTGGCAAGAAGGCGCACTTCATCGGGATCGAGATGCTTGAGGATCGTGGCGGCGTCGCCTTCCTCGAGCAGCATCAGCAGGATCGCGGCGGCGGCCGATCCTTCGATGGCGGGGCGCAGGCTGACCGCGGGTGCGATCTCGCCGGCGACGTCGATGTCGTCAGCCATGGGCGCCCTCCTGCATCAGCTGGCGGACGACGAGCGCGGCGCGCGCCGAATCCTGGCGGACGAAGGCGCGGACCAGATTGGCGCGCGCTTCATAGCTTGGCGCGGCCTCGATCATCTCGAGCGTGATTGCGCTGCCGCCGCGCGGCGCGTCGAGCGCGGCGCGGTTTTCGGTGGCGGTGAGCAGCGACTGTTCGATTTCGGCATCGCGTTCGGCGCGCGCGGCGGCGCGCTGCTTGGCCGACTTGATCATCGGACGGCCGATGAACAGAAAGGCGAGCAGCGCAGCGAGCACGGCGCCGATCTGCTTGGCGAGCGGCATGAACCACGGCTGGTCGTAGAAGGCTGGAGGGACATCGTCGACCTTTGCAAAGGGACGCTGGCTGATCGCGACGACGTCGCCGCGCGTCTGGTCATATCCGACCGCGCCTTTCACCAGCCCCTCGATCTTGGCGAGGTCGGCCTGGGTCAGCGCCTTCTGACCCTGGTTGAGCGCGACCGCGATCGACAGGCGCTTCAGGCGGCCCTGTGGCTGGTGCGTGACAGAGATTTCGCGGCCGACCTCATAGGCGCGGGCCGAATTTTCGTTGCTCTGCGTGTCGGTGGTCGGCGCGCCGGCGGGCGTCGGCGCGGGGGCATTGTTCGTAACCGTAGTTGCCTGCGGCGGCTGGTTCGACAGCGCGCCGGGGATGCCGACGGCGGGCGGTGTGCTCTGGCCGCTGACGACCCGGCTCACCTGTTCGGTGCGCAGCGCGCGGTCGTTCTCGGGGAAGCTTTCGCGCGTCGCCTGGCTTTCCGACATGTCGACGTCGGCGTGGACCTCGACCGAATAATTGCCCGAACCGAGCATCGGGCCGAGCAGCGTTTCGAGCGCGCGGCGGAAACGGTCCTCCATCTGCATCTGAAGCTGGAAGCTCTTCATGTCGCCGCTGCTGGCGCCGTCGGAAAGCAGGGCGCCGCGCTGGTCGATCACCTGGACCTCGTCGGCGTTCATGCCGGGAACCGAAGAGGCGACGAGGAAGCGGATGCCCTGAACCTGCGCGTCGCTGAGGCTGCGGCCGTTCTGCAGCGTCAGCATCACCGACGCGGTGGCGGGCTTGTCGTCGCGGACGAACAGGCTGGGTTCGGCGGCGGCGATGTGGACGCGCGCGGTCTTGACCGCGTCGATCGTCTCGATCGTGCGGGAAAGATCGGCTTCGCGCGCCGAGCGCAGCGTTTCGCCTTCGATCGCGCGGCTCGACCCCATCGGGAGCGAGGCGATCAGGCTGTCTCCGCTCGGCTGCGCCTTGGGCAATCCCTGCCCGGCGAGCGCGATGCGCGCCTGATACAGTTTGTCGGCATCGACGGTCAGCGCGCCGGTCGTCGGATCGATGGTGTGGCCGATCCCCTGCGACTGGAGCGCGTCGGCGACGGCGGCCTTGTCGCTGTCGTCGAGCCCGGCGAAGAGCTGCGCCTGCGGCGCCGACTGGGTCATGAAATAGGCGAGCGCGGCAAGGCCGATCGCGGTCGTCGTGGCGATCGCGGGCAGGGCGCGCTGGACGGCGGGCTGGCGGACGAACTGCTGGACCGGCGCAAAGCGGCCACCCATCGCGGGGAGGGGCAGCCGGTTCGTATCGGCAACGGGGGCAAGGAGTTGAGCTTCGGCCATGGATTACACCGGCATGTTCATGATGTCGCGATAGGCGGACAGCAGCTTGTTGCGGACCTGCAACGTGGTTTCGAAGCCGAGCGAGGCCTTCTGGCGTTCGATCATTACGCTGACGATGTCGTGCGTGTCGCCGCGTTCATAGGCTTCGCTGAGGTCGCTCGCCTTCGCCTGCTGGGTATTCACTTGCTGCAGTGCGCTGGCGATCGCCGATCCGAAATCGGGTGCCGCACCGGCACCCGCGGCGCCGCCCGCAGCCGCGCCGCCGGCGGCGCGTTGCAGCGCCTGGTTCTGATTGAGAATCGAACTGCGCATTTGCAGCAGTCGGCTCTGGTCAATCGTGCTCATAAGCTTTCATCCGTCCTGGTGCGCGGCGGTTCGCCGCACGCACAAAGAGTAATGCAAAGCCCGTGCCAAAAATTCTTTTCGTTGAAAAACAGATGTTTGATAGAGTGCTTCTGTCGCGCCCCGCGCTCCGCGGCGTTTTTTTGACGCGCCGGCTTAATCCGCCGCCGCCGCCGCCGTTACAGCTTTCGTGACCGCTCGCTGAGCCCTCACACCACGGGAATGGCCAAGGGGCCGGAAAGGAACATTATGACTGTCATCAACACCAATGTGAGCGCGCTTCGCGCCCAGAACAGCTCGCGTGTTGCCAATCGCATGCAGTCGCAGGCTATGGAACGTCTGTCGAGCGGCAAGCGCATCAACAGCGCCAAGGACGACGCCGCCGGCCTCGCCGTCGCAACTCGCATGCAGGCTGCCTCGCGCGGCTTCACCCAGGCGATCCGCAATGCCAACGACGGCATTTCGCTGGCGCAGACCGCCGACAGCGCTGCTGGCAGCGTTTCGGACATCCTGGTTCGTATGCGCGACCTGGCGATGCAGGCTTCGACCGGTACTCTCAGCGATGACGACCGCGGTCTGGTGCAGAAGGAAGTTACCGCGCTGATCTCGCAGATCGGCGACATCGTCGGCCAGACGACGTTCAACGGCAACAAACTGCTCGACGGCAGCGTCACCTCAGGCTTCGATATCCAGACCGGCATCAACACCGGTGAAAAGGTGAACATCACGATCGGCAAGCTCGATGCGACGACGCTGGGCGTCAACGGGCTTTCGGTTGCCACGGCTTCCAACGCGACCGGTGCACTGGCGACGCTCGACACCGCGATCACCACGGTCGCCGGCGAACGCGCCAACCTCGGTGCGCAGCAGAACCGTCTTGAAGCGGCTGTCGATAATTTGACGTCGCGTGTCACCAATCTGGACGAATCGCGCTCGCGCATCGAAGATGCCGACTTCTCGGCTGAATCGACGAAGCTGGCGGCGGCGCAGATCCTGTCGCAGGCTTCGACGGCGATGCTCGCCCAGGCGAACCAGAGCGCCCAGGGTGTGATGAACCTGCTGCGCTAAGCGCGGAACATCGCAAACATCTCAGGCTATATTTGGTTGGTCCCTTTAATAGCCTGATCGGATGCCCCGGCTCCCCACAGCCGGGGCATCTTTTTGCGTACGGAAGGTCGCCAGTCGGAGAGCGGATGGCCGATTTGGGGTGGAGAGCGGACCGTCAGGTTTTGGCGTCCGCTGGCCAAAAGCAGTTGAGCCGCATAGCTTGGGCAACTGCCCCAAAAGTTGCAAATGAAAGCAGCATCGCTCCAGATACGAATTGTCCTATGCCAAGAAAGCCAAGGACAATAGAAGCAAGCAGCCCGTAAACGGCGACCGCAGAAAGACGCCAATCCATCCCTTGCATGAATAGTCCATATTTTAGGGCCTGCCTGTTCGACTCGAACCCTAAATCCTTGGTCGATCTCATCCCCTTACCAAACATCCACCGCACAATGAAAAGCTCAGCGATGAGAAACATCGCCCCCGCAGCCATGTAGAGCGGTATGCTATACTCTAATCCTAATGGCACTGAGGCAAGCGCCACAGAAATACAGATCGCCCCGATAACGGCGATCCTGCTCGCGATTTTTTCGACAAAACGGCCAAACCGGGAGGAGGCGTGCTCTGTCATTTCTCGCTTTTATCCAACGGGCGAATGTCCGCAAACGGGAATCGCTCCGGTCATTTTGAATGACGGAGTTCGGTCGATAACCGGACCCACTTCGGCCCGGCACCATTTCAATAAAAATCCGCTGTCTCGCCGCCATCGAGCCTTTTGGTGCGATGCACTTGCGTGGGCGCTTTGCTGTCGCCGGCGCGCAATTCCAGCCGGCCGTTCACCCGCCGCACCTCTGCGGGTGCCACTATGCGCGCGCGGGCGATGCCCACGGCGCTTGCCTGCGGCGGCGGGGCTTGCGCCGCCGTCGGTGCGCCCGCGGCGACGAGCAGGGCGAGGGCGAAGGACATGGCATTCATGCTCTGCCCTAACGGCCGATGCCGCCATGATCTTAACCCTGAATCGCTGCTGTTTTTGCGGGCGGTCGCCGTGATTTTGAGAAAAGAAGGGCCGCCTGACCCAAGCGGGGACAGGCGGCCCTTTCTTCGTTTCGTTCTGGCTTAGAAGCCCGCTTTCGCCGCGGCCTTCTCGGCGAGCAGCGGTGCCACCGTGAAGCCGTGCTTTTCCAGCGCCGCGGCGATCTTGTCGGTGCCTTCGAGGCCAGCCCAGAACATCGGACCGCCGCGATAGACCGGCCAGCCATAGCCATAGATCCACACCACATCGATGTCGCTCGCGCGCTGTGCCTTGCCTTCGGCGAGGATCAGGGCGCCTTCGTTGACCATCGGATAGAGCGTGCGTTCGACGATTTCCTGATCGCTGATCTCGCGCTTCTGGATGCCCGCCTTCTGGCGGAACTCCTCGATGATCTCGGCAACGCGCGGGCTTTCCGACGGATTGCGCTTGTCGTCATAGTCATAGAAGCCCGCCTGCTTCTTCTGGCCCCAGCGGCCCTCGGCGCACAGCGCGTCGCGGATGCTTTCGATCCGGTTCGGGTCGCGGTGCCAGCCGATGTCGACGCCGGCAAGGTCGCTCATCTGGAACGGTCCCATCGGCATGCCGAAATCGACATGCACCTTGTCGACCTGCGCCGGGGTCGCGCCTTCGAGCAACAGCTTCTGCGCCTCGATCTGGCGCGGTGCGAGCATGCGGTTGCCGATGAAGCCGTGGCAGACGCCGGCGACGACGGCGACCTTGCCGATCTTCTTGCCGATCGCCATCGCGGTCGCCAGCACGTCGGGCGCGGTCTTGTCGCCGCGCACCACTTCGAGCAGCTTCATCACATTGGCGGGCGAAAAGAAGTGCATGCCGAGCACGTCGCCGGGTCGGCTCGTCGACGCCGCAATCTCGTTGACGTCGAGGTAGCTGGTGTTCGACGCCAGAATGGCGCCGGGCTTTGCGATCTTGTCGAGCTTGCCGAAGATGTCCTTTTTGACGTCCATATTCTCGTAGACCGCCTCGATGATGAGATCGCAGTCGGCGAGCGCGTCGAGTTCGAGTGCGGGGGTGATGAGCCCCATCATCTGATCGACCTGTTCGGGCTTGAAGCGGCCCTTCGCGGCGCTGGCATCATAATTTTTGCGCACCACGCCCAGACCGCGGTCGAGCGCTTCCTGCTGCATCTCGACGATGGTGCAGGGAAAGCCCTTTTGCAGGAAATTCATCATGATGCCGCCGCCCATCGTGCCGGCACCGATGATGCCGACCTTCTTGATGTCGCGCAGCTGCGTGTCCTTGGGCAGGCCGTCGATCTTCGCCGCCTGGCGTTCGGCGAAAAAGATGTGGCGCTGCGCCGCCGACTGGCTGCCCATCATCAGCTTCATGAATTCCTGGCGTTCGAAGGCGAGCCCTTCGTCGAAGGGCAGGCGCGTCGCCGCCTCGACGCAGGCGAGGTTCGCATAAGGCGCCTCGAACCCGCGCCAGCGCTTCGCGTTCGCGGTCTTCAGCTTTTCGATGACGCCGACGTCGCCGAACACGGCGCGCTCGCGCGTCGGACGCGGTCCGTCGGCGATCTTGGCGCGGGCAAAGGCGATCGCGTCGGCGGCAAGGCTGTCCTCACCCGCCAGTTCGTCGACAAGGCCCATCTCCTTCGCGCGTGGCGCGGGGACGGGGTCGCCGAGCGAGGTCATCGTCGCGGCGGCTTCGACCCCGACGACGCGCGGCAGGCGCTGCGTGCCGCCCGCGCCGGGCAGCAGGCCCAGCTTCACCTCGGGCACGCCGAGCTTCGCCGACGGGACCGCGACGCGATAATGACAGACGAGCGCGGTTTCGAGGCCGCCGCCGAGCGCGGTGCCGTGGATCGCGGCGACGACCGGTTTGGTCGCGGCTTCGATCATGTTGAGTACGGCGTTGAAATCGGGACCGCGCGGCGGCTTGCCGAATTCGCTGATGTCGGCGCCGGCGATGAAGGTTGCGCCATCGCAGCGCAGCACGATCGCCTTGACGCCGTCATCGGCAAGCGCGGCTTCGAAATTATCCTTCAGCCCCTGCCGGACATGCCACGACAGGGCGTTGACCGGGGGATTGTTGACGATGACGACGGCGATCTCGCCATCCTTCTGCATCGTGACGGAAACGGGGGTTTCATCGGACATGGGAAAGCTCCTCTCAATCTAAAGCCTGTCAGCAAAGCCTTGTGCCCCCGCGAAGGCGGGGGTCCATCACCGGACGGCACGATTTGGCACCGTCAGGAGATGGGTCCCCGCCTTCGCGGGGACACAGGCATTTTCATTCGAACATATACATCATTTCAGTCGTCGATCGCGGCGTGGACGAGGGTCTTGACCTCGCGCCGCACGGGATAGGTGGACGAGGGCATGAGCTGGGTCATGAACACCATGCAGATTTCTTCGATCGGATCGACGAAGAAGCCGGTCGAAAACATGCCGCCCCAATAGAAATCGCCCGCCGAACCGGGAATGCCCGCCGCCGCCGGGTCGAGCGTGACCGCGAAGCCGAGCCCGAAGCCGACCCCGGCATTTTCGTCCTCGGAAAAGATGCCGACGCTATGCTGCGTCAGGTCTCCGCCGCCGACGAGGTGGTTCGCGGTCATCAGGGCGAGCGTCTTGCGGCTGATGATCCGCGTGCCGTCCAGCTTGCCGCCGCCGAGCAGCATCAGGCAGAAACGGTGATAGTCGGCGAGCGTCGAGACGAGCCCGCCGCCGCCCGAATGAAAGCTGCGGTCCTTTGCCCAGCGGCTACGGTCGCCGCTGTCGAAGCCCTTCATCTTGTCCTTCGGGTCGAAGGCGTAGCAGTCGGTCAGCCGATGCTGTTTGTCCGCAGGCACCTTGAACCCGGTATCGACCATGCCGAGGGGGCCGAAGATGCGCTCTTGCAGCACTTGGGCAAAGGGCTTGCCCTCGATTCGCTCGATCACTGCGCCTAGGACGTCGGTCGCCATCGAATAATTCCAGTGCGCGCCGGGATCGAACTGCAGCGGAATTTTCGCGAGCCCCGCGATGAAGCTGTCCATCGTATAATCGGCATCGAAATCATCGATCTTGGTCTTGCGATAGGCGGCGTCGACGGGGGTGCGCTCCTGAAAGCTGTAGGTGAGGCCGGCGGTATGGCGCAGCAGGTCGACCATCAGGATCGGGCGCACCGGCGGCCGGGTCAGGAAGGGCACATTGCCGCCGCCCGCAACGAAGACGCCGGTGTCCTTGAACTCGGGGCAAAATTTGACCAGCGGGTCGGACAGCGCGACCTTGCCCTCCTCGACCAGCATCATGAAGGCGGTGCTGGTGATCGGCTTGGTCATGCTGGCGATGCGGAAGATCGCATCCTCCTTCAGCGCCTCGCCCGGACGCGCCTCGCCGATGCACGACAGATGCGCGATCTCGCCGCGCCGCGACACCAGCGTCGCCGCATGCGGCAGGCGGCCGGCGCCGACATATTTGGCGTCGAGAAAGGCGGGAATGCGGTCCAGCCGCGCGGTATCGAATCCGTGACCCATGGGGCGTCGTCCTTAGTGCGATGTCTGGCCGAGAAGCTGGCGCGTCACCGGGTGCGAGCTGGTGAGGCCCCCGTCAACCGCAATCGCCTGTCCGTTGACGTAGCTTGCCTGGTCGCTGAGCAGGAAGAGCGCGACATTGGCGAGCTCTTCGGGCTGGCCGGCGCGCTTCAGCGGGTTGAGCTGGCCGATCTTGTGGGTGACGCCCTTCTCCTTTGCATAGTCGAAGGTCGGTTTGGTCATCCCGGTTTCGGTGAGGCCGGGGCAGATCGCGTTGACGCGCACATTGGCCGACGTCATCTGCTGCGCCGCGGTCTTGGCGAGGTTGATAACCCCCGCCTTCGACGCCGAATAGGCGGCCGGGCCGGCGCCCGAATTGATCCCCGCGACACTGGCGGTCAGCAGGATCGCGCCGCCGCGGCCCTGATCGACCATCGCCTTGCCCGCATGCTTGACCATCAGCGCCGGGCCGATCAGATTGACGCGCAGCGTTTCGGCCCAGGCCTCGGGCGAGATGTCGAAGATGCCGCCCATGTCGCCGATGATCCCGGCGTTGGCGAAGGCGATGTCGACCCCGCCGTAATTTTCCTGTGCGGTCGCGACCAGCCGTGCAACATCGGCCTCGACCCCGGCATCGATTTCCAGCGCGACGACGGTGCCGCCTGCGTCCTTTACCGCCTGCGTCGTGTCATGCACCGCCGCGCTCTTGTCGCCGATGACGAGTTTCGCGCCTTCGGCGGCGAAGCGCAGCGCGCTTGCCCGGCCGATGCCGCTGCCCGCGCCGGTAATGATCGCGATCTTGCCGTCCAATGCGCCCATCATGCGCCTCCCGATATCGTGGCTCCGCCATCGCAGACGATGGTCTGGCCGGTTGTGAATGCCCCCGCCTTGCTGGCAAGAAAGACCGCCGCGCCGGCGATCTCGTGCGGTTCGCCGATGCGCTTCAGCGTCGAAGCCGCGGTGGAACGCCGAAGATTCTCTTCATTTTCCCACAGCGCGCGCGCCATGTCGGTGCGGATCAGGCCGGGCGCGATGCAATTGACGCGGACACCCCTCGGACCGAATTCGACCGAGAAATTGCGCGCCACCTGCATGTCCGCCGCCTTGGAAATCCCGTAGGCCCCGATGATCGGCGATCCCTTGAGCCCGCCGATCGAACTGATGATCGTGATCGATCCTTCGCCCCGCTCCAGCATTTCGGGGGCGACCATCGAAATCAGCCAGTGATTGGACAGGATATTATTGTCCATGATCTTGCGGAACTGGTCGTCGCTGATTCCAAGGCCGGGGCCGTAATAGGGGTTCGACGCCGCGTTGCAGACGAGCGCGGTGATCTTGCCGAAGGCGGCGCGTGTCGCGTCGACGAGATGCTGCAGATCCTCCTTCGACGAGATGTTCGCGGCAACCGCAATCGCGGTCCCTTCGCCAAAGCGCGCGTTGATCGCCGCCGCGGTCTGATCGCACGCATCCTGCTTGCGGCTCGAGATGACCACCTTGGCGCCCTGTTCGGCCATCGCTTCGGCGGTCGCCTTGCCGATGCCGCGCGACGATCCGGTGATCAGCGCGACCTGCCCGGTCATGTCGAACAGGCTCATGCGCCGGCCTGCTGCGCGAAGTGCCACGCCTTTTGCGCCAGCGGCAGGACGCGTTCGGACATTGCCTTGGCATGGGCCGACGATGCGGTGCCGTCGATGACGCGCATCTTGATCCCCTGCATGATGCCGGCGAGGCGGAAGAAATTATAGGCGAAATACCAGTTCATGTCGGGAACGCTGTCGCGCCCGGTCGCGGCGCAATAGCGATCGACCACCTCGTCGAGTTCGGGAATGCCCAGCGCCGCGCGGTCGAGGTCCATCACCCCGGAACGGCCGCCATTTTCGGTCACCCAAGCCATTGCGACATAGGTGAAATCGGCGAGCGGATCGCCAAGCGTCGACAACTCCCAGTCGAGCACCGCCAGCACCTGGGGCCGGTCCTTGGCCCAGATCATATTGTCGATC
The DNA here is from genome assembly GCF_001598815.1 of Sphingopyxis terrae subsp. terrae NBRC 15098. Classification (GTDB taxonomy): domain Bacteria; phylum Pseudomonadota; class Alphaproteobacteria; order Sphingomonadales; family Sphingomonadaceae; genus Sphingopyxis; species Sphingopyxis terrae. The sequence continues at coordinate 118,408 of NZ_BCZQ01000008.1, read as the reverse complement.
CGGTAATCGCCGTGGACGACGCTGGTGCGCGTCTGTTCGGGCAAGGTCGCGGGCAGCCATTCGATCAGCCGCTCCATCTCGTCCATCGTCTCGGTCTCGGACAGCCGGTACTGCTTGGTCCAGCGATCGACCTGGCGCCCGAAATAATTGCCCGGCTTGCCGAAGTCCGAAAGCCCGGCGGCTTCGACATCGACACTGTGCAGTGCGGCGAGCGCGTCGATCATTGCGAAATAGGTCGCGCGGCGGTTTTCGGGGGTCGACCCCGGCATCGATCCGTCCCAGATGGTGTGGCCGTCGACCATCCCCATCACATAGAACCAGCTGCCGACCACGCTGTCGTCGGTGCACAGGCCATATTGGCGCGCGACCGGATAGCCCATTTTGTGAAGCCCAGCCTGCACCTTATATTCGCGGTCGACGGCGTGCGCCGAGGGGAGCAGCGGACCGAAGGGTTTGCGCCGCAGCACATAATTGCCCGACGGCGCCGAAATCTTGTAGGTCGGGTTCGACTGGCCGCCGGCAAATTTGCTCTGCGTCAGCGGGCCTTCGAACCCTTCGACATTGGCTTCCATCCAGGCGGTCAGCTTCGCTTCGTCGAGGACGTCGGCCCCCTCGGGCGCGACGGTGCCGCTGAAGGCCTTTTGCGCGTCGATTGTTTCCGTCATTGGTCGAACACGATCACCGACCGCGCGGCATCGCCCTTTCGCATCTTGTCGAAGCCTTCGTTGACCCGGTCGAGCGGGATCGTCTCGGCAACGATGCTGTCGAGATCGAGCAGGCCGCGCAGGTAGAAATCGACCAGCCGCGGAATGTCGACCGGGAAGCGGTTGCCGCCCATGATCGCGCCCTGCAGCTTCTTGCCCGAAAGCAGATCCATCGCGCCCAGTCCGACCTTTTCGGACAGCGGCATCATGCCCAGGATCGTCGCGGTGCCGCCGCGGCGCAGCGACGCAACCGCGAGGCTGGCGGAGGCGGGGCGCCCGACCGCTTCGACCGCATGGTCGACGCCGCCCTTGGTCATTTCGACGATCTGTTTGGCGGCATCGTCGGCGAGCGCGTCGATGACATCGGTTGCGCCGAGCTTAATCGCCAGTTCGCGCTTTTCGGGAACCGGGTCGGCGGCGATGATGCGTCCGGCGCCTGCGATCTTGGCGGCGTTGATCGTCGCGAGCCCGACGCCGCCGCAACCGACGACCGCGACCGTTTCGCCCGGCGTCACCTTGCACGCGTTGAAGATGGTGCCCGCGCCGGTCGTGACCGCGCAGCCGATCACCGCCGCGCGGTCGAGCGGCATTTCGGGATCGATCGCGACGCACGCATGTTCGTGGACCAGCATCACCTCCGAAAAGGCGCTGAGGTTGAGCATCTGGTTCACCGGCGATCCGTCGGGGCGCGTGATGCGCGGTGCCGATCCGGCCGGTCGGCGCGTCTCGCCGCCTAGGCACAGCGACATGCGACCGGTAACGCAATATTCGCAATGGCCGCAAAAGGCGCTGAGGCAGGTGACGACCGCGTCGCCCGGCTTCACCGTGCGGACTTCGCTACCCACCGCCTCGACGATCCCGGCAGCTTCATGGCCGGGGATGGCGGGCAGGGGGTGCGGATAGGCGCCGTCGATGAAGTGCAGGTCCGAATGGCAAAGCCCGCAGGCGGCGGTGCGGATACGCACCTCGTGCGGGCCGGGCTTGTCGACGACGACCTCCTCGATGACGAGGGGCTTGCCGGGTTCGATCAGGACGGCGGCTTTGGTCAATGTATCTTCTCCGTTCGGTTCGAGCGACGTCGAGAACCGGTTGTGGCCGTTCGTGTCTCGACTTCGCGCGACACGAACGGACGTAGGACGGTTTAACGCGTAACGCCGATGTCGCCCGACGAGAAACGATCATCCTGCGCGGCGGGCGAATGTTTCGCCAGTTCGATGCGCGCGATGGCGCGGGCGTGGACTTCGTCGGGACCGTCGGCGATACGCAGCGTGCGCTGGCCGGCGTACATTTTGGCGAGGCCGAAATCTTCGCTGACGCCGCCGCCGCCATGCGCCTGGATCGCATCGTCGATGATCTGCAGCGCCATGTTCGGCGCCTGCACCTTGATCATCGCGATCTCGGCCGCGGCCGACTTGTTGCCGACCTTGTCCATCATGTCGGCGGCCTTCAGGCAAAGGAGGCGCGTCATTTCGATGTCGATGCGCGCCCGCGCGATGCGCTGTTCCCAGATGCTGTGCTCGGCCACGGTCTTGCCGAAGGCGACGCGCGACTGGAGCCGCTTGCACATCCGTTCGAGCGCTTCTTCGGCGACGCCGATCGTGCGCATGCAATGGTGGATACGCCCGGGCCCGAGGCGGCCCTGCGCAATCTCGAAGCCGCGGCCTTCGCCGAGCAGCATCGCATCCTCGGCCTTGACGCGAACGTCCTTGAGCTCGATTTCCATATGACCGTGCGGCGCATCGTCATAGCCGAACACGGGCAGGTGGCGCAGGATGTTGATGCCCGGCGCGTCCATCGGGACCGCCAGCATCGACTGCTGCGCGTGGCGCTTGGCGCCGAAGTCGGTCTTGCCCATGACGATCGCGACCTTGCAGCGCGGATCGCCCGCGCCCGACGACCACCATTTGACGCCGTTGATGACATAGTCGTCGCCGTCGCGTTCGATCCGCGTTTCGATGTTCGTCGCATCGGACGAGGCGACCGCGGGTTCGGTCATCAGGAAGGCCGACCGAATCTCGCCATTCATCAGTGGGGCGAGCCATCTGTCCTTCTGCGCGCGGGTGCCATAGCGGTGGAAGACTTCCATATTGCCCGTGTCGGGCGCCGAGCAGTTGAATACCTCGCTCGCGAAGCCGACGCGGCCCATTTCCTCGGCGCACAGCGCATATTCAAGGTTGGTGAGCCCCGGGCCTTCGAATTCGAACGTCTCGTCGACATGGTGGTGCGCACTGCTGCGCGGCGGCATGAACAGGTTCCAGATGCCAGCGGCCTTCGCCTCGGCCTTCAGATCCTCGACCACCTGGATGACTTTCCAGCGGTCGCCGCTCGCATCCTGCTGTTTGTAGGTCGCAACGGCGGGGCGGATCTTGCGGTCGATGAACTCGCGCACCCGGTCGCGCCAGTGCACCTGCCGGTCGGTGAAGTCGAAATCCATCGCTGCATCCTTTCCCTTTACGTTCACGTAAGCCTTTGGACCGATTCGCCCCCCTTTGCCAAGACCCGCGGCGCAGAAAATTGCCCCGGCATCGCTGCCCGCGCAATCTTCCGTCACGGCCGCGGCCCTTGGCTATCGGCCGCTGCGCCGCCCGTCGAGGCGAGGGCGGCGAGCCGTGCCTCGTGGCTGGCCCGGTCGATCGGATACCGCCGCAGGCCAATGGTCGCCATGACCGAAATCAAAATCATCAATCCGGCGAAAATCCACGCCATTGCCGCGGCCGTGCTGGCTGGCCAGTCCTCGGGCCGCACTTGATCACTCAACCCTGCAAAGGCGACAAGCTGGCCGACGAGAAAGATGCCGAGCGCCTGCCCGAATTTCTGGACCATCAGATAGCCGGCGAAGAAGACACCCTCGATCCGCGTGCCATGATCGACCTCATGCGCTTCGACGATCTCCGCAACCATCGACGAGGTGGAAATGGTTGCCACCACCAACCCGAACAGCGACAGGGTCTGCAACGACAGCAGAAGCATCATGGAAGACCATCCGCCGAGATCGGGCCACCAGCCCAGATTGCGCGCGGCATAGGGCAGGAAGGCGATCGCGCCACTCGCGAGCGCGGCACCGATCGCGCTGTCGCGCTTGCCAAAGCGGCGGTGCGCATGGCCGACCGCCGCGAAAGCGCCGAAGACCGCGATGGCGAGCCCGACAGGATAGAAACGCAGCTGTGCGTCGCTGAGTTGCCAGACATAGAGCATCATATAATTGGTCGACGCGATCGTCGTCGCATAGGCGCCCGTGACGAACAGCGCGCCGGACGCCAGCGCAAGAAACGCCGGGTTGCGAAAGGCAAGCAGGATGTCGGCGAGCATCGAATGGCCGTGCGGCCTGCGCGGCGGAGGCGGCAGCGACAGGATGCGGCGTTGCTGACCGAATGCCGACGCCAGCGTCGTCAGCAAGATCATGGCGGCGCCGAACAGACCGTAGGCGGTATAGCCGGATGTCTCGAGCAAGCCGCTGCGCGCGGGATCGTCGGAGACCAGAAAGACATTATAGGCAAGCGCGACGGCAAGCAGGCCGCCCAGCCAGCCGAACAGAAAGCGATAGCGCATCAAGGCGGTGCGCTCGTCATAATCGCGGGTCAGTTCGGCGACGAGCGAGATCGAGGGAATTTCGCACGCCGACACCAATATGCGCACGGCCACGACATTGAGGAACAGGCCCAACGTCGAATGTTTTGCGATATCGGGCGACACCCACAGCAGCGTCCACACGATCGCCATCGGCAGAGCGGCGCCGTAAAGCCAGGGCAGCCTCCGTCCAAGCCGGGTTCGCGTCGCATCCGACAGCCGGCCGATCATCGGATCGACGATCGCATCGACAAGCATCGCGCCGATCAACACGAGCGACACGACGCGCGGATCGAAACCGAGCACCTGGTTGTAATAGATCATGAAGAAGGTGGTGAGCCCCGACTCCTTGATTCCGAGTGTTACGGCACCCACGCCATGCGCCACCTTGACGCGCGTCGGCAGCGCGCCGGGGAGAATATTGGCGCTCATTGCAGCGCGATCGTTTCGGATGCGGACAGCGCGGCGACGCGGGCTTCATGGTCGGCGCGGTTGATCGGGAAGCGCGCGAAGATCCACGTCGACAGGATCGTCGCGACGATCACGATCAGGCTGTAACTGACGACCAGCCGGTCGACCACTTGCGGTGCAACCTCGCCGGGAACGGCTTTCGCCGGCAGGCCCGACAGGCTTATCAGCAGGCCGGTGAGGCCGATCCCTACGGCGGTGGCGCATTTCTGGACGAACATCCAGCCGGCGGCGAACACGCCTTCGGTGCGGCGTCCGGTTTCGACCTGCGACGCTTCGACGACGTCGGCGAGCATCGACTGTGCGGAGATCATCACCATCACCGCGTTGACGTTGGAAACGAGGATGAAGCCCATCAGCAGATTGCTCGAAAAGGCGGAGCCGGTTCCCGGCCAATGGCCCGAAAGGAACAGGCCGAACGGCGCCACCCAGAACATCGTGCTGATGATCCCGCAGACCACCGCGACGCGTTTCTTGCCGAACCGGTGGTGGAGTGGCTGCACAAACACGAAGGACAGCAGGACGCTGACCATCAGCAGCCACGGCAATGCCGCGAACGCGCCATCGGAAAAGCGCCAGACATAAAGATAGAGGAAGTTCGAGATGGTGAAGGTCATCTGCGTGCTCGAAATCGCGATCAGCGAGGCGCCGAGCAGGATCAGCGCCGCCGGGTGGCGCAGCGATTCCCAAATCTCGGCAAAGGCGCGCCGGGGCGTTCCGGGTTCGGGCTTCGTCGCGGGCAGATGCGCTATGCGCCGATGCTGGCCGAGCGCGGAGATGAAAACCGTCACCGCCATGATGATCGCCCCGCACAGGCCGTAGAGCCAGTAGCCCGCAGGATTGAGCTGCCCGAACTTGTGCGTCGCGTCGGGGCGCAGGAAGACCGTGTTGGCGAGGAAGAAGACGAGCAGCCCGCCGCCCCAGGCGAAGAGGAAGCGGAATCGGACCAGCGCGGTGCGCTCGTCATAATCGCTTGTCAGTTCGGCGACGAGCGATTGCGACGGCACTTCGCAGCACGATACCAGCGTGCGCACGAGCACCGCGACGACGACGAGATAGGCAAAGATATGCGTATGATCGTCGGGCGGCGACCACAGCAGCATCCATGCGAGCCCGAGCGGCAGCGGCGCGAGATAGAGCCACGGATGGCGGCGGCCCCAGCGCGTATAGGTGCGGTCCGAAAAATAGCCGATCAGCGGATCGACGAAGGCATCGGCGAGCAGCGCGAACATCAGCGCCAGCGAAACAAGGCTCGCATCGAGCCCGACCACCTGGCTGTAGAAGATCAGCAGGAAGGTCGAAAAGCCGTTGTCCTTGACCCCATAGGCAACACTGCCGAGGCCGTGGAATAATTTGAGCCCGAGCGGCAGGCGCGCCTGCGCCGGGGTCTCGGCGGTCACGCGGCGGCTCCGGCCTTGGCCGCATCCTCCATGGCTATCAGGGCGTCGAACAGGCCCGGCGCTTCGGGATCCCAGGCGTGGCGCTGGCCGATCGTCAGGCCGCCATCGACCAGCATATGCGTGCCGGTCATGAAGCTCGCCTCCTCGCTCGCCAGATAGGCGACGGCGTTCGCGATATCGTCGGGCTGACCGCCGCGCGCGACCGGCTGCGCATGCGCGCTCATTTCGGCAATCACCGCCTTGGCCGCATCCTTGCTTTCGTCGGGCACCTCGAGCGAGGTGGTGAAGATATTGGTGTTGATGAAGCCGGGGCAGATCGCGTTCACGCGGATGCCATATTGGGCAAGATCGGTCGCCGCGACCTTGGTCAGATGCAGCACGCCCGCCTTGGCGACGGCATAGGCGGTCGGCGAATAGCCGGCGCCGAGCGCCGCGACGCTCGCAGTGTTGACGATCGCGGCGCCTTTGCGGCCCTTCATATGGGGCGCGGCATAGCGGATGCCCATCGCGACCGATTTGAGGACGAGGTTCATCGTCCAGTCCCATCCGTCGGGCGTGATTTCGTCGATCGGGGCGCGGTCGCCGCCTGCGGCAGCATTGTTGAACACGATGTCGATGCCGCCGCCGCGCTTCGCGGCCTCGTCCATCAGCGCTTCGATATCCGACGCGACGGTGACGTCGCACCGTATGAATTCGATCCGGCCGTTCGACGCCGCGGCAAGCGCCTGACCGCCCGCCTCGTCGATGTCGGCGGCGAAAACATGGGCGCCTTCGCCCGCGAGTTTCAGAACGGCCGCCTTGCCGATACCCGATGCTGCGCCGGTGACGACGGCGACCTTGCCTGCGAATCGCATTTCCTGCTCTCCCGTTTTCTTTTGCCACTTAGCTTAGGCGCATGGGAGGGCGCGTCAACGGCCCGCAATCGGACGCTACGGCGCCGTAACGGCAGCGCGGCGCAGCCAAGTTGACGCTTGCGTAAACCGGGCGACTCCCCTTAGTTTGCGCGCCAGAAGAGGAGCCCGAAAGATGAGCGATCAGGACGCTTTTCGCGCCGAAGTGCGCGCCTGGCTGGAAGCCAATTGTCCCCCCGAAATGCGCGAACCCGTCCGCGACGAGGGCGATGTGTGCTGGGGCGGCCGCAAATGGGTTTTCAAGAATGACGCCCAGAAACAATGGCTCGAAGCCTGCGCCGCAAAGGGCTACACCGTTCCCGATTGGCCGAAGGAATATGGCGGCGCCGGGCTGACTCCCGAACAGACCAAGATCCTGAAACAGGAAATGAAGCGCATCAACGCGCGCTCGCCGCTCGACAGCTTCGGCATCTGGATGCTTGGCCCCGCGCTGCTCAAATTCGGGACCGAAGAGCAGAAGGTCCATTATCTGAACCAGATCGCGCGCGGTGAAATCCGCTGGTGCCAGGGCTATTCGGAACCCGGCTCGGGCAGCGACCTCGTCTCCCTGCAGACCTTGGGCGAGGACAACGGCGATCACTGGGTCGTCAACGGATCGAAGATCTGGACCAGCTATGCCGACAAGGCCGACTGGATCTTCTGCCTCGTCCGCACCGACAAGGCGAACAAATATCAGGGCATCACCTTCATGCTCTTCGACATGGAGAGCAAGGGCGTCACGACCAAGCCGATCCTGCTGATTTCGGGCAATTCGCCCTTCTGCGAAACCTTCTTCGACGATGTCGAAGTGCCCAAGACGCAGTTCGTCGGCGAGATTAACCGCGGCTGGGACGTCGCCAAATATCTCCTCGGCCACGAACGCGAGATGATCTCGGGCGGCGGTGCCGGCGGCGATATGGTCAGCATCGGCGGCACCTTTGCCAAGGCGATCGGCAAGAACGACCATGGCGAACTCGACGATCCGATCCTGCGCGCCGAAATGGCGGCGTTCGACGTCGATGTCTTTGCCTATCGCGCGATGGGCGAACGCTTCATGGACATGTGGAAGACCGGCCGCGCGCACCCCGCCTCGTCGAACATGATGAAATATGTCGGGACCGAGCTCAACAAGCGCCGCCACGAACTCGTCATGTCGGGCGGTGGCAGCGAAGCGCTCGAATGGGACAGCCCCGAAACGAAGGGCGGCGCCCGCCCGCGCGCGTGGCTGCGCACCAAGGCCAATTCGATCGAAGGCGGCACGAGCGAAGTGATGCTCAACGTCATCGCCAAGCGTATCCTCGATTTGCCCGGAGCCTGACCCATGCCCTTGTATCACAATGACGATCAGGCGATGCTCAAGGACAGCGTCGCGCCCTTCGTGGCCGAACAGGCCCCCGTCTCGCACCTCCGCAAGCTGCGCGACGAGGCCGACGCCACCGGCTTCTCGCGCGACCTGTGGGCGCAGTTCACCGAAATGGGCCTGCCCGGCATGCTGGTGCCGGAGGCGCATGGCGGGCTCGGCATGGGGCATATGGAAGCGGGCATCGTGCTCGAGGAAATCGGCCGCAACCTGACCCCGTCGCCCTTCCTCGCGACCAGCGTCGGCGCGGTCGCCGCGCTGGCGAAGGCGGGCGGCACGCAGGCGGGCCGCTGGCTCCCCGCCATCGCCGGCGGCGAGGCGATCGTCGCACTCGCGATCGACGAGGGTGCCAAGCACCGCCCCGACCGCATCGCCACCACCGCGACACGCGCCGGAAACGGCTTTCGATTGGACGGCAAGAAAAGCTTCGTCCTCCACGGCCATGTCGCCGACATGAGCATCGTCGCGGCGAAAACCGACGGCGGTATCACCCTGTTCGCGGTGCCGAAGGATGCAAAGGGGCTGACCGCTGATCCGCGCCGCCTCGTCGACTCCTCGCTTGCAAGCCATGTCACCCTCGACGGCGTCGAGGTCGATGCCGACGCAGTGATCGGCGAAGTCGATGCCGGCGGCGACATCCTCGACGTGCTGCTGGCCGCCACCCGCACCGGCGCTGCCGCAGAAATGGTGGGCGTCGGCCAGGGCGCGATGGACATGACCGTCAATTACCTCAAGGAACGCAAGCAGTTCGGCAAGCTGATCGGCGAGTTTCAGGCGCTCCAGCACCGCGCCGCGCATCTCTATGGCGAGATGGAAGTCGCGCGCGCCACGGTGATGAAGGCGCAGCAGCTCCTCGACGAGGGCAGCGAAGGCGCGAAGCTGATGGTCTCGGTCGCCAAGGCCAAGGCCGGCCGCGCCGCCAACCTCGCGGTGCGCGAAGGCGTTCAGATGCACGGCGGCATCGGCATGACCGACGAATATGACATCGGCCTCTACATGAAACGCGACCGCGCGCTCGCCGAATTCATGGGCGATGTGCATTACCATATCGACCAGGTCGCCCGGATGAACGGATACTGAGACGACCCAAACCCCCTCCCGCGCGCGGGAGGGGCAGCGAGACTTGCGAGCCTGCTCGCTAGTCGCAGCGGGGTGGGTAACCGCACCGTCGCTGGCCCACCCCTAGCCCCTCCCGCTTGCGGGAGGGGGATAATCGGAGAAAAACCATGAACCTCAATGATATGTTCGGCCTCAACGGCCGCATCGCGCTCGTCACCGGCGGTTCGCGCGGCATCGGCAAGATGATCGTCGAAGGCTATCTCGCCGCCGGCTGCGCGCGCGTTTATATCTCGGCGCGCAAGACCGCGCAGATCGAGGAAGCCGTCGCCGATTTCGAAACGCGCTATCCGGGCAAGGTCATCGGCCTGCCCGTCGATCTTTCGACCGTCGAAGGCTGCCGCGCGCTCGCCAAGGAACTCGAAGCACGCGAGGAAAAGCTCGACATCCTCGTCAACAATGCGGGCGCCGCCTGGGGCGAACCCTTCGAGAATTTCCCCGAAGCCGGCTGGGACAAGGTGATGGACATCAACGTCAAATCGCCCTTCTTCCTGACCCAGGCGCTGCACAATCTGCTGAAGGCGGCGGGCACGCCCGCACAGCCGGCAAAGGTCATCAACATCGGGTCGATCGACGGCATGCGCCTCAACCCGTGGGAAACCTACAGCTATCACGCGTCGAAGGCGGCGATCCTCTATCTGACCAAGCGGATGGCGGCGCGGCTGGTGCAGGACAATATCCTCGTCACCGCAATCGCACCCGGCGCCTTCCAGTCGGACATGAACAAGGCGGCGCGCGACCATGGCGACGCGGTTGCCAAGAGTATCCCGACCAAGCGCATCGGCGTGCCCGAGGATATGGCCGGCGCAGCGATCTTTCTCGCATCGAAGGCGGGCGATTATGTCGTCGGCGAAACGATCGCGGTCGACGGCGGTCTCGTCCATGGCGACCTCAAGACCAGCATCGACGCTTAGGTCGCTTCTTGCCGGCCACCCCGGACTTGATCCGGTTTGTATCCCTGTCGAACCGTAACCGCGTCATGGCGAGCCGACGGGAAATTGACTCGCCGCGCGCGCAGGTGTATTATTCAAATAATGCACCAAGGAGACAGTCCATGCGTTTCGCCTTCCTGATTCCCCCGATGCTGTTGCTCGGCGCCTGCGGGCACGCCGAAGACAAGAGCGATAAGGCCGAAGTCACGGTGAATGCCGATGGCGACGGCGGCAATGTCCGGATCACCGCCGGCAAGGATGGCGGCAAGGTCAGCATCGACGGCGATCACGGTTCGATGAGCTTCAAACTCCCCGATTTCGCCAATATCGACGTCGATAGCGATTTCGACATCGACGGGGTGAAGCTCTATCCGGGCAGCAAGATCGCAAGCATCGATGTCAATGCGAGCGACAAGGGCGGCGCCGACAAGGCGACGGTGCGCCTCGGCTTCACCTCGCCCGCCGCGCCCGCCAAGGCGGCCGACTGGATGGCCGGCGAATTTGCGAAGAAGAATATCCAGGTCCAGCGCGCCGGCGACACGCTGCGCGGGACCGACAAGGACGGCGCCGATTTCACGATCAGCTTCGAACCCGCGGGCGAGACGAGCAAGGGCGAGGTGCGGATCGTCAAGAGCTGAGCGGAATCCTGTTTCAATCGCGGCTTTCCTTTAATCGTCACCCCGGCGAAGGCCGGGGTCTCGACGGCGCGAAATGACGCGAAGTTGAGATCCCGGCCTTCGCCGGGATGACGAATCTGCTAGCCTACCCGCTGTTGCGCAGCGCGGTCGCGATCGCGTTGATGGTCAACTGGATGCCCTCGGCGATGCGGGGGTCGGTTTCGCCCGCGCGGTGGCGCTTCATCAATTCGATCTGCAGCAGGTTGAGCGGCTCGATATAGGGGAGGCGCAGGCGGATCGATGCCTCGAGCGCCGGATTATTCTCGAGCAGCCGCGACTGGCCGGTGATCGTCAAAAGCCCGTCGTGGGCGCGGTGCCAGCCGTCGCGGATGCGCGAAAAGATCGCCGCATGCCCGCCCACATGCCCGGCCAGTTCGGCATAGCGCGCGGCGATGCCGATGTCCGATTTCGCCAGCACCATTTCCATATTGCCCAGCAGCGCGCCAAAGAAGGGCCAGCTTTGCGCCATATCGGCGAGCAGCGCCTGGTCCGCGAACGCCGCAAAGGCTTCACCGGTGCCGTACCAGCCGGGCAGCATGGTGCGCGCCTGCGCCCAGCTGAACACCCAGGGAATCGCGCGCAGATCCTCGATCGCGGTCGATTTGGTGCGGCTCGACGGCCGCGATCCGATCTTCAGCGTCGCGATCTCGGCGATCGGCGTCATTGCACGGAAGAAGTCCTTGAAGGCGGGCGTGTCGTAAACGAGCCCGCGATAGGCGGCAAAGGCGTCGTTCGACAGCGCGGTCATTGCGCCCGCAAAGCGCCCGGCGTCGTCCGCGCTCATCGCCTCGGGCTCGAGGCTGGCGAGCAGGCTTGCCGATACCATCGCCTCCAGATTGGTCGCGGCGCTGTCGGCAGTGCCATATTTGGCCGCGATCACTTCGCCCTGTTCGGTGATGCGAATGCGGCCCTGCACCGTCCCCGCGGGCTGCGCGCGAATCGCGGCAAAGGCACTGCCGCCGCCGCGCCCGACCGCACCGCCGCGACCGTGGAAAAGCTGCATCGCGGTATCGGCGGCCTCGAACACCGGGGTCAACGCTTCCGATGCCTGATAGAGCCCCCAGGTCGAGGTCAGATAGCCGCCATCCTTGTTCGAATCCGAATAGCCGATCATCACTTCCTGATGCCCGCGCGCGACGACATGCGGTGCAATCTCGGGCAGCGCGAAATAGGCGGCCATGATCCCCGGCGCATCATCGAGGTCGGCGATGGTTTCGAACAGCGGCACGACCATCAGATTGTCCTGCGCCTCGGCCGACCACAGTCCGGCTTCGCGGGCGAGGACATGGACCTCGAGCAGGTCGGACAGGCTTTCGGCCTTGCTGATGATCCACTGGACGATCGCCTCGGCGCCCAGCTTGGCGCGGATCGCGGCGGCGGCGTGGACGATCGCGAGTTCGCCGGCGGTCTCCTCGCTCCACTGATGCCACGGCGCGGCAAGCGGGCGGTTGGTCGCCAGTTCGCGGCGCAGCAGGTCGACGCGCGCCTCTTCGCCCAGGCCGAGATAATCGCCTTCGACCCCCGCGACCGCGAGCAACTCGGCGAGCACGCGTTCGTGCACCGCGCTGTTCTGCCGCATGTCGAGCGTCGCAAGGTGGAAACCGAAGACCTCGACCGCGCGGATCAACCGGCCGAGCGCGCCGATGCCGCCGAGCTGGCCCTCGCCGCTCGCCGACAGGCCGGCAGCGATCGTGACGAGGTCGCGGCGGAATTCGGCGGGGGCGGCATAGGCGTCGCCGGCCAGCGCCGACGGCCGCGGCGGCGCGCGCCCGACGATGCCGGCATAGGTTGCGCACAGCCGGGCATAAATGCCCGACAGGGCGCGGCGATAGGGCTCGTCGCTGCGGCTCGGCGCGGTATCGCCGCTCGCCGCGGCCAGCGCCTCGACCGCTTCGGGGACCGTCGCGAGCGACGACGACACCGACAGTTCGGCGCCCAGTGCATGCACCGCGTCGATATAATGGCCGAGCACCGCGGCGGCGTTGCGGCTCGTCGCCATATGCAGCGTCTCGGCGGTGACGAAGGGATTGCCGTCACGGTCGCCGCCGATCCAGCTCCCGACGCGCAGGAAACTTGCCGGGCGCGCGCCCAGCTCCTGTTCCCAGCGCGCATAAAGCTTGGGGATCACGGGCACGAACACGTCGCGCAAATAGGTCAGCGCATTGTCGATCTCGTCGGCGACGAACAATTTTTCGGTGCGCAGCGGCCGCGTCTGCCACAGCAGCACGATCTGGCGGCGGATTGCCTCCTCGACGACATCGCCCTCTGCGGTTTCCTCGACGCCGGCATCGCGCAGCCGCATCAGCTCGGCGATGCGGTTCTTGTGGTCGAGCATCGACTTGCGGCGCACCTCGGTCGGGTGCGCGGTGAGCACCGGCGCGACCAGCGCGGCGTCGAGCAGCGCCGCGACCGCATCGCCATCGATGCCGTCCTGCTTCAGCCGCGCCAGCGCTGCCGCCACCGTCGCCTCGGGCTCGGCGGCGACGCCCTGCCGGTCTTCGGCCAGATTGGCGAGCATCGAAAACAGCATGAAACCGCGCACGAAGGCGATGGTATCGTCGAGGCTCAGCGCCTCCAGCCCCGGATCGATCGTCTCGGCGCCCGCGATGCCGCGATGCCGGTCGACGCTCGACGACCGGATATATTCGGTCTGCCGGAACAGCTTTTCGCCGCCATAGGCGCGAATGACGTCGCCGAGGATCCGCCCGAGATAGCGAATGTCGGGATTCTGCGAGATCTGGATTGGAGGGCCCATGGACTCAGCTTGCTGCACCGCAACAGGCGCCGGGTCAAGCGACGCATAGCTATGCCTTTATTGCGTGTCTGTTAAAGCTATTGAAATGGGTTGGGCTGAGGGAAATCATATGAAGCAACAAAGCGCCATGATCGCCGTCTGGACGGCACTGCTCCTGTCCGTGGGCGTTGCTTTGTCGCTGGCCATGGGATCGGAGGTATCGGTCGACGAGTATATTCTATCACCGCCCTCCAAGCCTTTGGCTGGAGCCACGCCGGTCAGGCCGTGGCCGCAAGCCTCCGAAGTCCGCCTGTTCGTTGAAGATCTATCTTATGACGATCAGGAAAAGATGGGGAATTGGACGTCGCGACCCGAAGGCATTCGCCTGACAAAGGCGCAACGGGATACCCTCGACGGATCGGTATTTCTTTACCGTCTGACAAAGAAGGAATGGGCTGAGCGGGTCCATGCGGCTTGCTTTATTCCGCATCACTTCTTTCGCTATTATGACGGATCGGGGCGTCAGCTCGGCGAGATTCAAGTCTGCTACTGCTGCCAAGGTATCGACATGACCCCCGCGCTTCGCCGGACCGATTCCCATGACGAATGGCAGTTCGACTTTCCGAGAGTCGAAAAGATGCTGCATGAAATGGGCGTGCGCACAGACCTCAACTGTGACGGCTGAAGTCAGCGCGTCTTCACCATCACCAGCGTGCCCAGGTCGATCCGCGGCGCACCGTCGAAGGTCACGCTGTTGCGCGTGTCGGTGATGAACATCAGCTTGCCCGACGCATCGGTGATCCGCGCCGCCACGGCATAGCTGTGGCGCGGGTCGAGCCGGCGCTGGTCGACGGTCAGTGAAAAGGCGAAGGGCACCTGCCGGCCGTCGGCGGTGAAGCTCTGGCGTGCGATCACCGACGCGGGCGCATCCATCAGGCTGACGTCGGCCAGCGTCACCTCGACCTGCGCCGTCGGCGGCAGCGCCATGCGCTCGCGATAGGTGATCGCGCCGGTCACCGACACGGGCCGCTCGGCCGGCGCGAAGCTTGCGCAGGCGGCGAGCGGGAGGGCGGCGAGGCCGATGGCGAGCGAAGCGACGGCGCGGTTCATGACGATACTCCTGTTGACCAAATATTTGGCGACCGTCTGGCACCCTCCGGCTGAACCGGGCCTGTCAGCCCTCCAGTTCGACATCCCAGTAAAGCCAGTCGATCCAGCTTTCGTGCAGATAGCCCGGCGGAAAAGCGCGGCCATTGTCCTGAAGCTGCCAGCTCGTCGGGCGCCACGGCTTCTGGTGCAGCGGCATATGCGCCTGCGCCGGCGTTCGCCCGCCCTTGCGCAGATTGCACGGCGCACAGGCGGTGGTGACATTTTCCCAGCTCGTCCGCCCGCCCAGCCGCCGCGGCACGACATGGTCGAAGGTCAGATCCTTGCCCGACCCGCAATATTGGCAGGCGAAGCGATCGCGCAGGAACAGGTTGAAGCGCGTGAAGGCGGGATATTGCGACGGTTTCACATATTGCCGCAGCGCGATGACGCTGGGGATCGGCATCGTCCGCGTCGGCGAATGGATTTCGCGCTCGTAATTCTCGACGATCGTGACGCGGTCGAGGAATACCGCCTTGACCGCGGTCTGCCACGGCCACAGGCTCAGCGGGTAATAACTCAGCGGCGTATAATCTGCATTGAGGACGAGAGCCGGACAATTATCGGGATGCCGGGCAAGATCGGGATGGAACATGGCTTGGTAACGCTGCCCCCTATGCTGCTCGGGATGGCGCGCCACTGCCTTCCTCGCGTGACACCATCATTACATGACGCATCAGAATCTGGCGTCAAGGGGGGATGTGTCGCAATATATGGAATGGATGGATTGAGAGCTCCACAGCATATGGATTCGGCCGCCACGCCATGCTGACCCGCTTCGCCCCCAGCCCGACCGGCGAACTGCACCTTGGCCACGCGTTCAGTGCGATCCTGGCGCATGATGCCGCGCGCGCCGCGGGCGGCGCGTTCCACCTCCGCATCGACGACATCGACGGCAGCCGCTCGCGCGAGGCGTTTGTCGGCGCTGCGCTCGCCGATCTCGAGTGGCTGGGCCTGACTTTCGACGGCGCGCCGGTTCGCCAGTCGCAGCATCTGGGCGATTATGCCGCCGCGCTTGCCGGTCTTCGTGCCCGCGGGCTCGTCTACCCCTGCTTCTGCACCCGCGCCGATATTGCCGCCAGCCTCGCGGCGCCGCACGGCGCACCGGCGGACGGCGCGCCGCTCTATCCCGGCACCTGCCGCCACCTCGGCGCGGCCGAGCGCGAACGGCGATTGGCGCAGGAGGCGCATTGCTGGCGGCTCGACATGGCAAGCGCGGTCGCGATTGCGGGGCCGCTCGTCTGGGAGGAGGAGGGGCGGGGGCCGCGCGCCGCCGATCCCGCCGCGCATGGCGACGTCGTCCTCGCGCGCAAGGATGCCCCCGCCAGCTATCATCTCGCGAGCACGATCGACGATGCCGCGATGGGGGTGACGTTGGTGGTTCGCGGCGCCGATCTGATCGCCTCGACCGACGTCCACCGGCTGCTTCAGGCGCTGCTTGGTTTTGCGACGCCGGTCTACCGCCACCATGCGCTTGTCTGCGGCGCCGACGGCAAGCGGCTCGCCAAGCGCGACGGCGCGGCGGCGCTTGCCGCGCTGCGCGCTACGGGCGCGGACGGGCGCGCGCTGGCCGACGATTTGCGCGCCGGGCGGCTTCCGGCTGGATATTCGCTGCAAATGCCCTAAATAGAAGACATGCAGGTGCTTCTCATCCTTGCGGTCGTTGCGTCGGCCGGCCTCGTCCTCTTCGCGCTCGCGCGCGGGCTCTTCTATTTCGCGCAGGGTCACCGCGCCGCGATGGAGGGCAATGAGCATGAAAATCAGCTCATGCAGAACCGGATGATGATGGCGCGCGTGAAGTGGCAGGCGGTGACGATCATCCTGATCGTGCTGATCGGCCTTCTCGCCGCGGGCAGCTGATCGCGGCGCGTCCGCCCGCAGCCCCTCGCTTATGGTCAAGCTCAACAAAATCTATACGCGCACCGGCGATGACGGCACGACGGGCCTCGTCGACGGGTCGCGCATCGCCAAGTCCGACGCGCTGATGGAAGCGATCGGCGACGTCGACGAGGCGAACAGCGCCCTCGGTATCGCGGTCGCGGCGCTGCCCGCGGGCGGCGAGGCAGCGGCGATGTTCGCGCGCATCCAGAACGAATTGTTCGACCTTGGCGCCGATCTCGCGACGCCTGCCGATCCGCAGCATGGCTTCGGCCCGCACGAAATGGCGCTGCGCATCGTCGCGAGCCAGATCGCGCGGCTGGAGGCAGAGATCGACGCGATGAACGACAGGCTCGCGCCGCTGTCCAGCTTCATCCTGCCCGGCGGCACCGAAGCCGCGGCGCGCCTCCACCTCGCGCGCGCGATCGCGCGCCGCGCCGAACGTGCGGCGGTCGCGGCGTCGGCGACGCGGCCGCTCAACCCGCTGGCGCTGGCCTATCTTAACCGCCTGTCCGACCATCTGTTCGTCGCGACGCGCCACCTCAACGCCGCGGCGGGCGGTGACATCCTGTGGAAACCCGGCGCGACGCGCTAGGACCGATCGCCATATTGTTCTTCTTTTGTTCTAGACAATTCTCCGTCCTGTAACCATATTGGGGCAGGCGACGAAACCGAATCGCTCTTCGGGGGATTGTCAAACCATGGCCAGCCGAACCGATGCTTCGCCCGCGACCGCTCCTTTGGCGGACGACCTGACCCGGCGCTTCACTGCGACGCGGCAGCTCTCGCTCGACCTTGTCGCGCGCCTGTCCGACGCCGACGCCAGCGTGCAGTCGATGCCCGACGCATCGCCCGCTAAATGGCATCTCGCCCATACGAGCTGGTTTTTCGAAACCTTCGTCCTGCGCGATCATTGCCCCGGCTATTCGCTGTTCGATGACCGCTTCGCCTATCTGTTCAACAGCTATTATGAGGCAGAGGGGCCGCGCCACGCGCGCCCGCGCCGCGGCCTGCTGACGCGGCCGTCGCTCGATGCGGTGCGCGATTGGCGCGGGCATGTCGATGCGGCCATCGTGAAGGCGCTGCCGACGCTGTCGCCGGCCGCACGCGCGCTCGTCGAGCTTGGCATCCATCATGAACAGCAGCATCAGGAATTGCTGCTCACCGACATCAAGCATCTGTTCGCGCAGAACCCGCTCGGCCCCGCCGTCTGGGACGCTTCCGACAGTGCAATCGCGAATGAAGTTGCGCAGTTTTCCGCCGATTCTTCGCCACCGTCCGCCGCGGCGGGGCCGCTGCGCTGGATCGCGGGAACGGAAGGGATCGTTGCCGTGGGGCATGAGGGCGAGGGTTTCGCATTCGACTGTGAACTTCCGCGCTTTTCGGCGCTTCTTGCGCCGCATGCGCTCGCCAATCGACCGGTAACGAACGGCGAATGGCGCGACTTCATCGCCGACGGCGGCTATTGCACCCCGTCGCTGTGGCTCAGCGACGGCTGGGCATGGGTCCAGGCAGAAGGCATCGACGCCCCCGCCTATTGGGAGGGCGATCGCCAGTTCACCCTTGCCGGATGGCAGGCGATCGATCCCGCCGCTCCCGTGACGCACATCAGCTTTTTCGAAGCCGACGCCTTCGCCAGCTGGGCCGGGGCGCGGCTGCCGACCGAATTTGAATGGGAAGCGGCGGCGGCGGGATATGATCCGCGCGCGGGGCAGCAGCTCGATGCCGCCGGCCCGGTGCATCCGGCGGCGGCGGACGGCGCCGCATCGGACGGCGCTGCGCTTGCGGGGATGTTCGGCGGCGTCTGGGAATGGACCGGCAGCGCCTATCGCCCCTATCCCGGTTTTCGCGCCGCGCCGGGCGCGGTCGGCGAGTATAACGGCAAGTTCATGAGCGGCCAGTTCGTGCTGCGCGGTGGCAGCTGTGCGACCCCGCGCGGCCATGTTCGCGCCTCCTACCGCAATTTCTTCTACCCCCACCAGCGCTGGCAGTTCACTGGCCTGCGCCTTGCCAAGGATTTGTGATCATGGGCGTTGTTCGCCAATTGCGGCAGGTCGATGCCGATGACAGCGGCGTCGATATCGCCTTTCGCGCCGACGTTCATGCGGGATTGTCGCAGGCGCAAAAGGCGATTCCGGCGCGCTGGTTCTATGACGCGACCGGATCGGCGTTGTTCGAGGATATTACCGGGCTGCCCGAATATTATCCGACGCGCAGCGAGGTGGCGCTGCTCACGCGCCATGCGCGCGAACTGGCGGCGGCGATCGGGCCGGGCCGCGCGGTGGTCGAGCTGGGATCGGGCAGCTCGACGAAGACGCCGCTGCTGCTCGATGCCATTGCCCCCGGCGCCTATGTGCCGGTGGATATTTCGGGCGATTTTCTGCGCGACAGCGCGGCCGCCCTCTCGGCACGCTTTCCCGACCTTCCGGTCTATCCGGTCGAGGCCGACTTCACCCAGCCGGTGGCGCTCCCGCGCGAGATTTGCGGCCTTGCCAAACTCGGCTTCTTTCCGGGCTCGACGATTGGCAATATGGTGGCGCGCAGCGCGGTCGATCTGCTCCGCCATTGGCGCAGCGCGCTCGGCGACGGCGCGCTGATGCTGATCGGGGTCGACCGGATCAAGGATATCGGCACCCTCGAACGCGCCTATGACGATTCGGCTGGCGTCACCGCGGCGTTCAACCTCAATCTGCTCGAACGGATCAACCGCGAACTGGACGGCACGATTCCCGTTGCCAATTTCGACCATCGCGCCTGCTGGAACGATGTTCATGCGCGCATCGAAATGCATCTGGTCGCGGCGTGCGACCTCGACTTCACGGTCGATGGCCGCTCCTATACCATGGCGAAGGGCGAAACGATCCACAGCGAGAACAGCCATAAATATGGCCCCCGCGACGCCAGCCTGCTCCTCCGCGCCGGCGGCTGGACGCCGATCGCGGTGTGGGACGATGTCGATCCCGCCTTCGCGCTGATCCTCGCCGAAGCGACCGAGGTGCGCGCCGCGCCCTGACGCGCCAGCCCGACTCTCGGCCTTGACGACGCTTGCCCAGTCCCTAGGGGCAGAGCTGCGATTTCCAGCGAAAGGGCATATCATGATCGTCGGCGTTATCGGGGCAGGGCAAATGGGCGCGGGGATCGCGCAGGTATCGGCAGGCGCCGGTCACGAGGTGCTTCTGTCGGACATCGACATCGCCCGCGCCGAAGCCGGCAAGGCGGGGATCGCCAAGGCGCTCGGGCGCTTGGTCGCCAAGGACAAGATGACGCAGGGCGATGCCGACGCGCTGCTTGGCCGGATCACCCCCGTCGCCGACCACGCCGCCTTCGCCCCGGCTGCGCTGGTGATCGAGGCCGCGACCGAGCGCGAGGAGATCAAGCGCGCGATCTTCGCCAGCGTCGGCGCGCATCTTTCGGACAGCGCCATCCTCGCCTCGAACACCAGCTCGATTCCGATCACCCGACTGGCGCAGGCGGCCCCCGATCCGGCGCGCTTCATCGGCGTCCATTTCTTCAATCCGGTGCCGGTCATGGGCCTGATCGAACTGATCCGCGGCCTTGCGACCAGCGACACGACGCTTGCCAGCGTCGAAGCCTTCGGCCGCGGACTCGGCAAGGAAATCGTCCATGCCAACGACGCGCCGGGCTTCATCGTCAACCGCGTGCTGATGCCCCTGATCAACGAAGCGGTGTTCGCGCTCGGCGAAGGGGTGGCGACGATGCAGGACATCGACACCGGATGCCGGCTCGGCCTCAATCACCCGATGGGGCCGATCACCCTCGCCGATTTCATCGGGCTCGATACCTGCCTTGAAATTATCCGCGTGCTGCACAGCGGCACCGGCGATCCCAAATTCCGTCCGGCGCCGCTGCTCGTCCAATATGTCGAGGCGGGCTGGGTCGGCAAAAAGGCCGGACGCGGCTTCTACGACTGGACCGGCGAGGCGCCCGTTCCCACGCGCTGATCCGGCGGGAGCCGAATCGGTCCTCGTTCGTTATCCCGCTGGCGCCGGTGCAGGCGCCTGCGGGCAACAGGAGGACAGGGATGATACGGAAAACATGGCTGCCGCTGGCGATTATCGCCGCGCTATCGGTCAATCCTACGGTGCAGGCGCAGGAAGGCGCGCCCGAGGATTCGACGCTGAAATCGACCGCGAACAGCGTGACCGAGCCCTTCGACGGCAAGGAAGTGCCCGACAAGCTGAAGGCGATCCAGGACGACCCCTATTCGCTGGCGGGCTTGCGCAAATGTTCGGCGATCATCCGGGAGGTCAGCGAACTGAACGACGTGCTCGGCCCCGACGTCAACGAACCCGCCGACAAGAGTGCGGCGAAAAAGCGCGAGGAAACCGTCGGCCGTGTCGCGGGCACCGTCGCCGGGTCCATCATTCCCTTTCGTAGCCTGATCGGCGAGGTCACGGGTGCCAACGCGGAACGTCGGCGCTATGCAGAGGCGGTCTATGCCGGCTCGGTGCGTCGCGGCTTCCTGAAGGGCGTCGGGTTGCAGCGCGGTTGCAAGGCGCCGGCGCGGCCCTGACACAAAGCCGAAGCAGTCAGGTGGGGGAGAGACTGAATGAAGGTCGAAAATATCCGCGCGTTCCGCGCCGAGGTTCCGCAGGCAGCGATCGATGATCTGAAAGACCGGCTGGCGCGCACGCGCTGGCCCGAAAAGGAGACCGTCGACGATTGGGACCAGGGCGTCCCGCTCGCCTATGCGCAGGAACTCGCGGCCTATTGGCGCGAGGGCTATGACTGGCGCACGGTCGAGGCGCGGCTCAACGCGCTGCCCAATTTTCTGGCCACGGTCGATGGCCTCGACATCCATTTCCTTCATATCCGCTCGGACAATCCGGCGGCGCGGCCGCTGGTGCTGACGCACGGTTGGCCGGGGTCGGTGCTCGAATTTCTCGACGTGATCGCGCCGCTGTCGGCCGACTATCATCTCGTGATCCCGTCGCTGCCGGGTTACGGCTTTTCGGGCAAGCCCGCGGCCGCGAAATGGAGCGTCGAACATATCGCCGCGGGCTGGGACGCGCTGATGCGCGCGCTCGGTTATGATCGCTATTTCGCGCAGGGCGGCGACTGGGGCAGCGCGGTTACCTGCGCCATCGGGATGAACCATGGCGACCATTGCGCGGGCATCCATGTCAACATGATCGTCGGCCAGCCCGACCCGGCGCTGATGGCCGATCTCACCGACGCCGAAAAACTCTATCTCGCGCGTTTCGGCTGGTATCAGGCAAAGGATAACGGCTATTCGACGCAGCAGGCGACGCGGCCACAGACCATCGGCTATGCGCTCACCGATTCACCGGTCGGGCAGATGTGCTGGATCGTCGAGAAATTCCACGGCTGGACCGATTGCGGGCATCAGCCGGGCGGGCAGTCGGTCGGTGGCCATCCCGAACGCGCGCTGTCGAAGGATGCGATGCTCGACACCGTCAGCCTCTATTGGTTTACCGCCAGCGCCGCGTCGTCGGCGCGGCTCTATTGGCACAGTTTCCGCAGCTTCGCGGCGGGCGAGATCGACGTGCCGACCGGCGGCAGCCTGTTCCCGAACGAGATCATGCGCCTGTCGCGCCGCTGGGCCGAAAAGCGCTATCGCAACATCGTCTATTGGAACGAGGTCGATCGCGGCGGCCATTTCGCGGCGTGGGAGCAGCCCGAGCTTTTTGCGCGCGAAGTCCGGGCGGCGCTGGCGCAAATGACGCTGTGATGCGTCGCTTTCGCCCCGTCTACATCGGCCGATTGACGGGGCGGCAGCTTTCGGGCGCGGTGCGGGCGGCGGTGTTCCATGTCACCTCGTTGCCGTTGCGGTACAGCCGCGCGCCGCTCTTGTTTTCATAGGCCTGCCCCATGTTGGTCGGCGCGGCCTTGAGCACCATGCTGCGGCGGCCGTCGACGCGGACGATTGCGCCGTTGGCGACATAATCGACCTGCAACCGCGTGCCGCGATTGCATTCGTAAAGCGTGCCGGTGTTTTGCGGGTAGGAGGCACAGCCCGCAACGACAAGAATGGCCGCGCCCGCGGCGGCCAGCTTCGCGATTCGGATCATCTCCATTCCCCTCAATAGCCCGAACGGACGCACAGCACGTCGGCCAGATAAATGCGGCCCGAAACCGTCTCCATATGTTCGCGGGCCGATCCGTTCCAGCCGATCGAGCGGCACCATGTGTCGGCGGTCCGCGCCGCGCAGGCGGTGGTCGCCGATCCACTCTGGCACGCGAGAACGCGATAATTTGCGGTGGCGGGCTGGGTATGGAATTCGGCGAAATTGCCGCGCGCAACCTGATCGTTGGCGACCGGGCCAGGATTCCAGCCGCCGCCCGATCCGACGGGGCGGATCGACTGGATCTTGATGCCGCGCAGGATATTGCCCAACATCGGCGTGTCGCGTTCGACCGTCCGGCAATTGCCGCGATAGCGCGTCTTTTCGCACAGTTCCCAGCGACCGCTGGTCACGCGGATCGAATTGACCGGCCACGACAGGCCCAGATCGGGCTTCGCTTCGCCAATGAACACCGCCGGCCCCTTGTAGGCGGCGTCGCGATAGATGGTCGCCTCGGGCGGACGCATCATCCTGTCTTCGGGCGATTGCGCCTGCGACGCGGCAAGGAAGCCACCGCCGAGCGATGCGGCGGCAGCGGCGAAGAGCGACCAGCGATGGATGGATTTCATCAACAACCTCCCTGTTTGGCAAACGCGACCCGGGATTCGTTTTTCCGGGGCCGAAACTACGCCACAACAGGGGGACTTGCAAATTATCCCGCCATGGTCGCGCCTTGCGCGGCGCGACCATGGCGCCGGGTCAGGGCGCCTTCGTCGCGGCGGTATCGGCGGCAGCGGGCGGCGCTCCGGGAAGCGGCGCCGCCGCAACCGGCGCGGCAGCCGGGGGCGGCGGTGTGGCGATCGGCGCGGTGAAACTGAGCATAAGGCCGGCGAGCGCCGCCGACATCAGGTTCGACAGGCTGCCCGCAAGCAGTGCCTTCAGCCCCAGCCTGGCGATCATCGGCCGTTGATTGGGGGCGAGACCGCCAGTCACCGCCATCTGGATCGCGATCGAGCTGAAATTGGCGAAGCCGCACAGCGCAAAGGTCGCGATCGCAACCGACACCATCGACATCCCCCCCTGGATTTTGCCGAGGTCGATGAAGGCGACGAATTCGTTGAGCACGACTTTGGTACCGAACAGGCCGCCGACCGCGGCGCTTTCGTCCCACGGCACGCCCATCAGCCACATCACCGGGCGGAAGATCGCGCCGATCACCGCCTGGAACGACAGATCGGGATAGCCGAACCAGCCGCCGATCCCGGCGAGCAGCCCGTTGGCGAGCGCGACGAGCGCGACGAAGGCCAGCACCATCGCGCCAACCGCGACCGCCAGCTTGACGCCGGTCTGCGCGCCCTGCGCCGCTGCCATGATGATGTTCGCCGGCTTTTCCTCGTCATGGCTTGCCTCTGGCATGATGACGGGTTCGATACCCAGATCCTTGGGGTCGTCGGGCATCATGATCTTGGCCATCAGGATGCCGCCCGGCGCCGACATGAAACTGGCGGCGAGCAGATAGGGCAGCAGCTGTTCGCCGATCATGCTCGCATAGGCGCCGAGGATGGTCCCCGCGACTCCGGCCATGCCGACCGTCATAACCGTAAAGAGCTGCGACGGGGTAAGACCGGCGAGATAGGGACGGATGACGAGCGGGCTCTCGCTCTGGCCGACGAAGATATTCGCCGCGGCGCCCAGGCTTTCGACCTTGGTAATTCCCGTAATCTTCTGGATCGCCCCGCCGACCCATTTGATCACGAACTGCATGATGCCGAGATAATAGAGGATCGAGATGAGCGAGGCGAAGAAGATGATCACCGGCAGCGCGGCGATCGCAAAGCTGTGACCGCCCATTTCGGGTCCGGCGAGCGGGCCGAAAATGAAGTCGGTCCCCGCCTTGGCATAACCCAGAAGATTGGCGACGCCGGTCGACATCGCCTGAATGATCGCGCGGCCCCACGGCGTACCGATCACCAGCAGCGCGAACCCGGCCTGCAACAGAAAGGCCGGCACGACGACGCGCAGGCGAATCCAGCGACGGTTCGATGAAAACAGCACGGCAATCGCAAGCAATGCAACGATGCCGAGCAGGCCGATAAGATGTCCCATAAGTGTTTTGCGTCCCCCGCAAGTTTATTGCGCCTGTCTAGCGGGCTTTGCGGATCGGGCAAGGGGGGCGGCGGAGCATTGCAGTCATCCATAACGGCAGCGATCCCGCTTGGCGGCTCCGTGACGGCTTGATAGGCAGCGCTGAAACAGGGGGAATATGATGCGGACTGGCGTTGCGGGACATGTAATTTTGGCGATATGCGCGCTGGTGCAGGCGGCCGTGCCCGCGGCGGCGCAGGCGCCCGCGACGACCGCATCGACCCCCGCTCCGCCATTGCCCACGGCCGCCTTTGCGCAGCTTCCCTTTGCGGAAAATACCGAATTATCGCCCGACGGAACGCATATGGCGGGCCTGTTCGCGGTCCGTGGGGAACAGCGGATCGGCATCCTTCCCGTGCTGGGCGATCAGAGCAAATCGGTCATCATTGCGGTTCCCGACCAGACCGAAATCGATTGGCTGACCTGGGTCAACGACGATCATCTGCTCGTCGGCCTGCGGGCGTTGATGGCGGTGGAGGCCGACAATTGGTACGTTACCCGCATCATCGCCATCGACCGGACCTCGGGCAAGATCACGCGGCTACTATGGGATCTCAAGGGCCAGAATGCGTCCGATGTCGTCTGGCTGCCCAAAGACGGCAGCAGCGAAATTCTGGTCGCGGGTCAGGACTCGATATATGACAACGCCGATTTCTGGCCCGCCGTATACCGCATCGATGTGAAGACGGGGCGCAAGAAGACCGAACTGCGGTCGCGCACCGGGGTTATGGAATGGGGCGCCGACCATCTCGGCCGGGTGCGCTACGGCATCGGCTATCGCGACGATACGACCCGGGCCACGCTGCTCTATCGTAGCGCCGGAGAAGGGGCTTTCCGGTCGATCGAGCGCGCTTCGCTACGCGATGACGAGCGGCTGACGGTGCCGATCCTCTTCGTCGACGGCACCGACAACGGGTTGGTTTACAAGGACCGGGACGATGGCAAGACCGCGATTGCCGAGGTCAATCTTGCTACCGGTGCCGAAGTCCGCACGGTCGTTGCACCCGACGCGGGCGACATATCAGGCGCCATTCGCGCGCCCGACGGATCGAAGCTACTCGGCGTTCACGTCGCCGACGATCTGAAGCCGGTGCGCTGGCTCGACCCGGCGATGGCAGCGCATCAGGATACGCTGGACGCGACGGCCCGCGCGGCGCGCGTCCGGATCGACAGCTATAGCCGCGACCTGACCAAGATGCTCGTGCGGATCAGCACCCCCGACAATCCGGGGCTGCTCTATTATTATGATTCGACGACCGGCGATTTGTCGCGTCTTGCGGCAATGAACGAACAGATCGGGGCGAAGCGCCTCTCGCGCGCGAAGCTCGTCCGGTACAAGGCGCGCGACGGGCTGGAGATCGAGGGCGTGCTGACGATGCCGCGGGGCCGAGCGGCAACCAACCTGCCGTTCATCGTGCTGCCGCACGGCGGACCGTGGGGCCAGGACGAGCTGACCTACGATTATTGGGCGCAGTTCCTCGCCGAACGCGGCTATGCGGTATTGCAGCCCAATTTCCGCGGCTCGACGGGCTATGGTGCCGAGTTCGAAAAGGCCGGCGAGGGGCAACTCGGCTTTGCGATGCAGGATGATGTGACCGACGGCGTGCGCTGGGCGGTCGCCGAAAAGATCGCCGACCCCAAGCGCGTGTGCATCGTCGGCGCCTCTTATGGCGGCTATGCGGCGATGTGGGGAATCGCCAAGGATCCCGACCAGTATCGCTGCGCGATCTCGATCGCCGGGGTCGCCAATCTGCGGCGCGAGGTCAATGATTTCGGCGGCACGCTGCGCGCCAATCTGTACCGGACGCAGTGGAAGCGCATGACCCCCGACTTCGCGGCGGTGTCGCCGATCAACGCCATCGACCGGATCAAGGTGCCGCTGCTGCTGATTCACGGCAAGAAGGATGTGACGGTCGATCATAGCCAGTCGGCGCGCATGTATGCGGCAATGACCAAGGCGGGGAAGACGGTGGACTTCGTCTCGCTGCCGCTCGCCGATCATTATTTCAGGCGCGAGGCCGACCGGCTGCTATTGCTGCAATCGATCGAATCCTTCCTCGCCAAGTATAATCCCGCCGATTGACCGGCATCTTTCCACGCGTCGCAAAAGCGACTATCGGGCGCCGATGACCGAACCGACTTCGACCGCGCTGCCGCGCACGATCACCCCTTCGCTTTTCCTGTTCACGATCATCTATGGCGGCATGGTCGTGCTCGCCGGCGTGCTCGGGAACAAGCAGGTCGCGCTGGGCGCCGGTCTTGCGGTCGAGGCTGGGATTTTTCCATTCCTGATCCTCGTCGCGCTGTCGAGCACCGTGTCCGAATTGCACGGACAGGCGACCGCGAACCGGCTGGTGCTGTGGGGTTTCGTGCCGCTGATCCTGTCGATCATGCTGACCTCGCTCGTCTATTTCGTCCCCGCCGCGCCCGAGATGGACCCGGCCCGGCTGGCGTCGTTCGAGATGATATTGGGACAAACGCCGCGCCTGATGGCGGCGGGCATCGTCGCCTATGGCACGTCGCAGTTCCTGAACGTCACTATCTTTTCCAAACTGCGCGGCCGTGAAGGCGCGGGGACGGGGTCGACCTGGCTCGCGATCCGCGGCGCAGTCGCCAGCGCGCTCAGCCAGATCGTCGACACGCTGCTGTTCGTCACCATCGCCTTTTACGGCGTTTTCCCGATCGCCAATCTGATGGCGGGACAGATGCTGGCGAAGGTCGCGCTGTCGATTGTCGTCATCCCGGCGGTGATCACCGGCCTCGTCGCGCTCGGCCGCAGCCTCGACGCGAAGACCGCGGAATGATGACGATGACCGATCCCACGACCATGCCCGATCTGCTGACCAAGGCCGAAACGCTCGTCGAGGCGCTGCCCTATCTGCAACGCTATGCGGGCGAAACCTTCGTCATCAAATACGGCGGCCACGCGATGGGCGATCCCGAGGCGCAGCGCGACTTTGCCGAGGATGTGGTGCTGCTGAAGGCGGTAGGGATCAATCCCGTCGTCGTCCATGGCGGCGGACCGCAGATCGGCGCGATGCTCAAGCAGCTCGGCATCGAATCGCAGTTCGTCGGCGGGCTGCGCGTTACCGACGCCGCGACCGCAGAGGTCGCCGAAATGGTCCTGGCGGGCAAAATCAACAAGGAAATCGTCGGATGGCTCGCCGGGCTTGGCGGCCGCGCGATCGGCCTGTCGGGCAAGGACGCCAATCTGGTGCTGGCCGAAAAGGTCCACCGCACCGAGCCCGATCCCAATTCGGGGATCGAACGCCACGTCGACCTGGGCTTCGTCGGCGAACCCGTCGCGGTCGACCCGACGATCCTGCAACGGCTGGCGGCCGACAATTTCATCCCGATCGTCGCCCCTGTCGCGCTCGGCGCCGATGGCGCGACCTATAATATCAACGCCGACACCATGGCCGGGGCGATCGCCGGCGCGCTTGGCGCGCGGCGTTTCTTCCTGCTGACCGACGTGGCCGGAGTGCTCGACAAGTCGGGGGCTCTGCTGACCGACCTCGACCGCCCCGCGATCGACGCGCTGAAGGCCGACGGGACGATCACCGGCGGCATGATTCCGAAGGTCGAAACCTGCGTCGCGGCGGTCGATGCGGGGGTCGATGCCGCGGTTATCCTCGACGGCCGGGTGCCGCATGCGATGCTCCTCGAAATTTTCACCGCAAGGGGTGCAGGCACGCTCATTCACCGCTAAGAGGGCCTGCAAGACCCCCCTTTACGGAGACCCGCCTTGCTTCTCATGCTCATCCAGATCGTCGACATCATCCTGACGGTCCTGTGGTGGTTCATCATCGCGCAGGCGGTGATGTCGTGGCTGATCGCCTTCAACGTCATCAACACCCACAATGACTTCGTGGCGCAGCTGTGGATGATGCTCGATCGCATCACCGAGCCGCTCTATCGGCCGTTCCGGCGGATCATGCCCGATTTCGGCGGGCTCGACCTGACGCCGATGCTGGTGCTGATCCTGATCATCATCATTCAAGGGCCGGTGCTGGGCTATCTCGCGCGCCTCGCCTATTCGAGCGGAATGGCCTGATGTCCGTCGCGACCGAAGCGCGCATCATCGACGGCAAGGCGTTCGCCGCCGGGCTGCGCGCACGCATTGCCGGCGCCGTCCCGGCGTTCGAAGCCGCGACCGGGCGCGTGCCGGGGCTGGCGGTCGTGCTGGTCGGCGACGATCCGGCGAGCGCTGTCTATGTCGGCTCCAAGGGCAAGGCGACGGTCGCCGCCGGCATGGCGAGTTTCGAACATCGCCTGCCCGCGACCGCGAACCAGGAAGAGGTCGAGGCGCTGCTCGCATCGCTCAACGACGATCCTGCGGTCGACGGCATCCTGCTCCAGCTTCCGCTGCCCGCCCATCTCGACGAGCAGCGCGCGGTGGCGACGATCGATCCCGAAAAGGACGTCGACGGGCTGACCCCGGTCAGCGCCGGACGGCTCGCGCTCGGCATCCCGGGCATGGTGCCTTGCACCCCCTATGGCTGTCTGTTGCTGTTGCAGGATGTGCTCGGCGATCTTGGCGGCAAGGATGCGGTGGTGATCGGCCGCTCGATTCTGGTCGGCAAGCCGATGGCCGCGCTGCTGCTTGGCGCCAATTGCACCGTGACCATGGCGCACAGCCGCACCCGCGATCTGCCCGATCTGGTCCGCCGCGCCGATATCGTCGTGGCGGCGGTCGGCCGGCCCGAAATGGTCAAGGGCGACTGGATCAAGCCCGGCGCGGTGGTCATCGACGTCGGCATCAATCGCCTGCCGCCCGAAGCGGGCGCGACCAAGGGGCGGCTCGTCGGTGACGTCGATTACGCCAGGGCGGCGGGGGTGGCGGGCGCGATCACCCCGGTGCCCGGCGGCGTCGGCCCGATGACGATTGCCTGCCTGCTGCGCAACACGCTGGTCGCCGCGCACCGCCGCGCCGGCCTCGCCGATCCGGAGGGTTTCTGATGCGCCGACTGCTCCTTGCCGGGCTTGTGCTGACGACGCTCGCCGGTTGCGCGCCGCAGGGGCCCGAGGCACGCAAGCGCCCGCTTTCGGCGAATCCGAGCGGCTTTATCGCGGCGGAAATCGCCTTCGCGCGGCTGGCGCAGGAAAAGGGGCAATGGACGGCCTTTCGCGAAACCGCGGCGCCCGACGCGGTGATGTTCGTGCCGCAGCGGGTCAACGCCCGCGACTGGCTGAAGGCGCAGAAGGATCCGGCCGAGGCGGTGCGCTGGCAACCGCACAAGGTGTTCGTAAGCTGTGACGGCAACAACGGCGTGACGACGGGCGCATGGCAGAAGGGTCCGGCGCAGGGATTCTTCACCACCGTGTGGTCGCGCGATCCGATGAAGGGCGACATGCGCTGGCTGCTCGATTCGGGCGATGCGCTTGCGACCCCGCGCGCAGCGCCCGACTTCATCGAATCGAAGCAGGCGACCTGCACCGGCAAGCCGGGCGCCACGGTAACCGCCGCTGCGGAGGGCGACGATATGATGGTCGGCATGTCGCGCGACCAGACGTTGAACTGGACTTCGGTCGTGCGCCCCGACGGATCGCGCAGCATCACCGTGCGGCTGTGGGACGGGCATGAAATGACGACCGTTATCGATGATCGCATCGCGGCGCCGAAACAGCCATGATCGACCTTTTCATCTCGGCCTTCGTGACGCTTTTTGTCGTCATTGATCCGCCCGGCTGCGCGCCGATCTACGCCAGCCTGACGACGGGGGCGAGCGCGGTGCAGCGGCGGTCGATGGCGATCCGCGCGACGTTGATTGCCGGTTTCATCCTGATCTTCTTCGCGATGTTCGGCGAGGCGCTGCTCAGCTTCCTGCACATCGATCTCGACAGTTTCCGTATCGCGGGCGGGGTCATGCTGTTCATCATCGCGATCGATATGGTGTTCGAAAAGCGCACCGAGCGCCGCGAACAGCGCGCCGAAAAGCTGATGGCGACGCCCGAGGTCGAAGATGTGTCGGTGTTTCCGATGGCGATGCCGATGCTCGCGGGGCCGGGATCGATCGCGTCGGTGATGCTGCTGGTGTCGCAGAACAGCGGGCTTGACCGCGCGCTGGTGATTTTCGGCGCGCTGCTGCTTGTGCTGCTGCTGACGCTCGCGGCGCTGCTGCTCGCCGGGCCGTTCATGCGCTTGATCGGCAACAAGGGCGAGGCCGTCATCACCCGCCTGCTCGGCGTGCTGCTCGCGGCGCTCGCGGCGCAGTTCGTCATCGACGGGCTGAAAGCGAGCTTCTCGAGCCTCGCCTGACAAGGAAAAGGGCGCCACCTGCCGGCGACGCCCTTTCCATTGTCCACGGGAATGGACTTTATTGTGCGGCGGCCACGTCCGCCTGCGTCACCGGCGCGATGCGGATTTCGACGCGGCGGTTGCACTGATAGTCGGCCTGCGTGCGTTCGGGCGCGCATTTGAGCTGCGTTTCGCCATAGCCCATTGTCGCCATGCGCGCGCGGTTTACGCCGCGGCCCACCAGATAGTCTGCGACCGACGCCGCGCGCCGTTCGGACAGCCCCTGATTATAGGTTTCGCTGCCCTGCGAATCGGTGTGGCCGTAAACGTCGATATAGGTGCTCGGATATTCCGACAGGGTCGAGGCGACGCTGTCGAGCGCGCCACGGAACTGCGACTTCACGACCGCGCTGTTGAGGTCGAATGTCACATCGCCGGGCATGTTGAGCACGAGCTGGTCGCCCTGGCGTTCGACATCGATGCCGGTGCCTGCGGTGCGTTCGCGCAGTTTCTTTTCCTGCTGATCCATATAATAGCCGACGCCCGCGCCGGCGACGGCGCCGATGCCCGCGCCGAGGATCTTTTCGGTCCGGTCGTTGCGTCCGCCGACGAGATCGCCGAGCAGATAGCCGCCGAGCGCGCCGCCGATGCCGCCGATCGCGGCCTTGGAGATGCGCTGCTTGCCCGTTTCGGGGTCGGTGACGCAACCGGTCAGCGTGAGCGCGCCAAGGCTGGCGACGGCCGCGAGCTTGATCGTCCTCTTGTTCATTTCTGGCTCCCTTTTTTGGGCATCGCCGGTCCATGCGATGCCACGACCACAAGGATAACATATGATCGCGCTTTCCGTTCCGTCATTCATGCTGAACGCTGGCTGAGCGTGCCGATGTCGTCACCATTGTGCAGCACCGCGGCTTTGGCCTATAGGACCGGCATGACCGAAGCTGACAGGGGCCGGGCGCGCCAGCGCCGTACGACCGCCCAATGACCCCTTTTCCCTGGTCGGATGTGGCGATCATCCTGATCCTTATCCTGCTCAACGGCGTTTTCGCCATGTCCGAACTCGCGATCGTTTCGGCGCGCGACCCGCGGTTGCAGGCCGCCGAGAAGCGCGGCAGCAGTGGGGCAAGGATTGCGCGTCAGCTTGCCTCCGACCCCGGCCGCTTTCTGTCGACGGTGCAGGTCGGTATCACGCTGATCGGCGTGCTGACGGGCGCCTATTCGGGGGCCAGCCTGGGCCAGCCCGTCGCCGAACGGTTGCAGGCATGGACCGGCCTTGATGCCGACACCGCACGCACGGTGGCGTTCGCCCTCGTCATCGCGCTTACGACTTATGCCTCGCTGATCGCGGGCGAGCTTGTCCCCAAACAATTTGCGCTGCGCGCACCCGAACGGATTGCGATCTTCGTCGCGCCAATGATGTTCTGGCTTGCGCGCATTGCGGCTCCGCTGGTCTGGTTGCTCAACAACAGTTCGGGTCTGGTGTTCCGGCTGCTCGGTCTCAAGCGCGAATCGGACGATCAGGTGACCGCCGAGGAACTGCATCTGATCGTCGCCGAGGCGTCGAAATCGGGCGTGATCGAGGAAAGCGAACGCGCGATCATCTCGGGCGTCGTGCGGCTTGCCGACCGGCCGGTGCGCGAGGTGATGACGCCGCGCAAGGATGTCGACTGGATCGACATCACGCTCGACGCGAAGGGCGTGCGCGACAAGCTGCTCGAAACGCCGCACAGCCGTCTGCCGGTCGCGCGCGGGTCGGTCGACGATATCGTCGGCGTGGTCCAGGCGCGCGATATCGCGGCGGCGCTGTTCCGCGGCGATCCGATGGATCTTGAGCGGCTGATGCGCCGCGCCGCGGTCATCCACGACCAGATCGATGCGATGGACGCGCTTGCGGCGTTGCGCCTTGCCGAAGTGCCGATGCTGCTCGTTCACGACGAATATGGCCATTTCGATGGACTGGTGACGCCCGCCGACCTGATGTCCGCGATCGCGGGTGAGTTCGCGTCCGATCAGGATATCGGCAGCGAACCCTTCGTCGTCGAGCGCGAGGATGGCAGCCTGCTGATCGCCGGGTCGATGCCCGCCGACCAGATGGCCGAGCGGCTTGGGATCGAACTCGACGACGACCGCGACTATGCGACCGCCGCGGGCCACGCGCTTGCTATCCTCAAGCATCTGCCCGAGGAAGGGGAGGCGTTCACCGACCGCGGCTGGAGGTTCGAGATCGTCGATATGGATGGCCGCAAGATCGACAAGCTGCTGGTCAGCGAAGTGCGCAAGCCCAAGGTCGAAGCCGAGGGCGATTGATCGGGGCTCGCGGTCGCAACGGCCGGGGCTGAAATGGCAACTGGCCGTTTATCGGGGTCGCGTCGGTCCGACATGATGCATCACCGCTTCCGCGAGTTTTCGCTCCTCGCGGGTCGGACGGACCGGCTCGGTTTCGGGCGTCGCGTGGCGCCGTCCGAACATCGGGCGGCGGACGGGGAGCAGGGGGGCATAACGCATCGGAACACGCCTTGATCGCGCGGCCGCCCCCCGGCACCGCAATGGGTCTGGTCCCCGAAACCATCCTTGCGTGCGCGGCTTGCGCGACGCTTAACGGACAGCGTTACTGGTTTCTTTGTGGTACGCTGAAGGTGCCTTTGACGCGGCCGCCCGAACCGTCGGTGACCGGATTGCCGTCGGGGCCGCGGGCAGCGCCGCGACCGTCGACCGTCGCGCGGCCACTGTTGAGGTCGATCACAAGCCGCCCGCCCGACAGGCGGTTCGCGCCCTGCGTCAACTGGACATTGCCGACCATCGTGATCAGCCGCCGGTCGAGATCGTAGATCGCGACATTGCCCTTCGCCGTTTCATTGCCCTTGGTGACGGCGACGCCGCCCGTCGCGTCGAGCCGGTTGACGTCGGTGTTGCCGGCGCGGGTATAGGCAACGGTCATGCGCGGTGCGACCACGGTCAGCCCCGCCTGCGTTACGCGCACGCCGCCCGCCAGTACGACGCGGTCGGCGCGATCCTGCACCTCGATGCTGCCCGCGTCGAAATCGACGGGGGCGTTGCTGTTGTGATTTGCCAGCGCCTGCGCATAGGCCGCGCCGCCGCCATGTCCGCCCGCCAGAATCGCCAGGCTGGTCAGCACGAAGCTGGCGCCGGCCAGCGTCAGGCTCTTCACGGTCCAAAGCCCCTTCATTTGAGCGCTCCCTGGTTGATCCGAAGATGGGCGTTCCCCGACAGGCGGACGATCCGCTGGTCGAGGTCGGCGGTCAGTTCGTTGGCGGAAAAATTGCCGATGTTCAACGCGCCATTAACGCCGCCGGTACCGACAAGGCTGCGATTCTTGAGGTCGATGGCGACATTGTTCGCATCGATGCGATAGCCGTCGGCGCCCTTGACCTGGACCAGTCCCGGCACGGTCACCTTTTCGCTGTCCATGTCATATTGTCCGTTCGCGGCGGCGATCGTCGCCGGGCCGTCGGCCAGTTTGATTGCCCCGGACAGTCCGTTCATCCGCACGATCGGTTCGGCCGAGCTTTTCTGCACCGCGCTATCCGCGATGAGCGCAAAGGGCTGGCCTTTGGTATCCTGGCCGCGATATTCGGCGCGTACGACCTTCATCCGCTCCTTCGCCACTTCGACCTTGTCCTTGGCGAGCAGGAAGCTGACCTCGCTGCGCTGGGTGAATGGCGAAAAGACGAGCACTGCCGCAACAACGCCAATAACCAGCGGCAGGCCGTAGCGCAAAATGCGCACCACGCGGTCGTGGCGCGACCCGCTGGCCGCCCACAGGCGGCGCATCGTACGGTCGATTTCGGCGCGTTCGGACACCCGCGGCGGCTCCCCGTCAGCTATGCGCGAAGATGTCGACCTCGGGCCATCCGGCGAGGTCGAGCGCGGCGCGCGTCGGGAGGAAATCGAAGCAGGATTGTGCGAGTTCGGTGCGCCCCTCGCGCGCGAGGCGGGCGTCGAGCACCTCCTTCATTGCGTGCAGAAAGCGGACATCGCTCGCGGCATAGTCGCGCTGCGCCTCGCTCAGTTCGGCGGCACCCCAGTCGCTCGACTGCTGCTGCTTCGACACATCCTGTCCCAGCAGTTCGCGGACCAGTTCCTTGAGGCCATGACGGTCGGTGTAGGTGCGCACCAGCTTCGACGCGATCTTGGTGCAATAGACGGGGGCGGTGACGACGCCGAGCGCCTGCTGCATCGCGGCAATATCGAAACGGGCGAAATGGAACAGTTTCAGCCGGTCAGGATCAGTGAGGATCGCCTTGAGAACCGGCGCGTCGTAGCGGCTGCCCGGGCCGAATCGCACCAGATGCTCGTCGCCCTTGCCGTCGCTGATCTGGACAAGGCACAGCCGGTCGCGCAGCGGGTTGAGGCCCATGGTTTCGGTGTCGATCGCGACGGGGCCGGGGCCGATCGCGCCTTCCGGCAGATCTTCTTCGTGGAAATATACGGTCATCGACTTGCCTTAGGCGAAGCGGCGGCGCCGCTCAATGACTGGTTTTCGCGGCGCCGCCCCTCGGCGCCAGCGCTACGGCAAAGCTTGGAAATCCGCCGATCGCGGCTTTGAATTTTCTGTTCGCAGATGCCGTTCATATAGGTTATATATTGCGCCGTTAGCGGCACGGGGCGAGTCTGTGCCCATGGTGAACTGCGTCCCCGTCCGGCGCAAGGAGCCGGTTCAATCGGGTGTGGACGACCGAAAGCGACTACTAAGCAATGAGTTTCAACAAGGATCGCCGTGGCCATCGCGGACGCGGCAAGCGCGACGACTTCGGCAATTTCGACAGTTTCGAACCGGCACCTTATGGCGGCGGCGGCTTTGGCGGTGGCGACCGCGGTGGTTTCGGTGATCGCGGCGGCTTCGGTGGCGGCGATCGTGCCGGTGGCGATCGTGGTGGTGGTTTCGGCGGTGGCGATCGCGGCGGCTTCGCCGGCGGCGGTCGCGGCGGCTTTGGCGGTGGCGGCGGCGGTGCCCGCGGCGGCATGCCGGCACAGGTCGTCGGCGAAGGCCAGGGCCAGGTGAAATTCTTCAACCCCTCGAAGGGCTTTGGCTTCATCGCGCGCGACGATGGCGGCGAAGACGTGTTCGTGCACATCAGCGCGGTCGAACAGGCGGGGCTGCAGGGCCTCGCATCGGGCCAGCCGCTCGGTTTCACGCTCGTCGAACGCAACGGCAAGGTGTCGGCCATCGATCTCAAGATCGAAGGCGAACCGATGCCTGTCGAGGACTTCGCCCCGCGTCCGCGCGAGGATCGTCCCGCTGCGGGCGGTGCGCGCGGCCGGCGTCAGCTGACCGGCGAACGCACGTCGGGCACGGTGAAATTCTTCAACACGACCAAGGGTTTCGGCTTCATCGCGCGCGATGACGGACAGGCGGATGCCTTCGTCCCCATCAGCGCGGTGCAGCGCGCCGGCATGGCGGGCCTCGAAGAAGGCGACCGCGTCGCTTTCGACATCGAAGTCGATGATCGCGGCAAATTCGCCGCGGTGAACCTCCAGCCGACGCAGGACTGATTCGGCGTCCACCGGATGAACGAAGGGCGGCCCCGCAAAGGGCCGCCCTTTTTCGTTAGCGGTGGTCTGCGCAGCCCCTCAGGCGAGGGTGGACTTGAGGAACCAGATACGCTGCTGCGTTTCGTCCGCCCAGCCATCGACCAGGCCGCTCGTCGCAATGTCGCCATCGGCTTCGGCCGCCGTCTTGGCGTCCTTGAGCTGCGCGAGCAGTGTCTCGTTATCGGCGGCAAGGTTGCGCACCATCGTTTCGGCATCGACGCTCGCTGCGTCGTCGTCCTTGATCGACTGGTGACGGCTGATGTCGCCGATTGAGCGGAGCGTCGCCGCGCCATTCTTGCGCACACGCTCGGCGATCAGGTCGGTCGTCGCGAGGATCTGGGCCGCCTGCTCGTCGAACAGAAGGTGCAGGCTGCGAAAACTGGGCCCCTTGACGTGCCAATGATAATTTTTGGTCTTCAGATAGAGCGCGAAACTGTCGGCGAGCAGCGCGTTCAGCGCATCCGCAACGGCAGGCTGATTCTTGTTGGACATGGGCAAGCCTCCTTTTTCTGCTTCCTGGCCAATATAGTGCCGCAGCGGCAAAGTTGCCCATGAAGCCTGTTCGATGCTGTGATCGATAAAATCGATTATTGGGCGCCGTAATCGGATTTTCTATCAGAGACCGAAGGCGCGCATCGCGGTGTTGAGGCCCCATAGCGCGAGAATCGCGGCGCTCATCAACCGGGCGATCCGTGCCGCGGCCTGATCGGCGAGCGCGGCGCCGAAGGCGAGGAACGGGACCAGCGAAAGCGTCCAGCCGATCAGCCCCCCCGCGGCCGCCCACAGCCCGGCGCCACTCGTCGCCGCCAGCGCGCCGATCAGGAAATGGCTGCGGTCGCCGAGTTGAGCCAGAAACAGCCGTGCCGCGAGCGAGGGCAACGGAGCTTCCTCCAGACTCTGGACCGCCGGGCCGAGGCGCCCCCGCCAGACGAGCGCGACCGCCGCACCGAGCAACGCGAAGGCGAGCAGCAGCGCCACGATACCCTGACCGATCACCCGGTTTGCTGCCGTCCCCGCGACCGCCGCGATGGTCGCATTGGCCACAAAGGCGGCAAAGGCAATCGCGACGACGGCGCGGCGATCCCCGCGCGCCGCCAGCACCTGCGACAGCAAACGTCCGGTTCGGCCATCGGCATTGGCAAGCAATACTGCGACGAGGGCAAGCATGATGGCATCCATGACGACCAGCCTACTCCAGCTTTGGCGGCGAAGAAACGGGGCGGCAGAAGCATGGCATGGCGGGGAGGACGCGCAAGCCCGCCGCTTCCCCGTTTCGAATCCCGCCCGTCAATGCCAAGGCGAGGTCCGAACCGCCCAATAGACGAGGTAGAGCAGCCCTGCCCACAACAGAAGGATGAAGGCCATGCCCGCGCGGCTCGAAGGGCGCTCGCTCGCAAGCTCCGCCGCTGCATGCAATTCGCTCCACAGCGGATCGGGGATCATCTGTCGGACCAGCCACAGACCCGCTGGGACGATCAGCAGATCGTCGAGCCAGCCGAGTACAGGGACGAAATCGGGTATCAGATCGATCGGCGACAGCGCATAGGCGGCGACGGCGACCGCCAGCAGCCTGGCAATCAGCGGCGTCCGCGGGTCCCGCGCGGCAAGCCACGCGGCGTGCGCCTCGACGGCGAGTCGGTGACCCAGATCGCCAATGCGTTCGGAAAGGGATTTGCCCGTCATCGCGCCGCACATTAGTCTTCCTGCATGGCTATCCAACTGAAAAGCGCACGCGTCGAGCGGTGGCCCGTCGCGGGCGAATTCGTCATCAGCCGCGGTGCAAGCGACCATGTCGATGTCGTCGTCGCCGAAGTCGAGGAGGACGGCGTCGCCGGGCGCGGCGAGGGAACGCCGATCTACTATCAGGGCGAAGATGCGGCCGGCTGCCGCGACGCCCTGCTGCGCGTCATGCCGCATCTCGCGGGGCTGGGCGCGGCGGCCGCGCGGGCAGCGGTGCAGGAATTGATGGGGGCGGGTGCGGCGCGCAACGCGATCGACTGTGCGCTGTGGGATCTCGAAGCGCGCCAGCGCGGGGCGCCGCTGTGGCAGCTTGCCGGTTGCGAAGCGCCGGCGCCGCGCGTCACCGCCTTCACCATTTCGCTCGGCGGACCCGGCACGATGGCGGCGCGAACCGAGGAAGCGGTGATGGCGGGCTATCGCCTGTTCAAGATCAAGCTGGCCGGCGACGCCGAAGATCGCGCGCGCGTTGCTGCGGTGCGCGGGGCGGCGCCCGGCGCCCGCCTGATCGTCGATGCGAACGAGAGCTGGGGCGCGCTCGACCTGCTTGCCGAGGCCGAGGCGCTCGCCGAGCTCGGAGTCGAAATGATCGAGCAACCGGTGCCGGTCGGCACCGACGTGCTGCTCGACGGCATTTATGCCCCCCTGCCGTTCATCGCCGATGAAAGCTGCCATGTCGCTGCCGATGTGCCGCGCATCGGGGCCTTTTACGACGGCGTGAACATCAAGCTCGACAAGGCGGGCGGGCTGACCGAGGCACTCAAGCTGGCCGATGCCGCCGACGCGGCGGGTCTGAGCATCATGGTCGGCTGCATGCTGTCGACAAGCCTGGCGATTGCGCCGGCGTTTCTGCTCGCGCAGCGGGCGCGATGGGTCGACCTCGACGGCCCCGCCTTGCTGGCGCGCGATCGCGCCGATGGCTTCAGCTTCGCCAATGGCGAAATTAGTCCAATTTAATGATAGTAAATCATATTGACTAAATGGCCGAAGCGGGAAATATTCGCCGAATGAGCAATTCGGACGCCGCCCGCCACCGCGAGATCGTTATGCCCGCCCTTCTGCGCCATGCGCGCACCATCTATGGCGGAGCGATGCGGCGGGCGCTGGATCGCGCCGGATTTGACGACATTCCTGCCAATGGCCTCTATGTGATCGGCGGCCTCGCGCTGGGGGCGGAGGAGGTGCCGCTGGCGAATCTGATCCGCGATCTGCGCATATCGAAGCAGGCGGCGGGGCAGCTTGTCGATACGCTCGTCATGCGCGGCTATCTGGAGCGGCAGGTCGATCCCGCCGACCGGCGCCGGCTGGTCGTGCGCCTGACCGAGCGGGGAGCGGAGGCAGCGAAGATCCAGGGCAAGGCGCGCGATGCCATCGACGCGAAGCTCGCGGCGCGGGTCGGCGCCGAGGACATCGCCGCGGCGCGGCGCGTCCTCTATGCGCTGGTCGAGATGGGGATCGAGGCCCGCGAGCGCGAGGCGGTTTCGTCCTAGAGCGCCACCTCGGCATGGCTGCCGAGTTCGCCTTCCTTTACCGTCGATCCGGTCATCAGGCGGAACAGACCCTTGATCCCGGCCTCTGCGGTCCAGATTTCGGCATCGTCGAGATCGAAGCGCAGCATCAGCAGGTCCGGGTCGTCCTTGCCGCCTTCGTACCAGGCTTCGACCGGCTTCGACCAATATTTGTCGATCGTCGCACGGTCGGTCACCGGGGTCAGCGTACCGGAGACGCATGCGAACAGGTCATGGCCCTTGGCGACATATTGCGCCATCGCGCGCCCGCCGGCGGCGAGACGGCCACTCTTGGCATGGAAAAAATGGAAATAGCCGTCATTGTCCTTGTCGAGCTGCGCCGTCATCGGGATCGCATGGGCGTGACCGGCGTCGAGCGCGACCATCAGATAGGGATTGTCGGCCAGTTCCTTCCAGAAACGCTGTTTGATGTCCTTGCTCATCGGGGAGGCTCCTTTCTGCTTGTGCCATGCTAACGCGCGGAGCCGCCCCGATGTTGCGCGCTTCAGCGCGCGGGCCGCGCGGCGTAGCTCACCACCTCATATTCGATGCCGTCCGGGTCGAAGAAATAGAAGCGGCGGCCGGGTTCATAATCGCCGTGGTTGAAGGGGCGCAAACCGGCATCGACCACTTTCGCCTCGATCGCATCGAGATCGTCGACCTGGATGCCGACATGGTTGAGCGGTTCGCCTTTCGCGAAATGCGAGTTCGCATGCAGGCCCTCGGGGCCGGTGTAGAGTGCGACATAGGCCTCATCCGATCCGACGTGGATCGACATGCCGCCGTCGCGCGCCGGCCCACGCCAGCGTTCGTGCCAGCCGAAGATCCGCGCCATCAGCGCGGCGCTGCGTTCGGGGTCGCTGACGGTCAGATTCACATGTTCGATAAAGGGATGCGTCACGGGCTGAAACTCCTGATTCGGGTTGACGCACACCGATATGAAAGCTCAACCAAGCTTTAGATCAAGCATATTATGCGAAGGGAGCTTTCGTGCACCGTACCGACCTTCTGCCCATCGGCGAGCTTGCCGCGCGAACCGGCGTCGCGGTGTCGGCGATCCGTTTCTACGAAGCGAAGGGGCTGATCGCGTCGCTGCGCACGGCGGGCGGGCAACGGCGCTTTCTGCGTGCGGACACGCGGCGCGTGTCGTTTATCCTGATCGCGCAGCAGATGGGGCTCAGCCTCGACGAGATCGCGGCGGAACTCGTACGCCTCCCTTCGGAACGTACCCCCAATGCCGCCGACTGGCGCCGGATCAGCACCGGCCTGCGCGCGCGGATCGACGGGCAGATCGCGGCGCTCGAACGGACGCGCGATCTGCTGGACGGCTGCATCGGTTGCGGTTGCCTGAGCCTCAAGAAATGCGGACTCTATAACGCGCGCGACAAGGCGGCGCAGCGCGGCGCCGGGCCGCGCTATCTGCTGGGCGACCGATCGGGCGACATTGCCGAAGCGCGATAGCGCGCAAGGAAGTGGGGATTATTCGGCTGTTGCAATGGAGGCGACCGGGTCGCGCCGGGGCTACATCGGTTCGGCCATCACCGCTTCGATTTCATGGTTCAGCACTTCGGCGCGGCGGCATTGCTCATGATCGCCGCGCTCGCATTTGTCGGCCGCCTTGTCGCGCTGGCGCGAAAGCTTGCCCAGCCTCTCCTCGCGTTCGCGCATCGCCCGGCCGCGGTTGCGGTCGGCCTCGTCCTGGCTGGTGGTTGACCAGTCGACGACCTGTCCCGCGGCCTTCACCGGCGCGGTGACGACCGATTTCACGGTGCTTACACAGCCCGCCAGCAGGGGCAGCGCCAGCATCGCCCCGAACCATATCCGCATCGTCCTTCTCCTTGGCATCCGGCGTTGCACATTGCCGCAGCGATGGCCAGCGGCTTGCGGCCAAAGGTGCAGCCTTTCGGCGCTTCTGTCATATCACTGAAACAAATGGTTAAATTCACATTTACTCTCTTGGCCTAGGTCGCCCTGCATCGCTTTGCAGTCAAGAGAGACAGATGACGCCCCCCGATCCGCTATTGGCCCCCGCGACCGGACATTCGATGGCGATCGCGCACGATGCGCATCTGTCGGCGGTGATCGACATTTTCCGGGCGCAGCCGCAGTTGCGCGTCCTGACGATCGTCGACGCGGCGGGGCAGCCGGTCGGGATCGTGCGCGAACAGCGGGTGCGCGAGCTGCTCTTTTGTCCCTATTGGTTTTCGCTGATGCAAAACCCGTCGATCGGGGGATCGATCGCCTCGCTCATCGATCCGTGCCAGATCGCCGACGTCGGCGAGAGTACCGCCGCGCTGCTGCGGATCGCGGCGCAGTCGGCGGCGCAGGAACTCGTGCTTGTCGATCGCGGGCGCTTCGTCGAAACGCTCGACGCGGCGCAATTGTCGAAGCTGGCGATGTTGCGCGAGATCGAGGTGGCACAGGAGCGCAGCGCGCGCGCCGCGACGGTCGAAGCAAGCGGGCGCCGCTTCGAACAGGATATCAGCGCGCTGACCGCGACGCTCGCCGAGATGGCGCGCGAGGCGGAGGCGGTGGCGCAGGGGCTGGGGATGCGCGCCGACGCGACGGGGCGCGACGCGGTGTCGGTCGCGGGCGCAACCGCCCAGACGCTCGCGGGGCTTCAGGAGCTTGGCGATCGGGGGCGGGGGCTCGCCGCCAGCATGGCGCGCATCGTCGCCGACGGCACCCGGGCGCGCAACGTCCGGCGGGACGCCCATGCGCGCGTCCGGTCGGCGAGCGAGCGGGCGACCGCGCTGCGCGAGGCGAGCCAGTCGATCGAGCATATGTTGCGCCTCATCATCGACATGGCGAGCCGCACCAACATGCTGGCGCTCAATGCCGGGATCGAGGCGGCGCGCGCGGGGGAGGCCGGGCGCGGCTTTGCCGTCGTTGCCCAGGAAGTGAAGAATCTCGCGGCGCAGACCCGTGCCGCGGCCAGCGACATTTCGCCCTTCATCGACCATATTCGCGAAATCGTCGGGCAGGTTGCCGAAGGCTTTGCCGAGGTCGAACGCGCGATCGAGGCGAACAACGCCTTTTCGGATGCCGTCGATACGGCGGTCGACGGCCAGAGCGCGACGACCCTGTTGATCGCAAGCTATGTCGAGCAGGCGGTTGCTGCGGGCAAGGAGATCGACACGCGCGTCCATCAGATCGGCCGCGGCGCCGCGGCGGTCGGACAGGAGGCGGTGGCGCTCGGCGAATTGTCGTCGGGGCTGACGCGTGCGGCGCGATCGCTGCATCAGCGCGCGAGCCAGTTCGTCGAGACCGTCGCGGCCGCCTGAATCCCGCCGCGGGACATATGGTTTACAAAGACTTGCCGGGGGGCGCTGCTGTGATAGGTTGCTCCCGCGCCCGCGGCGCTTCCGGCCCCGGGCGGGAGGGAGGGTCCATATGACCAATATGCAAAAGGGTCTGGCCGAGTTTATCGGCACATTCTGGCTTGTCTTCGGTGGTTGCGGTAGCGCGGTTCTGGCGGCGGCCTTTCCCGATGTCGGCATCGGATTGCTCGGCGTTGCGCTCGCCTTCGGCCTGACGGTCGTCACCATGGCCTATGCCATCGGCCATATCTCGGGCTGTCATCTCAACCCCGCGGTCACGGTCGGCCTGTGGGCCGGCGGCCGCTTCCAGTCGCGCGACATTCCGCTCTATGTCGTCGCGCAGGTGCTGGGCGCGATCGTTGCCGCTTTTCTTCTCTATTATATCGCGAGCGGAAATCCCGATTT
Source organism: Sphingopyxis terrae subsp. terrae NBRC 15098 (assembly GCF_001598815.1). Taxonomy (GTDB): domain Bacteria; phylum Pseudomonadota; class Alphaproteobacteria; order Sphingomonadales; family Sphingomonadaceae; genus Sphingopyxis; species Sphingopyxis terrae. Next base: position 74,583 of record NZ_BCZQ01000008.1, on the reverse strand, counting down.
CGATCTTGCGACCAAGGGCCTCGCCGCCAACGGTTTCGGCGACGGCTCGCCCGGCCATTATGACATCTGGTCGGCGCTGATTATCGAGGTGGTGCTGACCGCGGGTTTCCTGTGGGTCATTATGGGATCGACCGATGGCCGCGCGCCCGCGGGCTTCGCGCCGCTTGCCATCGGCCTCGCGCTCACGCTCATCCACCTCATCTCGATCCCGGTGACCAATACCTCGGTCAATCCGGCGCGCAGCACCGGCCCTGCGCTCGTCGTCGGCGGGCTGGCGCTTCAGCAGCTCTGGCTGTTCTGGCTCGCACCGCTCGCCGGCGGGCTTGCCGGGGGCTGGCTCTACAAGACGCTGGGCGCCGATCGCTTTCCCAAGCCCGATATCGAGGGCGAATGACGAACGGACCGGCGGGGCGCGTCCCCGCCGGTTTCCGCCCTGCGCTTCCTATTTGAGCAGATCGAGAGCGAAGGCGCGCACATCGGCCGCCATGTCGGGGCGTTCGAGCGCGATCGCCAGATTGGCCTGAATATAGCCGGCCTTCGATCCGCAGTCGTAGCGGGCGCCGTCGAAGGTGACCGCGTGAAAGGGCTGCCGCCCGATCATCGTCGCCATGGCGTCGGTGAGCTGGATTTCGCCGCCTGCGCCCTTTTCCTGGCTTTCAAGCACGCGCATGACGTCGGGCTGAAGGATATAGCGGCCCGAGATGATAAGGTTCGACGGGGCGTCGTCGATCGCGGGCTTTTCGACAAGGCCGCGCACCTCGGTCAGGGCGCCCTCGGCGCGGCCCGGCGCGATCACGCCATAGCTCGACACCTGTTCGTGCGGCACTTCGAGCACCGAGATCAGATTGCCGCCGACCTTGTGATAGGCATCGACCATCTGCTTCATGCAGCCGGGGCTGCCGTGCATGAATTCGTCGGGCAGGAAGATCGCGAAGGGTTCGTCGCCGACGATGTCGCGCGCGCACCAGATCGCATGGCCCAGCCCCATCGGCTCCTGCTGGCGGACATAGGCGCAATTGCCGGGACCGAGCCGCGTGGGTTCCAGCACCGACAAATCCTTGCCGCGTTCGGACATCGTGCGTTCGAGTTCGAAGGCGATATCGAAATGATCCTCGATCGCGCTCTTGCCGCGGCCGGTGACGAAGATCATCTGCTCGATCCCCGCCTCGCGCGCCTCGTCGACCGCATATTGGATCAGCGGCCGGTCGACGACGGGCAGCATTTCCTTGGGGATCGCCTTGGTCGCGGGCAGGAAGCGGGTGCCGAGGCCGGCGACAGGAAAGACGGCTTTGCGGATCGGTTTCATGGCCGGGCTCTTAGCGGGGATCGCGCGGTGTGGAAAGGCACGGACCGATGGCGGTTCAGGGCGTCACGATGATGACGACGCGGCGATTGTCCTGCCGGCCTTCGGACGTGTCGTTCGGCGACAGCGGCATGGTTTCGCCGCGCCCGATAATCTGGCCGGGGGCGAATTGCATTCCCCCCGCGATCAGCGGCGCGGCAACGGCCTGGGCCCGGGCTTCGGAGAGCTTCTGGTTATAGTCGGGAGCGCCCGTCGAATCGGTGTGACCTTCGACACGCGCGCTGGGGATGCCGACCGCGATCAGGCGCCGGGCAAGCGTGCCGAGGCGTTCGGTCTGTTCGGGCTGGATCGCGCTTTCGTTGGTCGCGAACAGCAGGCGATCGGCCATCGTGAGCTGCCAGCTTTCGTCGGTGGCCGCGGGGGCGGGGATGAAGCCTTCTTCCTTCAGCACCGCGATCTGTGCGGCGTTGAAGCCCTTTGGCGCCGGCATGCTCTGGCACGCTGCGAGCAATGCGGCGACGGCCAGCGCGAACAGGGTGCGAAGGTGGCGGGGGGCGGCATGGGTCATTGCAGGTCTCCGGGGGGTCGTCATTTCGAAAGCTTGCCGAGCTTGTCGGCATACATGGCGGCGTCGGCCGCGGTCAGCAGCGCGGTGGGATCGGTGCCGTCGGCAGGATGCACGGCAACCCCGATACTGACCGACAGGCGGTAGCTGTCGCCGCCGGGCAGCGTGATCGGATCGGCGATGGCCGCGCGAAGGCGCTCGGCGAGCGAGTCGGGTTGTGCGTCATGTCCGGCCGGATCGACGATCATCACGAATTCGTCGCCGCCGATGCGCGCGGCGAAATCGCCCGGGTGAAGCAGTGCCTTGATCCGCTGCGACAGCGCCACAAGCACCGCGTCGCCGGCGGCGTGACCAAAGCCGTCATTCACCGCCTTGAAATTATCGGCATCGATGAACAGCAGCGCAAAGCGGGCGGCACCCGCAGCCAGCCGCGCCGCCAGCGCTTCGTCGAACGCCGCGCGGTTGGGCAGCGCGGTGAGCGGATCGTGGGAGGCGCGGTGGGCGAGCAGCGCCTTTTCGCTTTCCATATGCCCCTGCCAGCCCTGCAGCTCGTCGAGCAGCGCGTTGATGTCGCCGCCGAGCCGGTCGAGTTCGGCAATGCCAAGCCCCTGCACCCGCTTGTCGAAGCGGCGGTGCAGCCGGACGTCGTGCGCGACGGTTGCAATCTCGCCGAGCGGCTTGACCAGCTCATATTCGAAGCGCCGGGCGAGGATGACCGTGCCGATCGCGGTAATGAGCAGGCAGGCGAGGCCGGCGAGCAGGCCAAGCCGTACATAATGGGTCAGCGTCGAACTGTCGCCCCACACCTCGATCGTCCCGATCACCGACCCGTTGCGCTGGACGGTGGTCGCAAAGGGCCGCGGAAAGAAAAAGCCCGTCAGCATCGGCATCGCATCGCCGTGCGGCGACACCCATTCGGTGAGCAGCCGTCCCTTGTCGTCGAGCACGCGCAAGCGCGCGATGCCGGGTATCCTGGTGAGCGGCTGCAGCCCCTCGCGCGCCGCCTGCGGATCGTTGAAGACGAGCGCGGGTTCGACGCCGTAGGCCGCGACCTGCGCCGCCAGCTCCATATTGCGGTCGGCATAGCCGCGCAGCGTCGTGATCCCGGCGAGCAGGATCGTGATCCCCGACAGCGCGACCGCGAGTAGCGTGACCCCGAAGTGAAAGCGCGACAGCAGCTTTTGCAGGGTCGTGCGCGCGCCGCTGCGTTCGGGGGCAGGGGACGGCGTCATCGCGGTCCTCCGTCGCTGCCAATCTTGAGCACGCGCGGATCGACGCGCACCGACCCGCGGCCGATCGAATCGAGATTGACCGAAAAGCTGAGCCGCTGGCCCTGCGCGTTCAGGCAGAACATCGCGCCGAGGTTGCAGTTGCTGTCATCGTCGGTGACGGTCAGGATCGCCTTTCCGTGCACCCAGCCGATCAGGCGTTGCCGGTCCGCCACGGGCATCTGCCCGAGATAGAGCATATGACAGCCCGCTCCGCCGATTGCTGCTGCGGCGCTGATGCGCCGGACGCTCACCGATCCGCGGCCGGGCAGGTCGGGCGCCGGACGTTCGGTCAGGCGCGGCGTGCCGATGACGCACATGGTGCGCGGCGCGCCCGGCGCCTCGTTCGGCCATGTCGCATAGGTCACGATACCGCCGAGCATGCGGTTGACCGCCAGCGCCATGCCGCCCGGGCTATCGTCCACGACAGTTTGCGCCGCCGCCTGCATGGCGAGCTGCGGCGCCGTCATCGACGAGCCGATCAGGAGCAATGGTATCAGCACGCTGTAGCGGTCCCCACCTCGGATGGGGGTGATCCTGCCCCCGCGAGGCGGCGTCCGCTAGAGAAAAGCGCCGCTAAGTCAAGGAAAAGTGACGCCATGCGGCCATATTGCAACAGTCGGCCGCCGGCTTTTCGACGGGTTCAGGCCTCGCGCAGCCGCTCCGAAAACCCCTTGCGCAGCTTTGCGAGCTTGGGTGGGATCACGGCCATGCAATAGGGATTGCGCTGGCCTTCGCCGTCCCAATAGTCCTGATGATAATCCTCGGCGGGATACCAGGTCGACGCCGGTTCGATGCGGGTCACGATCGGCGCGGGCCAGTCGGGCTGTGCGCGCGCGATTGCGGCCTCGGCGGCGGCCGCCTGCGTTTCGTCGAGCGGAAAGATGGCGCTGCGATACTGGGTGCCGATGTCGTTGCCCTGGCGATTGAGCTGCGTCGGATCGTGCGTCGCGAAGAACACGTCGAGCAGATCGGCGTAGGAAATGGCCGCAGGATCATATCCGATGCGGATCGCCTCGGCATGCCCCGTATCGCCGCTGCACACCTGCTTGTAGGTCGGATTGGCGACCGACCCGCCGATATAGCCGCTTTCGACGCTTTCGACCCCCGCCAGCGATTTGAATACCGCTTCGGTGCACCAGAAGCAGCCTCCGGCAAAAATGGCGGTCTCTGTCATCGCGTCGATCCTTTGATGGGGTGGGCCTTGCATGGGGTGGGAGACGCCCAGATAGGATCGACCGCCCTTTATTCCAAGGGCGGCGGCGCGCCGATGAGCGGCGGCGCGAGCGGCTGCGCCGCCGCGCGCTGCGCGTCGATCGCCCGAACCTCCCTTTCGATCGAGGCGGCGCGGTCCTGCCATCGGGGGTGAGTTCCCGCCTGAAGCAGCGGACGGCCGGCACGTTGGCCGAAAGCGGTCCAGAAGCGGACTGCTGCGCGCGGGTCATAGCCGGCATTCGCCATCAGCCAGGGCGACAGGCGATCGGCTTCGATCTCGGTCTGTTTGAAGAGCCGGGCATTGCGGCCGAACTGCTGCAATAGTCCGCGATCGACCCCCGCGGCGTCGAGCCGGGCGCGGTGCCCGAGAATATTATGCGCGAGTTCGTGCGCGATGGCCGCCGCCAGCTCGGCGTCATCCTTTGCGAATTGCGCCAGCCCTGCGGAAATGACGACGAGCCGGCCGTCGGCGGCTCCGTCGGGGCGGTCGCGGGCATCGACGCGGAAATCGGTCGCGCAGCCGACCACCGGTGCGATCCGCACCGGGGTCTTGCCGGTGTCGAGCATGGCGGGCCGGTCGCTCGGCAAGCCCGCAAACAGCGTTTCGAGCGCGGCGATGCGGGCGTAGGCGTCGCTGCCCGCGCCCTGCGGGGGCGGCGAACCGGCCAGGCCTTGCACCAGGCTCCCCGCATGGAGCCCGGCGGCGGCGGCGGGCGAGCCTGCGGCGACCGCAGCGAGGAACGGCGTGTCGGTGTTTGCGGCGCCGTAGGCGGCCTCGGCCGCCGGGCGCTGCGCGTCGGAATAGAGCCGCGGATCGCCCCACAGCCAGCCGAACTGCGGCTGGACCCGCGCGCACCATGGCGCATTGCCCGTCGTCAGGCGGTAGCCGATGGTCGCGACGCGCGCCTCGAGCGCGGCGAGCGCCGGATAGGGAGAGGGCTCGGCCATCGCGGCGGCGGGGGCGGCGATGGCAAGCAGAAGGGCGGCGGACAGGCGCAGCATGGCGCCGACTTATCAGCGCCTTTCTGTCGGAGCCATGAATTTCGCGGGGTGTCGGCGCCTCTTGCCTATCGCCCGGCAAGCGCCGATAGGGCGGGGCGATGTTGAACGCTTCGTCATCGGCCCGGCCGCTCCATCCCCGCCCCGCCGCGCTTGCGCGCTGGCTGTGGGCCGTCGCCATCCTCGTCATCATGGTCGTCGCCGTCGGCGGCATCACCCGGCTGACCGAATCGGGGCTGTCGATCACCGAATGGAAGCCCGTATCGGGCGTGCTGCCGCCGCTGACCGAGGCCGGATGGCAGGCCGAGTTCGAAAAATACAAGCAGATCCCCGAATATAAGGAGATCAACCTCGGCATGTCGCTCGCGGCCTTCAAGGGCATTTTCTTCTGGGAGTGGCTGCACCGGATCCTAGGCCGTCTGGTCGGCATGGCTTTGCTGGTGCCGCTTGCCTGGTATGCGTGGCGCCGCGCGATTCCGGCGGGCTATGGTTGGAGGCTGTTCGCGCTCGCCGCGCTCGTCGGGCTGCAGGGCGCGATCGGTTGGTGGATGGTCGCGTCGGGACTCGAATATCGCACCGATGTCAGCCATTTCCGACTGGCGACGCACCTCCTGACCGCGCTGTTCCTGCTCGCGGGGCTCGTCTGGACGGCGCGCGACCTTGCGCTGCTGGCGCGCGATCCCGGTGCGCGCCCGGCGCGCCTGACGGGCGCGGCGATTGCAGTCATTGCGATTCTGATCGTCCAGCTCCTGCTCGGCGCGTGGGTTGCCGGGCTCAATGCGGGCTATGTCGCCAGTACCTGGCCGCTGATGAACGATCATTTCGTTCCCGAAGGCATCGACTGGTCGGGCGGCACCTGGCTCGCCGTCACCAACGATCCCTTCCTCATCCATTTCCTCCATCGCTGGTGGTCGTGGGTCGCGGCGGGCGCGTTGCTGTTGCTGGCGCGCTCGCTCGCCCGGCAAGGGGCTCGGCGCGAGGCCGGTCTGCTGCTGCTGGTCGTCGCGGCGCAGATGACGCTCGGCATTCTGACGGTCGTGACCGGCGTATCGATGTGGATTGCGGTGTTGCACCAGGTGACGGGCGCCATTCTCGTCGCGACGACTGCCGCCGCGCTCCACCGGCTCGGTCGCGCAGCGGCATGATCGTCCTCGGCGCCCTGTTGCTGCTTGCGGCGCAGGCGCCGGAGCCTCCGGTCCCTTCGGAAACGCAGCAGGTTGCCGCGTTGGCGTTCGCACCGCCGCTCGATCGTCCGCTCACCTATCGCGTCGCAACGCGGCGGTTGAGCCGCGACGGCAGCTTCACCAGCTTTGCGCTCGTTTATGATTTGCGGTGGCAGCGCGTCGGGCGCGGTTATCAGTTGCTGGCGCGGATCGACCGCGTCGAGTCGGATGCGCATCCCGAAGTCGCGCGCGCGCTGCGGCTGATGATCGACCCGCTGATCGGCGAGACGCTGACCTATTTCGTCCCCGCCGACGGCAGTTCGGTCGATATGGTCGACCCCGACGGGCTGTGGCGCCGCGTCGTCGACCGGGCGCAGGCGCTTGCGGCGTCGTCGGACCGGCCCGAGGCGAAGCAGGCCGCGCAGATCATCGCCGCCTTGCCGCCAGCCGAGCGCGACAAGCTGGCGAGTGCCGACATCCGCGCCCTCGTCGTGCCCGCGAACGGCGCGATCCCGAACGGCGCCGACGGTCCGATCATGACCGTCACCGTCGCCGGTCGGCGCACCATATCGGCGAGCGAGCCGCCCGCCGCCGGCGTGGCGCAGCCGATCGAGGTCGATACGCGCTGGACGATCGATCTGGCGACCGGGCTGCTCGCCGAGGAGCGCCGCCAGAGCTTCCTGGCGACCGGAAACGCCGCCGATCGCAAGCTGGTCGAGGAGCGGATCCGGGCGCTCGAACTGAGCGATCCCGGGTGATGGTATCATAATACCCGTCAGCAAAGCCGCTCTCAGCTTGACTTTCGGTCTGTCTACCGCCATTGGCCCGCGTCGAAGCGCTGCTTGAGTCCCCTTGGGGTCGGGCGGCGCGGTTTGTTTTCGGGGTGGCGGGCCGTCCGGCCGGTCGCTCCCGTCCATCTCTGTCAAGGAGCGTGCCATGAAGGCGCTGACCAAGACGACCCAGTCGGCGAATGCCGGTACGGTCGAAAAGAAATGGGTGCTGATCGACGCCGACGGCCTGGTTGTTGGCCGCGTCGCTTCGATCATCGCCAATATCCTGCGCGGCAAGCACAAGCCGAGCTTTACCCCCCACGTCGATTGCGGCGACAATGTCATCGTCATCAACGCCGAAAAGGTGAAGTTCACCGGCAAGAAGCTGTCCGACAAGGTCTATTACAAGCACACCGGCTATGCCGGCGGCATCAAGGAAGTCACCGCCCAGAAGGTTCTGGAAGGCCGCTTCCCCGAGCGCGTGCTCGAAAAGGCCATCGAACGCATGATCCCGCGCGGCCCGCTCGGCCGCCAGCAGATGCGCAACCTGCGCATTTTCGCCGGCAGCGAACATCCGCACGAAGGGCAGAGCCCCGAAGTGATCGACGTCGCGTCGATGAACCGCAAGAACAAGGTGGGTGCATAATGGCTGACGAACAGACCATGACCGATCTCAAGGATCTCGCCGGCGCCGTCGAAGGCACCGTCGCTCCGGCCGCTCCGACGGCTCCGCTCCGCGAAAAGCAGGTCGACAAGCAGGGCCGCGCCTATGCGACCGGTCGCCGCAAGGACGCCGTCGCCCGCGTGTGGGTCAAGCCCGGCACGGGCAAGATCACCGTCAACGGCCGCGACCAGGAAGTCTATTTCGCGCGCCCGACGCTGCGCCTCGTCATCAACCAGCCCTTCGGCCTGACCGAACGCGCCGGCCAGTATGACGTCGTCGCGACCGTCAAGGGCGGCGGCCTGTCGGGCCAGGCAGGTGCCGTTCTGCACGGCATCGCGCAGGCGCTGACCCGCTTCGAACCGGCGCTTCGCGGCACGGTCAAGGCGGCCGGCTTCCTGACCCGCGACAGCCGCGCGGTCGAGCGCAAGAAGTACGGCAAGGCGAAGGCCCGCCGCAGCTTCCAGTTCTCGAAGCGCTAAGTTTCTTCCGCCGACGGGCGGAGAAAAGGAGGGCGGTCCGGCGACGGGCCGCCCTTTTTGCATAGTGCTCGCCTTGGCCGGGGACTGCCTCCGATATGGCTAAAGCCCGGTAAACAAACATTGCCATATTTGCGACGGCGGTTATTCTGCCTCCATGCCATTCGATCCCGACCCGGATCGGATGACGATGAATCAGGGGGTAGAAAATGCAATCTTATCCGATCTCGCGGCGCGCGCGCCGCGGTATGCTTCTCGCGTCCGTCTGCGCTGCCGGCATTTTTCAGGCTGCACCCGTTTCGGCACAGGTCGAAGCAAGCGCGGTTCCGGTGGCCGGTACCGGCTTTATCGATGCCGTCGCGCCCGAATCGCAAGACAGCGGCCTGAACATCACCCAGGCGGGTGCCTACACTGTCAAGGTTTCGCCCGAGCCCGACATCCTGATCGCCAACCCCGGAACGACGGTGAGTGCGCGCGATCCGAACAATGTGACGGGGATCGGCCAGATGATCATCGATCAGGGCGGCGGCTTCGTCGGCCTGTGCACCGGCACCCTCATCAATCCGCGCACCGTGATTTTTGCCGCGCACTGCGTCAATGAGGCGCCCGGTACCGACTATGGCGCGGCGACGGGCGGAATCCCCATCGGCTTCGGCTTCGAAAACAACCTGCGCGCCAACGCGCCGGGGGAAACTGACGAATTGATCCGTTGGCTGTTCGGCGGTGCCGACGGCACGGGGCAGTATGAAACGAATACCGCGCAATCCTTCTACAACGTCAACCATGTCGCCTATAATCCCTATTCGCTCGAGCCGGATGCGCAGAGTTTCCTCTATGGCGACGTCGCGCTCGCAACGCTCGACACGCCGGCGGCCGATGTTCCCACCTGGGCGCTGCTCTTCTCGCCGCTGCCCGCAACCGACGTCACGGCGGACGGGACCGGCTATAATGTCGGCATCTACGGGTACGGCAGCGTCGGAACGGGCGAAACCGGCCAGACGGGCGGTTCCGATTTCCGTCGCCGCGCCGCCGAAAACATCCTCGGCGCCCTGACCGACCTCGAAACCTTCGAAGGCTTTTTGTTCGGCGGAGCCCCCAATGGGTTGACCCAGAATCTCTATTTCCTCGACTTCGACGATCCGCGTCGCGGCTTTTCGGGCGCGAGCGTGTTCGATTTCAACGCGTTCCGTGACAATGCGCGCACCGCAGAGGACGGCACGCCGACCGAAGGCATCACGGCCCCCGGCGATTCGGGCGGGCCGCTGATTCTGCAGAATTTCTCGAAGCAGTTGGTGATCGGCGTGCTGTCGGGCGGCTATTCGCGTTTCTTTAACGGTCAGGCGCCCTATAGCTATGGCGCCGTCAGCTTTTATCAGCCGCTCTACCTCTATTGGGACTGGATCGCGGAAAACAATCCCTATCACTATGTCGGGACGAAAACCGGAAACGGACAGTGGACCGATGCCAATCATTGGGTTTCGACGCTCGACCCCGCCTATATGATCCTGTCCGGCGGTCAGCCCGTTAACGGCATTCCGACGACGCCGGGTGAGCAGATTTTCGGGACCGACGGGGACTTCGGTCAGATCTGTTACCAGACGACAGACCTCAGCGACTGTTACGACACCTCGACGGGCGTCGAAACGGTGACGGGCGATCCGATCGGGACGGCTGGCAATAACGCCGGTCAGGGGCAGGTCACGGCCGCCGGCGGGTTCATCGACGGCATTGCACCCGAAGCGCAGGCCGATGGGACGGGGACGGTTCTGCCGTCCGCCACGCTGGCCAACGGACTGCCGGGCGCGACCGGTTTCGTGCCCGACAATTCGGACCCCGACAACACCGCGGGCACCGCGGCGCGCTATTTCGACGTGACGCTGGCAGCAGCGGGAACGACGACGCTCTCGGGCGCCGATATCACCATCGACCGTCTGACCATCGGGACTGCCGACGCGGGTTTGGTCATCGCAAGCGGCGCATCGCTCACCACGCTGATGAACACGACGCAATTTGCAGGGCTCAATCAGGTCGACGGCACGTTGACGACGATCGGCGACTATAGCCTGATGGGCGGCGGCCTGCTCGGTTCGGGGCGGATCAATGCGCCCTATCTGACCAGCGTCACCGGCCAGATCGCACCCGGCACGACCACGACCGTCGGGACGCTGACCGTCGGGGGCAATCTGGTGCTTGCATCGGGCAGTCAGTTGTTCGTCAATCTGGGTGACGGCACGTCCGATCTGCTGTCGGTTGTCGCGAACGGCACGTCGCTCGGCACGGCCGACCTTGGCGGTTCGGTGGTTTTCTCGCCGGCCAGCGGCTATTCGGTCAAGGCGGGCGATGGAATATGTCTTCCTGACCGCGGAAGGCGGAATTACAGGGACATTCGATAATGTCGCCAATATTTCCGCAATCCTGACGCCCACGCTGACTTACGGTCCCGCGTCGGTCACGGTGGCGATCGACGCCGGTCTCTACGAAGATGTGGTCAGCGGCGCGTCGCCCGTTCAGCAGGCTTATGCGCAACTGCTCGACAATTCGCGCGGTGCGGCAGCTCTTTCGGGACTTTACGGCCCGCTCGACATGCAAAGCGCAGCGACGATCCAGGCGACGCTCGACAGCTGGGCGCCGCGGACCGAAACGTTGCGCGGTTCGCTTGCGACCGTCGCCGTCGACAATATGGCGCGCTTTACCCGCGACCGGCTCCAGCGGCTCGATGAAGCCAGCATGGGTGGAACGCTGGCCTATATCGGCCGACCCATGCAGCTTGCTGCGCTCAACATGACAGCGGCGGGTGCCGACAGCGCTGCGGTGCGCAGCGATTCGGCGCCGATGACGGTCGAACAGGGCAAGCTGCCCGACGACATGAGCGGCTTCCTTGCCGGCGGTTATCTGGACGGCGACAGCCGTGCGATGGCTACGGCGGTTCCGGCGGCCGGCCGCGATCAATTCGACGGCTTCTACCTTGCGGGCGGCGTTGAAAAGGCGGTCGGCGACGGCAGTCTGGTCGGCTTCTCGCTCAGTTACACCGACGTCAAGGGTAACACCGCGGTCGCCGGCCAGTCGGCGAAGGGCACGCTGGTCCAGGGTACGCTCTACGGCAAGACCCGCTTCGCCGGCGGTGTCGAGCTTGCCGCGCAGGCGAGCGCCGGTGCCTTCGGATCGAAGACCACGCGCATCGCCGATCTGGTCGGCACGCCTTATACGCTGACCGGCGAAGACAGTTCGCTTGTCGTGTCGGGCGAGGTCAGCCTGGCAAAGATGTTCGATGCCGGTTCGATGGAAGTCGGTCCGCGCGCGGCGCTACGCGCCACGCATATCGGCTTCTCCAAATATAAGGAAACGGGCGGTGTTCCGGCGCTCGTCTATGATCGCGACAGCGTGGACAGCGTGCAGGCGCGCGCCGGGCTCGCCCTGTCGGGTAAGGCCGGCAGCAGGATTCAGCCTTATCTAAACGCCGATTATGTGCATGAATTCAAGGATGCGCCGGCGGCTTTCGGAGCGAATTTCGTCGGCGGGCTAGGCCCCAATGCTATCTTCGGTTTGGCGGGTACCGACAAGGATTGGGCCGAAGTCGGCGCCGGGCTGACGCTGTCGACCGGCAATGTCGACCTCTCGATCGGCGCCGACACGACGATCGGTCGCAAGGACGTGTCGAACCAGAGCTATCGCGGTTCGGTGACTTTCCACTTTTGACGCGCACCCACGTCAGCGATGCAGAGGGGGCGGTCCGGCGACGGGCCGCCCTTTTTGCGTGGTGCTTTCTAAGCGCCGACTGCAACATCGGGCGATGGCGGCGCGTTGGCTTGGCACAGCATCGAAGGAGAAAGCCCATGCCGAACGCCGCATCGCTTACCGGTCGCCAGATATTGATCATGGCGACCGATGGTTTCGAACAGTCCGAACTCGAAGTGCCGTTGAAACAGCTTGAGGACGCGGGCGCCGACGTAAGCATCGCGTCGCTGCGGACGGACGAAATTCGCGGCTGGGATGGCAGCGACTGGGGCAACAAGGTCGCGGTCGATCGTCTGATCAAGGACGTCGATGTCGAAGATTATGACGCGCTGGTGCTCCCGGGCGGGCAGATCAATCCCGATCTGCTGCGCGTAGAGGACGCGGCGATCGACCTGATCCGCGCCTTCGCCAAGGCGGGTAAGCCGATCGCCGCCATCTGCCATGCGCCATGGCTTCTGATAGAGGCCGGACTGGCCGAAGGTCGTCGGATGACCGGTTACAAGTCGATCCGCACCGACATCGGCAATGCCGGTGCAAGGCTGCTCGACGAAGCCGTGGTCGTCGATCGCGGGATCATCACGAGCCGCTGCCCCGACGACCTCGACGCCTTTTGTGCTGCGATCGTCGAAGCGGTGGTCGACAGCCGCGTCGCCACCTAGAGAAGGTCGAGGCTGCCGAGCGCGATCGCCTGCCGCGCGGGGCGCTCGGCCATCACCGCGAACATTTCGTCGCCGCGTTCGGTGCGCTCGACATTCATCGATGCGAACACCGCCATGAAATATCCGCTCAGCGCGCCGACGCGATAATCGTCCCACAATCCCGCCTCGTCGGGTTCCACGCCGCGCGCGCGCAGCGCAGAGATCCAGGCGTCGAAGGCGGCGCGATCGGCGGCCGCGCGTTCGGCGGGATCGGCGATGCTCGTCCCCACCAGATAGGCGATGTCGGTCGCGCCGCTGCCACGGCCCAATGTCTGCCAGTCGACCAGCCAGCAACGCGCTCCATCGGGGGCGAAGAGGATATTGTCGATGCGCAAGTCGCCGTGAACGATCGTGCGCGCGGCCGGCGTGCGCGTCAGATAGGCGTCGAGACGATCGACGATCCCGGCGCCGAGATCGAGCGCGTCGCGGTCGAGCCGACCCGCGTATCGCTCGCGAAACCCCTCAAAGAGTCCGGGAAACAGCGCGCGGACGAGTTGGCTCGTGTCGCGGTTCAGCCATGGCAGCGCGTCCGCGCGGGCGTCGTTCCATAACAGCGCGTGCAGCCCCGCCGCGGCGTCGATGCACGGCGCGAGCCCGGCAAGACCGAGGCCGGCGAGCTGGTCGCCCTGCCGTGCCGGCGCGAGGTCGGAGAGGAGCAGGATGAAGTCGACGTCATTGTCCGCAATATCGGCATGGTAGCAGTGCGGCGCCGCGACGCCGCTGCCCGCTGCCAGTTCGCGATACCAGCTCACCTCCTTGACATAGGTGGCGGTGAGCGCCGCGATATTGCGGCTTGCCTCGTCATGGCTCGGGCATTTTGCGACGATCGTTGGGGGCAGCCCGGTGCCGTCCGCCCAATCGAGTGTGAGGCGGAAGCTGTCGCACATCTGCCCGGTGCCGATGGCGGCAGCGCTAAAGCCTTTGAGCGCGCCCTTGGGCTGACCCAGCTTGTCGGCGATCCAGTCGGCCGTCATCGCCTGCGGCGCGGTCGGAAAGCTCATGCAGCGGGATCCATCAGGCCGGTCAATCCGGTCGGGCTGTGCGGTCCGACGAACAATTGTTCGAGCACCCCGACGCCGTGGTGGGACCGTCCGCCATCGATCAGTTCCGCAGTCACGAAAGCCTGGATGTGCATCGCCAGCGGATTGCCCCAGCCGCGCTCGGCCTCGGTCAGCCGGTCATGCGCGACGGCAAGCTCGGCGCCATGATCGAGCCCGTGGCCCCAGACGGGATGCGTGTAGCCGAGCCCGCTCATGGCGAACACCGGACCCGCCGGGGTCAGGGTCAGGGCGCGGCCGCCGCCGAGATCGGCGGTCATTTGCGCGATCCGGCGCGTCCCGCTCTGCCAGTCGATAGCAAAGCCGGGCGCATCGAAATGGCGTTCGGTCCCGTCGTCGCCGCTGATCACGCCGCGCCGGTTCCATGGCGCGCCGACACCATCGTCATTGCTGTGGAAGAAGAGCGATGCGGCGTCGAAATTGCAGGGCGTCCAGAGCCAGAAGAACTGGTTGAAATTGCCCTCCGGCGGCGGCTGCGGTTCGGCGGCACCGACCGGCCGCACCCCCCAGCTCCGGTCGCGGGTACCCGTCCACCCCGCGCCAAGATCGGTGCGCGCGCCGTCAACCGAAAGCCATCCCGACCAGCGGCCGTTCTGCGTCATCCGCGTATAGTCCATGAACAGACGCGTGCCGTTGCGGCGGATGAAGCGCGGCTCCTCGATCGGAAAATGCCGTCCGGTGAACGTCAGTTCGGCGGCCAGCGGTCCATCGCCGGCGGCGATCCGCAGCGTCACTTTTTGCAGCGGTTCGTCGATCGCGATGGCGATGGGGCCGACCGACAGGTCGAGCCGTTCGCCGCCCGAACGACGGCTGGCGCGCAGATTATGCTGCACCCCCTCGGCGATCACGCAAAAGCTGGCATCGACGATGCCGAGCTGGGGGTAAAACCCCATCGCGGCGGCGAAAAAGACGCTGCCGTCCGCGCTGTAGCCGTTGAAGAAATAGCGGTCGTAGAAGTTGCGGTCGGTCCCGGCGAACGCAATCGGCTCGCTGGTCTGGTGCAACGGATAATCGTCGCCTTTTGTCAGCATGATCCTCATCCCGTTTTTTTGTGCAACCTAACGGGACGCGGCACTGCGTCAATCCCGATGCGTCAATGGACGGGCGGATCGGTCGGCGGCACCGCGCCGACGGGTGCAATGGGCTCGCCGGGTTCGCGTGGCGGCCGCGCGTCGGGCGGTATGGCGTCGATCAGCATGTCGGGCGTCGGGACCCGCGCCAGATTGCGGACGCGGACCGAAATCTCCCCGCCGCGAATACGCAATTCGTTGAAGCTCGGCGGCGTCGACCGGATCCGGCGCGACAGGGTGCCGGCACCGATCATGCGGATGGGCCCCGCGGGGGTGTCGGCGATCAGATCGAAGGCGTCATGGACATGCCCGGTCAGCACGGCGGCGACGCCGCGATCGGCGAGGGCGGCAAGCGCCGCCGCACCGCCACGGGTCAGCGCGCGCCCCTTGGTCCCCGCTTCGACGAGCGGGTGGTGCGCCGTCACCAGCACCTGCGTCCCGCGCGGCAGGGCGTCGATCGCCGCGAGTGTGCGGGCGAGCGCCTTGCGCGTCACCCAGCCTTTCGACCAGTCGAGCCGCCATTGCGCCCGCGCCGTGGTCTTCAGCGGAACGACGGCCAGATTGCGAAAGTCGAGCTCGCGTTCGACCAGCGCCTCGATCCGCCGAATCCGGCGATAAGGGTGCAGGAACCGCGCGACCGGGTTGAAATAAGGCAGGTCGTGGTTGCCGACTTCGACCGTCACAGGCAGGTCGAGCGCCATGATCCAATCGCACGCGGCGGCGAATTCGCGGCTCCGCGCCCGCATCGTCAGATCGCCGGTTATCAACACCGCGTCGGGCTGTTCGCGGCGAACGCATTCGCGGAACCAGGCGAGCGCGTCGCGATCTTCGAGCCCGAAGTGCAGGTCGCTGATGTGGAACAGGCGCATCAGGCGGTCGCGATGAAGTCGAGCGCGCTCTGCCCGATCGAAAAGCGGGCGGGCGAGGGGATTTCGGCCAGTTCGCCGTCATATTCGAGCGCGATGATGCGATCGCTTTCGAGAATGATTGTTTCCGCGGTCGCGACGCGCTCGTGCGGACCATCGCGAAAATCGCCGCCGAGCCATGCGAGCCCGTGGCGCAGCACATCGCCCGTGGCGTCCGCCACTATGCCGTCGGCGGTAATGCCGTCACGGGTCGGGGTCAGGATGATCGCCGGATAGGCGGCGCCCGATCCCGCGACCTGCACCCCGGGGGCGTTGAGCATTTCCTCGAGCGCATCGGGCGCTTCGCGGCTCGCTTCGATCAGCCCCTGGCTGCGCATCGTTTCGCGGACCTCGGCCCAGCGTGTCGCCGGCCCCGCGACGACTGTGATGAACGCTTCGCGCGCCGCCGACCGGATGGTCGGGACCGGGGCGCGCCGCCCGCCGCTCACCAGCGCGCGCTCCAGAATGGCGGGGGCCGGATGGTCGCCATGCAAATGTTTCGACAGGAGGTTCAGCGTGCCACCGGGCAGCGGCAACAGTGGGCCGTGCCAGCCTTCGCAACCGGTCGCTGCGGCGTTGATCGTCCCGTCGCCGGTCCACACGATCAGCAGATCGATGGCGCTTGCGCGCAGCGCGGCGGCGTCGGGCAGATCGTCCTTCGGCAGGATGAAGCTTTCCGCAACGGACGCGCCGGCGGCTGCGCACGCGTCGATCAATTGGCGGTGGATGCTCTCGTCATAGCTGCCGCTCCGGTCGTTGCAGATCAGGGCGGGGCGCGAAAAGGGGCTGGTCATGCCCGCCCAACGCACGACGCGCGAAAAGGTAACGCGCACGGCGCTTGTTCGCGCTCGCCGACGGCTGTAGGGCGCGGAGACGGGCCGGGTCGCGGGGTGAGGCATGGCGGATCGGACGGTCAGGGAACAGCGGCGGTTGATCAAATTCCTTCTTCTCATCGGCTTGCTCGTGCTGCTGTTCGGCGGCGGAGCCAGGGCGATCGTTGCGGGCGGTGCCAAGTCGCTCGACCTTGCCGACAAGCTGCTCGGCAGCGGCAAGGGCGCGCGCCTGCTCCTTGCGGACCAGCCCCATGGCCGCGGCGTGCGGCAATCGCTCGATATCTGGGTGCCCGAACAGGCGCAGGCGGGCGACCGGCTGCCGGTCGTGGTCTTCTTCTATGGCGGCGGCTGGGGCAGCGGTGAACGGCAAAGCTACGGCTTCGCCGGCCGGGCGCTGGCCAACCAGGGCTTCGTCGTCGTGATCCCCGATTACCGGCTGGTCCCCAAGGCGCATTGGCCCGACTTTCTGGAGGACGCCGCGGCGGCGGTCGCGTGGACCCACCGCCACGTCGGCGAACTGGGCGGCGATCCCGATCGCATCGCGCTGATGGGCCATTCGGCGGGTGCCTATAATGCGGTGATGCTCGCGCTCGATCCGGTATGGATGCGCGCGGCCAAGAGCGACGCGTCGGTGATCCGCGGCGTTGCGGGCCTCGCGGGTCCCTATGATTTCCTGCCGTTCGAAAAGGGCGGCATGGCCGACCGTGCGATGGGCAAGGTGGGCCCGCCCGAAAAGACGCAGCCGATCCACTATGCGCGCGGCGATGCGCCGCCGCTATGGCTGGCGAGCGGCGACGAGGACGAGACGGTGCGCCCGCGCAACAGCCAGAACCTCGCCGCGGCGATCGAGCGGCTGGGCGGATCGGCGACGCTGCGCGTCTATCCGGGCATGGGCCACACCGGCATCGTCATGGCGCTTGCGGCCCCCTTTCGCGCGAAAGGGCCGGTGCTCGACGAGGCCACCGACTTTCTGCGCGGCGTGACGGCGCGCCGGGTCGCGCCTGCGGCGGGGGCGCCATGACAGCTCCGACGCCCGGTCCGATCTCTGCCATCGTCCTCGCCGGAAGCCGCCCCGGTCCCGACCCGCTGCTGACCGGCAGCGGCGTATCGACCAAGGCGCTGCTGCCGGTCGGCGGACGGCCGATGCTTGTCCATGTCATCGCCGCGCTGCGTGCCGCGCCCGAGGTGGGCGCGATCCGGGTGCTTGCGCAGAACAGCGCCGAACTGGCGCGCGAGCCCATGTTGGCGGCCGTGCCCGACCTGCACTTTGCCGATTCGGGACAGGGGATCAGCGCTTCGCTCGCTGCTGCACTGCCCGAAGGCGACGCGCCGGTGCTGGTGACGACGGCCGACAATGTGCTGCTGACGCCCGCGATGATCGCCGAATTCCTCGCCGGCGCAGCGGGCAGCGATGTCGCAGTTGCGATGGTCGAGCGGCGCGTGCTGCTCGCGCGCTACCCCGAATCGCGGCGGACCTGGCTCAAATTTCGTCGCGGCTGGTGGTCGGGCGCCAATCTCTTTCGCCTGCGCGGGCAGCGCGTGCTGCCGCTGCTCGACTTTTGGGGACGGATCGAACGCGACCGCAAGAAGGGGCTGAAGATCGTTGCCGCCTTCGGACCGTGGCTGCTCGCGGGGGCTTTGCTGCGGCTGTTCACGATCCAGGGCGGCGTCGCCCGCGCCGGGCGCCGCTTCGGCCTCGCCGCGCGCGTGGTGCCGATGTCCGACGCCGAAGCCTGTATCGACGCCGACAAGCCGTCGGACGTGACGCTGATCGAGCGCATTCTGGCCCAGCGTGGCTAGGGCCGGGCTCCTAAGCTGCCAGACGCACAAAAAGCGCCAGAACGAACCAGCGCCCGAATTTTCGATGCTGTCGGTGCGTGCGGAGCAGCGCCGCAAAAGGCAGCGGCGACGCCGCCTCGGTGAGATCGCGGTAGCGTCGCAGCTCGCGGCGCAGCGCCTGCCACGGCATCCGGCCGGCGCGCGTGCTGACGAGACGCCAGCCGATTTTCGTATATTCCTTCGCGCAAAATTGGGCGAGGCAGTAGCGCATGTCATCGTGCATGGCGGGCAGACCGGCCGTCACCGCCGCCATGATGTCCGCCAGGACCGCTGTCAGCGCGTCATTGCCAGCCGTGTCGAAATGTCCTGCCGTGCGGGTCGCGAGCCCGGTCAGGCTGCCCTCTCGCACACGGTAGTCGATCCACGGCGCGGGCTCGTAATAATGACTGCGCACCGTCAAGAACAGATGCGGTACGACGGCCATATCCTCAAAGCAGGCGAGGGGCGGAAAGCGCAGATCATGCCATAGGTTGCGGCGCGCGATCTTGGTCCACAAATGCATCCGGCGGCGCGCGAACAGGCCATGAAGCAACGCTTCGCGGTCGGTCACGATGCGGCGCGCAGGTCCCGTGAAAGCCGCCTCGTCGCGGCCCCGCTTGCGATAATCGCAAAGGACCAGATCGGGTGCATCGCGCATGACGATCGCGTGCAGCGCGGCGATCGCGCCGGGAAGCAGCAGGTCGTCGGCATCGATAAACCAGACATAATCGCCCTTCGCCAAGTCGAGCAGGCGATTGCGCGCCGCGGCGACGCCGCCGTTTTCCGCCTGCCGATGTAAGCTTGCCGCGGGTCCGATCTCTGCGCAGATCCGCGCGCCGATCGCGTCCGATCCGTCGGTCGACCAATCGTCAAGAAGCAGCAGTTCCACTCCCGCCGCCGGAAGCTGCGCGGCGATCGAGGCAAGCGTCTCGGCCAGATAGGGCGCGACGTTGAAGACTGGCATGAGAATGCTGAGCCACGGCCCTTTGCCGTCCGCCGCGTCGTCGTTCACCCGGCATCGTCCGCTTGTGCCAACCACAGGCAGGCGGATAGTATCACCGCGCGCGGCAAGCGCCCGCGGCTTCGGTAAAGGCGCGCGAGCGTCGCAAAAGCGATCGGCGATTCCGCGTCCATCATGCCGCGGTAGCGGGCGAGCTTGCGGCGCAGGTCGCGCCAGGGCATGCGAAAGGCGCTGCTCGACAGCAGCCGCCAGCAGATTTTGGTGAACTCCTTCGCCCAGAAATGCGCGATATGGTGTCGGGTGACGTCGCTCATGGCGGGGAGCGCGTCGCGCGTCGCTGCGTCGAAGCCGGCCAGGCTCATTGCCAGATCGTCGTTCCGGCAATCGTCGAAGCGTCCCCGCGACCGGCGCAGCGCCCCCATGATGCTGTCGGGACGGTCGCGATAGCGCACCCAGGCCTCGGCTGCGTGATAATGGGTGCGGGCACGAAGCAGCAGCCACGGCGTCGTCGCGATATCTTCGAAGCATCGTCCGGCGGGGAAACGCAGGTCGTCGCTCCAGAGCGACCGGCGCGCGATCTTGCTCCAGCTATGCAGCCGCCGCCGCGCAAAAACGCCTTGCAGCAATGCCTCCCGATCGGCGCTGGGCCGACCGGACGGGCCGGCGAAACTGCTCAGATGCCGGCCGCCGCGCTCGTAATCGCAAAGGACAAGATCGGGCGCTTCGCGGTCGATAATAGCCCGGAGCCTGGCGATCGCGCCCGGCATGACTTCATCGTCGGAATCGACGAACCAGATATAATCGCCCCGCGCCGCATCGAGCATCGTATTGCGCGCCGCGCTCAATCCGGCGTTGCTGGGATGGCGCATCAGCCGGACTTGCGGGTGCGACTGCGGGCAGATCTCGCTACACAGCCCGAGCGAGCCATCGGTCGAAGCGTCGTCGAGCAGGATCACCTCCACCCCAACCGGCGGGAGCTGCGGCAACAGCGACGCCAGGCAATCGCGCAGATAAGGCTCGACATTATAGACGGGGATCAGGATGCTCAGCCACGGGCGCTCGCTGCATGGCGCACCGCCTGCGGTTCCCCCTTCGATCTGTGCGGACAGACCCACGCGCATTCCCGTTTCCATTCCCGAACGCCTCTGCCCCGCCCCGCGTTACTAGATCAGCGGAGCGAAAGGGAAGTCGTTTTCCGTCGATTTGGCTGTGCAAATGGATGGAAAACGACGCCAAAGGCGATATAGGCCGCGCGCATGGAACCCGCTCCGCCCCCGGCCGACCGCCGGCCACTCTTCTATCGGACCTGGATCGATAAGGGTATTGCGGCGGTGCGGCGCCTCGGCGCGCCGGCTGCCGACACGGGCGACCAGGGGCCTTTCCGGCGCATCATGACCCACCTGAGCTGGATTCTCGGGGGCAAGGGTTATGGCGCGATCCTCAGCCTCTTCTACCTTGCGATCGTCACGCGCGGCCTGGGGCCGGCTGCCTATGGCTCCTTTGCCCTGATCCTCAGTTCGACGCTGGTGCTGCAGGCGATCCTCAATTTCAACATCTGGCAGGTGCTGGTCAAATATGGCCAGGAACATATCCACAGCGGCGATCATCCGGCCCTGACGCGCCTCATCCGCTTTTGCACCGCGGTCGATCTGGCGATGGCGCTGCTCGGCATTGGCGCGGCGGCGCTGATCCTCTGGCTGGGGCGGGGGTTGCTGGGCATGCCGGCCGAGCTCGTCTGGACGGCATTCGCCTATGTCGTGCTGTTCATGCTGTCGATCCGCAATGTGCCGCGCGGAATATTGCGGCTTCACTCCGAATTTTCGCAAACCTTCCTCGCCGAAGCGGTGGTGCCCACACTGAAGACTTTGGGGGCCGTTGTCGCCTTTTTCACGCACCCGTCGCTCGAGATTTTCCTGATCGTGTGGGCGGGTTCGGAGATGGCGAGCACGCTCGTCTTCTGGTGGCTCGCCAACCGGTCGTGCCGCCGCGCTTATGGCCGACCCGACGGCCGGCATTGGTGGCGCGTGTGGCGCGAGAACAAGGGTCTTCCCGAATTGATGGTCGCATCCAATTTCGGAACCATGGCCTATACGGTGGCGCAGCAACTGCCGGTCTTGCTGGTCGGCTCGTTCGCGGGCGCCACCGAAGCGGGCATCTATCGCCTTGCGCATCAATTGACCCAGTCGATCACGATCATGGCCGGCTTCATCGGCCTCGCCAGTTACACCGAGATGACGAATATCTACGTCAAGCAGGGGCTGCGCGGCGTGGCGTCGCTCTATGTCCGGTTGACGCTGATCGCGCTCGGCCTGTTCCTTTTGCTCGCGCCGGCGATCGTGCTACTCGGCAAGCCGCTGTTGCTGCTCATGTCGGGTCCGGCGTTTCTGGGCGCCTATCCGTTCCTGCTCGTTCTCGGCCTCGCGGCCTGCCTGCAAATGGCGACGGTCAGCTGCGAACCGATGCTGATGGCGGCCGGACGATCGCGCCTGATCATCGGTATCAGGCTGGCGGGCACGGCCACGCTGATCGCCGCCATCTATCTGATGCTGCCGACGATGGGCGCGATCGGCGCCGCATGGTCCAAGGTGCTGGCCGAAACCGTGACCTTGCTGCTGCTGTTCGGCGCCAGCTTCCTGATCCTTCGCGAAAGCCGGATGCCGTCATGACGAAGCGTATCTTGTTCCTGTTCAACCATGATGCGGCGCATCAGGCGGCGCATATCGCAGGCATAGCGGGCGAACTCGCGCTGCACGCGCCGACGGTTCAGGTCGTCGTCGCCTGCGGCGTCGAGGCGATCCGGCACAAGGTGGCAGAGATCATTCCGGCGGCGGCGCACGACCGTATTGAATGGCGGATGCTCGACCTGCCGACGGCGCAACAGCGGCTGCTGGCGCCGATCAACAAGGTGGCGCCGGTGCTGCGCGTCGCGCGTCTATACCGGCATCTCGATCTGTTTCGCAGTGTCGACCTGGTGGTATCGACCGAACGCACCTGTCTGCGCGTCCGGCGCCGATTGGGGGCGGCGGGGCCGCGCTTTGCCTATGTGCCGCACGGGTCGGGCGACCGGAATGTCGCCTATCATCCCGAACTCGCGCAGTTCGACCTCATGCTGCTCAGCGGACCGAAGCTGGTTGACGAGATGGTGCGTCACGGCATCACCACCGCCGACCAGTGCCGCGTCATCGGTTATCCCAAGTTCGACACGATCGATCCGGCGGTGCGCAAGCGCTTCTTCGACAATGATCGCCCGGTCTTTCTCTATAATCCGCACTTCGATCCGCACCTGTCGTCCTGGTACGGCATGGGCGAGGCGGTGATGGATTTTTTCCTCGCGCATCGCGACTATAATCTGATCGTCGCGCCGCATGTGATGCTGTTCCGCAAGCGGCTGCACTATTCGCTCGAATATCGGACCGCCAAGCTCCGGCCGGACATCGCCGACCGCTTCCGCGCCGCCGACAATATCCTGATCGACGTCGACGGCCCCAATCTCTTCGACATGAGCTACACGATGGCGGCCGACGTCTACATCGGCGATGTGAGCAGTCAGGTTTACGAGTTTCTGCTGCACCGCGGCGCCTGTTATTTTCTCGATCCGAACGGCAAGCCCGCCGACGGCGTGGCCGAGCGCTATGAATTCTGGCGCAACGGGGAGGTCTTGTACGGCCCTGCTGAGCTTGCCGAGCGGATTCCGCACTGGCGCGAAAGTGCCGCGCTGCACCGCGCCGAGCAGGATCGGCTGTTCGCCTACACGATGGACCACCGGGCGGGCGAGACGTCGGTTGCGCGCGGCGCCGCGGCGCTGGAGGCCTTCGTCGAGGGGCGCTAGCCCGTCCCGAAATCCGTCAGCGTCCAGCCGTTGTCGCGTGCCGCTTTGGCAATGCGGCCGCGACGTCCGATCGCAAAGGCCTCGTCGGCGAGCGCGAACAGCGGTGCGTCGCTCGCATGGTCCGAATAGGCCCGCATATGATGCGCGGCGCGTTGCGGGTCGGCAGCGAGCCATTCGGCGACGCGGCGCGCCTTTTCCGGCCCATAGCAATTGGTGCCGTCGAGCGCCGCGAGCCAGCTTCCGTCGGCGGCGCGCCGATGCCGGGTGGCGATGCAGGCATCGAAGCCCATCGCCTCGGCCAGGGCGGCGGCGTAGAATTCGGGGGCCGCGGTTGCCAGCAGCAGATGGTAGCCGGCGGCGCGGTCGCGGGCGATCGCCGCTCTGGCCCCCGGTTGAACGTCGGCGGGAACGCGCCAGGCGGCAAAGTCCGCAGCCAGGTGCGCCATTCGCTCCGCCGGCACCCGCCGCCCGAGCATCAATCCGATCGCCGCGGGCTTCAACGCATCGCGGCTGTAGAGGCCGAGCGCATGCCCCGCGAGCAGCCCGAGGAAAACGGGCGCCAGCAGAAGGCGCCATGGCGCGCTGCGCGCGGCCGCCCACAGAAGGAAGAGCGTGAACGTCGGCGTCCGCAGCACGGTGCGATCGAGATCATAGACGGCAAGGCGAAAGGGGGCGGCGGCGTCGCTCATCGCCGCCCGGCCTAGCCGCTCGCTTGGCGTGCCGCCACCGCTTTCGCGCGTGCGCCGCCGCACACCCTCTTGTCGCGGCGGTTCAATGGGGCTACGCAGCCCGCGATTGCATAGGGAGCCCGCGATATGGCCGAATTTCGTCTGCCCAAGAACAGCCGCGTCCAGAAGGGCGGCACGGTCCACAAGGCCGAGGGCGCGAGCAACGTCAAAAAATTCAAGGTCTATCGCTACAATCCCGACAGCGGCCAGAACCCGCATTTCGACACGTTCGAGATCGACACCGACAAATGCGGCCCGATGGTGCTCGATGCCCTCATCAAGATGAAGAGCGAGCAGGATTCGACGCTGACCTTCCGCCGTTCGTGCCGCGAAGGCATTTGCGGCAGCTGTTCGATGAACATGAACGGCAAGAATGGCCTCGCCTGCACCACCGCGATCGAGGATATGAAGGGCGACATCCAGATCACGCCGCTGCCGCATATGGAGGTCATCAAGGACCTCGTCCCCGATTTCACCCATTTCTATGCGCAATATGCCTCGATCGAGCCGTGGCTGAAGACCAAGTCGACGACGCCCAGCGGCAAGGAGCGGCTCCAGTCGCCTGAAGAGCGCGAGAAGCTCGACGGCCTTTACGAGTGCATCCTGTGCGCCTGCTGTTCGACGAGCTGCCCCAGCTACTGGTGGAACAGCGACAAGTTCCTTGGGCCCGCGATCCTGCTTCAGGCCTATCGCTGGCTCGCCGACAGCCGCGACGAATATACCGGCGAACGGCTCGACGATCTCGAAGATCCGTTCCGCCTCTATCGCTGCCACACGATCATGAACTGTGCCAACGCGTGCCCCAAGGGGCTGAGCCCCGCACGCGCGATCGCCGAGATCAAGAAGCTCGAGGCCGAGCGGCAGGTGTGAACGACGGAATAGAGGACCCCAAGCGCGCGGATCATTTCAGTGCCGAGGCGCTGGAGGGCGGCTGGATCAGCTGGAACCTCAAGGACGCGAGCCGGTTCAACGCCTTTATCGAACCGCTGTCGGTGCGCCTCGAAAGCCCGACCGAGGACGGTCGGCCGCGCGCCCGCGTGCGGATGCTGCCGACGCGCAAACACAGCAATCTGGGCGACAATGTCCATGGCGCAGTAACGCTGGCGCTGGTCGACATTGCTCTCTTCGCCGCTTCGCACCAGTTCGGATCGCTCGAGGCGGGCCATTCGGTGACGCTCGATTTGTCGACGCAGTTCGTCGGCGGCGGCCGTCTCGACGAACCGCTCGATGCGGTGGTCGAGCAAGTGCGCGAGACGGGGCGGCTGATCTTCCTGCGCGGGCTGGTCGTTCAGGGGCCGGACGACGAGCATATCGTGCTGAGCTTTGCGGGGACGATCCGCAAGGCAAGCCGCAAGTGACAGGATTGCTTGCCGCCTATGACGCGCTGGTCGCTGCGGGCGAGCTGAAGCCCGACGCCGAACAGCGGGCGGCGGCAGCACGCCTCGCCGCGCTGCAATCCGATCTGCAGGCGGCGCCGCCGCGCGGCAGCATCCTGTGGCGGATCGCCGGGCGCAAACCCGACGCGCCGCGCGGCGTCTATCTGTGGGGCGCCGTCGGCCGCGGCAAGTCGATGCTGATGGACCTGTTTTACGACCATCTGGCCATCCAGCGCAAAAGGCGCGTCCATTTCCACGCCTTCATGCTCGACGTCCACGCGCGGATGCGCGAGGTGCGCAAGAGCGAGAGCGGCGATCCGATCCCGCAGGTTGCGGCCTCTCTGGTCGAAAATGTCCGCTGCCTCGCCTTCGACGAAATGGTGGTGAACAATAGCGCCGATGCGATGATCCTCTCGCGCCTGTTCACCGCGTTGATCGCGCACGGGGTGACGGTGGTCGCGACGTCGAACCGTCCGCCCGCGGATCTCTACAAGGACGGCCTCAACCGCGAGCATTTCCTGCCCTTTATTGCACTGATCGAGGAACGGCTCGATGTGATGGGCCTTAACGGCCCGACCGATTACCGGCGCCACCGGCTCGGCGACGGCAAGCGCTGGTTCGTGCCAGCCGACGCGGCGGCGACCGAGGCGCTGTCGGCGGCCTTCTTTCGCCTGACCGATTATCCGCCCGAGGACCGCGCGCATGTGCCCTCGCTCAATCTGGACGTCGGCGGCGGGCGGACGCTACATGTACCCAAGGCGCTGAAGGGCGTGGCGGTCTTTTCGTTCAAGCGCCTGTGCGCGGAGGCGCGCGGCGCATCGGACTATCTGGCCGTCGCGCGGCATTTTCACACGGTAATCATCGTCGGCATCCCGCGGATGGGGCCCGAGAACCGCAACGAGGCCGCGCGCTTCGTGACACTGGTCGACGCGCTCTACGAATATAAGGTCAAGCTGCTCGCCAGCGCTGCGGCCGAGCCCGATGCGCTCTATGTGGCCGGCGATGGCGCCTTCGAGTTCGAGCGCACCGCGAGCCGCCTCGCCGAAATGCAGTCCGGCGAATATCTGGCGCTAGGCCACGGCCAGGATGACGCCGCATAGCACTTTGCCCCACCGTGACGAGTTGATCGTCAGGGCGACGACATCGCGGACATAGCGGATTTCGTGCGCGATATGTCCGACCGTCTGCTCTGCGACGCGCCGCAGCGTGCGGAGCGGCTTGGGAGCAGCGGCCGGGATGCGGCCGGGGCGGGTCGGCGGCGCGGGCAGGGTTGCAAAGCCCCCGCTGCTGACTCGCGGATCGTCGGCGACTGCCCGGCACAGCGCCTCCATCCGCGCGATTGCGAGCCCGTTCGGAACCTGACGGTCGCGGCTAAGCAATTCGAAACTGTGGCTGAAGGCCGAAAACTGGATCGCGCCGCTCGCCGCCGAATGATCGAGCGCGTCGCGCATTTCCTCTTCGGACATGGCGCACAGCTGCGCAGGACGAAAGCTGTTCGCGCGGTCGCGCAGGCCGCTGACCGGCACTTCGCAAATGCCATGATGGACACGCATGCCCAGATTGGCCGGATCGAGCGTGATGTCGCATCCCAGTCCCTGCCAGGCGGCGTTGAAGCTGCTGTCGAAGCGGAAGCCCAGCGCGGCGAGGACGCGCAGCGTGTCGTCGTTGGCGCCGAAATTACCGGCGCGGAAGGCGGTCGGTTGGGGCGCTCCGGCGCCCATCAATATGTCGCGGGCGAGGGCGATCAGTTTCTTTTGCGCTGCGAAAGGGAAATCGCCGATATTGCGGCCGCGCAGCTTGCCGACCGGATTGAACCGCGCAAATTCCAGCCATTCGGTGTGGAGATGGAGTTGCACTTCATGGCCGCGCGCCAGGATCGGGCCGACGATCGCATCGACAATCCCGGGGCCGTGGACAAGTGCGGGCATGGGGTCGACGAAATAGACGCCTTTCAGGCCGAAACGGTCGAGCATGTCCATCTGGAAATGGATGCCGAAATCGCCGTCGCGGCAGCGCCCGAGGATCGAGCTTTCGAAATTGGTGCGCGCGCATGCGCCGCGGCGATGGAGCCCGGCGGACAATTCGGTATCGAAGCTGATGATCGCGCGCGTCACTCGCCCGCGCTATCAGCAGCGGCGTAACGAAGCGTTAAGCGGCCGCTGCGGCTCCCCCGCAGCGATCGTTCAGGCCGATCGTTCAGGCCGACCTTTCAGAAGCGCATCGTCATCGCGACGCCGCCGCCCCCGGCATCGGCCCACGGAAAGACCTGAACCCGGTCGCTTGCGCGGCGCGTGATCAGAAAGCCCGATGCCTCGCCGATCGCGGCGCCGACCAGCACGTCATGGACATGATGTTTTCGGGCTTCGACCCGGCTCAATCCGACGAAGGCGGCAAGCGCCTGTGCGGGGAGACCCACTTTCCAGCCATAACGGTTTTGCAGCGTCGCCGCCGCCGCGAAGGAAACCGATGTATGGCCCGAGGGGAAGCCCTTGTTGTCGCTTCCGTCGGGGCGTCGCTCGGGAAAGACCTGCTTCAGACCGGCGGTTACGCCGGCGGCAGCGACGAGGCTGCCGCCGGCTTGCAGCGTGCCGTCCCAGTCGCTCTG
The DNA here is from genome assembly GCF_001598815.1 of Sphingopyxis terrae subsp. terrae NBRC 15098. Lineage (GTDB taxonomy): Bacteria > Pseudomonadota > Alphaproteobacteria > Sphingomonadales > Sphingomonadaceae > Sphingopyxis > Sphingopyxis terrae. Next base: position 46,544 of record NZ_BCZQ01000008.1, on the reverse strand, counting down.
GGCAAGCGGAACCCCGAATGCGGCGATCACCAGGGCGTCGCGCGTGATCGATCCCGCATCGTTCCATGTCTTTTCGCCAGCATGGGCGAGCGGCGTTGTGGCGGCGGTCAGGAGGATGGCGCAGGACAGCGCAGGGATAAAAGCTCTCTTGGTCATGGTGGCGTCGATCCTTTTGCGGGCGCAGGGCACACGGCCCCGCCTGGCGACGCCCCAAGATCGCCACCGCCTGTCTTACGCCTGTGGCCGACCGGCGCAAGCGATGTTCACGCGGCCGGTATGAATCGCTTAGGATCGCTCGCGCTTCGGTTCTGAATCAGGCCTGATCTTGCAATAACGCTATTGCGAACTATTTGCATAAAAACGCGGTTTTTCGTCCTTTTCGCGGTTGTTTCGTTAACGGAATCGGCGTAGGGCGTCGCGAGTCTTTGGGATTGGCAGGCGGCTTTGGCCCGTGGCCCCGCCGATCTGGAAATCACTGCCGGGCTTTGCCAGGAAGGGAGTGCCGCGCGCCATGGGACGCAAGAAGATCGCTTTGATCGGAGCCGGGAATATCGGCGGGACGCTGGCGCTGCTCGCCGCGCAGAAGGAACTGGGCGACGTCGTCCTGTTCGACGTGGTCGAAGGCGTGCCGCAGGGCAAGGCGCTCGACCTGTCGCAGGTCGGCCCGATCGCCGGCTTCGACGCGAAGATCACCGGCTCGAACGACTATAAGGACATTGCAGGCGCCGACGTCATCATCGTCACCGCCGGTGTCGCCCGTAAGCCGGGCATGAGCCGCGACGATTTGCTCGGCATCAATTTGAAGGTCATGAAGGCCGTTGGCGAAGGCATCAAGGCGAACGCCCCCGACGCTTTCGTCATCTGCATCACCAACCCGCTCGACGCAATGGTCTGGGCGCTGCGCGAATTTTCGGGTCTGCCGCACAACAAGGTCGTCGGCATGGCGGGCGTGCTCGACTCGGCGCGCTTCAGCCACTTCATCGCCGACGAATTCGACGTGTCGGTGAAGGATGTGAACACCTTCGTCCTCGGCGGCCACGGCGACACGATGGTTCCCGTCGTCCGTTACTCGACGGTCAACGGCATCCCCGTTCCCGACCTCGTCAAGATGGGCCTGTCGAGCCAGGACAAGATCGACGCGATCGTCAAGCGCACCCGCGGCGGCGGCGGCGAAATCGTCGCGCTGCTCGGCACCGGTTCGGCCTTCTACGCTCCCGCAGCCTCGGGCATCGCGATGGCCGAAGCCTATCTGGGAGACCAGAAGCGCATCCTGCCCTGCGCTGCCTATGTCGATGGCCAGTATGGCGTCGATGGCCTGTATGTCGGCGTGCCGGTGATGATCGGTGCGGGCGGCGTCGAAAAGATCGTCGAGATCGAACTCGATGCCGAAGACAAGGCGGGCCTGCAAGTGTCGGTCGATGCGGTCAAGGAACTGCTCGACGCGTGCAAGAATCTGGATCCCAGCCTGGCATGATTGCGGTGCCCCTGCGAAGGCAGGGGCCCATCACCCGCGCTCGAATGATAGGGCCGTCGGTGAGTTGAAAATCTGGAGATGGGCCCCTGCCTTCGCAGGGGCACAGAGAATGGAACAAAACGTATGAGCATCCTCATCGACAAGAATACCAAGGTCATCACGCAAGGGATGACCGGTGCGACTGGCACCTTCCACACCGAACAGGCGCTCGCCTATGGCACGCAGATGGTCGGCGGCGTGACGCCGGGCAAGGGCGGCACGACGCACATCGGTCTGCCGATGTTCGACACCGTCGCCGAAGCGAAGGCGACGACCGGGGCGAGTGCGTCGGTCATCTATGTGCCGCCGCCGTTCGCGGCCGATTCGATCCTCGAGGCGATCGATGCCGAGATCGAGCTGATCGTTGCGATCACCGAAGGCATTCCGGTGCTCGACATGGTCAAGGTGAAGCGCGCGCTGTCGGGTTCGAAGTCGCGGCTGATCGGCCCGAACTGCCCCGGCGTGCTGACCCCCGACGAATGCAAGATCGGCATCATGCCGGGCAGCATCTTCAAAAAGGGCAGCGTCGGCGTCGTCTCGCGCTCGGGCACGCTGACCTATGAAGCGGTGTTCCAGACCACCAACGCCGGCCTGGGCCAGACCACCGCGGTCGGTATCGGCGGCGACCCTGTCAACGGCACCAACTTCATCGACGTGCTCGAACTCTTCCTTGCCGACGAAGCGACCAAGTCGATCATCATGATCGGCGAAATCGGCGGCGATGCCGAGGAGCAGGCGGCGCAGTTTCTGATCGACGAAGCCAAGCGCGGCCGCAAGAAGCCGATGGTCGGTTTCATCGCGGGCCGCACCGCGCCGCCGGGCCGCCGCATGGGCCACGCCGGCGCGATCGTGTCGGGCGGCAAGGGCGATGCCGAAAGCAAGATTGCGGCGATGGAAGCCGCCGGCATCACCGTGTCGGCCAGCCCGTCGGAACTCGGCACGACGCTTGCCGAAGTGCTGAAGGAACGCGTCTGATTATTGTGCGCCGCTCTTCGCCCGTGCCCCTGCGAAGGCAGGGGCCCATCACCCGACCGGGCGATGAATGAAGAGCGGCGCGGTCTATATGATGGCGAACCGCAAGAACGGCACCATTTATACCGGATCGACATCGAAACTGGTGCAGCGTGTTTACCAGCACCGCGAGATGGTGGTTGAAGGCTTCACAAAGACTCATGGCTGCGTGCGGCTGGTATGGTTTGAAGTGCATGCGGATTTGCGGGAGGCGCGCTTGCGCGAGTTGCAGATCAAGCGATGGAAACGAAGTTGGAAAGTGCGGATGATCGAGGAAGCAAATCCCGATTGGCGGGATTTGTGGTTCGAGATTCAAGGGCGATGAAGATCGCCCGGATCGGCACCATATAGCACCCCCAGGAGATGGGCCCCTGCCTTCGCAGGGGCACGGATAGGTTAGAGATATGAACCTCGAACGACAAAGCTTCGACGTCGATGAAGTCCAGGCCGGCCCGAGCTGGGCGCCGAAGAACTGGCCGCTGATCGACAGCGATGATCTGACCGCCGCGCTCGACCCGCAGCAGATGCAGGTCGCGGTCAAGGCGGCCGCGGCGAAGGCGGGGGCCCCGCTCTCGAACGCCGAGGTCGAACGGGCGGCCGACGATTCGATCCGCGCGATGATGCTGATCCGCACCTATCGCGTGCGCGGGCACCTTGCCGCGACGCTCGATCCGCTGGGCCTGACCCACCGCGAATTGCCGGCCGATCTGACGCCCGAATATCACGGCTTCATCGGGGCGGACCAGGACCGACCGATTTTCCTCGGCGGCACATTGGGGCTCGAGAAGGCGACGATTCGCGAGGTGGTGTCGATCCTGCAGGCCAATTACTGCGGGCACGTCGGCCTTGAATATATGCACATCGCCGATGTCGAGGAGCGCCGCTTCCTCCAGGAGCGGATGGAAGGCGCCGACAAGTCGATCGACTTCACCGCCAACGGCAAGAAGGCGATCCTCAACAAGGTGATCGAGGCCGAGGAATGGGAGAAATTCCTCGCGCGCAAATATGTCGGCACAAAGCGTTTCGGGCTCGACGGCGGCGAATCGATGATCCCTGCACTCGAGGCGATCATCAAATATGGCGGCCAATATGGGGTGAAGGAAATCGTCTATGGCATGGCCCATCGCGGCCGCCTGAACGTCCTCGCCAATGTGCTGGCCAAGCCGTACAAGGTCATCTTCCACGAATTTCAGGGCGGCACCGCGAACCCCGAGGATGTCGGCGGTTCGGGCGACGTCAAATATCACCTGGGCACGTCGACCGACCGCGAGTTCGACGGCGTGTCGGTCCATATGTCGCTGGTCCCGAACCCGTCGCACCTCGAAGCGGTCGACCCCGTCGTGCTGGGCAAGGTGCGCGCGCAGCAGGTGATGCGCGACGATCTGGCCGAACATAGCCAGGTGCTGCCGGTGCTGATCCACGGCGACGCCGCCTTTGCGGGGCAGGGGATCGTGTGGGAATGCCTCGGCTTTTCGGGCATTCGCGGCTACAATACTGGCGGCTGCATTCACTTCATCGTCAACAACCAGATCGGCTTCACGACCAGCCCGCAGTTCGCACGCTCGTCGCCCTATCCGTCCGACGTGGCAAAGGGCGTGATGGCGCCGATCCTGCACGTCAACGGCGACGATCCCGAAGCCGTGACCTTCGCGTGCAAGCTGGCGATCGACTTCCGCCAGCAGTTCAAGCGCGACATCGTCATCGACATGTGGTGCTATCGCCGCTTCGGCCACAATGAAGGCGACGAACCGAGCTTTACCCAGCCGCTGATGTACGCGATCATCCGCAAGCATCCGCCAGTGTCGGACCTCTATGCCACGCGGCTGGAGGCAGAGGGCGTCGTTTCGGCTGGCGATGCCGAAGCGCACCGCGCCGAGTTCGTCGCGCGGCTCGAAGATGAATTCGAAGCATCGAAGACCTACAAGTCGAACAAGGCCGACTGGTTCGCCGGCCGCTGGTCGGGCCTGCACGCGCCCGCCGATCCCGAAAATGCCCGGCGCAACATTTCGACGGGCGTATCGGAAAAGCTGTTCGACGCCATCGGCCGCACGATGACGACGATCCCCGACGATCTGGAGGTGCACAAGACGCTGCGCCGCGTGATCGACGCCCGCGCCGCGATGTTCGCGAACAAGGACGATGCCGAGGTGTTCGATTGGGCCACCGCCGAAAGCCTCGCCTTCGGCACGCTGCTCAGCGAAGGCTATCAGGTACGCCTCTCGGGTCAGGATTCGGGGCGCGGGACGTTCAGCCAGCGTCACGCCGTCTGGGTCGACCAGAAGGACGAGCATAAATATATCCCGCTGACCACCGTGCCGCACGGCCGGTTCGAGGTGCTCGACAGCCCGCTGTCCGAATATGGCGTGCTCGGCTTCGAATATGGCTATGCGATGGCCGATCCGAAGAGCCTCGTGCTGTGGGAGGCGCAGTTCGGCGACTTCGCCAACGGCGCGCAGATCATGATCGACCAGTTCATCGCGGCGGGCGAAGCCAAATGGCTGCGCGCCAACGGCCTCGTCCTGCTGCTGCCGCACGGCTATGAAGGGCAGGGGCCCGAGCATAGCTCGGCGCGTCTCGAACGCTTCCTTCAGCTTTGCGCCGGCGACAACATCCAGGTGTGCAATATTTCGACCCCGTCGAACTATTTCCACGTCCTGCGCCGCCAGATGCTGCGCCCCTTCCGCAAGCCGCTCATCATCATGACGCCCAAGTCGCTGCTTCGCCACAAGCTGGCCGTGTCGCAGCGCTCGGACTTCATCGGCGAAGCGCATTTCCGCCGCATCATGTCGGACCGCACCCCGCCGGAAGATGCGAAGGTCAAGCGTGTCGTCCTGTGTTCGGGCAAGGTCGGTTACGACCTGATGGAGGCGCGCGACGCCGCCGGGCTCGACGACACGACGGTGATCCGCATCGAACAGATTTATCCCTTCCCGGGCGAGGCGCTGGCCATCCGCCTGAAGAAGATGAAGAATCTGGAAGAGGTCGTTTGGGCGCAGGAAGAGCCGCGCAACAACGGCGCCTGGTTCTTCGTCGAGCCGCTGATCGAGGAATCGCTGATCGACGCTGGCCACAAGGGCATGCGCGCCCGTTACGCCGGCCGGGCCGCTGCGGCTTCGCCCGCCACCGGCCTGATGAGCCGCCACCAGACCGAGCAGGCGGCGCTCGTCGCCGACGCGCTGGGCCTCAATGTCCGCGCCGAAATCCGTCGCAATAAGAATAAAGCCTGAGCCAGAGCTTAAGCCCTAAGGAACTGCATCAATGAGCACCGAAGTCAAAGTCCCGACGCTGGGTGAAAGCGTGACCGAAGCGACGATCGGCGAGTGGCTGAAGCAGCCCGGCGAAGCCGTCGCGCTCGACGAGCCGATTGCCAGCCTCGAAACCGACAAGGTCGCGGTCGAAGTGCCGTCGCCCGTCGCCGGCGTGATGGGGCAACAGGTCGTCGCCGTCGGCGATACCGTCAATGTCGGCGCGGTGATCGCGACGATCGAGGCCGGCGACGGCAAGGCCGCCGCCCCCGCGCCTGCGCCCGCGGCGAAGGCCGAAGCGGCGGCGCCCGCTCCCGCAGCGACCGGCGGCGAGGATGCCGTCGTCACCCTGTCGCCCGCGGTACGCCGCCTCGTCCTCGAGCACGGCCTCGATCCGAGCAAGATCAAGGGCACCGGCAAGGACGGCCGCCTGACCAAGGAAGATGTGCTCGCGGCCGCCGAAGCCGCCCCCGACGCGGCGCCTGCGCCCGCGGCTGCCCCGGCACCTGCCGCCGCGCCCGCTGCAACGGGTGCGCCGGGCCGTCAGGAAGAGCGGGTCAAGATGACCCGCCTGCGGCAGACGATCGCCCGCCGCCTGAAATCGGCGCAGGATACGGCGGCGATGCTCACCACGTTCAACGACGTCGACATGACGGCGGTGATCGAGGCGCGCGGCCGCTACAAGGATCTGTTTGAAAAGAAGCATGGCGTGCGCCTGGGCTTCATGGGCTTCTTTACCAAGGCCGCCTGCCTTGCGCTCAAGGACATTCCCGCGGTCAACGGCCGTATCGACGGCGACGAGATCGTCTATAATAATTATATGGACATCTCGGTCGCGGTCAGCGGTCCGAGCGGGCTTGTCGTGCCGGTGATCCGCAACGCCGAAAGCCTGTCCTTCGCCGGCATCGAAAAGACGATCGGCGATTTCGGCAAGCGCGCCAAGGAAGGCACGCTGACGATGGACGACATGAGCGGCGGCACCTTCACCATCTCGAACGGCGGCGTGTTCGGCTCGCTGATGTCGACCCCGATCATCAATCCGCCGCAATCGGCCGTGCTGGGCCTCCATCGCATCGAGGACCGCCCGGTCGCGATCAACGGTCAGGTCGTGATCCGTCCGATGATGTATCTGGCGCTGAGCTATGACCACCGGCTGGTCGACGGCCGCGAGGCGGTGACCTTCCTGAAAACGATCAAGGAAGCGATCGAGGATCCGACGCGGCTTTTGATCGACCTCTAAGAGATTTCTCCCCATCCCCCGAGGGGTAAAGGAACAACAAATGGCTGATTACGACTACGACGTCCTTGTCATCGGTGCCGGTCCCGGCGGTTATGTCGCGGCGATCCGCGCGGCGCAGCTCGGGCTCAAGACCGCGTGCGCCGAAGGGCGCGAAACGCTGGGCGGCACCTGCCTCAACGTCGGCTGCATCCCGTCGAAGGCGATGCTGCACGCGTCGGAATATTTCGAGGCGGCGGCGGGCGGCGCGATGGCGGCGATGGGCATCAAGGTGAAGCCCGAGCTCGACCTCCCCGCGATGCACGGCCAGCGCAAGGATGCGGTCAAGGGCCTGACCGGCGGCATCGAATTCCTGTTCAAGAAGAACAAGGTCGACTGGCTGAAGGGCTATGCGCAGTTCACCGGCAAGGACAGCGTCGAGGTTGCGGGCAAGGCCTATCGCGCCAAGAACATCATCATCGCCACCGGATCGTCGGTGACTCCGCTTCCGGGCGTCGAAGTCGACAACGACAAGGGCGTGATCGTCGATTCGACCGGTGCGCTCGAGCTTGCGAAGGTACCCGGTCATATGGTCGTGATCGGCGGCGGCGTGATCGGGCTCGAACTCGGTAGCGTCTGGCGCCGGCTTGGCGCGAAAGTCACCGTGGTCGAGTTTCTCGACCAGATCCTGCCCGGGATGGACGGCGACGTTCGCAAGGAAGCGAACAAGATCTTCAAGAAGCAGGGCATGGACTTCAAGCTCAAGACCAAGGTCACCGGGGCCGAAGTGAAGGGCAAGAAGGCCGTGCTGACGCTCGAGCCCGCCGCGGGAGGCGACGCCGAAACGCTCGAAGCCGATGTCGTCCTCGTTTCGATCGGTCGCCGTCCGAACACCGGCGGCCTCGCGCTCGACAAGGCGGGGTTGACCACGAACCAGCGCGGTCAGATCGAGACCGATCATGATTTCCGCACCGCCGTCGACGGCATCTGGGCGATCGGCGACGTCGTTCCCGGCCCGATGCTCGCGCACAAGGCCGAGGATGAAGGCATCGCCTGCGCTGAAAATATCGCGGGGCTGACCGGCATCGTGAACCACGACGTCATCCCGTCGGTGGTCTACACTTGGCCCGAAATCGCCGGCGTCGGCCTGACCGAAGAGCAGGCTGTCGAGAAGGCTGGTGGGGAAAAGGGCGACGTCAAGGTCGGCAAATTCCCGATGCTCGCGAACAGCCGTGCGAAGACCAACCACGAACCCGACGGCTTTGTGAAGGTGATCGCCGATGCCAAGAGCGACCGCGTCCTGGGCGTCTGGATCATCGCAGTGCCGGCGGGCACGATGATCGCGCAGGCGGCGCAGGCGATGGAATTCGGCGCGACGTCCGAAGACATCGCCTACACCTGCCACGCGCACCCGACGCACAGCGAGGCAATCAAGGAAGCCGCGATGGCGGTGACCGGAAAGCCGATCCACATCTGAGTTACCCGTCCACTGGGGTAGGGCATGGGGCGGCGGCGACGTCGCCCCATTTCCGTTGCGCCGCGCCGCCGATGATCGCATGACGAAGCGGTTGCCGGCACCGGTGCCGGCCTGCGGGACGAAGAAGCATCGCCGATCCATGGACACCCAGACGCTCGTTCGCCTTCTCGATCTGACCGGCATCGCGGTCTTCGCGCTGTCGGGCGCGTTGATGGCGGTGCGCCTGCGCCAGACGCTGGTGACGGCGAGCTTCTTTGCGCTCGTCACCGGGGTCGGCGGGGGTAGCGTGCGCGACCTGCTGATCGGCGCGCCGGTCTTCTGGGTTCAGGACGGCGCGATCGGCGCGGTGTGCATCGCGATTGCGCTGGTCGTGTGGGTGACTCCCGAACGCTGGTGGCAGGGGCAGCTTCTGGAATGGGCCGATGCGGTCGGGCTCGCCGCTTATGCGGTGTTCGGGACGGCCAAGGCCCTCGCCTGGGGCGTGGCGCCGGTTCCCGCGCTGATGATGGGCGTCATCACCGGCTGCGTCGGCGGGACGATCCGCGATATATTGGCCGGGGTGCCGTCGATCATCATGCGGCCCGAAATCTATGTCACCGCGGCGGCGCTCGCCTCCGGGCTGTTTCTGGTCCTGACCTGGCTCGGCGTCGCAACCTCGGTCGCCGCTGTCGCGGGGGCCGCGTCGGGTTTCGTCCTGCGCGGCGCAGCAATTCGCTGGTCTTTGGCGCTTCCGACGTATAGGGGGCGCCCGGAATCGCGGTAAATAGCGGCAGTGGGAGCCGCAACGCTCGCTTAACGCTGATCCTGTAAAGGATCCGGTGACGCGCGGAGAGGCGCGTCGTGGGGACCAGTTTCGACCTTGAAGACATTGCTGATTCATTTCGGCGCCGGGGTGGCGGCGTCCGACTGCGTGGACGCGTGTCACGACACGGCGCACACCGGACGATGGATCATCGGCCTGTCGCTGGTGATCTTTGCGCTGCCGTTTTGCGCGCATGCGGCGCGGCGCGTCCTTCTGTCGCGCGCGCGCGCCGGCTGGCGCATCCGGCGTGGCGCGGTTCCGACGAAGCCGGCCCGGTTTCGCTTTCGCCGACGGGCGCCCTCTTGACCGCGCCGCGCGCAGCGGCACAGTGGCGGTTTGACCATCGGGGAGCGGCGACGGCATGACGACAGAGCAGGCAGCGGTAAACGGGATCAGCATCACCTTCGAAGACAAGGGGCCACGCGATGCGCCGGTGATTCTGCTGGTGATGGGGCTGGGCGGACAGCTGACGCTGTGGCCCGACGAATTTGTCGACGCGCTGAACGCGCGCGGTTTTCGGACCATCCGGTACGACAACCGCGACGTCGGCCTGTCGACGCGCTTCGACGCGGCCGGTGTCCCCAATCTCAAATGGATGTTCGTGAAGTCGCTGCTGCGCCTGCCGGTGCGGAGCGCTTACACGCTCGCCGACATGGCGGCCGACGGCGTGGCCTTGCTTGACCATCTGGGCATCGCGCGGGCGCATATCGTCGGCGTGTCGATGGGCGGGATGATTTCGCAGCATATCGCCGCGCGCTATCCGGACCGCGTGCTGTCGCTGACGTCGGTGATGTCGACGACCGGCAACCCCCGCCTGCCGCGCGCGCAGAAGGAAGCGATGCAGGTGCTGACCAGCCGGCCGATGAGCGGCGATCCCGAAGATCTGATCGCCTATTCGGTGCGCGCCGCCAAGGTGATCGGCAGCCCCGGCTACCCGCCCGACGAGGAGCGGTTGCAGCGGCGCGTGCGCAGCGATTTCGAACGTGGCTGGTATCCGCAGGGCGTCGCACGCCAGATGGCGGCGATCGTCGCCGATGGCGACCGGCGGCCGATGCTGAAGTCGATCAGCGCGCCGACGCTGGTGATCCATGGCGAGGGCGATCCGCTGGTGCCGCTGGCGGGCGGGCGCGATACCGCAGACAATATTCCGGGCGCCCGATTGCTCACCATCCCCGGCATGGGGCATGATTTGCCGCTGGGATTGGTCGATACGCTGGCCGATGCGATTGCCGGTCACGCCGGGGCGGTTGCCGCGGCCTGAGCTATAGGGCGGCTTTTCGCCTTATAGCTCGCCGCCGAGGGCACCATATTTCGCCTCGAACCCCGCTTTGTCGCCCTTCGCCAGATAGCCGGCCTGGTCGACGATATTGTCGCGGGCGATGCGGCCCTGAAACGCGCCGAGCTGCGGATCGATCGCGGCGATATCGGCGTCGGTCCAGGCGGCGATCTGCGCAAAGCTGGTCACGCCCAGACCGCCGAGCAGCGTCGCCATTTTCGGCCCGACGCCTTTCAGCAATTGCAGATTGTCGGCTTTGGCGGCGGCAGGGGCGGGAGCGGCTTCTGCCGGCGGGGCAGGGGCGACCGGTGGAGGCGCGGCCGGTTCGGGCTCGGGCGCTTGCGCGACGGGCGCGGGCGGGACGGTGGGTTCCGCCGGAATATCGGAGGCTGTGGGCGGTGCAGCCGGCACCGGAGGCAACGACGCGGGCGCGGCTTCCTTTGGTTTGAAACGCGCTGGTTCGGCTTTGACGATGTCGGGCTTCGCCGCTTCGAGCGGCTTCTTCGGCTCGGCCGGCATCGCCGCGGGCGGCGCTGCTTCGTCGGGGCGCTTGCGGCCGAACAACCACCACAGCAGGACCACCGCGACAACCAGTCCGACGACCGCGATGATCCAATTTTCCTGAAGCCACGTCATGATGATCTCCCTGTTTCGCCGTCAGCCTAGGCCGACGGGGGTGGCGCGTCCAGCGCGGCTCAGTGCGCCTCGCGCGCGACTTCGCGCCAGCCGATATCGCGGCGGCAGAAGCCGCTCGCGAAATCGAGCTTGTCGACCGCGGCATAGGCGCGCGTCTGCGCCTCGGTGACGCTCTTGCCCGTCGCGGTGACGTTGAGCACGCGTCCCCCCGCGGCGACGATCGCGCCGTCGGCGCGCGCGGTCCCGGCATGGAAGACGCGCACGCCGCCCGCTTCGGCCGCGGCGATGTTGCGGATTGCGCCGCCCTTTTCGGGGGTGCCCGGATAGCCGTTCGCCGCCATCACGACGGTCAGCGCATAGCCGCCGGTAAAGGTCGGCGCGGGCACGTCGGCCAGCCGCCCGGTTGCGGCGGCATGAAGCAGCGCGGCAAAATCGCCGGTCAGACGCATCATCAGCACCTGACATTCGGGATCGCCGAAACGGCAATTATATTCGATCAGCTTCGGCCCTTCACCGGTCAGCATCAGCCCGGCGAACAGCACCCCGACATAGGGCGTGCCTTCGGCAGCGAGCGTGGCCACGGTGGGACGGATGATCCGGTCCATCACCTCTGCCTCAAGCTCCTTGGTCAGCACGGGCGCCGGGCTGTAGGCGCCCATGCCGCCGGTGTTGGGGCCGGTGTCGCCGTCGCCGACGCGCTTGTGATCCTGCGCGCTGCCGAAGGCGATGACATTGGTGCCGTCGGACAGCGCGAAGAAGCTTGCCTCCTCGCCGGTCATAAATTCCTCGATCACCACCTCAGCGCCCGCGCCGCCAAAGGCGCCCGCGAACATGTCGGCGATCGCGGCTTCGGCCTCGGCGCGCGTCTCGGCGATGATCACGCCCTTGCCCGCGGCGAGCCCGTCGGCCTTGATGACGACGGGGATGGCGAAATCGGCGAGCGCGGCCAGTGCGGCTTCGGCGCTGGCGCAGCGCACATAGCCGCCGGTTGGAATCGCGGCGCGCGCGCACAGATCCTTGGTAAAGCCCTTCGATCCTTCGAGCTGCGCGGCCGCGGCGGACGGGCCGAAGACCGGAATGTCGATCGCGCGCAGCCGGTCGCCCAATCCGGCGACGAGCGGCGCTTCGGGGCCGACGACGACGAAATCGATCGCATGGGTGCGCACGAAGGCGACGAGCCCGTCGACATCGTCGGCGGCGATCGGCACACATTCGGCATAGACTTCGATCCCGGGGTTTCCGGGTGCCGCATAGAGCTTGGCGCAACTCGGCGATTGTGCCAGTTGCCAGCTCAGCGCATGTTCGCGCCCCCCAGATCCGACCAGCAGGATATTCATGAGCGTCCCTTTTCCGTCCGACGATGGCACCGAAGCGCGGCTGTTAGCCGAGGCGACGGCGGGCGACAATGCACCCGCACTGTCGGTCACGCAATTGTCGGCCGCAATCAAGCGCACGGTCGAGGACGGCTTTGCGCGCGTTCGCGTGCGCGGCGAACTGTCGGGCGCGAAGCGTGCGGCATCAGGGCATTTCTACGCCGCGCTCAAGGACGACAATGCGCTGATCGACATGGTGATGTGGAAGGGGCAGGCGGCGCGCCTCGCCTTCCGGCCCGAAGATGGCATCGAGGTGATCGCGACGGGCAAGCTCACCACCTATCCCGGCCGCTCCAAATATCAGCTCGTCGTCGAAAGCCTGGAGGTCGCGGGCGAAGGCGCGTTGATGCTGTTGTTCGAAAAGCTGAAAGCGCGGCTTGGCGCCGAAGGGCTGTTCGACCGCGAACGCAAGCGGTCCTTGCCCTATTTGCCGCGCGTCATCGGCGTCGTCACCTCGCCGACCGGGGCGGTGATTCGCGACATTCTCCACCGCCTCGCCGATCGCTGCCCGACGCGGGTGATCGTGTGGCCTGTGCTGGTGCAGGGCGATGGCGCGGCGGCGCAGGTTGCGAATGCGGTGCGCGGTTTCGATGCGCTCGCGCCCGGCGGACCGGTGCCGCGCCCCGACCTTGTCATCGTCGCGCGCGGCGGCGGTTCGATCGAGGATTTATGGGCATTCAACGAAGAGATCGTGGTGCGCGCGATCGCCGATTGCCGCATCCCGACGATCAGCGCGGTCGGCCACGAAACCGATGTGACGCTGGCCGATTATGCCGCCGACATGCGCGCGCCTACGCCGACCGCAGCCGCCGAAATGGCGGTGCCAGTGCGCGCCGAACTGATCGCGCAGCTTGCGACGTGGCGCAGCCGGATGACGGGCGCGGCAACGCGCCACCGCACGCTCGCGGGCGAACGGCTGACCGCGCTCGCGCGGCACCTGCCGAAGCGCGAGGCGCTCTATGCCCCCCAGCGCCAGCGGCTCGACGACGCCGCCGACCGGCTCGACCGCAGTCAGCGCCACCGGCTCGCGATCGCCGGCGAGCGGTTGGCGACGCGCGGCGCGGCGCTGCGTCCGGCGCTGCTGGCGCGCGCCTGGGATCGCGATCGCGCCAAGCTGGCGGGGCTTGCGCGGCTGCTGACCTCGCTCGACCCGCGCGCGCTGCTCGCCCGCGGCTATGCGATGGTGCGCGATGCCGACGGGGCGATCGTGCCGAGCGCGGCGCGTGCCCGTGGCGCAGGCCATCTGCGGCTTGCCTTCGCCGATGGCAAGGTGCCGGTGACGGTGACGGACGGCGATGCGCCGCCGCCCCCTGCGCCGGCGCCAAAGCCCGCGCGCAAGCCTCCCGCCGCGCCGGGGCGGGGACAGGGCGAGCTGTTCTGAGCGTCGCAGGGGTGGCCGAACGCGCGCAGGTCGCTATATTGACCCCGATATCTTGGATAATTTGATGGACCCCGCCATGTTGATCGCCAGCCGCAACCGCCTTGCCCGCCTGCAATATGGCCCGAACGGATTTCGCATTCTGTCGCCGGGCGACCATGTGCTGTGCGCGGTGAGCGGGGTGCCGATCGGGCTCGACGAGCTGCGCTATTGGTCGGTCGCGCGGCAGGAGCCCTATGCGACCGCGGCGATTTCGGTGCAGGCCGCACTGGACGCGGCGCGCGGCGCATGACCGCGCGCGGGGCAGCGCCCCGAGCGATTGCTTCGCTGACCTTGGCCATTGCGGCCGCAGGCTGCGTACCCGCCGTGGCCGACAGTCCCCCGGCGCCCAAGGCAGCAGCGGCGCCCGCGGCCGTCGCGCCTTCGGTGCCGAACGCACCGCCGGTCCCGAAGCCGCTTCCCGGTCCCGCCGGTTTCGCCTTTCGCGGCAGCATGATCCAGGGCGGGACGCTGATCGGCCAGGTGCCGGGCGGAACGCGCACGTTGACGCTCGACGGCGCACCCGTTCCGGTCGCAGGCGATGGCGCTTTCCTGATCGCCTTCGATCGCGATGCGCCGGCGAGCCAGCAACTGGTAGCGACCCTTTCCGACGGGCGCACGGTCGCGCGGACGCTGAGCATTGCGGCGGGGAATTGGCGGATCGAAAATATCAACGCGCCCTATCGCGGCAGCGCATCGAGCGATGCCGAGTTCGAACGCCGCCGCCCCGCCGAACTGGCGCAGATCGCCGCGGCGCGCGCGCGCCATGTCGAATCGGACGGCTGGCGGCAGCAATTTCGCTGGCCCGCGACGGGGCGGCTGTCGGGCTTCTTCGGTTCGCAGCGCGTCTATCAGGGCAAGCCGGGCAGCTATCACAGCGGCACCGATATCGCCGTGCCGGCAGGCACGCCCTTTTTCGCGCCCGCCGACGGGGTCGTCGTGCTCGCGGCCGATGCGCCCTTCACGCTGGAAGGGAATTTGCTGATCGTCGATCACGGCATGGGGCTGACCAGCGCTTTTCTTCACTGCCAGCGCCTCGATGTGAAGGTCGGCGACCATGTGACGCAAGGGCAACAGCTCGGTACGGTGGGCGCGACCGGCCGGGCGACGGGACCGCATATGCATTGGGGATTGAAGTGGCGCGACGCGCGCCTTGACCCGGGTACGCTTGCGGGACCGATGGCGCGATAATCGAGGAGTTTTTAAAGTCTGCGTAAGAAAATTACGTGAACAAGTCGCGGTTTGTTCGATCAATATCGGCGGCGCTCGGGGTTGTTGCAAATTCGTCACAATCACCGCTCAAACCGAGCTTTGCGGCGGAAATTTCCTTTACTCAACATGAATGAACGACCATCCCGCAGCATATCGGGGTGTCTGGTGCAGCGGGCGATTCAGTCTGCGCGCGCAATTCATTCAGGTATTTCAGCCACCAGTAGCAAGGGACTGCACTGTGAAGAAAACCAATTTTTCGAAGCTGAAAATTGGCGTTGCCCCCATCGTTTTGGGTGTGGCGCTGATTTCGGCTCCCGCCGTCGCACAGGACGTGCAGGCCGACGAAGAAGCCGCGCCGGGCGAGGCCATCATCGTCACCGGTTCGCGCATCGCGAGCCCGCAGGCCGAATCGAATGCGCCGATCCAGATTGTCAATAGCGAAGCTATTCAGCAGTCCGGTGTTACCAACATTCAGGAAATCCTGCTCAAGAATCCCGCGTTCGGTACGCCTGCGCTCAGCCGTACCAATTCGGCATTCCTGACGTCGGGTACCGGCGTGGCGACGATCGATCTTCGCGACCTCGGCTCGAACCGCACGCTGGTTCTGGTCAATGGCCGCCGCGTTGTTTCCAGCTTGAGCGGCAGCTCGACCGTTGACCTTAACGTCATCCCGACCCAGTTCATCGAACGCGTCGACGTGCTGACCGGTGGCGCTTCGTCGCTTTACGGTTCGGATGCCGTCGCCGGCGTGGTCAACTTCGTTTACAAGAAGGACTTCCAGGGTCTGGAAGGTAATGCGCAATATGGCGTGACGGAGCGTGGTGACGATATTCGGTACCAGGCCAACCTCACCATGGGTGCGAACTTCGACGACGGTCGCGGCAACATCATGGTTCACCTTGGCTATTCGAACGAGCGTGGGCTGCTGTCGCGTCAGCGCAAGAACACCTTCACCGACGACAGTGACTTGGCGGCGCTGACCGGCGACCTCGCCGATTATGGTACCCCATACGAACCTTACTACTCGAGCTACTCGGAGCAGGGCCGTTTCTACGCGGGCGACTACAGCTTTACCTATAGCCCGACCGGCCAGTTGCAGCCCTGCTTCACCACGAACGGGCCGGCGTGTAAAAGCGAAGTTCTCGACGACGATGGCAATGTTGTCGTTCCCGACATTGGCACCGGTGTTGGACCGAACGGCTTCAACCGCCAATATTACCGGACGCTCGCCGTGCCGGTGAAGCGCTATACACTATGATGTCACCGACAACATCTCGTTGTTCTTCGAAGGCACGTACAACAAGACGCAGTCGTCGCGCATTATCGAACCGTTTGCGCTTGCCTCGGACGGTACGACCGGCATTTATCCGGCTTCGGGCGTCATGCCGATCGAAAATTACATCATTGCACCCGACGGCACGACCACCATTGCCGTCAATCCGATCGTCCCCGGCGCGATTGCTGCGCAAGCGACCGATACGGACGGTGACGGTCTGCGCGACATCGGCTTCACGCGCCGTCTTAGCGAGTTCGGCACGCGCAACGGTCAGACGACCCGCGATTTCCTGCGCTTCGTCGTAGGTTTCGAAGGTACGCTGGGCGAGCGGTTCAACTGGGACCTGAGCTACAACTACGGCCAGGTGACCGAAAACCAGGTGTCGAATGGTCAGGTCAACGTCACCAATTTCCGCAATGCGCTTGCGGCGATGACGGACGTCGACGACGTCAATGGCAATGGTCTTACGACCGACGTTGTTTGCGTCAACGCCGAAGCGCGCGCGAACGGCTGTGTGCCGATCAACATCTTCGGCAAGGGTGCGATCACCCAGGATGCGATCAAGTATATCGCCGCCCAGCAGTCGCTCCAAACCGACATCAAGCAGCAGGTCGTTCAGGGCAACATCAGCGGTTCGCTGTTTGAACTTCCCGGCGGTCCGCTCGGCGTTGCGCTCGGTTTCGAATATCGCAAGGAAGAAAGCGTCGAAGATAACGACGCCCTCACCAATCAGGGTCTGAACGGCGGCAACCTGCTGCCCGACACGAGCGGCCAGTTCGATGTCCTGGAAGGCTATGCCGAGGTGAAGCTTCCGATCCTGCGCGACAAGCCCTTCTTCCAGCTCCTCGAAGTTGGCGGTGCGTTCCGCGTTGCGGATTATTCGACGGTTGGTACGATCTACAGCTACAGTGCTCAGGGTACGTGGGAACCGTTCGACGGTCTGCGCTTCCGCGGCACGTGGGCGCGTGCGGTTCGTGCGCCGAACATCGGTGAGCTCTACTCGGGCCTGTCGCAGACCTTCCCGTCGGGTCTTCAGGATCCGTGCGTCGGCATCGGTGCAACCGGTGGTGGTGCGCTCGGCGACAACTGTCGTGCAGACGCAGGTGTGGCAGCCAATATTGCCGCCAACGGCACCTTCACGCTCACGCAGCCCGATATTCAGGGAATCAGCGGCTTCAATGGCGGCAACCCGAACCTGAAGGAAGAAAAGGCGGATTCGTGGACGCTCGGGGCGGTGATCAACCCGCGTTCGGTCAACGCGCTGCGCAATCTGACGCTGTCGGTCGATTATTATAACATCAAGATCAACAACATCATCGCGACCGTCGGTCGCGGGACGATCCTTGATCAGTGCTATAATGAGGGCAATACCCCGCTGTGTGACCTGGTGATCCGTCGCCCGACCAACACGGCCACCAACAGCGCCGGTTCGATCGAATTCATCAACGACCTGGCGGTCAACGCCGCGAGCCTTAAGACT
This sequence comes from Sphingopyxis terrae subsp. terrae NBRC 15098, assembly GCF_001598815.1. Classification (GTDB taxonomy): domain Bacteria; phylum Pseudomonadota; class Alphaproteobacteria; order Sphingomonadales; family Sphingomonadaceae; genus Sphingopyxis; species Sphingopyxis terrae. The sequence goes on along the minus strand of NZ_BCZQ01000008.1, from coordinate 28,610 downwards.
CAGGGTCTCGATGTTACGGTCAACTGGTACACGCCGGTCAACTTCTTCAACACCGACGGTCGTGTGAGCTTCAACCTTTCGTACAACCATCTGTTCCAGAACGACTACACGCCGCTTCCCGGCGCGACCGTCGATCGGGCCGATGGGGAAATCGGTACGGCTGCTGATCGTTTCACCGGAACGCTCGGATATTCGACCGACAAGTTCAAATGGTCGTTCACCGGCACCTTCATCGGCAAGTCGTATGAAGACGATGTTAGCTGGTGCGCATTCTTCGGCGACGGTTCGCCGCGGTGCGTCTCGGTTCCGGCCCAGTTCTATCTGGACACCCAGGTCAGCTTCACGCCGGTGGAAAAGTTTGAATTCTATCTCGGCGTGGACAACCTTCTGGATAAGAAGGCACCGAATATCCTGACGAACACGACGTTCAACGTAACCGGTTCTGACACTGCCGCCGATGTCTATGACATCTTCGGTCGTCGTTATTACGCCGGTGTCCGTTTCCACTTCTAATCGAAGCGGAAATAACGGATAATAAGGGAGGCAGGGAGAAATCTCTGCCTCCCCCTTTTTTAAGGCTTTCCCATGCGTTGTATCTTATTATCCATCACGCTATCCCTCTCGGTGCCCGCTATTGCCTATGCCAAGCAGGAGTCGTCTCCGGCAAAGGATTCAGAGGCGCTTAAGTGCCGTGTCATCAGGGAAGTAGGGTCGCGTATCCCGAAGAAGGTCTGCAAGACCAATGCGGAATGGGCGCAGCAGGAGGCTGCGGCGCGCGAAGCGATGGCCAACCGAAATCGCAATAGTCACTGCGGCGGCGAAACCTGCTGACTGCGCGAACCGCACATCGCGCAAGCGCATTATCCCCGCTCGGTTTCCGGCTGGAAATAGACATATTCGGCGTCGTGCGGGCTCTATTTTACCCGCTTGACCCCTAGCTCGCGGGTCTTGCCTTCCAGTAGCAAGCGGTATCCGCCGAGCGGTCCCGATCGAACAGTAACCTTCTGTCCAACACGCGGCACTGTGGTCATTCCACTGGATGATGTTGTCTGCCACACTTGACCATTGTCCAAGGCAAATATCGTTCCGTACTGGCCAGTGGAAAAATCGGTAATAGTCGCCTCTACTTGCAGATGTTCCTGCTGTACGACGCGCTTCCGTTCTTCCTTGTCGGGATGTTCGCGACTTATCTGCTCGCTACGTTGGGTGGCGGTCAGGCCGAAGTCCCTCTTGTTCTTTTCTTCCGCCTCGGCGCGCCGTTGCTCTTCACTTTTCCGCGCTTCCGGAATCAGCCCATCGAAACAGCGCAGGCGGGGCGCATCGTCGGCGATCGCGCCACATCGCACCACGTCGTTCGCCAGATCCTGAGCATGCACCGCCGTGGAGGAGCATAGATTCCAGGCGCCGATCAAGCCACCAACCAGCGCGACCGATTTCATCATGCCTGCAACCCCTCCGTCAAAGCGATGGACGACCCGGACCGAGGCGACCTCTCATCATTATCGTATCAAGGCTATGGCATCGGTCAAGCAGACGAACAATCGAACCTTGCCTTGTGCTGGTCAAGACCTCTCCGGTCCGGGTCGCTCTCCGGAATATATCGCGTTCTGGGCGGACTTCTGATGAGAGAGTTCCGCCGGTTGGGTGCTCGCACCGCGGGTACAGTTCGGTATATCGCGTCTTCACGTCCAAAATCCCGGACCGACAAGACGGTGTAGCGTAGGTGAACCGCTCGCGCTGGCACAGCTGGCACAATTGTTGATCGTCTCCGAGGCCGCCCCGCCGCACTTGGCCCTGGTTCCGCAACATCATCCGGATTGTTCGGCAAAGGATTTTGGATCTCCGCCGCAAAGGGTGGATGCTATCATTCGATATTATATGCCGGCGCTAGGTGCTGCGTGGGCAGCATCTATTTCGTCGCGATTTCGGTTTGTTGCAAATTCGTCACAATCGCCAACGAAACCGCTACGCACCCTGCAAATCAACTTTACTCGACATGAATGAAGGATCATCCCGCACGCTATCAGGGCGTCTTGAGCGTTGGCGTAGGTCGTTTCGCGACAGGGGCTCGGGTATATCATCATCAGTAGCAAGGAACTGCGCTGTGAAAACCACCCATTATTCGAAGCTGAAGCTCGGCGCTGCGCCGTTCGTACTCGGCATTGGCCTGCTCGCTGCTGCATCGCCCGCCATGGCGCAGGACGCCCAGGGCAGCGATGACGCGGCTAACGCCGGCCAAGAGATCATCGTTACCGGTACGCGTATTCCCCAGGCCAATCTGGAATCGGCCGCTCCGATCACGGTCGTGAGCAGCGAAGATATCAAGCTGCAGGGCACGACCCGCGTCGAGGACATGCTGAACTCGCTGCCTTCGGTCTTCGCCAGCCAGTCGTCGACCGCTGCCAACGGCGCGGACGGCACGGCTTCGGTCGACCTTCGCGGCCTCGGCACCACGCGTACGCTCGCGCTCGTCAATGGCCGCCGCCTGCTGCCGGGCGACCCGAGCCCGAACAGCGGCTCGGCCGCCGACATCAACATGATCCCCGCCGCGCTGCTCAAGAACGTCCAGGTTCTCACCGGCGGCGCTTCGGCGACCTACGGTGCTGACGCTGTTGCGGGTGTCGTCAACTTCGTGATGGACACCGACTTCACCGGTTTCCGTCTCGACGGCCAGTATAGCGTCTATCAGCACAATAACCGCAACGATCTGATCCGTGGTCCGCTTGCGGCGCGGGGTTTCGGCTACCCCGACGGCAGCGTAGTTGACGGCGGCACGGTCGACGTCACCGCGACGTTTGGCACGGCGTTCGACGACGGTCGCGGCCATATCGTTGCCTATGCCGGGTATCGCAAGGCTAACGCCATTCTCCAGTCGCGCCGCGATTACAGCGCCTGCACGATCCAGAACTCGGGTGGTGGCGCTCCGATTTGCGGCGGCTCGCTCACCAACGCAAAAGGCACCGCGCTCGTCTTCGTCCCGAAACTGGACGATGACGGAGTCGTAATCCCCGGAAAATTCACCTCGACGGCTTTTGCCTTCGAGCCGAACGGGGGGCTTTCGAGCAGCACGACGCGTTATAACTTCGCGCCGACCAACCATTACCAGCGCCCCGACGAACGCTATACGGCAGGTCTGTTCGCGAACTACGAGATCAACGAGTCGATCAAGCCGTATCTCGAATTCATGTTCATGGACGACCGTACGGTGGCCCAGATCGCGCCGTCGGGTAACTTCGGCAACACGTTGACCGTCAACTGCGACAACGCACTGATGTCTCAGGCACAAAAGGACGTGATCTGCGGTCCTGCCGGCAGCACTGACTATTACAACCTGATCAACGGTTATCTCGGTACCTTCCCGACTGCGATCGGTGCGGCCTACAACCCCAATCCGGGCGATCCGGCGCTGGTATTTACCGACTCGCTCGGCAACACCTACAATCAGGCGTTCATGCAGGTTCTGCGCCGCAACGTCGAAGGCGGTCCCCGCCAGAGCGATCTGCAGCACACCAACTTCCGCACCGTGATCGGGTTCGAAGGGCGATCTTGGCAAGCCTGGTCCTACGACGCCTATTACCAATATGGTCGTTCGAATTATAGCCAGGTCTATTCGAATGAATTCTCGGTGGCGCGCCTTGGCCGCGCGCTCAACGTGATCGACGATCCGCGCACGCCGGAATTCGACCCGGTCTGCCGCTCGGTCATCGACGGCAGTGATCCGACGTGCGTTCCCTACAACATCTTCAACGGCGCCGGTGGTGCCAGCCCCGAGTCGGTCGCCTATCTGTCGGCGGTGGGTTTCCAAAAGGGTTATACGTCGGAACAGGTTGCCAATGCCTCGTTTACCGGTCAGCTCGGCGAATATGGCATCAAGTCGCCTTGGGCCGACGATGGCATCGGCGTGAACCTCGGTTTCGAATGGCGCAAGGAATCGCTCGATCTCAAGACCGACAATGCTTTCTCGACCGGTGACCTCACCGGGCAGGGCGGCGCAACGCTTCCGCTCGCGGGCAGCTTCCGGGTCTATGAATTCTTCGCCGAAGCGCAGGTGCCGATTGTCCATGACAGCTTCATCTATGACCTGAGCTTCAACGGCGGCTATCGCAAGTCCTGGTACCAGACGAGTGCTAACCGCAAATATGATACCGACACGTACAAGCTGCAGCTCGAATTCGCACCGATCCGCGACGTCCGGTTCCGTGGCCAGTACAACCGGGCGGTTCGTGCGCCGAACATCCAGGAACTGTTTGCGACACCGACCGTCGGATTGAATGGTGCGAGTGATCCCTGTTCGGGCGATCCGATCACGGCCAATGATTATGGCTGTCTTGCCCAAGGCTTTGTCGTGGGTCAGGCCACGGCCGAGAACCCGGCTGGCCAGTATAACGGCCTGCTTGGCGGCAACCCCGACCTGAAGCCCGAAACCGCGACGACGAAGACCTTCGGTGTCGTTCTGCAGCCGAGCTTCCTGCCGCGCTTCTCGCTGACGGTAGACTGGTTCGATATCAAGTTGAAAGACGCGATTCAGCCGCCGGCGCAGGATGCAATCCTGAAGGATTGTACGCTCAATGCCACCGCGACCTTTACGCCCTACTCGTGCAGCCTTGTTCATCGCGACGCGGCTGGTTCGCTTTGGCTGACGCCGGGTGGCTATGTCGACAATATCCCGTCGAACCTCGGCAAGGTCCGCACCCGCGGTCTCGAGATCAACAGCGCCTATAGCCACGAGATCGGCAATGCCGGTACGCTGTCGATGAGCTTCGTCGGCACCTACCTCGACAAATATGCTGTCGATAACGGCATCACTCAGCCCTACGACTGCGCCGGCCTTTATGGTCCGGTCTGTTCGTCGGGTGGCACCACGGCGGGTGGCTCGATGCTTCCGAAGTGGCGCCACAAGCTGCGCACGTCGTTCAACATGCCGAACGGCGTGGGTATCTCGCTGCAGTGGCGTTATATCGGCAAGGTGAAGGCTGAAACGCTGGATAAGAGCCAGTCGCTTCACGGCGATTTCAACTTCGATCCGGGCCTGCACCTGAAGGCGTATAGCTACTTCGATCTTGCGACCACGTTCGCCGTGTCGGACAATTATACGTTCCGTCTGGGCGTCAACAACCTGTTCGACAAACAGCCGCCACTGGTTACCTCCGGTAACGCCAACCGCGACGGGTCGAACCTGTGTCCGACCGGTCCGTGTAACGGCAATACCTATCCGGCCGCCTATGACGCGCTGGGCCGTTACATCTTCGCTGGCGTGACGCTGGACTTCTAAGTTCCGCATATCGGCCTATGATAGAGGGCGGCGGGTCGCGAGACCGGCCGCCCTTTTTCGTTCGGCCTTCTTCAATCATGGATTCTCGATGCTCGATTCCCAAACCGCTGACGTGCTACGCCAGGCCGTCGGTGCTGCGCAGTCCGGCGACGTCGCGCGGGCACGTCAGCTTGCCGAGAGCGCGCTCGATGCGGGCGGTGACACAGTCGCGCTCAACGCCTTCCTTGGCATGTTGCAGGCTCGCGCGAACGATCTGGATGCGGCGGCGCGGCACTTGCGCAGCGCGCACGATGCACGCAGGTCGGACACCACGATCGCCTGTAACCTGATCGCGGTACTGATCGACAAGGGCGATCTGATCGAAGCGCTGGATGTCGCGACACTGGACCTTGCCCGTGCCGATACCACTTTGCGGATTGCGCGCTATCGTGGATTCGTGGCTCAATCGCTTGAACGCTTCGACGAGGCGGTCGCTGCCTATGAGCATGTCGTTGCGCGCGATCCGGCCGATTTCGAAAGCTGGAACAATCTTGGCAATGCGCGTTCGGCGACCGGTGACGTCGAAGGCAGCGTCGCCGCGCTTGAGAGGGCGATGGCGCTCGAACCGCTTGCGCCGCCGACCCGCCTTAACCTTGCGGTGGCGCTTCGCAGTGTAGCGCGCGGCGATGAGGCCGAGGCGCTGCTGAAGCGGACCGCCGAGGAGTTTCCCGAAGATGCTCGCGCGCTCCATGAGCTTTATGTGCAGTATAAGAAGGAGGGGCGCCAGCGGAAGGCCATGTCTGCGATTGAGGATGCGATTGCGCGCGATCCGGACAATGCCAATCTGCAGCTGAAGTTCGGAATCGAATGTGGCCTCTCCAATCGGTCAGAGGACGCTGAGCAGGCCTTTCGCCGAGCGACGATCCTCGATCCGTCTATGGCTGACGCTTATCTCGGCCTTGCGGTACAATTTGAGCATAGCAATCGTGAGGAAGAATTTGCGCCGCTGATCGCGCTCGCTGAATCCCATGGGGTGGATGAGGGCGCAATCGCTTTTATACGCACCTATGAACTGCGCCGTCAGAAACGGTTCGAAGAGGCGCTGGCGAATCTGAATTTGGTCCCTCCTGAAGTGGAAGCCGAACGTGCGACGCATATGCGCGGTCATATCCTCGATCGGCTCGGTCGTATCGACGAAGCGTTCGAAGCGTTTAGCGCAACGAACCTCTTGCACGAAGCATCGCCGACCCGACCGCTTGAACGCGCGGCTGGGATGCGGGAGAATCTGCGTCAGGAGATCGCGATTCTGACATCCGAATGGGTGGCGCGCTGGCCGAAAATCGAGATCGATGCGACGCGCGACCCCGTATTTCTCGTCGGCTTTCCGCGATCAGGGACGACCTTGCTCGACACGATCCTGATGGGGCATCCCGATACGGTGGTGCTCGAAGAGCAGCCGCCGCTCAACAATTGCGACGAGCGCATCGGCGGAATGACGGCGATTCCGGGGCTCGACGCGGCAGCGGTTGCCGAAACGCGCCGCTTCTATTTCGACGAAGTCGCGAAGGTTGCGCCGAAGCCGCTCGCGCCCGACCGGATGCTGATCGACAAGTCGCCGCTCTTCCTGTCGAAGGCGGTTCTGATTCAGCGGCTCTTCCCGAACGCGCGTTTCATCCTTGCGCTCCGTCATCCGTGCGATGTGTTGCTGAGTTGCTTCATGAGCAACTTTCGCCTCAACGATGCGATGTCGAACTTTTTGCGGTTGGAGGATGCCGCGGAATTCTACGATCTGACCTTCCGACACTGGGAACGCGCGCGCGAGCTGTTCGGGCTCAAGGTCCATACCATCGTCTATGAGCGGCTGGTCGAGGATGTGGAGGCCGAAGTGCGGCCCCTGTTCGATTTCCTGGGCCTCTCGTGGCGCGATGAAGCGCTCGACCATCGCAAGACCGCGAAGGCGCGCGGGTTGATAACCACGGCGAGCTATGCGCAGGTCGTCGAACCGATCTACAAGCGTGCTGCGGGGCGGTGGGAGGGCTATCGCCAGCACCTCGAACCGATATTCCCGGTCATGAGGCCCTGGGTGGAAAAATTCGGATACCGCCTGTGACCGCGGAGCGGGGAGCATTGCTCGCCGAAGCAGATCGCGCGCTCGCTGCGCAGGATTTCGCTCGCGCCGCCGCTCTGTTCGAGGAAGCCGCGAAGGGCAGTGAGGATCCGTCGGTGATGCTGCGGCTTGCCGGCGTTTATCGGGCGTGCGGCCGGCCGCGCATGGCGCTCGAGGCGGTGCATCGTGCGCTTGCGCTCGCGCCACTCGACTTCACCGCGCTGATGCTGCGCGCGAGCTTGCTCGAGCGGATGGGCGACCCGAACGCGGGGGAGGCCTGGGGGCATGCGATCGCGCAAAAGCCTGACGGCCCGCTGCCGCCGCAGTTGGTCGCGGTGCTGGCCGAGGGCGAACGCTGTCATGCCGCGTGGCTCGATGCAAAGGAGGCGGGGCTTGCGGTGCGAATGGCCGATATCGAAGCGCGCGCCAACGTCGATGAGGCCGCCCGCATCGAGCGATTTCGTAGCAATGCTCTGCGTCGGACGCGGCCTTATCACAGCCAGCCGACCCATTTTCATTTCCCGGGGCTGCGCGAGCGGGAATTTCATCCGCGTGCGCTTTTCCCGTGGCTGGAAAAGCTTGAAGCGTCGACAGACACCATCGCTGCCGAGCTGGATGCGGTAATGAATGCCGAGCGGGCCGAACTGGTACCCTATGTCCAATATGCCGCGCATCAACCGCTCGATCAGTGGCGTGAGCTCAATCACAATCCCGACTGGACGGCGATCCACTTGTTACGCGGCGGACGGCGAGTGGACGCAAATGCGCGCCATTGCCCGCGGACACTCGCATTGCTCGAAACGCTGAATCAACCAGCCATTCCCGGTGCTTCGCCGAATGTCATGTTTTCGTTGTTGGCGCCGGACACGGCGATCCCGCCCCATGTTGGCTACAATAATGCGCGGCTCGTCTGCCACCTGCCGCTGATCGTCCCCGAAGGTTGCTGGTTCCGGGTGGGTGCCGAGACGCGCGACTGGCGGCGTGGTGAAGCCTTTGTGTTCGACGATACCATCGAGCATGAAGCCCGGAACCCCAGCGCGCGGCTGCGCGTGGTGCTGATCTTTGACCTATGGCACCCCGATCTTGAGCCGATCGAACGTGAAGCGGTGGCTGCCGTGATCGGCAGCGATGCCAGTCGTGTGCCAGAAGGCTTGTGAATTTCGCGGCACGCCTCGCGGCGGCCCGTTCGGGACGGGCGGATGTCGACGAGATCGGGGGGCTCGCGAACCTGGCGCTCGACGAAGGTGAAGAGGAGTCGGTGTTGCCGCTGGTGGCGGCGGCCGCGAACCGGTCGGGTAGTGCCCGGCTCTGGCAATGGACCGGTCTGCTCCACCGAGGGCTCGATGATCACGCAGCGGCGCTTGCAGCCTTCGAGGAAGCGGTGCGGCTTGCTCCGGGCGATGCCAGTATTGCGCATGGTCACGCACGCGTCGCCTATGAGGCCGGGCTCGATGCGGTAGCCTTGTTCGAGACTGCCGAACGATCGGGGCCACCCAGCAGCGATGTCCTGATCGGCCTCGCTGCGGCGCGCTGGGCGACGGGGCGAGGCAATGAAGCCGAGGCTGCGCTCGATTCCATTTTGATGCAGGTCCCGATGTGGATTGCCGGGCACGTCCAACTCGCGCAGCTTCGTGCCTTGATGGGGCGCGCGGAGGAAGCCTATGCGTCGCTGGAGCGCGCACTCGTGCAGGCGCCCAAGTCGCTGCCGCTTTGGCGCGCGCTTTTCAATCTTCATCTGGAGGGTGAGAATTATGCGGAGCTCGTCGAAGCGATCTTGCGCGCCGAGGCAGCGGGCGTTCCCGGTCCCGAGATCGCTGACTATGCGGCGATCTGCGCAGCGGAGTGTGGAGACGGCGATCGGGCCGACCAACTATTCGAAGCGCTGCCTGGCGAGGCAATGCGTCAGAGCACGCGAATATGGTTTGTTCGGCATCTATTGCGAACGCGGCGTTTTGCGCAGGTAGGCCCGCTCATCGATGCCGAAATCGAAGCCGGTGGCGCGCGACGCGGAGCGATCTGGCCTTATGCAGACTTGCTTTGGCGCCTGACCGACGATCGGCGCGCGGACTGGCTGTCCGGCAATCCTGCGCTGGTTAGGGCCTTCGACCTTAGCGACCGCCTGCCGCCGTTGGCGCAGTTGGCAGAGTATGTGCGGTCACTCCACATCGCACGCGGCGAATATCTCGACCAGTCGGTACGCGGCGGTACGCAGACGGACGGCCCTCTATTCTGTCGCGTGGACCCTATGGCGCGCGCGCTGCGTGCTTCGGTGACCGAAGCGGTTAAGGCATATATCGCTGCGCTGCCCGAAACCGACCCGGAACATCCACTACTTGCAATGCGGCGCGATCGACGAGTCCGATTTGCCGGGAGCTGGTCGGTGCGATTGCACCATGGGGGATTTCACGCCAATCACGTACACCCCCAAGGCTGGATCAGCTCAGCACTGTATGTTGCATTGCCCAAGCGGCAGCGGGGTGATCGCGCCGACGCTGGCTGGTTTAAGCTGGGTGAGCCGCAGGCGGCGCTTGGATTGAATATGCCGCCCACACAGCTAGTTGAGCCGATTCCCGGGCGGCTAGTGCTTTTTCCCTCATGGCTTTGGCACGGCACGCAACCATTCAGCGATGGCGAACGGCTGACCGTGGCGTTCGACGTTGCGCCGCCACGCTGAGCGACCTGATATTAAAGAACTTGGCCTTTCAGCGTCGTACATTTAGACTGAATGTAGAGCGCCATGGAAGGTTTTAGTGATGCACCAAATGCGATCCTTGTTGTTGACTGCCCTGATTGGCGGGGCAATGCTGGTGCCTGGGCCGGCTTTTGCTGAGCCGGCAGGGAAGAAAAAGAAGCTCGCCGATCCGAACGAAGTCGTTTGTCGTAAAGAGGAAGTTCTGGGCAGCCGCCTTCGCGCCACAAAAGTCTGCAAGACGCGCGCCGAATGGGCCGAAGAAATGCGCGAGAACCGCGGTAATATTGAGCGTGCCCAAGTCCAGAGAGGCGCTATCGGAAATTAGAATGCCTCGCTTGTAAAAGTACACGCTCCTATCCTCTTCAAGATCAGGCCGGCGTCAGGACAAGGCCGCCGTCGCCTTCGTCCACTTTGACCGTCGATCCGTCCTTGACCTCGCCCTTCAGGATCAGGTCGGCGAGCGGATCCTGCAGATATTTCTGCACCGCGCGCTTCAGCGGCCGCGCGCCGTAGACGGGATCGTAGCCGACCCGGCCGAGCCACGCGCGCGCGGCGTCGGTGAGGTCGAGCGTGACCTTGCGGTCGGCGAGCAGTTTCTGGACGCGTGCGACCTGAATGTCGACGATGCCGCCCATATGCTGCTGCGCGAGGCGGTGGAACAGCACGATCTCGTCGAGCCGGTTCAGGAACTCGGGCCGGAAATGCGCGCGCACCACCTCCATGACGGCGGGCTCGGCCTGCTCGACCGGCGCGTCGTCGGGCAGCGCCGCGATCGCCTGGCTGCCGAGGTTCGAGGTCAGGATGATCAGCGTGTTGGTGAAGTCGACCGTGCGCCCCTGCCCATCGGTCAGCCGCCCGTCGTCGAGCACCTGCAAGAGGATGTTGAACACGTCGCCATGCGCCTTTTCGACCTCGTCGAAGAGGACCACCTGATAGGGACGGCGGCGGACGGCCTCGGTCAGCACCCCGCCTTCCTCATAGCCGACATAGCCCGGAGGCGCGCCGATCAGGCGCGACACGGCGTGCTTTTCCATGAATTCGGACATGTCGATGCGGACCATCGCATTGTCGTCGTCGAACAGGAACCGTGCGAGCGCCTTGGTGAGTTCGGTCTTGCCGACTCCCGTGGGGCCGAGGAAGAGGAACGAGCCCAAGGGCCGGTTCGGATCCTGTAGCCCCGCGCGGGCGCGGCGGACCGCGGTCGAGACGGCGTGCACGGCTTCGTCCTGGCCGATGACGCGCTTGCCGAGCGTCTCTTCCATCCCGAGCAATTTCTCGCGCTCGCCTTCCATCATCCGGTCGACCGGGATGCCGGTCCAGCGGCTGACCACCGCGGCGATATCGTCGGCGGTGACTTCCTCGCGCAGCATCGCATTGCCCGCGGCGGCCTCTGCCTCCTCGAGCCGCTTTTCGAGCGCGGGGATCGTGCCGTAGCTGAGCTCGCCTGCGCGGCCGAGGTCGCCCGCACGCTGCGCCTGTTCGAGCGCCGAGCGTGCGGCGTCGAGGTCTTCCTTGATCTTCGCCTCGGCGTGGATCTTGTCCTTTTCGGCCTGCCATTTCTGCGTCAGTTCGGCCGACTGCTGTTCGAGATTGGCAAGTTCGGCCTGCAACGCGGCGAGTCGGTCTTTCGATGCCGCATCGGTCTCCTTGGTCAGCGCCGCTTCCTCGATCTTCATCTGGATGATGCGGCGGTCGAGATTTTCGATTTCCTCGGGCTTCGATTCGACCTCCATGCGGATGCGGCTCGCCGCCTCGTCCATCAGGTCGATCGCCTTGTCGGGCAGGAAGCGGTCGGAGATATAGCGGTTCGACAGCGTCGCCGCGGCGACGATCGCGCCGTCGGTGATGCGCACACCGTGGTGCAGCTCGTATTTTTCCTTGAGCCCGCGCAGGATCGAGATCGAATCCTCGACCGTCGGTTCGCCGACGAACACGGGCTGGAAGCGCCGCTGAAGCGCGGGGTCTTTCTCGACATATTTGCGATATTCGTCGAGCGTCGTCGCGCCGATGCAGTGAAGCTCTCCGCGCGCGAGCGCCGGCTTGAGCAGGTTGGACGCGTCCATCGCGCCGTCGCCCTTGCCTGCGCCGACGAGCGTGTGCATCTCGTCGATGAACAGGATGATCTCACCCTCCGCCGACTTCACCTCGTCGAGCACGCCTTTGAGCCGCTCCTCGAATTCGCCGCGATATTTGGCACCCGCGATCAGCGCGCCCATGTCGAGCGCAAGCAGGCGGCGGTCCTTCAGGCTGTCGGGCACGTCGCCATTGGCGATGCGCAGCGCCAGGCCCTCGGCGATGGCGGTTTTGCCGACGCCGGGTTCGCCGATCAGCACGGGGTTGTTCTTGGTGCGGCGCGCGAGGATCTGCACGGTGCGGCGGATTTCCTCGTCGCGGCCGATCACGGGGTCGAGCTTGCCCGCCCGCGCGACTTCGGTGAGGTCGCGCGCATATTTCTTGAGCGCTTCGAAACTGTCTTCGGCGCCCGCGCTGTCGGCGGTGCGGCCGCGGCGCAGTTCGTTGATGACAGTGTTGAGCGCGTCGGCCTTCACGCCCGCGTCGGCAAACGCCTTTCCGACCGGAGTGGAGGAGGCGAGCACCATCGCGAGCAGCAGCCGTTCGACGGTGACATAGCCGTCGCCCGCCTTGGTCGCGACCTGTTCGGCCTGATCGAGCAGGCGCACCGCGTCATTGTCGAGCCCCGGCGTCGCCTGCGCGCCCGATCCCGACACGGCGGGAACCTTGGCGAGCAGCGCGTCGATGCCGGCGACTGCGCGCGGCACATCGCCGCCCGCGCGCTGGATCAGGCCCGCGGCCATGCCTTCATTGTCTTCGAGCAGCGCCTTGGCGATATGCTCGGGACTGATCCGCTGATGATTCATGCGGATCGCGATCGTCTGCGCCGCCTGCAAAAAGCCCTTGGCGCGATCGGTAAATTTTTCGAGGTTCATGTGGATAAGCCCCTTTCTCGTCACCAGAGATAGTGTTGCCCATTTGCAACACAAGAGCATGGCTTTTCGCGCCGCAAATTTTCCGCCATGAGGTCGCCCAGTCGCCATAGTATATAGAGCGGGAAAGCGGATGCGTAAATTTTTCCTTGGCCTCGTCCTCCTGCTCGTCGCGGTGGCGGTGGGTCTTGCGGCGTGGGACCCGTTGACCGCCGAGGCTTCGCCCGCACCGGCGTTCCGGCCGACCGATGTGCAGATCGCGCGCGACAAGTTCGGGGTGCCGCATATCTTCGGCAAGACCGATGCCGACGTCGCCTATGGCGTCGCCTACGCCCATTCGGAGGATGATTTTGCGACGCTGCAAGAGGTGATCGCGATGACGCGCGGGCGCACCGGCGCGCTGCTCGGTGCCGATGGCGCCAAGATCGATTATGTCGCGGAGCTCCTCGATATCCGCAAGACCGCGGCACGCGACTGGCCGCGCCTGCCCGCCGACGTGCGCGCGCTGTTCACCGCCTATGCTGCGGGGCTCAACCATTATGCCGACAAGCACCCCGACGAGGTGCGCCTGTCGGGGCTGTTCCCGGTGACCGGCGAGGATGTGGTCGCCGGTTTCGTGCTGCGTTCGCCCTTCTTCTTCGGGCTCGATTCGGTGCTGGGGCGCCTGACCGAAGGCAAGCCATTGTTCCGCGAAGGCGGTCCGGCGCTCGATGCAGCCGGCAAGCTCGTCCCGCGCGAGCTGACGCCGGTCGGCCGCGATCCCGACCATAATGGGTCGAACGGTATGGCGGTGGCGCCGGGCCGAGCCCCCGATGGCGCGACGCGGCTCGTTTCCAATTCGCATCAGCCGTGGACCGGCGGGGTCGCCTGGTACGAACTGGTCGTCCATTCGGGCGAAGGGTGGGATTTTGCGGGCGCCAACTTTCCCGGTTCGCCTTACCCTTTCCTTGGCCACAATAAATATCTGGGCTGGACCAACACGGTGAACCGGCCAGACCTGATCGACGTGTACAAGCTGGTGCTCGACGACAGCGGCGAGAAATATCGCTTCGATGGCAAATGGCTGCCGCTGGAAAAGCGGCGCGTGTGGCTGCGCGTCAAATATGGTCCCTTCGTGCTGCCGGTGCCGCAGACCGTGTGGCGATCGGTCCAGGGCCCGGTGATCAAGAATGCCAAGGGTGCCTTTGCCATTCGCTATGCCGGCATGGACCAGTCGGCGATGGTCACCCAATATTACCGGCTGAACAAGGCGAAGGATTTCGCCGAATGGCGCGCGGCGATGGCGGGGCAGGGGGTTCCGGCGACCAACTTCATCTATGCCGATGCCAAGGGCAATATCGGCCTGTTCTACAACGCGATGTTCCCTGACCGCCCGGCGGGTTTCAACTGGCGCGGCGTGCTGCCCGGGGACACATCGGCCGACGTCTGGACCAAGACATTGCCGTTCGAACGGGTGCCAGCGCTGGTCAATCCGCGCTCGGGTTTTGTGATGAACGCCAACAATACGCCGTGGGTCGCGGCGGGGCCGGGCAGCGAACTCGATCCGGCCGCCTTTTCGCCGCTGATGGGGATCGAGGACGACATGACCAATCGCGCGGTGCGCCTGATCGACCTGTTCGGGGCGCCAGGACCGATCGACGCCGCGCGGCTGAAGACGATCAAATATGACACCGCCTACGCGAAGAGCGGCTATGCCAAGGTCTGGATCGACCGGCTGCTCGCGCTCGATGCCAAGGGCGATGCGCAGATCGCGGCGGCGCAAGATTTGCTGCGCGCGTGGGACTGGAACCTGGACGGCAAAGGGCAGGGCGATGCGCTCGCGCTGCTCGTTCTGCGTCCGGCGAATGGCAGCCATTATCAGCGCAAGGCCGACCCCGATCCGATGACGGTGCTGCGCGAAAGCGCCGCGCATCTTCAGACATATTTCGGGACGCTCGACCCCGGGCTGGGGACGGTGCTGCGGTTGCGCCATGGCGAGGGCGCCCACCGGGTCGACCTGCCGCTCGATGGCGGCAACGATACGGTGCGCGCCTCGACCCTGTGGGACGTCGAACCCGACGGCCGTCTGAAGGTGCGGCACGGCGACAGCTTCATCATGTTCGTGACGTGGGACAAGGCGGGACGCGTCCATTCGGAATCGGTGCAGCCCTTCGGTGCCGCGACGACGCGACCGGAAAGTCCGCATTACAACGACCAGGCGCCTCTGTTCGTCGCGCATCGGTTGAAGCCGGTGCTTTTCGATCCGGCGGCGCTTCGCGCGAGCGGAGCGCGATTCTATCGGCCTTGAAAGCGCAGCAGAGCTGTCCTAAACCGTTGATACAGTGCCGTCCGGCATGCTCGTCACCGGCGCGTTTCGTGCCCCCGGTTTCAAGAGGATATCCATGACCCGCTTCCATCGCTTTGCCGTCGCCCTGGCCGTATCGACGTCGCTCGTCGCGGCCGGCCCCGCCCTTGCCAAAGCCAAGGAGGCGCAGCCCGCGCCGATTTCCGAACTGGTGAAGGCGGTCGATATTCCGTACCAGAGCTTCACGCTCGACAACGGACTGCGCGTGATCGTGCACGAAGATCACAAGGCGCCGGTCGTCGCGGTGTCGGTCTGGTATCGCGTCGGATCGAAGCACGAACCCGCGGGCAAGACGGGTTTTGCGCATCTGTTCGAACATCTGATGTTCAACGGTTCGGAAAATTCGCCGGGCGACTTCTTTGAACCGCTGCAACAGGTCGGCGCGACCGATTTCAACGGCACGACCAATACCGACCGCACCAACTATTTCGAAACGGTGCCGACCGGCGCGCTCGACCGCGCGCTGTTCCTCGAAAGCGACCGCATGGGCCATCTGCTCGGCGCGGTGACGCAGGAAAAGCTCGATAACCAGCGCGGCGTCGTCCAGAACGAAAAACGCCAGGGCGACAATAATCCCTATGGCCTGCTGCGGTACGAAATCTTCGAAAACCTCTTCCCGAAGGGGCACCCCTATCATCACAGCACTATCGGTTCGATGGCCGACCTCAACACGGCGAGCCTTGCCGATGTGAAGAAGTGGTTCAGCGACAATTACGGCCCGAACAATGCCGTGCTCGTGCTGGCGGGCGACATCGACCTTGCCACCGCAAAGACCAAGGTTGCCGAATGGTTCGGCGACATTCCGCGCGGCCCCGAAGTGAAGGCACCGCAAACCGCAGTTCCGACGCTCCCCGCGCCGCTCGCCAAGGAGGTCAAGGATCTCATCCCGACCACGCGCATCTATCGCATGTGGGCGATCCCCGGCCTCAACGACCCCGAATCGGTGCCGCTGCAAATGGCGACCGCGGTGCTCGGCGGGCTGTCGTCGTCGCGGCTCGACAACGCGCTCGTCCGCAAGGATCCGGTCGCGGTCAGCGTCGCGGCGTTCGCACAAACGCTGGAGGATGCAGGCTTCCTGATCGTTCAGGCCGACGTGAAGCCGGGCGTCGATCCGAAGGTCGTCGGCGAAAAGCTCGACGCACAGATCGCCGATTTCCTGGCGACCGGCCCGACTGCGGACGAATTGCAGCGCGCCGCGGCCAGCTATCTCGGCGGCACGATTTCGGGGCTGGAATCGGTCGGCGGCTTCGGCGGCAAGGCGGTGACGCTGGCAGAGGGCGCGCTCTATTCGAACGATCCCGCCTATTACAAGACCGAGCTCGACCGGCTGGCCAAGGTGACCCCCGAGCAGGCGAAGGCGGTGGCCGACAAATGGATGTCGCGTCCGGCCTTCTCGCTGACCTACTCGCCCGGCGAGCGCACCGAAGGCGGTGAAAATCGCGGCGGCGCCTTCACCGACGGCAAGCCGGTGGCGGCGGTATCGCCCGACCGTTACTGGAATGCGGCGCTGGGCGATGTCGGCCCCGACACGGGTGTCGGGACGGCGACCTCGATCGCCGATCGTTCGCAGCTTCCTGCGGTGACGGACCTCAAGGCGCTCGAATTTCCGGCGATCGAACGCGCCAAGCTGAAGAACGGAATGGAAGTCGTCTTCGCGCGCCGGACCGCGGTGCCAACGGTGCAGGTCGCGGTGAGCTTCGATGCCGGCTATGCCGCCGATCCGCACAATGCGCTCGGCACCCAGTCGTTGATGCTCAGCCTGATGGACGAAGGCACGACGAGCAAAGATTCGATCGCCTTCGCCGAAGCGAAGGAACGCCTCGGCGCCCAGATCGACGGCTCGGCGAACGCCGACGAAACGGTGTTCAGCCTGTTCGCGCTCAAGCCGAACCTCAGCGCGTCGCTGGGCCTGCTCGCCGATTATATCCGTAACCCGGCCTTCGACGGCAAGGAACTGGAGCGGGTGCGCGCGCAGCAGCTCAACCGCCTGAACGCCGAACTCAACAATCCCAATGCGATCGCCAGCCGCGTGCTGATGCCGGTGCTTTACGGCGCCGATCATCCCTATGGCATCCCGCCGTCGGGCCTCGGCAACGAAGCGGCGGTCAAAGCCGCGACGCGCGACCAGCTCGCGGCATTCCATCAGACGTGGATTCGCCCCGACAATGCCCGCGTCTTCGTCGTCGGCGACACGACACTGAAAGACGTCACGAAGCAGCTCGACGCCGCTTTCGGCGACTGGAAGGCGCCGAAGACCGCGAAACCCGAAAAGCATTTCGAGATCGCGATTCCCAAGCCGCAGCCGCGCATCCTGCTCGTCGATCGGCCCAAGTCGCCGCAGTCGATCATCATCGCGGGCAAGGTGCTCGACGTGAAAGGCGGCGACGATCTGGAGGTTCTGCGCCAGGCGAACGATATTTTCGGCGGCAGCTTCCTTTCGCGCTTCAACATGAACCTGCGCGAGACCAAGGGCTGGTCCTATGGCGTGCGCTCGCGCGTTTCGGGCGAAGCCGACCGCGTGACCTGGGTGGCGGTGGCGCCGGTGCAGGCCGACCGCACCGGCGACTCGATCCGTGAATTCCAGAAGGAATTGACCGCGTTCATCGGCGACAAGGGCGTAACCGCCGAAGAGCTGGAACGCACGACGAACGGCAGCGTACGCGAACTGCCGGGCAGCTTCGAGACATCGGGCGACGTGCTCGGCGGCTTGCGTGCGATTGCCAAATATCACCGGCCCGACAATTATTATGAAACGCTGCCGGCGAAATATGAGGCGATGACGGCCGAGGAGCTTGATGCCGCAGCGCGCAAGGAGCTGAGCACCGGCGACCTCGTCTATGTTGTCGTCGGCGATGCCGCGGTGGTGAAACCGCAGCTTGACGGATTGGGCCTGCCCGTGGAAACAGCGAAGCCCGCTAACTAACATTAGTTTCAGTAGGAGAGTTTCGATGTCTCAGGTCGATGGCAATTATGACTGCGTTACCAAGTCGCCGATGGGCGACCAGAAGTCGGTTTTCACCGTGAACAGCAATGGCGACAGCTTCACCGGCCAGAATGCCGGCGCGATGGGCTCGCTCGATGTCGAGAATGGCAAGGTCGACGGCAACAAGCTGACGTGGACGATGAACATGAAGGTGCCGATGCCGATGACGCTCGAATGCGAAGCGACGATCGACGGCGACACGCTGACCGGCACGATCAAGGCCGGCCCGTTCGGTTCGATGGCGATGACGGGCACCCGTCAGGCCTGATCGTCCGGATATCGGAAATGAGAGGGGCCGCTCTGTTGGAGCGGCCCTTTTTTTGTGGGCAGATGGGGCGTCATAGACCGCCGACTGCGCCGATGTTGCTGCATTGCATAGCTTTTCGGCGGCGCGGGGCTATCCAAAACCGTGTCGGAGGCGCATAGGCCTTTCGCAATGCACAAAATGACCGAATCCGCCCCGCGGTCCCGCATGCCCGGCGACCGGGAAATGGTGTTCATGATGGCGATGGTCATGGCGCTCAATGCGCTCGCCATCGATTCGATGCTGCCCGCGCTCCCCGCGATTGGCGAGGGGCTGGGGGTCGCGGTCGCGAACGACCGGCAATATGTGATTTCGACCTATTTGCTCGGCATCGGCATCGGTTCGCTGTTCTACGGGCCGCTGTCCGATCGCTTCGGCCGCAAGGGTGTGCTTGTGCCCGCCCTGTTCGCCTATGTCGCCTTTTCGATCGGCTGCGGGCTGGCGAACAGCTTCCCGCTGCTGCTCGCGCTGCGCTTCGGGCACGGCATGATCAGCGCAGCGCTCGGCGTGATCGTCGTCGCGGTCATTCGCGACCTCTTTTCGGGCGACGCGATGGCGAAGCGGCTGTCGATGATCTTTCTGGTGTTCATGATCGTCCCCGCGATCGCGCCGACGATGGGCGCCGGCATCACGGCGGTCGCGAACTGGCGCGCGATTTTTATCGTGCTGGCGGTGATGGGCGTCGTGATGCTGCTCTGGCTGCGCCGCCTGCCCGAAACGCTCGATCCGGACGATATCCGGCCGCTCGATGCGCGCACGATGATCGCGGGCTGGGCGACGGTGACGCGGCACCGCCGGGCGGCGGGCTATATGATCGCGTCGGCGATGATGCAGGGCGCGCTTTATGGCTATCTCAACAGCAGCGAGCAGATCATCGCCGAGGTGTTCGGCGCGCAAAGTTGGTTTCCGCTCGTCTTTGCCTGCGTTGCCGCCGGTATCGCGATCGCCAATTTCTCGAATGCGGCGATTGTCGAGCGCTTCGGCGCGCGGCGCGTGTCGCAGAGCGCGGTCTTTGCCTTCATGGCGACCGCGACGGTGCAGATCGTCGTTGCGCTGAGCGGCGCCGAGACGCTGTGGATGTTCACCGCGCTGATGATGGTCAACGTGGGTCTGATCGGCTTCATCGGCAGCAATTTCGGATCGATCGCGATGGAGGATTTCGGCCATATGGCCGGCGTCGCCTCCTCCTATCAGAGCTTCTGCAAGACGCTCTTGGCCGCGGTGATGGGCGCGCTGATCGGGCAGCTTTATAACGGTACGACCCTGCCGCTTGCCTATGCCTTTCTGGTGTCGGGCATCGCCGGGCTGGCGCTGGTCTTCTGGGCCGAGCGCGGCAAGCTGTTCACGCGTCCGGGGACCGCGCCGAAAAGCCCCTATTAAGTCGGGCAAAAGAAAGGGGGCCGAAGCCCCCTTTCCCGTTAGCCTGTCGATGCCGCGTCAGTCGAACGACGGCGCCGGGGGCACCGGCGGCGGCGGCGCATCGGCGTCGTCCTCATGCACCTCGACGATCCCGCGGCCGACGTGGCTGCGACGATAGCCATAGAGGAAATAGAGTACCAAGCCGACGCCACCCCAGACCGGGAGCACCATCTTCGCGTCGAACGGCAGGTTCATGTAGAGACCGAGCGTGCCGAAAATGGCGAGCGGCGACACGATCCACACGAGAGGCGTGCGGAACGGCCGATGCCGGTTGGGTTCCTTTACGCGCAGAATCAGGACCGCGATGGCGACCATGAAAAAGGCGAACAACGTGCCGGAGTTCGAAATATCGGCAAGCTTGCCGACGGGCAGGAAGGCGGCGAAGAAGGCGACGGCAACCCCCGTGATCATCGTGACGACGTGCGGGGTTTTCCACTTGGGGTGAATAGTGGCGAGCTTTTCAGGCAGAAGGCCGTCGCGTGCCATCACGAAGAAGATCCGGGTCTGCCCGAACAGCATGATCAGAATGACCGATGGCAGCGCAAGGAAAGCGGCGAGGCCGATGGCATTGCCCAGCGCCGGGTGGCCGATCTCACGCAGAACATGAGCCAGAGCTTCGCGCGAGCAGACAAGCGGTTCGGAGCCGGCGGCGGCGAGCGATGCGCAGCGCGCGGCAAGTTCGCTCGACCCAGGAGCGAGAATTTCGCCTCCGACGCCCGAAACCGGCTGAGCGCCAACGGTGCCGATCGCGCCCGCTGCCACCGCAAGATAGAACACCGTACAGATAGCAAGCGAAGCGATCAGGCCGATCGGTACATTGCGCTGCGGGTTTTTTGTTTCTTCGGCTGCGGTCGAAACGGCGTCGAAGCCCACATAGGCAAAGAAGATCGAAGCGGCTGCGCCCACGGCGCCAAGCCCGGAAGCCTGACCGAACCAGCCATTGGGCAGGAAGGGTTCGAAGTTCTTCCCCTGCATCATCGGCAGAGTGAGAATGATGAACATCGTGAGGGCCGTTACCTTGATGATGACAAGGACGGCGTTGACACGCGCGCTTTCGGTCGTGCCGATCATCAGCAGCCACGTCACGAGCAGTGCGATAACCAGCGCCGGGAGGTTGACGATCCCGCCGGCATAGGGGCCGACGGTCAGCGACATGGGCAATTCTATGCCGGCATTGGATAAGAGCCCCACGAAATAGCCCGACCAACCGACGGACACGGCTGATGCGGCTACCGCATATTCGAGGATCAGCGCCCAGCCGACCGTCCAGGCAAGCAATTCGCCCATGACAGCATAAGTGTAGGTGTAGGCACTACCCGAAACCGGCACCATTGATGCGAGTTCGGAATAGCAGAGCGCCGCCACAACGCAGACCAGCCCCGCAATCACGAAGCTCCACATCATGCCGGGGCCGGCCTTCTGCGCCGCCTCTGCGGTCAGGACGAATATCCCCGTCCCGATGATGGCGCCGATGCCGAGCATCGTGAGCTGAAAGGCACCGAGCGTTCGGTGCAGCGACTTTTTCTCGGCCGTGGCCAAGATGGCGTCGAGCGGTTTGACGCGACCAAATATCATGCAAATATCCCCTTTGGGGCCCCGGACGGGCCCGTCTCCTGGCGGGGCAGACTAACCGCTCCTCGCGGCAGCGCAACTTAATTTCAGAGGTGTGACAGTCCGCCTTATCGCACCGTGAATCGGACGCGGTCGATCATCCGTCCGCCGGGATCGACGAGGGTCAGGATATGGCTTCCGGGGCGCGGCAAAAGCTGTTGGCCCGCATCGGCGTCGCCGAGCACCGCCTTGTCGAGCAGCAGGCGGTAACCGGCGACGTCGCCGCTGACGATCACCGCCATGCGCTGCCGGTCGATCGGAATATCGGGATCGAGCGCATAGACGCTGCCGCTGACCGGGCTGGTGATGCGCGGGCGGCGCGCGGCGGCCGGGGCGGCCGCCATTTCGCTTTGCGCGGTGCCGCGCAGAAAATATTCGCGTCGCGGCGGTTCGCGCGTGCCGGGAAGGCTGATCCGCCGCGCCTCCACATTGCTCGGCATCGCCAGCGGTTTGCCCGGCCGGCCCGCGTGGAGCGCGAGCATCACGTCGCGCCAGACCGGCGCCGCGCCCGACGTGCCCGACACCGCGCGCATCGAATCGCCCTCGAGATTGCCGACCCAGACGGCCACCGTGTAGCGATCCGAAAAGCCGATACACCAATTGTCGCGCATCCCCTTCGACGTGCCGGTCTTTGCCGCGGCCCAGAAGGGAAGACGCAGCGCGCTGTCGGCGCCGAAGGCATCGGTGCGCGCCGACGCATCGGCCAATATGTCGCCGACGATGAAGGCAGCCCCCGGATTGACGATCTGCCGTTCCTCGCCGTGCGGTTCGCCCATCACGAAGTGGACGGGCGACCAGCGGCCGAGATTGGCAAGGGTGCGAAAGGCATTCGCCTGTTCGACAAGGCTGACCTCCGCCGAACCGAGGGCGAGGCTGAAGCCATAATATTCGCCGTCCTCGACCAGCCCGTGATAGCCAAGCGCCCAGAGCCGGTCGCGAAACTCCTGCACATCGTCGATGACCAGCGTGCGCACGGCGGGGACATTGAGCGACGAGGCGAGCGCGCTGCGCACGCTGACCGGCCCCTTGAAGCTGTGGTCGTAATTTTTGGGAACATAGAGGCCCGAGGCGGTGTCGAGCTGAACCGGACTGTCGTCGAGGATCGAAGCGGCGGTCAGCCAGCCATGCTCGATCACCTGCGCATAGAGATGCGGCTTCAGGGTCGAACCCGCCTGCCGCCGCGCATTGGCGCCGTCGACCTGCGCCGCGGTGGACTTAAGGCCGACGCCGCCGACATAGGCGAGCACCTCGCCGGTGGCATTGTCGAGGACGACGACCGCGCCGTCGCGGACGCGATCGGGACCGAGCCCGGCGAGTTGGCGGCGCATCGCGACGGTCGCGGCGGTCTGGACGTCGCGGTCGATGGTCGAGGTCACGCGCTTGCCCGGTTTGTCGAGCAGGCGCACCGCGAGGTGCGGTGCGAGCGCCGGGTCGGAACGCGCGGCGCGCTCGCCCGAGGTCAGCACGCCTGCCGCGGCGCGGATCGCGCCGCAATCGGCGGCATGCGCGATGCGGCAGGCGCGTGCGCCGAGCGCGTCGGGACTTGCCGCCGGATTGGGGAGCAGGCCAGCGAACAAAGCGGCGTCGGTTCGGTTCATGTCGGCCGGACGCTTGCCAAACAGATTCTCGGCACCCGCGCCGATTCCCTGAATTTCGCCGCGGAGCGGGACGAGGTTCAGATAAGCTTCGAGCATCTGGTCGTGCGTCCAATGCGCCGCGAGTTCCTGTCCCGCGCGCATCTGGCGCAGCTTGGCGAGCCAGCCGCGCTGGCCGGGCTGCGCGAGTTCGGGCGCCAGAAAGGCCGCAAGCTGCATCGGCAACGTCGAGGCCCCACGCGAGCGTCCGCCGGTCCAGCGCGCGCGCGCGGCACTCGCTATCGCCAGCCAGTCGACCCCGCCATGTGACCAGAAGCGCTTGTCCTCCGCCGTGACCACCGTGCCGCGCACCGCCGGGCTGATGTCCTTCAGCGATACCCAGGCAAGGCGGCGGCGCTCGAAATTGACGCGTTCGCTGTCGAGCAATCGCCCCTCACGGTCGTAAAGCCATGCTTCGCTCGGCTTCCATGCAGCGCGCACCGCATCATAGACTGGCATCGCTGGCGGGCGCGTGACCAGATGCGCGGCGGTGGCGAGGACGAGCGCGGCGAGCGCCACCCACGCCAGCATATCGAACCAGCGGCGGCTCGGGGTTGTCGTCATCGATCGAAACGCCTGAAAAATCCTCCCCGTGCCAAGGGCATGGGGAGGGGGACCATCCGAAGGATGGTGGAGGGGCCGCAAGGGTGCGTCAAAAGCCCCTCCGTCAGCGCTGCGCGCAGCCACCGCCCCATCGCTGCGCGACAGGGAGGAACATGTTGGGCCGCAGACCCATCACTGCGCCGCGGCCGCGACCGTCATCGTACCGTTCGGCCATTGGCCGCGGATTGCGGGCGAATACATCGCCTCGACGCGCGTTGGGGGCAGGGTGAAGCGGCCCGAGCCGTTGAGGCGCAGGACATATTCCACCGCATGGGTGCCGGCGGGCATCCAGCCATAATAGCCGCGCCAGCTGTCGCGGCCCCGCTCGACATAGCTCGGCTGCCAGTTCGACCCGGTTGCTTGGGCACCGAGCATCTCGGACTGTCCGCCCAGATTGCCGACGATCGTCGCGCCGGGCGGGACCGGATCGTTGACGACGACCCAGGTGCGGCCCGCACTTGCGACGATTTCGATCCGTACCTTGATCACGTCGCCGCGAGCCAGCCGGTCCTTGTTCGCCGCCTTGACGATGCTGACCGACCGCTTGATCCGGTAGCCGGCGTCGAGCGGCTCCTTGAGCGGGACGGCCGCACGCACGCTGACGGTGGCCCACGGATTGCCGGTGCCTTCCTGCTTCAGGCTCATCGCGCCGCTGACCAGCGGAAGGCTGAGCGGCGCGGCGTCGGCGGGAAGCGGCCAGCTCTGCGCCGTACTGCCGCCGCCGAGCGCGATACGGGTCACGCCGGTGATCGCGCTTGCCGGATAGAGCTCGGCGAAGCGGCGGACCGCAATGGCGCCCCAGGCATTGGCAGGCGTCGTATCCCAATGGCCGCGCCGCTGGCGCTGTGCGACGCCGACCATCATCTTGCCCGCATCCTCTTCCCAGCCCTTGCGGCCCAGAACGGCTTCGAGCGCCTTGATCGCCATTTCATCGCCGCTGGTCATCATCCACCAGGGCGCCTTCGCATCGTCGACGAGGTCGAGCCGCGTGCCTTCATAGACGAGCCGCTTGCGCAGTTCGGCTTCGGCGGCGGTACGCAGCGCGGCGGCGCCGCGGACCCCCGGCGTCCGTTCGATCGCGACGAGCCAGTCGGCAAGCGTGCCGGTCGCCATATCGACGGGCTTGACGTCGATCGCGGCGACGAGCTGCGCGCTCGAGGCATTGTTGCGGGCTAGCGCGGCGAGCGCGGCGATGCGGACCGGGCGCAGATCATAGGGACCGTAGCCGCGGCGCGTCAGCCGTCCTTCGACGACGGCCTGCAGCGCCTTGATCATCCGTGCCTTGGGCTCTTCGGGGATCGCAAAGCCGTTCGCCGCGGTCACCGCCATGACATAGGCGGTAAGCTCGGCCGAACCGTCGAGCCGGTCGTTCGGCCAATAGCGCAGCAGCCCATCCTTATCGAGATAGGTGGGCAGGGCGCCTGCCAGCGCCTGCCAGCGACCGAGGTCGCCGAGCGCGATCGCACGCGAGGTCGATTGTTCGAAGCAATTATAGGGATAGATCGCCATATAATCGCGCACCCCGGCGAGCGGCGGTGCGAGCGTTCCCGCCAGGGCGACATCGACATAGCCGCCGGGCAGGGCGCCCGCGGGCACGCCGATCGGCAGGCTGCTGGTCGGGCCGACGCGAACAAGGCTGGCGGCCCAAGTTTCGATCGGCACCGCGGGTTCGACCTGCTGGTCGAAGACGAGCCGGTCGCGCTGCTTGCCATTTTTCGACACCGCTTCGACCGTCCATTGCAGCGCGCCGGGCTGGGCGGGCGCGGTCATCGACCAGCTGATCGGCACCGCACCGCCCGCCGGGATCGTGACGGTGAGCGGCGGCGCGGTCGCGATTGCGGGCGACAGCGTGGCATTGGCGACCACCTCCATCGCTTGATCGGTGCCGTTGCGCAGCGTGAACCGCGCATCATAGGTATCGCCGGTGCGGACAAGGTCGGGCAGGCCGGCAAAGACCCCCAGATCCTGAACGGTGCGGACGCTCGTTTCGCCGGTGCCGAAATATTGGGCGCCGTCGGTCGCGATGGCGACGAGGCGGAAGGCCGAAAGATTGTCAGAAAGCGGTACGTCGACGACGGCGCGGCCCTTGCTGTCGAGCGCGACATGGCCCTTCCACAGCAGCACGGGACGAAAATCCTCGCGCGTCAGGCCGCTGAGGTCGCCGCCCCCGCCGCCGCCGGGCGCCAGCGCCTTGCGGCCATAGTGGCGCTTGCCGACGACCTGCATCTGCGCGGTCGAGGTGAGCACGTCGAGCGGGCGTTCGCCCATCATCGCATCGAGGAGTTCCCAGCTCTTGTTCGGTGAAAGCTGGAGCAGCGCTTCGTCGACCGCGGCAAAGGCGACGTCGGCGCCCGCCGCGGGTTTGCCGTTCGGGGTACGCACCTCGATCGCGACCTTGGCATTGTCGCGGATCGCATATTTCTCCTTGTCCGCCTTGACCTTGACGCCGAGCTGATGCCCTTCCCAGCCGACCTTGATCCGCGCGATGCCGAGGCGGTAGCTCGGCTTGGCGAGATCGACGAGCGCGGTCGGCGGCGCGCCTTCACTATTCTCGATCTTGAAGCCGACGGCGCGCTTCATCTTGCGGAACCAGCTTTCGCCTCCGGTTACGCGGCCGCGCACCGCCATCACCGAAACATAGACGTCGGGGGCATAGGTCGCGGGAAGCTTGACCTTCACCACCGGGTCGGTGCCCTTCAGCGGCACGACGAAGCTCGACAGCACGCCTTCGCGTTCGACGGTGACGAGACCAGTGGCCTCGCGGAAGGGCATGCGGACCTGGAAGACCGCCGTGTCGCCAGCGGCATAGCGCGGCTTTTCGGCGATCACGTCCATGCGGTCGCCATTGTCGCCGCCGAACCACCAATCGTCATCGCCCGCGAGCCAGACCGAGCGGACCGCGCGCGCTTCGTTGCCATCGGCATCGACCGTGGTTGCGACCACCGTCACCTCGCCCGACACGCCGGGCGCCATCGCACAGCTTGCCCGACCGAGCTTGTCGGTCGTTGCGGTGCAACTGGTGCCGAGCCGG
Organism: Sphingopyxis terrae subsp. terrae NBRC 15098; assembly: GCF_001598815.1. Lineage (GTDB taxonomy): Bacteria > Pseudomonadota > Alphaproteobacteria > Sphingomonadales > Sphingomonadaceae > Sphingopyxis > Sphingopyxis terrae. Next base: position 1,686 of record NZ_BCZQ01000008.1, on the reverse strand, counting down.
CTCGTGCGCATCTGGTTGTCATAGGCATAGAAGCCGCCGATCAGGCGCCGCCGCGCGGTCAGTATCTCGCGATTGTAGAGCGCGACCTGGATGCGCTGGCCCGAGATCGGCTTGCCGTCGAGATCGAGCGCAATGAATTTGAGCCGCAGGTCGTTGTCGCGCATCAGCCAGCCGTCGGTCTTGAGCCCGAGGCGCACCGCCGAGGGGTAGAGCATGATGCCGCGGCGGCTGGTCAGCGTTTCGCCATTGGCATCCTCATAGTCCATCTCGACCGCCATCTGCGTCGGTTCGACGATCGGCTGATCGACGGTGATGCTGGTCTGCGCGCTGCCGTTGGCGTCGAGGACGAGCGGCGTCGAGCGGGCGAGCGGCATGTCGGGTTCGGGCTCGTCCCCGCTATCGTCGAGCTGGACGATGCCCTCCTTCACGGGCTTGCCGTCGAAATCCCAGTCGCGATAGTCTTCGGGCGGTGACCAGCGCGGGGTGAAATCGGTGCGGATCTCGATCGGCAGATTGGCTGCCGGACCGCCCGACAGATAGCCGACGAACAGCGAGAGCGGCACCTGCGTCGGCCGTACCGACGCGGCCTTGGGGCCGGTGATCGCGGCCTTCATCGTCGGCAGGCGATATTCGTCGACGCGGATCGATTCGGACGACCAGATCGTCTTTTCCTCGCCCTTCTTGTCCTTTGTGACGAAGACGAGGTCGTAATCGCCCATCGGCGCCGATGCGGGCACATTCCAGACATTTTCGCCGCTGCCGTTGGCGTCGATCGCGAAAGGCATGTCGAATTCGGTGTCCGAACCGCGATGCACGAGGCGCAGCTTGCCCGTCATCGCCGCGGGGATGGCGAAGCCCTGGCCGACCTGCCGGCGCAGAACATGCTTCATGTTCACCGTTTCGCCCGCCTTGACCAGCGAGCGGTCGAACAGGGTGTGCAACAGATCGTCGCGTTCGGACCAGCCATAGGGCAGGTCGAAATCATAGGGACGGATGCCGTCACCCCAATCGGTCAGCGTGAAGCTGTAATCGTCGCCCGATCGCGCGGACACCATCAACGCATGGCCTTCGCTGTTCGCGGGGTCGGCATCCTCTTCGCAGCTCGAATAGGTTTCGGGCTCGGGCAGGCCGGTGGGGAAGGCGAGCCGGCCGGCCTTGTCGGCGGTGCCGCGCGCGAGCAGGCGCCCGGTGCAGCTGTCGGTGATCCGGACATCGGCGCCGCCCACGGGCAAGCCGGTGTCGAGTGCGGTCACCCAGGCGAGCGAGGATTCGCGGCCCCATTTGAAATGCACTGCCATATTGGTGACGAGCGCAGCGGTTGCGACATAGCGGGTCGCCTTGCGCCCTAGCAGTGCGGCGCCGAGTTCGGGGCTGGCGATTTCGACGACGTGAAAGCCCTTTTCGGCGAGCGGGATACCGACGACCTCGAACTCCTTGCCACCACCCGGCGGGGTCAGTTGCAGGTCGCGCCGCTCGCCGCCTGCGGGCGCGCCATCGAATACCGACGTCGTGCCGGTATAATTGACGCTGATATCCTCGCCCTTCGGGTTCTTCTCATCACGAAAGTCGGTCTTGCCGGCATCCTCGACCCGCTTCAGCCAGCGTGCGACCGCGGCGTCGTCATCGCCGACGCGCAGGGTCGCGGCGGGCATCTTGAGCCCGCGCTGGACCAGCGAGGCTTCCACG
>NZ_BCZQ01000007.1 GCF_001598815.1 Sphingopyxis terrae subsp. terrae NBRC 15098 | reverse complement strand
CGGCAGGACACCGCCCTCGCTTGCCTCCAATATGCCGAAGTCGGCCGCGAACTTGACCAGCGGCGGAGCGCGGTCGATGTGGAATTTCAGCGGAAAGTTCGACTGATTCTGCAGCGCACGGCCGCTCTGGTCGCGAATGTCGGCGGGCAGTATGATCGTCGCGTCGACATTCTGAGGCAGCGGCCCCGCAAAGCGCACCTGCGTCAGCCAGGCATCGTTCTTGTCGTCGTCGCTCGCTTTGGGCGTCAGCTGTTTGCCGTCAGAGGTCTTCAGCGTCGCGGCGAGCGCGGCCGCGCGTGCGACCGGGGCGGCGAAGCTCAGCACGACATCCTTGATCGGGTTGCAGCCGGCTTGCGGATTGACGCGGCTGCATACCATCTTGGCGGTGAAGGCAGGGCGCACGTCATAGTCGAAGCGCTGGTCGCGGCCGGCGGTTCGGCTCGGCGCACCAAGCTGGGCGATGCGGGCATCCCAGACGAGCGCCATTTCGCGGCCGGGCGGCAGCGGACGGCGGCATTTGACCGGGACGATCCGGTCGAGCATCGCTTCGCGATCGGCGCCTGCTGCGGGCAGCCGCAGCGGCAGGCCGGCATCGTAGCTGAACTGCTGTCGCCGCCAGTCGCCGTCGCCGACGCCGGTCAGGATTTCGGTGGTCGTTTCGCGCGGCAGCACGTCGAGCGGAATCTTCTCTCCGATGCCATCGACGGCGCAATAGCCATAGCGGCCCACCGAGGCGCGATCGGCCGCGACGTTGGTGGCGACGAGGAATATCTGGTCTTCCTCGATCCCGTCATAGCGGTCGCCCGACAGGACGGCGCGCGCCGACGGACCGCCGGTGTCGATCTCGAACCGGTCGTTGCCGACGACGCTGACGCCGCGCGCCGTGCGCAGGTCGGCGCGCAGTTCGACATGGCAGCTGACACCGCCGGGGAGCGATTTGGCAAATTCCAGAACCCAGGTGCGCGTATCGACCCAGCGTCCGGTCGACGGCACTTTGCAGTCGTTCGTCGCGGGTGCCTTGGCGCGCGGATCGCCGAGCGGCACCATGTCTTCGGAAAAGCGCAGGGTGAAACGGCTGATCGTGCCGTCGCCGTTTCCGGCGCTGCCCGGCGTGGCGAGCGTGACCTGCGGGACGGTGTCGCCCCCAGCGGCCGCAAGCGCGACCGCGACGGGCACGATGAGCGCGAATCGCATCTTGCCGGCCAGCCGGTTCGCCAGCCCACGCCATCCCGTCATCATCGAGTCGTCTCCCCGTCTGGACCCGTCATTATCCTGCTGGAAACAGGTGCAACTGTCCAGCATGCCCCGCGTACCGGTCCCGCCTAGCCGGAGGGCGGCGCGCCGCTGTGACATGGGTCACAGCAGCATGGGAAAGCTCAGCGCGCGAGCATCGGGCCGAGCCACTGGCCCCCGAAAATATGGACGTGGAGATGCGGCACTTCCTGCCCGCCATGGCCGCCGATGTTGGCGAGCAGGCGGTAGCCGGGTTCGACGAGCTGCTGGTCGCGCGCAACTTTGCCGACAGCGCGGATGAAACCCGCGATTTCGGCATCGCTGGCGCGCGCCGAAAAATCGTCCCAGCTGACATAGGCGCCCTTGGGAATCACGAGGATGTGGAGCGGCGCCTGCGGATTGATGTCGTGAAAAGCGAAAGCGAATTCGTCTTCATAGACGGGTTTCGACGGCAGATCGCCACGCAGGATGCGCGCGAAGATATTATTCTCGTCATAGGGCAGGGTGGCGTCGATGGGCATGGGGACTCCTGGGCTCGTACCGTTTGGGGCTTACAGCTATTGCGCGCGCGCGGCCTTTTCGGCGTGGCCCGAAATGCCGTGGCGGCGGGCGAGTTCGGCGGCAACCGCATCCCAGCCGATGCCGCGCTCGGCCAGCAGGACGGTCAGGTGAAAGACGAGGTCGGCGGCCTCGCCGGTCAGCGCCGCATCATCTTCGGTCAGTGCCGCGATCACCGTTTCGGTCGCTTCTTCGCCAAGCTTCTGCGCAATCTTTCCGCGCCCCTTGGCGGCGAGGCTGGCGACGTAGGAGGTTCCGGCGTCGCCCGCGGCGAGGCGGGAGCGCACCACGGCCTCGAGCAATGTCAAGGCATCGCCGATCGCGCCATCCTGTTCCTGCGTCATTCGCCCACTCCTCCGGCGCCTTGCCCGTTGCAGACCGCCTAGCGACGGAATGGGCGCTGGACAAGGCGGCGCGGCTCTGGTCAAGCGCCCGCATGGCCGATGTCAAATTGCATCCCGACTGGCTCGCGCGCATCGGCGGCGAGTTCGACCAGCCCTATATGGCGCAGCTCAGGGCCTTTCTGGGCGAACAGCGGGCGAAGGGGAAGACAATCTTTCCCCGCCCCCGCGACTGGTTTGCGGCACTCGACGCGACGCCGCCGCAGGATGTCCGCGTCGTCATTCTGGGTCAGGATCCCTATCATGGACCCGGACAGGCGCATGGGCTGTGTTTTTCTGTCCAGCCGGGCGTGCGCACGCCGCCCAGCCTCGTCAACATCTACAAGGAAATGGCGAGCGACCTCGGCATCCCGCCGGCGCGGCACGGATATCTGAAGCATTGGGCCGAACAAGGCGTGTTGCTGCTCAACAATGTGCTGACGGTCGAAAGCGGGCAGGCGGCATCGCATCAGGGCAAGGGGTGGGAGAAGTTCACCGACGCCGCAGTCGCGGCGGTCGCTGCCGACCCTGCGCCCAAGGTCTTCATCCTGTGGGGCAGCCATGCGCAGCGCAAGGCGGCGAACGTGCCGGGACTGGGCGCCGACGGCCCGCACCTGATCCTGCGCGCGCCGCACCCGTCGCCCTTGTCGGCGCATAACGGCTTTTTCGGGTCGCGGCCGTTCAGCCAGGCGAATGCCTTTCTGGAGGCGCACGGGCGCGGGGCGATCGACTGGCGGCTGCCCGACCCGGTCGACCCGTCGGCCGCATGAGCATCCTCGCCGATCCGCTGACGCTCGCGGTGCTGATCGTCGCGGTCATCCTGCTCGGCATGGCGAAGGGCGGGCTGGCCGGGGTCGGCGCGCTCGCGACGCCGCTGGCGGCACTGGTGCTGCCGCCGGCCACCGCGGCGGCTTTGTTGCTGCCGATCCTGATCGTCCAGGACATCATCAGCGTATGGTCGTTTCGCAAGACGTGGGACGGCTGGGTCATCGGCTGGATGCTCCCCGGTGCGGCGGCGGGCGTTGCGGCCGGATATTATTATGCCGACCGCGTCGATGAGGCGCAGTTGATGGCGGCGCTCGGTGCGATCACGCTCGCCTTTGGCCTCTATCGCCTGTGGGTGGAGCGCGGCGGACGCATCGTCGCGGCGTCGCGCTCGCCGGGCTGGGTGGGGACGCTGTTCGGCGGGCTGATGGGGTTCACCAGCCAGATCGCGCATGCCGGCGGTCCGCCGTTCCAGATGTGGGTGACGCCGCGCAAGCTGCCGCACCTCAGCTTCATCGGGACCAGCGCCATCCTGTTCGCGATCGTCAACTGGATGAAGGTTCCCGCCTATCTGGCGCTCGGCGCCTTTCCGCACGAGGTGATCGTTGCGGCCCTGCTCCTGATGCCGCTGGCGATCGTCGCGACGCTGCTGACGGTGCGCTGGCTGAAGCGGATCGACGGCGCGCGCTTCTATGTGATCATCTACGGGTTGATGGTCTTGCTGGGCGCGAAGCTGTTGTGGGACGGGATTGCCGGATGAGCGGGACGCCGACGATCCTGGTCGACGCCGACGCCTGCCCGGTGAAGGACGAAATCTACCGCGTCGCCTGGCGCCACGAGGTCCCGGTGAAGGTCGTCAGCAACAGCCGTCTGCGTGTCCCCGACCACCCGCTGATCGAGCGGATAACCGTGTCCGACGGTTTCGATGCTGCCGACGACTGGATCGCGGCGGCGGCCGATGCGCGCAGCATCGTCGTCACGGCCGATATCTTGCTCGCCGACCGCGCACTCAAGGCGGGGGCGACCGTGTTGGCGCCGAATGGCAAGCCCTTCACTACAGCCTCGATCGGACCGGCCATCGCGACGCGCGCGATCATGGCCGACCTCCGCGCCGGCATGGGCGCCGGGATCGGCGGGCCGCCACCCTTTTCAAAGGCCGACCGGTCGCAGTTCCTGCAAGCGCTCGACGCTGCACTCGTCCGGTTGAACCGCGCGGGGTAGGGCGTTGCCGGGCTTGACCCGCACCGCGACCGTGCGCATCGTGTCGTCATGGCGCGCACCTACAGCAGTTTTGCCGAATTCTGGCCCTTCTACCTGCGCGAGCATAGCAAGCCGCATACGCGGGCGCTCCACTATATGGGGACATCGCTCGTCGTGCTGCTGGCGGTAGCCGCGCTTGCGACCGGGCGCTGGTGGTTGTTCGCTGCGCTTCCTGTCGCGGGCTATGCCTTTGCCTGGGCGGCGCATTTCGGGGTCGAGAAGAATCGTCCCGCGACCTTTACCTATCCCTTGTGGAGCCTCGCCGCCGATTTTCGCATGTGGGCGCTGTGGCTGACCGGCCGACTGGGCAGCGAACTCGACAAGGCCGGTGTTGCCCGCTGATCCGGAACCATCGCGGCGCTGCGGGCTTCCTGCAAAGAGAGAGCCATCAGAAGGAGCAAGGCGATGACGATCAACAGCGGTTCGGCGCGGTACGAAGGGTTCGGCAAGGACGGCAAGGGGCATATCTGGACCGCCCGCGGCGCGCTTGATGCACAGCCCTATGGCTTTGCATCGCGTTTCGAGGACGGACCCGGCACCAATCCCGAGGAATTGATCGCGGCGGCGCACGCGTCCTGCTTCACAATGGCGCTGTCCTTCGCGCTTGCACGCGCGGGGTTCAGCGACGGACAGATCGACACCAAGGCCGATGTGACGCTCGACAAGGATGGCGAGGGCTTTGCGGTGACCAAATCGGCACTGACGCTGACGGCGCGGGTGCCGGGGATCGAGGCAGACCGTTTTGCGGCTATCGCCGCCGATGCGAAGGCCAATTGCCCGATTTCGAAACTTTTGAACTGCGAGATCACGCTCGAACACACGCTCGAGAATTGAGGCGGTGCGCCGGGCCGGCACAGGCCGGCCCGGCGGAGACGCTTAGCGGCAGCGCACGTCGTCCTTCTTGCTGCCGCGGTCGATCGCATTGCCCGCGACCGCGCCGCCGATGGCACCGATCACCGTGCCCAACGTCTTCGAATCGCCCGGCGCGATGACGTTGCCGAGGACACCGCCCGCGATGCCGCCGACGATCAGCCCGGTGGTGCCGTCGGAGCGGCGGCAATAATATTTGCCGTCGCGGCCGCGATAGATGCGATCGCCGTCGGACATGCGGCGTTCGCGGTAGCGGCGGTCGTTGCGGTAATAATTGTCGGCGTAGTAGCCGCCGTAGCGCGGATCGGGATTGTTCCAGTCGTAGCGGCCGTAGCGGTCGTGATAGCTGTTGTCGTAATAGCCGTAGCCGCCGTCGTCATAGCCATAGCTGCCGGTCGAGGCGCAGCCCGCAAGCGCGGTCGCCGCGGCGATGGGGGCGAGGGTGAGCATCGTTGCTTTTTTCATATCGTCTCTCCTGACCTGTCGGGGGAAAGGCCGGGGGAGCGGCCGGGTGGAGTGCAGGTCTTCCGCCCTACAAGACCCCCGAACGCCGCCTGTGGTTCCGTCGCGGGCCGGAGCGCCTGCCTTGACTCGGCGGCGGCGAAGGCGCCTATTCGCCGCCGAAAACAGGAACGGTTGGAGAGAGATGCCATGAACGTCGCCGCGTCGCCGCGCAGTTTTGCCCGCCTGAAAGTCATGCCGCTGACCCCGTCGATCGGGGCCGAGATCGGCGGGATCGACCTGTCGGCCGAGCAGGATGACGAGACGATCGCCGAAATCCGCGCCGCGCTGCTGGCGCACAAGGTGATCTTCTTTCGCGACCAGTTCATCACCGCCCAGCAGCATATCGCCTTTGCCCGCCGCTTCGGGACGCTGGAAATCCACCCTGCGACGCCGAAGGACCAGCCCGATCCCGAAGTGCTGCACATCGCCCACGGCCCCAATTCGAAGGGGCAGGAGAATGCGTGGCATTCGGACGTCACCTGGCGCGCCGAACCGTCGCTGGGGTCGATCCTGCGCGCGGTCGAGGTGCCGCCGGTCGGCGGCGACACGCTGTTCGCCGACATGGGCGCCGCCTTTCGCGGCCTGTCGCCGGCGATGCAGGAGTTTTGCCGCGGTTTGACCGCGTCGCACGACATCGCGCGCGTCTTTGCCCGCCGGCTGGGCAAGCGACCGGAGGAACTGCACGACCAATATCCGCCGCAGCGCCACCCGGTCGTGCGCACCCACCCCGAAACCGGCGAGCAGGCGCTCTATGTCAACACCGCCTTCACCAGCCATATCGAGGGGCTGAGCGAGAAGGAGAGCGATTGGCTGCTGGCGCATCTCTATGCGCAGGCCGCCATCCCCGAATATCAGTGCCGCTTTCGCTGGGAGGCGGGATCGATCGCCTTTTGGGACAATCGCGCCGGGCAGCATTATGCGGCGTCCGACTATTTCCCCGCGGTGCGCCGGATGGAGCGGGTGACGATCGCCGGCGACCGGCCCTTCTACAAGGACGAGCGCCAGGGCAGCTGATCCCGGCGGCGCCGCGGCCCCGCCCGCCCGGTCAGTCGATGATCACATCCTTCCCCTCGGCCTTCAGCCGGGCGAGGCCGTCCTTCATCGCCTGCAGCACCTCGGGCGGGTGCGGGGTCCAGCTATCGACTTCGCCGACGATGCGCAGCGGCGCGCGGCTGCGGTAGCTGCGCGTCGGGTTGCCGGGAAATTTCTTGTCGGTGAGATTGGGATCGTCGAACCAGTCGCCGGTCGGCGCGACGATATAGATGCGCTCGCGCCCGTCACCCGCGGCAAGCTCGCACCCCCAGATCGCCGATTCGAGCGCGGCGGAGAAATAGATCCACGAGAGCGGTTTGTCGGTGTCGTAATTGCTGGTCCAACCCGCGGCGAGCAGGTCGCCGACGGCTAGGTCGGCGCGCGTGCCGTGGTAGAAGGTTGCGCCCGCATCGGGGCCGGTGGGCTCGGGGGCGGTGGGAGCGGTGTCAGTCATCTGTCTCGCTTTGCCTTAACTTGTCAAACTTGTCACCTCTGGGCCCATGAAATCAGTCACTTGGTTCCGCGCTATCGCCGTCGCCGTCGTCGGCAGCGGGGCCGGGCAGGCGCAGCGGGGCGGACGGCGGGTCGTCGGTGGGCGCGCCGATCCGCGCGAGCGCATCGGTCAGCCGGGCTTCGGCGGGATCGCCATCGGCGGGCGCGGCGCCGCGGCCCGCGTCGCCCGAACCGGCGGCGGCAAAACGACGGGGGTCGTGCGCGCGCATCAGGAACATCGCGAGCCGTTCGGGATATTCGCGCCGCTCGCCCACCTGTTCGCCCTTGTAGAATATGGGGACGGGCACGCCGTGGACCGCGCGCGCCAGCGCGGCGTCGACCAGCCGCCGCATCCCGCAATCGATCGCGGCATCCCACGCATGGCGGAACGCATGGGCCTCGGGGCGGCGGCGGAGGTTATAGGCCGACGTCGCCGATAGCCCGACGCTCGCCGCCGCCTCGGTCACGCAGGCCGTCGCAGCGAGCGCCTCGATAAATTTGCGCTGGCGGTCGGGGGTCCAGCCGGTGCTGCGTCGGCGCTGAAGCTGCGCGGGGGTGAAGGCGGACAGCGCGGCGATCAGGCTTTGCGGCGCCGGGCCTTGCAAGGCCGGATCACGCGGCGGCGCGGGGCGAGCAGGGGATTTGGGTTGGGTCATCGAACAGGATGAACCATGGCGGGGCAATGTAGGAAAGGGGTTTTTGCGGGGGCCGCGGACTGGCGGCTTTTTCGGCCATTGGACGACATTTTGCCGCCGCTCTGGTAAAAGCCCCTATCGCGCCAACGGCATCGGCCGCGCGAAGAGGGTGGGGGGAGAGGCGGGATGATGGAGAGTTTCGGGGCACTGGTCGGCTGGGACCATCATGACGCGGGCGACCGCATCATGCTCCGGCTGGAAAGCGTGCAATCTTCCGAAGCGGCAAAGGCGCACGATCCCGACCTGTTCCGGATATTGATGACCAAACAGCAAGCGGCGATCCTGGGCCAATATCTGCTGCGCATTTCCGGACGTTCGCCGGTCGTTCCCCGAAAGCGGGGCTGGTTTCGTCGCTACTTCGGGTGACGGCGTGTCCGCCATCGATGCGCGGAGGGCGGATTTTCGGATTCGTCATCCTCTAACGAGACGCGTGGCTCGTTAGACTTGATCCGGGATCCAGAACCGCGCCGTTGTCGTGGATCCCGGATCAAGTCCGGGATGACGAAAGTGGATGGACGCAATCGCTCAGCCCGCATCCCCACGCAGCGGCCAGCGGCCGTGTTCGACATGCGTGGTCTTGCCGACGATGCTTTCGGTCAGGATGATTTCATCGACCGTCCAGCCGATCGGCGGGATTTTCTGCGCGTTCAGGCGGTCGCCGCGATAGTTGATCGTTATGTGCGGTTCGGGGGTGGTGCCGTCCATGATCGGCGCCTTTTCGCGGAGCAGATGGTTGACCAGCGCCTTCTGGAACGCCCGCGCCTCGGCCAGCGGCTCGCGCGTGCGCAGCGTCACCGCCTTGCGGTTCTCGATCCGGTCGAAGCGGAGCGGGAAGGGCGCCGCGGCGAAGCCGTCCAGCGCGGCGATGGTCGCGGGCAGCCAATCGGGCGGGGCGTAGTGGAGGTCGTAGAGCGAGATGAGCGTGACATGGAGGAGGTCGGGGCCGCGCCCGGGATCGTTGCGCGGCAACGCGGCGATCGCCGCCTGCACCTCCGGCGGCGGCTTGGCCATGACATAGAGGGGGTTTCGAGGGCGCATGGATGGGAGTGTAGCATGGTGTCGCTGCTAGGCCGACTGCCGCTCGTTCCGTTCGGGCCGGAATTTGGCAATTTAGTAAACTGTAATCCCAATCTCTACCAAAGTTGTAACTTTCGACAGAATTCCAAGACTTCTTTTATAACATCGGTCGCTTCGGTCTCTCCATTAGAGAAAATCCCTAGCCGGAGCAATTTAGATTGATTGCTATTTTTAGCGAGATCGGCGCTAAGTTTCTCCAATATACCTTCTTTGACGCTTCTCCTCCAGCCCCAGCATCCAAAGGGAACCCATATCCACTCGCGCTTTTCTCGAATTAAGGTGCGGTATGACACTCCGCCGATCATTTCGAATTCATCGAATAATTGAGTGAAGGGGTCATTGTATTGATCGGGACTCGAATTTGGAGAGAAGCGGTGACGCATCAGCATTTCCAGCCAATCACTCAGCGGCGTATGTCTCCTTGATCCTTCAAAAAGCGGCCAAAGGCTCTCCTTTTTATCGACGAGACACATCGGCATGAGGGTTGCGACTGCCGGTTCATTCTCACCCATTCCGCTACGAAGCGGCGTCGAAAATAGGCGCCCAATCAGTTCTATGTTGTTGGACTTCAAAGCACTGAGGCCAGCGGCATATAAAAATATAGTGGCTGGATAGCGAGAAAGTTCGGACCAAAGGTTGTATGTGCGGCCTTGCGTCGCTGGACGTTGGCTTAGCGTTTCGAGCACTTCGCAAATTAATTGGAATTGATCGGGCCGCGACCATTTTCCTAGTTCTATTGCCATGGGCAGCAAGATTTCCATGCTGCTGTCATAAGTTTTAACGCGGGCGACAATAGTCTCATCATTCGGTTCTGGGTCCTGCAGCGTAAGGCCTGCCGCTTCCCACCGGGATCGAGCGTCGGCGACCGCCGACGTCAGAAGATCGTGTAGTTTGATTCGATAGCGATCCTCCGGCAGGTAGCGTTTTAGCGATGCTAGTGCAGACTGAATGGAGAGCGGGTGAGGTCGGTCGAACTCTC
>NZ_BCZQ01000006.1 GCF_001598815.1 Sphingopyxis terrae subsp. terrae NBRC 15098 | reverse complement strand
CAGTAATCTGTCCTCGGTCATCGGGAACTCCTCTTCGTCACGGTTGAAGTGTGCAAACTCCACCATAACGATGAACCCGGTGGCCACCAGCGACGCCGCATTCCGGGGTGGGGCATGCCCCACCCCGGAATACACCATCGCCTACACCGGAAATTACACCACGAGCGCGGACGCTAACTCCCCGCTGGAGCTTTCATAGGCAGCCGCCGCATCGCCAAAGCGCAGTCCGCCAATCTGAAACTCATGCAGGTGGTAATTCCACCAGTTAAACGCCGCTTGGATCGTCAGGTGCAATTGCTCCAGATTCCAGTCGATCGGTACGATCAGACGCCTCCAAGCAGGAGGGTCAATACCGTCGATTGACACACGAATCTGAACTGCGTTGAAGGGTGCAAACATATCGGCGGCAAGCCTTCGCATGATGACTGCGTCAAGTTCTGTCGTCAGCATGAAGCGCTACGTCAGCACCAGCATCGTGGTCCGGCCATCGGTGTAGCTCCTAATCTGAAACTTCGCGACCCCCGCTTCAAATGCGCTGATCCTTGGTCCAACCGGGGGCCTGATGCCATCAACCCGTGAAGGGTCGGCTACGCCTTGGCGTGCCGCCGCTTCGTCTTCGCCTACGCGGTGATTGCGGCCCTCGGCCGGACACATCGGGCGCCTGTCAGCGGGGGATGGTCCTCCGCTCGAAACAGGAGCCGGACCGATGTCCCTCGACGCCGCTTATGCCTTCGCAAACAGCCTCGCTGGCACCCTGATGGTCGCCATCATCATCTTCCGGGCGGGCGACGGCACGCTGTCTGTCACTCCCTGCAACGAGTTTGACGGCGATGCCGAGGTCGTGGCCGAGATCGATCCGTTCGACGTCTGACGTCTGGCGGAACAGCTTCGCGGGCGGAGATCGGTTCGATTTCCGCTCCCGAAGCACGTCGAATTTCGCTATACTCTGCAAAGCGCCTTGGTGGTGGTGGTTGGCGCACCCGTCAGACCTTTCTCACGGAGGCCACCACCATGATCGTCTTCGCCATTCTCGGTTCGCTCGTCGCCATCGGCGTGCTTTGCTGGCTGTTGTTCACGCTCGCCGTCTTTGCCCTTCCAGCTTTCATCGGCGTCAGCGCGGGCATCTGGGCGCATCAGACCGGCGCCGGCCTGCTCGGTGCCATCGTCATCGGCGCCGTTGGTGCCGTTATCGCACTCGGCGTCGGCCAGCTTCTGCTCGCCATCCTGCGGCCAGCCTGGCTGAAACTCCTCGTCGCATTGGCTTTCGTCGCGCCCGCAGCCATCGCGGGCTTTCACGCGACGCATGGCATCGTGAAACACACCATGCCGTCGGAAACCTGGCAGCTCGTGTTCTCGGTCATCGGGGCGATTGCCGTTGCGATCACGACCTTCATCCGCGTGACGTCACTCACCCCGCCAGGATCGACCAGCCGGGGCGTTGCCAATGCCTGAATGCCGAACTGACCGCAGAGCCGGACCAGAAAGCCGACGTGCACCACGCACCAACCATCGACCGACCTGATGTGGGATCGGGCGAAGGGCGCGCACGTCAGTGCGCAACCTGTCATGGCGCAGTGCTCGCTGATCGTCTGATCCCAGGCTGCTCATTCGCCGACTGACCAAACGCAGGCTGACGGGCGTCACCGGTCAGGCGCCCCTCATCAGCAGGACGAGACGTGTCAGCTCAGAGCTCGGAAACGCCGATCACGTGAACCGCGCGTGCCAATTCGGCCGATGCCTTGCGCCGCCACGTCATCCCCTCGGGATCTAGCCAGATCGAGCGCACCCGAGCGGCCTCTTCAATGGCCTGATCTGGCCGAAGACCGGCTCACGCCTCGCTCGCCTATGGCGCAACAGCGGCGTCACAACTTTCTTCCCCTGCCGGCTGCGCCGTCATTCCTCGCGGGACAAGAAAGTTCCTCCTTTGCTGTCAGGCCCCAAGCCTACCCCAGCGAGCTGGGGACCCCAGGCAGGGGTGCGCCGTCGATCGTCTCCGGCCCGTCGATCGCCATCGAGGCCGCAATGGTGCGGGCTCGAGACTTCAGATCGAGGAGAAATGACATGGCCACCATCGGCACCTTCAAGAAGACCGGCACGAACGAGTTCACCGGCGAGATCGTCACCCTGAGCGTTCAGGCCAAGAACGTCCGCATCGTCCCCGAGACCCGGGCCACCGGCGAGAACGCCCCCAGCCACCGCGTCCTGGTCGGTCGCGCCGAGATCGGCGCCGCCTGGTCCAAGCGCTCCAACGAGGGCCGCGACTATCTTGGTCTCAAGCTGGACGACCCGAGCTTCAACGCCCCGATCTACGCCAACCTGTTCAACGACGAGGACGGCGAAGCTTTCAGCCTCATCTGGTCCCGCCCCAGCCGCCGCAACGGCGACTGAGGCTCCGGCGACGCCCCGTCCGGTCGATCCGGACGGGCCTTCGTCAGCCAAAGCATCCGAATCAGGTTGCGGCCTGAACTACTCGAGCGACCGCAATAGACGCTCTTCAGTCTGGCCCGAGAAGCCAAGAGCGACTATTATAGTCGTAGTTCTGGCGTGCGCTGAGGTCCGAGTGGAGGTGATCATGCATGATCACCGCCCGACTGTCGCGGGCCGCACGCGCGCTGCTGGGTTGGACACAGGAGACGCTCGCTGACGAAGCCCGTGTATCACTGACCGCGCTCAAGCGCCTCGAGTCGGAGAGCGACTTGAAGGTCTACGAGAGCACGCGCGATCAGGTGCGCCGGGCATTCGAAGCGCATGGCATCGTCCTCTTGCAGTCTGACCAAGGTGAAGGGGTGATGCTCGTCCATGGCCGAAAAGCCGCCAGCGACATGCGGAAGAGAAGCTAGCGCCGTTCCACGACGGCCAACCCGCGTTGCGGGCCAGCAGCCATACCAGTTGCCGTCGAAGTCGGGCTTGGTTAACGCCATGTCGACACGCAGGGGCTCTGTGATTCCAGGTGGGGCGTCGTGACCAAGGCAGACTTCCTCGAACGACCGCCGGAGAGCGCGTCGATCACCGACTATGATCGGGCGCACATGACGCTCTACCTCCGTCTCCTTGATGCCGCGTCGGACGGCGCTGCTTGGCAAGAGGCCGTGTCGATCCTGTTCGGCATAGACCCGGCCGCCGAACCGGAGCGCGCCCGGCGCATCCATGACAGCCATCTCGATCGTGCCAAATGGATGACCCTGCACGGCTACCGCGAGCTCGCACAAGAGCACCCGCGTCACTGATGCGGGGGTGATGCCGCAGCGGCATCGCCCGTTTCCATTTCTCCGGCTTCCACTTGTGCTTGCGTGGCGGAATCCTGCGCATCGAAGCTGCTGCAGGTTTGCTGGCGGAGGATGCATGACCCCCGACATCTCGCACTGGCGATCGTCCGAGCGCTACGAATACGTCGAAAGCCTCGTCTCGCCCGAACTCGCCTGGGAATGGCTGCGCCGGAACGAAGACTATCAGCGCGACTTCGAGGCCGCTCAGCTGGAACCGAACGCCGACACCGCAGCAACCGAGGCGACGAGGTCTCGATGGGGGCTGCGATTTCCTGTTGTCGCCCGCCCTCGACGCCAAAGAGGCCGCGCCCATCTGGGCGCCCACCGTGAACACTGGTGTCGTACTATTGACCGCACCGCCCGCCATCCTGCCGAAGGACGACACGTCACAATCCATTGACGCGCAGGCGCCCGGCCAATCAGACGCGCAAGGCTCCCACTTCGTTCATACCCTCACGAATGGCGAACGGCTCCAGATCCTGCGCCTCGGCGGATTCGGCGCGGACGAAGGCGCGGCGGCCGTCATCCCGCTCGGCCCCGAAGGCTTCGATCGGCTCGAGGCCGTCGCCCGTCTCCTGAGTTCGCTTCATGGTCGCGCGATCCCTGCCGACACACGGCTCACGCGGCAGCAACGTCAACGTGCGCGACGGATGTTGCAGGCCGTGGACGGTCGTCTCAGCGGCGCCAGCTACCGCGAAATCGCCGTGACACTGTTCGGCACGCGCGACCTTGCCGATGAACCGTGGAAAACATCCTCGCGCCGGTTCGCGACCATGGACCTCGTGCGCGGCGGCCTCGCCATGATCGCCGGCGGCTATCGACGCCTGCTGAGCCATCGCCGTCGACGCTAGCACGCCTGGTGTGGGGATTTGCTCCCGCCAGCTTCCCACTCCCTCCGCAACTTCGCGGTCCGCCAGGGTAGCCGCCAACCGCCGCTGTCCCCCTGCGGCTCTCGCGCAAACTCGGAGGCCCGATCATGTCACCCAATGGCGCCGGCGTGCCGCAACGCTTTCTCCGTACGCCTGAAGCGGCGCGCTTCCTCGGTCTCTCGGATCGCACGCTCGAGAAACACCGGACCTACGGCACCGGTCCCGCCTATCGCAAGCTCGGCGGGCGCGTCGTCTACGCGCTCGAGGACCTGAAAGCGTGGGCTGACCTCGGGTTTGTCACCTCGACGTCCGATCCGCGCGGGAGCGTCCTTCCCGCCAAGCGCCATGCCGCCGTCACGCCTGCCTTCGGCGGCGGCCAGGCCCGCTGAGCCGTCCGGCATGTCCCCGCGGCAGCGCCCCCTCTCCTTGAGCGAACGATCGCGGCTCGACCCGTTCATCGTCGCCACCGGCGACGCCAGTCCGCGCGACCAGCGCGATCTGATGGAGCGGCCCTTCTTCTCGCTCGCCAAGGCCAAGCGCACCTCACCGATCCACTACGAAGCCGGCGACGTCCGCGTCGAAGTCTTCGCGGTCCCGGAGCATGGCATGGCGACCATCTGGGACGCCGACATCCTGATCTGGGCCGCGAGCCAGATTGTCGAAGCCGCGAACCTAGGCTTTCAAACGTCACGCTTCCTGCGCTTCACGCCATATCAACTCCTGACTGCCATCGGGCGCCAGACCGGATCGCGCGACTATCGGCTCCTCAAGGGCGCTCTGGCGCGCCTTCAGTCGACGGTCATCCGCACCACGATCCGCAACGGCGAGCATTGGCGGCGTCAGCAATTCTCCTGGATAAACGAGTGGGGGGAATGCACGACGCGCGACGGCCGCGTGGAGGGCATGGAGTTCGTCCTGCCCGACTGGCTCTATCGCGGTGTCATTGACCGCTCGCTCGTCCTCGCCATCGATCCCGCCTATTTCCGACTGACCGGCGGCATCGAGCGCTGGCTCTATCGGGTCGCCCGCAAGCATGCCGGCCGTCAGCCCGCGGGCTGGACCTTCGAAATCGCGCACTTGCACGCCAAATCGGGCAGCCAGGCGCGTGTTTCCGACTTCGCCATCGACATCCGCCGCATCGTCGCCCGCCAGCCGCTGCCCGGCTATCGCTTGGCTCTGGAGCGCGCCGGTCGTCAGGAACGCCTGCACATCCGCCCCATCAACTTGTCCACAGGCCCTGTGGATGGCGTTGTGGATGCGATCGGGACTTCGGGCGCAAACGGTATCGGGATTTCGGGCGTTGCCGCCTCGGGACTTCGGGCGCGGAAATCGCAACTAACCCTCTGGCCTGAAACGGCGATTCCGAGCCTTAACTTAGAGTCTAACAACGAATCTAACTTCTTGTTGGAGCGGGGCAACGGTGGAAAACCACCCCGCGGCCGACGGAGCGCACGGTCATGATCGTCGCGTTGCTCAACCAGAAGGGCGGCGTTGGCAAGACGACGCTCGCCCTTCATCTCGCCGGCGAATGGGCCAGCCGCGATCAACGCGTCATGCTCATCGACGCCGATCCGCAGGGTTCTTCACTCGACTGGTCCGAAGCCCGCGCCCGTGAAGGCCTGCCTCGCCGGTTCGCCGTCATCGGACTGGCGCGCGACACCTTGCACCGCGAAGCGCCCGAACTGGCGCGCGGCGCCGATCATGTGGTGATCGATGGGCCGCCGCGCGTCGCCGGCCTCATGCGCTCGGCCCTGCTTGCCGCCGATCTCGTCCTCATCCCGGTTCAGCCGTCGCCCTTCGACGGATGGGCGTCAGCCGAGATGCTGGCACTGCTCCGCGAGGCACGCCTGTTCCGCCCGTCGCTTGTCGCCCGGTTCGTGCTCAACCGCTGTGGCGCGCGCACCATCATCGCACGCGAGACCGCGAAGGCACTCGCCGAACACGATCCGCCGGTGCTGGCGAGCGCGATAGGCCAACGCGTCGGCTTCGCGGATGCCGCGCAATCCGGCCGCCTGATCTCGGAGCTCGATGGCCAGCGTGCCGGCACGCGCGAGATCGCAGCGCTTTGCGCCGAAGTTGGAAGGCTCGCACCATGACCAGGCGCAGCTTCGCCGCGCGGCCCGGCGACCCGGACACTTGGATCAAGACCGCCGACGATCCGCGCGGCCGCAGGGCTGACGCCATCGCCTACACCGCGCGCCTCACGATCGACGTCACGCCGGACCTGCGCGGCCGGATCAAGGTCACCGCGTTCCAGCGCGGCCAAACCGTCGCCGACATGCTGCGCGAGCTCCTCGCGGGCGCGTTTCCTGCCGAGGGGGACGCGCCATGAGCGCACCCTCACTTCATGGCGCAGCGGGCGTTCGGCCGTCATCACCTCCCGGTCGGCTCACCGAGGTCGAACTGGTTTGGCGCGAGAAGCAGATCGAGCACTGGATCCGCTTCGGCCATGCGGTCCACGAACAGATCCTCGACCGACGGCGCCGCGTCCTCAGCTTCCCCGCCGGGGCTGTCTTCGCCTTCGTCCGCTGGGCATCAAATGGCTTTGGCACCGTCGTCTCGCGCATCGACATCCTGCGCGCCGTCAGCGTGAGCGAAGGCTATCAGACGCTACCCTCGGTGCGACCCGGTGGTGAAATCCTGCTGCAAACAAGCGGCTGGCCGAGCGTCGAACGCGTGCTGCTTCTGATCGACGCGATCGAAGCGCTCGACATCGACCCCGCCGAAGCTGCCCCCGACTACTGGCGCCATGTCCACAACCGGCTCGCCGCCGGCGACGCCCCGCGATCCTACTGCCGACAGCAGCACCGCGCCTGGCGCTTGCGACAGAGGGCCGAGCCATGACGCGCGCCGGCTACCTGCTGACGGCCACGGGCGCCGCGCTCCTGCTGATCACGCTGGCCATGGTGCACGTTGCACCGCGGCTCGTCTGGAACGCATCGGCCAGCGTCCCGGTCGGTCTCTACGAGATCGGCCCGGCGACACCGCTCGAGGTCACCGACCTTGTCGCGGTCAATGCGCCGGAGCCGCTTACCGCATTCCTCGCGGACCGGGGTTATCTGCCACGCGGCGTGCCGCTCTTGAAACGCGTTGCCGCACTTCCCGGGCAAACGGTCTGCCGTTCGGGTGGCGACATTACCGTCGACGGAATCACAGTCGGCAATGCGCTCGACCGCGACCGTCTGGGGCGCACGCTGCCCATCTGGCAGGGCTGCCACAGGCTCGGCGCGAGCGAACTCTTCCTCATGAACATCGGCGTCCGGGACAGCCTGGACGGCCGCTACTTCGGGCCTCTCGCCTTCACCACCGTGATCGGCCGGGCCACGCCTCTGTACACCGACGAAGACGGCGAAGGTCGCTTCGTTTGGCGCGCGCCGACGCGGTGACGGCGCAGCCATGACCCGTTCCACCGCATCGCCAAGGAGGTCGCCATGAGCCTGATCGGAGAATTCACCCGCACCAAGAGCGGCTATGGCGGCCGCATTCGCACGCTCGCCCTCGACGCCACTCTGGTGCTCGTGCCGGCGGAGCACTCCGACGCCGAGAACGCGCCCGACTATCGCGTTCACCTCGGCGACGACGCCGATGGGCCGGAAGTGGGCGCGGGATGGAAGCGCACCGGCGAGAAGGCCGGCGAGTATGTGTCGTTGCAGTTCGACGATCCGACCTTCGCGCAGCCAATCCGAGCCAACCTGTTCCAGTCGGCCGACAACAAATCAGCATGGGGTCTCTACTGGAACAGGCCGACCAAGCGCAGCGAGCGGGACTGATCGATGCGCGTCTCCCGTCGCCAGCCCGCTGCCGGACCGAAAGTGGCCGCCCGCCGACTGCCCTTCCTTCTCCTTTCCGGCCTGGCCTTTGCCGGCGCGATGCCCGCGCCGTCTCTGGCGCAGACCTCGGTCATCGAGCGACCCGCGGCAGGCTCGCCACACACACAAGCGGTCGCCGAGGCAGCGCAGCGGTTCGGCATTCCCGAGCGCTGGATCTGGGCAGTCATGCGCGTCGAGAGCGGCGGTCGTGTCCGCGCGGTTTCGCCCAAGGGCGCGATGGGACTCATGCAGATCATGCCCGCGACCTGGGCGGACCTGCGGGCGCGCCACGGTCTGGGGGCCGATCCCTTTGACCCGCGCGACAACATCCTCGCTGGTTCAGCCTATCTGCGCGAAATGCACGACCGCTACGGCGCGCCGGGCTTCCTCGCGGCCTACAATGCCGGCCCCGGGCGCTACGATGACTATCTCTCGGCTGGCCGCGCGCTGCCCGCCGAGACCATCGCCTACGTGGCCGCGATCGCGCCGTTGGTCGGCAGTGAGCCGCTCGCTGCCGGCGTCGCGGTCGAGACCGCCGACCCGCTCGCGTGGACTCGGTCTCCGTTGTTCGTCGCGCGCTCCAACGGCAGCGTTGCAGCAGAACGATCGCAGCCCGATCGTCAAAGGAACGGCAGCCGAACCGCAGATCCGCAGCAACCCCCAATCGCCGGTTCGACGCAGACGGCAGGCATCTTCGTGACCCGCGCCGATGATAGGGGGCGCCCATGACAAGAAACGCACTCCGGCGCGGTGTAGCGAGTTCCCGGAAAGAGGCGGCAGGGGGTGGTTGGGGCGAAACAGACACGACCAACAGACGGCGAGATAAAAGCGGCTCGCCACTCGCGCACAAGCCATTGCTTTCGCATGGCTTTTCACGTGCCGGTCGGTCGGGGACAGTGCCGCTTCCGGCTATTTTCCACGCTATTTCAAGGACATTGCCGGCACTGTCCGGCGTTTTGCCTGCCGGAGGCCGGCGATGAGCGAGGGCGACAGCGACTTCCGGGTCCGGCCAGGCCGCATCGGTTCGACGCGGGCGCCGAAACCCAAGAGCTTCATCAACCAGGTCCTGCGCGCCGCCAAGCGCTCGGGGCATGTCGGCACTGGCGGCGGTCAGGGCCGCAGGGCATCCGGCTATGGCCGTTCGAGCTTCGGGCGCGGACGGATCGCGTTCAGCCGCGCGCGGCTTTTCAGCTCGTCGCGCCGCGTCGTCGTCAAGGCGCGGATCGCCCGCCACCAGGGCCGGGCCTTCCGGTCTGCGCCGCTCAATGCCCACCTCTCTTATCTCAAGCGCGACGGCGTCACGCGCGACGGTGAAAAGGCCGTGATGTTCGATGCCGACAGCGACCGCGCCGATGACGCTGGTTTCGCCGCGCGCTCGAAGGACGACCGGCACCATTTCCGCTTCATCATCTCGCCCGAGGACGCCGGCGAGATGACGGACCTGCGCGCCTTCACGCGCGACCTCGCGCGTCAGATGGAAGCCGACCTCGGGACCCGGCTCGATTGGGCCGCGGTCGATCACTGGAACACCGACAATCCCCACGTCCACCTGCTGGTGCGAGGCGTTGACGCCCAGGGCGCCGACCTCGTCATCTCACGCGACTACATCAGCCGCGGCTTGCGATCCCGGGCCGAGGATCTCGTGTCGATCGAACTCGGCCCGAAGCCGGAGCACGAAATCAAAACGGCGCTCGAGCGCGAAATCACGGCCGAGCGCTGGACTCGTCTCGATGTCGAGGTTCGCATAGCCGCCGACGAGACGGGCTTCATCGATCTTCGTCCCGAGCAATCCGGTGCTGCTGATCCCCAGACCCGGCGGCTCATGATCGGCCGACTCCAGTACCTGGAGAAGATGGGCCTTGCGTCATCCGCCAG
Source organism: Sphingopyxis terrae subsp. terrae NBRC 15098 (assembly GCF_001598815.1). Classification (GTDB taxonomy): domain Bacteria; phylum Pseudomonadota; class Alphaproteobacteria; order Sphingomonadales; family Sphingomonadaceae; genus Sphingopyxis; species Sphingopyxis terrae. Next base: position 202,733 of record NZ_BCZQ01000006.1, on the reverse strand, counting down.
CCCCGGCGAGTGGATGGTCGGCCTCGACGCCGAACGCCACCTGCGCGACCTCGGGCTTCGCGGGGACATCATCAAGACCATGCACCGCGCCTTCGCCGAGCGTGGTGAGGATCGCGCTGTCGCCGACTATGTCATCGAAGGCGGCAGCGGACAGGCGCCGATCATCGGGCGGCTGGTCGATCGCGGCCTGCACGACGAGTTGACGGGCGAAGCCTATGCGGTGATCGATGGCACCGATGGCCGGGCCCACCATGTCCGGTTCCGCGGTGTCGAGGCCTTCGAGCATGCGCCTGCGATCGGCGGCATCGTGGAGGTTCGGCGCTTTGGCCGAGCCGATGAGCCGCGCCCGACGCTTGTTCTCGCGAGCCGGTCAGACCTCGAACTCGGCCAGCAGATCAAGGCGCCGGGGGCCACCTGGCTGGACCATCGGCTTGTGGAGGCGGACCCCATGCCGCTGTCGATGGGAGGCTTCGGGCGAGAGGTGCGCGAAGCCCTGCAGGCACGGGCCGAGCATCTCGCCGACCAAGGCCTCGGTCGACGCCAAGGCCAGCGGATCATCCTGCAACGCGACCTCCTCGCCACGCTGCGGCGGCGCGAACTGGATGCGGTCGGGGCGCGCCTCTCCGCCGAGACCGGTCTGGCGCACATGAAGCCGACCGCCGGTGATCAGGTCGCGGGCATCTATCGCCAGCGTCTCGACCTCTCCTCCGGCCGGTTCGCGATGATCGACAACGGCCTCGGCTTCCAGCTTGTACCCTGGTCCCGCGAGATCGAACGCAAGCTCGGCCAGCATGTCGCTGGCGCCGTGAAGGATGGCGGCGGCATCGAATGGGGCCTCGGCCGCAAGCGCGGGCTCGCCCTCTAGCCAGCAAGGAAGAAAGCACCGCCACCGATGTCCGCGACGAAAATCCTCTGGGGCCAAATCACCACAGTGTTCCTCATCGTGCTGCTCACGACCTGGGGCGCGACCCAATGGACCGCCTGGCGGCTCGGCTTTCAGGCGCAGCTCGGCACGCCGTGGTTCGAGCTGGCGGGTTGGCCGGTCTACTATCCACCCGCCTTCTTCTGGTGGTGGTACTTCTACGACGCCTATGCCCCGCCGATCTTTGTTGAAGGTGCCATCATCGCCGCCTCAGGCGGCTTCATCTCCATCGCCGTCGCCATAGCGATGTCGGTATGGCGTGCCCGTGAGGCGAAGAATGTGGAGACCTATGGCTCGGCCCGCTGGGCTGAACTCCGGGAGGTGAAGGCAGCGGGCCTGCTCGGACCCGATGGCGTCGTCCTGGGAAAGCTCGGCGACGACTATCTCCGGCACGATGGACCGGAGCATGTCTTGTGCTTCGCACCGACCCGATCGGGTAAGGGTGTCGGCCTCGTCGTTCCCACGCTCCTCACCTGGCCGGGCTCCGCCATCGTCCACGACATCAAGGGCGAGAACTGGCAGCTGACCGCCGGCTTCCGCGCGAGGCACGGCCGCGTCCTGCTGTTCGATCCCACCAACGCCAAGTCGGCCGCCTACAACCCGCTCCTGGAAGTGCGGCGCGGCGAGTGGGAAGTCCGCGACGTGCAGAATGTCGCCGACGTTCTCGTCGACCCCGAGGGCTCGCTCGACAAGCGCAATCACTGGGAGAAGACGAGCCATTCTTTGCTCGTCGGCGCCATCCTGCATGTGCTGTACGCGGAAGAGGAGAAGACGCTCGCCGGTGTCGCCGCCTTCCTGTCGGATCCGCGCCGTCCGATCGAGGCGACGCTGAAGGCCATGATGACGACGCCGCATCTCGGCCCTGGCGGCCCTCATCCCGTGGTGGCGTCGACGGCGCGCGAACTCCTCAACAAGAGCGACAACGAGCGCTCAGGCGTCCTGTCCACCGCCATGTCCTTCTTGGGCCTCTATCGCGACCCGGTGGTGGCGGAAGTGACGCGCCGCTGCGACTGGCGGATCGCCGACCTCATCGCCGATGAGAAGCCAGCAACGCTCTACCTCGTGGTTCCGCCATCCGACATCTCCCGGACGAAGCCGTTGATCCGGCTCGTGCTCAACCAGATCGGCCGACGCCTGACCGAGGATCTGCATGCGCGAGACCGGCGGCATCGCGTGCTGATGATGCTCGACGAGTTCCCGGCGCTCGGCCGCCTCGACTTCTTCGAGTCCGCGCTCGCCTTCATGGCGGGTTACGGCCTGAAGTCATTCCTCATCGCCCAGTCATTGAACCAGATCGAAAAGGCCTATGGCCCGAACAACGCGATCCTCGACAACTGCCATGTGCGCGTGAGCTTCGCCACCAATGACGAACGCACCGCCAAGCGTGTGAGCGACGCGCTCGGCACGGCGACCGAGATGAAGGCGATGCGGAACTATGCCGGGCATCGGCTCAGCCCGTGGCTCGGTCATCTGATGGTCTCGCGCTCAGAGACGGCGCGGCCGCTCCTCACACCCGGCGAGGTGATGCAGCTGCCGGCCACAGACGAGATCGTCATGGCCGCCGGTGTCCATCCCATCCGAGCCAAGAAGGCCCGTTACTTCGAGGATCGCCGCTTCAAGGAGCGCATCCTGCCATCGCCCGACCCGGCGAAATGCGGGCGTTCGGCCCGAAAGGACGCATGGTCCGAGTTGAAGCCGCAGCGGCCCGACGCAGTGCTCGCGGCTGAGCTCGACAAGGCGGAGGACGCTGCCAATGGCGGGCTGCGGCGCGAGCCGGAGCTGCCCGACCATGTCGCGATCGCCAAGGAAACAACCGGACCTGCCGCGGCCGACGAGTTTTCCATCATGCTGGACGATGAGCCGGAAGACGCGGCGCGGCAGCGTCAGGCGCTGCGCCAGCAGATGCGCGGCGTGGCGAGACAGGTCGCGCTCGATCCCAATGACGGCATCGATCTGTGAGGCAACCATGCGCGACCGGATGAACGTTTATTTCCCGCCCGAGATGCTCCGCCAGATCGCCGATCTCGCCGACCGTAAGAAGCTCTCCCGCTCCGCGATCGTCGAAGCGGCGGTTGCGTCATTCCTGTCACCTGATGGCGCGGACAAGCGCGAGGCCGCGTTCGCGCGCCGCCTCGATCGCCTGTCGCGCCAGGTGCAGCGCTTGGAGCGCGACCTCGGCGTCACCGCAGAGACACTGGCCCTCTTCGTCCGGTTCTGGCTGACGATCACGCCGCCCTTGCCGAACGATGCTCAACCATCAGCACAGGCCAAAGGGCGGGAACGCTACGAGGGATTCATCGAGACGCTAGGGCGGCGCCTGCAGAAGGGGCAGAGTTTCCTTCGGGAGATCCCACAAGACGTGGCCGGTGCAAATGATCCCGATCATTGAAGAGGAAATTCCACACTCAGCCGCCGCGAGAGGCCGAGATAGACGCAACGTCGCGGCCTTTCAATGCAACAAATAGCGCGCTGGACGCATCAAACGCGCTTGACGCGCACCAGAAAAGGGCCTACACGCATCATCTTAGCGAGACAGCGCATCGCGCCGCCAGGAATCACCAATGGACCACTTCTCGATCATTCAGGCCCTATGTCGCGCGGCAATGGCCGACGCTTCACCCGCCCTACGTAAGCAGATCGAGCGACTTCGCGACGCTTTGGCTAAGGATGGGGAGGCGAAGCAGTCCGCTGCTCTGACCAGCATCCTCACGACCGCTGATCGGACGAAGGAGCTTTCGCCAAGCCGGATCGAGCGCTCCAAGGCACAGATCTCGGGTGAGCCGCTGACGCGGAACACGCCTGTTCCGGTCGACCGTGAAACAGCCGCACCGTTGGCGGAGATTATCTTCCCGGCGGACATTCAACCGACCGCGCCGCTCTTCAACTCGACCGTCAGTCGTGCCATCGAGACAGTTATCGAAGAATGGGCCAACTTCGACGCACTATCAGAGATCGACATTCGGCCGTCCAAAACCTGCCTTGTTTACGGAGCTCCAGGGACTGGAAAGACAAGGCTGGCGCTTTGGATCGCGCAACAGCTCGATCTCCCCGTCGTGCTGGTGAAGCTGGACGGGCTCGTTTCGTCGTTCCTCGGCACGACCGCGCGCAATATCGGAAACTTGTTCGCATTCGCGAACCGTCACCGCTGCATCCTTCTACTCGACGAATTCGACGCGATCGCGAAAGTTCGTGACGATCCCCAGGAGGTTGGCGAGATCAAGCGCGTCGTAAACGCACTTCTGCAGAATCTCGATACGCGCCGCGATGTCGGCTTCACGATTGGCATCACCAATCACCCGAAACTCTTGGACACCGCCGTCTGGCGGCGTTTCGAGGTTCAGCTTGAGATTCCCAAGCCGGACTTCGAAATGCGAAAGGCAATCGCCGCGCATTTCATGCCACCAGTAAAGGCCCCGGACATCCACTTGCGCCTAATCGCATGGTTTACCGAAGGTTCGACTGGCGCTGAGATCGAGTCTCTCGTGCGCACATATAAGAAGGCCACCACCGTTCGTGAGGAGGACAAGCGCGGGCTACTCGATACGCTTCGCCAATTCGCCACGTTGAACGCGGCTCGGGTCCAAAGCGAACGCCGCGCGTTGCTATTCGACGACTCCAGCAATCTGTTTCGGGCGATGCGGGATGATCCGATCCTCGGCTTCTCAATGGCCGACATCGGTGAGATTGCCGGCAAGGACAAATCGACGGTCAGTCGTCAGCTCGGCCGCGCGGCCAAGTCTGGCGAGGCGGAGACGCTAAATGGCTAGTCCCATCCAGATCGTCCTCAATCCTGAAAACTATGAGGAAGCGCGTGACGCTGGTGGTGGAGGCGGTCGGAAGGACTTCTTCGCCCACCGCGATGCGGAATTCACCGCCCATCGCACCGCGCTGATGGGCCAAATCGACACTATTGCTGGCGTTCTCAGCGCGCAAGCACAGGGCGATATCGGCTTCGTGAAGGTTATTCTTCGTCGTGAGGCTTGGGCTAAAAGCCATCGCCCGATCGCCAGCCTGTTTCGGCACGATCGCACCCCTATAGTTGGCGGGGGAGATCTCGGAGTTATGCTCGTCGAAGCCCGGCCTGGCACGCTGCGCCAGGTGGCAGCAGAGATTGCCAAGGCCGAAACCCACACCGAAATGCGCTTCAACGAGCAAAAGCAGAAGGACGAACCTTATCCGTCTGCCCGAAAGAGCGAGGTCGGTGCCATCGACCGGATCGAACTCTACGGGCCAAGTGATCGGCGCAGCTTCTCGGTCGATGAGGCTGTAGCGTGGCTCTCCAATCCGATGACGGGCAGCAGCTATCAAGTCGAGCTGTTTGACAGCCCGCCGCCGCGCTCGGAGTGGGACCGCCTCGACCCGAGCCATCGGCGCCTAGTCGAGAGCTTCGTTGCCGGCTTCGCCGCACTAGATCGCGGCCTCGCCGTCGAGCGTTTGCCGAACCGTCGCCACAAACAGCCGATCCTCTCTGTCCGACTGGATCAGTCCGGAGATCAGCCGGTTCTGCGGCTGAATGATGCCCCGGTCAGCGAACGGCGGCGCGAGCTTGCCGCATTCAATCCCGACGTGGGTCGACACCTCCGGCTGCTCGCCTTCCTTGACAGCCATCCGCTTGTGCGCCGGATCGAACTTCCTGGCATCGTCGTGCGGGCCGCAAGACCCAGCACGGCAGTCGCGCGCGCACGGCCTACCGATGTCACCATTCCCGTCCGAGACAGCCGCCGCAGTCATCCCCGGCTTGGGATCATCGACGGCGGAATCGGCGAAGCGCTGTCAGACTGGATCATCGACCGGTGGGACGTTCTCGCAGAGGAAGATACCGACCTTGCGCATGGGACGTTCATCGGCGGATTGGCCGCCCTGGGCGGCGCGCTAAACGGCGCGGAGATTTGCCCCGAGCCCGACGGCGCGGAGTTGGTCGACGTTGCAGTCTTCCCGAACGAACGCAAAGCCGGAGCCTTTGCGTCCTATTATCCCGATGGCTTGCCGCAATTCTTCGACGAAATGGAGACAGCCATTTCGGACGCTCGCGCTCGACATGGGGTGCGCGTGTTCAACATGAGCCTGAACATCCTTCAGCCTGCGGCGCCAGATCGTTACAGTCCCCACGCAGCGCGGCTTGATCAGATCGCTGAGAGCAACAACGCCATCGTTTTCATTTCAGCTGGCAACATACAACCGCAAGACCTGCGCCCTGAATGGCCTGCTGACGCCACGGCGGCGCTCGGCAACCTTGCCACCTCACGCAACGATGGTCTTCTTACGCCGGCCGAGAGCGCGCGCAACGTCGCTGTGGGAGCTCTCAACCCGCCAGGCCATGATGGATGCCTTCCGTTCGCTCCGACGCGCTACAGCCGACGTGGCCCCGGACTGCGCGCAGGTGTTAAGCCCGACTTGGCTCACATCGGAGGCGCAGGGTCCCAGCACCCTAAACTTGGCCACGGGCTCTTCTCGATCCTGCCCGACGGCACCATCGTCGATGGCTGCGGAACTAGCTATGCAGCGCCCCTTGCCGCGAAGACCGCCGCTGTCCTGGATCACGCTATTGAGGGCGAGGTCTCTCGTGAAACCCTGATCGGTCTGCTTGTTCACCATGCCGAAATGCCGACCCTTTTACAGGATAAGACGCTGGCGCCTATCGCCAAACATATGGTCGGATTCGGAATGCCGCCTTCTGCCGATCGCATCCTGGAAACGGGCGACCACACGATTACTCTCGTTTTCGCATCGCGCATCCAACGTGACCAACAGATCAACTTCCGTTTCCAATGGCCGGCGTCACTGGTCGGCCCCGAAGGCAAGTGCCGTGGTCGCGCAAAGATCACGCTCGTCTCCACCCCCCCGCTCGACGCCCGTTTTGGATCGGAGTTCGTCCGGGTCAACATCAACGCTGTCCTCCAGCAGGAACAAGCCAATGGCGGGTGGAAAGGACGGCTTGAACCACTTTATCTCCCGTCACGGCGGGAGGCTCCTCCGATTGAGGCGGAGCGCATCGAACATGACCTCAAATGGAGCCCGGTAAAGGTCTTGGCGAAAACCTTCCCTCAGGGCGTGGGTCCCTCGTCGAACTGGCGTCTCTTCGTTGAATACTTGACGCGCGCGGGCGAGGTCATGCCCGAAGAAGGCGTGCCCTTCACAGTGATCGTGACCATCAGTGATCCAGACGCCGAGCAACCGGTTTTCAACGATATGCGTCAAAATCTGCAGGCTCTTGGCATCCAGATCGCCGATATCCGTACCGCAGCGCGTATTACTCCCCGGGTTTAACCGACGATGGGCGGCTCTTTATCGACCGCGTTATCGCATGGCTCCCGCGATCGTCAAAGCGCAGCGATCGGCGCGGTCACGGATCATGTTGGCAAACTGCTCGATAGCCGTTCGGTCCAACTCAGGGCGCGCAAGTTCCTCTGCGACGGCGGTTGCTTTCTCCAGGACGCCTTTGCTGATCTCCGCGACCCGCCTGCGCATCAGCGGCAGGCCGATACCCACGTCCGCCGCGAACGCTGCCCACCCCTTCGCGTCCAGTTCGGCAAGTGTCGCCCGCTTCCCGATCTTCATGGCGAACTTCGGCGAGAGATCGGGATAGGCAACGGTCGCAAGCAAATCATACAGCGGGGCGAGGCGTGGGCCTTCGTCGCCGTAGAGGATCGAAAAATTCTTGCCGTGTGCGTCGGCGTTCCCGGCGATCACATTGAAAATCACTGCATCGAGAAGCTTCAGCACATCGACCGCGGGCCTTGCGGCGACGCGGCGGAGCAGCCCGAAGCAATCCTTGAAGGTCGGGCCGCCTTCGCTCGCGTATTTGGTCTCCGGTGGCACGCCGAGCGCCTGGCAGAAATCCTCCTGATGGATCCGGCGCACAAAGCCATCGTCGCCAATGGCGCGATCATAGCGCTGGACCAGCAGAAATGTTCGATCCTGAACGATGCGGGCTTCTACCGGCGCGACATCGAGACCGATTGCGGCAGCAAGGCGCATCACGAACGCCTCGTTCTCGGTCGTCGCCGCGAACCGCGATATCGGCGGTTTCAGAATATGCGTCGTGGGCTGGCCCGGCGCAGGCAACGCCACCGCGCCATCCACCAGAACCAGCGGCACCTTCGATTGGGCACCAGCGAGAGAGAGCCGCAAGCCTTCCTCGCCCGCGAGCAATGGGCGGACGGGCAGCGCGTCCAGCACCCGGATCAAGCCTGCATCGTCAAGCGGGGTTGGCCGTTGATCGGGGGCAGGAGCGGTCGGACCTTCGCCGGGCGGCAGAAGCTGGAGCGCGCCTGCCACATCGCCGCCGAGGCGATCAAGAAGGGCGAAATCATTGGCGCGCGACACGCCGAGTGCCTGAGCCGCGGCGTCGCGCTGGCTTTCCTCCGGCAAGAGACCGCCGAAAAACGGGCGGCACTCGCGGCGAGTGAACGGCTCCGCCCGCTTTGGCAGTGAGGCGGACAAGGGCTGCGCCGCCTCGTCGTCGAGCCAAGCCCGCGCATAGGCGAAGCCGAGTTCACCGTGCTTGTCCTGGGTCAACTGGCCCACCAGGCGCCTGTCCCACCAGATATCGAGGACGCGCGTCATGGCTGCTGAGGATCTTTTGGCCGCGCTCCTTTGGGGTCGGGCGGCGGTGTGATATCGAGCGAGCAGCCCAGCGCTGAAAGGACCTGAAGCGTCTTGCCGATCTGTGCGGTCGGCTTGCCCGCTTCGAGATCGACGATGAAGCGCAAGCCGACGCCAGCTGCGCCGGCAAGCTCGTCCTGCCGCAGGCCAGCGGCCTTTCGGGTGGTTCGCACAATGTCGCCGATCTCGGCGGTGGTGAGGTTGCGTCTGGCCATGATATTTACCGAACGGGAAAGTATCATGGATTTCGGAAGCATGTCTATAAGAATTTCCCGCTCGGGAAAGCTTGCGCCTCGGGGTAGCTCCTGGGTCTGAATTATTCCCGCTCGGGAAAACGCGCCGGTCGGGAGCCTCAGATGCTGCCGCGGCTCAACGCCGGACCGCCGATCACCTGTCTTTCTTCGCCACAGTACGACGACCCCCTGAGCGTTGTTGCAACGCCCCAATTCCTGCCTTTCTTACTCATCCCCGATCCAGGGCCGCGCATCGCGCGGGCCCGCAAGCGAACGGGGACGACGTGGCGGTCAACCATCAGCAATCGGAAGCAGCCTCACGCGGTGCACGCATGCTGCGCACCGCGCTGGGGCCTGCGGTCGCCCGATTCCTGGAAGACCCCGCGATCGTCGAGGTCATGCTCAACCCCGATGGGCGGCTCTGGGTCGACCGGCTCTCTGACGGCCTGTCCGATACGGGGGAACGACTTTCGGCAGCCGATGGCGAACGCATCATCCGCCTCGTCGCCCATCATGTCGGTGCCGAGGTGCATGACCGACGGCCGCGTGTCTCGGCCGAGCTTCCCGAAACCGGCGAGCGCTTCGAAGGCCTGCTGCCGCCGGTCGTGACGGCTCCGGTCTTTGCGATTCGCAAGCCTGCCGTCGCCGTCTTCACGCTCGACGACTATGTCGCCGCGGGCATCATGACGGCCGACCAGGCCGTCATCCTCCGGCAGGCGGTCGCAGCGCGCGCCAACGTCCTCGTTGCCGGCGGAACCAGCACCGGCAAGACCACGCTGACCAATGCCCTGCTGGCCGAGGTCGCGAAGACAACCGACCGCGTCATCGTCATCGAAGACACCCGCGAGCTGCAATGCCGGGCGCAGAACATCATCGCCATGCGCACCAAGGACGGCGTCGCGACCCTGTCCGACCTTGTGCGCTCCTCGCTGCGGCTGCGGCCGGATCGGATCCCGATCGGCGAGGTGCGTGGGGCTGAGGCGCTCGATCTCCTGAAGGCCTGGGGCACCGGCCATCCCGGCGGGATCGGCACGATCCACGCGGGCACCGCGCTCGGCGCGCTGCGCCGCCTCGAGCAGCTCATCCAGGAAGCTGTCGTCACCGTCCCCCGGGCGCTGATCGCCGAGACCATCGATCTGGTGGCTGTGCTCTCCGGTCGCGGCGCTGCGCGGCGTCTCACAGAACTCGCCCGCGTCGAAGGGATCGGGACGGACACCGACTACCGCCTTTCCCCCGCAACCCAGCCTCCCGACCCAAAAGGAGAACCCACATGATCCGACATATCGCGCGCGGCCATCAGCGCCTCGCAACCGCCGCCACGGCGCTGACCCTGAGCTTTCTTCTGGCGCCCGCCGCCCACGCATCCGGCTCCTCGATGCCATGGGAAGCGCCGCTGCAGTCCATCCTCCAGTCGATCGAGGGACCGGTCGCCAAGATCATCGCGGTGATCATCATCATCGTCACCGGCCTGACGCTGGCGTTCGGCGACACGAGCGGAGGATTTCGGCGTCTCATCCAGATCGTCTTCGGCCTGTCGATCGCCTTCGCGGCGTCCAGCTTCTTCCTGTCGTTCTTCTCGTTCGGCGGCGGGGCGCTCGTCTGATGGCGGGCCTCCTGCATCATCCCGATGAAGTCGCGGGCTTCTCGGTTCCGGTCCACCGCGCGCTGACCGAGCATATCCTGCTGGGCGGCGCACCGCGCAGCATCGCCATCATGAACGGGACACTCGCCGGCGCTGTCGGTCTCGGATTGCGGCTATGGCTGGTTGGTCTCCTCATCTGGGCGATCGGCCATTTCGCCGCCGTTTGGGCAGCAAAGCGCGATCCGCTCTTTGTCGAAGTGGGCCGCCGGCATCTGCGCATTCCGGGCCATCTCTCGGTCTGAGGCGTGGCCATGATGAACCTCGCCGAATATCGCCGAACCGCGACCCGTCTCGCTGATTTCCTGCCCTGGGCGGCGCTGGTCGGCGAAGGCGTCGTGCTTAACAAGGACGGCAGCTTCCAGCGCACCGCGCGCTTTCGTGGTCCCGATCTCGACTCAGCTGTGGCCGCCGAACTGGTGGCCGTCGCCAGTCGCCTCAACAACGCCTTCCGGCGTCTAGGCTCGGGCTGGGCGATCTTCGTCGAAGCGCAGCGTCACGAAGCCGCCTCCTATCCGGCAAGCCGCTTCGCGGACGCCGCCTCCGCCCTCGTTGATGCGGAGCGCAAGGCCGACTTCGAGGAAGCGGACGCGCATTACGAGTCGAGCTACTTCTTGACCTTTCTCTATCTCCCGCCTGCCGAGGACGCCGCGCGGGCGGAGACCTGGCTCTACGAGGGTCGCCAACAGTCGGGCGTCGATCCCCATGAAGCCCTCGCGGCCTTCATTGACCGTACAAACCGCGTCCTCCAACTCGTCGATGGCTTCATGCCGGAATGCCGGTGGCTCGATGACGCTGAGACCCTGACTTACCTGCACTCGACCGTCTCGACGAAGCGCCACCGCGTCCGCGTGCCCGAAACACCGATCTACCTCGATGCGCTTCTCGCCGATGAGCCGCTGACCGGCGGCCTCGAGCCGCGGCTCGGCGCCGCCCATCTGCGCGTACTGACGATCAACGGCTTTCCGACCGCGACGACGCCAGGGATTCTCGACGATCTCAACCGGCTCGCCTTTCCCTATCGCTGGTCCACGCGGGCGATCCTCCTCGACAAGACGGACGCCACGAAACTGCTGACGCGCATCCGGCGGCAGTGGTTCGCCAAGCGCAAGTCAATCGCCGCGATTTTGAAAGAGGTGATGACCAACGAGGCCTCCGCGCTTGTCGATACGGACGCTGCGAACAAGGCGGCCGATGCCGACATGGCCCTGCAGGAGCTTGGCGCCGACTATGCCGGTCAGGCCTATGTGACCGCCACCGTCACCGTTTGGGATGCCGATCCGCGCACCGCCGACGAAAAGCTCCGCCTTGTGGAAAAGGTGATCCAGGGCCGCGACTTCACCGCGATGTCCGAGACCATCAATGCCGTCGATGCGTGGCTCGGGTCGCTGCCCGGCCATGTCTACGCCAACGTCCGCCAGCCACCGATCTCCACTCTAAACCTCGCCCACATGATTCCGCTCTCGGCGGTCTGGGCAGGGCCGGAACGGGACGAGCATTTTGGTGCGCCGCCGCTGCTTTACGGCAAGACCGAAGGCAGCACGCCGTTTCGCTTTTCGTTGCATGTCGGCGATGTCGGTCACACGCTGGTTGTCGGACCGACCGGCGCGGGCAAGTCCGTCCTGCTCGCGCTTATCGCGCTTCAGTTCCGGCGCTATCCGGGAAGCCAAGTCTTCGCCTTCGACTTTGGCGGCTCGATCCGCGCAGCCGCGCTCGCCATGGGAGGCGATTGGCACGACCTCGGCGGCAGCCTGACGGACGGCGCCGCGTCGTCGGTGTCCCTCCAACCACTCGCGCGCGTTCACGAGACCCACGAGCGTGCCTGGGCAGCCGACTGGATCGCGGCCATCCTAGCCCGCGAGGGCGTCACGATTACGCCGGAGGTTAAAGAACATCTTTGGACGGCGCTGACCTCGCTGGCGTCCGCGCCGGTCACAGAGCGCACGCTGACGGGCCTCGCCGTCCTCCTCCAGTCGAACGATCTCAAGCAAGCGCTGCGCCCCTTTTGCGTGGGCGGCGCCTACGGACGGCTGCTGGACGCCGAAGGCGAGCAGCTAGGGGAAGCTGAGGTCCAGGCCTTTGAAACCGAGGGGCTGATCGGCGGCGGCGCGGCGCCGGCGGTCCTCGCCTATCTCTTCCATCGGATCGGCGACCGTCTGGATGGACGGCCCACGCTCCTGATCGTCGACGAAGGCTGGCTCGCGCTCGACGATGACGGCTTCGCGGCGCAACTGCGCGAATGGCTGAAGACGCTGCGCAAGAAGAACGCGTCGGTCGTCTTCGCCACGCAATCGCTGGCCGACATCGATGGGAGCGCGATCGCTCCGGCCATCATCGAAAGCTGCCAGACGCGCCTTTTGCTGCCGAACGAACGCGCGATCGAACCCCAGATCACCACGATCTACCGGCGCTTCGGCTTGAACGACCGCCAGATCGAGATCCTCAGCCGGGCGACGCCCAAGCGCGACTATTACTGCCAGTCGCGGCGCGGCAACCGGCTGTTCGAGTTGGGGCTCTCCGAAGTCGCCCTCGCGCTCTGCGCGGCATCCTCGAAAACTGATCAGGCCGCCATCGAGGCGATCCTCGCCGAGCATGGCCGCGACGGCTTCCTGTCCGCCTGGCTGCGCGCCCGCGATGTCGGATGGGCCGCCGACCTCATTCCCGATCTCACCAACCTGGAGCCCAAGCCATGATGATCCGACGCTCTCGCGCGGCGCTGTTCGCCGCAACCATCCTGTCGCTGCCCGTCGCCTTCTCGCCCGTGTTCGTGACCCCGGCAGCGGCGCAGTGGGTCGTTTATGATCCGACCAACTACGTCCAGAATGTCCTATCGGCCGCGCGGGCGCTCGAGCAGATCAACAACCAGATCCAGAGCCTCCAAAACGAAGCGCAGATGCTGATCAACCAGGCCCGCAATCTCGCGAGCCTGCCCTATTCCTCGCTTCATCAGCTCCAGCAATCGGTGCAGCGCACGCAAGCGCTTCTGGGTCAGGCACAGCGCATCGCCTTCGACGTGCAGCAGATCGACCAAGCCTTTCAGAGCCAGTACAGCAACATCTCGCTGTCCACTTCGGATCAGCGTCTCGTCTCCGATGCACGATCGCGCTGGCAGAATACGGTCGGCGGCCTTCAGGACGCGCTGCGCGTGCAGGCCGGTGTCGTCGGCAATATCGACACCAACCGCGCCGAGATGGCGGCTCTGGTCGGGCAGAGCCAGGGTGCGACCGGCGCGCTTCAGGCAACCCAGGCCGGCAACCAGTTGCTCGCATTGCAGGCGCAGCAACTCGCAGACCTGGTCGCTGTGGTCGCTGCGAACGGCCGAGCGCAGGCGCTTGTCGATGCCGAGCGAGCCGCAGCCGCCGAACAAGGCCGTGAACAGCGCCGCCGGTTCTTGACGCCCGGCTCCGGCTATCAGCCCGGCAACGCCCGGATGTTCCCGAACGGCAACTGAGGACAGCAGGATGGACGGCAAGACGCTGGCCCGCGTGGGCGCAATCATCTTCGTCTCCGTCGCGATCACCGCAACGGCGATCGAGATGACCCGGAAAGAGGAAAGGCCAGCGGTTCGGCCGACGCCCGTGCTTGAGGAGGCGGAGGACCCGCTGCGCGAGGGCCAGCGTCGGTGCCAGCAGATGGGGGAAGCCGCAGCCAGAGACAGCGAGTGTCTGCGCATCTGGGCCGAAACCCGCGACCGTTTCCTTGGCACCCGCACCGCGCCGCGACGCGCCGACGAAGGGCGGTGAGCCATGGGCGGCAGCGGCGTCATCGACAATTTCCTCGGGGTCTTCACCTCCTACATCGACAGCGGATTCGGCCTGCTCGGCGGCGAGGTGGCGTTCATCGCGACGACGCTGATCGTCATCGACGTCACGCTGGCCGCCCTGTTTTGGAGCTGGGGCGCGGATGACGACATCATCGCGCGTCTGGTGAAGAAGACGCTGTTTGTGGGCGTCTTCGCCTACATCATCGGCAACTGGAACAACCTCGCACGGATCGTCTTCGAAAGCTTCGCCGGCCTCGGACTTCAGGCGTCTGGCACCGGGTTTTCCATCCAGGACCTGATGCGCCCGGGCCGGGTCGCGCAGACGGGTCTCGATGCAGCAAGGCCGCTGCTCGAATCCATCTCAAACCTGATGGGCTGGATCGCCTTCTTCGAAAACTTCATCCAGATCGCCTGCCTGCTCTTCGCCTGGGCGCTGGTGCTGCTCGCCTTCTTCATCCTCGCCATCCAGCTCTTCATCACGCTGATCGAATTCAAGCTGACCACGTTGGCTGGCTTTGTCCTGATCCCGTTCGGCCTGTTCGGGAAGACCGCCTTCATGGCCGAGCGCGTGCTGGGCAACGTCATCTCGTCTGGGATCAAGGTGCTGGTGCTCGCCGTTATCATCGGCATCGGCTCGACACTGTTCAGTCAGTTCACGGCAGGATTCGGCGGTCAGCCACCGACCATCGACGACGCGATGGCCGTCGTATTGGCGGCGCTGTCGCTTCTCGGTCTCGGCATCTTTGGTCCGGGTATCGCCAACGGCATCGTTTCCGGCGGCCCGCAACTCGGCGCAGGCTCCGCCATCGGCACCGGCCTCGTCGCGGGCGGCGCAGCCATGGCTGCCGGCGGCGCGGCCGGGCTCGCCTTGCGCGGTGGCGCGAGCGCCATTTCCGGCGGCGCCACCGCCGTGCGCGGTGGAGCCACCGCGGCGGGAGCCGCCTCCGCTGCCTACAGTCTCGGTTCCCTCGGCCAGTGGGGCGCCGCCGGCGTCGCGTCGGGCCTCGGCGGCGTCGCACGAGCGGCCGGCGGCGCGGCAGCCTCTCCGCTGCGCCGGGCCGCGCAAAGCCTTCGCTCGAGCTTCGCCGACGGCGTCAAAAGCGGCTTCGGAGCCACCGGCGGTTCCTCGAGCATGGGAACGGTCGCGAATGATGCCGGTTCAGCCGCACCGGCAGCCACAGGCTCTGCCGCCAGCCCGCCGGCTTGGGCGCAGCGCATGCGACGTGGGCAGACCATGAGCCACGGCGTCACGCTCGCGGCACACGCGATCCGATCGGGCGACAGCCACGGCGGCGGCTCTTCCATCAATCTCTCCGGAGGCGACCGCACATGAGCTTCTTCAAGCGACCTGCAACCCACTATGGAAAGACGCCCGAGCCCGAGACGCCGTATCAGCGCGCGGGGCAGATCTGGGATGATAGAATCGGCTCAGCGCGTGTCCAGGCCCGAAACTGGCGGCTCATGGCCTTCGGCTGCCTGATCCTCTCCGCCGGCTTCGCTGCCGCGCTGGTCTGGCAGTCGGCGCGCGGGACCATCGTCCCGTGGGTGGTGCAGGTCGACAATCTCGGCCAGGCGCAGGCGGTCGCGCCAGCGCAGGCCGACTACCGCCCCACCGACCCGCAGGTGGCCTGGCATCTGGCGCGGTTCATCGAGCAGGTCCGCTCGATCCCGGCCGACGCCATCGTCGTGCGGCAGAATTGGCTGCGCGCCTACGAGTTCACGACCGATCGCGGCGCGGCGGCCCTCAATGACTTCGCCCGCGCCAACGATCCGTTTACCCGCGTCGGGAAGCAGCAGGTGTCGGTCGAAGTGTCGAGCGTGATCCGCGCGTCGCCTGACAGCTTCCGCGTTGCCTGGACCGAACGCCAGTACGAGAACGGCCAGCTCTCCACGACACAGCGCTGGACAGCCATCCTGACCATCGTGATCCAACCCCCGCGCGACGCAGAGCGGCTGCGGGCTAATCCGCTTGGGATCTACGTCAACGCCATCAACTGGTCTCGGGAGATGGGGCAATGAGAAATCATCTCCGCCGACCCGCGAGCCGCGGCTTCCGCCTATCCGGCTCTGCGCTTTTGCTGATCTCCGGATTGGCGCTGGCCGGCTGCGCGACCAACCGACCGCCACAGATCAGCTATGACGTCGATGTGCCGCCGCTTCCCCCTGTGCCGGCTGCCGTCACGGAGGCGCCACCTAGGCCGCTTCACACACCGCCCGCCTGGACACCCGCGCGCGGTGGCGCTGCCGCAGGGACGCCGGCGGGCCGCGTGGAGAATGCCAACGCCGCCGCGCGCGTCGAACCACGCCGCGAGGGGTATTACAACTCGATCCAGATCTATCCCTGGAGCGAGGGCGCGCTCTATCAGGTCTATGCCGCTCCCGGGCAGATCACCAACATCGCGCTGGAACCAGGCGAGAGCCTGACCGGCGCCGGCCCGATCGCTGCGGGCGACACGGCGCGCTGGATCATCGGCGACACCGAGAGCGGCTCGGGGATCACTCGCCGCGTCCATGTCCTCGTGAAGCCGACACGGCCAGACATCACGACCAATCTGGTCATCACCACCGACCGTCGCATCTACATGATCGAGCTGCGCTCGGGCGAACGCCCCTATATGCCGGCCGTCGCCTGGGCCTATCCCCAGCCGCCCGCCTCGCAGAGACAGGCAGTGCCCGCTACGCCAGTGATCCCGGCCGTTGCGGCACGGAACTATCGCTACGGCCTCACGGGCGACACGCCGCCGTGGCGGCCAATTTCGGTCTACGACGACGGGCGCCGCGTCTATGTCGAGTTCCCGCGTGGGATCGTTCAGGGCGAGATGCCGCCGCTCTTCGTCATCGGCGCAGATGGCGAACCGCAGATCGCCAACAGCCGGATCCACCAGAACATCCTGATCGTCGACCGCTTGTTCGGCGCCGCCGAGCTCCGTCTCGGCAGTGGCGAGCGCCAGCAGACGGTCCGGATCGTTCGCACCGATGGGAGGCCCGCGTCATGAGCGAGCGCGACACGCCCAACGAAGCCGACGCACAGCTGGTCGGCACACAGCCCGGCGACGCCGCTGCGCCGATGCGGCTGCGCGCCGAACCGCCCCGGGTCACCCGACTGTCGCGAAAGGTGCTGGGCGGCATCAGTCTCGTCGCCGCCCTCGGGGTCGGTGGCGCGCTCATCTATGCGCTTCAGACGCGCAATATCGGTCCTGGCAGTGAGGAGCTTTACTCCACGCAAAATCGGCGAACCGCGGACGGGCTCGCCGGCCTGCCACGCGACTACACCGGTCCGGTGCTTGGGCCTCCGCTGCCCGGGGATCTGGGGCGCCCCATCCTCGATGCGCAGAACCGTGGCCAGCCCGTCACGCCGCCGATGGCAGCAGCGCCCACCGTCGATCCGGTCGAGCAACGCAGACGCGCGGAAGAAGAAGCTGCCCGAACGAGCCGCGTCTTCTTCCAGACGGAGGCGCGCGTCGCAGCTCCGATTGCGACAGTTGGTGGACCAGGCAGCCCGAGCCTCTCTGGGCTAGGTCTTCCGGGCCAGCCAGGTGCAGCGACGGCGCAGGATCGCCAGCTCGCGTTCCTGAATGCGGGCGTGGACCGCCGCACGGTCTCGCCAGATCGCGTGATGGGTCCGGCATCGCCCTATGTGCTTCAGACCGGCGCCGTCATCGCCGCGGCCCTCATCACCGGCATCCGATCCGACCTGCCGGGCCAGATCACCGCGCAGGTCACGGAGCATGTCTACGACAGCCCGACCGGGCGCATCCTGCTCGTCCCACAGGGCACGCGGCTGATCGGCGAGTACAGCAACGATGTCGGCTTCGGTCAGCGCCGGGTGCTGCTCGTCTGGAAGCGGCTCATCCTTCCGAATGGCCGTTCGATCGTCCTGGAACGTCAACCCGGAGCCGACGCGCAAGGCTATGCGGGTCTTCAGGATGGCGTCGACTATCACTGGTGGGATCTCGCCAAGGCAGCCGGCCTGTCGACACTGCTGTCGGTCGGCGCCGAACTCGCCGTTGACGATCAGGATCGGCTGCTCCGGGCGATCCGCAACGGCGGGCAGGACACCATCAACGACGCAGGGCAGCAGATCATCCGTCGGCAACTCAATGTCGCGCCGACCCTGACGATCAGACCGGGGTTCCCCGTGCGCGTCATCGTCACCCGCGACCTCGTGCTCGAACCTTATGGAGGGTTGTGATGACCAAGCTGAAGCTCGGCCCGATCATCGACGACAAGCCGGTGAAGGTGACGATTGAACTCCCTGCGCCGCTGCATCGGGACCTCGTCGCCTACGCCGCAGCACTCGGCCGCGAACAAGGCCAGACCATCGGCGACCCGACGAAGCTGATTGTGCCCATGCTCGAGCGCTTCATTGCAACCGATCGGGGGTTCGCCCGCGCGCGCCGCGATGGCAGTCAACTTGCGGCACGCGCCGATGCTCAGGGCGCATGAGCCGTTGCCGGGCGAACCAAGCGTCATCTCGCTCCGAGAAAGACTTTGCCAGCGCCAGCAGGCGCTCGAGGTTCCGATGGAGCGCCCCTCGCGGTTGGACAGCACCATAGCGGAGAACAGCATCCTCGATCAGGCGAAAAGCAATGCCTGGCACTCCGTGACGGACATGCGCGCTGCCTGCGATGGTGACGCCGTCCCCATGCGCGACGATCTGCATCAGAGATTCCCGAGTGACGGACAATTGCTCGATCTGTAGGTCTCCGGGCGAAGTCTGGAGGTTTCGCATCAGGTAGCCCTTCGCGAAATCGCCGGTCGGTAAATCAGTCACGACAAAGTGCCGATCACGCAGGTCATCCCACCGGAGTGCCTTCTGATCGGCGAGTGGGTCACCGTCCGGCAATGCCGCGTACACGGGCTCGGCCCACAGAGGCGTCACGTCAAAGCCCTTCCCGGGCGATGCTTCGGCGACGACACCGACATCAAGCTGCCCCCGCCGCACGGCCGCGATAAGTTCGGGACAGCTGCCCTCGCTGAACCGCAGCTTGACCCCCGGTCGGTCACCCCGGAAGGCCCCGAAGAGCTCGGACAGAAAGCCTATGGTCAGAGGCCCGAACACGCCGATCCGAAGATGCCGTCCTCTGTTCGCCACCGTTCTTGCGCCGTCGAGCGCCGATCCGATCTGGCGAGCCCCAGAAGCGGCCTGATTCAGGAATTGTTTGCCGATGTCCGTCAGGTCGACGCCGGCAGGATGACGGCGGAACAGCTGTGCGCCGATCTCATCCTCGACATCCCGGATGCGGCGGCTGATCGCCGACTGCTCGACGCCGAGATCTTGTGCCGCGCGCCGGAAGCTGCCGCTTTCCGCGGCGGCGATGATGTAGCGCACATGGCGCAGCTCGATCTTCGATCTCGGCACGATGGTTCCCCATGATGCAAAGGTCTTTGCAAACGTAGCCCCGTCAGCCCCCGAGAACTGTTCCGATCAAATTATGGGTCTTCTCCGCCTCCTCGCTACCGCCGCCCACGAAATCCTTAAGTGTCACACATTCGACTGTTGCTACGTCGCTAGCGGACTTCCGGATCGCATCTCGCCGGTGCAAGCAGTAAATGGTGCGTGATCTGAACAGCGCAATTACGGCGCGGAACGCGTGCGGCGAGTCGTGCAGATTCTGTGGGCTGACGGATGTCCGGCCGCGCTGTCAGGACTGAAAATGACCCGCCGATTTCTACGCCAGAGCCCGAAATTGCCGCACGCCACTCGGGAGGGACTTCCGGCATCGGCACCTATCGTTCTCAATCGCCTGCGACAGCCGCTAAGGAGATTGGGTATGGTCCAAAACGAGCCTTTGGAGATCACGAAGACCATCCGGCGGCACCAACTGCGCGAGATGGTGCCCCTGGCCGACAGCACAATCTACGAGATGGAGCAGCGCGGCGAATTCCCACGCCGCTTCGCGCTGTCGCCGCGCTGCATCGTCTGGGACCTCGCCGAGGTCCACGCCTGGTTGCTGGCGCGGCGCGCGAAGCCAATCCCTCGCGCACAGCATCCCGACGTCACCAAGCGCAAGTCCCGCCCAGTCAAAGGGCAGGATCGAGCGCGATAGACGGCATGACTGTCGGCAGCAGCGTCGGAACATACTTCCGCCCCTCAACCCAGGCATCGACGGTGTCGGCCCATTCCTGCATCATGTGGCGACGCTGAACCTCGTATTCGGCCTTGTTGTAGACGCCGCGTGATGAACGCCCGTCCTCGTGCGCCAGGCACTTTTCGATCCAGTCGCGGTTGAAGCCCAACTCATTGAGCAGCGTCGAGCCCGTGCGGCGCAGGTCATGCACGGTGAACGGCTCCAGCGGCAGCCCCTCCTTCTTGGCCTGTTCGACGACAGCGTAAGTGACCCGGTTGAAGGTCGCCCGCGACATCGGCGCATCCGCATCGTAGCGGGACGGCAGCAGATACCGGGAATTACCGGCGCAGGTCTTGAGCGCGATCATGATGTCGAGGGTCTGCCGGCACAGGTAGACATTGTGCGGCTTCGATCGCTTCATGCGCTCCTTCGGGATCGTCCAGACAGCGTTTTCGAAATCGACTTCATCCCAGACCGCGTCCTGTAGTTCGCTCTTCCGGACCATGGTGAGGAGGTAGAGCTTCATGCCGAGCCGGATCGTCGGCAGCGTCGCGACATGCTCGAGTTGCTTGAGCATGATGCGGATCTCGGTCGGGGAAAGCGCCCGGTCCTTGGGCGTAAAGGTGGCAATCGAAGCAGGGCCGACATCATCGGCCGGGTTCGCGACCTTCTCGCCGTGGAGGATGGCGAAGGCGTAGATCTGCTTCAGGATATCCCGCACATGGATGGCCGTCGCGGGCGCGCCCCGTTCCACGATCTTGGCGCAGTGGGCGCGCAGGTCATCAGGCGTGATTTCGGTCAGCAAACGGTTCTGCCAGACCGGCTTGAGTTCACGCTCGAATATGGCGCGGCGCATGGCGCGCGTGCTGTCAGCCATGGGCGCGCCCGTCAACCACTTCTCGCCGAACTCGCCGAAGCTCTTGGCCTCCTTGATCCGGCGCTTCTCCCGCTGCTTCTCGATGGCAGGGGACCGCCCCTCGGCAATCATGCGTTTCGCGTCCAGGCACAATTCGCGAGCCCGGGCGAGCGAGATCCCATCTCGGGCGTACTTGCCGAGATGGACGGTCTCCCGCCTGCCGTTCAGCCGATAGTCGAGCCTGAACGAGATGCCGCCTGTCGGCGCGACACGCACATACATGCCGTCACGATCGGTCACCTTGTACATTTTGGCTTTTGGTTTCAGGCACTTGAGTGCCGCATCCGTCAACATTCTGGGCCTCCTCGCGGAAAAGTACCGTCACGCGGTTTTTGGAGGCTTTTGACGAAAATATCTGTTTATGTTCAGCGTATTAGGCTGAAAAAAGTACCGTCATTGGCCTCAGTCGCTATGACGGTACTTTCGATTTTCCGAATGATCAACGGGGGCAGGGTCCGTCAGCGGGCACGACAGACGCGTTTGATGCCCACCGATAGCTCTCGATAGGTCTCGGCTGAAATATTTTTGTTTTTCAGGTGGTTATGTCGTATTCTGGCGTAGTTTCGGATACCCTCGGATGGGCAAAAATTATTCCCACTCGATAGTGCCCGGCGGCTTCGAGGTATAATCGTACACCACGCGGTTGATGCCCTGCACCTCGTTGATGATGCGCGTCGCGCAGCGGCTGAGGAAGCTTGCGTCGAAGGGGTAGATGTCGGCGGTCATGCCGTCGGTCGAGGTCACGGCGCGCAGCGCGCAGACATGGTCGTAGGTGCGCCCGTCACCCATCACGCCGACGGTCTTGACAGGCAGCAGCACCGCGAAAGCCTGCCAGATCGCGTCGTAAAGCCCGGCATTGCGGATTTCGTCGAGATACACCGCATCGGCTTTGCGGAGGATATCGCAGCGTTCCTTCGACACTTCGCCGGGGATGCGGATTGCGAGGCCGGGGCCGGGGAAGGGGTGGCGGCCGACGAAGATGTCGGGGAGACCGAGTTCCTTGCCGAGCAGGCGGACCTCGTCCTTGAACAGTTCACGCAGCGGTTCGACGAGCTTCATGTTCATCCGCTCGGGAAGGCCGCCGACATTGTGGTGGCTCTTGATCGTGACGCTCGGCCCGCCGGTGAAGCTGACGCTCTCGATGACGTCCGGATAGAGCGTGCCTTGCGCGAGGAAATCGGCGCCGCCGATCTTCTTCGCTTCCTCCTCGAAGACGTTGATGAATTCGGCGCCGATGAATTTGCGCTTCTTTTCGGGGTCGGTGACCCCTGCGAGGCCCGCCATGAAGCGTTCCTCCGCATCGACGACGACAAGCGGGATGTTGTAATGGTCGCGGAACAGCCGTTCGACCTGCTCGCGCTCGTTCATGCGCAGCAGGCCATGGTCGACGAAGACACAGGTGAGTTGCTCGCCGATCGCTTCATGGATCAGCACCGCGGCGACCGCGCTGTCGACGCCGCCCGACAGGCCGCAGAGGACGCGCTGGTCGCCGACCTGCGCGCGGATTTCGGCGATCTTCGTGGCGCGGAACTCGGCCATCGTCCAGTCGCCGCTGCAACCGCAGACATGGCGCACGAAATTGGCGATCAGCTTGGCGCCGTCAGGCGTGTGGACGACCTCGGGGTGGAATTGCGTGCCGTAATAGCGGCGTTCGTCGTCGGCGATCAGCGCGAAGGGGGCGCCGTCGCTGACCGCGACGATGCGAAAGCCGGGGGCGAAGCGCGTGACGCGGTCGCCGTGGCTCATCCACACCTGATGCCGCTCGCCGACCTCCCACAATCCGTCGAAGAGCACGCAGGGTTCGGTGACGGTCAGGAAGGCGCGGCCGAATTCGCCGTCGCGCTCGCCGTCGGCGCCGCCGGGCTCGACCTGTCCGCCGAGCTGCTGGCTCATCACCTGCTGGCCGTAACAGATGCCGAGGATGGGGAGGCCGCTTTCGAATACCGATTGCGGGGCGCGCGGGCTGCCCGCCGCAGGGACCGATGCCGGTGAGCCCGAGAGGATCACGCCCTTGGGCTTCATCCGTTCGAGCGCGGCCTCGGCGGCGTTGAACGGAACGATCTCGCTGTAGACGCCGGCTTCGCGGACGCGGCGGGCGATGAGCTGGGTGACCTGGCTGCCGAAATCGACGATCAGGATCGATTCGGGGGCGGCGGAAGAGGCTGGAGTCGGCATGGCTGGCCGATACGGATGCCGGGGCCGACTGTCTAGGGTCAAGCCGGGCGGCCCAGCGCTTCGTCGGTCTGGAGGGGGCGTTGGTGGAAGCGCCCTCGCGATGCCATAGTGTTGCGACAAATAGCGAATAGCTGCCCGGCAAGGCGGTAATTCGCTTCATCGCCGGTTCAATCGGCGGCGGCATGATGATCAAAAGACAAGATAAAGGCTCTCCCCCACCATGTATGTTCGACCGCTCCTTCCCATGCGCGCCCTGTGGCTGACCGGCGCCGCGCTTGCGGCTGTTCCGGCCGCGATGGCGCAGGATCAGGCGGCGGTCCCCGTCGCTTCGAGCTCGGGTACCGCGACCGACGACGATATCGACTATGCCGATGAAATCGTCGTGACCGCGCCGCGGATCGCGGGGCAACTCGATACCGATATCGCTGCCGAGGCCGAACTCGATGAAGCCGCGATCGCCAGCTATGGCGCCTCGTCGATCGAGGAATTGTTGACGGCGCTCGAACCGATCACGCGGTCGGGGCGCGGGCGCGGCAGCGGGCGCCCCGTTATCCTGGTCAATGGGCGCCGGATCGGCGGCTTCGGCGCGGTGCGCAACCTTCCGCCCGAAGCGATCGCCAAGGTCGAGATTTTCCCCGAGGAAGTCGCGCTGCAATATGGTTATGCCGCGACCGATCGCGTGGTGAATTTCGTGCTCAAGCCCGATTTCAAACAGGTGTCGGTGGAGGGCGAGGCAGGCGTGCCGACGCAGGGCGGGCAGTTCAAGAGCGAGCTGGAACCCGCGGTCGTCGCGATCGGACAGAATGGCCGCTTCAACCTCAACGGGGGGTGGGAGCATCAGACGATGCTGCTCGAGCGCGAGCGCGACCTTGGCGACACGGGGCGCAGCCTCCTGCCGGCCAGCGACACCTATATCATCGACGGCACGATCGTCCGCAATCTTGACAAGGTCACCGACCTGTCGGCAAGCCTGCGGTTCGACCAGACCGACAGCCTCAGCCTCCTTGGCCCTGGCGCGGGCGGTGTCAGCGATCCGCTGCGCCGCGACAGCCGGACGCAGAACTGGACGGGTTCGGCAAGCGCCAACGGCATGCTCGGCGCGTGGCGCTGGTCGGTTACGGGCAATTATGCCGACAGCGATCAGCGGATCTTTACCGAACGTCTGAGTGGCGGGCGCGACCGTTTCGACAGCAGCCAGCAGAGCTTCGGCGGCAATGCCAATATCTCGGGCAGCGTGATCGAGGGCTGGGCCGGCCCGATCCGCGCATCGATCACCGGGGCCTATACCGGCCTGCGTTATGATAGCCGCGCCGACCGCAGCGGCGTCATCACGACGAGCGACCTCGCGCGCGACACGCCGAGCGTTTTCGGATCGCTGATGGTGCCGATCCTCGATCCCGACTATGATGTCGGCAAGATCGGCCGCATTTCGCTGACGCTGAACGGCCAGGTCGAAAACCCGAGCGATTTCGCCGCGCTCAAAAGCTGGGGCGCGACGCTCAATTGGGGGCTGACCGACAATCTGTCGTTGCTCGCAAGCTTCAACCGCGACGAGGCGGCGCCTTCGGTGACGCAGCTCGGCGCGGCGCCGCTGGTTACCGACAATGTCACCTACTACGACTTCCGCACCGGCCAGACGGTGCAGATCCAGACGACGACCGGCGGCAATCCTTTCCTCCTCGCCGAACAGCGCCGCGATGTGAAGCTCGGGCTCAACTGGTCGCCGCCGATGGTCGAGGGGTTGAACCTTTCGATCAACTACAACAGCAACCGTAGCGACGACACCAGCAACGGCTTCCCGCTGTTGACGCCCGAGATCGAGGCCGCTTTCCCGGATCGCGCGACGCGCGTCGGCGGCGTGCTTGTCGCGCTCGACCAGCGCCCGGTGAATTTCGACCGCGCAACCAATTCACAAATTCGCTGGGGGATCAATTTCGGCCGCAGTTTCGGCCAGTCGCAAGCGGGTCCGGGTGCGGGCCGCTTCGGTGGCGGTCGTCCGGCTGGCGGCGCCGAGCGACGTCCGCAGCCGGCGCAGGGCGACGCCCCGCCGCCGCCCGACGGGCAGGCCGCTAAACCCGCCGGATCGGGCGATGCGCCCGCCGCAGCGCCTGCACGCCCGCGTGGCCCCGGCGGCGGCTTTCGCGGCGGGCGCGGTGGTCCGGGCGGCATGTTCGGCGGACCGCAGGGCGGCCGCTGGCAATTGTCGCTCTATCACACGATCAAGCTGACCGACCGCGTGCTGATCCGGCCCGGCGTCCCCGAACTCGATCTGCTGAACGGATCGGCGACCGGCAATGGTGGCGGCAGCAACCGCAATCTGGTCGAACTCGACGGCGGCGTCTTTTACAAGGGCATCGGCGCACGGGTCAGCGCCAAATATGACAGCGGCAGCCGCGTCGTCGGCGGCGCCAACGGCGATCTGACCTTCCACGATCTTGCAACTTTCAATCTGCGCTTTTTCGTCGATTTCAACCAGAAGCCCGAACTGACCAAGGCGCTGCCGATCCTGAAGGGGTCGCGCCTGCGCCTGTCGATCGACAATCTGTTCGATGCGCAGCGCAAGGTCACCGACGCCAGCGGCGTCGTGCCGCTCACCTATGCGCCGGGCTATATCGACCCGCTCGGCCGCTATATCGAGCTGGAGTGGCGCAAGGCCTTCTAGAGTCCTGGCTGACTCTAAACCAGGCGGGCCGAAACCGTGGCCGGCGTCGTCGCGGATTCGGCGGGTACGAAGGTCAGTGCGCGCAGAAACTGCCGCGTGCAGTTCGGCCAGCTGTAGCGTTGGCCCAAGGCCGCGGCGCGGGCCGGATCGCGTGTCAGTGCCAGCGCGATCGCACGATCGAGATTGGTATCGAGAGCGCCAGCGTCGTCGGTGACGATGTCGGCCGGGCCGGCAACGGGATAGGCCGCGACGGGCGTGCCGCACGACAGCGCTTCGATGACGACAAGGCCGAAGGTGTCGGTACGGCTGGGGAAGACGAAGACGTCAGCGCCGGCATAGGCGCTGGCAAGACGCTCGCCGCCGAGCTTGCCGAGGAAACGGACATCCGGGAAGCGGGCGCGCAGATCATCGAGCGCCGGACCGTCCCCTACGATCACCTTCGTTCCCGGATGTCGGGTTTCGAGAAATGCCTCGATGTTTTTTTCGACCGCGACGCGGCCGACATAGAGCTGGATCGGGCGGGCGAGGCCGGCGAAATCGGGATGGGACGTGCGATCGGGATGAAAGAGGGCGTGATCGACGCCGCGTTCCCACATCATCGTCTGCCCAAGACCCTGCTCCGCAAGCTCGCGTTTCAGCGAGCGCGTTGCGACCATGATGTGCTGCGCGGGGCGATGGAACCAGCGGATAAAGCGCCACACGAACTGCGGCGACACGGGGATGCGCGCCGCGACATATTCGGGAAAGCGCGTGTGATAGGCGGTGGTGAAGGGAAAGCCGGTATCGATGCACCAGCGCCGCGCCGCAAGGCCGAGCGGCCCCTCGGTCGAGATATGAATCGCCTCGGGTGCGAAGGCGCGTATGCGCCGTGCGACGGCGCGCTTGCCCGCGAAGGCCAGGCGGATCTCGCCATAGGTCGGGCAGGGGATTGACCGGAACAGATCGGGCGAGATCACCCCCACGACATGCCCCTGCGCGCGCAACTCGGCGATCGTCGCCTGCAGCGTGCGCACGACACCGTTGACCTGTGGCTCCCAGGCGTCGGTAACGATCAATATCCGCATGCGGCGCTCACGCGGCCTTTGCGGCAGCAGGAAGGCCGAGCGGGGCCGGCGCGTCGCGTGCGGCGACCTCTTCGGCCCAGTGCAGGATTTCCATGCGGCCGTCATGATGTTCGACCAGCGCGGTGCAACCCTCGACCCAGTCGCCGTCGTTGTAATAATCGACGCCGTCGATCGCCCGCATTTCGGCGCTGTGGATATGGCCGCACACCACCCCGTCGACCCCGCGTGAGCGCGCCGCATGGGCGACCACCTCTTCATAGTGGCCGATGAACTGGACGGCGTTCTTGACCTTGTGCTTGGCGACCATCGACAGCGACCAATAGGGGAGGCCGAGGCGGCTGCGGATCGCGTTGACGACCACATTGCACTTCATCAGCGCGGTGTAGGCTGCGTCGCCGACAAAGGCGAGCCAGCGGTGCGCGAGCATCACCGCATCGAACTCGTCGCCATGGACGATCAACAGCTTGCGGCCATCGGCGGTCTCGTGAACCGCCTCGCGCCGGATTTCGACGCCGCCGAAATCGAAGCCGTCGAACGGCTTGACCATCTCGTCGTGATTGCCGGGGACATAGACGACGCGCGTGCCGCGCTTCGCGCGCTTCAGCACGCGCCAGACGACGTCATTATGCTCGGGCGGCCAGAAATGCCGCTTCTTCAGCCGCCAGCCGTCGATGATGTCGCCGACGAGATAGAGCGTCTCGCAATCGACATGGTCGAAAAAGTCGATCAGCAGCCCGGCGTTGCAGCCGCGCGTTCCGAGGTGGATGTCGCTGACCCACACGGTGCGGTAATTGCGCCGCTCGCCGATCACCCGCTCGGGCACATGCGGTTCGGTGGTGAAGGGATCGGGAAAGCGGTTCGGGATCGGCAGGGTCGAGATCGAGGCCATGTCTCACTCCGTAGGCAGCCTTGGCTGCCCACGGCCTAGACACGAGTTTTGTTACATGCGCCGAATCAAAGCCGCGACAGTTTGAAGAATGTTTTGCGGCGGTTCGGTGACTATCGGCGGCTTCCATTCTGCGTCATTGCGAGCTTCGCTCGCAATGACGCAGTTATTCAGGATCAGACGCGCCGGATCACCAGATTGCGGATTTCGCTCATATCTTCCATCGCGAAACGGATGCCTTCGCGCCCGAGGCCCGAATCCTTGACCCCGCCATAGGGCATATTGTCGACGCGGTAGGAGGAGACGTCATTGACGACGATGCCGCCGACGTCGAGGTCGTCCCACGCTTCCAATATCTTGTGAATGTCGCGGGTGAAGATCCCGGCCTGCAAGCCGAATTTGCTGTCGTTGACCTCCGCCAGTGCGGCGTTCCAGTCGGTGAAGCGCGACAGGACGACCACCGGGCCGAAGGCTTCCTCGCGCACCACGTCCGCCCCCTCGGGCACATTTTCGAGCAGCGTCGCCTCGAGCATATTGCCCTCGCAACCGCCACCGGCGAGCAACGTCGCCCCGGCCGCGACCGCGTCGTCGATCCAGCCCTTGAGCCGCTCTGCTTCCTTTGCCGAAATCATCGGGCCGATGAAGGTGTCGCGCTTTTTGGGATCGCCCGATTTGAGCGTCTTCACCTTGGCGGCAAGCATGTCGCGGAAACGGTCGTAGATGTCGGCGTGGATGATGACGCGCTGCACATGGATGCAGCTTTGCCCCGACTGGTAATAGCCACCGAAGATGATCCGCGCGAGCGCATGATCGAGGTCGGCGTCCTTGTCGACGATCACGGCGGCATTGCCGCCGAGTTCGAGCACGACCTTCTTCTTGCCGGCCTTTGCCTTGAGGTCCCAACCGACGCCGGGCGAGCCGGTGAAGCTCAGCAATTTCAGCCGTTCGTCGGTGGTGAACAGATCGGCGCCGTCGCGGCTCGCGGGCAGGATGCTGAACGCGCCTTCGGGCAATATGTCGCACTCGGCGAGCACCTCGCCCATGATAATCGCGCCCAGCGGCGTCATCGAGGCGGGCTTCATCACGAAGGGGCAGCCCATCGCGATCGCCGGCGCGATCTTGTGCGCCGCAAGGTTGAGCGGAAAATTGAACGGCGAGATAAAGCTGCACGGGCCGATCGGCACCCGCTTCCACATCCCCATATAGCCCTTGGCGCGCGCCGATATGTCGAGCGGCTGGATCTCGCCATAGTTGCGCGTCGCCTCTTCGGCGGCGATGCGGAAGGTGTCGATCAGGCGCCCGACCTCGCCCTCGCTGTCGGCGATCGGCTTTCCCGCTTCGACGCACAGCGCATAGGCAAGCTCGTCGAAGCGTTCCTTGAAGCGCGCGACGCAATGATTGAGGACATCCTGCTTCTCGTAACTCGCGAGCCGCGCCATCGGCTCGGCGGCGCGCACCGCGCCGGCGATGGCTTCATCGATGACGTCGGGGGTCGCCAGTGCGGTACGGAAAGCGATTTCGCCGGTGAATTTGTCGATCACCTTGAGGTCGGTGTTCGGCTGCACCGCCTTGTTGTTGAGATAGAGCGGGTAGACGTCCTTGAGTTTCACAATCATTCTCCAACATGCTGGCGCGCGCTCCGCCACCCCCCATTGTCATCCCCGCGAAAGCGGGGACCCAGGGCGACATGCTCAGCCGTTAATCCGATCATATAGGTCGAGCCATTGCGGATTGCCCCGTTCGATGAGTTCCAGTTTCCATGCCCGGCGCCATTTCTTTACAGCTTTCTCGCGGGCGATCGCTGCGTTCACGTCGGCAAATGCTTCGATGTGAACCAGACGAGTAACGCCGTATTTTGTCGTAAACTTTGAACCTTCGCCGTCGCGATGCTGTTCCATCCGCTGCGCCAGATCTCCCGTCACACCGGTATAGAGCGTTCCGTTGCGCCCGCTGGCGAGGATATAAACATGATAGGTTCGGCTCATCCAACTCCTGGGTCCCCGCTTTCGCGGGGATGACAAGAAAAGCGAGTTCGCGACCGTCAGAGTTCCTTCGACAGCTTCTTGATGTCGATGTTCAAAATCTGGTCATTCTCCGAATAATCTACTGGGCAATCGATCAGGTGCACACCGGGAGTATCGCGCGTATGCGCAAGAAGTTCCTTGAGGTGCGCCGCGCTTTCGACGCGGTGGCCGTGCGCGCCATAGCTTTCAGCATATTTGACGAAATCGGGGTTGCCATAGGTCAGCCCCCAATCCTTGAACCCCATATTCGCCTGTTTCCAGCGGATCATGCCATAGCTTGAATCGTTGAGGATCAGCACGGTCAGGTTGAGCCCCAGGCGAACCGCGGTCTCCATTTCCTGACTGTTCATCATGAAGCCGCCGTCGCCGCAGATCGCCATGACCTTGCGGTCGGGGTAGACCATCGCCGACATCATAGCGCTGGGCAGGCCTGCGCCCATCGTCGCGAGCGCATTGTCGAGCAGCACGGTGTTCGGGCGGTAGGCGGTGTAGCCGCGCGCGAACCAGATCTTGTAGACGCCATTGTCGAGGCAGATGATGCCGTCGTCGGGCATCGCGTCGCGGACCTGCTGCACCAGATGCGGCGGAAAGATCGGGAAGCGCGTGTCGGCGGCGAGCGGGGCGGTATGCTCGACCTCGGCCTTGCGATAGGCGAGCATATGGTCGAACGACCAGCCGCCGTTCGGCACGATATCCTCCTTCATCTGCCAGATCGCATTGGCAATATCGCCAATGACTTCGATGCCGGGGAAATAGACCGGATCGACCTCGGCGGTCTTGGTGGACACATGGATAACGGTGGGCCCGCCGGGCTGCATGAAGAAGGGGGGCTTTTCAATCACATCGTGACCGATGTTGACAATGCAGTCCGACGCCTCGACCGCGCGGTGCACGAAATCGCCGGATGACAGTGCCGCGCACCCGAGGAATTTCGGATGCCGTTCGTCGATCACGCCCTTGCCGAGCTGGGTGGTCAGAAAGGGGATGCCGGTCTTTTCGATGAACTGCAGCAGCATCCGGCTGGTCATCGTGCGGTTCGCGCCCGCGCCGATTACCAGTACCGGCGCCTTCGCATTTTCGAGCGCCTTCACCGCCTCGCGGATCGATTTGACGTCGGCGGTCGGGCGGCGCGAATGGCTGCGCTTCAGCGGCAGGCTTTCGGTATGTTCGTCGGCGATATCCTCGGGCAGTTCGATATGCACCGCGCCGGGCTTTTCTTCCTCGGCCAGGCGAAAGGCCTCGCGCACGCGGCTCGGGATATTGTCCGACGAGGCCATCTGGTGCGTATATTTGGTGATCGGTCCCATCATCGCGACGACGTCGAGGATCTGGAACCGGCCCTGCTTCGATTTCTTGATCGGTTTCTGCCCGGTGATCATCATCATCGGCATGCCGCCAAGCTGGGCATAAGCCGCCGCGGTCACGAAATTGGTCGCGCCAGGGCCCAGCGTCGCAAGGCACACCCCGGTCTTGCCGGTGTGACGGCCATAGGTCGCGGCCATGAAGCCCGCCCCCTGCTCATGGCGGGTCAGGATCAGCTTGATTTTTTGCGAACGCGACAGGCTGTCGAGAAAGTCGAGATTTTCCTCGCCCGGAACGCCGAAGATATATTCGACGCCTTCTTCTTCCAGGCATTCGATGAACAGGTCAGATGCTTTTTTCACGGTCACTCGCCCCCTTCAGCAGCGCACCCCAAATCGGTGCGGCCCAAGCCCGTGCCGGCGACCATCGGCCGTCAATCGGCGCAGCGAGTCCCGTCGTGGGGCTGCGAGTCCCTGCGGCGCCGGCGGCAATGTGTAACCGGCGGCGAAGGGGTTGTCACCAGCGCTCAAGCACATCCAAAAGTGATTGAATTGCTCTTGTTGGTCACATCCCTTCGTGGCAATCGGCGCCTGTAAGTTTTTAAGGGGGATATTGTGGGGCGTTTTGCAAATTATCTTGCGGTTACTGGGTTGGTCATTCTTGCCCCCTATCCCGCCCAAGCGGAGACGCTGTCGAACGACACCATCGTATTGCTCCATAATGCCGGCATCAGCGACGAGGCGATCATCGCAAAGATCGCGAATGAGGATGCGGAATTTGATACATCCACAGATGCTTTGATCCAACTTAGTGGCAAGGGCATTACCGGATCGGTGATCGCGGCGATGATTGAACGGAATGCCGCGAAGGCACCGCCACCTTCGTCACTGTCGCTCGACTCGCCTGATCCGATGATACCTCACCCTGCTGGGTTGTATATTCTTCAAAGTGATGCCGCGCCCCGGATGCACAGGATCGACTACACGGTCTCAAATCAAGCGAAGACAGGTGGCATTTTTGGGTATGCGCTTACCGGGGGCATCGCGTCCATGAGCATAAAAGTTGCGATCGCTAACGAAAGCGCGCGGACCATCACCACTTCGAAACGGCCCATCTTCTACTTCTTTTTTGACGAGTCCAATCCAGCCACAGCCAGTAATGTCAGTCCGTGGGCCGGCGCCACGGTGGCCGCTGCGGCGTCGCCTAACGAATTTTCTCTGATCGGGCTGATGCCAAAGAAGGGGCGACGTGAGGCAAGGGTCGGAAGCATGAATATCGGTGGCAGCAAAATGGGGGTAATGGACAAGGATCGTCTGTCTTTCGATTATGATCTGGTTCGTCCGGGCGTCTATAAAGTTACGCCGACAGTCGACCTTTCTCCCGGAGAATATGGGTTCATCCAAGCGATGCCTGGTGCTGCAGTCGGTGGTGCAATGACAGCTCGTGTGTTTGATTTCACGGTTAAATGATGTTGCTTTTCCCTATTTTTTTGATGCTCGCGGGAACCGGAGACCAGTTACCAGTAGATTTGGCGATCGAGGGTGAACGCAAGGTAGGGAGCGTAAAAAAGGGCTTGGTTTGCGTTCCGGCGGGAGCCCTTAAGGCGCGCGACATCGCGCTTCCGTCTCGACGCGATGTGGCTGAGCGTGTTGGCACGGATGACGCCCTCCCTAGCATTGTCAATATCGAGGCAAGCGTGTGCACGGCGTACATGGGCATTGGGAAGGCGCCAAAATCCCAACTTAGAATCCAGGTAAAATGGAGTTCCGCATCGGGGTCGTTGTGCGAAAAGTCGTGGGAAGGCGAAGCCAAGATCAAAGGGCGAGATTTGCGCGATGATCCAACCGTTATGCTTGAGGCAATAGACGTATCGTTCAAGCGGTGGGAAGCGGGGCGAGCGAGCTCTGCGGACTGCTCAGGCTAGGGTCAGGACCTATTAATTCCACGATCGAGGCGCCGAAGTGGCGAAGATATCGGGCCTTTGCGGGTGCAGCGGGGAGCATCGCTACCCGCAAGGCCGGCAAGGTTCGAGATCGAAGCCATTTCGGCGTCCCTGCGGGATTTGACCGATTTTGCCCATGGCGTCGTCGAAAAGCCTTGAAATATATTCATATTCCTTCGCCTTTTCTCCTCGCCCCGAGCGAAATCGCTTCAAACCTCGAACGCGGAATTAATGGGTCCTGACCCTAGCGTCCTCCCCTCCGCTACGCTCATTCTATGTCGAACAATCCCGCCAATTGTTCGACCATCGTGCCGCCCAATTGCTCGGCATCCATGATGGTCACGGCGCGGCTGTAATAACGGGTTACGTCGTGGCCAATGCCGATCGCGCAAAGCTCGACCGGCGATTTCTTTTCGATCCAATCGATCACCTGGCGCAGATGCTGGTCGAGATAGGCGCCGTGATTGACCGACAGCGTGCTGTCGTCGACCGGCGCGCCGTCGCTGATCACCATCAGGATGCGGCGTTCCTCGGGGCGATTGACGATGCGGGTGTGCGCCCACATCAGCGCTTCGCCGTCGATATTCTCTTTCAGCAGCCCCTCGCGCATCATCAGGCCGAGCGACTTGCGGGCGCGGCGATAGGGTTCGTCGGCGGGCTTGTAGATGATGTGCCGCAGGTCGTTGAGGCGGCCGGGGTGCGGCGGGCGTCCGGCGGCGAGCCAGTCCTCGCGGCTCTGCCCGCCCTTCCACGTCCGCGTCGTGAAGCCCAGAATCTCGGTCTTCACGCCGCAGCGTTCGAGCGTGCGGGCCAGAATGTCGGCGCTGATCGCCGCAATGCTGATCGGCCGCCCGCGCATCGACCCGCTGTTGTCGAGGAGCAGCGTGACGACGGTATCGCGAAAATCGGTATCGCGTTCGATCTTGTAGGACAGCGAATGGCCCGGTGACACGACGACGCGGGCAAGACGCGAGGCGTCGAGCTGGCCTTCCTCCTGATCGAAATCCCAGGCGCGGTTCTGCTGCGCCATCAGGCGGCGTTGCAAACGGTTGGCGAGCTTCGTCACCGCGCCCTGCAGATGCGTCATCTGTTGGTCGAGATAGGCGCGCAGCCGCGTCAATTCCTCTTCGTCGCACAATTCGGTCGCGGCGACGATCTCGTCATGCTTCTCGGTGAAGCGGACATAGTTAAAATCGGGAACGTCGGTGGGCAGGCGGTTGGGCCGCACGGGCAACATGCCCTCGTCGCCTTCGCCGCCCATCTCGGGCTCGCCGTCGGCTTCCATTTCCTGGGCGTCGGGATCGCTTTCGCCATCGTCGGCCTGATCGCCCGACATTTCGGCGCGCGCGTCGACCTGACTCTCGCCGGTGCCGCCGTCCTCGCTTTCCTGTTCTTCCTGGCTCTCTTCGGCTTCGGTCTGATCGTCCTCGCCGCCGTCCTCGGCGCCTTCCTCGAGCGGATCGTCGGCCTGCATCAGGTCGAGGTGGCGTAGCGCAAGCCGCGCGGTTTCGGCAAAGGCGGCCTGATCGTCGATCAGCATCGCGAGCGCGGTCAGGTCGGCGCCGGCATCCTGGCTGATCCATTCGCGCACCAGCGACAGCCCGGTTTCGGTGCCCTGCGGCGCCTGTTCGCCGGTCAGCGCCTCGCGCAGCATCAGTTCGAGCGCGCTCGATATCGGGACTTCGCCGCGATCCTGCGCGCGGCTGATCGGGTCGCTGCGCATCCGCATCGCCAGGCTGGCGCGCAGATTGGCGCGCATTCCGGCCATGTTGCGGGCGCCCAGCGCCTCGACTCGCGCGCGTTCCATCGCATCGAAGGCCGCAGCGGCGAGCGGTTCGACCGGGCGCGCCGCGGCGTGCACCGTGTCGCTGTGATGCTTCATGCGCAGCGCATAACCGTCGGCAAAGCCGCGCGCTTCGGCCACCTGATCGGCGGGCAGGGTGCGCGACGGGGTCGGCACCTTGATCTGCTTGCCGATCTGGACCGGCGCGTCAGCGGTGAACCCCACCTCGACCTCGGCATCGCGCGTCACGGCGCGCGCTACACTCGACAGCGCGGTCTTGAAATCGTCGAGGGGAGACTGGCCGGACATCGAATCGGCTCTAACGGGCTTTCACCGACGAAGGAAGAGCATCGGCTCTAATCCTTGTCGCCATCGGGGAGACGGTTGCAAATCGTCTCGTCGAGCCGGCTCGGCATCTGCGGATCGGGGGCGAGGCGAAAGACATGGGCGAGATGCGTGGGCGTGCGTTCGGGCCGACTGCGCTTGCCGCGGATCATGTCGACAAAATCCATGCAGGCGAGCGCGCTGCGCAGGAAATCGCTGTGCCCCGTCGATCCGCGCGAAATGTCGGTGGTGTCGACGATCGTCAGGCCGGGAATGGCGGCGGCATAGCAGCGTTCGGGCAGGCCCTTTGCGCGCAGATCCGCCGCCTCGAACGGATCGAAGCAATACGGAGAGCCGAGCCGCGGATAGCCGTGCAGCGCGCGCGATGCCGCCAGCGCCTTGTCGCTGCGCGATACATAGGCGGTGATGCGTCGGTCGCGCGCGACCCGCGCGGTGGCGAGCACGTCGTTCGCAATGTCGCGCTCGAACGTCTCGCGGTCGAAATCGGGCGAGGCGAGGATGATGTTGGAAATGTTGCTGCTGTCCGCGCTCGGCGCCGTCCGGTCGACATAGGCGATTGCGGGTATCACCAGCCGCGCGCCGAGCGAATGCGAAACGACGACGATTTCCTTTACCCACGGACGCTCGGCCAGCGCCTTCAGGAACAGGCGGAAATTGCGCACGTCATGATACATGTTGGTTTCGTCGACGGCATAGCTCAGCAGCTTGCCCTGCGACGGCCAGCTATATTCGACGATGGGCCCGTCGAAACCGGTCATCCGCGCGATCTGCGCCGCATCCTTCGACGTCGTTTCGAACGTCTCGCGATAGCCATGGACATAGAGGAGGACGCGGCCCTGACGGCGATCGGTTTCGGCCTGCAGACCCGCCCACCAGTCGCCCGCCTCCTGAAAGGCAAGCGGGGTCAGAAAGCGTGTCTTGCCGTCGACCTTCCTGTCGTGCGGCGCTGCAAAGCGGCCATAGCGGATGCGGTCGCCGCGATGGTTGGTCAGCCGGATGTCGGGCGTCCGGCAATCGGGTAGGCGGCTCGTCACGAAGAAGAGCGGCAGCGCCGCGGTATCGACCTCCGCCCCGGCCTGCGCGGTGCAGCGTGCGTCGGCGACATAGGCCGAATGCGGAACCTTGCCATAATCGACCGCGGTCGCACACCCTGCAAGCGGGAGGGCGAGAGCGAAAGCGAGCAAGCGCTTGGGGGGGCGGGGCATGCGCGGGAATCGCCGGATCATGGCGGCGACGCTGGCAGAGCGCAGCGGGCTTTGGAAGCGCGAAGTGCGGCTTCAGGCTGTATTGATGAATTAATACACGTTGGTATAGTGGCTCCACTGCGCGCGGTCGGCCGTGCAGCGACAGGGAAGGAAAATGATGTTCGCACTTGCCGCGCTGATGCTCGCTGCAACCGCCGCGCCCGCGGCTCCCGCCTATGAGCCGAGCTTCGACCCCAGCCGGCTCAAGCAGACTGTCGCGGGCGAGCCGGGGCAGGCACTCGTGCTCGGATCGCCGCACCTGTCGGGCTTTCCCAAGGATTTCGATGCCAAAGCCCTCGACCCGCTGCTGACTAGGCTCGCCGCGTGGCGACCGCAGATCGTCACCATCGAAGGGCTCTCGGGTCCCGATTGCGAGATGCTGCTGCGCTACAAACCGATCTATCCCGGCGTGTATGACGATTATTGCTGGAACCCCGAACCGGCGCGCGCGGCGACGGGGCTCGACGTTCCGGCGGCGACGGTTGAGGCGGAGCGGCTCCTCGCCGACTGGCCCGCCGAGCCCACCGCGGCGCAGCGCCGGCATCTCGCCGCGGTTTTCCTGGCGGGCGGCGAGCAGGCATCGGCGCTGGTCCAATGGTTGCGCTTGCCTGCGACCGAACGGCGCGCGGGCGATGGGCTCGATGCGGTGCTGGTCGAGCGCCTGACGATGCTGACAACACGCCGCAACGAAAATTTCCTGATCGGCGCGGCGCTGGCCGCGCGGCTGGGACTCGACCGGGTCTATTCGGTCGACGATCACAGCGCCGATGCGACGATCAACCGCGTTGCGGGCGAAGCGGGTTATGGCGAAGCGATCCAGCGCGCTTGGGACAATCCGGTGACCGCGAAGCGCAGCGCTATCGATGCCGACCTCAGAAAGCGGCTCGACGGTGACGGCGTGCTCGCCCTCTATCGCGCCTACAACAGCCCGGAGGCGATGCGGATGGCGTTCGACAGCGATTTCGGCGCCGCGCTCGCCGAACCCTCGCCGCAGCATTACGGCCGCTACTACACCGGCTGGTGGGAAACGCGGAACCTGCGCATGGTCGCCAATATCCGCGCCGCGATGGCGGCGCAGCCCGGGGCGCGCGCGCTCGTCATCGTCGGCGCGTCGCACAAGGGCTATTTCGAAGCCTCTCTGAACATGATGCACGACATCCGGCTCGTCGATGCCGAGGCGGTGCTGCGCTGAACGCGAGGGAAAGGGCGCATCGCGCCCTCCCGCCTTATTTGCCGACGACGCCTTCGGGCAGGTCTTCGCCGAACACGCGCTGATAATATTCGGCGACGATCATCCGCTCGGCCTCGTCGCACTTGTTGAGGAACGACAGGCGGAAGGCGAAGCCCAGGCTGTGGAAGATCGCCGCATTCTGCGCCCAGCTGATGACGGTACGCGGCGACATGACAGTCGAGATATCGCCGTTGACGAAGCCCTGACGCGTCAGATCCGCAACCTTCACCATATTGGCGACGGTGGCATCGTCGGTGCCCGGCACCTTCTTCAGGATGATCT
This sequence comes from Sphingopyxis terrae subsp. terrae NBRC 15098, assembly GCF_001598815.1. Taxonomy (GTDB): domain Bacteria; phylum Pseudomonadota; class Alphaproteobacteria; order Sphingomonadales; family Sphingomonadaceae; genus Sphingopyxis; species Sphingopyxis terrae. The sequence goes on along the minus strand of NZ_BCZQ01000006.1, from coordinate 164,644 downwards.
CGCTCTCGGTCGCCGCGGGCAGATAGTTCAGCGTCACGACGATGTTCCAGCGGTCCATCTGGCCCTGGTTGATCTGCTGCGTGCCGTGATAGAGCCCGCTCGTGTCGCCCAGCCCGACGGTGTTCGCGGTGGCGAACAGGCGGAAGTGCGGGTTCGGGCGGATGACGCGGTTCTGATCGAGCAGCGTCAGCTTGCCTTCGGCCTCCAGCACGCGCTGGATCACGAACATCACGTCGGGCCGCCCCGCGTCATATTCGTCGAAGACGAGCGCGGTCGGCGTCTGCAGCGCCCAGGGAAGCAGGCCTTCGCGGAATTCGGTCACCTGCTTGCCGTCGCGCAGCACGATCGCATCGCGCCCGACAAGGTCGAGGCGGCTGATATGCGCGTCGAGGTTGATACGGATGCACGGCCATTTCAGCCGCGCCGCCACCTGTTCGATATGCGTCGATTTGCCGGTGCCGTGATAGCCCTGCACCATGACGCGGCGGTTATATTTGAAGCCCGCGAGGATCGCGAGCGTGGTGTCGCCGTCGAAGACATAGGAGGGGTCGAGGTCGGGAACCCGCTCGTCGGATTCGCTGAACGCCGGCACCTTCATGTCGATGTCGACCCCGAACAGCTCGCGCGCATCGACCTCGGTATCGGGCGCTGCCAGCAGCGTCGAACCATGATGGTCGGGAAGGCTGTTCGGAATATCGGTCATGTCGCAAGGTCCAGCAAAACGCATCGGGAGAGAGTCGCCGGACGGGCCGACGCTTCGGCTAGCGCGGTATCGCGATGGGTTGCCCCTTGCAACGCCTTATTCAGAACAGATCAAGCGCCTTCATCACCGCCGACTGGTCGTAATAGGGACGCTCGCAGACGATCCGGTCGCTGCCTGGTGCGAATTCGAAACTCGCCGCCATACGGATACGAAAGGCCTTGCCCGTCGGCTCGACGGTGCGCAGCCCCAGCTTCAGCGGGCCGAGGTGCGTGCCCGTCAGCCAGAATTCGACGAGCACCGTATTCGTCGCCGCGTCGGCGGCGATCGCGATGATCTCGTTCGCCTGATCGGGGAAGGGCTCGCGCGACGCGGCGAAATAGGATCGCACCGCCGCCTCGCCGTCAAAGACGGTGCCGGGGCCGAGCAGTTCGTAGCGCGGATGGTCGAAGGTCGCGATCACCCCGTCCCAGTCGTGGGTGATCTCCAGCGCCATATGGCGTTTCACCGTTTCGATCCGCGCCGCGTCGAGTTCGCTCATCCGTGCCTCTCCTATGCAAATGCCTTGGTCTTGCGCAGCAATTGATAGGCCGCGACGACTTCGCCCAGCCGCACCTCATGGCTGCGGTCGCCGCCGTTGCGGTCGGGGTGATATTTGCGCACCAGCTCGCTGTAGCGGCGGCGCAGCGCGGCGCGGTCGGCATCGGTGGCGAGCCCCATCAGTTGCAGCGCGCGATGCTCCTCGCGCGTGAAGCGCGGGTCGGCGGCTTCGCGCCGCGCCTCGTCCATGCGCTGGCGAAAGCGCGCGCCGAGCGCATCCATCGGATCCTTGAAATCGGCCCAGCGCGGCGGCAGGTCGGCGCTGCCGGCAGCGCGAAAGGTGCGGCTTTCGGTCTCCCAACCCGCGGTCGGCGACTGCGCGGCCATGATCTGGTCGGCATTCATGCCCTCGAAATAATTATAGCCCGCGTTGAATTCGCGAACATGATCGAGGCACAGCCAGCGATAGGGCGGCGGTCCGTCGGGCGAGCGATGCGGCGACGCGGGGGCGCGAAATTCGCCGGGCTCTTGGCAGCCGGGAACGGCGCAAGGGGCCTCACGCGGAACGCGGCCGTGGAATCGGGGGGAGCGGGGGCTTGTCATGCTGGGTATCTGCTCCCAACATGGGGGCATGACGCAAAAAGGTCCAGCCCAACGCGAAATGGAAGCGCTGCTCGCCGCGGCTTTCCCCGACGCCGATTTCACCCTGAATAACGACAGCGCCCAGCATCACGGCCACGCCGGCGATGACGGCAGCGGCGAATCGCATTTCAGCCTGACGATCCGATGGGCGGGCTTCGCGGGCCAGACCCGCGTCGCGCGCCAGCGGGCAGTGAACAAGGCGCTCGGCGACATGCCGGGCAACCGCGTTCACGCGCTGGCGATCCGGGCGCTCGCGCCGGGCGAATGAGGCGCGGATGACCGAGCATCGCATCTATCGCATGAGCTTCGCGAAGGTTTACCCGCTGCTGGTCGCCAAGGCCGAACGCAAGGGGCGAACGAAGGCCGAGGTGGATCAGGTTATCGGTTGGCTCACCGGCTACAGCCAGCGGGAGCTCAAGGCGTTGCTCGCGGCCGGCACCGATTACGCCAGCTTTATCGCGGGCGCGCCGGCGATGAATGCGGCACGCACGCAGATTCGCGGCGTCATCTGCGGCGTGCGTATCGAAGAAATCGACGATCCGCTGATGCGCGAGATACGCTATCTCGACAAGCTGATCGACGAACTGGCGAAGGGCAAGGCGATGGACAAGATATTGCGGGCGCCCGTGCCATGACGATCGACAAGGTCAACCTCGCCGCAGCCTTTGCGACCTTCCACGATCACTGGAACCCGCGTGTCGCCGGCGACATCAATGATTTTCAGGTCAAGCTGGTCAAATTCGAAGGCAAGTTCGACTGGCATCACCATGAAACGGAAGATGAATTGTTTCTGGTGGTGCAGGGCCGGATGAAGATGGGCCTGCGCAGCGGCGATGTGATCGTCGGGCCGGGCGAATTCATCATCGTTCCGCACGGAACCGAACATTGTCCCGAGGCGCTGGACGGCGAGTGCCATGTGCTGCTGCTCGAACCGGGATCGACGCGCAACACCGGCACGGTCGAAACCGACAAGACGCGCCACAGGCTGGAAAGGATCGGCTGATGTTCACTGTCATTACCCCCTCGACCCATGACATCGGGGCCTTCGATGTGCGGCGCACGCTGCCGAACAAGGAGCGGACGATGGTCGGCCCCTTCATCTTCGTCGATCAGTTCGGGCCGGCGCATTTCGACATCGGGCAGGGGATGGACGTGCGCCCGCATCCGCACATCAACCTCGCCACCGTCACCTATTTGTTCGAAGGCGCGATCGACCATCGCGACAGTCTTGGCACTTGGGCGACGATCCGGCCGGGCGCGTGCAATCTGATGACCGCCGGGCGCGGCATCGTCCATTCGGAGCGCACGCCCGCGGCCGAGCGCGCGACCGGATCGCCGATCTCGGGCATGCAGACGTGGCTGGCGCTGCCCGACGGCAAGGAGGAGATCGACCCGGCGTTCGAGCATGTCGCCAAGGAGGATCTGCCGCTGGTCGAGGACGGCAAGGTGTCGGCACGCGTGATCATGGGGACGCTGTGGGGCGCGACATCGCCGATCACCCAGCACGCCGCGACCATCTATGCCGACATATTGATGGCGGCGGGGGCAAGTCTGCCGATCGAAGCGGAGGCCGACGAGCGCGCGGTGCTGGTCGCGATGGGCGATGCGACCCTCGATGGCGAAGCGCTCGACCGTTACAGCCTCTATATATTGAAGCCGGGGCAGGCGATGACGCTGCGCGCCGCCACCGACGCACGCGTGATGCTGCTCGGCGGCGAAGCCTTCCGCACCCCGCGGCACCTGTGGTGGAATTTCGTCAGCTCGTCGCGCGACCGGATCAATCAGGCGAAGCACGACTGGAAGAATGGCAATTTCCCGCTGGTCGCGGGCGACAGCGAAGAATTCATTCCGCTGCCCGACGCGCCCAAGACGCCGGGCTATCCGTGATCGATTGCGAGCTTGCAGGGCCTATATTTCGCGAGTCGCGCCGAACGACTTTTTTCACCGTCATCCCGGACTTGATCCGGAATCCATTGTTCCGACGCTGCGTGAATGGATCCCGGATCAAGTCCGGGATGACGAAAGGCGAATAGGCTCGCCTACCCCACTCCGTTCACCCTTCTACAAGCTCAGGGTGAGCGGGTGGGGAAGTGGCAATGTCCGCATTCGGTCCCAAAGCCGCCGTCAGCGCAGCCGTTCCAATATTCTTGCAAAAAGCCAATCCGCGTCACCGCCAGCGAAGCTGTGCGATGCGCTTTCGAGATGTTCGACCGGGATGTTTGCGGGCCGGCAATGCGCGATGAATGCCTGCGCGGTGCGGTCGCCGGTCGCGAGCAGGATCGTCGAGGGGCAAGCCAGCGCGGTCATCGCCGCGTCGAGCCGCGCGGCGAGGCTGTCGGGTGCGGCGGCTTGCGGCGTCCGTTTCATCGCCGACAGGCCGCGGACCAGTTTGCCGATATCGATCTCGCCCTTCAGCAGGCGCAGCAGGCTTTTCGGATCCTTGATCCGCGCCAGATAGCGTGCGCGGATCGCCGAGGCTGGCGGCAGCGCCGGCTGTTCGCCTGGATCTGGTTCCGCGTCATCATAAGTCCACGGATTGGCGAGGATCAGACCGTCGAGCGGGAGCGGCTGGTGCAGCAGCAGCGCGCTCGCCGCGTCGCAATTGCCGAAGGCAAGGATGCGGGTGACGTGCGGCGCAGCCGTGCGAAACGCGGCGATCGCGGCGGCGATGTCGGCGCCGCTGCGCGTATAGCCACCATTTTCGCCCTCGCTGTCACCGATCCCGCGGCGGTCGAAGCGAAAGACCGGATGGCCCGCCGCCGCGACCCGCTGCGCCAGCATCGCCATGCCGCGATGCGCGCCGCTGCGGATCTCGTTGCCGCCCGACACGATCAGCAGCCCGGTCGTTCCCGGCGCGTCGTCGAGGCTCGCGGCGAGCGCCGCGTCTTCGCAAAGGAAGCTCAGCTGATGCCGCATGTCCGGCTCCATGCGGCGATGTCGGCGGCTATAGCATCAGCCATGGCGGCGTCTTCGCCCGGTTCGGCGCGCAGCCACAGCGGCGTGCCGGCAATCGCTTCGTCGCCGCTGCCCAGCGCCACAGTGCGCAGCGGCGTGACCGCCTGCGGCTCGCTTGTCGCGAGGGACACGACCATCGCCGGCGACAGGCGATTGCCGGCGAGCAGCAAGGGCTCGCTTTTCGCTTGCTCCTGAAGGCTGTCGAGCGAAGATGTCACGCCCGCCTCGCGATCGGCACTGACGCGCGCGCGCAGCAGGGTGCGGAGCAGCGAGCCGCCGCCGACGGGCGCCAGCCGCCACCATGCTGCGGCCGCGGCCTGATGGTCGATCAGCGCGCCGCCGCGCAGCGCGGCGATAATTATCGGCCCTTCTATTTCACTGGCCACCTCGGCAAAGGCGCTCTGCCACCGGTTCAAATCGACATCGGCGAGCGCGACGGGGCTTTCATTCTGGCCCGGCAGGTCGGGAAGCACGGCGGCGAAACCTTGCGCGGCCAAGGCGCGCATCGCGCGTACGATAGTGCGGCGGCTGCGGTTCGCTTCCTCGAACAAGGGGGCCGCGAACAGGATCGTCGCGCGGGGCGTGCCGTCGGGCGCGATGCGAAGCCTATGCTCGTCCATTCGCCCCTCGCATGCCGGTCAGCCCTGAACCTTGCGTTCGGCGAAGCGCAGCAGATTGCCATAGGTTTCGAAGATTTCGCCGTCGACGTCGTCATCGTCGATCAGGATGCCGAGACGGTCCTCCATCTCGGTCAGCACGGTTGCGACGGCCATGGAATCGAATTCGGGCAGTTCGCCGAACAGGCCGCTGTCTTCGGTCAGCGCTGCCGCGCGTTCGTCGCCAAGGCCGAGGACGTCGGCGAGCAGGGCGCGAAGGGTGGCATCGACTTTATGGGCTTCGGTCATGTGTCTTTCCTGAGCAGCGAACGGGCAAAGGCCTTCAATGCCGGTCCCCATGCCGCGATGCGCCCGCGATTGAAACCCTCCAATCGCCACAAGGGCTCGTGCCGGTTCATCCAGTCGCGCTTGTAGGCGTCGTTGCCGGTGCCGAAATCGATACGGCGCACGCCATCGACCGCGATGACATGGCGGAACAGAGCCGCCGAAAGCAGGGTGCCGGGCGATGCCTTCAGACTGTCTTCGACATGCGCGAGCTTGTGGATGAAGGCGGTGCCGTCCTCGACCGTCCAATATTGCGCCGCCACCGCTGCGCCGTCGATCCGCGCCAGCCCCATGCGAAAGGTGCCGCGCGCGCTTTCGCTCTCGGCAAAGGCGCGGAGCAGCGCGGGGTCGCCCTCTTCGGGCTTCCAGCTCGCGGCGTAGATATGCTCATAGGCCGCCCAGGCATCGGCGTCGAATGCGGTCAGAATCTCGATCGCGACAATATTCTTTTTCGCCTTGCGCTGGACCGTGCTGCGCAGCGCGCCGGGGCGGGTGGCCCACCAGCCGTCATGATCGAGCCCCGTCAGGTCGAGCCAGTGGCGATCGCCCGCCGGCAACGCGCGCACCCACCAGCCGGCGGCGCGCATCGCGGCAGCGATGCTGTCCTTTTCGGCATCGGGCACGGGATAGAGCGTCAGGCGTGCGGCCTCGGTGCGGGCGCGTGCGAACAGGTCGCGCAGCGCGGCCATATGGTCGCCCTGGCCGGTATAAAGCGGGCGGATTGCAAAGCTGTACCAGTTGACGAGGCCCGCAAGCACGCTCGATTTTTCACGCCGAAGCGGCAGCCACGCCGCGGTTTCGCCTGCGAAGCCCGCCGCATCGAATCGGCCTTCTCCGGCAAATCCATGCGCGGCAAGCAGGTCGAACCATTGGGGACGGTCGAACGGTGAAGCATGACCCATGCCGCGCGCTGCGGCGGGCAGCTTGGCATCATTAGCGTGATGTTCACCGTTCCCATCCATGGTGCGGCGCTCTATCACCACTGTCCTAACAGCCGATGACCAAAGCCGAAAACCCGCCCTCATACCCCCTCGACCATCTCGCGCTGCGCGGCGCGGCCGATGCGCCTGCGCTGCTCATCGGCGACGCGCCGATGTCGTTTGCCGATCTCGATGCGGGTGTCGGCCGGCTAGCGGCATGGCTGAGCGCCGCGGGCGCCCGGCCCGGCGACCGGGTGGCGAGCTGGAGCGCAAAGACGCGCGCTGCCTGCCTGATGCCGCTCGCCGCGGCGCGCGCCGGGCTGATCCATGTGCCGGTCAATCCGCTGCTGAAGGCACCGCAGGTCGCGCATATTCTGGCCGACAGTGGCGCAGCGCTGTTGCTTACCAATCGCGCGCGGGCCGACATGCTGGGCGACGGCCTTCCCGGCGGCTGTGCGCTGCGCGATCTGACTGCGGTCGAGGCGGCGATCGACGGCCATCCGGAGCGCTTGCCCCCTTCGGCGGGCGATCCCGGCGATCTGGTCGCCATTCTCTATACCAGCGGATCGACCGGACGGCCCAAGGGCGTGATGCTCAGTCACGCCAATCTGTGGCTCGGTGCCGAGAGTGTCGCGACCTATCTGGCGCTTGGCGCCGATGATCGCGTGCTGGCGGTGCTGCCTTTCAGCTTCGATTATGGCCAGAGCCAGCTTCTTTCGGCCTGGTATGCAGGTGCGGCGGCGGCGCCGCTCGATTATCTGGCGCCGCGCGATGTGGTGAAGGCGGTGGCGCGGCACGGCGCGACGACGCTCGCCGGGGTCCCGCCCTTATGGGTGCAACTGGTCGAGGTCGATTGGCCGGTGGATGTCGCCGCATCGCTGCGCCGCCTTACCAACAGCGGCGGCGCACTGACGCCGTCGCTGATCGACGCGATGCGCGCGACTTTTGTCGAGGCCGATATTTATCCGATGTACGGCCTGACCGAAGCGTTCCGGTCGACCTGGCTCGACCCGGAGTTGGTCGCGGCGCATCCGACCTCGATGGGCCGTGCCATTCCGCACGCCGAAATTCTCGTCTGCCGCCCCGATGGCAGCATCACCGCCGATGGCGAAGCGGGCGAGCTCGTCCATTGCGGACCCCTCGTCGCGCAGGGCTATTGGCGCGATGCCGAACGCACCGCCGAGCGGTTCCGCGCAGCGCCTGCGGCATCGACGTGGGGCGGCACCGCTGTCTGGTCGGGCGACACGGTGCGCCGCGATGGCGATGGTCTGCTCTATTTCGTCGGCCGCGACGATGCGATGATCAAGACCGCGGGCAACCGGGTCAGCCCGACCGAGGTCGAGGATGCCGCCGTCGCCACTGGCATGGTCTATGAAGCCGTCGCCTTCGGCGTGCCCGACGCGCGGCTGGGCGCTGCGATCCAGTTGATCGTGCGCGGCAAGGCCGATGCGGACCGCGAGGCGTTCGCCGCCGAACTGCGCCGGACGCTCCCCAACTTCATGCAGCCCAAGGCCGTGGAGTGGCGCGAGGCGCTGCCGCGCAATCCCAATGGCAAGCTCGACCGCGTCGCGATCGCGGCCGAATGGGGTGCAGGGGTGGCGGCATGAAGCCGCACGGCCCGATCCCGCCCGGCTTTGCTGCTGACGCCGACGGCATGCTGCGCATCGGGGGCCGGCGCGCCGATGCCCTCGCCGAGGCCGCGGGCGACACGCCGCTCTTTGTCTATGACCGCGCGATGCTGACCGCGCGCGCCGCCGAATGGCGCGCCGCAATGCCCGGTGGGGTGCAGCTCCATTATGCGATGAAGGCCAATCCCTTCGCGCCGCTGCTTGCGCATATGGCGACCATCGTCGACGGGTTCGACGTTGCATCCGGCGGGGAATTGGCGCTGGCACTCGCGAGCGGCATGGCGGCCGAACACATCAGCTTCGCCGGCCCCGGGAAGCGCGACCGCGAACTGGAAGCGGCGATTGCGGCGGGCGCGACGCTCAATCTTGAATCGGCGGGGGAGGGGGCACGGGCGCTGGCCATTGCCGACCGTATCGGGACGCGGCCCCGGCTCGCAGTGCGCGTCAATCCCGACTTTGATCTCAAGGGATCGGGCATGAAAATGGGGGGCGGCGCCAAGCCGTTCGGGGTCGATGCCGACGCGGTGCCGGCGCTGGTCCGCACGCTGATCGATGCCGGCGCCGATTGGCGCGGCTTTCATATTTTCGCAGGATCGCAGGCACTTGATGCCGATGCGATCGCTGATACGCAGGCGCAGACGGTCGCGCTCGCGGCGCGGCTTGCGGAGGCGGTCGGCGCCGCCCCGCCGCTCGTCAACCTGGGCGGCGGCATGGGGGTTCCCTATTTCCCCGGCGACCGCGCGGTCGACGCTGCGACGGTCGGCGCGCGGCTAGCCGAAACGCTCGGCGCGCGAGGGGCCGCGCTGGCAGAGAGCGGCTTTGCGATGGAACTTGGCCGCTGGCTCGTCGCCGAGGCCGGGGTCTATCTCACGCGCGTCGTCGACCGGAAAGTCAGCCACGGGGAAACCTTCGTCGTCACCGACGGAGGACTGCATCACCAACTCGCCGCGAGCGGCAATTTCGGGACGGTGATCCGGCGTAACTATCCGATCGCGGTTGCCGGCCGGTTCGGCCGCGAGGCCGTCGAAACCGTGTCGGTCGTTGGCTGTCTGTGCACCCCGCTCGACCGGCTGGGCGATCAGGTTGGCTTGCCGCGCGCCGATGTCGGCGATCTGATCGCGCTGTTCCAGGCGGGCGCCTATGGCGCCTCGGCGAGCCCCGCTGCATTCCTCGGGCAGGGGCCGGCGCACGAGATGCTCGTCTGAACCTTACCGAACGCGGTTAAATTTTGTGCCGAAGCGGCACAATGTGCGACAAGCGCGGACACAACTTATCCCAATACTAACGGTATGTTCACCCTTTTCCAGCATGGCTGACCCTGACGCATTGGCTGTTGCTGCGGGGATTGGCGCCGCGGCGGCACCCGTCCGCTCGAAAGGTGAATTGAACATGACGTCCTTCCCCTCGCTTCGCGCCGCCCGCGCCGCGCTGATTTCCGGCATCGCCGCGACCGCGCTGACCGGGTGCATGGGGGCCGGCACCACCGCGCCGCAGCTTCCCAGCGCCAATTTCGTCGCGAACCAGGAAGGACCGGGCGAGGAATATATCATCGGGCCGCTCGACGAGTTGCAGATCTTCGTGTGGCGCAACCCCGAACTCGGCGGCAAGGTGCAGGTGCGCCCCGACGGCCGGATCACCACGCCGCTGATCACCGATATGCCCGCGGTCGGCAAGACGCCGACGATGCTTCAGCAGGACATCAAGCTCGCGCTCAGCCAATATATCACCGATCCCATCGTCAGCGTGATCGTCACCAGCTTCAACAGCACCTTCTCGCAGCAGGTGCGTGTCGTGGGCGCGACCGAAAAGCCGGCGTCGATCCCCTATCGCGCGAATATGACCGTCCTCGACGCGATGATCGCGGTCGGCGGACTCGGCGACTATGCCGCTGGCAACAAGGCGCGGCTCGTCCGCTTCGACAAGGGCAGCGGCAAGCAGCATGAATATGGGCTTCGCCTCAACGACCTGATCAAGCGCGGCGACATCAAGGCGAACGTCAAGCTTCAGCCGGGCGACGTCATCATCATCCCCGAAAGCATGTTCTGACGGCGCGCATGCGCCCCCGACCGCCACTGCCCAGCAAGGACTGACGACAAGCGATGAACGGCCTTTATGACGAATTCCGGGTTGCGGTGCACAGCGTCTGGACGCGGCGCTGGCTCGTGCTCGCGGTCGCCTGGGGCATTTGCATCCTCGGCTGGCTGGCGATCGCGTCGATCCCGAACCGCTATGACAGCCGCGCGCGCCTGCTCGTCGATGTGAACCAGATCCTGCCCGACGATGCGCAGGGCGGATCCTTTGGCGGGCGCCAGCAGATCGACCAGATTCGCGAAACGCTGACCAGCGCGCGCAATCTGGAGAAAGTCGCGACGACCACCGGCCTGATCCCGGCGGGTGCGGGCGAGCGTGAGAAAGCCGGTGCGGTCGCGATGCTGCAAAAGAATATCAAGATCGTGCCGCAGCAGGATAATATCTTCGAAATCACCTCTAGCGTCGGCATCGGCAGCCTGTCGGACGCCGACAATGCCAAGCTGGCGAGCGGTGTGCTTGACAGCCTGATCACCGTCTTTCGCGACGATCAGCTGCGCGGGGGGCGCGTCGATGCGCGCGAGGGGCTGAAATTCCTGGATTCGCAGATCGCTGACCGCGAAAAATCGCTGCGCGAGATCGAGGCGCGGCGCGCCGCGTTCGAGGCGCAGAATATCGGCCTGATTCCGGGCGGTGCCGGATCGCCCGCCCAGCGCGTCGATGCGGCGCGCGCCGAACTCAGCCAGATCGAAACACAACTGGTTGCGGCGCAGGCGGCGCTGGCGGCCGCCAACGGCCAGCTCGCCTCGACCCCCGCGACGGTGCCGGGCGCAGGCGGTGTCGGCGGCGGCGTCGCGCGGCAGCAACTTGCGGGCGCACAGAACGAGCTTGCATCGATGCGCGCACGCGGGCTGACCGACGCGCACCCCGATGTCATCGCGCTCAAGAGTCAGATCGCCTCGCTCAAGGCGCAGGCCGACCGCGAAGGCAATGGCGGTGGCGGCGGGATGCAGAACCCCGCCTATTCGTCGCTGGCCGCGATGCGCGCCGAGCGGCAGGCGACCGTCAGCGCGCTGTCGGCGCGCAAGGCGCAGCTCACTGGCGACATCGCGCGCATCACCTCGCAGCAGATCCAGAACCCGGGCATTGCCGCGGAATATGACCGGATCAACGGCGAATATACGGCGCAAAAGGCGCAGTATGACAAACTGCTCGCGCAGCGCGAACAGGTGCGGTTGCGCGGCGATGTGCAGACCGAAACCGACGCGATCCGGATCGAATTGCTCGATCCGCCGTCGAAGCCGACCAGCCCTGCGGCGCCCAATCGCCCGCTGTTCCTGACACTCGTCCTGCTCGCCGGGATCGGCGGCGGCATCGGCGCGGCCTTTGGCCTGGCGCAGGTGCGCACAAGCTATGCCACCGCCGCGAAGCTTGAGCGCGCGAGCGGACTTCCGGTCATCGGATCGATCACCGAGGTCGTGACGCCCGACCGGCATGTCGAGCGGCGCAAGCGGCTTGTCTGGCTTGCCGGCGGGGGCGCGGCGCTCGTCGGCCTCTATGCGCTGCTGCTGGTCGCCGAGTTCGTCCAGCGTGGCATGGTCGCGTGAGCGAGGAAAAGGACATGAACGACCAACGCCCCGTCAAGCGCCAGCCCTCGCTGCTCGAACGCGCGGCCGACATGTTCGGCCTTGACCCGGCGAAGCATGCGCCGACGATCGACGTCTCGCAGCTTCCGCCCGAACCCGAGCGCAAGGCGAAGAAGGCGAAGCCCGCTGCCGAAGCGCCGCAGCCCGAAATCCTGCCGCCCGATGCGCCGGCACCGGCGGTCGAAGCGACGCCCCCATCCACCTCCACGCCCGCGGCAAAGGCATCGCCGCGCAAGGAGGTGGCGCGCGCCGCCCCGGCGATCGTCGCGAACCGGCAGGGCAAGATCGATCGCGAGCGGCTCGCCGCGCGCGGGATGGTGGTACCTGGCGCGCCGGTCACCGGCATCGCGGAAGAATATCGTATCGTGAAGCGCGAGATCATTCGCAACTTCGCGGGCACCGCCAACCGTCCCGTCGTGCCGCGCGGTCACCGCGTGCTGATCGCATCGGCCAATCCGGGCGAGGGAAAGACCTTTACCGCGGTCAATCTGGCGCTCAGCCTTGCGGTCGAGGCCGATCACGACGTGTTGCTGATCGATGCCGACATCGCCAAACCCAGCGTCCTCGAAACGCTGGGGCTGCCCGATGGGCCGGGCCTGATGGACGCGCTGGCCGACCCGCATCTGTCGCTCGGCGACTGCCTGATCCAGACCGACATTCCGGGGCTGAAGGTCATGCCTGCCGGTACGCAGCATATGCACGACACCGAACTGCTCGCATCGGCCCGAACCGAGACGCTGCTCGCGCAGCTCGAACAGGGTGCGCCGGGGCGGATCATCATCCTCGATTCGCCGCCGGTTCTCGCCGCCTCGCCGGCCGCGGTGCTCGCGGGGCATGTCGGCCAGCTCATCATCGTGGTGCGCGCCGATCAGACGCTCGAATCCTCGCTGCGCGATGCGGTCGGGCTGATGGGCGGTTGCCCGCATATCCAGCTGCTCCTCAACGGAGTGAAATTCTCGCCGGGCGGCCGCCGCTTCGGCACCTATTACGGACAGGGAGGCGCGTCATGATGCGCGACCGGACTTATTTGCGCGGCGTGGCCGCGATCGCGGCGTTGTTGCTCGCCGGAACGGCGACGGGCGCGCAGGCCCAATGGTCGCAGGACAGCGGTTCCGGCTCGGGCTCGGGCGCAAGCGATGCTGCCCCGGCTTCGGGCGCTGCCTCCGGCGAAAGCGACCGCAAGGGCGGCAAGCGCGCCGAGAAGCAGAAGAAGCGCCGCCAGGTCGACGTCAGCCCCTATCTCGAGATCGGCCAGGTACTCACTGCCGAGCTCAAGAATGGCGGCGACGTGCTCACCTACACGACCGTAGCGGCCGGGGTCGATGCGGTGATCGCGACGCGCCGCGCCGAGGCGGCGGCCACGATTCGCTACGAACATCGCTTCGGCGAATCGGGCGGTCTCGGCGATGCAGACGTGCTCAGCGGTCTCGCGCGGGCGCGCCTCGAACTGATGCAGGGCTTCAATATCGAAGGCGGCGCGCTTGCGACCCGTGCGCGCGCCGACGGTCGGGGCGCCGACAGCGGCCTGTTCATCGGCGGCGCGAACAATGTCGCCAATCTCTATTCCATCTATGCCGGTCCGACGCTGACCAAGCGCATCGGCAACCTCGACTTCGGAGCCGGCTATCGTTTCGGTTATACGAAGGTCGACATCGATACACCCGCGGTGCTCGCACCGGGCGTTCCGGTCGGCGATGCCTATGACAGCTCGACGAACCATGTCGCCTGGGCCAGCCTCGGCCAGCGTCCGGGCGATCTGCCCTTCGGCTGGCAGGTTTCGGGCGGCTATGAGCGCGAGGACAGCAATCAGCTCGACCAGCGGTTCGAGGGCAAATATGCCCGCGCGGACGTTACGGTGCCGATCAGCCCCAGCGTCGCCTTGCTGGGCGGCGTGGGCTATGAAAAGGTCCAGATAAGCCAGCGCGATCCGCTGCTCGACACCAATGGGGTGCCGGTGCGCGATTCGAACGGCCGCTTTGTCACCGACACGTCGCAGCCGCGACAGCTTTCGTTCGACACCGACGGACTGATCTGGGATGCCGGCGTGATGTGGCGGCCCAGCCCGCGCACCTCGCTGACCGCGCGCGTCGGCCGCCGCTATGGCGACACGGTCTATACCGGCAGCTTCGCCTATCGTCCCGACGACAGGACGCTGTTCCAGCTTGGCGTTTATGACGGGCTTTCGAGCTTCGGGCGCGGGCTGACCACCGGGCTGTCGGCGCTGCCGACGCAGTTCGATCCGACACGCAATCCGATCAGCGGCGATGTGAACGCCTGCGTCTTCGGGCAGCAGAGTGGTGGATGCCTTGCCCCGCAGCTTGCCAATACGACGACCGCGCAGTTCCGCAGCAGCGGCGTGCAGGCGATCCTGTCGTCGCGCTATGGCCGCTGGAGCTATGGTGTCGGTGCGGGATACGACCGCCGCAAGCTGCTGGTGCCGACCGGATCGGTACTCGGCGCGATCAACGGCACGGTGGACGAGGCCTATTATCTTTTCGTCTCCGCCGGGCGCCAGCTCGATTCCTCTTCGGACCTCAGCATTTCGGGCTACCTCAACTATTTCGACAATGGTTCGCCCGGTGCGTCCGACGTCCAGTCGGCCGGTATCTCCGCGGCCTATTCGCGGCGCTTCTGGCGCGGCCTGACCGGAACGGCGGCGGCGGGGCTCAACGCCTTCGACCAGGATGGCTTCAACAGCCAGCTTATCGGATCGGCGCTCGTCGGTCTGCGTTACAACTTCTGATCCAGCACAACGGGATTACTGCGATGTACGATCAATTCTACGGCTTCACCGGACGCCCGTTCCAGCTGACGCCCGATCCCGCTTTCTATTTCGAGAGCGGAACGCACCGCAAGGCGATGTCCTACCTTGGCTATGGGCTGGCGCAGGGTGAAGGCTTCATCGTCATCACCGGCGATGTCGGCGCGGGCAAGACGACGCTGGTCGGCCATCTGATGAACACGATCGATCCGAACCGGCTGACCGCCGTCAAGCTGGTGTCGACACAGGTCGAGGGCGACGATCTGCTGCGCCTTGTTGCCGAACAATTCGGCATCGAATGGGAGGGGCAGAGCAAGGCCGAACTGCTGCGCGCGATGGAGCAATATCTGCGCGAACAGGCGCGCGCCGGGCGGCGCACGCTGCTGATCGTTGACGAGGGGCAGAATCTTGCGATCTCGGCGCTCGAAGAGCTGCGGATGCTGTCGAACTTCCAGCTCGGCGGCCATTCGCTGCTGCAGATTTTCCTGCTCGGCCAGCCCGAATTCCGCCAGACGCTTTTCCATTCGCCGACGCTGGAACAATTACGCCAGCGCGTGATCGCGACGCATCATCTCGATCCGATGGAACCCGAAGAGGTCGAACCCTATATCCTCCACCGCCTCGGCAAGGTGGGCTGGACGGGCAACCCGAGCTTCAGCCCCGACAGTTTCGAGCTGATGTATGATTATAGCGAAGGCGTGCCGCGCAAGCTCAACGTCCTCGTCAGTCGCCTGCTGCTGTTCGGCGCGGTCGAGGAACTCAACCGCATCAACGCGCAGCATGTTCGCAACGTGATCGCCGAGATCGAATCGGACCGCGGCATCGACGAGGCGAGCCTTGCGCCGTTGCCCGTCGAGGAAGTGGTGGCGCATGCTGCATCGGCGCGCGCGCCGCACGCCGCCCCACCGCACGAATGGCCGGTGGCAAGCGCAGAGCGCGCGCCCTTCGCGGCGCCGGCGACGGACGCCGCTGTGCCGGCAGTCGCGGCTCCGCAGGATACGGCGCAGTTCGATGCGCTGCGCGCGCAGATTTCGGCGCTCGAGACGCGGATTGCCGAACAGGACGAAGCGCTGCGCCGGGTTCTCGATCTGCTGATCGAATGGGTCGAGCGCGATCCAGATAATGCCCCCAACCCCGCAAAATCGCAGGTTTGGGCGGCCTGACGGCAGCGCCGATTTCGGCTATGCGACCGGCAGAGGTGATGGACGATGCAGAACGGCCTGTCGGTCGATGTCGAGGACTGGTTTCAGGTCGGCGCCTTTGAGCGCACGATCGATCGCGCCGACTGGCCGGCGCTCGAATGCCGGGTCGAGGCGAATTGCGACGCGGTTCTGCACCTGTTCGCCGAAGCCGGGGTTCGGGGCACCTTCTTCACGCTCGGCTGGGTCGCCGAACGCTATCCCGCGCTGATCCGGCGGATCGTCGATGCGGGGCACGAGCTGGCGAGCCATGGTTATGACCACAAGCGCGTGTTCCAGATGACGGCGGGCGAATTCGCCGCCGACCTTGAAAAGACGCGCGCCATCCTCGAAAATCTGGGCGGACAGCCCGTGCGCGGCTATCGCGCACCCAGCTTTTCGGTCGATATGCGCACGCCCTGGGCGCATGCCGTCCTTGCCGAACAGGGCTATGCCTATTCGAGCAGCGTCGCGCCGGTGGTGCACGATCATTATGGCTGGCCGAAAAGCCCGCGCCATGCGTGGCAGCCGCTTCCCGACAGCGCATTGATCGAATGGCCGGTGACGACTGCGCGCGTCGCGGGCCGTACGCTTGCTGCGGGCGGGGGCGGTTTCATGCGCCTGCTTCCTTATGGGTTCACGCGCTGGGCGATCGAGCGGATGAATCGCGAGGGACATCCCGCGATCCTGTATTTCCACCCTTGGGAGATCGATCCCGGTCAGCCGCGCGTCGCCGATGCGCCGCTACGGTCGAAGGTCCGGCATTATACTGGCCTCTCAGCGATGGCGGGTAAGTTGAAGAAGCTGCTCGACGATTTCGAATGGACGCGCGCCGATGCACTGCTCGCGGCGCAGCGGTATCGCGCCCGGCCGTGGCGCGCCGCGGCGTGAACGCACCGGTCAAAACGATGAGCGACGCCTTTGCCGGCGCGCCGCTTGCGGACGCGGCGGCGTGGGACGCCTATGTCGCCGCGCACCGCGATGCAACCCCCTTTCATACGCGCGCCTGGTGCGAAGCGATCACCAAGGCGGCGGGTCACCGCTGCCATCTCGTCACGGCGCGCGATGCGCACAGCGCGCTGACGGGGCTTGTCCCACTACACCATGTCCGCTCGCCGCTGTTCGGACAGGCGCTGGTCGGCAGCGGCTTTGCTGTCGACGGCGGACTGCTGGCGGACGATGCAGCGGTTGCCGCCACACTGGCCAAGGGCGCCGCCGACCTGGCCCGCGCGCTCGGCGTTCCGTCGGTCGAACTGCGCGGCGGCCCGCTGCCCGCAGGCGAGGGCTGGCGCTGCGAAGGCGACGTCTACGCCGGCTTCACGCGCGACCTCGCCGCCGATGACGAAGCCGAATTGCTCGCCGTCCCGCGCAAGCAGCGCGCCGAGGTGCGCAAGGCGCTGGCGGGCGATCTGTCGGTGACGACGGGGCGCGATGCCGCCGAGCGGCGCGACCATTACCGCATCTACGCGACGAGCGTTCGCAACCTCGGCACGCCGGTCTTTCCGAAGGCGCTGTTCGATGCGGTGCTCGACGCCTTTGGCGAGGATGCCGACATATTGACCGTGCGCGCCGACGGCCGGCCGGTGGCGAGCGTGCTCAGCCTCTATTGGCGCGGCACGGTGATGCCCTATTGGGGTGGCGGGACGGCGGCAGCGCGCGGGCTGCGCGCCAACGAGCTGATGTATTTCGCGCTGATGGGGCATGCCCGCGCGCGCGGCTGCACCCGTTTCGATTTCGGCCGTTCGAAGCTTGGCACCGGTCCCTTCGCCTATAAGAAGAATTGGGGTTTCGAACCCCGCCCGCTGACTTATGCGCGCTGGCTCGCGCCGGGCGAGGCGCCGCGCGACACCAACCCGAACAGCGCCAAATACCGGTTGCAGGTCGATCTGTGGAAGAAGCTGCCGCTGTGGGCGGCCAACCGCATCGGGCCGCTGATCGCGCGCGGATTGGGTTGACCCGCGCGATGGCCGAAATCCTGTTCCTGGTCCACCGCGCGCCCTGGCCGCCCGACCGCGGCGACCGGATAAGAAGCTGGCACATGTTCGAGGCGCTGCGCAAGCTGGCCCCCGTCCATGTCGCCGCGCTCGCCGACAATGTGGGCGAGGCGGAGACGGCGCGGACGAAAATGGCGCCGCTTTGTAAAAGCCTGTGCATCGACGCGCGCCGCGCTGCGCGGCCCATCGCGCTCGCGCAGGCGGTGCTGCGCGGCGAGCCGGTGTCGAACCGGCTGTTCTGCAGCAGCGTGGTCGCCTCTTACGTCGATGCCTTGCTGGCGACCGGGCGCATTACCCATATCGTCGCCTTCTCGGGCCAGATGGCGCAATTTCTTCCGGCGCGTTTCGACGGACCGGTCATCATGGATTTCGTCGACGTCGATTCGGCCAAATTTGCGACCTATGCCGAACAGGACAGGCGCCAGCCCATGAACTGGGTTCACCGGCGCGAAGCGGCAAAGCTCGGCGCCTATGAAGCGAAAGTCGCACGTTCGGTCGATACCAGCCTGTTCGTCAGCGAGGCGGAGGCGGCGCTGTTCCGGACGCGCAGCGGCCTTGGCGGCGACATCGCCGTCGCGGTCGAAAATGGCATCGACACCGACCGTTTCGACCCGGCGCAGGATTTCGCGGCGGTGGATGAAGGCGATGGACCGCTGGCGGTGTTCACCGGCCAGATGGACTATCGCCCCAATATTGACGCGGTGAGCTGGTTTGCGGCGGCGGTGCTGCCGCTGCTGCGCCAGCGCGAACCGCGCGCACGCTTTGCGATCGTCGGCCGCGCGCCGACCGAAGAGGTGCGGCTGCTCGCCCGGCTGCCCGGCGTCACCGTCACCGGCGAAGTCCCCGACGTGCGCCCGTGGCTCTCCGCCGCCGATGTCGTCGTGGCGCCGCTGCTGCTCGCGCGCGGGGTGCAGAACAAGCTGCTCGAGGCGATGGCGATGGCGCGGCCGGTCGTCGCGAGCGCCGCCGCCGCGACCGGGATCGACGCGGTCGACGGCGACCATCTGCTCGTCGCCGATGGGGCCGCGGCCATGGCGGACGCAATCGCCGGCGTATTTGGCGATCCGGGCGGTGCCGCGAAGATGGGTGCCCGCGCGCGTGACCGAATGATCGCGCGCTATGGGTGGGACGCGCGGCTGGAACCACTCGGCGACTTGCTGGGGCTTCCCGAATGACCGCCCGGCCGATCGCGGCGCTGCGCGGCTGGTCGCTGTGGCAGCGGCATCTGGCTGCGCTCGGCGCGCTCGCGGCGGCGATCCTGCTGCTGTTCGCGCGCGATGCCGCCGACATGGCAGGCATCTGGTGGCACAGTTCGACATTCACCCATTGCCTGTTGATTGTGCCGATGATCGGCTGGCTGGTGCAGCAGCGCTGGCCGCAGCTTCGCACGCTGGCGCCGGTCTGGTGGTGGCCCGGCGCCGTATGGCTGGCGGGCGGCGGCTTCGTCTGGTTGGTGGGCGAAGCGGCGGGCGTCGGCCTGTTCAGGCAGTTGGGGCTTGTCCTGATGTTGCAGGGCGCGGTCGGTGCTGCGCTCGGCGAAAACCTCGTGCGCGGGCTTCTCTTCCCGCTTGGCTATGCGCTGCTGCTCGTTCCCTTCGGCGAGGAATTGGTGCCGCTGCTCCAGACGCTGACGGCGCGGATCAGCGTCGTCCTGCTTCATCTCTCGGGGCTCGACGCGGCGATCGAGGGCGTGTTCATCACCACGCGCGCCGGCTTCTTCGAGGTGGCGGAGGCTTGTTCGGGGGTCAATTTCCTGATCGCGATGCTCGCCTATTCGGTGTTCGCCGCGAACCTCTGTTTCAAAAGCTGGACGCGGCGGATCGTCTTCGTCGCCGCGGCGCTCGCGACGACCGTCGCCGCCAATGCGCTGCGCGCCTATGGCACGATGGTCGCCGCCGAAATCTGGGGGATCGAGGCCGCGGGGGGCATCGATCATGTCTTCTACGGCTGGATATTCTTTGGGATCGTGATCCTGATCGTGATGCTGGTCGCAAAGCGATGGTTCGACCGGCCGGCGAACGATGTGGCGGTCGACATCACTGGGCTGGATGCGCCGCTGCGATTTGCCGGTCGGGCGCCTGCGGTATTGGCGGTCGCCTTCGCGCTGCCGCTCGCCTTTTCGGGGTGGGCCGCGCTGATTGGGGGCCGCGCCGCGCCGCTGCCCGCGACGATGGCGGCGCCGCCGCCGCCGGGCTGGCACGACGCAGCGAGCGAGGGCGCCGCGTGGCATCCGCGCTTCGACGGTGCCGACCGCCGGTTGGTCCGGCATTTCGTCGATGCCGCGGGACGCCGCGTGACAGTCGCGATCGGGGGCTATGAACGACAGGCCGAAGGCCGCGAGGTCGTCGGCTTCGGGCAGGGCGCGATCGACCCCGACAGCAAATGGGCGTGGAGCGCGGCGCTGCCCGCTGTCGATGGCGGCAAGACCGAGCGGCTGCTTCATCCTGGCCCGGTGCTGCGCGACGCGGCGACCTGGTATGTCGTCGACGGCCGCGCGACGGGCAGCGCGCGCGCCGCGAAATTGGCCGAACTCAAGGCGCGGCTGCTCGGCGGGGATCCGCGCGCGCTGGCGCTGATTCTGACGGCGGAGGAGCGCGCGGGCGGCCGCGATGCGATCGCCGATTTCCTTTCCGCGTCGGGCGGAGCGCAGGCGATGGCTGACCGCGCGCTGAAACTGCGCTAGGGCTGCTTCCTATATGTGTGGGATCGCGGGCATTTATCATCTGGAGACGGCCAAGCCCGTCGATCCCGCGCGGCTGCGCGCGATGCTGCATCCCATGAGCCATCGCGGCCCCGATGGGTCGGGCGAATGGACCGCACCAGGCGTCGGGCTTGGGCATCTGCGGCTGTCGATCATCGACATCGAAGGCAGCCCGCAGCCGATGGCGAGCGACGACGAAGCGGTGACGATCAGCTTCAACGGCGAGATCTATAATTTCCGGCAATTGCGCGCCGAACTCGAAGACCGTGGCCACCGCTTTCGCACCAGCGGCGATACCGAGGTGATTCTGGCGGCGTGGCGACAGTGGGGTCCGGATTGCCTGTCGCGGCTCAATGGCATGTTCGCCTTTGCAATCCACGACCATCAGCGGGGTTGCCTGTTCCTTGCGCGCGACCGGCTGGGCGTGAAGCCGCTGCATTTCGCGCAGCTGTCGGACGGATCGATCGCCTTTGCGTCCGAACTCAAGGGCCTGCTGCGGCATCCGCTGCTGCGGCGCGAGGCCAATCTGTCGGCGGTCGAGGACTTTCTGGCGCTGGGCTATGTGCCCGACGACAATTGCATCATGGCGGGCGTCAGCAAATTGGGCGCGGGCCATTATCTGCTGCTCGAACGCGGCAAGCCGTTTCCCGCCCCGACCTGCTGGTGGTCGCCCGATTTTTCGAACCGCATCCGCGCCAGTGAGGGCGAGGCGGCCGAGCATCTCGTCCATCTGATGCGCGCCGCGGTTACCGACCGCATGGTCGCCGACGTACCGCTCGGCGCCTTTCTGTCGGGCGGCGTCGATTCGAGCGCTGTGGTGGCGCTGATGGCCGAAGCGAGCGCGAAAGCCGTCAAGACCTGCACCATCGGTTTTGATCAGGCGGCGCTCGACGAAACCGCCTATGCGGCGACGATCGCGGACCGCTTCGCCACCGATCACCGCACCCGCACCGTCGCGGCCGCCGATTTCGCGCTGGTCAACCGTATCGCCGACATGTTCGACGAACCCTTCGCCGACGCGAGCGCGCTGCCGACCTATCGCGTCTGCGAACTGGCGCGCGAAGAGGTGACGGTCGCGCTGTCGGGCGACGGCGCCGATGAGGCGTTTGCGGGCTATCGCCGGCTGGTCTTCCATCATCAGGAGGAACGGCTGCGTTCGCTGATCCCCGCCGTGCTGCGGCGCAATCTTCTGGGGCCGCTCGCGCGCGTCTGGCCGCAGATGGACTGGGCGCCGCGCCCGCTACGCGCCCGCGCTACGCTTGCCAGCCTGTCGAAGAGCGGCGCCGAAGGCTATGCCGAAGCGGTCGGCGTCACCGGCCCCGACCAGCGCGCGCGCCTGTTCAACGATGCCGCGATCCGCGCGCTCGGCGATCATGTCGCGGAAACGCGCTATTGGCAGGCGATGGCCGAGGCGCCGGCGCGCGAACGGCTCGACCGCGCGCAATATGCCGACCTCAAGATCTGGCTGCCCGGCGACATTTTGACGAAGACCGACCGGATGAGCATGGCCGTCAGCCTCGAGGCGCGCGAGCCGCTGCTCGATTACCGGCTCGTCGAATTCGCCGCCTCGCTCCCCGCCGCGATGCGGGTGAAAGGCGGGACGGGGAAAGCGATCCTGAAACAGGCGATGGAACGCTATCTGCCGCACGACATATTGTACCGGCCCAAGATGGGGTTCGTGACGCCGGTGTCGCACTGGTTCCGCGGCGCGCTGACCGAACAGGCGCGCGCGCTCGCCCATTCGGGGACGCTCGCGCGGACGGGTTGGTTCGACATGGCGGAGATCGAACGCGTTGTCGCCGCGCACCAGTCGGGCCGCCGCGATCATGGGCGGCTGATCTGGCAATTTTTCATGCTGGAAAAGTCGCTGGCGAAGCTTTTTGGTATCTAGTTTCTCGGCGGCGCGCGTGGTGCGAAGCCGCTGAATCGCCACCGCTTCTTAACAACTCGCTGCTAGGCTCGCCGCCGATGACGGTGCATCCCGCCTTTCCGACCCATGCCGCCGAAGCCGCGCCGCTGACCGTTCGTGTTGTCGATCCGCTCGCGCTGTCGGACGATCTTGCCGCGGCTTGGGACCGCCTGGCCGCGGCGGCGAGCGAGCCCAATCCCTTCGTCGAACGCTGGTGCCTGCAATCGGCGCTGCACCTGCTCGATCCTGAGCGGCAGGCGCGGCTGGTGATGGTGATGACGGGCAGCGACGGGCCGCTGATCGGCGTAATGCCGCTGGCGCCCGCCGCACGCTACGGCCCGTTGCCGCTCCGCCATGTTGTCGGCTGGGCGCATCCCAATCATTTTCACGGCGCCCCGCTGGTGCGCGCGGGCTGCGAAACGCTGTTCTGGTCGATCCTGCTTGGCTGGTGCGATGCTGCGCCGTGGGCGCAAACGCTGGTTCAGGTGCCGCGATTGACCGAAGACGGCCCGCTGCATCGCGCGCTGGCCGAAGTCGTGCGCGGTCGCGGCGACGAGGCCGAAGCCGTCCACCGCGAGGAGCGCGCGCTGCTCGAAAGCGACCTTTCGCCGGGCGCCTATTGGGAAGCCGCCATGCGCGGCAAGAAACGCAAGGAATTGCGGCGCCAGGCCAACCGCCTTGCCGAACTGGGGCCGCTGACATTTCGCCAGTGGCGCAGCGGCGACGCGATCGAGGGCTGGATCGATGCCTTCCTCGACCTCGAAGCGCGCGGCTGGAAGGGGCGCGCCGGATCGGCGCTTGCGAGCCAGAGCGAAACCGAGGCCTGGTTCCGCGCGATCCTTGCCGCAGCGGCCGAGGCGGGCCGGCTCGACATGCGCGCGCTCGATCTTGGCGAGCGGCCGATCGCGCTGCTGATCAACTTCGTGGCGCCGCCCGGCGCCTTTTCCTTCAAGACCGCCTTCGACGAGGAATATGCCCGCTTCTCGCCCGGGGTGCTGCTTCAGCAGGCGAATCTCGATATCCTCGCCGACGCGCGCGTCGCATGGGTCGACAGCTGCGCGGCGCCCGATCATCCGATGATCGACAGCGTCTGGCGCGAACGGCGCCGGTTGGTGTGGATCAACGCGCCCCTGTCGGGCGCCTCGGACCGCTGGCGCTTTCGCGCGCTGGCGCGTGCCGAGAAAATCTGGCGCCGCCTGAAGCGCGCCGCCCCCAAACCGCCGATCGAACAGGATCCGTCATGACCGCGCAATCCGCCGACCAAGTTCGTGTCTTTCCGCCCGAAACGCTGGAGCGTATGACCGCGCTCTATCCGGCGCAGGCGGGGCTGCTGCACCACCACCTGCCCGACCATCCCTTGCTCTCGCTCGATGCGCTGGCCGCGCTCGCCGACACTTTGCCGGGGTCGCAGGTCGAATATAATCCGGGCGATCTGCCTGTCGGTATCCGGCCCGAGGATGTGCCATCGAACGGGCTGTCGATTGCCGAAACGATCCGCACCATCGATAGCAACCGCAGTTGGGCGGTGCTCAAGAATATCGAAACGGTCGATGCCTATCGCACGCTGCTGATGGATCTGCTTGGCGAGCTGGAACCCGTCGTTTCGCCGCGGACGGGTGCGATGCTGACGCCGCAGGGGTTCGTCTTCATCTCGTCGCCAGGATCGATCACGCCCTATCATTTCGATCCCGAGCACAACATCCTGCTCCAGCTTCGCGGCAGCAAGGTGATGCACGTCTGGCCCGCGGGCGACGAACGCTTTGCCCACCGGATTGAGCACGAACGCTACCACACCGGCGGTCACCGCAACCTGCCGTGGGAAGATGGCTTTGAAGGCGCCGAACAGGCGGTCCCGCTCGCGCCGGGCGATGCGGTGCTGATGCCGGTGATGGCGCCGCATTATGTCCGCAACGGCGACGCGCCCTCGATCTCGCTCTCGATCACCTGGCGCAGCGAATGGAGCTACCGCGAATCCGAAGCCCATGCCGCCAATGCCGCGCTGCGCCGGATGGGGCTGAACCCCGCAATGCCGCCACGCTGGCCGAGCTATGCCTGGGCAAAGACCGTCGGCTGGCGCGTCGCGCGCAAACTGAAACTCGTGTCCTGACGCCACCGCGACAGATGGCTTTCAATTGCGCGCATTTGGAGCTATGGGCGCGCATCCTTAAATTTCGAGCCCATAGAGGATAGATGGCGAAAGAAGAACTTCTCGAAATGCGCGGCCAGGTGGTCGAACTGCTGCCCAACGCGATGTTCCGCGTCCGGCTGGAAAACGACCATGAAATTCTGGGCCATACGGCCGGCAAGATGCGCAAGAACCGCATCCGCGTTCTGGTGGGCGACGAAGTGCTCGTCGAACTCACCCCCTATGACCTGACCAAGGGTCGGATCACCTATCGCTTCAAGTGAGTGGGGCGGCGATCTTGCCCGCACCGTCGCTCGTGCTCGCATCGACGTCGCCGCGTCGGCGCGAGCTGCTGGCGCGCATCGGTCTCGAGCCGGCGCGCATTGCGGCTCCCGACATCGATGAAACCCCGCTGAAGGGCGAACTGCCGCGCGCCTATGTCGCGCGCCTCGCCGAGAGCAAGGCCCGCGCCGTCGACCGCTCGGCGGACGAGGTGGTGCTGGCGGGCGACACGACCGTCGCGGTCGGGCGCCGCATTCTCGAAAAGCCAGCCGACGAGGCCGATCTGCGCCGGATGCTCGGTCTGTTGTCGGGGCGGCGCCATCATGTCTATTCGGGGGTTTGCGTTGTCGCGGCGGATGGCCGCCCGCGCGTTCGCGTCGCCGATACCGTCGTCGCCTTCAAACGGCTGACGCCCGCCGAGATCGACTGGTATGTCGCGAGCGGCGAGGGGATGGGCAAGGCCGGCGGCTACGCCATCCAGGGCAAGGCCGAGATGTTTGTGCGCTTCCTTTCGGGCAGCCATTCCAACGTCGTCGGCCTGCCGATCTTCGAGACGCGCGCGCTGCTGACGAGTGCCGGAGTGCCACTTGGCTGAGTGGCTATACGAAGCCGGCATCGGCGAGGCGCGGGCCGCATTGATCGAAGACGGTCATATTATCGAGGCGCGGATCGAACGCGAGGGCGAGCGGCCGCGCGTCGGTGCTATTATCACCGGGCGGTTGATCGAACCGGGGGTGGTGCGGCTCGACCTGCCGGGCGACCCCGTCGCGACCGTGGCGGCAAGGGGCGTTCCGCTCGGCACGCGGCTGGCGGTCGAGATCATACGCATGGCGCTGCGCGAGCGCGGCCGCGACAAGCCCGCGCGCGGCCGGCTTAGCGACGCCGCGCCAGATGACGGCCCCGACCTGCGCGCGCGCATCGCCGCGAGCGGCCTGCCGGTGACCGACTTGGCGCCGACCGGCCCCGACCGGCTCGAGGACGCGGGCTGGTCCGATCTGATCGATCATGTCCGCACCGGCCACTGGCCGTTCGCCGGCGGCGCGCTGTGGGTCGATGCCACGCCCGCGATGCTGCTCATCGACATCGACGGCGATGGCGATCCGCTGGCGCTGGCACAAGCCGGCGCCGCCGCTGCGGCGCATGTGGTGCGCTGCTGCGACATCGGCGGTTCGATCGGCATCGATTTTCCCTCGCTGCCCGGCCGCGCCGAGCGGCAGGCGGTAGATGGCTGGGTCGATGCGTATTTCCCGCAGCCGTTCGAGCGCACCGCGACCAACGGGTTCGGCTTTCTGCAGATCATCCGGCGCCGCGAGCGCCCGTCGCTGATCGAGCAGGTTCGCTTCGATCCCGTGGCGACCGATGCCGCGCTGCTCTTGCGTCAGGCCGAGCGCGCGGTTGGTGCCGGACCGCTGCAACTCACGGCGCGACCGGCCGTTGCCCAATGGATCGGCGCGCACCCGCACTGGGTCGCGATGCTCGAACGGCGCGCCGGGCGCGCGGTCGCGATCGCCGCCGATGCGCAAGTGAAAGGAACGGGCCATGCCCAGTAATGCCGCCGCCCGATCGCGCCGCTGCCCCTTGTGCGGCAAGCCGCGCGACGAGACCTACAAGCCCTTTTGCAGCCGCGGTTGCCGCGACCGCGACCTCAATCGCTGGTTCGACGAAGGCTATCGCGTACCGGTCGATCAGGCGCCCGACGGGGGCCTCGACGGCGACCGTTTCGAGGATGAATGACAGGACAAAATTTGCGCAACAAAGGCTCTGGACAGGATCGAAACCCCTGCCTATAGCCGCCGCTCCCGAACAGGCCGCACGGCCTTGTGGAGCCCGTGCCCGGGTAGCTCAGTTGGTAGAGCATGCGACTGAAAATCGCAGTGTCGGTGGTTCGATCCCGCCCCCGGGCACCACGGTCCCTCGGCGACCGTTCCGGAACATCTTGAAACCGGCATGATATTTCTCCGATGGCTGGCGTGGCTCTTTGGCGCGGCGGGGCGCGCCATGCCGCTCGGTTCCGATCGGAAAATTCCCGGCCGGCCTTCTGTGGGCGCGTGCATGGCGCGATCTCTCAGGCCGGCGCGTGGGGGTGCCATGCGGCAATCGCTTGCCAAGGCCCTGGCGCGCGGCTAAAGGCCGCCCATTCGGACAGATGCGCCGTTTTCCTTCCGCCTTTCGCCGACATGCTCGGGGAGGGTGGGCGGACTATTGCCTGAAGCCGTGTTTGACGCGGCGGGGGCGGCAACCCATCTGGCCGTGAACTGAGACGCATGAAGGACGGGACGATCGATATGGCGAGGCCCAAAATTGGCGAATTCGTCAACCAGGTAAAGGCGGAAGCCGGCAAGATCGTGTGGCCGACGGGCCGCGAGACGATGCAGACGACGATCATGGTTCTGATCATGACGATCCTGCTGTCGCTGTTCTTCTTCGGCGTCGACACGGTATTCAAGCTGATCGTCGGCTGGCTGACGTCGCTCGCGGGCTGATCCGCGCTTCACACCCAATTTCAGGACAGGACACGCACAGATGGCGCGCTGGTACATCATTCACGCCTATTCGGGTTTCGAGAACAAGGTTCGCGATTCGGTCGTCACCGAAGCCGAGCGTCTGGGACTCAGCGATTTCGTCGAGGCGGTCGAAGTGCCCGTCGAAACGGTGACCGAGGTCAAGCGCGGCAAGAAGGTTCAGTCCGAACGCAAATTCTTCCCCGGCTATGTGCTCGCCAAGCTGACGATGACCGACGATGTGTATCACCTCGTCAAGAATACACCGAAGGTTACGGGCTTCCTGGGGTCGTCGGGCAAGCCCCAGCCGATCAGCGAAGCCGAAGCCGCGCGTATCCTGAACAGCAAGGAAGAAGCCGCCGCGCGCCCGAAGACCGAGATTCGCGTAGATTACGAAATCGGCGATCAGGTCAAGGTGCTCGAAGGCCCGTTCGCGAGCTTCAACGGCGTGGTCGAAGAACTCGATTTCGACAAGGCGCGCGTCAAGGTCAGCGTATCGATCTTCGGCCGTGCGACGCCGGTCGAGCTCGATTTCGAGCAGGTCGAACGGATGAAGTGATGGCCGTGGGCCGTCGCTTTTCGCAGCACTGGATAATCGCATGAGTCTGAGTCAGGACGAGATTCAGGCTCGCGTTGCGCGCGCACGCGAAATCAACGCGGGTGTTTCGGCCGAGAAGGTCGTCGCGGCGGTCGCGCGGCTGTTCGATCTCGACCCCGTGCCCGGCGTCGAGGATGAATTTACCTATCCCGCCCTAGCGACCACCGCGCGCGACCGGATTTTCGGCGGGCAGGTCATCGCGCAGGCGATGTTCGCGGCTTCGCGCACGGTCGAGACCGGAAAGCAGGTGCATTCGCTCCACGCCTATTTCCTGCGCGGCGGCGACGAGACCAAGCCGCTGCACTTCCGCATCCACCGCGATTTCGACGGGCGCAGCTTTTCGAACCGCCGTGTCGTCGTGCGCCAGGACGGCAAGGTGATCTTCAACCTGACCGCATCGTTCCAGATTCCGGCGAAAGGGCTGTCGCATCAGGTGCCGATGCCCGACCTGCTGCCGCCCGAGCAGTGCTGGGACTTCACCGATTTCATCGCTGCCGATCCCAATATTTCGGACCGCCACCTTGCCCATATGGCGCGGCGGCGGCCGTTCGAGGTGCGCAGCTATCGCCCCCCGGCTTCGGCCAAGGCGACGCAGCATTATCAATGGTTCCGCGTCGCCGCACCGATCGGCGACGATCCGCTGCTTCATCGCGGTTTCCTCGCTTTCGCATCCGACATGGGGCTTTTGTCGTCGGCGATGCTGCCGCACGGCGTCAACTTCTGGACGCCCGGTCTGGTGTCGACCAGCCTCGATCATGCGATGTGGTTCCACGACGATATTCGTGTCGACGACTGGTTCGTGTTCGTGATGGACAGCCCGTGGACCGGCGGTGACCGCGGGCTGTGCCGCGGGTCGATCTATCGCCAGGACGGCACGCTGATCGCAACCGTGGTGCAGGAAGGCCTGGTACGCTATCGCCCGGATGCCGCGCGATAGCGATTGCGCGCGCCGCAGAAGGGGGCTGCTTTTCGAATGGGAACGGACGGCACGGCCATCGGACGATTGAAGCAGCTTGACGGGGTGCGCGGGCTTGCTGCCTGCGCTGTCGCCTTCGGTTATCACACTCAGGTGATGTTCGACCGTGCCGTTTTTGCCGACGGCTGGGGCGGACCGGTCATAGTATGGCTCCGTCACTATGGATGGGCGGGGGTCGACCTGTTCTTCATCCTGTCGGGCTTTGTCTTCGCGCATGTCTATCGCTTTGGCGAAACGCTGCGAACACCGGCAAACTTGGGCGATTTTACCGTGGCGCGTATTGCGCGGCTCTATCCGCTTCACCTGTTCATGCTCGGGGTTACGGCTATCGCCTTCTGGTGGATGTCCTATAATACTGTGGGCGCTTTCATCGCTCACCTGTTCATGTTGCAGGTGTTCACGCAGCCCGTCGCGCGAACCTTTGATGGGCCGTCCTGGTCGATCTCGGTCGAAATTTTCTGCTACATCCTTTTCGCTGCGGCAGCGTTTGTCGGGCGGCGGACACTCGTGGCGGTCGCGTGTCTGGCGATTGCCGTAAGTGCGGCGGTGCTGCTGCTCGACGGACATGCCGGCCAACCGCTGACGTCCGCGAACAGCCTTGCCCGCGGCGGGCTCGGCTTTTTCATCGGTTTGCTGCTCTGGCGCTATCGCGCGCTGCTGGCGCGCGTCCCGACCTTGCTGCTCGCCGCGATCGCGGTGGCCGGATTGTTCATTCCGACAGGTATGGCGAATCCCGCCTTGCCCTTCGCCATACTGACATGGCCGGCGGTGCTGATCCTTGCGCTCCGGACCCGGTTCATGGGTGCAGCCCCGCTCGTCTGGCTCGGCGATCGCAGCTATTCGATCTATCTGCTGAATATCCCGGTCGCGGAAGGTCTGTTGAGGCTGACCACGAAGTTCCGGCACTGGGACTATGGCTTGTTGACGGCGCATGTCCTCTTCGCAGCAATCGTGTTGCTGCTCGCCGAACTCACCTATCGCATCGTCGAGCGTCCGGCGCAGCGCATCATCCGAAACCGGTGGAAGAATCGCCGGAGCGGACTGGCGGTCGCCGCGGCCGCCTGACCACGCCGCGCGGCGCGTCTTTCCTTGCATTTCGGGCGAAAGCCCGCTAACGGCCGCGCTTCGCGATCGCCCTCCTTTGGAACGGCGGCGTGATTCCGCGCGGGAGGAGGGCTGATAACCCTCTGCTGGACCGCTTATTTTGAGCCCCGGACGCGTCCGGGGCGACAGAAAGAAAGGAGGCCATCATGGCCAAGAAGATCAGCGGCTATATCAAGCTGCAGGTGCCCGCCGGCACTGCCAACCCCTCGCCGCCGCTCGGGCCAGCGCTGGGTCAGCGCGGCGTCAACATCATGGAATTCTGCAAGGCGTTCAACGCCGCGACCGACGGCATGGACAAGGGCACGCCGACCCCGACCATCATCACCGTCTTTGCGGACAAGAGCTTCTCGTTCGTCACCAAGACGCCCCCGGCGACCTACCTCATCAAGAAGGCCGCGAACCTGAAGTCGGGTTCGAAGGAGCCCGGCAAGATCAGCGGTGGCAAGATCGCGCGCTCGAAGCTCGCCGAAATCGCCGAGATCAAGATGAAGGATCTGAACGCCAACGACATCGAACAGGCGACCAAGATCATCGAAGGCAGCGCCCGCTCGATGGGCCTCGAAGTGACGGAGGGCTGAACCGATGGCAAAGCTGACCAAGAAGCAGAAGGCCCTCGAGGGCAAGGTCGACGCGACGAAGCTGCACAGCATCGAAGACGCGCTGAAGACCGTCCGTGAACTCGCTTCGGCGAAGTTCGACGAAACGCTCGAAATCGCGATGAACCTGGGCGTCGATCCGCGTCACGCCGACCAGATGGTCCGCGGCGTCGTCACGCTGCCCGCCGGTACCGGCAAAGACGTCAAGGTCGCGGTTTTCGCGCGCGGCGACAATGCCGACAAGGCGCTCGCCGCCGGTGCCGACAAGGTCGGTGCCGAAGACCTGATGGAAGACATGCTCGCGGGTAACCTCGACTATGGCCGCGTCATCGCGACGCCGGACATGATGGGCATCGTCGGCCGCCTCGGCAAGACGCTGGGTCCGAAGGGCCTGATGCCGAACCCGAAGCTGGGCACTGTGACCCCGAACGTCGCCGAAGCGGTCAAGGCAGCCAAGGGCGGCCAGATCGAATTCCGCGTCGAAAAGGCCGGGATCATCCACGCTGGCCTCGGCAAGCTGTCGTTCGGCGAGGAAAAGCTCCGCCAGAACTTCGACGCGTTCGTCGACGCGATCGTCAAGGCCAAGCCGGCCGGTGCGAAGGGCAAATATGTCCGCAAGATCGCGCTGTCGTCGTCGATGGGCCCGGGCGTCAAGATCGACACCGCGGACGTCGCCGGCGCCTGATTTCAGGCGAAGCCATTCAACGAAAGGGCCGGGGGAAACTCCGGCCCTTTTCTTATGGGCTGAAGGGATGGATTGGGATGGAAAGTGGGCGTTGCCGCTAACCGCTTGGTGTTCCCCGGCGAAAGCCGGGGGCCAGGGCTTTACAGTATCAACATCAGCGCTCGACACTCTGGACCCCGGCCTTGGCCGGGGAACACAAAGACGACGTGGAGCTCTATTCGTTCGTCATCCCGGGCTTGATCCGGGATCCATTATTCTGACGCTGCGTGAATGGATCCCGGATCAAGTCCGGGATGACGATGAGGATCAGATGCCCCTTTCCGCTCGAAACCCGCTATTCCCGCAAGCCTCGTAACGCCGCCCCCGCCGCAAAGGGGCCGATCACCGTCAGCAGCAGGCTGGCAGCGGCGAGCAGTTTCATGGCGCCGCGCCCCGACGGATCGAGCATTCCGGCGCCGAAGATCAGCAGCGGCACCGCGAGCGGCAGGACGAGCAGGCCGCCGATTGCATTGCCGCCCTTGAGGTTCGCCGTGAGCGCGGCGCTGAGCACGGCGAGCGAGGCGAGGGCGGGGATGGCGATGGCGAGGCCGAGGGCAATCGTCGCGACGCGCGCCGCATCCTGTGCAAGCAGCGCGGCGGCTGGCAGCAGTGCAATCAGCAACGGCAGCCCGAAGCCGATCGCATGGGCGGCGATCTTGACCGCCGCGACGACCTCGTCGGCGATGCCGCGCACCGCAAGCTGATCGAGCACGCCCGCATCCTTGTCGGGGCGGATCAGCCGGTCGATCGGCAGCAGCGCCGCGAGCAGCGCCGCGACCCACAGCATGCCGCCCCCCGTGCGCGCGAGCAGCGGCGCGTCGGGGCCCACCGCGAAGGGAAAGGCGGTCGCGACCAGCAGGAAAAAGACGACGGGCAGCCACAGCGCGCCGCTGCCCCAGGCGCGGCGCAGGTCGCGCCAGAAAAGCGCGAGCAGGGCGGTCATGCGCGCGCGCCCATGTCCAGCTCGGCAAGATCTGGGATGTCGAGCGCGAAGTGCGAGGCGAGCAGTACCGCGCCGCCGTTCGCGCGGTGCGCCGCGATCGCTGCGACGAGCCGCGTCCGGGCGGCGTCGTCCATGCCATTGGCGGGTTCGTCGAGCATCCAGATCGGCGCCGCGCTGCCGATGACGCGTGCCATCGCGGCGCGTTTGCGCTGGCCCGTCGACAGCATAGCAACCGGTACTTCGGCAAGAGCGCCGAGCGCCATCGCCTCCATCGCGCGCTGCGTCATCGGGCCGTCGATGCCGTCGATGCGCGCCCAGACGTCGAGCGCCCGGCGCAGCGGCAGTTCGGCATCGAGCGCCGCGGCTTCGTCGATCAGCGCGCAGCGTTCGTGCCGCGTCACCGTGCCCGCCGCGGCGCGGAGCAGGCCCGCGGCAACGCGGATCAGGCTCGATTTGCCGGCACCGTTGGGACCACGCAGCCACAGCGCCTCGCCGCGCGCAAGCGCCAGCGACAGGCCTTCGAACAGCAGCCGGTCGCCACGGATGCAGGCAATGCGGTCTAGCTGGAGCAACAGCGTCACGCCATGTCTTCCAGCGCGTGCATATCGTCGTCCGAAAAGCCGAAATGATGTCCGATTTCGTGGATCAGGACGTGGCGCACCAGCCAGTCGAGCCGTTCGCTGCCTTCGATCCATTCGATCAGAATCGGGATGCGATAGAGCGTCACCCGGTCGGGCATGCCGCCGCTCATGTCGATGCTGCGTTCGGTCAGCGGCCGGCCTTCGTAGAGGCCGGTCAGATCATAGGGATGCTCGATACCGAGCGAAGCGAGCGTTTCGTCGTCGGCAAATTCCTCGATCGCGACGACCACGCCG
This sequence comes from Sphingopyxis terrae subsp. terrae NBRC 15098, assembly GCF_001598815.1. Classification (GTDB taxonomy): domain Bacteria; phylum Pseudomonadota; class Alphaproteobacteria; order Sphingomonadales; family Sphingomonadaceae; genus Sphingopyxis; species Sphingopyxis terrae. The sequence goes on along the minus strand of NZ_BCZQ01000006.1, from coordinate 131,377 downwards.
CGGATGTGCGGCTTGAAAATATCGGGCAGCGCGGCCAGCGCCGCGTCGGCCATTGCGTGAAAGGCATCGGCATCGGGGGCGCCGCCGGTCCAGCCGTCGGGCAATCGGGAAAGGGCGGCCTTGTCGCTCATCGCGCCCTTCCTTATGGCGGGGACACGGTCTTTACCAGCGGGAGAAAGCGGATGGTCCAGAAACTCGACGATGCGGCGCGTGCGGCGCTGCTCGCGCGCTTTCCCGAATGGACGCACGAGCCGCAGCGCGACGCGATCACGCGCCGGTTCCGGTTCGACGATTTCGCGCAGGCCTTCGGCTTCATGGCGAGCGTCGCGATCATCGCCGAAAAGATGGATCACCATCCCGAATGGTCGAACGTCTATAATCGCGTCGACATCCTGCTGACCACGCACGACGCCGACGGGCTGTCCGATCGCGACGCGCGCTTGGCGGAAGCGATCGAAGCCTTGCTCTGATCCGCCGATGATCCGCTTCGATCAGGCTTATCGCACGCTCGCTGTCGGGATCGCTGTTTTGGCGGGCTTCGTCGATGCGATCGGCTTCGTCGAATCGGCGGGCTTTTTCGTGTCGTTCATGACGGGCAATTCGACCCGCCTCGCGGTCGGGGTGGCGGAGGGCCATCGCGCCGCCCTGCTTGCGGGCAGCATCATTGCGATTTTCGTCACCGGCGTCGTCGCCGGATCGTTGATCGGCGCGCGCGCAGGGCGGCGGCGCACGCCGGCGGTGCTGATGTGCGTGACGCTGCTGCTGGTCGTCGCGGCGCTGCTGCGCGTGGCCGATGCCGGCTGGGTCGCCATTCTCGGCCTCGCTTTTGCGATGGGCGTCGTCAATGCGGCGATCGAGGGCAGCGACGGCACTGTGGTCGGCGTCACCTATATGACGGGCACGCTCGTCCAGATGGGGCAGAAGATCGCCAACGCGCTTCGTGGCGAGGGCGACCGGCGGTGGCGTCATCATCTGGGGCTATGGGCGGGGCTGGCGGGCGGTGCCGTCCTGGGTGCGCGCACCGTTCTGTGGTCGGCACCGCTGGCTTACGTGCTCGCGATCGCGCTTGCCGCGGGGCTGGGGGCGCGCGCGATGTGGATGGCGCGCCAGGCGCCATAAGGCGGCGCTTGCCTTCCCCGGCCGAGCGTTCCAAAAGTCGGCAATAAAGTAACACGCCAAATCGTGAGACAGGGGAGTGTGCCGCATGTCCGACAGCCTATTTCGCCGCAAGGCGATCGTTCCCGACGCGCATGAGCACAAGCTCGCGCGCACGCTCGGATGGCCGCATCTCGTCGCGCTCGGCGTCGGCGCGATCGTCGGCACCGGTATCTTGACGCTGATCGGCGTCGGCGCCGACAAGGCGGGCCCCGCGGTCATCCTTTCGTTCGTCATTGCCGGACTGATCTGCGCCTGCGCCGCGCTCGCCTATGCCGAAATGGCGACGATGATCCCCGCGTCGGGCAGCGCCTATACCTACAGCTATGTGGTGATCGGCGAACTGATCGCGTGGATCGTCGGATGGAGCCTGATCCTCGAATATTCGCTGGTCGTCAGCGCGGTCGCGGTCGGCTGGTCGGGCTATGCCGCGCCGCTGCTCCACGAATGGGCGCGGGTGCCGCAGGAATTGATGCAGGGCCCCGAACTCGGCGGGATCGTCAACCTCCCGGCGATCGCGATCATCGCGGTGGTCGCGGGAATGCTGCTTTATAGTATGCGCGAGAGTGCGACGGTCAACGCCATTCTCGTGCTGGTCAAGATCGTCGCGCTTGCGGTGTTCGTGGCGGTCGCGCTGCCCGCCTTCGACGCCGCCAATCTCGAACCCTTCAGCCCGTTCGGCTTTGCCAAGCATATGGGGCCTGACGGCGTCGAGCGCGGTGTAATGGCGGCGGCGGCGATCATCTTTTTTGCCTTCTACGGCTTCGACGCAATCGCGACGGCCGCCGAGGAGGCGAAGAATCCCGACCGCGACCTCAAGATCGGGATCGTCGGGTCGATGATCGCCTGCGTCCTGATCTACATTGCCGTCGCGGTCGCGGCGGTCGGGGCCATTTCCTACAGCCGCTTTGCGAACAGCCCCGAACCGCTGGCCTTGATCCTGCGCGAACTCGGCCAGCCGCTCGCCGCCCATTATCTGGCGATTTCTGCGGTCATTGCGTTGCCGACGGTGATCCTGGCCTTCTTCTACGGTCAAAGCCGCATCTTCTTCACCATGGCGCGCGACGGCCTGTTGCCCGCCAGCCTGGCGAAGCTGTCGGCGCGCGGGACGCCGGTGCGGATCACGATCTTCACCGCCGCAGTCGTCGCGGTGCTGGCGGGTTTCATCCCGCTCGGCGAGCTGGCGGCGCTGGCCAATGCGGGAACGCTCGCGGCCTTTACCGCAGTGTCGGTGTGCATGCTCATCATGCGCCGCCGCGCGCCCGACGCACCGCGGACCTTCCGCGCGCCAATGCCGTGGGTGGTCGGCGGCATCGCAGTGCTGGGGTGCATCTATCTTTTCTTCAGCCTGCCCGCGAAGACGCAGCTGTGGTTCCTCGTCTGGAATATCGGCGGTCTGGCGGTCTATTTCCTTTATGCGCGGAGCCGTGCCGTCGCCGGCTGACCAATAGATCCATGCTGGCATGGAATGGCGGTTGCATCGCGCCGTCAGCCCATGCAGGCTGGAATTTGTTTTGGGGCATTTGATTGGGGGAAAAGGCCGATGGCCGGATGGGGACGTGTTGCCGGTGTGGTATTGCTGATTGGCCCGGCCGGGTCGGCGTTGGCGGGCGAGCAACCGCTCTATCAGCCCGCCCCCGACTGGGCACAGGTCGCCACCCTGCCCGACGCTGCACCGGGCGGCGGGTTGCAGGTGCTCGATATCGAACAGCGTGTCGATGGCGCGACGGTCTGGAACTACACCGACACCGTCATCAAGCTCAACACACCCGAAGAACTGGCGCAGAACAGCAATGTGACGGTCGGCTGGGCGCCCGACAAGGGCGATCTGATCGTCCACGAACTGTCGATCATCCGCGACGGGCAGGTGATCGACGCACTGGCGGGCGGCCAGAAGTTTACCGTATTGCGCCGCGAAGAAGCGCTCGAACAGCGCGAACTGACCGGCATCCTGTCGGCCAATCTGCCCGTCGAGGGACTGCGCGTGGGCGACATGTTGCGGCTGCGCATGTCGATCACCAACAAGGATGACGCGCTGGGCGGCCGCGCACAGCTGGCTGTGCCGCTGATCGCCGAACCCGCGCGCATCGGATCGGGCAGCTACCGTCTGTCCTGGCGCGCCGACGACAAGCTGCAATGGAAATCCTTCGCCAATGGCGTCACGCTGAAGCCGGTGCGCAAGGGCGCCTATTACGAGCTGCCCGTCACCCTGCCGATCGCGAAACAGGCGGAAATGCCGTCGGACGCGCCGATGCGCTTTCGCAGCCCGCCGCTGATCGAGGCATCGACCTTTTCGGGCTGGTCCGACGTGTCGAAGGTGATGGCGCCGCTGTACGCGACCGCCGGCACCATCGCGGACGATAGTCCGCTCGCCGCCGAAGTGGCGGCGATCAAGGCCGCTGCGACCGACCCGCTCGAACGCGCCGCCAAAGCCTTGCAACTCGTGCAGGGCAAGGTCCGCTATCTGGCGGTCGGCATGGACGGCGGTAATTATGTGCCGCAGACGCCCGCGAAGACCTGGGACGTCCGCTATGGCGACTGCAAGGCGAAAACGCTGCTGCTGCTCGCGATGCTGCACGCGATGGATATCGACGCCGAACCGGTGCTTGCGCATGCGCAGCTCGGCGATGCGGTGGCGAGCCGCCTGCCCACCGCGCTGGCTTTCAATCATGTCATCGTCAAGGCGACGATCGGCGGCGAGCCGCTGTGGCTCGACGGAACGGGGCTCGGCACGCGGCTCGCCGATATTCGCGATACGCCGGCCTTTGGCTATGTCCTGCCGGTGCGGGCCGAAGGGGCGGAGCTGGAGAAGATCGCGCTGCGCCGTCCGGCGCGTCCGACGATCGACCTGGCGCTCGATGCCGACGAAAGCACCAGCATCGACCTTCCGTCGGTCATCAAGGTCGACATGGTCGTGCGCGGCCAGCTCGCGAGCCTGCTTACCCTGTCGACCGCGCAGCTCGGTCCCAAGGAGCAGGAGGACATGCTGAACGGCCTGCTGCAGAATTTCGTCGGGCAGGCGCAGTTCGACAAGCTGGAAGCCAAGCCCGACGCCGCGGACGGCAGCGTGACGATCACCGCGCGCGGCGTGTTCGGATCGGGGTGGGAGCGCGAGGATAATCACAGCGAGCGCTGGCTGTCGCGTGTCGGCAATCTGATCGAATTTTCGCCCGACCGCGCGCGCGCTTCCTGGGCGAATATTCCCGTTGCGACGGGCGCGCCCGACTATGCGCATTATCGTTTGCGCGTCCGGTTGCCCGACGGCGGCCGTGACTACAAGATCGAGGGCGAAGGCGCGCTCGACGCGCGGCTCGCCGGCGTCGATGTCAAGCGCAGCGTGACGATGGCCGACGGCTATGTCGTCGTCGACGAGGTGCTGGCGAGCAGCGGCGTCGAAATCGCGCCGACGGATGTCGCGGCCGAGCGCGACCGCGTTGCCACCGTCATCAGCCAGACCCCGCGGCTGGTCGCGCCCGAGGATGCGCGGCGGCGCTGGAACCTGAAAGGCGCACCATCGACGTCGCAGCTCGACGCAGTGCGGTCGATTTATGCGGTCAACGCCGCCAAGGCCGATGAGGAAAATGTGTCGGCGCTGATCAGCGAAGCGTCGTTCCAGCGCGGCATCGGCGATTATAAGGCAGCCGAGCAGACGTTGACCCGCCAGATCGCATTGCAGCCGTCGGAGGACGCCTATCTGTCCCGGTCGGGGGTGCGCAAGGAATTGGGGAATATTGCGGGCGCGCTCGCCGATGCCGAAGAGGCGCGCAAGCTCGACCCCTCGTCGCTCGGCGCGATCGGGGCTGTCGCAATGCTGACCGCCGAAAAGGGCGATGTCGCCGCGGCGACGCGGATGTTCGACGATCGCATCGCGCTTGGCGGCAAATCGAAAAGCGACCTCCGGCTCGCCAAGGCGGCGATGGTCGGCGAATTCGGCGATCCCAAGGCCGCGATCGACGAGCTCGATGCGCTCTTTGCGACAAAGCCCGGGTCGCCCGACCTGCTCAACGCGCGCTGCTGGGTGAAGGCATCGCGCGAAGTCGCGGTCGACAGCGCGCTCAAGGACTGCACCTCGGCGATGGAACTGGCGGACAGCACGGCGCATATTCTGGACAGCCGCGCGCTGGTGTGGCTGCGCCTTGGCCGCAACGACGATGCGCTGCGCGATCTCGACGCGGCGCTGCTGCAGGTGCCGTCGCTCGCATCGAGCCGCTTCCTGCGTGCGATCGTCTACCAGCGGCTGGGCCGCGCCACCGATGCCGCGGCCGATCTCGCGATCGCGCGCCAGCTGTCGCCGTCGACCGAACGCGATTATGCCCGCTTCGGGCTGAAGCCGTAACGACAGCGAAAATTGATGCGGGAAATGCATCCGGGGGGCGGGGCCTGAAGGCCGCTCCGCCCCCCGTCTGCGTCGGGGGCAAGTGGGGATGTCCCGGTGGGGGCAGGGGGCATCAGGGACCAGACCGATGCCCCCCACCGCTCCATTGAGCGGAACACTCGGGAACATATCTTACTATACAAGTGCCGTGCCATTTTCGGGCCGTCGCGCAAATCGGCGGGTTGCGCTGGTTAGCGATTTCTTACCGTGCGGCAGACTTGTCAAAAATTCCGACACCGGCCGGAAAAATTCCGTTCATCGACCGTTCAGTCAATTGACTACATTTGTAGTCGCATAGATTGTCGCAGCCGAAGGGAGGGGTTCACCATGGCGGAACGACCAAGCGAATCCGAAATGCAGGTGCTGGCCGCACTGTGGGATGACGCCCCGCAGACCGCGGCCGATCTGACCGCGCGCGTCGGCCGGGCGAATGGCTGGACGCAGGCAACGGTCAAGACGCTGCTCGCGCGGCTCGTGCAGAAGGGCGCCGTTGCGGCGGAGGCCGACGGCCGGCGTTATCTCTATCGTCCGGCGGTCGATCGCGACGCGGCGGTGGGCGAGGAATCGCAGCGTTTCGTCGATCGCCTCTTCGGCGGCCGCGTCAGCCCGCTGATCGCGCATCTCGCCGACCGCGAAGCCTTGACCGACGCCGATATCGCCGAGATCGAGGCGCTGCTCCGGAAGCTCAAGTCATGAGCGGCCCGACCATCATGCAGATTTGGGGCGACACGCTCGTCACCACCGCTCTGCTCGTCCTCGCGGTGCTGCTGGTGCGCAAGCCCTTTGCGCGCCAGTTCGGTCCGCGCCTGACCTATGCGCTGTGGCTCGTGCCGGCGCTGCGGCTGGTGCTGCCGCCCTTGCCCTTGGCCAATCCGGTGGCAGCGCCGACCGCGGCCAGCGTCCCGGCCGATGTGATGCTGATCGAGGCGGCCGACGCGGCGCGGACGATCGGGACGCCGGCGGCGATGCCGCAGCCGAGCTGGGGGCTGGCCGACGCGCTGCCGCTGCTGTTCACCCTGTGGATGGCGGGCGCGCTGTTGCTGATCGCGACGGCGATCGTGCGCCATATGCGCTTCCGGCGGCTGGTGCTGGCGCAGGCGGTCGCGCTCGAACCGATCGGTTCGATCCGTCTCGTCATGAGCGGCGCCGTCGATGGTCCCGTCGCCTTTGGCCTTTTCAGCCGATATGTGGCGGTACCCCACGACTTTTTCGCCCGCTACGCCGCCGAAGAGCGCGCGCTGGCGATCGATCATGAACTTGCGCACCATCGCCACGGCGATTTGTGGGCGAACAGCGCCGCGCTGCTTCTGCTCGCTTCGCAATGGTTCAACCCGCTCGCGTGGCGCGCGATCCGGGCGTTTCGTTTCGACCAGGAGGCGGCGTGCGACGCGCGCGTGCTGACGATGGCCGACACCGCCGAACGCCGCGTGCGCACCGCCCATTATGCCGCCGCGATCGCCAAGGCAGCGGTCGGTGCGCGCCTGTCACTTGCCGCCCCGATGGCGGTTCACGATAATCTGCAGGAGAGGCTGACCATGTTGATGCAGCAGGATATTTCGAAACAGCGGCGCTTTGCCGGCAAACTTCTCGTGGGCAGCGCGACGCTGGCCGTTCTCGGCGCGACGGCGACGCTCGTCCCAGCGGGAACCGCCACCGCGCATGTCCAGGACGCCGGATTGATCGCGCCGCCCGCCACGCCGGCTCCGCCCGCCGCACCGGAGGCGCCGCCGGCTCCTCCTGCGCCGGTTCTGGACGGACCGCACCGTATCATGATTGTCACCACCAATGGCGATGACAAAAGCGAAACCGTCACGACGTCGGCCGATGGCACGCGGCGCGAAGTGAACCGCGTGGTCGTGCGCCAGATCGTCGATGGCGACGGCAAGGCGGCGCGCGTCGCGCTGGCACCCGGTACCGAAGCGGGACGGCGGTTCGAGCTTCACTTGCCGGGAAATCTGTCGCGCGAGGACATTCTGGCGACGCTGAAGGAACAGGGCATCAGCGGCGCGCGCGCCGAGGCCATAGCGGACAAGCTGGAAGCCAAGCGCACCGAGCGCTTCCGCACCGCGCTGGCACCGATGCCGCCAATGCCGCCACTCCCGCCGATGCCTCCGATGGGCGAAGGCGCCTGGCGTTCGAAGGATGGCAAGGCGATGGCGACGGCCACCTGCAAGGACGGGCCGAAATCGGTTCGGCTGTTTTCCAGCGACGAACAGGAACAGGGCGGCCGCAACCGCATGGTGATGATGGTGTGCGGTGATGCCGGGGCGAGCAAGGCCGATCGGGTCGCGGCGCTCAAAAAGGCGCGCGACCGGTTGGCCGCCGACAGCCGTAGCGCGATGTCCGGCGAAATGCGCGCCAAGGTGATCGCCGACATGGATCGCGCCATAGCCGAGGCCCAAAAGGGCCAATAACGGGATCAGCTTTGACGCCGGTCTTTGCTCCCCGGTTGGGATCGGCGGCAGGGGCGGGGAAAGGGAGCGCGGTTCTTCCCCGCTTCCTTTCTCCGCTCCCTTTTTTGCCCTTCTTTCGGCGGGCGCGGGCTTTTCCTTTCGCCCGCGCGATGCCACATGGGAGGGGTGAGCGAAGAAAAACCCTGGCCCGACACGATCCGCGCCGGCGACTGCGAACAGCATGAGCCGCTGGTGCGCCGCGTGCTCGCGCCCAATCCGTCCCCCTATACCTTCACCGGAACCCAGACATGGATCGTCGGCGCCGGCCGCGATGTCGCGATCATCGACCCCGGCCCGACCGGATCGGGGATGAGCATCGGCGATCCACCCGACGCGAATGGCGCAGGGCATGTCGATGCAATTTTGCGCGCCGTCGAAGGGCAGAGCGTGGCGGCGATCCTCTGCACGCATACGCACCGCGACCATAGCCCCGCCGCCATGCCGCTGAAACAGGCGACGGGCGCGCCGATTATCGGCTGCGCACCGCTCGCGCTTTCGGACGATGGCCCGCGCGCCGATTCGGCCTTCGACCCCGATTATGCGCCCGACCGCGTGCTGACGGACGGTGAGCAGATCGCGGGCGACGGCTGGACGATCGAGGCGGTGGCGACACCGGGCCATACGTCGAACCATTTATGCTACGCGCTTATGGAAAGCGGCGCGCTGTTCACCGGCGATCATGTCATGGCGTGGTCGACGAGCGTCGTCAGCCCGCCCGACGGCGATATGGCCGCCTATATGGCGAGCCTTGCCAAGCTCTATGACCGCGACGACCGCGTCTATTATCCGGCGCATGGTCCCGCGGTCGCAAAGCCCAAACAACTCGTCCGCGGCATGCTCGGCCATCGCCGGCAGCGCGAGCGTCAGATATTGCGGGAACTCGAAAAGGGGCCGCGCGTCGTCCCCGATATGGTGAAGCATATGTACAAGGGGCTCGACCCCCGCCTGACCGGCGCTGCGGGCCGATCGGTGCTCGCCCATCTTCTCGATCTGCAGGCGCGGGGCCGGGTGCGCGTCGAGGATCAGACCTGGGAGCTTAGCTGAATGATCGCGATCATCCTGCTGGCTCTCGCCGCGCAAGCCGCGCCCGATGCGCCATCAGACGACCGCATCGTGATGCTGTCACCCGGAGGCGACGGGGCGCTGTGCGTTGCCGGTAGGGGCCTATGCCTCTCGCTTACGGGAGATGGCGATGCGCGCGCGCTTCACGTCGCCGCTCCGGTGTCGGGCGATGCTGCGGGAACGGACCTGCCGTTACCCGCTCCCCTTGCTGCTGCGCCGGACATTGCGCTCTGGCCCCATCTCATTGCTGTTCCCCGCGACGACGTGGCCGGACAGGCGGCGGGATCGGAGTATCTTGCCGGATTCGTAACGACCGAGAGGACAGGCTATTCGGGTGGCGGCGGGACTGGTGGACGCCTGCATCTTTTCCGTTTGACCACGGCGCCCGACGCGATCGGCTTCGGCAGCGAAGTGCTCGACGTCGTTTGGGACAGTTCGCTCATCATCCGTGCCTGCTTTTCGGAGCGCGATGCAAAGGACAGGCTCGGTGCCTGCCACGACGAATATCGCTTCATTGCCACGCTCAACCCGGCGCCGGGCGACGGAGCGGAGCTTCCGGCCTTGCATTATCGCAGCATAGCCACGGCCTATCCGCAAACGGCGCGGCGCGGCGAGGACAATAGCGGGCAAAAGCTGACCAAGGCCGATCTTTCGGACTGGCGCGACTTCGACTGCAGCTACGAACGTGTTCTGCACTATAATCCCGCGACCGCGCGATATGAAATGGATCGCCCGGCGCCCGATTGCTCGGCCTACACGACGCCATGACCGAAGCGAAAATTTCTTCCGCGCGCATGATCGCCCGCCTTCTTCTCCTCGCCGCCGCAATGCTATTCGCGCTCGGCACATGGTGGGCGGTTTCGGCGTGGCGCGATTGGCGCGAGGGTACGGCGCCGCAAACCGTGGTCGCGGCGAGCCTGCAGGGGCTTCAGGAGCAGAATGTCCTCGTGCCCTTCACCGCGCGCTATGTCGCGGTCGTTACCTCGACGCAGAACCGGCTGGGGCTGGAGGCCAAGAAGACGCTGATCATGCCGGGGACGGTGCGGTACGAGGTCGATCTTGCCAAGCTGAAGCCCGCCGATCTTGAATGGAACGCGGCGACCAACGCGCTGACGGTCACCTTGCCGCCGCTGCGCCTCGCGGGGCCGGAAATCGACATCGATGCGATCAGCGAATATCGCGACGGGCTGATCCTTCTGACGCTGACCGATGCCGAACAGGCGCTCGATGCCGCGAATCGCAAGGCGGGGCAGGCCGAATTGATCAAGCAGGCGCGGGGCGACACGCCGATGCGGCTCGCCGAAAATGCCGCCCGGACGGCGATCGAACAAAGCTTTGCGATGCCGCTCAAAGCCGCGGGGATCGACGCCAAGGTCACGGCGCGCTTCGGGCGCTGAGCCCCTCCGAAATTTCGGCTTTCGTCAGCGCGGGCTTCACGCTAGCTTCCGCCGCCTGTCCGGCCTGAGGGGGGTATGGCATGGCAACGACCGCAAATCGCGCGCTCGCCGGCGAGCGTTTCTGGCAGCGTATGGCAATCGGCCTCGCGCTTTTCATCTTCGTCGCATTCGCCCAGTTCGCATTTCGCGGGCTGGCCGATCCGGTAGCCGCACCGATTTGGGTGCATCTGCACGCGCTGGCGATGTTCGGCTGGCTCGGGCTGCTCGTTGTCCAGCCGCGTCTGGCGGCATCGGGCAACCGGACGCTGCACCGCCAGCTTGGCTGGACCGGCGCCGCGCTGGCGACGATCATCGTCGGGCTTGGCATCTTCACCGGCTTTGCCGCGGTGATCCTGCACCGCCAGCCGCCCTTTTTCACCGCACCTTATTTTCTCGCGCTGACCGCAATCGAAGCGATCGCTTTCGGGCTGCTTGTCTATGCTGCGATCCGCCGCCGCCGTGCCACCGACTGGCACCGGCGCCTGATGCTGGGGGCGACGATCATCGTCCTCGAACCGGCGCTTGGGCGCGTCTTGCCGCTACCGCTGATGATCGGCTGGTCCGACATTCCGATCGGCCTTGTCGAACTCGCGGTCGTCGGCCTGATCGCGTTCCATGACCGCCGCACGATCGGGCGCGTGCACCCGGCGACGATCCGGGTCGCGCTCGCGGTGGTGCTAACCCGCATTGCGGTCTACTCGCTCGCATTGGCACCGCCGGTCGAGGAGCTTGCGCGGCGCCTTGGCGGCGGCTGACCAGCCGCGGCCGGCATAAGCCGCGGCGGGCGCGTTTGCCCTCGCGCTGACGGCGGTGTAGGGAGCGCCCGACAAGCACCGACAAGGAACCGCCATGACTGCTCCCGTCCGCGAAAATCTCTCCGGCCTCGACCTGCGCGCCGAGATCGATCGTCTGCGCAAGGAGCGCAATGCGGTGATTCTGGCGCATTATTACCAGAAGCCGGAAATTCAGGATCTTGCCGATTTCGTCGGCGATTCGCTCGAGCTTTCGCGCAAGGCGGCCGAGACCGATGCCGATGTCATCGCCTTTTGCGGGGTCAAGTTCATGGCCGAGACGGCGAAGATTCTCAGCCCCGAAAAGATCGTGATCCTGCCCGATCTCGACGCCGGGTGCAGCCTGGAGGACAGCTGCCCGCCCGAACAATTCGCGCGGTTCCGCGCCGCCCATCCCGACCATATCGCGCTGACCTACATCAACTGCTCGGCGGCGGTGAAGGCGCTCAGCGACGTTATCGTGACCTCGTCGAGCGCCGAGACGATCATCAGCCAGATCCCGCCCGAACAGAAGATCATTTTCGGCCCCGACCGCCACCTCGGCGGCTATCTGAACCGCAAGTTCGGGCGCGACATGCTGCTCTGGCCCGGCGTGTGCATCGTCCACGAAGCCTTCAGCGAAACCGAGCTGCTGAAGCTGAAGGCGCAGCATCCGGACGCGCCGGTCGCGGCGCACCCCGAATGTCCGCCCTATATCGTCGATCATGCCGATTATGTCGGATCGACCAGCGGCATCCTGCAATTCGCCAAGACCTTCGACGGCGATACGCTGATCGTCGCGACCGAACCGCATATCATCCACCAGATGCAGCTCGCGCTGCCCGGGAAGAATTTCATCGGTGCGCCGGGTGCGGACGGCAACTGCAACTGCAACATCTGCCCCTATATGGCGCTCAACACGATGGAAAAGCTCTACATCGCGCTGCGGGACCTGAAGCCGCAGATCGAACTCGACGAGGACCTGCGCCTTGCCGCGCGCAAGAGCCTCGACCGGATGCTCGAAATGGCGTCGGGAACCGTCGGCAAGGGCGATCTGGGCGCTCGCTGAGTCGCGAGTCGGCGTCGCGCGGGGCGAGTCGGATCGGCGAGTCGTCGCTGAAACCGCCTCTGGGCGAATCCGAAAATGCTGCAACGCTGTTACAAAAATGCTGCCCCGAATCCGCTTGTTGCTAATGCCGGACTTATCCACAGAAGGCGGCGTGTGCTGCGCGCGAAAGCGCGTTTTTTATTTGGCGCTCCGCGGCCTTCATGTCAGCTTCAAATCATCGGACGACAGAGACGTCGGACCGCCGGGACACGAAGGGTGGTTGCAAGACTAGCCAGAAGAGAACGGGCCGGTTGACGAGGAAATTGACCGATAGCTCGATCACGGAACGCCGCGATTCCCACGAGTTGAGGCGAACCCGATCGGGTACGGGAAAGCAGACCGTCGCTTGGACGGCGACCGCTTCGGCGGACGCGCAGACCGGATGACGAAGGGCTTTCCGGGTGAGGCCGGCCCCCGAAAGGGGGCCGACCAAACCATCGCCGGATCGAGCCGGCGCGCGCCGCGACGCATCGTTTGGCGGGCTGCTGGTCGCCAGGCCAGCGGTTCGGGATGAAGCGGAACGGACGCGCGACGATCGAAACCGGATAGTGGGGGTTGGCAGCGATGTCGGCCCCCATTTCGTTTGCGTGCCGCCTGTTTGGGTGCCGCTATCGGCCTTCGGCATTTTTTTCGCACCTGTGATGCCTGTCACAACCGCGGTGCACCAATCCCCCTAAATCCCGTCCTGCGACCCGGAGCAGTTCCCCGACCGGAACTGATCCCACTGTCCCGGCCGTGACCTTTCGGGGAAGCGGCCGGGAACTTTTCGACCTCCATCGACATTATGATCGCATCGTTGAAGCGATGTCGCACCGCGACCGGCCGAGCGCCGGAACGGGTTCCGCATCGACGTTCGACTATGTTCAAGGAGGAGATTGCAACATGATCGGCATTATCATTTGGCTCGTTGTCGGCGGTGTGGTCGGCTGGCTCGCCAGCATCGTCATGCGCACCGACGCGCAGCAGGGCATCCTGCTCAATATCGTTGTAGGCATCATCGGCGCCTTCATTGGCGGCCTGCTGATCGGCGGCGGTTCGATCAACAACGCGATTACGCTGTACAGCTTCCTCGTGTCGCTGCTGGGTGCGATCATCCTGCTGGCGGTCGTGAATCTGGTGCGCCGCGGCAGCGTCCGCTGACCCCGATGGCGGCGTCCTTCGGGTCGCCGCCAATTCATTAGGCAATCGGGGCCGTTCGCGTTATCAAGCACATACCCGCAGACTGGCGGGCAACAATGATCGTAGGGGGTCAATGTCATGATCGATTTCATCATCGCTATCGTCGTAGGCGGCATCATCGGCTGGCTTGCCAGCATCGTGATGCGGACCGATGCACAACAAGGCATTTTCCTGAATATCATCGTCGGCTGCATCGGCTCTATTCTGGGGCGGTTTCTGCTCGGCGGTCTGATCGGCGGCGGCCATTTGCGTGGTGACGCGTTCGATCCCAAGACGTTGCTGACGGCCTTTCTGGGCGCCGTGATCCTGCTTGCCATCGTCAATCTGGTCCGGCGGGGCAGGGTGCGCTGAAGCGCTGAAACCGACATAGCTCCAAAGCGGAGCGAAGGTTCGAAAAAGGGCGGTCTGCGGTGGCAGGCCGCCTTTTTTCGTGGGGCATAAGCGCTGGAAAAGACCGATGATTTCGTCTAGTTGCGCGCGGCTGTGCGCGGGGTGGGCACGGGCTCAATCGCCTCTTGTATGTGGTGATGTAATAGGGTAATACACCTTCGACATATTTGTCCTGCCGTTCGGAAGAGAGGGGCGGCCGTCACGAACGGCTGCGGCACATGCCGGCGCGGAGGGATGGGGAGTTCGACGTGAACTACGAGCGGAAAGTGGATTCGATGGATAGCCTGGCGGGTTCGACCCAAAGCTTTTACGAAGAGGCGGACAATCGCCGCAAGCGGACGATCCTGATCGTCGCGCTGGTATTGACCGCGATCGTGCTTGCCGTCGCCTGGTTCGCGTTCGGTTCGGGTAAGGCCGGCGACGATGCGGCCGCGGGCGGTGCAGCGGGCGCCGCTGCGGGTGCCAGCACGCCGACCGTGACGGTGATGATCCCGGGCCGCCAATCGGTCCAGGCGGTGATCGCTGCCAACGGTACCATCGCGGCGCGCCGCGAGATGCCGGTCGGCGTCGCGGGCGAGGGCGGTCAGGTCGTCAGCGTCCTTGTCGAACCCGGTCAATGGGTCGGCGCGGGCCAGACGCTCGCGGTGATCGACCGGTCGGTGCAGGCGCAGCAGGCCGCAAGCCTCTCCGCATCGATCCGTGTTGCCAAGGCGGATGCCGACCTCGCGCAATCCGAACTCGATCGCGCCGAGGCACTGGTCGGACGCGGCTTCATCTCGAAAGCGGACCTCGACCGCAAGCGCGCGACGCGCGACTCCGCGAACGCACGGGTTCGCGTTGCCGAAGCGCAGTATAAGGAAGCCGTTGCGCGCAATGGCCGCCTGAATATCGTCGCACCCGCGGCGGGCCTGGTGCTCACGCGTCAGGTCGAACCGGGCCAGGTCGTCGGCGCCGGCAGCGGCGTTCTGTTCCGCATGGCCAAGGCCGGCGAAATGGAAATGCTCGCGCAGTTGGCCGAGGGCGACCTCCAGCGTGTCCGCACCGGAACGCGCGCGACCGTGACCCCGGTCGGCACCAATCTGCAGATCGCCGGACAGGTGTGGCAGGTGTCGCCGGTCGTCAATCCCGACACGCGGCAGGGCAC
The DNA here is from genome assembly GCF_001598815.1 of Sphingopyxis terrae subsp. terrae NBRC 15098. Classification (GTDB taxonomy): domain Bacteria; phylum Pseudomonadota; class Alphaproteobacteria; order Sphingomonadales; family Sphingomonadaceae; genus Sphingopyxis; species Sphingopyxis terrae. The sequence continues at coordinate 116,305 of NZ_BCZQ01000006.1, read as the reverse complement.
GGTGCGCATTGCTGTTCCCTACAGCGACGCACTGCGTCCCGGCGGCTTCGCCGACGCGCGCCTCGTCTCGGGTTCGGCCGAGGCGCCGCTTCTTCCCGAAAGCGCGGTGCAGAGCGGGCCCGAGGGCAATTATGTCCTGATCGTCGGCAAGGACGACAAGATCGAACGGCGTCCCGTCAAGGTCGGAACCGTCACCGATGGCGGCGTGTCGATTGCGTCGGGTCTGACCGGCAATGAAAAGGTCGTCGTGCTTGCGGGCGCCTTCCTCAACGTCGGCGACAAGGTGAAGCCGACGATCCAGAAGTCGTCGCAATAAGCCTCTCTCCGGACCGACTGCGCACAAGGGCGTTTGAATCATGAGCTTTCGCAACATTTCCGCCTGGTGCATCCGCAATCCGGTGCCGCCGATCGTCCTGTTCGCGCTGCTGCTGCTGGCGGGGATCGTCAGCTTCAACCGGATGGACGTCAACGACAATCCCGATATCGAATTCCCGGCGGTGCAGGTCATCGTCGCGCAGCCGGGCGCCGCGCCTGCGGAACTCGAAACGCAGGTGACGCAGCGTATCGAGGCCGCGGTGCGCAGCGTCAGCGGGGTCGATGAACTCTCCTCCTATGTCAGCGAAGGCAGCAGCCGTACGATGGTGCAATTTGCGATCGGGACACCGATCGATCGCGCCTATAATGACGTCAATCAGGCGATTTCCCAAATCCGCAGCAACCTGCCCGACGGGATTCTCGAGCCGCAGGTGGTTCGTGTCGATATCGCCGGCGGCCCGATCACCTATTTCTCGGTCGAAGCGACCGACATGACGCTCGAACAATTGTCGTGGTTCGTCGACAATACGGTCGCAAAAGAGCTGCTGTCGGTGCCGGGTATGAGCCAGGTGCGCCGTTCGGGCGGGGTCGACCGCGAAATCCGCGTGATCCTCGATCCCGCGCGGATGCAGAGCTATGGCCTGACCGCGAGCCAGGTGAACCAGCAGCTCCGTCAGGTCAATCTGAACGCGGCGGGCGGGCGCACCGAAATTGCCGGGTCGGAGCAGGCGGTCCGCGTCCTCGGCAACGCACAGAATGCTTTCCAGCTCGGCGAAACGCGCATTTCGATCGGCAACGGCCGGACGATCCAGCTTTCGGACGTGGCCAAGGTGACCGACGGCTATGCCGAACAGCGCAATCTGGCCAAGATCAACGGCCGTCAGGTGCTGTCTTTCTCGATCGAAAAGGCGAAGGGCTCTTCGGACGTCAGTGTCCATGACGAGGCGATGAAGAAGCTGGCGCAGATCGAGAAGAACAACCCCAAGGTGAAGTTCAAGATCCTCTTCACCCGCACCGACTATACGAAGGAACAATATCGCAGCTCGATGGCCGCGATGATCGAAGGCGCGGTGCTCGCCGTCGTCGTCGTCTTCCTGTTCCTGCGCGACTGGCGCGCGACGATGATCAGTGCGATGGCGATCCCGCTGTCGGCCATTCCGACCTTCTGGTTCATGGATCTGATGGGCTTTTCGCTCAACAGCCTGTCGTTGCTCGCGCTCAGCCTTGTCGCCGGGGTGCTGGTCGACGACGCGATCGTCGAGATCGAGAATATCGTCCGACATATGCGTATGGGCAAGACGGCCTATCAGGCTTCGATCGACGCCGCCGACGAAATCGGCCTCGCGGTTGTGGCGACGACGATGTCGATCGTCGCGGTCTTCCTGCCCGTCGCGTTGATGCCCGGCATCTCGGGCCAGTTCTTCATCCAGTTCGGGATGACCGTGGTGTTCGCGGTGCTGATGAGCCTTGCCGTCGCGCGTATGATAACGCCGATGATCGCGGCCTATTTCCTGGCCGCGCACGGCGAACAGGCGCACGCCGAAGGGCCGTGGATCGATCGTTACGAGCGCGTGCTGCGCTGGACGCTCGACAATGGCAAGCATCACGCGGTGCGCGCCCGCTACGAAGCGGTTCCGACCCGGCTCGCCTTCCTCGCTGTTCCCCTGATCCTGTCGGGCATCTTCGTCCTCTATTCGGCCTACGCCTATTTCCAGCCGGTGCCGGTCGGTCAGGATGCGCCGAATACCGCGCTCTATTTCCTGCTGCGCACGCCGACGCTGACCGTGATCGTCTTCCTTGCGATCAGCTTGCTCGCGATCTTGCTCGGTGCGCTCGCCTGGTTTGTCGGGATGCGGCAATGGGCCTTTACCGGCTGGGCCAAGTTCATGCTGCAGCGCGCCTGGGCACGGCTGTTCGATCACCGCGTGTGGATCGTCGGCATCGGCGCCGCGGCCTTCGTGCTGAGCATTGTCCTGTTCGCCACGCTGCCGCAGCAGTTCCAGCCGACGATCAACAGCGATTACAGCCAGATCAAATATGAACTGCCGCCGGGATCGACGCTGGCGCAGAGCGAGCATATCGCGAACCAGGTTTCGTCGATCCTCAGCGCAAGCCCCGCCGTCGATACCGCCTTTTTCGACGTGAATGTCGGCGGCGGCAATGCCTTCCTGACGCTCAAGAAGGACCGCGATATCAGCAGCGTCGAATGGGAACGCAGCCTGCAGCCGAAGCTGACGGCGATTCCCGATGCGCGCGTGTCGTTCCAGAGCCAGTCGGGCGGCTTTTCGGGCCGCGACATCACGATGGTGATCGGCGGCGACGATCCGGTCGCGCTGGAAAAGCACGCGCTCAAGATCGTCGACGAAATGAGCAAGCTCAAGGAACTGCGCGCGCCGCGGATCGAGGGTGACATTCCGCGGCCCGAGATCATCGTCAATCCGCGCATGGATCTGGCCGCCGAACTCGGCGTGACCACCGCGGCGCTCAGCCAGACGATCCGCATCGCGACGCTGGGCGATATCGATCAGAATGCGGCGAAATTCTCCCTGTCCGATCGCCAGATACCGATCCGCGTGCTGCTGTCCGAAGATTCGCGCCGCAGCCTCGCGACGATCGAAAATCTGCCGGTGCCGACCTCGCGCGGGACGACCGTGCCGCTGAAATCGGTAGCCGAAATCGGCTTCGGGGCGGGGCCGACCGAATTGCGTCGTTACAATCAGACGCGGCGTATCGTCATCGGGGCGGATCTTGCGCCCGGCCTTGTGACGGGCAATGCGCAGCAAAAGATCGATGCGCTGCCCGCGGTCAAGAATATGCCGCAGGGTATCCGCAAGGTCATCCAGGGCGATCAGAAGTGGCAGGCCGAGCTGATCAAGAACTTCCTGATCGCGGTCGTGTCGGGCCTGATGCTCGTATTCTCGACGCTGGTGCTGCTCTATCGCCGCTTCCTGTCGCCGCTGGTCAACATGTCGTCGCTGCTGCTGGCACCGCTCGGCGGGTTGCTCGGCCTGCTCGTGACCGGGATGCCGATCTCGATGCCCGTCTATATCGGCCTGCTGATGCTGCTGGGGATCGTCGCCAAAAACTCGATCCTGCTCGTCGATTTCGCGATCGAGGAAATGGACAAGGGGATCGGCAAGGTCGAGGCCCTCGTCGATGCAGGGCGCAAGCGTGCGCAGCCGATCATCATGACGACCGTCGCGATGGTCGCGGGCATGGTGCCGACGGCGCTGTCGCTGTCGGGTGACGGCGCATGGCGCGCGCCGATGGGCGTCGTCGTCATCGGCGGCCTAATCCTGTCGACGATGCTGACGCTGCTGATCGTACCCGCGGGCTTCAGCCTGGCCGACAGCATCGAAAAGCGCCTCGGCCGCTTCTTCTCGAGCAATCTGCTCACCTACAAGAAGGGCGACGATACGCGGCCGCACGGCGATGCCGCGCCGCAGCCGGCCGAGTAACCGGACGCGACCGGCGACCGCGCGCGCGGTCCGCCGGTTGCAACCTTTGGCGGGCTGCCCCATTTGAACGGCATGACCAGCGTATCGCCCCCGACCGAAAGCAGGCGCGCCCACCCCGCCGGAGTGGGCGTCGCCGTTCCGACCGGCGGCATCAACGTCCGCATTGTGGCAACCGGACTGCTGCTCTTCATGGCCGCGGTCTTCGTGACCGCAAAATATTATCAGGACGTTCACCCCGCCGTCGGCTTCGTCCGCGCCTTTGCCGAAGCGGCGATGGTCGGCGGGCTGGCCGACTGGTTTGCCGTGACCGCGCTGTTCCGTCACCCGATGGGGCTGCCGATTCCGCACACCGCGATCGTGCCGCGTAACAAGAATCGCATCGGCGACACGCTGGCGCGCTTTCTGCTCACCAATTTCCTGTTGCCGCGCCTGATCGCGCGCAAGATGCAGACGGTCGATGTTGCGGGCGCGGTCGGCAAATTCCTCTCGCAGCCTGCCGAGGGCGGCGGGCGGCTGAGGCTCGGCGCGTCGCGAATTATCGCCGACGGGCTCGGCGCGCTCGATCAGCAGCGGCTCGGCGGCATGGTCAAATCGGCGATCGCGGACCGGCTGCGCGAACTCGACGTCGCGCCGCTGCTCGGGCAGGCGCTGCAGGCGGCGCTGGCCGAGGGGCGGCATCAACCGTTGCTCGATGCGATGGTCAAATGGGGGTCGAAGACGCTCGACCTCAACGAGCATCTGATCCACCAGATGGTCCACGACAATTCGGGGGCCATCGTCCGCTTCACCGGCCTCGACGAGAGCATTTCGAACCGCATCGTCGCCGGCCTGTCGAAGCTGCTCAGCGAAATGGCGGTCGACGAAACCCATCCGATCCGCATCCGCGTCGAAGAGGGGCTCGCAAAGCTGGCGCTCGATCTGCAGCATGACCCGGAAATGCAGGAAAAGGTTGCGCGGGTGCGCGACGAACTGCTCGATAACCCGGCGGTCAAGCGCTGGCTCGACGGATTGTGGGAACAGGGGCGGGGCGCCTTGCTGCGCGCGGCGCGCGATCCCGAGACGATGCTCGCGGGCCGGATCGGCGAGCTGGTGACGCAGTTCGGCGCGATGCTGGGCGAGGACCAGGCGATCAAACGCACGCTCAACCGCTACGCCCGCCGCGCCGTCGTCGGCGCGGTCGACAGCTATGGCGAAACGGCGCTGAAGCTGGTGTCGGACACGATCCGCGGCTGGGATGCGAAGACGATCACCGACAGGCTGGAGAATGCCGTGGGCGACGACCTGCAATATATTCGTATCAACGGCACGCTGGTCGGCGGACTGGTGGGCGTTTTGATCCACACGATCGATATCTGGATTTGACCGTCGCCCCTCGAAGGGTGGAGCCGCTGGCTTAAAGACAGGCCGCCAGCCCCTCGCGAAAACTCGGGTAGCGCGGATGCCAGCCCAGCAGCCGCTTCGCCTTGCCGTTCGCGACGCGGCGGTTCTCGGCATAGAAGGCACGCGCGGCGGGCGACAGGCCGGCGGCGTCGAGCGATTGCAGCGGCGGCAGCGGCGCCCCCAGCAGCGCGCAGCCCCATTCGACGAGGCGGTTCTGGTGGCACGGCGCATCGTCGGCGAGGTTGTAGACGCCCGCCGGGCCGCGGAAGGAGGCGATCACGCCGCCCGCGATATCGTCGACATGGACGCGGCTGAAAACCTGATCGGGCAGATCGATCCGGTGCGCGCGGCCTTCGCGGATACGATCGAGGATGCTGCGGCCGGGACCATAGATGCCCGGCAGCCGAAAGACGCACATGTCGCCGCGCAGCGCGGCCCACGCCGTATCGGCGGCGTTGCGGTCGGGCCGGCGGCCCGTCACCGGTGCGCTTTCATCGACCCACGCGCCGCCGGCATCGCCATAGACGCCTGTCGAGGAGAGATATCCGGTCCAGCGCGCCGGCGCGAGCGCCACCGCCTCGCCATAGCGGGCGAGCACGGGGTCGGCGCCGTCCGCCGGGGGAACCGACGACAGGATATGCGTCGCCGATCGCAGCGCGCCCAGCACCGCGGCCTCGTCGGCGAAGGCGATGCTGTCGCCGCGTCCGTCGCGCGTCGTCCCGCTCACCTCCCACCCGCGCGCGCGCAACCGGTCGGCGATATGGCCCGCCGCATAGCCCATTCCGAAAATCAGCATATGTCCCATCGCCGCCCTTATTGCGCGGCGCGCGGCGCAAGCCTAGACCCGCATTATGACCGACGCTTCTTCCTCCCCCGTTCCGCCCGTCACCATCCACCGCAGCGATTATCGCCCGCCCGAATGGCAGGTGCCCGACATCGCGCTCGATTTCGCGCTCGGCCTCGATACGACGCGCGTCGGTGCGGCGCTGTCGGTCGTGCGCCATGCCGATGCGCCGGCGCCGCTGACGCTGCGCGGTGACGGTCTGACTCCGCTCGCGGTGCGCGTCGACGGCGAAAGCTGGAACGATTGGCATATGGAGGGCCCCGACCTGATCGTCGATCTCGGCGACCGGGCCCGCGCTATCGTCGAGGTCGATACCGCGATCGATCCCACGGCCAATACCCAGCTCATGGGCCTTTATGCCTCGAACGGCATGCTCTGCACCCAGTGCGAGGCCGAGGGGTTCCGGCGGATCACCTTCCATCCCGACCGTCCCGATGTCCTCAGCCGCTACAAGGTGCGGATGGCGGGCGACAAGACGGCCTTTCCCATCCTGCTGTCGAACGGCAATTGCGTTGCAAAGGGTGCGGGTGACGACGGCAGCCATTGGGCTTTGTGGGAAGATCCCTGGCCGAAACCTTCCTATCTTTTCGCGCTCGTCGCGGGCGATCTTGTCGTCAACCGCGACAGCTTTACCACCATGTCGGGGCGCAAGGTCGAACTGGGCATCTGGGTGCGCGCGGGCGACGAGGGCCGCACCGGCCACGCGATGCAGGCGCTCAAGGACAGCATGGCGTGGGACGAGCGCGTCTATGGCCGCGAATATGACCTCGACCTGTTCAACATCGTCGCGGTCAGTGATTTCAACATGGGGGCGATGGAGAACAAGGGCCTCAACATCTTCAACACGCGTTATATCCTGGCCGATCCCGATACCGCGACCGACCTCGACTATGACGGGGTGCAGGGGGTGGTCGCGCACGAATATTTTCACAATTGGTCGGGCAATCGCGTCACCTGTCGCGACTGGTTCCAGCTCAGTCTGAAAGAAGGCTTCACCGTCTATCGCGATCAAAGCTTTTCGGCGGACATGGGATCTGCACCGGTCAAGCGGATCGAGGATGTCCGCCTGCTCCGCGCGGCGCAGTTTCCGGAGGATGCGGGGCCGCTTGCGCACCCGATCCGGCCCGACAGCTATCAGGAGATCAGCAACTTCTACACCGCGACCGTTTATAACAAGGGCGCAGAGATCATCCGGATGATGGCGACCCTGCTCGGTCCGCAGCGCTTCCGCGCCGGCACCGACCTCTATTTCGACCGCCACGATGGCGAGGCCGCGACGTGCGAGGATTTCGTGCGCGCGATGGAGGAGGGCGGGGCGATCGACCTGACCCAGTTCCGCCGCTGGTACGAGCAGGCGGGGACGCCGCGGCTCAAGCTGACGCTTTCAGAGGATCAGGGGCAGTGGGCGCTCGATGTGGTGCAGACCGTGCCGCCGACCCCCGGCCAGCCCGAAAAACTGCCGATGATGATGCCGCTGCGTATCGCGGCCTTCGATAGAAGCGGCGGTGCATCGCTGCCCGATACGCTGGTGACGCTGACCGGTGCGACGCAGCGGATCGCGCTCGGCGCCTTCGACGGGCGCCCTGCCTTGTCGGTCAACCGCGGCTTTTCGGCACCGGTCATCGTCGATTTCGATCGCGCGCAGGGGGAACTCGCCTGGCTTGCGGCGCATGATGACGACCCCTTCGCGCGCTACGAAGCCTTGCAGCAGCTCATGCTCGACACACTTGTCGCGGCAGCGGCGGGGAATGAAGTCGATCATCGGGCGGTGGTCGATGCGGTGGCGCAGACGCTGCGTGGGCGCGGCGAAGATCCCGCCTTTGTGGCCGAGGCGGTGCTGCTGCCCAGCGAGGCGTTCATCGGCGACCAGATGCTCACCGTCGATTCCGACGCAATCCGCCGCGAACGGCTGGCGCTGCAGGCCGCGATCGGCCGCGCGCTCGAGGAGGAATGGCGCGCGATACTGGCGGGCAAGGCACCGCCGGCGACCGACCTGTCGCCGCACGCCAAGGGTGAACGGCGCCTGCGCGGCGTCGCGCTCGCCTATCTTGCCGCGACGGGGATCGCCGATATCCCGGCGCTCGTCTTCGGGGTGTTTTCGGATGCCGACGGTATGACCGAGCGTCAGGCGGCGCTGGCGACGCTCGCGCATGGCGACAGCGACGAACGCGCCCATGCGCTCGACATCTTCTATCAGCGCTACCGCGACAATCCGCTCGTGCTCGACAAATGGTTCCAGGTACAGGCGTGGTCGATGCGCCCCGACACGGTGGAGGCGGTGCGCCAGCTGGCCGAGCATCCCGATTTCACCCTGTCCAATCCGAACCGGGTGCGATCGCTTTATGGGGCGTTCACGGGCAATCAGGCGGCCTTTCATCAGGCCGATGGCGCGGGCTATCGGCTGATCGCCGACCTTGTCATCGCGCTCGATCCGCGCAATCCGCAGACCGCGGCGCGAATGATCCCGCCGCTCGGGCGGTGGAAGCGCTTCGACGAGGCACGCGCCGCGATGATGCGCGCCGAACTGGAACGCATCCTCGCCCAGCCCGGCCTGTCGCGCGACACGACCGAACAGGCGTCGAAGAGCTTGCTGGGCTGAGCGATCAGGCCGGCGCCGACAGCTTCGTGCCGACGACGCCGATCACGATCAGCGCCATGAAGCCGATCTGCACGGTGCCGATTTTTTCGCCGAACAGGACGATACCGCCGATGATGACGCCGACCGCGCCGAGGCCGGTCCAGATTGCATAGGCGGTGCCGGCCGAAATCTCGCGCATCGCAAAGGCGAGCAGCGCCATGTTGAGGAAGCTGAGCGCGATCGGCACCGTCGAGGCCTGCCACGTGCCGAGCGTTGCGGCCCATTTCAGGCTGAGTGCCCAGCAAATTTCGGTAAATACGGCGATTGCCAGGATGAACCATCCCATGCGCGAGTCCTTTCGTCAGGCGGGCTCGTGCGGGAGGCGCACGCCGGAAACCCGAAAGAGGCGATGCGCGAAAGAGGCGGCTATCGCGGCCGCGGCTCGCCCCTAAGGGGCAGGCGCGCAAAGTGCAAGAGTGGAGCGGCGAAGAGGCGCGGCGCGCGTCAGCCTGCGAGCCAGGCCGCGACGTCCGCGGCGACCTTGTTGGCGGCGCGGGTCAGCGCCTCGCCGACCGGCTTTGCCTCGATCTTGCCGCCGATCGGTTCGCGCACCTCGAAGCGGCGCTGTGTGACCGTCTTGCCGCCCGCCGCGACGCGCATCGCCTGGAGCGAGACGACCGCTTCGTTGGTGCGCGCATCGACGCCGAATTCGAGCAGCTGGCTGGCAAGCTGTTCGCCCGGTGCGGTCAGATACTGACCTTCGTCGAGCACGACCAGCGGGGTTTTTGCCGCAACGGTTTCCGACAGGAGCCGCTGGAACAGGCGCTGCGGCGCCTCGACCCACTGGGCGTCCTTGACATAGGCGACGCTCGCATCGTCCTGCTGCACCGGGATGCGCGTGGTGCGCAGCTTTTGCGGCGCATTCGGGATCAGGATCGTCAGCGTCTGCGCTTCGCCCGCCGAGCGCGCCTCGCCGACGACCGGGGCGACATCGGAATCGAGCGTGAGCAGAAAGGGCGGCGCCTTGCCGCCGAAACTGACACAGGCCGAGAGCGACAGCGCGCCCAGCGCGAGCAGCGCGGGGGTGCGAAGACGGCGAAGCGGGTGGGGCATGGCGGTCGTCATCCTCATTTCTTGTAATCGGGCAGCTTGCTGCCGCCGAGCACCGCGCCCGCGCCTTGCTGATCGAGCTTGTCGGTCAGGCTCGAAAGCGAGGAGGAGGTACGGCGCAGGTCGCGGATCAGCGCATTCGCTTCGGGAATCGTCGTTTCGCTGAAGGTCTTGAGGCCGGGCCGGGCGTCCGAAATCGCCGATTCGAGCGTCTGCATCGACTTGTTTGCGGAGGCGAGCGTGTCGCGCAGATTGCGCATCGCAGGATCGACATTGCGGTCGATCGTGCCCTGCGTCGCGGCGGCAAGATTGCCGATCTGTTCGGCCGCGGTCCCCGTCTGCTGGATCGCAACGCGCGTGTCGGCGAGCGCGGCTTCGATCGCCGGTCCGTTGCGCGCGAGGATCGCGGTCGATTGCTCGACATTCTTCAGGATCGCCGCGAAGCTCGCCTGATTCTTGTCGTCGGCCAGTTCGGCCAGCCGCTCGGTCAGCGTCGACAGGCGCTGGAGAAGCTGCGGCGCGGTGTTGAGCAGTTCACCGAGCCCACCGACGCGCGTCGGGATGACCGGTTTGCCGGCGGGGCCCTTGTCGGCGATCGGCGGCGCGCCCTTGACCGCGCCGTCTAGCGAGATTTGCGATACGCCGGTGAAGCCGACGCCTTCCAGCGCCGCGGTCGTCCCCTGCAGCACCGGCACATGCTCGTCGACTTCGATACGCACGCGGACGAATTGCGGATCGTCGGGCCACAGCGCGATCTGCCGCACCTGGCCGACGGGGACGCCGGAGAATTGCACCTGTGCGCCTTTGTTCAATCCGTCGACAGACTGTTTGAAAAATATATCATATTCCTGACGCTTGCCGCCGCTGTCGTTCGCCAGCCAGACCACGAACAGCGCGAGCGCAACGGTGAACAGCAGGACGAAGGCCCCGACCAGAACATTGTTCGACCGCGTTTCCATCAGCTCTTCCTATCTGCCCGCGTCAGCGCGTCGTTGCTGCCAGAGGCGGCGCGTCCGCGCGGTCCGTTGAAATATTCCTGTATCCAAGGATGCTCGGTGGCAAGAAGTTCCGGAATCGTGCCGACCGCGATCACTTTTTTCTCGGCCAGCACCGCGACCCGGTCGCAGGTCGCGTAGAGCGAATCGAGGTCGTGGGTGATCAGGAACACGGTCAGCCCCATCGTGTCGGCCAGTTCGCGGATCAGCTCGTCGAACTTCGCGGCGCCGATCGGGTCGAGCCCCGCGGTCGGTTCGTCGAGGAACAGCAGCGCCGGATCGAGCGCCAGCGCCCGCGCCAGCCCCGCACGCTTGACCATGCCGCCCGACAGCTCGGCCGGATATTTGGGGCCGGCATCGTTTGGCAGGCCGACCATCGCGACCTTGTAGGCCGCGATTTCGTCGAGCAGCTCTGAGTCCATGCGCGGATAGAACTCGCGCAGCGGCACCTGGATATTCTCCGCAACGGTGAGCGTCGAGAACAGCGCACCGCCCTGGAACATCACGCCCCAGCGACGGCGCAGGTCGCGCGATTCCTCTTCGTCAACGATCGTGTCGAGCGTCTTGCCATAGACTTCGACCTCGCCCGCGGTCGGGATCTGCAGCCCAATGATCGACCGCATCAGCACCGACTTGCCGGTACCCGATCCGCCGACCACTCCCAATATCTCGCCCGACCGCACGTCGAGATCGAGGTCTTCGTGGATCACCGCATCGCCGAACTGGTTGCACAGCCCGCGCACCTTGATCGCAATGTCGAATTTTTCTGGTTCGATCAGCTCGGCCATCAGTTCCAGCCCAGCGAGGTGAAGAAAACGGCGAAAAAGGCGTCGAGAACGATGACGAGGAAGATGGCGGCGACAACCGCCGAGGTCGTCCGCTTGCCGACTTGCTCGGCATTCTGGCGCACCTGCATCCCTTCGTAACAGCCGGTGACGCCGATCAGGATGCCGAAAACCGGTGCCTTGATCAGCATGATCCAGAAATCGGTCATCGGGATGATTTCACGGATGCGCTGGACATAGGTCAGCGGCGGGATTTCCAGCCCGATCCAGCAGAAGATGCCGCCTCCGATGATCGCGCAGATGCTGGCATAAAAGCCGAGCAGCGGCATGGTGATCGTCGACGCCGCGACGCGCGGCAGGACGATCGCTTCCATCGGCGACACCCCGATCGTGCGCATCGCATCGACTTCCTCGGTCAGCTTCATCGTTCCGATTTGCGCGGCGAAGGCCGAACCCGACCGGCCGGCGACCATGATCGCGGTCATCAGCAATCCCAGCTCGCGGATCGACGCACGGCCGACGAGGTTGATCGTGAACACTTCGAGCCCGAATTGCTTGAGCTGCACCGATCCCTGCTGCGCGATGACGATGCCGATCAGGAAGCTCATCAGCCCGATGATGGGCAGCGCGTCGACGCCGACGGTCTGGAACCGCGTGACGATCGCATTCCAGCGGATCGCGCGGCGGGCGCGGATCTGGTTGAACAGCGCGACGACCATCGCGCCGAAAAAGCCGATGATGCCAAGCAGTTCGTTCCAGATCGCCACACTTGCGGTGCCGAGCTGTTCGAGCATACGCACCCAGGCAGGGCGCCGGTCGCCATGGATGCGATACTCGCTGGTGTCGTTCGCCAGCGCGTCGAGCAGCCGCTGCGCATCCTGGCTCGCGCCGACGACCTTCGCGTCGTGGCGATGCATCGTGCGCGTCACGATCCACGCCCCGACGGTGTCGATGCGGGTAATATTTGAAAGATCGAGGAGCGAAATCGGTCCAAGCTCGTCGAGCCGCTGCGGCAGGTCGCCCATCCGGGCGAGCGTCAACCGGCCCGAGAAGCGGACCTCTGCGCCGTCAGCGCCATCGTTCGTTTCGAAGTCCGCCCAAACCGCCATGACGCGGGCGACATTGGATTATTTGCCAGGGCACGGCAAGCGAATTGGCCGCGCTTGCGGCAGGCTGCGCTCTTGGCCGGCGGTGGGCGCGCGGTTATAGCGGGAGTATGGAGGTTCCGACGCTCGATCCCGTCCGCGACTATGCGCATCGTGTTGCGATGTACGACATGGACCGCACGATCACGCGGTCGGGGACGTATAGCGGCTTTCTGATGCACGTTGCGCGGCGGCGCCAGCAATGGCGGCTGCTGTTGCTGCCGCTGGTGGCGCTTGCCGCCGCTGCCTATTCCTTGCGCCTGATCGACCGGTCGCGGCTGAAGGCGATCAATCTGCGGCTGCTGGTCGGAAAGAGTTTCAACCGCGCCGAGATCGCTCCGCTCGCCGAAAGCTATGCCGATCAGGTCATCGCGCGCGGCGTGCACGCGGCGGCGCTCGACCAGATCGCGGCCGACCGCGCGGCGGGTTACCGCGTCCTCCTCGCGACCGCGTCCTTCCATCTCTATGTCGATGCGATCGCGCGGCGGCTGGGCATCGACGATGTGCTGGCGACCCGCCTCGACGCAGCCGACGGCGCCGATCATATCCACGCGCGGCTGGCGGGCGACAATTGCTATGGCGCGGCCAAGTTCGCGCGCATCGGCGAATGGCTCGCCGATAATGCCATCACCCGCGAAGACGCGCACATCCGCGCCTATTCGGATCATGTCTCCGATCATCCGATGCTGGGCTTCGCCGACGAGGCGGTGGCGACGACGCCGTCGCGCGCGCTGAAGAAGCTGGCGCCGCAGCGGGGATGGGCCGTCGTCGACTGGCGGCAGAAGACATAGTCATCCCGGCGGTGCGGGAGGGCTTGCCTCGCTTCCGCTCAGACCGCGTCCAGTGCCTGCGCGAAGTCGGCGATCAGATCGTCGGCATCCTCGATCCCGATAGAGATGCGGACGAGATTGTCGGTGATGCCCAGCGCCTTCTTGCGTTCGTCGGGGACCGACAGATGCGTCATCGCCGCCGGATGGCTCGCGAGCGTTTCGGTGCCGCCGAGGCTGACCGCGAGCTTCGCGATCTTGAGCGCGTCGAGAAAGCGGAAGCTCTCTTCCTCGCCGCCCTTGATGAACAGCGAGAAGGTCGATCCCGCGCCGCTGCAGTGGCGGTCGAAGATGTCCTGCTGGCGCGGGTCGGCAATGAAGCCGAGATAGCCTAGTCCTTCGACCTTGGGATGATCGCGCAGGAAGGTGCAGACCTTCAGCGCATTCTCGCCCGCCCGGCTCATGCGCAGTTCGAGCGTCTCGAGGCTGCGTAGCAGCATCCACGCCGTGTTGGGATCGCAGATGGTGCCAATCGTGTTTCGCATCGGCCGGATGATGTCGATCAGCCGTTGATCGCCCGCCACGCCGCCCGCGACCAGGTCCGAATGACCGCCGGCATATTTGGTCAGGCTATAGACGACGAGTTCGGCGCCCTGCTTGAGCGGCTGTTGCCAGAGCGGGCCGAGGAAGGTGTTGTCGATCGCGATCGCGGGCTTGTGGTCGCCGGGGAAGGCGGCATCGCGTGCGCCGCGCACCGCCTCGACATCGACGAGCGCGTTGGTCGGGTTCGCTGGGCTTTCGAGATAGACGAGCGCGACCTTGCCGCCCTTTTCATCGGCGAGCGCCTGGGCGCGGGTGAGCACGTCGTCGATCTGCTCGCGCGTCGCGCCTGCCGGAAAATCGACGAAGCCGACGCCGAAGCGCGAGAGGATGCGCGCGATCAGCGTCTCGGTCGCGGCATAGAGCGGCCCCGAATGGACGACCACGTCATTCTGTCCGACGAGCGCCAGCATCAGCGTCGCGATCGCCGACATACCGCTTGAAAAGACGAGCGCATCGTCGGCGCCGTCCCACAGCGCCAGCCGGTCCTCGACGATTTCCTGATTGGGGCCGTTGAAGCGCGAATAGACAAGGCCATCGGCGGGCCCCTGCCTTTTGCCGGTGATATGTTCGAAGAAGCGCTTGCCCGCCGCTGCGCTTTCGAACGCGAAGGTCGAGGTCAGGAAGATCGGCGGCTTCAGCGCGCCTTCGGACAGAAAGGGGTCATAGCCATGCCCCATCATCTGCGTCGCGGGGGTCAGCTTCTTGCCGCCGACTGCTTCGATATTCGCCTTGTTCTTGCCGCGCGTGGCCATGACATGCTCCTGAAAATGATCACGCAGCTATAGCAAGGCTGGTTACGATTGAAACCGGTTCGCGGTCAGCCGGGTCAGGCAAGCGCGGCGATGGCCCAGATAATGCCGATCAGCAGCGGTACGCCGAGCAGATCGAGCGCCAGCCCCGCCTTGAGCATACGCGGCAGAGCGATGTTGCCCGTCGCCCAGGCAAGCGCGTTGGGGCCCGTTCCCGATGGCAGCATGAAGCCCCAGCTTGCCGCCATCGCGACCGGCAGGGCAAGGAGGACGGGATCAGTGCCGGTGGCCGCGATCAGCGCGGCGAGCACGGGCATGATGCCGCTCGCCGTTGCGACATTGCTGGCGAATTCGGTGATCAGGATCGTCAGCGCGACAATCACCGCCGCGAGCAGGATCGTCGGGATCGAACCGAGCGGTGCGAGAACCGCGCCCAGCCAGGCGGCAAGTCCGCTCTCGGTGATTGCGGCAGCGAGGGCAAGCCCGCCACCGAACATCATGATGACGCCCCAGGGCGCGCGATCGGCTTCCTTCCAGACGAGCAGCGGCCGGCCGGTACCGTCGGGCACGACGAACAGCAGCAGGCTGCCCGCCACCGCGACGGTGCCGTCGGTCAGCGCGCCCTTCGGGAACAGCGGTTCGAGCCAGGGCTGCATCACCCAGGCGATCAGCACGAGCAGAAACACGGGCACGACGCGCCGCTCGGCGGTCGACCAGATTGCCTGGTTGCCGAGCGCGGCCGCCGCCGCGCGCCCGTCGAACGGATGCTCGGCAAGCCGCTGCACCCGCGCAAGGACGATCATCGCAAAGGGCACCGACACAAGCACCACCGGCACGCCATAAATCGCCCAGTCGAGGAAGGATATGTGCAGCCCGAGCGTCCGCTCGATCAGGCCCGCGGCGATGGCGTTGGTCGGGCTGCCGACCAATGTGCCCAGTCCGCCGAGCGAAGCGGCGAAGGCAATCCCCATCATCACGGCGCCGGGGAAACCCTCGGTATCGCCCTCGCGGGCGCCGGCGGCTCCGACGACCGCCAGCGCGATCGGCACCATGATGAGCGCGGTCGACGTGTTGGAAATGAACATGCTGAGCAGCGCGGTCGCCGCCATGAAAGCGAAGAGCAGCCCGGTCGCGGTCGGCGACGCGCGCTTGAGCAGCGCCAGTGCGAGCCGGCGGTGCAGCCCGACGCGCTCGATCGCGAGTGCGAGGAAGGCACCGCCCAGGATCAGAAACAGGATCGGCGAATAATATTCCTTGGCGATGGCATTGGCGTCCATCACCCCGAAGGCCGGGACGGTCAGGAAGGGAAGGAGTGCGGTGACGGTCAGCGGCATCGCTTCGGTCATCCACCAGATTGCCATCAGGACGGTCAGCGCCGCAACGCGCCACGCCGTCGGTTCCATGCCCGCGGGGGCCGGCAGCGCCAGCATCGCGACGAAAGCCAGCAAGCCGCCGATCAGCCCGAGCAGGCGCGTGCGCGTCATCCGTCCCCCAATCCGATCACCGAAAGCTGCCGGCCATAGCTGTTCTCGCTTTTATGGCAGGCGCGGCGATAGCTGAAATATTCCTCTGCTTCGGCGTAGGTGTCCTGCCCGCCGATGGCAACCGTGGCGACGCCCGCCGCCGCAAGGCGCGCCGCGACATAAGCGGCGATGTCGAACATGGCGTGTCCCGGCTTGCCGGCCGCGAAGAAGCGTTCGTTGGCGGGATCGTCGGTGACGCAGCGCCGCACAAAGCTGTCGTCGACCTCATAGGACGCGCGGCCGATACAGGGGCCGATCGCGGCGACGACATCGCTGCGCCGCGCGCCGAGGCTTTCCATCGCGCCGAGCGCCGCGTCGGTGACCCCCGCGATTGCGCCCTTCCACCCGGCATGCGCCGCCGCGACGACGCCGGCGGAGCGATCGGCAAACAGCACCGGGACGCAATCGGCAGTGAGGATGCCGAGCAAGATGCCCGGCGTGCGCGTCGCCAGCGCGTCGGCTTCGGGTCGGGCGGCAAGGTCGCTGTCCGCATCGACGATATGGCAGCGATTGCCATGCACCTGATAAAGCCCTGTCAGCGTGGCACCGGGCAGCACGGCGGCGCCGACGCGGCGGCGATTTTCCGCAATCAGCGCGGCATCGTCTCCCGATCCCACGCCGCAGTTGAGCGAGGCAAGGTCGCCGGTCGACACGCCGCCGCGCCGTCCGAAAAATCCGTGCGCGACGCCGGCGAGCGGGGCGGCGGTGGTGAAAGGCGGGGTCACAGGTCGAGCCTCCAGATCCGGTCTTCATCGATATGGTTGCCGACGCGGAATGCGTTGCGGCCGACATCGACGAAGCCATAACGGCGGTAAAAGGCCTGCGCGCGCGGGTTCTCGGTGAAGACCGACAGATAGAGGATCGATGCCCTTTGGCGCGCCCAGTCGATGCCCCATTGCATCAGCGCCGCAGCAACGCCCGTCCCTTTGGCTTCGGCGGCGACATAAAGCTGGTGGAGTTCGGTCGCGCCCTCCGCCGGCTGCCCCGCGGGCAGATCGAAATCGATGGGGCCAAGCTTGATATAGCCGAGGATCGCCTCGTCGGCGCCGCGGACGAGCGCGACTACCATCGCGGGATCGGCGATCTGCGCGCGCAGTTTCTCGGGCGGATTCCAGTCCGCGAGAAAGCTCGCAAGGTCGGCGGGATCGTAGATATGACCGAAGGTCTGCACGAAGGCGGCTTCGGCAAAGCGCGACAGCGCGTCGGCGTCGGCAGCGGTGGCGAGCGTGACGTCGGTCATGCAATCTCTCCCGAACTATCGAATCCGGCGGGCTGCGGCCAGCCGGCGCCGGTCAGCGCCATCGCCTCGAACAATGTTCCCATCTGATCGGCTGCGACCAGCCGGTCGCGCTGTCCCTGCAAATCGCCCGCGCGTGCGGGCGAGGCAGCGACCAACGTCTGCAAGCGGGCGTCAATGCCCATCGCCTGCAACCACGCGCCCTGATCAACGGGGCCGAAGACGTTCGTGCCGGGGCGCCGCGCGGCATGGGCGAGCGCTGCGAAGTCGACATGGGCGGTCAGGTCAACCTCGCCCGGATCGGCGAAGGGATCGGCGAAACGATGCGCCTTTACCGCCTGCAGCGTGTCGCCGGTGGCGGGGCCGCAATAGCCATAGTCGATCGCGAGCATTGCGCCGCCCTGCCGTGCGAGCCGTGCGCTGCACTGATGCATCACCGCGGCGGCGACGGGCGCGGTTTCGACGATCGTGCCTTCGGCGCGGTCGCGCAGCGCCGGCGGTATGGCCTCGTCCGCGGGAACCGTGTCCGGAGCAGCGGTTATGCCGTTGCCCCCACGCACGACGATGCGCTCGCGCCAGCCGTCCTTCGTTGCCACATATTGATGGATGGGCAGCGCGTCGAAAAATTCATTGGCGATGACGATCAGCGGCAGGTCGTCCGGCAGGCTGTCGATCTCGTCATGATGCTCTGCGTCCGGCAGGCGCGCCGACTGCGCCGCGCGCAGCGCCGGGCTCGTCTCGACGAGGTGGAGGCCTTGCGGCTTGCAGTCGAAGCGGGCGGCGGTGCGCAGCGCGTCGGCGGCCAGTGTGCCGCGCCCCGGCCCCAGTTCGACATAGTGAAAGGCGGGGCCGCCCGCACGCGTCCACAGGTCGGCGATCCAGACGCCGACCATTTCGCCGAACATCTGGCTGATTTCGGGCGCCGTGGTGAAATCGCCCGCGGCGCCAAGCGGGTCGCGCGTCGCATAATAATGCGCATTCGCCGCCGCCATATAGTCGGCGATGGTCACCGTGCGCGCTGCGGCAATTTCCCTCAGTAAATCGTCGGGAGTCGGCGGTCCGTCAGGCAACGCTGTCGGACCCCGCGACGGGTTCGACGCGCTTGCGCCGGCCCTTGGCGGTCGCGACGAGCCAGATGCCGGCGAGCAGCATGGGTACGGTCAACCACTGGCCCATCGACAGGCCGGTCATGTCGACGACCCACTGGCGCTGGACATCGGGTTCGCGGAAATATTCGACGACGAAACGGCTGACGCCATAGAGGATCGCGGCCATGCCAAACAGGAATCCGGGCTTGTAGCGCGCATCGGTGCGCCAGAAGAACCAGGCGAGCACCGCCATCATGACGATGCCTTCCAGTCCTGCTTCGTAAAGCTGGCTGGGATGCCGCGGGTCCATCGTCCCGCTTTCGGGAAAGATGATCGCCCACGGCACCGTCGTGGCGCGGCCCCACAACTCGCCGTTCACGAAGTTGGCGAGGCGGCCGAAGAAGAGGCCGAAAGGCACGACGCACGCGACATAGTCGCAGAAGCGCAGAAAGCTGAGCTTCTCCTTGCGCGTCACGTACCAGATCGCGACCAGCACGCCGAGCACGCCGCCGTGCAGCGACATGCCGCCGTCCCAGAGGCGGAAGACTGCGGCGGGATCGCGAATGTAGGATTCCAGATTGTAGAACAGGACATAGCCGATGCGTCCGCCCAGGATGATTCCGAGCATTGCATAGAAGATCATGTCGTCGGCGTGACGGCGCGCCATCGGCGAGCCCGGCTGGTCGATCAGCTTGGTAAGATACCAGTAGCCGACGAAAATGCCCGCGAGATAGGCGAGGGCGTACCAACGGATCGGAAGCCCGAATACCGAAAAGGCAATCGCGCTATTGTCTCCCATCAGGTCATGGAAGTTCACATATTGCGTTGCTTCGGCTAGGGTTGCAAAAAGAAACATATATTCTCGGAACCTTCCCCAGGAGAGGGCTTCCCCATAAGGGGTAAGCGCCACGAGACCAAGAGGAGAGATACAGGATGCCATCCGCGCTCGATCTGCGCCTGGACGCCGCATATGAACTGATCACCGGCCCCGGCGGGCCGATCCAGGTCGGATCCATCGAAAAGGACGGGCGTTCGCTGCCCTTCATCACCAATGCGCCGACTAATCTGGGCGACTATGTTGCGTTTTTTTGTGCGCAGCATGGCGACGCCATTTTTCTGGTCGAAGGCGATGAACGGCTGAGCTTCAAACAGGTCTATGCCGCCGCGCGGAAAGTTGCGGCGGGACTGATCGAAACGCACGGCGTCGCGCGCGGCGACCGTGTCGGGCTGGCGATGCGCAATGCCAATGCCTGGTGCGTCAGCTACCTCGGCATCCTGCTCGCGGGCGGCTGCGCGACGCTGCTCAACGGCTGGTGGCAGGGCGGCGAGCTGGCGGCGGGGATCGAGGATGCGGAGGCGAAGCTGGTGATCGCCGATCCGCAGCGCGCGGCGCGGCTGGCCGAACCCGGCGTGGCGCACAGCGCCAAGGTCGTGACGCTCGACATCACGCGCCCGATCGACGAAGCGATCGCGCCGGTCAGCGGCAGCGCCGACACCGCATTGCCCGCGCTGACGGGTGACGATCTGGCGACGATTCTCTTCACCTCGGGTTCGACGGGTCAATCGAAGGGCGCCTATTCGCGTCACCGTTCGGTGGTGCAGGCGATCTTCAACTATGTCACCCAGACCGCGAGCATCGTCCATCTTCTGACCGAAGACGGGCAGATGTCCGATATTCAGCCCGCGACGCTGATCTGCACCCCGCTGTTCCACGTCACCGCCGAAATCCCCGTGTTCCTGCAAAGCTTCGCGCTCGGCCGGAAGCTTGTGCTGATGCCGAAGTGGAATGCCGAAGAGGCGATGCGGCTGATCCAGGACGAACAGGTCAATTATTTCGTCGGCGTGCCGCTGATGAGCTACGAGATTCTCGTCCATCCGAACCGCAAGAATTACGATCTGTCGACGTGCAAAAGCTACGCCGGCGGCGGGGCGCCGCGCCCGCCCGAACATGTGAAGCGCCTGGCGACCGAAATGGGCGAGGGCAAGCCGCTGCTCGGCTATGGCCTTACCGAAACCAACGCCGTGGGCTGCGGCATCATCAACGAAAATTACGTCGAAAAGCCGCTTTCGACCGGCCCGGCGTCGAAACCGCTCGTCGATCTTGCGATCCTCGACGACAATGGCGCGGCGCTCGCGCAGGGACAGGTCGGCGAAGTATGCATCCGGTCGATCTGCAATTTCGAAGGCTATTGGAACAATCCGGCGGCGACCAAGGCGGCCTTTTTCGACAATGGCTATTTCCGCACCGGCGACCTCGGCTATCTTGATGCCGACGGCTATCTGTTCATCGTCGATCGCAAGAAGGACATCATCATCCGCGGCGGCGAGAATATCAGCTGTCAGGAGGTCGAGGCGGCGATCTACGAACATGCCGACGTCAACGAATGCGCGGTGTTCGGCCTGCCCGACGAGCGGCTGGGCGAAGTGGTCGGCGCTGTCGTGTGGCTGAAACCCGAGAGCAGCGTCGATGCAAACGAACTGACGGCCTTCCTGCAGGAGCGGCTGGCGGCGTTCAAGGTGCCCTATCGCATCTGGATGGCAACCGATGCGCTGCCGAAGCTGGGCAGCGAAAAGATCGACAAGGTCAGCCTGCGCAACAAATATCGCGAGGAATTTGCGGCTCAGCCCGCGGCATGATCGCAACGACGGCGTAACCGGAGAGGGAGCGGGAGCGAATGAGGGATATGGAAGAGGACCAGTCCCCCGTCGCCCCCGCGGCCGCCCCGCCGCCGCGCGTCTATCGCCATCGGCTGCCGACGCGGCTTTGGCACTGGATCAACGCCGGGACGCTGCTCGTCATGCTGATGAGCGGGCTGATGATCTTCAACGCGCACCCGCGCCTCTACTGGGGGCAATATGGCGCAAACTACGACCAGCCGTGGCTGTCGATCGGGTCGAAGGCGAATCGCGGCTACCTCCGCATTGCCGCGGTCGAGATCGACACGACGGGTGTGCTTGGCCGCTGGACCGACGCCAATGGCGCGACGAAGACCTGGGCCTTTCCGGGCTGGGCGACGATTCCCACCAGCTACAGCCTTGCCGACGGGCGGCGCTGGCACCTCTTCTTCGCCTGGGTGCTGGCGATCAGCCTGACGCTCTATATGCTGTGGACCGTGATCGGGGGGCATTTGCGCAAGGATCTGCACGTCCGGCGCCCCGAATGGTCGCCGGGGCATATTTGGCAGGATATCAAGGATCACGCCCGGCTGCGCTTTCCGACGGGCGAAGCGGCGGCGCGGTACAATATCCTGCAAAAGCTCAGCTATATCGGCGTGATCTTCGTGCTGCTGCCGCTGATGATCGCGACCGGGCTGACGATGTCGCCGGGGATGAATGCCGCGGCGCCGTGGCTGCTCGACCTGTTCGGCGGGCGCCAGTCGGCGCGCTCGATCCATTTCATCCTGGCCTGGGCGCTCGTCGCCTTCTTCCTCGTCCATATCGCGATGGTGCTGCTCGCCGGGCCGGTCAACGAACTGCGCTCGATGCTTACGGGCTGGTTCCGTCTGCCGGCCGACAAGCCTCGCGTGGGAGAAAACGCATGACCGGCCTGATCCTGCCGCGACGCGAACTGATCGTCCGCGCGGGCGGTATGGCGGCCGCGCTGCCGCTGCTCGCTGCGTGCGATCGGGTCAACGAGGCGCCCGCAGTGCGCAAGATCCTGTCGATGGGCGAGGAGATGAACCGCGCCAGCCAGCGGGCGCTGACGGATCGCGATGCGCTCGCCCCCGAATTTGGCCGCGCCGACCTGTCGCCCGTCTTTCGCGCCAACGGCACCCGCCTGCCCGAAGGGGCCGACTATGCCGCGCACGCCGCGAACGGCTTTGCCGGCTGGCGCGTCCGCATATCGGGGCTGGTCGCGCGGCCCTTGTCGCTGTCGCTCGCCGATTTGCGGGCGATGCCGCAACGTCGGCAGATCACCCGCCACGACTGCGTCGAGGGCTGGAGCGCGATCGCCGAATGGATGGGGCCGCAACTGCGCCAGGTGTTGGCAGCGGCAGGGGTGCGCGATGCAGCGCGCTATATCGTCTTTCATTGTGCCGACCGGATAGGCGGCGCGGCTTATTATGAAAGCTGCGACATGGTCGATGCGCTTCATCCGCAAACGATCCTTGCGTGGGCGCTCAACGGATCGGTATTGCCGATCGCCAACGGCGCGCCGTTGCGGCTGCGGATCGAGCGGCAGCTCGGCTACAAACATGCCAAATATCTTACCGGCATCGAAGCGGTCGCCAGCCTCGACAAGGTGGGGGCGGGGAAGGGCGGCTTCTGGGAAGACCGCATTGATTATGAATGGTATGCGGGTATTTAGGGGGCCGCAGGGGGCAGGCAAGACGCAAAAAAAGGTCGCACCCATGTCCATTCTCCGCCCGTTCCTGGCCCGCGTCATCCGTCACGGCCAGCTGACCGTCCTGTCGCCGGACGGGAGCAGCGAAAGCTTCGGCGCGCCAGCCGCCGGCTATCCCGAAGTGACGGTGCGTTTTACCACGCGAAAGGGGATGCGCCGCATCATCCTCGATCCGCGGCTCGGCGCCGCCGAAGCCTTCATGGACGGCGAGATGGAGATCGTGCAGGGCGATATCATGGAGCTGATCGGCCTGCTGCGCGCGAACACGCCGTGGGACCGCGGCGCAAAGCTCAAGGACAAGACCGCGCTCGGCGAATGGATCGAGGGGGTGAAGACGCGGCTTAATTCGATCAATCGCCGGCGCTCGTCGCGCGCGAATGTCGCGCATCATTACGACATCGGCAACGATCTCTACCGCCTCTTCCTCGACAGCGACATGCAATATAGCTGCGCCTATTGGCCGCGCCCCGACATGACGCTGGAGGAGGCTCAGGCGGCGAAAAAGGCGCATATCGCGGCCAAGCTGGCGCTCGCGCCGGGGCAGCGCGTGCTCGACATCGGCTGCGGATGGGGCGGCATGGCGATCGCCCTCGCGCAGCTCGAACGGGTCGAGGTGCTGGGGATCACCCTGTCCGAAGAACAGCTCGCGCTCGCCCGCGAACGCGCCACGGCGGCGGGTGTGGCCGACCGGGTGCGCTTCGAACTGATCGACTATCGCGACCTTGCCGAGCGCGAGGTCGGGGGTTTCGACCGGATCGTGTCGGTGGGCATGTTCGAACATGTCGGCGCCGCCAATTTCGAAACCTTCTTTCGCGCCTGCGCCAATCTGATGACCGCCGACGGCGTGATGCTGCTCCACACCATCGGCCGTTTCGGTAAACCCGGCGCGACCGACGCCTTCACGCGCAAATATATCTTCCCCGGCGGCTATATCCCCGCGCTCAGCGAAACGGTCGCGGCGAGCGAAAAGAGCCGGCTGATCGCCACCGACGTCGAAACGCTGCGGCTGCATTATGCGCTTACGCTGCGCCAATGGTATGCGCGCACGCTGGCGCATCGCGACGAGATCGTCGCCATGATGGACGAACGTTTCTATCGCATGTGGACCTTCTACCTGGCCGGCGCCACCGCGGCCTTCGAAAGCGGCGGGATGGGCAATTACCAGATCCAGTTCGCCCGCAGCCGCCACGCCCTGCCGCTGACCCGCGACTATATGGCTGAAGCCGAGGGGCATTATCTTTAGCCTCGCGATGTGAAAGGCGGCAGGCTTGTGCTTCGGGGTGGAAGGGGACTTCGCCGCTCACCGCTTCGTGTTCCCCGGCGAAAGCCGGGGTCTAGGGCGTCGAACGCTGACGTCGGTGCCGTAAAGCCCTAGACCCCGGCCTTCGCCGGGGAACACATATAGATGCTGGGCTCCACCTCAGTCGTCATCCCGGACTTGATTCGGGATCCATTCACTCAGCGTCGGAATAATGGATCCCGGATCAAGTCCGGGATGACGATGAAGTAGATTTCTACAATTGGTCTTTAGAAGTGATTCCGTCCAAATAAGCAGGGAACGGCTGATATAGGTTTGGAAGCGAACTCTGGTTCACTGGGTTTCAGAGTTATGCATAGGGGTCTTGGCCGCTGTCATCCTGACAATTCCAAGCGCTCCTAGAGTAAGAACAAGTGCGCCATAAGCGAGGTTCTCAGGCTTCTCTAATCCTTGGACGCCATAACCATACTCGGCCAGCAGCAAGCCCAGAACCGCCCCGGCGAGGGCAATCGACAGCCGATCAAGCGCCGTCTGGATCATGGGACCTTAAGCTCCTTCAATTGGTCATATAATTTGGATTCGCGAGGTCCGCAATCAGTCGGACGCCGCCATTTCATCCCAGCAAATCGCTGTCCTACAAAACCGGGCCGCGCTAGCCTCCTGCTTATGCCGTTTGTGTCCACCCAGATTGGTCGCTTGGCCGCTTCGACGCGGCCGCCCTCAAAGCGAAGAAGGAGGTATTTTGACCCTGCGCACGGGTTCTCTTGTCGCGTTTAGGCCGCCGTTGAAGCCGCGCGCGGCTGCGCGACTATGATTTGCGCGTGAAGTTTCGCAGTTTTCCGTCTCTTTTTCCGATCGGGCCGTTGCGCCGCGTCGGCAGGCCTGCTAGCCGCGCCCGCGTCATTTCCCGCCAGAAGGTACTGCCATGTCCGAGTCCATCAAGCGCGTCGTCCTTGCCTATTCGGGGGGACTCGACACCAGCGTCATTCTGAAATGGCTGCAGGTCACCTATGGGTGCGAGGTGGTGACCTTCACCGCCGATCTGGGACAGGGTGAGGAACTCGAACCGGCGCGGGCCAAGGCCGAGCTGATGGGGATCAAGCCAGAGCATATCTACATCGACGATGTGCGCGAGGAATTCGTGCGCGACTTCGTTTTCCCGATGATGCGCGCCAACGCGCGTTATGAAGGCGATTATCTGCTCGGCACGTCGATCGCGCGCCCGCTGATTTCAAAGCGGCTGGTCGAAATCGCCCGCGAAACCGGCGCCGACGCGGTGGCGCACGGCGCGACGGGCAAGGGCAATGACCAGGTGCGCTTCGAGCTGTCCTGCTACGCGCTCAACCCCGACATCAAGGTGATCGCGCCGTGGCGCGAATGGGATCTGACGAGCCGCACCGCGCTCATCGACTTCGCCGAAAAGAACCAGATTCCGGTGCCCAAGGACAAGCGCGGCGAAAGCCCCTTCTCGACCGACGCGAACCTGCTGCACACGTCCTCGGAAGGCAAGGTGCTCGAGGATCCGTGGCAGGAAACGCCCGATTACGTCTATTCGCGCACCGTGAATCCCGAGGATGCACCCGACGCGCCAGAATATATCACGATCGATTTCGAACGCGGCGATGGCGTCGCGCTCAACGGTCAGGCGATGTCGCCCGCGACGCTGCTCGCGGCGCTTAACGACCTCGGCCGCAAGCATGGCATCGGCCGCCTCGACCTCGTCGAAAACCGCTTCGTCGGCATGAAGTCGCGCGGTATGTACGAAACGCCGGGCGGCGAAATCTATGCCCGGGCGCATCGCGGGATCGAAAGCATCACGCTCGATCGCGGCGCGGCGCATCTCAAGGACGAGCTGATGCCGAAATATGCCGAGCTCATCTACAATGGCTTCTGGTTCGCGCCCGAGCGCGAGATGCTGCAGGCGGCGATCGACCACAGCCAGGAAAAGGTGAGCGGCACCGTCCGCCTGAAGCTCTACAAGGGCAATGCCAGCGTCGTCGGCCGCAAGTCGCCGAACAGCCTCTACAGCGAAGCGCATGTGACGTTCGAGGATGATGCCGGCGCCTATGACCAGAAGGATGCGGCGGGCTTCATCAAGCTGAACGCGCTGCGCCTCAAGCTGCTCGCGAAGCGCGATCGGTGACGCAGACGGGCAAGACGGCGATCCGGCAGGCCCGGGTGCCGTGGCGCTTTGTGCTGTTCACCGTCCTGCTCGCCGACATACCGCTCTTTCATCTGCGCTTCGCCTGGCCCGAGGCGGCGCTGCTCGGCTTCGTCGCCGCGGCGCTGGTCTTCTTCGCAACGCTGGTACCGCTGTTCCGCGACGGCAATGGCGCGATCCGCGAACAGGCCGAGCGCAACGATCCCGATCAGCTCATCTCGCTCGCGATCACCGTCGCAGTGCTGATGCTTGTGCTGTTCGGCGTCGGCTTCATTCTCCATGGCCGCGCCGACGCGCCGCTGCTCTGGCAGAAGATTTTGGTGCTCGGCACGCTGCTCGTCGCCTGGCTGTTCTTCAACATGGTGTTCGCGCTGCACTATGCGCATCTGTTCTACGCGCCCGATCGCAAGGGCGAGTATCGCGGCGGCATCGACTTTCCCGGCGAGCGCCAGCCCGGATATTGGGATTTCGCCTATTTCGCCTACACGCTGGGAATGACCTTCCAGACGAGCGATGTGGAGATCCACAGCCCGCATTGGCGCCGCATCGCACTGGTCCAGAGCTTTGCCGCTTTCGTCTTCAACATCGGCGTCATCGCTTTCACGATAAACAGTCTCAGCGGCGGTTGAACCGGATTGCCGGGCCGATGGTCGCGCGACGCGGCGTTTCCGGTCTCCATTCTCCCCGGCTTATGCTAATTTGCGGAAATGGGGCGGACTCGGAGAACAGCATATGGATGCGCCGCCCGCCAATGATTCCGCCCGGCACGAATGGATACCCTGCCTCATCTGGCTGCCACGTCTGGCCCTGATCATAACGACGCATGGCATCGCCACGCGCCTGCTATTGCCCGGTGCCTATTATGTGCGCTGGTCGCGCTCGCTGGGCCGCAAAATCTATCGCCGGCGCCATTAGGGTCAGGACCCATTAATTCCGCGATCGAGGTTTGAAGCGATTTTGCTCAGGGCGAGGAGAAAAGGTGTAGGAATATGGATATATTTCAAGGCTTTTTGACGACGCCATGGGCAAAATCGGTCAAATCCCGCAGGGACGTCGAAATGGCTTCGATCTCGGGCCCGCGCGGCCTTGCGGGTAGCGATGCTACCCGCTGCACCCGCCCGAACCCGATGTCTTCGCCATTTCGACGCCTCGATCGTGGAATCAATGGGTCCTGCCCCTAACTTCCTTTGGAAAGGATATTGTCTCGATTTCGCGAACGAATGGCACTGAATTTCACAAATAACGGCTTAGCATGACGTCACATCCTGCGCTAAGGGCGACGTCATGACCGCCATGCGCTTTTTTTCGGACAATGCCGCCGCCGTCCACCCCGCCGTAATGGAGGCGCTTGCCGCCGCCAATCATGTCGACACCGCCTATGACGGCGACGCGATCAGCCAGTCGCTCGACGCGGCCTTTTCCGACCTGTTCGAAACCTCTTGCGAGGTGGTGTGGATTGCGACCGGCACCGCGGCGAACAGCATCATCCTCGCCCATTTCGTACGGCCGTGGCAGGGTATCCTCTGCTATGAAGAGGCGCATATCGAAGTCGACGAATGCGGTGCGCCGACCTTCTATTCGGGCGGCGCCAAGCTGATGACGCTGCCGGGCGCGGGTGCGAAGATCGACGCCGAGGCGCTGAAGGCGCGGATCGGCGGCATCCGCAAGGATGTGCATCAGGTGCAGCCCGCCGCGATCAGCATCACCAACGCCACCGAATATGGCTTGGCGTGGCGGCCGGACGAAGTGCGCGAAATTAGCGAAATTGCGCGGGCCAACGGCATGAAGCTGCATATGGACGGCGCGCGTTTCGCCAATGCGGTCGCCTTCGCCGGCTGTTCGCCCGCCGATGTGACGTGGCGCGCGGGAGTCGATGCGCTGTCATTCGGTTTCACCAAAAATGGCGCGATGATGGCCGAGGCGCTGGTTTTCTTTGGTGGCAGCGGCGGTGCGGGCGTTCGCGAGCTCAAGAAGCGCGGCGGACATCTGCTCAGCAAGGGACGCTTCGTCGCCGCGCAGATCCGCGCGATGCTGAAGGACGATCTGTGGCTCGCCAATGCGCGCGCCGCCAATGCCGGCGCGCAGGCGCTCGCGCAGGCGTGCGGCGGCCGGCTGATGCACCCCGTCGAGGCAAACGAACTATTCGTGCGGCTGAGCGCCGAAGAAGCGGCCGACCTGCGCGCCCGGGGTTTCGATTTTTACGATTGGGGCGAGGGCGCCGCGCGTCTTGTCACCAGCTGGGACCAGGATGCCGCCGCGGTGGCGCCGCTCGCCGCTGCGATCGCGGCGCTATGACCGCACCTTCGGCGTCGCTGCTCAGCCCGCGCGTCCTGCTTCCCTTTGCGCTGGTAACGCTGATCTGGGGATCGACCTGGATCGTCATCAAGGGGCAGCTTGGCGTCGTACCGCCGAGCTGGTCGGTCACTTATCGTTTCGCGGTTGCGGCGGCGGCGATGTTCGCCTTTGCCGTCGTCCGCCGCGAGCGATTGACGCCGGGTTCGCGCGCGCTGGCGTTCGCGGCCTTGCTCGGCGTCGCGCAATTCGCCTTCAACTTCAATTTCGTCTACCGCGCCGAGCAGCATATCACGTCGGGGCTGGTGGCGGTGCTGTTCGCGTTGCTGATCGTTCCCAACACGCTGCTTGGCCGCCTGTTCCTCCGCACACCGATCGAGGCGCGTTTTCTGGCGGGGGCGGGGATTGCGATCGGCGGGGTGGCGATGATGATCCTGCACGAATATCGCGCCGCCGCGCTCGACGCGCACGCCGTGCTGATCGGAACCGCGCTCACCCTGTCGGGGGTGCTCAGCGCCTCGGTTTCCAATGTGATGCAGGGGACGCATTTCGCGCGCGCGCAGTCGATGATCGTGATGATCGCGTGGGCCATGCTGTTCGGCGCGCTTGCCGACGGCGCCTTTGCGTGGATCACCACCGGTCCGCCGCGCATCGAGGCGACGCCGGCCTATATCGGCGGCGTCCTCTATCTCGGCGTCATTGCGAGCGCCGTTACTTTCCCGCTCTATTTCGGCGTCATCCGCGCGGTGGGGCCGGGCCAGGCGGCCTGGTCGAGCGTGCTGATCCCGATCATCGCGATGGGCTTTTCGACCGCGCTTGAGGGGTATCACTGGGCGCCGCTGTCGATCGCGGGCGGCGCGGTCGCGCTTGTCGGACTGGTGATAGCGGTCGCGAAACGGCCTGCCAAACCCTCCGTCAGCGGCAATATGGTGTCGATGCCGGTCGAGAGCGACTAGCCCGCGCTGATCCGCTCGATATCGGCGCCGACCGCCTGCAGCTTTTCCTCCAGCCGCTCATAGCCGCGGTCGAGGTGGTAGACGCGGTTGACCTCGGTCTGGCCCTGCGCCGCCAGCCCCGCGATGATCAGGCTCATCGATGCGCGCAGGTCGGTCGCCATCACCGGCGCGCCGACCAGATGATCGACGCCGCGGACGATCGCGGTGCGGCCCTTGACCTGGATGTCGCAGCCCATGCGCGCGAGTTCGGGGACGTGCATGTAGCGGTTTTCGAAGATCGTCTCTGTAAACAGCGAGGCGCCGGTACCGAGTGTCGCCATCGCCATGAACTGCGCCTGCATGTCGGTGGCGAAGCCGGGGTAGGGCGCGGTCGATAGTGTCACGGGTTCGGCGCGGCCGTCCATCGCGACGCGGATCCCGGCCTTGGTCGTCTCGACCGTCGCGCCGGCTTCGCGGAGCGCGGCGAGCGTCGCTTCCATCTCGTCCGCCTTGGCGCCGACCAGTTCGACATCGCCTTGGGTGATCACCGCGGCGCAGGCGTAGCTGCCCGCCTCGATGCGGTCGGCCATCACGCGATAGGTCGCGCCATGCAGACGGTCGACGCCTTCGATCGTCAGCGTTTCGGTCCCGATGCCGTCGATATGCGCGCCCATCGCGACCAGGCAGTTGCACAGATCGACGATCTCGGGCTCGCGCGCGGCGTTTTCGAGAACACAGGTGCCCTTGGCGAGAACTGCCGCCATCACCGCATTTTCGGTCGCACCGACCGACACGACGGGGAAGGTGAACTTGCCGCCGGCAAGGCGCCCGCCGGGGGCGACGGCCTTCACATAGCCCGACGCGAGTTCGATCTCGGCGCCGAAAGCCTCCAGCGCTTTCAGATGCAGGTCGATCGGGCGATTGCCGATGGCGCAGCCACCCGGCAGCGACACGGTGGCTTCGCCCGCGCGCGCCAGCAGCGGGCCGAGCACGAGGATCGACGCGCGCATCTTGCGGACGATGTCATAGGGCGCGACGGTCGAGGTGAGCGTCGTCGCGCGCGCGGTCATCACGCGGCCGAAATCTTCGGGCCGCGATCCTTCGATCGTCGTCGAACAGCCGAGCTGGTTGAGCAGATGCCCGAAGCCGTCGACGTCGGCGAGCCGCGGCAGGTTGCGCAGGGTCAGCGGCTCGTCGGTCAGCAGCGCACAGGGTAGAAGGGTGAGCGCGGCGTTCTTGGCGCCCGAGATGGGGATACGGCCCTTGAGTCGCTGGCCGCCGCGAATGACGATCTGATCCATCGGGCGTCTTTAGCGGATGCGTGGGTGCGTGCAAGCGGATGCGGTAAGGGCAGGAAGGCTGGTTGCGACCGATTGTGGTCTTTCGATCCTCCCTGTGGCGTAGCCATGGGGAGGTGGCAGCGCGAAGCGCTGACGGAGGGGCTAATGGCGCGCCGTCGCAGCCCCTCCACCATCGCCTACGGCGACGGTCCCCCTCCCCATCGCTGCGCGACAGGGAGGATATTCTAATTCGTCCGACGTTGATGCGCTCCCCGGCGAAAGCCGGGGTCCAGAGCGTCGAACGCTGACGTCGGTGCCGTAAAGCCCTGGACCCCGGCCTTCGCCGGGGAACACGAAGCGGTTAGCGGCGAAGTCCGTTCCCCCACCCCGTTTTCGCCGTTCGCGCAATCGCTCGCAATCGGCGCTCGTTCGCGCTATAACCGCATGAGGCCAGAGGGTCGGGCGATCGCCGCCGCGCAAGCGGGGGAGGAAAGTCCGGGCTCCACGGAAACCACGGTGCCGGATAACGTCCGGCGGCTTCGGGCAACCGGAGCAAGGGAAAGTGCCACAGAGAGCAGACCGCCAATGGCTTCGGCCCGGCGAAAGGTGAAAGGGTGCGGTAAGAGCGCACCGCGCGGACGGCAACGGACGCGGCACGGCAAACCCCACCGGGAGCAAGGTCGAATAGGGATGGCAAGAGGTGACTCAGGGCTGGTTCCGGTCCCGCCGTCCGGGTTGACTGCTTGAGCGTCCGGGCAACCGGCCGCCTAGAGGAATGATCGCCCATCCCCGGCAACGGGGTGGACAGAACCCGGCTTACAGACCCTCTGGCTTCACTCTCCCATCCCCGCGCGCCCCGCGCGCGGGAACCGCGCTGTCCAGCCCCGCGTTGGATGCAGACAGTCTGAAGGGAGACGAAGCATGAAAGTCGTCGACGACCATGTCGAAGTGACCGACGAAGAAGCCAGCAGCGGCGTCAAAGGTCATGGCGTGCGCTATGTCCTTGCGATTTCACTGTTTCTGGCGGTAATCGTGCTGTCGATAGTGTGGATTATCCCGGCGCTGATGGGGCAGGGGCAATAGTCATTTCGCCGCTGCGTCGAACGCATCGTCGCCGCTGGGCGCTTCTTCCATCCAATAGACGCGGATCGGGCGGCGAAAACGCTTGAGTCCCGTTTTTTGATAGGACGCATTTTCGCCTGACCCGCTTAGCTTGAGCGTGGAGGTGATGACGTCGCCGGTCAGCAGATTCCAGCTCAGTTCGCTGCCGTCGTGCGCGAAGGTGCGGCTATACATCGTCGCATCGAGGCCGATGAGCTTCATCCGCCCAGCCTCCGGGTCGAGTCGAAAGCGATAGGTCGCCGTCGTCGCGGTCGTTCCGCCGGTCAGGTCCTTGACCACCAGAACGCCCTTCGCGACCGACATCTCCGCCGCGCCGAGCGGATAGGCGTCGAGGTCGAGCATGCCCAGCGGCGCATGGCCGAAATCGATCTTGCCCTTGTCGGCCAGGCGAACGCGCAATGTCCTTTTGTCGTCACCGCGGACGATATAGGCGATGTCGTCGACGCCATCGCTATTCAGGTCGCCCGCGATGCGCGTTTCAAGCTCTTCGCCGCGGCTTAGGTCAGCCTTGATCTGTGCATCGCCCGGCGGCTGCATCGCCTGGGTACCATTTGCCGCCAGCGACAATGCAACGACGATAATTCCCCGCATCGACCCATCTCCTTGCGTGACGATCGGATATCCTCGCACGATCTTTCGCGTGTCGCTGTGATCTGGCGCACAGACGGCGGGAGCCGCGATTACGGATAGGCGATGGCGACGATTTCCCATTCCTTGGGCCCCGCGGGCAGTTGGACCGTGCGCAAATCGCCGGTCGCCGCGCCGCGCAGCGCCCGGGCGAGCGGACTGTTCCAGCCGATCCGGCCGGCGCCCGCATCCGCCTCATCGTCGCCGACCAGCGTGACGGTGCGGCGCGCATCCTCCTCGTCCGCGAGTTCGACCGTGGCGCCGAACCAGATGCGGCCTTTGTCGGGCTGTTCCGCGGGATCGATGACGCGCGCTGCCTTCATTCGGCGCGCGAGGAAGGACAGCCGCCGGTCGATCTCGCGCAACCGTTTGCGGCCGTAGATATAGTCGCCATTCTCGCTGCGGTCGCCGTTGCCGGCGGCCCAGCTGATCGTTTCGACGAGCTTGGGACGTTCGGTTGCGAACAGCAGATCATATTCGGCGCGCAGCGCGGCGAAGCCCGAAGGGCTGATGATATTGGTCTTGTCCCCCGCCATCGACCGGTCAGCCGGGTGTGCGCTTGCCGAGATAGAAGCTCAGCGGTGCATTGGGCAGCGACCGGTCGCCGTCGCGCAGTGTGTCGTAGACGACCGCATTTTCGAGCACGCGCTGCACATAGTTGCGCGTTTCGAAAATCGGAATCGCCTCGATCCAGTCGATCATGTCGACCGTGCCCGATCGCGGATCGCCATTGGCGCGCAGCCATTTGTTCACATTGCCGGGACCGGCGTTGTAGGCCGCGACCGCGAGCGGATAGCTGCCGCCGAAATAGCTGAGCATCTGCTGAAAATAGGTCGATCCCAACGTCATATTATAATTGGTGTCGCTGGTCAGCGAGCTCGCGTCATAGCCGAGGCCGAGCTTGTTTGCGACTTCGCGCGCGGTTCCCGGCATCAGCTGCATCATCCCGCGCGCGCCGGCGTGACTGATCGCCTGGCGGTCGAACTGGCTTTCCTGACGGGTGATCGCGTGGATGAAGGTCCAGTTGCTTTCCTGCCCCGCCGGGACACGCACCGTGGGGAAGCCCGAAACCTCGACCGCGTCGAGGCTGTTCGCCTGCGCGCTGCGGCCGATCATGACGCCGAGGTCGGGACGGCCGATCGACGCGGCGAGCTGGCCCGCCAGAACATGGTCGGTCGGCGTCGTCGCGCGCTGCGCCAGCGCGCGGAGGAACAGCGACTGTTCACGCCAGGCGCCGATCTCGCCCAGCGCGCGCGCGGCGCGCACCAGCCGGTCGTCATCGAACGCCTCGCGCTCTGATGCGCTGACCCGGATCGTCGGGACGGGCTCCGGCTTGGGCTGGCGACGGCCAAGCCGTTCGAGCGAGAGCTGGCCGTAAAACTGGTCATAATGTTCGGCAGCGTCGGCGAAATGCGCGTTGGCCGCAGCCGTGTCGCCCGCTGCGAGCGCGGCGCGGCCGGCCCAGTAAAAGCCCTTGGTGCGCGTCTGCGCCGAGCGTGCGGCTTCGCCATAAGCGCGGAACAGTCGCACCGCCTCGCCCGGACGGCCGAGGCTCTTGTAGGCGAGCTGGCCCGCGAGCCATGCCAGCGAGGTGTAATCGTCGCGGACGTCGAGCGGCTGTTCGCGCACGACCGTCCCCGAGGGCAGCGCGTCGTCGAGCTGCCGCGCGATATTATAGGCGGTCGTCTTGTCGCCCGCGGCGTCGGCCTGACGCGCATTGGTGAGCAGGGTTTCGAGCCATTCCTCGGCATCGGTGGGTGCCGAGGCCAGATTGCGCGGCCCTGCGAGCAGCGCGCGCGCTTCGCCGACGCGGCCGGCCTTGCGCAGCCACGTCGCCTTGTCGGCAATATAGCCGGGGTCGGTGCGGGTCAGCGACGGATATTGCGCTTCGATCGCCGACGCCTGCATCGCGGCGTCGACCGCGCCGCTGCGCATCGCCAGCCGCGCCGCGAAGATCGGCCGCCGGTCGGGCGAGGTGAAGGCGAGTTGGCGCGAGGCGGGGCCGGTCGCGCCCAGCCATAGCAGCTTGTCCATGCGGGCATCATGATCGGCAAGCGAGATCGCGCCTGGGAAGAGGCTGAGCACCCGGCTGACCTCCGCCTCGTCGAGCGTGCCGCCGGTCCAGGCGCGGCGCACCGCGGCATAGGCTTCGTCGCGGCGGCCCGACGCGTTGAGCGCCAGCGCCATGCGCAGTTCGCCGCTCGCAGTGCGCGGCGGAAAAGCCTGGAAATAGGCGAGGGTACGCGCAGGATCGAAGCTGTCGATCGCGATCGCCTTTTCGGCGCGGACGCGCATCTTGTCGGCATCGGGCCAGTCGCGATTGGCCATCAGGAACCGCGAAAGCCGGTCGAAGGACGCGTTCTGGTCCTGCGTCAGTCGCCGCCATTCGAGCACCGCGTCGCCGACGGTGTTGGTCGCGCTCGGCGGCAAGGTCGAGACCGACGCGAGCCCCATCTGGGCGCGATACCACGCCATCTGATCGGGCGTCAGTTCGCTCGCGGTGGCGACCGATGGGACAAGCAGCGCTGCGGCGAGCGCGAGGCGGGAAATTGGGGGCAGCGAAAACATGCCGGCCATGTTAGTGGCAAACTCCTTGCAGGGCGCTGAATAGGCGTTCATGACGCGGCGCGCTGACCGGATTCTATCGGTGAAAGCGGCTTTTTGTAAAGGAGCGGAGCATGTTCTCGGGGTCGATTCCCGCTTTGGTGACGCCATTTCGCGACGGTGCGTTGGATATGCAGGCCTTTGCCCGCCTCGTCGACTGGCAGATCAAAGAGGGGACGAGCGCGCTTGTGCCGTGCGGCACCACCGGCGAGAGCCCGACGCTGAGCTTCGACGAACATTATCGCATCATCGACGCGTGCATCGAGGCGGCGGCGGGACGGGTGCCGGTAATCGCCGGCTGCGGGTCGAACGACACCGCCACCGCGATCCGCCACATGCGTCATGCGCAGGCCGCTGGAGCGAGCGCCGCGCTGATCGTCGCGCCCTATTACAACCGGCCGACGCAGGAAGGCATGCTCGCCCATTTCAGGGCGCTCGCCGACGCGAGCGATCTGCCGATCGTCGTCTACAACGTCCCCGGCCGCACCGTCGCCGACATCAGCGCCGAAACCATGTGCAAGCTTGCCGAAATTCCGACGGTCGTCGCGACCAAGGACGCGAGCGGCGATCTTGCGCGCGTGACGATGCACCGCGCAGGGGCGGGCGCCGATTTTTGCCAGCTCAGTGGGAACGACGACTTGTGGTTGCCGCACGCCGTTCTGGGCGGGGCGGGCTGCATTTCGGTCACCGCCAATGTCGCGCCGCGCCTGTGCGCCGATTTCGCCGCCGCCTGCGCCGCGGGCGACTGGGCGCGCGCGCTGGTCCTGCACGACCGGCTGTTTCCGCTGCACAAGGCGATGTTCACCGACGCGTCACCGGCGCCGGTCAAATATGCGCTGTCACGGGTGCACGACTGGTTTTCGCCCGATGTGCGCCTACCTATCATTCCGGCGTCCGCTGCATCGCGCGCCGCCGTCGATGCCGCACTGGTTTCGGCGGGCGTTCTCTAGGTTTCAGGTTTTCTTCATTCATGGCCCGTCCGCAATCCGCCCCCGAATTCGACAAGAAGAAGGTCGTTGCCGAAAACCGGCGCGCGCGCTTTGACTATGCCATCGACCAGGTGTTCGAGGCGGGGATCGCGCTGCAGGGCACCGAGGTGAAATCGCTGCGTTTTGGTGAGGGGACGATCGCCGAAAGCTATGCCGAAGTGGCGGGAGGCGAGGTGTGGCTGATCAACGCCAACATCCCCGAATTCAGCCACGGAAACCGCTTCAATCACGAGCCGCGCCGGCCCCGCAAGCTGCTGCTCAACACGCGCGAGATCAATAAATTGCACGCGGCGGTGGCCCGGCAAGGGATGACGCTGGTGCCCTTGAGCGTATATTTCAACGGACGCGGGCGCGCGAAGGTCGAACTCGCGCTCGCCAAGGGCAAGAAGGCGCACGACAAACGCGAGTCGATCAAGGAACGCGACTGGAAGCGCGACAAGCAGCGATTGATGAAGGAACGGGGATGAGCGGGGGGAAGCCGCGCGACAAGGCGGCGGTGATGAACTGGATCAAGCGCCACTCGCCGTCGCGTGAGGAGCTGCTCGAAAGCCGGTTCGTCAAGCCCTTTGCCCATCGCGTCGCGCATAGCCATTTGTGGCGCTTCACCCGCACCTCGGTGCGCCGCGGCACCGCGCTCGGCCTGTTCGTCGGCATCTTTTTCCTGATTCCCGGCGCGCAGATACTGGGCGTGGCGCTGCTTGCGCTGCCTTTCCGTGCCAATATTCCGATCGGCGTGGCGATGACCTTCCTGTCCAACCCTGCAACGACGCCGCTGCTGATCGCCGCAGCGGTATGGCTTGGCAATGATCTATTCGGGCTGCATGCCAATGTCGCAACCTTCTCGATCATGATCGACAAGGGCGCATCGGTCGGCGAATGGGCGCGCTGGCTGTTGTCCGACGCCGCGCCGGCTCTGATCGCGGGTCTCTTCGTGATCTCGGTCGTTACCGCGGTGGTCGGCTTCCTGCTCGCGGCGGTGATCTGGGACAATTGGATCCGCCTGCGCTGGCGGCGCAAATTGCGCCGCGCGCGCGACCAACGACTTGAGTCATCGACGAGCGACACGGCGGCCGGTTGATCGCCCGCCGTCAGCTTTTATAGCTGTCTCCATCGCAGGATCCGCGCCGTCCATGGCGCGGAGGATCATGTCCTGCCCGTCAACCTGGGGATAATCATGACACGTATGACGCATTCTTCGCGCCTGATGGCGACCGCCGCGCTGGGCGCGATGCTGTTCGGCATGGCGCCGGCGGTTTCGGTTTCGGCCAAGGAACAGGCTGCCGCCTCGGCCAAGGCCGACAAGCCCGAAATCGGCGACTTCGGTTTCGACACGACCGGCATGGACAAGAGCGTACTGCCCGGCAACGATTTCTACGCCTATGCCAATGGCACCTGGGCCAAGAACACCGCGATCCCGGCGGACAAGTCCAACTATGGCATGTTCACCGCGCTTGCCGATCTGTCGCAAAAACGCACGCAGGAGATTCTCGAAGCGGCGAAGGGCGATCCGAACAGCATGATCGGACGGGCCTATGCCTCCTATCTCGATTCGGCGCCGGTCGAGGCGAAGGGGCTTGCCCCGATCCAGCCGTGGCTCGCGAAGATCCGCGCCGTCGACAAGCCGGGCCTCGCCGCGTTGCTCGCCGAAGCCGACCGCAACGGCGTCTCGCATTTCTTCGGCGGCTATGTCGGGCAGGACGACAAGAATCCCGACGTCTACATCTACACGATGTTCCAGGGCGGCCTCGGCATGCCCGATCGCGACTTCTACCTGAAGGACAATGAGCGCAACGCCAAGCTGCAGGCGGCCTACCTCAAGCATCTGGAAAATGTCCTGACGCTTGCAGGCGAACAGGACGCCGCGGCGCGGGCGCAGGCAATCTATGCCTTCGAAAAGCAGATCGCGATGGTCCATTGGGACAAGAATGACAGCAGCGACGCGACCAAGGTCTATAACAAGATGACGCTTGCCGAACTGGAAAAGGCGGCGCCGGGCTTCGACTGGACGACCTTTGTTCGCGGCATCGGCGTCAAGGAAGACGCGCTGCTCGTGTCGCAGCCGAGCGCTTTCACCGGCGAGGCGAAGCTGATTGCCGACGCGCCGATCGGCGTGCTGCGCGACGCGCTGCTCGTCCGCAGCCTCGACGGCTTTTCGGACGTGCTGCCCGATGCGGTCGCGCAGGAAGCCTTCTCCTTCTATGGCACCGCGCTGTCGGGAACGCCGCAGATGCAGGAGCGCTGGAAGCGCGCGGTCGATTTCACGACCGGCAATCTGGGTGAAGCGGTCGGCAAGGATTATGTCGCGAAATATTTCCCGCCCGAAACCAAGGCGGAAATGGACAAGCTGGTCAAGAATGTCATCGCGGCGCTCGGCCACCGCATCGACAATCTTGCGTGGATGCAGCCCGAAACCAAGGTGAAGGCGAAGAAGAAGCTGGCCAATTTCACCACCAAGATCGGCTATCCTGATCGCTGGAAGGATTATGGGTCGCTGGAAATCCGGGCCGACGACCTGTTCGGCAACGCGCTGCGCGCCAACCAGTGGCAGCATGACGACAATATCAGCCGTCTCGGCGGCCCGATCCGGCGCTGGGAATGGGGCATGACCCCGATGACGGTCAATGCCTATGCCAATTTCGGGATGAACGAGATCGTCTTCCCCGCCGCAATCCTGCAGCCGCCCTTCTTCGATCCGAAGGCCGACCCGGCAATCAACTATGGCGGCATCGGCGCGGTGATCGGCCATGAGATCAGCCACCATTTCGACGACCAGGGTTCGAAATATGACGAAACCGGCAAGCTCGCCGACTGGTGGACGCCCGAGGATGTGAAGGCCTTCGAAGCGGCGAGCAAGGCGCTCGTCGCGCAATATGACGCCTATGAAGTGCTGCCGGGCGAGCATCTCGACGGCACCTTCACGCTGGGTGAGAATATCGGCGATCTCGCCGGCCTCAACATCGCCTATGACGCGTACAAGGCGTCGCTGGGCGGCAAGGAGGCGCCGGTGATCGACGGGCTGACCGGCGACCAGCGCTTCTTCCTCGGCTGGGCGCAGGTATGGCGGCGCAACTATCGCGAACAGAATCTGTCGCAGCGCATTTCGACCGATCCGCATTCGCCCTCGATCCAGC
Organism: Sphingopyxis terrae subsp. terrae NBRC 15098; assembly: GCF_001598815.1. Lineage (GTDB taxonomy): Bacteria > Pseudomonadota > Alphaproteobacteria > Sphingomonadales > Sphingomonadaceae > Sphingopyxis > Sphingopyxis terrae. Next base: position 76,984 of record NZ_BCZQ01000006.1, on the reverse strand, counting down.
GGACTTGGGTCTCGCGCAATCTTGACCCTTGGTATAAGGCCTATCAGGTTAAGCCGGGCCAGAAGCTCTATCTGGATCCGAAGGATCGTGTTCGCATCTGGTGATGCGCTGACTGGGAAAGTGTGAATTGACCGCGCAGAGCCTGCCTTCCGCTGATACCGATTTCAGTAGGGGGGTGGGCGCTGCCGGTCCGCTTTCTGCAATTCAAGGACTTTCCCGGATCGACCTTGCGCTGCTCGGCGGTCTCGCGCTGGTGTCGGTCGGGCTGTTGTTCTGGGCCACCGGCGACGCGGTGCTTGCCGCCGGTTTCCTTGCCGGACTCGCGCTCGCGGCGGGCGGCATGATCCTCGCGCGGCGTCTTTTTCCGGCGGCCGCGGTGGGCGAGGCAGCGCCGACCGATTGGTCGATGCTGCGCGCCGCGGTCAATCATGACGATATTGCGATTGCGATCACCGACCGGGCCGGACGTCTCGTCTGTGCGAACGACCTGTTCGCGACATGGATGGGCGGCTTCGTCACGCCGCCGGGCCTGCCGCTCGAAGGGCGCGGCGCCGAGCTGCTCAAAAATGCGGGCCGGACCGCGTGGCGCGACGGTGAGGGTGGGGTCGACGAAATCGCGGTCGGGCCCTTGCAACTTCGCGCGCAAGTGCTGCGATCGGGGCAGGCCGAAGACTATCTGATCTGGCGCTTTTCGGCCCATGAACGGCTCGATCTGGCGGGAGAGATCGTCCGCCACCTCGACGGACCCGCGGGGCGCACGCTGGCACAGGCGGGGGTGATGGCGGCGCTGGTCAGTGCCGAGGGCCGGTTGCGCGTTGCCAATCAGGCGTTTCTTTTGCGCGCGCTCGGCGAGGAGGATGCGCTGCATTATGCGGGGCGCGATGTCGCCGGTATGTTGCGGCTCGATGATGCCGGCGCGCTCTATTTTGCGCGTGAGGGCGATCGGGCAACGCCGGTGCGGATGCTGCAAATCCCGCTGACGCCGGCCGATACGCACGGGCCGATGCTGCTCGCCATGCTCGACGAGGAGATCGGACCCGCCGATCGCGGCACCGCGCAAAGCTATATCGAAACGCTGCTGTCGCTGCTGCCCTTCGGGCTTGCGCTCGTCGATCGCGACGGCCGCTTTCTTTACATGAACCGCGCTTTCATGCGCGCCGCGGGCGTCGCCGATAGCAAGAAGCCGCGCTACCCCGGCGATCTTGTGGTCGGCGAGGACAAGGGGCCACTCGCCGACATGATCCGCCGTCACAGCAGCGGGCAACAGGTCGGCGGCGATCTCTCGATCCGGCTGGCCGGACAAGGCGACGAGCCGGTGTCGATGCGCGTCGTCGGCGTGCGCGGGCTGGGCGAGGCGGCGGTTCTGCTCAGCCTCAAGGATTCGAGCGAGGAGTCGCGCCTCAAGCGGCAGGTGGCGCAGGCATCGAAGATGCAGGCAGTCGGCCAGCTTGCGGGCGGCGTCGCGCATGATTTCAACAATATCCTGACCGCGGTGCTCGGAAGCTGCGATCTGATGCTGATGCGGCACACGCCGGGCGACAGCGACTATGACGATATTCAGCAGATCCGCAGCAACGCCAACCGCGCGGCGAGCCTGACGCGGCAGTTGCTCGCCTTTTCGCGCCAGCAAACGTTGCGGCCGCAGATATTGCAGCTTCCCGACGTGATTTCGGAGGTATCGCATCTGCTCAAGCGGCTGATCGGCGATACGGTGCAATTGTCGGTGCATCACGGTCGCGGGCTGGGTGCGGTGCGCGCCGACCCGGGGCAGCTCGAACAGGTCATAATCAACCTTGCCGTCAATGCGCGCGACGCGATGCCCGGCGGCGGGACGCTGACGATCGAAACCTATCCCGTTTCGGCCGCCGACGTGCGCCAGATGGGCAATGAATTCATGCCGCCCGCCGATTACAGCGCGCTGAAGGTCAGCGATACGGGCACCGGCATTCCCGCAGAAGTGCTGCCCAAAATCTTCGAACCCTTTTTTACGACCAAGGATGTCGGCAAGGGGACAGGGCTGGGACTGTCGACGGTCTATGGCATCATCAAACAATCGGCGGGCTTTATCTTTGCCGACAGCAAACCGGGCGCGGGGACAAACTTCACCATCTACCTGCCGGTCCACCGGGCCGAAAGCGGCGTGCCAGCGACGCCGCCGCCGGCCGCGAAGGCGAAGAAAAGCCAGTGGGGCACCGGCACCATCCTGCTCGTCGAGGACGAGGATATGGTGCGGGCGGTCGCCGAACGGGCGCTGACCCGCGCGGGTTACACGGTCGTCACCGCGTCGCAGGGCGAAGAGGGGCTTGAACGCTTCGCCGCGATGGACAAGATTGACCTGGTGATCAGCGACGTTGTGATGCCGACGATGGACGGGCCGACGATGGTCCGTGCCATGCGCGCCAAGCGGGCGAACCTGCCGGTGCTGTTCATGTCGGGCTATGCCGAGGAGCAATTGCGCCAGTCGATCAACATCGACGATGTCGCCTTCCTGCCCAAGCCTTTCTCGGTCGCGCAGCTTGCAGAAGCAGTGTCGATGGCGCTCGACGATGCGGCGCACAGGGTGGGCCATGGCTGAAGACCGGTTGATCCTGCTTGTAGAAGACGATGTCCTGATCGGCATGATGCTCGTCGATATGTTCGACGCGCTCGGCTATCCCGAACCGGCGCAGGCGACGACCAACGAAGAAGCGCTCGCGGCAATCGCGTCGCAGCCAGTGGCGGGCGCACTCGTCGATATCAACCTGGGCGACGAAAAGGGCTGGCCGGTCGCCGATGCGCTGGCGGAGCGGGGGATTCCCTTTGCCTTCACCTCGGGCGGCGGCGACGTGATTCCCGCGCCGCATGCGAACCGCAAGCTGGTGACGAAGCCGTTCCGCATCGCCGAAATCGAGGCCGTTCTGGACGGGTTTTTCGCGGAATAGCGCGCACCTTGCGGATAGCGCGCAAAAATATCTGTTCTCCACTTGTTCCAATAGAACAAATGACGTACACAGCTCTGGCGTTGCGGTGGTTCTGCCTTCGCTCTAGAGCTGGAAAGGAACGGTCATGGCCGGACAATTATCACTCGTCGAATCGGGGAAATCAGTGAACAGCACAGACAGGCAGAAGGCGCTCGACGCCGCACTCGCGCAGATCGATCGCGCGTTCGGCAAGGGCTCGGTGATGAAGCTCGGATCGAAGGAAGCGATGCAGGTCGAGGCGGTCTCGACCGGATCGCTCGGGCTCGACATCGCGCTCGGCGTGGGCGGTCTGCCGCGCGGCCGCGTCATCGAAATCTACGGTCCCGAAAGCTCGGGCAAGACCACCCTCGCGCTGCATTGCATCGCCGAAGCGCAGAAGACCGGCGGAACCGCGGCCTTCGTCGATGCCGAACATGCGCTCGATCCCGTCTATGCGAAGAAGCTGGGCGTCAATATCGACGAACTGATCGTGTCGCAGCCCGATACGGGCGAACAGGCGCTTGAAATTGTCGATACGCTGGTGCGCTCGAACGCGATCGACGTGCTTGTCGTCGACTCGGTCGCCGCGCTCGTTCCGCGCGCCGAAATCGAAGGCGAGATGGGCGACAGCCACGTCGGCCTTCAGGCGCGCCTGATGTCGCAGAGCCTGCGTAAACTCACCGGCTCGATCAGCCGTTCGCGCTGCATGGTGATCTTCATCAACCAGCTGCGCATGAAGATCGGCGTGATGTACGGCAATCCCGAGACGACGACGGGCGGCAATGCGCTCAAATTCTACGCCTCGGTCCGCCTCGATATCCGCCGCACCGGCCAGATCAAGGACCGCGACGAAATCGTCGGCAACACCACGCGTGTCAAAGTCGTCAAGAACAAGGTCGCGCCCCCGTTCAAGCAGGTCGAATTCGACATCATGTACGGGCAGGGCATTTCGAAGATCGGTGAAATCCTCGACCTGGGGGTCAAGGCCGGTCTGGTCGAAAAATCGGGCGCCTGGTTCAGCTATGATTCGATCCGCATCGGTCAGGGCCGCGAAAATGCGAAGAATTTCCTGACCGAAAATCCCGAACTGATGGAGCGGCTCGAAAAGGCGATCCGCAGCCGCACCGATGCGGTGGCCGAAGAGATGATGACCGGCCCCGACGCGGACGACGACGATATCTGATCCGAATCCGGCGAGCCGTCGCAATACGGCTCGCCGGCGAACGGCGGCGGGCCCGTGCCTTCTCCGGCACGCCTCCTTGGATCTGCCCGACCCCTCTCTTGGCAGGTCGGCCCGGCCGCCGTTGACCATGCCGGCGCTGACCATGCTGGCGGGGGCATGTGCCGCATCCCGGCTTGCGTGTTCAGGGGCAAGGACTACACAGGCTCGATGCCCGCGATCCGCCTTTTCGGTTTGCCGACCGACGTCAACAGCAGTTTCGAACGCGGCGCGGCGGGTGGTCCTGCCGCGATCCGTGCGGCGCTGCGCAGCGCTCGCGGCAATATGGCAAGCGAACTCGGTCCCGAAATCGGCACGGATATCGCCTTCACCGACGATGGCGACCTGCCGCTGACCGAGCATGTCGCACACGACGATGCCGCGATCCGGCGCCATGTCGCGATGCTGCACGAGGATGGCGAAATTCCCGTCGCGCTTGGCGGCGATCATGCGGTGACATTCCCGCTCGTCGAAGCCGCCGCCGCTTGTTTCGGCCCGCTCAACATCCTGCACATCGACGCGCATTCCGACTTGTACGACGACTTCGGCGGCAATCCGCGCAGCCATGCGTCGCCCTTTGCCCGGATATGCGAAGCGGGCCATGCCGCGCGGCTGGCCCAGGTCGGTATCCGCACGTTGAATCGTCATTGCGCCACGCAAGCCGATCGCTTCGGCGTCGAGATCGTCCCGATGGCGGGCTTCGTTCCCGAAGCGGTTCCGGTGCTGAGCGGCCCGCTCTATATCTCGATCGACCTCGACGGACTCGATCCGTCGGCGGCGCCCGGCGTCGCGCATCCCGAGCCCGGCGGGCTGACGGTGCGCGAACTGCTTGCAGTGCTGCACCGGCAGTGCGCGCCGATCGTCGGCGCGGACATCGTCGAACATCATCCGGGCCGCGATATCGGCGGCGTGACCGCGATTGTCGGCGCCAAGCTGGTGTGTGAGCTGGCGGCGCTGATCGATCGCAACGGATATTGGCGCGGATAAGAGGAGAATGCGATGAGCTTGATCGTCCACCATCTGAACAACAGCCGCTCGCAGCGCATATTGTGGCTGCTTGAGGAAATCGGCGCTCCATACGAAATCCGCCACTATCAGCGCGACGCGGCGACCAACCTCGCGCCGCCCGAGCTGAAAGCCGTCCATCCGCTCGGCAAATCGCCGCTGCTCGAGGACGATGGACGGGTGATCCAGGAATCGGGCGCGATCGTCGAATATCTGTGCGAGCGTCATGGCGGTGACGCCCTGGTCCCGCCGCGCGGCACCGACGATCATGTCCGGCACCTCGAGCTGCTGCACTTTGCCGAGGGTTCGGCCATGACTCCTGTTCTCCTCAATCTCTACGTCGCCCGCCTCGGCGACGCTGCGGCGCCGCTGCGGCCGCGGATCGACGAACAGCTCGGCGCGCATTTCGCCTATCTCGAAGGCGAGATCGGCGACGCCGGGCATTTCATCGGCGATCGCCTGTCGGCTGCCGACATCATGCTGAGCTTCCCGGCCGAGGTTGCGGCGATGAACGGTGCCGATCGCTATCCGCGCCTCGCCGCCTTCGTCGCGACGTGCCACGCGCGCCCCGCCTGGCAGCGCGCGCGCGAACGCGGGGGCGATTATTTTGTCTTTTGATCGCCGGTTCGGCGGGCTGCTCCTGACCGCACTATTCACAGCGGCGACTCCGCTGGCGGCCGCACCGCCCGTTCTGGGGCCCGAGGTCGAGCGCGACGTCGTGGTACCCGAGGGCAAGAGCTTCGAGCCCGCCCCAGCCGACGAGGAGGGCGCGATCGACCGCTTCACCGGGTTCACGATGGCGCTGGCGAAGCGCGACTATGAGGCGGCTTATGCGATGCTGCGCCTGTCGTTTCAGGCGTCGAACCCGCGGCTGGAATGGGAGATGAACCTGCGCAAGCGGGCCGCGCTGTGGGCCGATGGCACGCTGCGCATCCTGCGCCTGACCTGGTATGCCGACCCGGCCGGACAGCCGCCCGGCCTGTATGCCGCGTTCGATTTTCGCGGCGATCGCAAGGATGGCACGATGGATTGCGGCTATGTCGTCGTCCATCGCAGCGCGCCCGGTGCCGCCTTCACCGTCGTGCGCGTCGATACGTCGGAAGTGCCGCCTGACCTGATCGAGGACGGGGTGCCCAAGGCCGACGTGCTGCATCAACTTCCCTGCTATCTGGGCAAGGGCATCGCGACCGCCTTTTGAGCGTAGCGGCGCTGAGCCAGCCGACATCGGACTTGCGGTCCGCGCCCGTTGTCCGCAATATCGACCCGCGTTCATCCGGGCGACGGATGGCGGGGGGAGTTCGGGGTTATGGCAGGTCTGGTATTGGCGCTGTTGCTCGCGGCGGCGGGAGAGCCCGCAATCCGCGTCGAGAAGCTGGCGGCGGGTGGTTTCAGCGCTGATGTCGCCGATATCGAGGCGGCGCGGCTGACGACGACGATGGAAGAGGTCCAGCGGATCGCGGCGCAGCGCTGCGGCAAGATGAAGGTGCGTTTCGGCCGGTATAATTTCGACAGCCGCGTCGATACGGCCCGCAACGTCATGATGATCGAAAACCTGCGGCAGAAATTCTTCTGCTACGATCCCGCGACCGATCCCTACAAGCCCGTTCCAGCGGACTGGAAGGCGAGCGACGCCGATACGGCGGCGGCGACCAGCTTTGTGACCCGCTTCCTCGACCGGCTTGATCGCGGCGATCAGGCCGGGATCGCGATGATGGACCCACTGGCGGAAATCACGCCGAAGGACTGGGCAAACCTGCATGCCGGCGCCACGCAGTTCCAGACCGGCGACGGATCGATGACGCCGCAATTCGTCGCGTGGAGCAACAATCCGGACGGAGCCGCCTATCCCGGCGCCTATGTCCTGTTTTCGGTGATCGACGATCATCCGGGGATTGCCGGAACGTGCGGCGGGATATTGGTGCAGCGCGTTCGCGAAGGCGAATATCGCATCGCCCAATATGATGTGCAGTTCATATCGCAGGCACTGGTGAACCAGCAGGGGTTGACCGGGCAGCAGCTCGACCAGCTCTGCCAACGCTAATGCTGCGCGTCTGTGCTTGAGTAACGGACGATCCGGCACTAGATCGCGCGCATGACATCGACCAACGACATCCGCCGCTCGTTCCTCGACTATTTTGCCGGGGCCGGCCACCATATCGAACCGTCGGCACCGCTGGTGCCGTTCAACGACCCGACGCTGATGTTCGTTAACGCGGGCATGGTGCCGTTCAAGAATGTCTTCACCGGGCTGGAGAAGCGTCCGTACAGCACGGCCGCGTCGTCGCAGAAATGCGTCCGCGCAGGCGGCAAGCACAACGACCTCGATAATGTCGGCTACACCGCGCGGCATCATACCTTCTTTGAAATGCTGGGGAATTTCTCCTTCGGCGACTATTTCAAGGAACAGGCAATCGACCATGCCTGGACGCTGGTTCACAAGACCTGGGGCCTGCCCGCCGACAAGCTGACCGCGACCGTCTATCACACCGACGACGAGGCGTTCGACCTGTGGCGCAAGATTGCGGGCCTTCCCGAAGAGCGGATCATCCGCATCCCGACGAGCGACAATTTCTGGTCGATGGGCGACACCGGCCCGTGCGGGCCGTGCAGCGAAATCTTCTACGACCATGGCGACCATATCTGGGGCGGCCCGCCGGGATCGCCCGAAGAGGATGGCGACCGCTTCATCGAGATCTGGAACCTGGTGTTCATGCAATATGAGCAGATGCCGGATGGGCAGCGCGTCGACCTGCCGCGCCCGAGCATCGACACCGGCATGGGGCTGGAACGCATCGCGGCGGTGATGCAGGGCGTCCACGACAATTACGACATCGACACGTTCAAGGCGCTGATCGCCGCGTCGGTCGACCTGACCGGCGTTGCCGCCGCGGGCGGAAGCCAGGCAAGTCACCGTGTCATCGCCGACCATCTGCGCGCATCGAGCTTCCTGATCGCCGACGGTGTGCTGCCGTCGAACGAAGGGCGCGGTTATGTGCTGCGCCGGATCATGCGCCGTGCGATGCGCCACGCGCACCTGCTCGGCGCCAAGAATCCGCTGATGTACCGGCTGCTCCCGGCGCTGACGACCGAGATGGGCGCGGCCTATCCCGAGCTGATCCGCGCGCAGGCGCTGATTGCCGAGACGCTGGAGCGTGAGGAGGTCAAGTTCCGCCAGACGCTCGACAAGGGGCTGCGGCTGCTCGACGAGGCGACCGTGGGCATGGGTAAGGGCGCGACGCTGCCCGGTGATGTCGCGTTCAAGCTCTATGACACCTTCGGCTTTCCCTATGACCTGACCGAAGATGCGCTGCGCGCGCAGGGCATTGCAGTCGACCGATCGGGCTTCGATGCGGCGATGGCGCAGCAGAAGGCGGCGGCGCGCGCGGCATGGAAGGGCAGCGGCGAAAAGGCGTCGGACGAAATCTGGTTCGACCTTGCCGAAGCCAACGGCAGCACCGAGTTCACCGGCTACACCTCGACCGAGGGCGAGGGTGAGGTGATCGCGATCGTCAAGGACGGCCAGCCGGTCGAGGCCGCCGAAGCCGGCGACACGGTCGTCGTGCTGACCAACCAGACGCCCTTCTATGGCGAAAGCGGCGGCCAGATGGGCGATGCGGGAACGATCACGACGCTGGAAGGCGCCAAGGCCAATGTCGAGGACACCGGCAAGCCGCTGGGCCGGCTGCACACGCATCAGGCGACGCTGGAGGCGGGCAGGCTGAAGGTCGGCGACACGGTGCATCTGTCGGTCGATGCCGCGCGCCGCGATCGCATCCGCGCCAATCATAGCGCCACGCACCTTGTCCACGCCGCGCTGCGCAATCGGCTCGGCGCGCATGTCACGCAGAAGGGCAGCCTGGTTGCCGAAGACCGATTCCGGTTCGACTTTTCGCACCCCAAGGCGCTGACACCGGAGGAAGTCGTCCAGATCGAAGCCGATGTGAATGCGCAGATCCGGGCGAACGAACCCGTTTCGACGCGGCTCATGACCCCCGAGGATGCGATCGCGGCGGGAGCGATGGCGCTGTTCGGCGAGAAATATGGCGACGAGGTGCGCGTGCTCAGCATGGGCAAGGGCGGCGAGCATAGCTATTCGGTCGAACTGTGCGGCGGTACGCACGTGCGTGCGCTGGGTGACATCGCCTTGTTCAAGATCATCAGCGAAAGTGCGGTTTCGTCGGGCGTCCGGCGCATCGAGGCGCTGACCGGCGAGGCGGCGCGCCAGTGGTTGCTGGGCCGCGACGAGGCGCTGAAGTCGGCGGCGGCGGCGCTCAAGACCTCGCCCGACGAGGTGCCGGCGCGCGTTGCCGCGATGGCCGAGGCGCTGAAGAAGGCCGAACGCGAGCTGGCCGACGCGAAGAAGGCGCTGGCGCTTGGCGGCGGCGGTGCGGCCGGCGGAGCGGCGGCGGGTCCGGCGGTCGAACAGGTCGGCGATGTCGCCTTTCTGGCGCAGGTCGTCGAGGGGCTCGATCCCAAGGAACTGCGCGGCACGGTCGACGGCCTCAAGAAACAGGTCGGCAGCGGCGTCGCGATGCTCGTCGCGGTCAATGATGGCCGCGCGTCGGTCGCGGTTGGCGTGACCGACGACAAGACGGGCAGCCATAGCGCGGTCGATCTCGTCAAGGCCGCGGTCGCGGCGCTCGGCGGGCAGGGCGGCGGCGGCCGTCCCGACATGGCGCAGGGCGGCGGCCCGAACGGCGGCGCGGCGGACGAAGCCATCGCGGCGGTCAAGGCCGCGCTCGCCTGAAACGGTCGGACGTGAAACCGACAAAGAAGACGCGGCGCACCGATCATGCCGAACGGCTGATCGCGGCGCCGCTGGTCGATGTGTTCGCGGCCTTTACCAGCGCCGAAAAACTGGCGCGCTGGCTACCGCCCGAGGGCGCGACGGGCGAATTCGAGCACAGCGATCTGCGCGAGGGCGGCGGGTTCCGCCTGCGCCTGACCTTCGACGACCCCGATGTCGAGACCAAGAGCGACGATGACAGCGATCTGGTCGCGGTGCACATCCCGGTGCTCGATGACGGGCGGCTGATCGTGTGGGAGGTCGAATTCGTGTCGGATGATCCCCGCTTTTCGGGCACAATGGCGATGCACTGGTATCTGTCGCGCAAGGGCGGCGGGACGCTGGTCACGGTCGATGCGCATCATGTGCCGCCGGGGATTTCGGCGAAGGACCATGAGGCGGGGCTGACGTCGTCGCTGGCGAAGCTGGCGGCGGTGGTGGAAGAAAGAGCGGCCAGTTAATAGCGACCTGTATCCCCGCGAAGGCGGGGATCCATCATCCGGCAGTGCAATTACGAGCCGGCGGGAGATGGGTCCCCGCCTGCGCGGGGACACACAATTAAGAGTAGGGCCTGGAAAGGTTCAGCCCTCCACCCCTTTCGCTTTCCCCCACGCGCGGGCAGCGGTATAGCCGAGGTAGCCGGTGCCGAAGAGCGCGTAGAGCGGTTCGGGGATGCCGGCGAGATAGGCGTTCATGCCCTCTGCGATGCCCCTTGCCATGTCGGGGCGCGTCGCGGCGATCAGGCCCATCGGGATCGCCCACAGAAGCAGCGTATACATGACGTAGAGGAAGCTGGGCCGCGCGCGGCTGGTCCAGGGGTCGGTGCTGTTCGCCTCGGCGACGATCGCGGTCATCCGCGTCTTGATCGCCTCCATTTCCTGGCTGCCCTCGAGCTTCAGCAGTTCGAGCTTGGCGCGGTCGCGTGCTTCGGGGTCGGGGATGATCTTGTCGATCAGCTTGGCGACGGGGCCGATCAGGCCTTCGATGATGCTCATATTGGCGTTCCTTTCGTCCTTAACTTGTCAAACTTGTCACCAGGTCGTGTTTGGAATCAGGAGTTTGCGTCGCCGATTCGATTGGCGAGCCAGCCATAGAGAAAGGCCTCCTGGCTGGGCCGCCGTTCGGCGAGCGCAATGTAGCGTTCGCCCTGCAGCGCCTCCATCGCGCGCAGCAGCACGGTTTCGCCGCCCTTGCCGCGCGCCTTCAGAAAGCCGTCGAGCGCCGACAGCGTGCGCGGGCCGATGGCGCGGTCGACGGCGATATCGGGATAGTCGCGCGCCGTGCGGTTGAGCGCGTTGAGCGCGCGCTGGAGAAAGCCGGTCGCGATCGCCGTCCCCATGTTGACGCCAGTATCGAACAGTTCGGCCGCGATGCGCGGCGCGCGCGCCGCGACACGATCGAAGGCGGGGCGCAGCCAATAGATGCGGCGATAGATGTTGGCCGCCTCGGCACGGGGCAGATCGCGCATCGGCCCCGCATAGCCCTGCGCCCGCGCCACCGCCTCGGTGACCCCCCAGCGCGTCGGACCGCCGCGATCGGCGGGGTGGTTTACATATCCGCCTTCGCGGTCGATGACGGCATCGATCAACGCGTCGATGGCAAGGCGGGGCAGGTCGGCAAGGGACATGATTCGCTCCTGTGGTTCATTGAGATATCAAAACGAACCATATTGGAATATTGTAGGAAAGGATTTTCATGCGCGCGCTGCAAGTGAGCCGATTGGCCCCCGATCACGCGGGTTGCGCGATCGCAGACCTGCCGGTGCCCGAACCCGGGCCGGGCGAGGTACGGGCACGGGTGCGCGCGGCGGCGGTGAATTTTCCCGACCTGCTGATGACGCGCGGCGCCTATCAGCTCAAACCCGACCTGCCTTTCGTGCCGGGACTGGAGTTTTCGGGCGAGGTCGACGCGGTGGGTGCGGACGTCGAAGGCTGGGCGCCCGGCGATGCGGTGATCGGCGGCAATCGTTTCGGCGCAATGGCCGAATATTGCATCGTCCCGGCGGCGACGCTGCGGCGCAAGCCCGCCGCGCTCGACTGGGCGGCGGCGGCGGCCTGTCCGGTCGCCTATCTGACGGCTTATGTCGCGCTCGTCCGCTGCGCGCCGGTCGCGCCCGGCGACTGGGTGCTGGTCCACGGCGCGGCGGGCGGCGTGGGCCTGGCGACGGTCGATCTGGCGCGCGGGCTGGGCGCGCGGGTGATTGCGGTGGCGAGCAGCGCCGCGAAGCGCGATGCCATCGCCGCGCTTTACGCGCCCGAGGCGGTGATCGAGGCGGCGCCGGGTTTTCGCGAGACGGTAAAGGCGTTGACGGGAGGGAAGGGCGCCGATGTCATCTTCGATCCGGTCGGCGGCGATGTGTTCGACGAATCGACGCGCTGCATCGCTTTTGGCGGCCGCTTGCTGGTTGTCGGCTTTGCGTCGGGGCGGATTCCCGAGATTTCGGTCAATATGCCGCTGATCAAGGGCTTTTCGGTCGTCGGGGTGCGCGCGGGCGAATATGGCCGCCGCTTTCCTGAGCGCGGGGCAGAGAATATCGCCGCGATTGATGCATTGGCGGAGAGCGGAGCGATCCGCCCGCATGTCCACGCCGCGCTTGACCTTGCCGATTGGCGCGCGGGGTTTGCCATGCTCGAACGGCGCGAAGTGGTGGGAAAGGTCGTGCTGACGCCCTGACGAGCGGGCGCGGCGGCGCTTTGGCCCGCGACTGCGGCACCACGGCGCAACTGATATAGTTTTGCGACAATCGATGGGTCATTGAGCCGCGGGGTGCCCGGCGCTTTGCCGCCCATAGTGAAGGACGACATGTGAGAAAATTTCTGACGATTGCTGCGCCGCTGATGCTCGCGATTCCGGCCGCGCATGCGCAGCCGCCGGCGCATAATGGCGAACGCATGTTCGCGATGATGGATGCCAATGGCGACGGCAAGCTCGACAAGGATGAGATCGCCAGGATGATGCAGATGCGCGCCGAGCGCATGGGCGAGCCATCGATGGCGACGCCCGAGCGGGTCGATGCGCTGATGAAGCGTCTTGACACCAATGGCGACGGCTTCGTCGACAAGGCCGAAATGGAAGCGATGCGCAAGGCGCGCGCCGCCGCCCCGCCGCCCGAAGCGCCCGCCGACGGCGCCGATCAGAGCGAATCCAATTGAACGGACAGAATTGAACGGGCCGGCGGCGGCTTCGGCCGCCGCCAGTCAATTACCGCCGGTCAACGCGCGCGATCAGGAGCAGCGTTTCCAGCCCGATCCGCGTACCGCCTTGCCCGGGGTCGCGCCGGTCGGGTCGCCGCCGCGCAGCACCGCGGTACCGTTGACGAACACATCACGCACGCCGGTCGCATATTGGTGCGGCTTTTCGAAGGTCGCGCGATCGGCGACGGTCGCCGGATCGAAGATCACGACATCGCCGAAATAGCCGGGGCGCAGCGCGCCGCGATCCTGAAGGTTGAGGTTGCCCGCGGGGAGCGAGGTCAGCCGCCGCACCGCCTCTTCGAGCGGGATCAGCTTTTCGTCGCGAACATAGCGGCCGAGCAGGCGGGCGAAATTGCCATAGGTGCGCGGGTGGGCGCCCGATTTCAGGAACACGCCTTCGGCTGCCTGCGACGCGGCATCCGAGCCGAAGCTCATCCAGGGAAGCTGGACCTGGCGCCGGACATTGTCTTCCGACATCAGGAAATAGACGGTCCCGACGCGCGAGCCATCTTCGACGACGAGGTCCATCGCGGTTTCCTCGGGCGATTTTCCGCGCATCGCCGCCACTTCGGCCAGCGTCTTGCCGGTGAGCGGCTTGAGCGCGTCATTCTTGAAGCCGGTCAGGATCATCTTGTCGGCACCCGCGCCGATGTAGAGATTTTCCCAGTCGCTGCCCGGCTTTTTCATTTCGGCCGCGACGCGGGCGCGGATCGCCGGGTCCTTCAGCCGTTCGATCCACGCCTCCAGCCCGCCCGCCTGAACCCAGGTCGGCATGGCGGCGTCGAGCCCGGTGGCGCCCGCGGTATAGGTGTACATGTCGGCGGTGATCCGCGTTCCCGCGGCGCGCGCCGCCTCGATCTTCGCAACGACGGGCGCGAATTTGTCCCAGTTCGCGCGGCCCGCCATCTTGAGATGATAGATTTCGGCGGGTGCGCCAGACCGGCGCGCGATGGCGATCAGTTCGTCGACCGCTTCCTCCAGCCGGTCGCCCTCCGAGCGCATATGGCTGATATACATGCCGCCGCAGCGCGCCGCCTCGCTGGTCAGCGCGACGAGTTCGTCGGTCTCGGCATAGGAGCCGGGGGCGTAGATCAGCGAGCTGCCGACCCCCAGCGCGCCTTCGTCCATCGCCTGACGGACGAGCGCGCGCATCCGCGCGAGCTGTTCGGGGGTCGGATCGACATCGCCTTCGCCCAGTTCGTGCACGCGCACCGTCGCCGCGCCGACGAAGCTCGCGACATTGGGCGCAATGCCGCGCTTTTCGAGATAGGCGAAATAATCGCCCAGCGTCGTCCAGCTGATGTCATATTTGATATCGCCCTGACGCTCGGTCTCCTGCGCCTTCATCGTCGCGTTGAACGGGCCCATCGACCAGCCTTCGCCCATCACTTCGAGCGTCACGCCCTGGCGGATGTCGCTGAGGCTGCGCGGGTCGGCGATCAGCGATTCGGTTGCCCAGCTCAGCATGTTGATGAAGCCGGGCGCGACGGCCATGCCCTTTGCGTCGATCTCGGTCCGGCCGCTGCCCGCGACCGTGCCGACCGCGACGATGCGGTCGCCCTTCAGCGCGATATCGCCAACGACGGGGGCGGCGCCCGAACCGTCGTAGATAGTGCCGCCGCGGATGACGACGTCATAGGCAGGGGCCGCGCCGCGCGCGCCGGCCGAGGCCGAAAGGAGCAGCGAGCTGGCGAGCAGCGCCGCGACGAAAGGCGAGCGCCTATGCATGGAGGCTCATCAGCGAATCCATGAGCCCTTCGTCGGCGCTCGAGCAGACGCCGAGGACCAGCGCCTCGTCGCAGCCGTCGGCAACGACATAGGCATGGCCCATCGACGAATCGATATAGATGCCCTGACCCGCGTCGAGGACCACGGGATCGTAGAATTCGCTGTGCACTTCGATCCTCCCTTCGATGACATAGATGAACTCCTCGCCCTGGTGGTGGACGAGCTCGCCGAATTCGCTCGCACTGCGCGCGCGGATGCGCGTGATGATCGGGATCATGCGCTTTTGCCGCAGGTCGGTGCAGAGATAATGATAGTCGTAATTGTCGGTGGTGACGCGAACCGCGGTGTCGATCGTGCCGACGCTGCGCCGGCCGGTAACGCGCGGCGCGCTGTCCCCCGCATCTTCGGCGAACAGGTCGGACATGCGGATGTTGAGCCGCTGGCTGAGCTGTTGCAGCTTGTCGTAGCTGAGCGTCAGCCGGTCATGTTCGACCTTCGACAGCGTCGATACCGGGATGCCCGAGCGCGCGCTCATTTCCTTGAGCGTCCAGCCGTTTCGGGTGCGAATTCCCCGCATGACCTCGCCGAGCGTCGGGGGATTCGATCGGGATGTCATCGGGTCGGTCCATTCCTCATTTGACAATTTTCCAATCAGGATCATTATGTCCGCATTGGGTCAATTATTGCTGACCCTTGGTAAGGCGTCTCGCGGCTCGCTGCAAGCATGTCGCGCGGCGCGCCGGATAAGGGGGATAAAGCGATGCGTTTCCTTCGCAAGCTGATGATAGGATTGGGAGTGCTGGCGGCCGTCCCGCTGGCCGCGCAGGGGCCGGTGCAGCAGATCGCCGCCAAGCCGGCGGAGCAGGCGTCGGCCGTGCCGCCGCCGCCTGCGGGCGCAGCCAAGCTCGACGCCGCCGATGTCGAGGCGTGGCTCGACGGTTTCATGCCCTATGCGCTCGCGCGCGGCGAGGTTGCCGGTGCGGTTGTCGTCGTGGTGCGCGGCGGCGGCACGGTGCTGCAGAAGGGCTATGGCTTTGCAGATGTCGCGTCGCGCAAGCCGGTTGATCCCGCGACGACGCTGTTCCGCCCCGGTTCGGTGTCCAAGCTGTTTACCTGGACCGCCGTGATGCAGCTTGTCGAAGCCGGCAAGCTCGACCTCGACAAGGATGTGAACACCTATCTCGATTTCAAGATTCCGCCCTTCGAGGGCAAGCCGGTGACGCTGCGCAATATCATGACGCACACCGCGGGCTTTGAAGAATCGATCCGCTATCTGATCAGCAGCGATCCCAAGGCGGTGATGCCGCTGAAGGATTATGCGCGCGAAGCGCTGCCCGCGCGGGTGTTTGCGTCGGGAAGCACGCCCGCCTATTCCAACTATGCGACCGCGCTGGCCGGATACATCGTTCAGCGCACCAGCGGCGAATCGTTCGATGATTATATCGACCGGCACATCTTTGCGCCGCTGGGCATGAAATATGCGAGCTTCCGCCAGCCGCTGCCGGCCGCGCTCGCGCCCTTCATGTCGAGCGGCTACCGCGTGATGACCGACAAGGCCAAGCCCTTCGAAATCGTCGTGCCGGCCCCCGCCGGCAGCCTGTCGGCGTCGGGCGGCGACATGGGCAAGTTCATGATGGCGCATCTGAACAACGGCGGCGTGCTGCTGAAGCCCGAGACGGCGAAGCTGATGCACGATTACAAGGCGCCCGGCGTCGGCCCGCTCAACAGCATGGCGCTCGGCTTCTACGAACAATGGGTCAACGGGCATCGCGCTATCGCGCACGGCGGCGACACCGAATGGTTCCACAGCTATCTGTGGCTGTTCCCCGATTCGGACATCGGCCTGTTCGTGTCGATGAACAGCCCCGGCAAGGAAGGCGCAGCGGGCGCAATCCGCAGCGCGCTGTTCCACCAGTTCGCCGACCGCTATCTGCCCGGCACGCCCAAGCCCGGACAGGTCGATGAAAAGACTGCGCGCGACCATGCCGCGATGCTGGCCGGCCATTATGTGTCGAGCCGCGGGTCCTTCACCAATTTCATGAGCCTGTTCGGCCTGCTCGGCCAGGCGCAGATCGTGGTCGGGGCCGACGGCAAGATCGCGATGCCGGCGCTCGACGGGTTGAGCGCCGGACCGCGCGACTGGGTCGAGGTTGAACCCTTTGTGTGGCGCGACACGGGCACCGGCGAACGGCTCGCTGCCGAGGTCAAGGACGGACGCGTCGTGCGCGTCAGCCTCGATGCCGCATCGCCGTTCATGGTCTTCTGGCCCGCCCCGGCGGGCGAGAATGTCGCCTGGCTGAACCCGGCGCTGATCGCGGCGCTGCTGCTCGTGCTGCTCGCGGCGCTCGCATGGCCGGTGCGCGCGCTGGTTCGCCGCAATTATGGCGCGGCCTTTGCGCTCGAAGGCCAAGCACGGCGCGCCTGGCGGCTGTCGCGGCTGTTCGCGTGGCTCGTCATCGCGGCAGTCGCCGGATGGGCGATGTTCATCGCCACCTTCTCGGGCGACATCGGCAGCGTCGGCGGTCCGCTCGACTGGCTGATCATCCTGCTGCGCGTACTGACGCCGATCGCCAGCCTTGGGCTTCTGGCAACGAGCGCTTGGCACCTGTGGCTGTGCATCAAGGACAAGCGCCGCTGGACGATGAAGTTGGGGGCGGTGCTGTTGCTGCTGTCGGCGCTGGTGCTCGTCTGGGTGACGCTGCACTTCCACCTCTATGGCTTCGGCATGGTCTACTGATGACGGCCGATGTCATGACCGGACTGACGCTCGACCTTCGGGTCGAGCGTTTTCCCTATCACCAGCCGTTCCGCATCGCGGGCCATGAGTTCACCGAGACCGCGCTGCTCGTCGCCACCCTGTCCGACGGCCGCTTTGAGGGCCGCGGCGAGGGGGCGGGGGTCTATTACCTCGGCGACGATATCGACCATATGCTCGCCGAAGCGACGCGGGTGCGGCCCGCGATCGAAGGTGGCGCGACGCGCGCGGATCTGCAGCACCTGATGCCCCCCGGCGGCGCGCGCAACGCGATCGACTGCGCCTTCTGGGATATCGAGGCCCGGCGCGCGGGCAAGCCAGTCTGGGAACTGGCCGGGCTCGACCCGCCGCGCGCGCTGCGCTCGACGCTGACGCTCGGCGCCGACAGCCCCGAAGCGATGGCGGCCGCCGCGCTGGCGATCGACCCGCACGCGCCGGTGAAGGTGAAGCTGACGGGCGAGGTCGACCTTGATGCGGCGCGCATCGCCGCGATCCGCGCGGCGCGGCCGCATGCGTGGATCGGCGTCGATGCCAATCAGGGTTATGACCGCGCCACGCTGGGCGATCTGTTGCCGCTGCTCGTCGCGCACCGCATCGCGCAGCTCGAACAGCCGCTGCGGCGCGGGCGCGAGGCCGACCTCGACGGTGTCAAGCGGCCCTTGCCCTTCGTCGCCGACGAAAGCGCGCTGTCGCTCGCCGACACCGCATCGCTCGTCGGGCGCTTCGACGTCGTCAATATCAAGCTCGACAAGTGCGGCGGGCTGACCGAGGGGCTGGCGATGGCGCGGCAGGCGCGGCGGTTGGGGCTCGACGTGATGGTCGGCAATATGATGGGCACCAGCCTGTCGATGGCGCCATCCTACCTCGTGGGGCAGCTCTGCGACATCGTCGACCTCGACGGACCGACCTTCCTCGCGCGCGACCGCGAGCCCGGCGTCACCTATCGCGACGGCATGATCCATTGTCCGCCGAGCCTGTGGGGTGGCGGCTGATATAATTTTCCTGTCCTAAATGGGTTGACAATTTTCTGATTAGGACAATAGTCTTGAAAATGAAATTTTCTTGAGGTGGAGGGTGGAATGACCGCGTCATTCCCGGCGACGCGCCGCGCCTTTGTGGCGGGCGCGGTCGGGACAGCCTTGTCTGCGACGATCGCAGCGCCGATGATCGGGCGCGGTGCCTATGCCTTCGCGGCGGCGCCGGCGCGCCGCTATTCGAAGCGCGCGGTCGATCTGGTTGCCGCCTCGCTGGTGATCGACATGCTCGCGCCGCTCAAGATCACGATGGCCCCCGATTATATCGCGCACCGCCTCAGCGATGCCGAGGCGGCGGAGTTTCGGGCGAGCGGCATCACCGGCTTTCACAACAGCTTCGGCCTTGGCGGTCCCGATGCGCGGGCGCAGGCGATGGAATATATGGCGGGGTGGCAGGGCTTCGTCGGGCGCAACGGCCATGTCTTTTCGCTCGTGGACGCCGTCGATGACCTCGACAGCGCAAAGGCGATGCGCAAATGCGCGGTCATCATGGGCATCCAGAATGCCGACCAGTTCGACAGCGTCGAGGATGTCGCGGTATTTCACCGGCTGGGCCTGCGCTGCGCGCAACTGACCTACAACAGCCAGAACCGCATCGGGTCGGGCAGCACCGACCGGGTCGACGGCGGGGTCAGCGACTATGGCGCCGCGATCATCGACGCGATGGAACAGGCGAAGATGCTGATCGACGTATCGCATTGCGGCGACCGCACCACGCTCGACGCGATCGCGATCGCCAAGGGGCCGATCGCGATTACCCACAGCAATGCGCGCGCGCTGGTCGATCATCCGCGGGTCAAGACCGACGAGGCGATCAAGGCGCTCGCCGCCAAGGGCGGGGTCATGGGGATCACCGGGGTACGGATGTTCGTCCGCGCGAGCGACCCTACCAATGTCGGCCATATGGCCGATCATATCGACCATGTCGCCAAGCTGGTCGGGATCGAGCATGTCGGCATCGGCTCCGACGCCGACCTCAACGGCTATGACGACATGGCGCCGGAGGAATATGCGGCGCTGAAGGCAAGCTACAAGGACAGCTATGCCTTTCGCGACAAGATCGACATCGACGGTTTCGACCACCCGCTCAAGGTCTTCGACCTGACCGAGGAACTGATCCGTCGCGGCTATTCGGACGATAACATCCGCGCGGTGCTGGGGGGCAATTTCCGCCGCCTGCTCGCGCAAGTGTGGGGGTAAGGCGATGAAACAGGGTCTTTGGATTACGGGAAGCATCATGGTGCTCGCGGTGGCGATGCCGGTGCAGGCGCAGGAAGCGGGTGGCGCGGAATATAGCGGCGAGATCGTCGTCACCGCCCAGAAGCGCGTGCAGAATGTGCAGGACGTTCCGATTTCGATCAGCGTCGTCGGCGGTGAGGATATCCAGCAGCAGGGTTCGGCCTCGCTCGTCGATTATGCCGGCTATGTTCCCGGCATGAATGTGAGCAACGGCGGCACGCCGGGGCAGACGACGATCACGCTGCGCGGCGTCGCACCGCTCAGTTCGGCGCAGACGGTCGGCATCTACCTCGACGATGCGCCGGTCGGATCGAGCGCGATCTACAATCGCTCGGGCGCCTTCACCATCGACCTGATGCCCTATGACCTCGACCGCGTCGAAGTGCTGAAGGGGCCGCAGGGTACCCTGTATGGCGCGAGTTCGATCGGCGGCCTTGTCAAATATGTCACGGTGCAGCCCGACACGCATGAATTCCGCGTTCGCGCCGGACTCGAGGGCTTTTCGATCAAGGATGCAGGCGGTCTCGGCTGGGGCGCGCAAACCTATGTCAATGTCCCGATCGCACAGGACACGCTGGCGATCAGCGGCAGTTTCGCCTGGCGCAAGAGCCCGGGCTGGGTCGACAGCGTCAACAATGCCGGGCTGACCGATCAGAATGATTTCGAACAGCGCGGCGGCCGCGCGGCGCTGCTGTGGCAACCGACGCCGCAATTGAGCGTCAAGCTGGCGGGCATCTGGCAGTCGCTCAATTCGGACGGCAACGGCCTCTATGCCGCGGACCTTTCGGGCAACCGGCTCGGCAACGGCCATTCGTTCAACAATTATGTCCCCGAATCCTATGATATCTCGCTCGATTATTATTCGGCGACGATCGATTATGATTTCGGCGCGGCAACGCTGACCTCTGCGACCACCTACAGCAAGACGAAGAGCCGTCAGGTGCAGGATGCAAGCTATGCCTTCGGCGTGCTCTTTCCGTTGCTGACCGATGGCGCGGTCGATCCCGGCATCACGCCCTTTTACCTCGACCTCGGGCTCAAGAAATGGACACAGGAAGTCCGGCTGACCTCGCCAAGCGGCGGGCGGTTCGAATGGATGATCGGCGGCTTTTTCACCGACGAGAAGACGAGCAACGCGCAGCTTGTGCGGTCCTATGACATGAGCGGCGACCCGATCGCCGGGCTCGATCCGCTGGCGATCGTCGGGCTGCCCGCGACCTACAAGGAATATGCGATCTTCGGCAATGCGACGCTGAAGCTCGCCGAACAGTTCGACGTGACCGGCGGGCTGCGCTGGGCGCGCAACAAGCAGACGTTCCGCCAGATCAGCTCGGGCGCGATCGTGCCCCAGGCCGACGATCCGGGAAGCTCGGCAGAGAGCGTCTGGACCTTTTCGGTCAGCCCGCAATTTCATATCAACAAGGATGCGATGCTCTATGGCCGCGTCGCCACCGGCTATCGTCCGGGCGGCCCGAACGTCATCGTTCCCAATGTGCCGCCGACGGTTTCCGCCGACCGCATGACCAACTATGAGGTCGGGCTGAAGGCCGATCTGGCCGATCGGATGGTAACGGTCGACGTTGCCGCTTTCTGGATGGACTGGACGGACATTCAGGTCGTCCGCTCGTTCGGCGGGGTCAATGGCGGCGCCAACGGCGGCAAGGCAACGAGCAAGGGTTTCGAAGGTAGCATCGCCTTTCGCCCCGCGCCCGGCCTGACGATCAGCGCGACCGGCAGCTACACCGACGCCTCGCTGAGCGAGGATGTCCCCGAAATCAGCGGGGCGAAGGGCGACCGTTTGCCCGCGGTGCCGAAGTTCAGCGGCGCGCTGCGCGCCGACTACGACTTTGCGCTGGGCGGCAACGCCAAGGGCAGCTTCGGCGCCGGCATCCGCCACGCGAGCAGCCGCCTGTCGCTGGTCGAAAGCGATCCGCTGACCGCGCGCGCCGAGCCCTATACCTCGGTCGATCTGAATGCGTCGGTGACGTGGGACGGCCATTGGACGCTGCGCGCCTATGCGCGTAACCTGTTCGACAACAAGGGCGAGATGGCGCGCTCGACGATGGCGGACGGGTTGAACCAGCCGAGCTTCCTGTCGATCTCGCCGTTGCAGCCGCGCACAATCGGCGTCGCGATCGACATGGCCTTTTGAACGAAAGCGGAGTGACAGCGATGAACGCGCCGACGGGCCGGCTGGACAGCCAGCTCACCCTCCCGCAGCCCTATCTGCTCTTCCTGGGCGACACGACCGAGGCGGGCTATGCCAAGACCGCCTTTGGCCTTGCCGACTGGGCCGCCGACCGCTGCGTCGGCGAATGGGCGATCGGCGGCTGCACCGTCACCACCGGCCTGTCGCGCCTGTCGCCGGCCGAGGCGCGGGCGGCGGGCGCGCGTTCGCTGGTCATCGGCGTCGCCAATCAGGGCGGCATCATCGGCGACAGCTGGGTCGCGGTGCTCGTCGAGGCGATGGAGGCGGGGCTCGACATCGTCAGCGGGCTTCACGTCCGGCTGACGAGCATCCCCGCGCTCGCCGATGCGGCGCGGCGCACCGGCCAGCGGCTGATCGACGTTCGCACCCCGCCGCCTTCGATTCCGATCGGCAACGGCCGCAAGCGCAGCGGCAAGCGGCTGCTGACCGTCGGCACCGATTGCGCCTTGGGCAAGAAATATACCGCACTGGCGCTGCACCGCGCCTTTGCCGAGCGCGGGATCGACGCCGATTTCCGTGCCACCGGGCAGACGGGGATCATGATCGCGGGCGGCGGGATGCCGATGGATGCGGTGGTGTCGGATTTCGAAGCGGGCGCCGCCGAAATGCTGAGCCCCGACGCGCCTGCCGATCACTGGGATCTGATCGAGGGGCAGGGGTCGATCTTCAACCCCGCCTATGCCGCGGTATCGCTCGGCCTGCTCCACGGCAGCCAGCCCGACGTATTCGTCGTCTGCCACGATCCGACGCGCACGGTGATCCTGGGCATGGAAAGCTTTGCCCTGCCGAGCATCGAGGAGGTGATCGACCTGACGATCCGGCTCGGCAGCCGGACCAATCCTGCGATCCGCTGCGGCGGCGTCAGCCTCAACACCTCGAGCTATGATGCCGATGCGGCCGCGGCGCTGATGGCGGCGGAGGCGGCGCGGCTGGGCCTGCCGGTCGCCGATCCGATCCGCGGCGGCGCGGCGTTCGCGGCGCTCGTCGAAAACTGTCTCGCGTGATGGTGGGCGAGGCGGGCAGCGGAGGGAGCTGGTTTCAGCGCTTTCTGCTGCCCGGTTTCGCACTGAAGGCGGTCATCATCGGCGGCGGCTATGCGACGGGCCGCGAACTGGCCGAATATTTCGTGCCGGCCGGACCGTGGGGCGGGCTTGCCGGGATGCTGCTCGCGACGCTGATCTGGAGCGTCGTCGCGGCGCTGACCTTCGCGCTCGCGCGGCAATTGCACGCCTACGACTATCGCAGCTTCTTCCAGCAATTGCTCGGCCCCGGCTGGGTGCTGTTCGAGGCGGCCTATCTGATCTTCGTCGTGCTGATCCTCGCGGTGTTCGGCGCCGCCGCCGGTGCGATCGGGGCGGCGACCTTCGGCTGGCCCGAACTGATGGGAGCGGTCGTGCTGGCCGCCGCGATCCTGTTCGCGACCGCGTTCGGCGAAGCGGGGGTCGAGCGCCTGTTCAAATATGCCTCGATGCTGATCTATGCGGTCTATGCGCTGTTCCTCTTCTTTGCTCTGACCCGCTTTGGCGACCGTATCGGCGCGGGTTTCGCCGCGGCCGGACCGCCGGCGGACGGGTGGATGGCGGGCGGCATCACCTATGCGAGCTATAACATCGTCGGGGCGGTCGTCGTGCTGCCGGTGCTGCGCCACCTGACGAGCCGCCGCGACGCGCTGATCGCGGGCGCGATCGCCGGGCCGCTGACCATGCTGCCCGCGATCCTGTTCTTCGTGGCGATGATGGCCTTTTATCCCGGCATCGGCGACGAGACGCTGCCCTCCGACTTTCTTTTGCGGCAGATGGCGGTGCCGGGCTTTCATCTGCTGTTCCAGCTGATGATCTTCACCGCGCTGCTCGAAAGCGGGGTGGGGGCGATCCATGCGATCAACGAACGGATCGCGGGCGCGTTCGAAGCGCGCGGTCGCGCGGCGCCTGGCACCGCGGGACGCGCGCTGATCGGCGCGGCGATCCTGGCGGGTTGCATGTTCGTCGCGGCGCGCGTCGGCCTCGTCGATCTGATCGCGAGCGGATACCGCATCCTCGCCTGGCTGTTCCTGGCTGTTTACGTCGTCCCGCTGCTGGGGATCGGCACCTATCGCCTCGTCAAGCGGGGCCCTTCGTCCATGCAGGAGGTTCGTCCATGAAATCCGCGCGTCTGCTGGCGGCATCGCTGATGCTCGCCCTTTCGGTGCCCGCCTGGGCCGAGCCGCCCGCCGACATCGGCGACAGCGTCGAGGCGCTGCGCCAGAAGATCGGCGCGGTCGGCGTGTCGATCGCGATCGTCGAGGACGGCCGGACGACGCTGGCGCGCGGCTGGGGCGTGCGAAAGCTGGGCGAGAGCGCGCCGGTCGACGCCGAAACCATCTTTCAGACGGGATCGACCGGCAAGGCGATGACCGCCGCCGCGCTGGCGGTGCTTGTCGATCAGGGCAAGATCGCGTGGGATGATCCGGTCATCAAGCATATGCCATGGTTCCGCATGTACGACCCGTGGGTCACGCGCGAGATCACGATCCGCGACCTGCTCGTCCACCGGAGCGGACTGGGGCTGGGGCAGGGCGACCTGATGTTCGTGCCGCGCACCTATCTGACGCGCAAGCAAACGATCGAGCGCGTCGCCTTTCTCAAGCCCAAGACGAGTTTCCGCTCGGCCTATGCCTATGACAATATCCTCTATGCCGTTGCGGGCCAGTTGATCGAGGAGGTGACCGGCCAGCGCTGGGAGGATTTCATCCGCGAGCATGTGCTGCGCGCCGGCGGCATGAAGAATGCGACAAGCGACAGCGAGGATCGCTTCCGTATCCCCAACCGCTCGTGGCCGCACGCGCGCCTGTCGGGGGCGCTGCGCGGGCTGGGGCCGCAGCAGGCGCTCGACGAACGGGACGAGTTGGGTCGCAACGGGGCGCCGGCGGGCGGGCTGGCGCTGAGCGCCGACGATATGGCGGTGTGGCTGAAGATCCAGCTTGCGCATGGCGCGCTGCCTGGCGGCGGACGGCTGTTCAGCGAGGAACAGGCGAAGCAGATGTGGACCCCGGTGACGCCGATGCCGATCACCGAACTGCCTGACAGCCTGAAACCCGCGCAGCCGATGCAGCAGGCCTATGCGCTCGGCTGGCAGGTGCAGGATTATCGCGGCCACCGCATCATCCAGCACAGCGGCGGCGTGTTCGGTTCGATCACGCGCGTCGTGATGATTCCCGACAAGAATGTCGGCTTTGCGATCATGATGAACAGCGAGGACAGCGGGATGATCCTGGGGCTGACCTACGAACTGCTCGACCATTATCTGGATCAGCCCGATTATGGCTGGACGACGAAATGGCAGGACTGGTTCGAAGCGCGGCTGGCCGGCGGCGTCGAATTTCTGAAGCAGGCAAAGGCATCGCCGGCGAAGGTCGGTCCGTCGCTGAAGCCTGCGGGCTATGCGGGGCGCTATCGCGATCCGTGGTACGGCGATGTCGTGATCGCCGACGGCGCGAAGGGGCTGACGATCGACTTCACCTCGACCCCGCGCATGGCGGGGCGGCTCAAGCATTGGCAGTATGACAGCTTCGTCACCGAATTCGACGATCCCGCGATCGAACCCGCCTATGTGACCTTCGCGCTCGACGCGGACGGCAAGGTGACCGGCGTGACGATGAAGCCCGTCAGCATGATCGCCGATTTCAGCTGGGACTATCAGGATCTCGACCTCAAGCCCGTGGAGGACAAGAAGTGAAGCGCATTGCCATTCTGCTCGCTGCCACCGCGCTGTCCGCCTGTTCGGCGGCGGGCGACAAGCCGCAGGCGCCGCCGCCGCCGCTGCACAGCCGGATGCTGGTGCTCGACACCCATCTCGACACACCGCTTCATTTCGAGCGGCAGGGATGGAACTTTGCCGACCGGCACGATCTGGCGACCGACCTGTCGCAGCTCGATATTCCAAGGATGCGCGACGGCAATCTCGATGGCGGCTTCTTTGCCATCTACACCGAACAGGGGCCGCTGACCCCGGCGGGCTATGCCGCCGCGCTTGCCCATGCGCGCAAACGGTCCGACCTGATCGACAAGATGATCGCTGACAACAGCGGCGTCATCGGCGCCGCGCGCACCGCAGACGATGCGCGGCGGCTGAACAACGAAGGCAAGCTCGTCGCCTTCAAGTCGATGGAGAACAGCTATCCGCTCGGCGAGGATCTGTCGCTGTTGCAGGAGTTCTATGACAAGGGCGTGCGGCTGGCGGGGCCGGTCCATTCGGCGAACAATGAATTTGCCGACAGCGCGACCGACAAGCCGCGCTGGAACGGGCTGAGCCCGCTCGGCAAGCAATGGGTGGCCGAAATGAACCGGCTGGGCATCGTGATCGACGCGAGCCATTCGTCGGACGCGACCTTCGACCAGATCCTGCAACTGTCGAAATATCCGATCCTGCTGTCGCATTCGAGCCTGCGGTCGGCGCACGACCATCCGCGCAACCTCGACGAAGGACGCCTGCGCAAGCTGGCCGAAAAGGGCGGGGCGATGTGCATTTCGACGATCTTCATGTCCGAGATGAACATGTCGCCGGCGCGCGCCAAGCTGTTCGGTGAATATGAACATATCGGTGAAATGACGCCCGAAGCGCAGGCGGAACTGACGCGTCAGTGGCGCGAACTCGACAAGACCGAGGCGATGTGGGCCGCGGATTTTGAGGATTATATGAAGATGGTGCTGCGCGCGATCGAGGTCGGCGGCGTCGATCATATCTGCTTTGGCGCCGACTGGGACGGCGGCGGCGGCCTGAAGGGCATCGAGGATATTTCGGCGCTGCCCAAGGTCACCGAGCGATTGAAGGCGGCGGGCTATTCGGACGCCGACATCGAAAAAATGTGGAGCGGCAACATCCTGCGCGTCGTCGCAGCGCAGGGGAAATAGCCTATTCGGCAGGCACGCCGTCGGACATCGCGACATCGGTCACGGCGAAGAGCGCGCCGAGTTTCGATGCGATGACGGCCGCCGTGCCATCGTCGAGGCCGGGCACGTCGATCCGCAGCCGCATCGCGCCGTCGCCGGTCTGCACGGCAACCGCCGCGGGGACGAGGCCGCGCTGCCCGAAGAAGCCGGTAATGCGGGGAAGCGACTGCGGATCGGCGAGCGCGGCGATGCGAAAGCGGTGCATTCAGGCGGCCGCGCGCTGTGCCCCGGCCGCGATGACCTGCTCGGCCATTTCGTCGGCGACGACGGCGGGGGAGCGTCCTTCCTGTGCCGCGCGGTCGAGGAGTGCGGTCACGCGCGGCGCGATCTGCGCCACGCGCGCCGCGACCTCGGCTTCGTCTTCGCCCAGATATTCGGCCGACACGCTGATGATCCCGCCCGCATTGGCGACATAGTCGGGGACATAGGCGATCCCGCGCGCCATCAGCAGATCGGCGACCGCCGGTTCGGCGAGCTGGTTGTTCGCGGCCCCGCATACCAGCCGCGCCTTCAGCCCGCCGACGCTTTCGGCATTGAGGGCGCCGCCGAGGGCGCAGGGGGCAAGGATGTCGGCTTCGACGCGAAGGATGTCGTCGACATGGACGACCTCTGCCCCGTGGATCGCCGCGAGCCGGTCGCGCCGCGCCGGGTTCGGATCGGCGATGACGAGCCGCGCCCCGGCGTCGGCTAGGCGGCGGCAGAGGTCGGCGCCGACATTGCCCGTACCCTGCACCGCGACGGTCAGCCCGGCGAGGTCGCTGCCCAGCCTGTGCTTCGCCGCCGCCTCCATCGCGTCGAAGACGCCGCGCGCGGTCCAGGGCGAGGGATCGCCGCCCGCGCGGCCGCCCGCAGGGGGCAGGCCGGCGACGTGGCGCGTGACGCCTGCGATATCCTGCATGTCGGCGACGGTGGTGCCGACATCTTCGGCGGTCACGTAGAGCCCACCGAGCGCCTCGACCGCGCGGCCGAAGGCGCGGAAGAGCGCGGTGCGGTCGAACGAGCCGGCGGGGCGGCGCAGCACCGCCTTGGCGCCGCCGAAGGGCAGGCCCGCGAGCGCGTTCTTGTAGCTCATCCCCTCGGCCAGCCGCAGTGCATCGGCGAGCGCGCCATCGACATCGTCATAGTGCCACAGGCGGCAACCGCCCGCGCCCGGCCCGAGTGCGGTCGAATGAATTGCGATCACGCCGTCGAGGCCGGCGGCGGCGTCGAACAGGCGGACGCATTCGACCGGCGGGGTCATGCGGGTGGGGCGGCTGACCATCATGGGGCTCCTTGAAATGATGGGTGGCAATGATTGGCGTAAATTCGCTGCGCCTTATCGCATCATGGCGCCGGACAAACTTGTTCGCATTTTCGCTCGAATCGGCAATTTTGGGGATTTTTAAACCCGGATTCATCAAGTATGAGAAATATATGGCCGACCTTGATCCGTTCGAGATAAAAATCCTTCGCGAATTGCAGCGCGACGCGAGCCAGACCACCGCCGAGATTGCCGATCGCGTCGGGCTGTCGGTATCGCCGTGCTGGCGCCGCATCGACCGGCTGGAGCGTGAGGGATTTATCCGTAAGCGCGTCGCGATCGTCGACCGGCGCAAGGTCGGACTGAACGCGCATGTCTTTGCGCAAGTGAAGCTCAACGCGCACGGTCGCGCCAATCTTGATGAATTCAGCGCGACGATCCGCGGCTTTCCGGAAGTGCTCGATGCCTATGTGCTAATGGGGACGACCGATTTCATGTTGCGTATCGTCGCGCGCGACATCGACGCCTATGAACGCTTCTTCTTCGATCAGCTGAGCAAGCTGCCCGGCGTCCAGGAAATCAATTCGACGGTCGCGCTGTCCGAGATCAAGTCGACGACCGAACTGCCGCTATAGGCTCAGCGCCAGAAGGGGGCGGCATCGCGGAGCGCGCGAAAGGCGGTGCGCGCTTCACCGAGCAGGCGCTCACGATCGCCGGTGGCGAAAAGTGCGACCGCTTCGGGAACTGCATCGAGCGACAGGCTGCGCAGCAATTGGGGCGCGGTGGCGATGTCGTTGAGCGCGCCGAGCCGGTCCTGCAGCGCCTCGGTGAGCTTGGCATGGTCGCGCAGCGCCGCAGACTGCCCGTCGTCGGCAAACAGCGGCGCGAAGAAATCGGCGGTGTAGCGCAGCTTCTTGACCGTCTTGCGCAGGCGGTGCCGGGCGGCATCGTCGAGGCGCGCGAAGTGGCGCCCGCGCTTGCGGACCTTTCGGTGCAGCCGATCCAGCGCCTCGGCCGCGAAGCCGCGCACCGGACGTGTGCAGGGGGCCGTGGCTTCATCACCCGTGCGCCAGTCGCCGATGGTGAGCCACTCGACGAAATCGAGCATCAGATGCCGCGCGCGCGGGGCGAGCAGCGCTGCAGTGGCGCGCGCATAGGCGGCTTCGCGTGCGGGACGCAGCCGGTCGGTGAGGGCGCCCGGCCCGGCGCGCGTGGCAAGGACGTCGAGATCGCGCGCGGCGCCCAATTCGCCGGCAAGCCAGCGCAGCTCGTCGTCCCAGCGCGCGGCAGCGGAGGGCGGGAACAGCGGCGCGTGAACCGCGAGGGCCGAGCGCAGCCGTCGCAGCGCGACGCGCGCCTGATGCAGCGCGCCGGGATCGCCGCGCTCGATCACCGTCGCGGCGTTGAGGCGGAACTGGCGCAGGCAGGCGCGGGCGATGGCGCAAAACGCCTCCGCCGCCGTGATCCCGGCCGCCAGCGTCACCGGCCGGGCCTTTTCGGCCGGAGCCGGCGGCGCGAGCAGCCGGTAGCCGCGGTCGGCCTTGCTGAGTATAGCGATGTGCACCGGGGTTGCCGCATCGATCCGGCGGGCGAGGGCGAATAGCGCGGGGATTGCGCTGCCCTTTGCCTCGAGCTCGATCTCGTCGATCGGGGTTTCGGCGTCGGGGGTGGCGACGCGGGCGTGATCGAGTGCGACCTCGATCCCGCCGAGATCCCAGAGCATCCGTTCGTTTTCGATCGTAAAGACGGGACCGAGCTTCGCCGCGTGCGCGCCCAGCGTCGCCGCGACGGGGGTGCGATCGTCGAGCACTGGGATGTCGCCCTCCACCGCAAATTCCCATTCGGAGCGCGCGAAGAGGCCCGCGGCCGCGGCGCGCGCCTTCACCGTCTGGACGCGCTTCGTGTCGCTCGTGCGGATGCGCAGCGAAAAGCCTGCGGCGGCGAGCGCGCGGTCGGGAGTGTCGAAATAGACGGCGTGCTGGGCGATGATCGTCGGCGGCGCGCCGAACAGCGCCGGCCAATCGACCGTGCTGCGCGCGTCCGGCGCGAGTTCGAGCTTGAGCTCGACCTCTTCGCTCGACTTGCCGCCCATCCCTTGCCCCTCTTGCGATCGCCGCCGACCGGCGCCGCTGCTTAGCGCCTTCGCGTCCGGATTGCCATCGCTCGCTGGTGCAGCCGGGACTTGCAGGGGGATGAACGGCGGGGCCGTTTTGCGACATTTTGCGACACTATTTCGACGATGCGGCAATGCTGTGGGACAAATGGAGCCTAGAAGGGCGTCATCGGGACCGAAGGCTCTCCCCCCTTTCATGCGGTCCCTTGGACAGGAGTTTGTGACGTGAAAAAGAAGATGACCCTTTTGACGCTGGGCGCTGCGCTGGTCGCGGTGCCGGTGCTGGCCGCCCCCGGCGGCGACCGCAACATGGGCGACGCCAACAATGATGGCGTGCTGACCCGCGCCGAGGCAGAAACGCACGCCAAGGCGATGTTCGTCAAGCTCGACGTCAACAAGGACGGCAAGCTCGACCTGGCCGATCGCGCCGCACGCCATGCCGAAAAGCGCGCCCAGATGTTCGACCGGCTCGACGCCAACAAGGATGGCAGCATCAGCAAGGCCGAATGGGACCAGGCCGATGCCGCGCGCCAAGCGAAGCGCGCCGAATGGAAAGCCAAGCGCGGCGAACGCGCCGGTGCGCCGGGCGAAGGCGGCGAGCGGCACGCGATGCGCGGCCATCACGGCGGCAAGCGCGGCGGGCATGGTGGACATGGCGGCCCCGGCGGCTGGATGAAGGCCGATGCCAATGGCGATAAGGCGATCAGCCAGGCCGAATTCGTCGCGGGTGCGCTGGCGCGCTTCGACCGGATGGATGCGAACAAGGATGGCAAGGTGACGGCCGAAGAACGGCAGGCCATGCGCCAGACGATGCGCGACAAGCGCGGTGCGCCGCCGGCGCCGCCCGCCGGTACCTGATCGGCACGACGCGGGCGGTGCGGGCCTATCCCCCCCCTCCCGGGCCCCCACCGTGGCATTGCCTTTGCCGCCGCGTCCTGCCAGCTATCGCCCATCGGCCCCCCGCGGGCCGGTGGGCGAACCAGGGTCAGGACCCAATAATTCCGCGTTCGAGGTTTGAAGCGATTTTGCTCAGGGCGAGGAGGCAAGGCGAGGGAATATGTCGATATTTCAAGACTTGCCAACGAAGCCATGGGCAAAATCGGTCAAATCCCGCAGGGACGCCGAAATGGCTTCGATCTCGGGCCCGCGCGGCCTTGCGGGTAGCGATGCTACCCGCTGCACCCGCCCAGACCCGATATCTTCGCCATTTCGACGCCTCGAACGCGGAACTAATGGGCCCTGACCCTATTTTTAGCGGATAGCCATGACCGATAGCGACACCCCCCGCATCCTGTTGATCGACGACGAGCCGTCGATCCGCGAGCCGCTTTCCGAATATCTGGAGGCGCAGGGATTTGCCGTGACCGACGCGGCCAATGCCGCAGAAGCGCGGTCGGTGCTGCGCGCGCAATCGGTCGATCTGGTGGTAAGCGACATCATGATGCCCGGCGAGGACGGCCTGTCGCTGACCCGCCATCTGCGCGAGACGAGCAGCATCCCCGTGATCCTGCTCACCGCGCGCGCCGAAGATACCGAGCGCATCATCGGGCTGGAGATCGGCGCCGACGACTATGTCGTCAAACCCTTCAACCCGCGCGAACTGGTCGCGCGCATCCGCACCGTGCTGCGGCGGACGCAGGCGAACGGCCGCGCGGTCGATCCGGGCGGGACGAGCTATGCCTTCGGGCCGTGGGTGCTGCGCGAGGTCGAACGCGTGCTGGTCGACGAGGCGGGCACCGAAGTCGCGCTGTCGTCCGGCGAATATCACCTGCTTCACGCGCTGGTGCGCCACCCGCGGCAGGTGATGAGCCGCGACCGGCTGCTCGATCTGGTGCGTGGGCGCGAGGCCGACATCTTCGACCGCGCGATCGACAATCTCGTCAGCCGCCTGCGCAAGAAGATCGAGGAAGACCCCGCGCATCCGCAGATCGTCAAGACGGTGTGGGGCGGCGGTTATACGCTGGCTTGCGAGGTCAAGCGGCTGGGGCCGGCCGCATGAGCATTCGTTTGTGGCCGCGCAGCCTGATCGGGCAATTGGTGCTGGCCGTCGCGGCGATGCTGTTCGTCGCGCAGGGGATCAATTTCGCGATGCTTGCGCGCGGGCAAAAGCAGCAGACCCTCGCGCATGGCGGCGGCATGGCCGTCGCACGGATCATCGACGCGATCGATCGTGACCGGCGCGGCCGGATCGACGACGGCGCCGCGAGCGGCCGGCACGACCGCGTCCAGAAACTGCTGATCACCGACCGGCCGCCGCCGCTGATTCCGGGGGCAGTGCCACTTGCCGACCTGTCGGCCTATGTCGCCGACCTGCTGAGCGAAGGCGGGGTCAAGGCGAGCGAGGTGTCCGCCTGGGCGATGCCGCTGCGGCCGCGCGCGCAGAAGGCCAGCTATCCCGGCCGCGTCGTCGTGGTGAGCGCGCGCGTCGATGGGCGCTATTTCACCGTGCGCAGCCGCATTCCGGCGACCGGCGGGCGCCTGCAGGGCTTTTTGCTTTGGCAGACGCTGTCGCTCTATCTGCTGCTGCTCGTGCCGATCATCCTGATCGCGTGGCGCGTCGCGGCGCCGCTGCGCGAGTTGACCCGCGCGGTGCGCGCCAATCCGGCGGCGCGCGATCTGCCGCCGATCGACGAGGCGGGGCCGTCCGACGTGCGCGACCTGATCGCGGCGTTCAACGCCTATCGCGCGCGCATTGGCACCATGCTCGCCGACAAGGACCGGATGCTGGGTGCGGTCGGCCACGATTTGCGCACCCCGCTCGCGAGCCTGCGCGTCCGTGTCGAGCAGGTCGACGACGACCGCTTGCGCGAAAAGATGATCGCCTCGATCGAGGAAATGACCGCGATGCTGGCCGACATATTGGCGCTCGCGCGCTCAGGGGCGGGAACCGAAGCGCCCGAGGCGATCGCGCTGCCGCTGCTGCTGCGCGAACTGACGGCAGACTATGGCGAGCAGGGCAAGGATGTCGCGGCGAGCGCGCTCGCCGAGGCGGCGGTGCGGGCGCGCCCGATGCTGCTGCGCCGCGCGCTGCGCAACCTGATCGACAATGCGCTGGCCTATGGCGTTCGCGCGCGGCTGTCGGTGGTGCGCGAGGGCGACCATGCGCGCATCATCGTGTCCGACGACGGCCCGGGGCTGACCGACGAGCATATCCGCACGCTGGTCGAACCCTTTGCGCGCGGCGAGCAGTCGCGGAACCGCGCGACGGGCGGCGCCGGCCTCGGCCTGTCGATCGCGCGCGAGATTGCGGCGGGCGAGGGCGGCGAACTGGTACTGGCAAACCGCCCGGGCGGCGGGCTCGACGCGGCGATTGTGCTGCCGGTTCTGGCGTGAAGCGGCTTTGGGGTGGGGAGCGGACGTTAGCCCCGAAATTTTTAACGCTGCCAACTTTCTCGACGAGCTAGGTGAGAGATCGATTTCAGGTAGCTCGTCCCTGCCCAGAGGTAATAGATCAGAATGGGCCCAAGGATGAACGCGGCTACCCAGAAATTGTCCGGCAAGAGATTGTAGCCGCCGCGGCCTAAGAGCACGGCCGCGGCGCCGAAAAAACCTAGATAGCCGCATCGGAACAATGCCCCACGTGGGCTGTATGCCCGGCGCTCGACGTCGTCGCTGTCCTGACCAAAATACACTGCACCAATTTGCGCTGCTGCCTGAGATGTCGACGCTTCGACTCCCGCAGCAAATGCAATGACGATCAGCGCCCATGCCGCTGGAGTTTCGTCAAATAGGAGCCGTGCGCCTACACTCAGCGTGAGTGCTATTCCCGCCACAAGCCACAGAAAATTTGGAGAACGGTGATCGAACATGATGTGAGTGTGCCCCGTTGCACCAATGTCCGCAATCGGTCGTTTCCGGCCATTCGATCCAGATCGGCGGCGAACGGCGACTTTGGGGTGGAAAGCGGACGTTGCGGTGAGCCGCTTTGTGTACCCCGGCGAAGGCCGGGGTCCAGAGCGTTAAAAAGTCGGGGTTGGTGCTGTGAAGCCCTGGACCCCGGCCTTCGCCGGGGTACACAATATCAACGCGAGACTTTCATACCTTCGGCATCCCGGACTGATCCGGGATGACGAAGGGAAATAAGCCCGCAATCGGTCGTTATCAGGCGTAAATCGCGATCGCCTGGCTGCCGTGCAGCACCGGTTCGCCGGCGCGGTTCCACAGCATCATGTCCTGCACCGACAGACCGTTGCGGGCGAAGCCGGTCTTGGCCGAGAGCAGCCACCAGCCATCCTCGGTCTCGGGCTTTGCGGTGAGCATGTTGACCGTCCAGTTCATCGAGCTGATCGGGCCGAATTCGGTGAACAGCGCCATCGCCGCCGGGGGCAGAGCATCGCCCATCGCGAGCAGCGCGACCGCCGGATGACAGGCGGGCTCTTCGACGAAGCGCACCCAGGTCAGATATTCGCCGACATCGCTTTTCCAGTTGAAGCGCGGGCCGGTCGTCGGGCGCATGTCGAAATGACGGGTGAAGCT
Organism: Sphingopyxis terrae subsp. terrae NBRC 15098; assembly: GCF_001598815.1. GTDB lineage: Bacteria > Pseudomonadota > Alphaproteobacteria > Sphingomonadales > Sphingomonadaceae > Sphingopyxis > Sphingopyxis terrae. The sequence continues at coordinate 42,119 of NZ_BCZQ01000006.1, read as the reverse complement.
GGGCCGCGCCTTGTGTTCGGGCACGGGCCGAAGCGTTTCGGGGGCGGGGGCGTCGGGTATGGCAAGCCGGTTGTGATCGAGATGGCTTTGCCGGTCGGGCGAGAAGGCGAAGACCGCGGCGGTGCCGAAGCCCGCATCGCTGGTGACGCCAGCGTCGATGAACAGGCTCGATTTCGATTGGCGCAGCACGCGCGTATGCACGGTGCAATCGCCGCTGACCGGTCCGACGAAGCTGATCTGCGCATAGCGAAGCGGCGCCTCGGTCGGGTGGAGCGCCATCGTGCCGGCGAGCGCGACCGCCGAGCTGATCCCGCCATAGGCCGTGCGGCCCTGCATCCAGCCGTCGTCGATATGCGCCGTCGCGACATCGCCGTCGACGCGCAGGGTGGAGAGCAGCGCGTCGAGCGCGCTGGGGGAGCTTGTCATCGGAAAACTCAATCCTCGATCTGGAAAGTCAGTCCGGCATGGGCGGTCAGCCGGTCGATCAGCGCCTGACCGAGCAGCGCGCCGGGGGTCCACACGCCGCCCGCGCCATCGGTTTCGAGCAGCGCCATGCCGGTTTCGGCCAGCATCTTCGACGTCGATCCATAGCCAGGGTCGCGGTCGCCTTGGACGCTGGCGCGGATCGTGGTGCCGTCGGGATATTCGCCAACGAAGAGGATGTCGTAGAAGCCGTTTTCGCGCTCTTCCTTGCTCGGTCCCTCGCCGGGTTTGAGCTTGGATTCGCCGAAGGGGTTCGCCTTCGCCATCGCTTCGGCCATTGCCTTTCCGGCCTCGCCGATCGTCGTCATCACCATCTCGTCATAGACAAGGTCGGACCCCCATGGGTGGCCGAGCAGGAAATTGGTGCGGTGGACATTTTTGGTGTTGATCGGCGCCATCACGAAGGGCGCGGTCCAGGTGCCGGTCGCATGATCATATTCGGGGATCAGCCCCGACGGCTGGTGCGGACCTTCGAACCCCGGGGTCAGCGCGAAGGAGGATTTGAGCAACAGCGCGAGCGACGGCTTTTTGGCGACGGCCTTCAGCGTTTCGGTCAGGCTGGCGATGGTGCCGCCCGACGCGCCGCCCTGCATCTTGCGCACGCGGCCCTTCACGCGCGGCGCGGGCTTGCCGTGGCGCCTCACCGCTTCGGCCTGGAGGAACAGCACGCCGAGGTCGAAGGGGATCGAATCGAAGCCACACGAAAAGGTAATGCGCGCGCCCGATGCCTGCGCCTGATCCTGATGCGCGTCGATCATCTCGCGCATCCAGCCGGGCTCGCCGCACAGATCGGCATAGGCGGTTCCGGCCTTGGCGCAGGCGTTGACGAGGTCGCTGCCATAAAGCTGATAGGGGCCCACGGTGGTCAGCACGACGCGCGTGCGATGCGCCATCATGTCGAGGCTGGCGGGCTCGCTGGCGTCGGCGACGACGAGCGGCGTGTCGGCGGGGGCGCCGATCAGGTCGCGCACTTCGGCGAGCTTGTCGAGACTGCGTCCCGCCATCGCCCATTTCGGCGCGTCCTTGCGGCCGCCATAATGTTGCACGAAATATTCGGCGACGAGGCGGCCGGTAAAGCCGGTCGCGCCATAGACGATGATGTCGAATTCGCGGGCCTCTGCCACGGCACCCTCCCATTTACGTAAACGTCAACTAGAGGCTAGCGCAGATGTTCGGCGGTGCCAAGGGGCGTCGCGTCGCGCCCGGTCCGCGGGGCTCAATCCGCCAACGTCAGGCGGAGTGCGTCAGCGACCGCGCTAGTGCCACCCATTCGGCAACGCTGACTGTCTCGGCGCGGCGGGTCGGATCGATCCCGAGCGCATCCAGCGCGTCGATTGCGCCGGGTACGCCCTTGAGGCTCTGGCGCAGCATCTTGCGGCGCTGTCCGAACCCCTTTTCGGTGAGCTTCGACAGCATCGCGGGCGACACGCCGGGCGGTTCGTGGTCCGGGGTGACATGGACGATCGCCGACATCACCTTGGGCGGCGGGGTGAAGGCCGAGCGGTGGACCTTCATCGCGAGCTTCGCCTGCGCCCGCCACTGCGCCAGCACCGCGAGCCGCCCATAGGCCGCGCTGCCGACAGGAGCGACGATGCGTTCGGCGACCTCGAGCTGGAACATCAGCGTCAGCGACAGCCATTGCGGCGGCCAGGCAGCGGGTTCGAGCCAGCGTGTGAACAGTGCGGTGCCGACATTGTAGGGAAGGTTGGCGACGATATGATAGGGGCCGCCCGCCAGTGCGTTCGCATCGACCGCTATCGCGTCGTCCGCAACAACGGTCAGCCGGCCGCCGAAGGCATCGGCAAGATCGGCGAGCAACGGCAGACAGCGTTCGTCGCGTTCGACCGCGATCACCCGCGCGCCGGCGCGCAGCAGCGCGCGCGTCAGCCCGCCCGGTCCGGGACCGACCTCGAACACCGTCGCGCCGTCGAGATTGCCGGGGATCGCCGCGACGCGATCGAGCAATTGTTCGTCGAAAAGGAAATTCTGCCCAAGCGCCTTGCTGGCCGAGAGGCCGTGCGCGCGCACGACATCGCGCAGCGGCGGCAGCGGACGATTGGGCTGCGTCGTCACGCGGCGGCGGCGCAGCCGCGCGCCCGCGCCCCAGCCATCCGCGCGGCCATCGCGATCGCGGCGATCGTCGGTCCGGGATCGGCGGTTCCCGAACCTGCGATGTTGAAGGCGGTGCCATGATCGGGCGAGGTACGAATGATCGGCAGCCCAAGCGTCAGGTTGACGCCGTCGTGGAAATGCAGCGCCTTGAACGGCGCCAGCGCCTGATCGTGATAGCCGCAGAGCAGCGCGTCATAGCGGTCGCGGATGCCGGGCGCGAACAGCGCATCGGCGGCGAGCGGGCCATCGACGCCGATCCCCTCGGCGGCAAGCTGCTCGATCGCGGGGGCGATGATGCGGATTTCCTCGTCGCCGAGTCGGCCGCTTTCGCCGGCATGCGGGTTGAGCCCGGCCATCGCGAGGCGCGGCTGGGCGATACCGAAGTCGCGGATCAGGCCGCGCACGACGATGCGCGCCTTGGCAACGATAAGCTCGGCGGTCAGGCGTTCGGGCACCTCGGCGAGCGGGATATGGACGGTCAGCGGTACGACGCGCAGGCCGGGGCCGGCGAGCATCATCACCGCATTGGTTGCGGTAACGCCGCAGCGTTCGGCGATGAATTCGGTCTGCCCCGGATGAGTATAGCCGATGCTTTGCAGCGCATGTTTCGACACCGGACCCGTCACCAGCGCCGCGGCGGCGCCGTTGCGGGTGAGGCCGATGCCGGTTTCCAGAGCATGCAGGGCGCAAGTCGCGCCCGCCGCAGTCGGTTCGCCGGGGGTGAGGGGGCCGCTGTCCTCGAGATGCCAGACAGGCAGCGCCGTGTCGAACAGTCGTCCGGCCTCATCCATGTCGTTGACGCGAACGATCGGGCCGTCCCAGACGGCTTCGATCACCGCAGCGTCGCCGACGGTGACGAAGGGAGGCAAGTCGTGCTTGTGGCGTTCGGCCCAGGCGCGGGCCGCAACTTCGGGACCGACGCCCGCCGGGTCGCCCATGGTGACCGCGATCGGGCGTCGTTTAATCATAGCCGTCATCAATTATATTCGATCACCGCATCCCGGCGCAGGTCGCGCAGATAGCGTTGCGCGCGCTTGTTGACCTTGTCCTCGAGCAGCTTCTGCTCGATCGCCTGAACGTCGGGAGCGGTTGCCGATTCAGGCAGGTCGCGGCCGCAAAGAACCAGGACGCTGACCCCTTCATTGGCGGCGCCGAACGGTTGAGTGACTTGCCCGATCTGCATGTTGATCAGCGTGTTCTGCAGCTGCGGCGGCAGTGCGCGCATCGAGATATTGTCGCGCGACACGACATTCGCGCCGAGCTTGGCGGCGATATCGTCGGCCGCGCCGCAACCGGCGATGCTGCGCGTCGCGTCGGCGAACTGGCTGGCGAGCTCGCTCGCCTTTGCTTCGGTCGTGCCGGGGGCGAAATCGAGTGACACCTGCTTGAGACTGAGCACCGCGTCGCGCGGGTCGGCCGTCAGAACCTGGCGCCGGTCGATCATCAGCAGGATCGATATCCCGCCCGGGACTTCGACCGGGCCGACGAGCTGGCCGGGCTGCATGTTGAGCGCCGCCTGCGCCATCGACGGCGGGAGGGTCGCGGGGCGGACCCAGCCGAGATCGCCGCCAACGACCGCGGTCGAGGCTTCGGAGAATTGGCGTGCATAGGCAGCGAAGCTGCCGCCGGCCTGAAGCGCCTGAATGATTTTTTGCGCATTCGCCATCACGGCGGCGGCATTTTCGGGCGTCGTCGCGAGATAGATTTCGCCGAGGTGCAGTTCGTCCTGACCCTTGGCCTCCTGCAGCCGCTTGACCACCGCTTCCACCTCGTCGGTCGACACATTGGTCGTCGATTGGATATTGCGTGACAGCAGGCGGTCCCAAGCGAATTCGCCGCGGATTTGCTGCTTTACCGCGGCGGCCGAAGACCCCTTGGACGCGAGATATTTGCTGAATTCGTCGGGCGTCTGCTTGAAACGCGCCGCCAGCCGGGCAAATTGTTCATTGATGACATTTTCGTCGATGTCGATCTTTGCCGCGCGGGCTTCCTGAATCTGGAGCTTTTCGTCGATCAGGTTGCTGAACACCTGCTGGCGCAGCCGCTGAATTTCCTCGGCGGGCAGTTCCATATTGTTGTTCGCAATGCGGATCAGCGCCATGCGCTGTTCGATGTCGGTCGCGGTGATGACTTCGCCGTTGACGATCGCTGAGGGGCGATAGACGTTGGGCTTGCCGTCGCCGTAAAGCTGGACATTGCCGGGAATGGCGAGGTTGGTCGCAGGGGTTTCGCTGTCGGCTACGGTCTGGGCCGACACCGGGACGGACCCCACGGCCGCAGCGGCAATCAGTCCGAACATGGTCGAAATTTTGGTCATTGCCATCCTATTCGAGTAAGAATGCGACGCTCCGTATCAGCCGAAGCGCCCGATGGTCCAGCGCAATCCGCCATCCGGACCTTTGAAGCCGGGAGATAGCGGGAAAACGCTGAACGCAGGCTGAGCGATCAGAAACCGAGGTTGCGGAACGCGACGCGGAACGAGAAGCTGTTGCCGCGCCGCGCGTCGCCGGTGTCGACATAGTCGCGTCGCCAGGTGAAGGCGATCGACAGGCAGTCGTCGTCATAGGCGACCCCGAGCCGGTGGCGAATCGGGTCGAAGCCGTCCGATGTGCTGAGCGGATCGTCGGCCTTGCTGGTCAGATCGACGATCGCCGAGCCGAAGATCGACCAGTTTTTCGCGACCGCCACACGGCCGCCGACGCGCGCTTCTTCGCGATCCTGCAGATCTTCGCCGAGCAGGGTGATGTCGCGGTTGAGGCGCGAATAGCCGAGTACGGCGTAGGTCGAACGGCTGCCGATCGTCGCATCGAATTCGTTGCGGCGGATCGCCAGATTATCCTTGTCGAGCCGGAAGCGGTGGGTGAGGCGCAGGAAATCCTTGTAGGCGACGGTCGTCCGCCCGACGATGTCGGAGAGCCGGTCGGTGAGCCCGGTCCCGTCGGGGAACAGCGTCGGCTTGTCCGACAGGCGATAGCTTTGCCCGATGACGCTGCTGATGTTGAAGCCGGGGCGGCTGAAATTCCATTCAACGCCATAGGTGATGCGCGCGCCGTCCTCGAACCGGTCGTAGCCGTTGAAGCGATTGATCGCGAAGAGATTGCCGTCCTCAAGATCGAAGGCGCGCGAATCCTCGTTCGGTATATCGACATTCTTGAGCGGCGGCGTCGCGACGATCTGCACCCGCGGGGTCAGCGTTTGGGTGCCGCCGAGGAATTCGCCGATGAAGGGCCAGCGCATGTCGGCGGCGATGGCGGCGATGCCGCGGGCCTGCCAACCCGACTTGCCGCGATAGTCGGCGATCGGCGTCAGCAGATTTTCGTCGCTGTGATAGACATCGCCGCGCACCAGCGCGGTCAGCGTGACTTCCTGGCCGAGCCCGGTCAGCCCGCGCAGATCCCAGCGGGCGCCGGCGAAGGCGCGCTGCGTATCCTGTCCCGCTGTGCGGGCGATCGACAGCGTGTTGAGCTGAAGCTCGAACTGACCGCCCAGCCACGGATCGGGCAGGCGTTGGCGATAGTCGATGATCGGAAGCGCGATCGGTTGCTGTCCTTGGCTGTCGCCCGCGCGCAGCGTCTGCGTCGCCCAGCCGGCGATCGACAAATAGCTCTGCCCGCCGATCCGCTCCAGCTCGAACATCGATCGCAGCCGGTCGTCGCGGCTGATATCGTAGCGGCGCATGAAGGTGCGGTCGGTGGTGATCCGGCCCGAATAGGTCAGGCTCCATTTGGGATCGAACTGGAACTTGCCTGCGCTTTCCAGATAGCCGCGAAAATCGTTGCGCTGATCGGCGGCGGTGCCGGTTCCGGTCAGCGGCACCACCGAGCTGTAGGTCGCGTAGCCATTGATGCGGAAAGCGCCGATATCGGTGAGAGCGCGGAACTCGCCTTCGATCATCGGCGCCGTATTGGTGTAGACGTGCGGTGTGATCGTCAGGTCGCGGTCGGGAGCGAGCCGCAGATAATAGGGTAGGGCAATTTCGAACCCGTTGGTGCGGCCGAGGCGGACGTCGGGGACGAGGATACCGCTGCCCGCATCATTGTTGGCGGGGTGGCTGAGCCCCGGCAGCGGGATGAGCGGCAGACCGAAGACTTCGACGCGCGCGCCCTTGTAGCGGATCTTGTTCTTCGCCTGGTCGTAAACGACGCGGACGGCGCGGATCTGCCAGCTCGGGTTCTTGGGGCAGCCCGCGTCATCCTCGACCGGGCAGGGCGTGTAGGCGGCGTTTTCCAGCTCGATGTTGCCGTTGTCGAAGCGCCTACCCTTCACCGCGGCGAGCCGCGCGCCATTATCGAACACGACGAGCATATTTTGGACGATGCCGTCGCGCAGCGTGTCGGTCAGCACGATGCGGTCGCCATAGGCGGTGTCGCCTTCGGGATTCTTGATCGCGACATCGCCCTCGGCGACCACTTCGCCGGTCTTGCGGTTCCACGTCACCTTGTCGGCGCGCATCGAGATGGTGTCGCGGTTCATTTCGACATTGCCGTCGGCAACGACGATGTCGGCATCGCTGTCGTAATTCAGATTGTCGGCGGCAAAGCCGATCTGTTCTTCGTCACCGGGCTTCGGTGCATCGACCGTGACAGCCGAGACGTCACGATTCTGGAGGTCGGGCTGCGCAGCCGGAGTAGCAGGCTCGGCGGCGGGCGCGGGCGTGCCGGGCTGCGCCGCGGCGGGCACGGCGACAAGGAGCATGCCGCTCGCGGTGACGACCCAAAGGGGCCGCGCGCGCGCCGCGTGGGGGAACAAAGTCCGACTCATTTAATTTCTTTGTCCCACACCTTATCTTGCGTCCACCCTTTGCGGGCTGGCTGCTTTAGTTTTGCAACTCGCGAGCGAAACCCCTATCGGTCCGGCACGTTCCAATCAATCATCGCATAAGAGAGTTAAAAGATGGACATTCAGTTTGTCGCGCAAATCGATGCGTCTGCCGACGTTGTCGCTTTTCCGGTCCGCAAGGGCGAGGCCGGCGCGCTCGGTGCGCTGCTCGGCGCGCTGGCGAAGCAGGCGCGGTTCGATGGCGCCGCGGGTTCGGTGGCCGAAACCGCCGCCTTTGACGGCGACCGGGCCACGCGGCTGCTGCTGGTGGGCATCGGCGAGGGGACGGTCCATGATCTCGAGCGCGCTGGCGGCGCGCTGACCGCGCGGCTGCAGACGAGCGGCGTTGCGGTGCTGCACGTCGATTTCGCCAGCGCGGGCCAGATCGACGAAGATGATGTGCTCGCCTTTGCGATGGGTGCGAAGCTGCGCGATTGGCGCATCGACACCTATCGCACCCGCCTTTCCGACACCGCCAAGCCCAGCCTGAAAACCATCGTGATCGCGTCGCCCGCGGGTGATATTTCGGCGCGCTGGGGCAGCTATTCGGCGGTGGCCGACGGCGTGGCGCTGACCCAGACGCTGGTCGCCGAGCCGCCAAACATCCTCTATCCCGAAAGCTTCGTCGAGCGCTGCCAGCATCTGGCCGACCTTGGCGTCGAGATCGAGGTGCTCGACGAACGGCAGATGAAGGCGCTCGGCATGGGCGCGCTGCTTGGCGTCGCGCAAGGGTCGGTGCGGCCGCCGCGGCTGCTCGCGATGCGCTGGAACGGCGGCAATGCCGACGACAAGCCGGTCGTGTTCATCGGCAAGGGCGTGACCTTCGACACCGGCGGGATCAGCCTGAAGCCCGGCCCGGGCATGGACATGATGAAGTGGGACATGGGCGGCGCGGGCGCTGTCGCGGGCGCGATGAAGGCGATCGCGGGCCGCAAGGCCAAGGCGAATGTCGTCGGCATCGTCGGCCTTGTCGAAAATATGCCGGACGGTAATGCGCAGCGCCCCGGCGACATCGTCACCACCATGTCGGGACAGACGGTCGAGGTGCTCAATACCGACGCCGAAGGCCGGCTGGTGCTGTGCGACGCGATCACCTGGGCGCAGAAGGTCTATGAGCCCAAGGTCATCGTCGATCTGGCGACGCTGACCGGCGCAATGGTGATCTCGCTCGGCCACGAATATGCGGGCATTTTCGCCAATGACGACGGGCTTTCCGAAAAACTGATCGCTGCGGGTGAGGCGACGAACAACAAGCTGTGGCGTTTTCCGCTGTCGCCGGCCTATGACAAGCTGATCGACAGCCCCATCGCCGACATGAAGAATATCGGTCCGCGCGAAGGCGGGTCGATCACCGCGGCGCAGTTCCTCAAGCGGTTCGTCGAGGACGGAGTCGCCTGGGCGCACCTAGACATCGCCGGCACGGCATGGAGCGACAAGGACGGCCCGGTGTGGGCGAAGGGCGCGACGGGTTATGGCGTCCGCCTGCTCGACCGCTATATCGCCGACAATCACGAAGGCTGATCCGGTTCGGGGAGCATGGCGCGCGTCGACTTCTATCGGCTGACCCGCGACCCGGTCGAACGGGTGCTCCCCGCGATCGCCACGCGCATATTGGATGGCGGCAACCGGCTGCTCGTCGTCGCTGCCGCTGCGATGCAGCGGCAGGCGATCGACGAGGCGCTGTGGACGCTGCAACCCGCGAGTTTCCTGCCGCACGGCGCGGCGGGATCGCCCGACGAGGCGATCGAGCCGATCCTGCTCAGCGGCACGCTGGGCACCCCGGCGATCAACGGCGCCACCCATGTCGCGCTCGCCGACGGGGAATGGCGCGAAGAGGCGCTGGCGTTCGAGCGCGCTTTCCTGTTGTTCGACAACAGTCGCATCGACGATGCGCGCGCGACCTGGCGCGCGCTGACCAAGGCCGAGGGCGTGGAAATCCACTTCTGGAAACAGGATGAGCGCGGACGCTGGTCCGAAGGGCCGTGACGCGATAGGCTGACCGGGCCGGGGAAGAGCGTCTTTCTGTGAGGGGGATCACCGACGGCAACCGGGTCGCACCCTAGGGACAGCAGCCGACCGATTCGGGGCAACAGGAGGTAGATTATGGCGACGCTCAGGACATTCACGCTTGGCACCGCAATTGCGCTGGCGATGACGCTTTCGGCGTGCGGATCGAAATCGGAAAAGGAAGTCGCGAGCGGCACTTACACCGACCCCGAAACCGGAAAGACCGCCGACTATAAGGTGACGTCCGACACCAGCGGCGAAAATGGCACGATCAGCATCAAGACCGAGGATGGCGAGATGCAGTTCGGCGGCGGCGCGGGCAATGCGAAATTCCCCGCGGGTTTCTCGCCCTATCCGGGTGCGAAGGTTACGGGCGGCTTCACCGCGACGAACAAGGATGGGGCCGGCGGCATGGCGAGCTTTGAGGTCAAGGGCCAGGCGGCCGACGTGATCGCACATTTCCGCAAGCAGGCCGAGGCCGCAGGCATGAAGATCACGACCGAGGTCAAGGCCGGCGAAACCGCAATGTTCGGCGCCGAACGGCCTGGCGACAGCAAGTCGGGCGTGCAGGTCACGGCGACGCAGGCGGGCGACATGGTCAACGGGTCGATCACCTACGGCCACGGCGGCTGACGCCGCGCCGGGAAAGCCCCCCGCGCTCTTTGCTTGCGGAGCGGCGAAAGCGCGGCTAGAGGCGCGCCCATTCCGACAAGATATAAAGCAGGAGCTTTCCCAATGGCGGTCACCCGCACCTTTTCGATCATCAAGCCCGACGCGACCCGCCGCAACATCACCGGCGCCGTCACCAAGATGCTGGAAGACGCCGGCCTGCGCGTCGTCGCGTCGAAGCGCATCCACATGACCAAGGAACAGGCCGAGGGCTTTTACGCGGTCCACAAGGAACGCCCCTTCTTCGGCGAACTCGTCGAATTCATGACCTCGGGCCCGGTCGTCGTCCAGGTTCTCGAAGGCGAGAATGCGATGCAGCGTAACCGCGACGTGATGGGCGCGACCAACCCCAAGGACGCGGCTCCCGGCACGATCCGCAAGGAACTGGCCGAAAGCATCGAAGCGAACACGGTGCACGGCAGCGACAGCGATGAAAATGCGGCGATCGAAATCGCCTATTTCTTCAAGCCCGAAGAAATCGTCGGCTGAACGAGCCGAACCGCAAGGCCAAAGAGGCCGCCGGAGCGATCCGGCGGCCTTTTTCAGTTGCGCGACGGGTAGATGCCTTGGATCGCAACGCAGTAGCGAATGGCTAGTGTCGGCTGCGTTTTGACTGCGCCCGACGCCGCGGGGTCGCGGGCGACGCTGGTGTTGCCGCCCTTTTGGCCGAGCACCAGCGGCGGTACGTCACGGCCGTTACCGACATGGACCGGCGCGCGTCCTCGCAGATCAGGGAGCGCAAAGGTCTTGCTCCCATCCCCGCCATAAGTCGTTCCCAGCAACGAAAAAAGCGCCATATTCTCGCTGATTGATACGAGTTGGCCATTGGCCTCGCTCCAACCGCGCGGACAGAAGGTCGCGGCTGTCATCATTACTTCGCCGATAAAAGGGTCGCTCGCTGCATGAGCTGGCACAGATGTCGCCAGCAGCGCCACGCCCACGATCGAAAATGCATTGAATTCCTTGCCCATCGTCAAATCCCCCAGATCTAGCAGCGCACTTCTCGGGAAGGGGCGGCGCGCTGTCAACATGCCCGCCATCAGGTGGAACGGGCGGTGGTGGAGCGGCTGGCGCTAGAGCAGCGGACTGACCGTCGCGACGAGGTTTTGCCATAGCCGCCGGACGATGCCGAAGGATGCGACATCGGCGGCGCCGACGGGTATCGAATCGGCGCGGTAAACTTCCTGCCGCGTACGAAGTTCGGCAGCAAAAGCCTTATCACGCAACAGGATATTATTCTCGAAATTGAGTTCGAAGCTGCGGCGATCGAGGTTGGCGGAGCCGATCAGCGCGACTTCGCCGTCGACCACCATCGTTTTGGCGTGGAGCAGGCCGGGACGATATTCGTAGAGCTTTACCCCCGCATCGACGAGGTCGGCATAATAGCTGCGGCTCGCGCCCGCGACGACGCGGCTATCGTTGCGGTGCGGCACGATCATCACCGTCGCGACGCCGCGCCGCGCGCAGTCGAGCAGCGCGAAGAGCAATTGTTCGTCGGGGACGAAATAGGGGGTGGTGACGACCAGCTCGCGCCGCGTCGAATGGATGAGCGCGGTGAAACAGGCGGTCATCGCGGCGTAGCGGACATTGGGGCCGGTCGCGATCACCTGCGCCGCGATGCCCGGATCGGCGGCGGCCGGAGGCTCGGCATCGTCCTGCAAAAGGTCGCCGATGTCGTCGCCGCGCTCGCTTTCCCAGTCGGCGGCAAAGACGAACTGGCAGTCTCGCACCACCGGGCCTTCCCAGCGCGTCATGATGTCGACCCACGGAGCATATTTCGACTTGATGCGAAATTCGGGGTCGGCGAGATTCTGACTGCCGCACCAGGCGATGCGATTGTCGATGATGAGTTGCTTGCGGTGATTGCGCAGGTCGAAGCGCCCGCGGATCAGCGTCCAGATCAGCCCGCCGATCGGCAGCGCGATGCGCGCATCGACCCCGGCATTTTCGAGCTCGATCCAATAGGCCGACCGGATGAAACCGCGCGAGCCGAGCGCGTCGGCGAGGACGCGGACCTTCACGCCGCGCCGGGCCGCGCGGACCAGCGCGTCCTTGATCCGGAAGCCGTTATTGTCGGCGAGCCAGATATAGAAGCAGAGGTGGACGGTGGACTTCGCGTGGTCGATATCCTCGACCATCTCGCGGATCGCGGCGTTGCTGTCGGCGGCGAGATGCGCGCGATTGCCCGCGGTGGGCGGTAGAGCGTTTACGGTCTCTGCGAGCGCGAAGGGGGCGGCCCACGGGCTGCGCGCAAGCCTGCGGCGCACGTCGGCATTGTCGTGCGGATGCGGCAGATGCGCCTCGATCGCGGCATAGCGCGCGCGCCGCTTGGCGCTGATCCGCGCCTCCCCGAGCAACAGATAGGCGAGGATGCCGACCACGGGTACCGCGATCGTCGCGATCAACCACGCGAGCCGCGAGGCGGGCTCGCGCTGCGGCCGCAGGATGATCCGGCCCAGGATGACGATGAAGACCGCGATGTACGCGGCCCACAGGATCAGGGCGAAATCATACTCCATCGCCGCCAGTTCACCGTGCTTTGGCGCAAAAGGCCAGCGCGAATTTTGGACGGGGCAAGTATGGCGCCCTTGTTCGTCATTTGCGAGCGGCGACGCCGCGCGGCAATCCAGAGTGCGCGTAAATCGCTCTGGATTGCTTCGCTTCGCTCGCAATGACGCGGGTGGCGACTTAAAAGTCCTCGGCTACCGCCATCAGCCCCGCGAGCTTTTTCGGCGCGATCGCCAGCCAGCTCTTGCGGAGCCATTCGCCGATCGCATCCCAGTCGGTATCGCCGAGGTCGAGGCGGATGCCGATCCAGCCGTCGCCGAAATAGGCGGGGCGGTAATAGCGCGCTTCGTCGAGTTCGATGAGCTGCGCCTGCTCGTCGGCGCCGCTGATCTTGACCAGCAGCGCGGTCTTGCCGTCGCCATGGTGGTCGTGGGTGAAATAGGCGAATTTCTTGCCCTTGACGATGCCGAAGCAGGGCATGCCGTGCGAGGTAACCTCGTCGGCTTCGGGCAGCGCCATCGCCAGGGCGCGGACGCGGCCGAGCAGCCAGTCGGGCGCCCGTTCGCGCGTCACGAAGGCGGCGAGCGCGGCGGGGTAAAGCTGATGCTCGGCAAAACGGACGCGTTCCGCCAAGGTTTCGGCGGTGTCGCCGGGCACGATCGCGACCGGGGTCTGCGCCAGCACCGGCCCATCGTCGAGCGCCGGCGTGACGACATGGACGCTGCACCCGCCGAAGCGGTCACCCGCGTCGATCGCGCGCTGATGGGTGTCGAGCCCCTTGTAGAGCGGCAGCAGGCTGGGGTGGATGTTGAGCATCCGGTCGGTCCAGCCAGCGACGAAATCGTCGCTGAGGATGCGCATATAGCCCGCAAGCGCGACATAGTCGGCGCCCGCGGCACGCAGCCGTTCGTCGACCAGCGCGTCGAAGGCGGCGCGCGACATTCCCTTGTGCGATTGCGCCCAGGTCGCAATGCCTTCGGCCGCGGCGAGCGCGAGGCCCGGGGCTTCCGGGTTGTTGCTCGCGACCAGCACGAGTTCATAAGGGCAGTCGGCGGCTTTCGCGGCATAGAGCAGCGCCGCCATATTGGTCCCGGTGCCCGAGATGAGGACGCCGACGCGGGCTTTCATGCCGATCCTCCCCGGAACGGGGAGGGGGACCATGCGAAGCATGGTGGAGGGGCGTAAGCGGAGTCGTGCGGTGTCTTGAGGATGGACGGCACCGCATGTGCCCCTCCACCCCCCGCTACGCGGGCGGTCCCCCTCCCCCTGTGGGGGAGGATATTATGCATTATGCGCCGCGCTCCACGCCGCCCGGGCGCTCCACGTTTCGGCGCCGCCGCTGACGGTGCAACCCTTGTCGCCCGCCGCGATATGCCCGATCCGGTGCACCGTCTCGCCCGCGGCTTCGAGCGACGCGGTCAAATCGGCAACGTCGCTTTCGGCGACGACCACGGCCATGCCGATCCCGCAATTGAAAGTGCGCGCCATTTCTTCGGGCTCGATATTGCCCTGCGCCTGCAGGAACGCCATCAGCCGCGGCTGATCCCAAGCATCGGCGTCGATATGCGCGTGGAGCGTTTTGGGCAGCACGCGCGGAATATTTTCGAGCAGGCCGCCGCCGGTGATGTGCGCGAGCGCGTGGACCTTGCCGGTCTTCACGAGCGGCAGGAGGCTTTTGACATAGATGCGCGTCGGCGCCATCAGCGCGTCGATCAACAGGACGGTCTGATCGAACAGAGCCGGGCGGTCGAGCTTCCAGCCCTTGTCGGCGGCGAGGCGGCGCACGAGCGAAAAGCCGTTCGAATGAACCCCCGACGATGCGAGGCCGAGGATCACGTCGCCCGCCGCGACCTTGTCGGCGGTGAGTACGTGGTCGCGCTCGACCGCGCCGACGCAAAAGCCCGCAAGATCATAGTCGCCGTCCGAATACATCCCCGGCATCTCTGCGGTCTCGCCGCCGATCAGCGCGCAGCCCGCCTGTTTGCAGCCCTCGGCGATGCTCGCGACCACCTGGGTCGCGACATCGTTTTCGAGCTTGCCGGTCGCATAATAGTCCAGGAAAAACAGCGGCTCGGCGCCCTGCACGATGAGGTCGTTGGCGCACATGGCGACGAGGTCGATCCCGACCCCGTCATGCTTGCCCGATTCGATCGCGAGCTTGAGCTTGGTGCCGACGCCGTCGTTCGCGGCGACGAGCAAGGGATCGTTGAACCCCGCCGCTTTCAGGTCGAAAAAGCCGCCGAAACCGCCGAGGTCGGCATCGGCGCCGGGGCGGCGCGTTGCGCGGGCGAACGGGGCGATCGCACGGACCAGCGCATTGCCGGTCTCGATCGATACGCCGGCCTGCGCATATGTATAAGGGGCGGGATGGTTATGCTTGGAATCCATGGCCCGCGCGACTAACGCTTCCGGCCGACAAATGCCATGATTTCCTTGTCGGTGACCTCGACTTTCGCGTAGGGCTTGCAGGAATCGTCATCCCGGCGAAGGCCGGGATCTCGCCGGGGCATTATGGCAAGAGGTCGAGAATCCGGCGTTCGCCGGAATGACGGACAGAGTGATGGTTGCATCTTGGTTGGGAACAAAGCGTAAGAACCCTATGACTTCGGCCGCTTTCTCCCGTTCGACTCCCGGTCTCCCGCTCCGCTCGTTCGTGCCTCGCGATCGGCGCTGGGCGGCGCTGTTCGGGCTGTTCCTGGCGGTTCTGATCGCGGGCCTCGTCCAGGGGCAGATCGCGCATGGCGACCGCGGCATCACGCCGATCAACAGCAGCGGCGATTTTCTGGCGAGCGGCATCGCGATCGACGTCACCGGCGACAATCCGGAGGATGCGCGCGAAAAGGGCTGGCGCGAGGCGCAGCGCAAGGGGTGGCAGCAACTCTATCGCAAGACCAACGGCAGCGACGGTCCGGCGCTGTCCGATTCGGTGCTGGACGGCATCGTCACCGCGATCGTGGTGGAAAAGGAACAGGTCGGGCCGCGCCGCTATGTCGCGACGCTTGGCGTCCAGTTCGACCGCGTCCGCGCCGGGCAGATATTGGGTGTCAGCGGCCGCACCCTGCGTTCGCCGCCGCTGCTGGTGATTCCCGTCTATTCGATCGACGGCATTCAGCAGGTGTTCGAACAGCGCAGCGCGTGGCAGCGCGCCTGGGCCGAATATAATACCGGGCAGAGCGCGATCGACTATGTCCGCACCGCGGGCACCGGCGCCGACACGTTGCTGCTCAATCCGGGGCAGACCGGACGGCGCGGCCGCGTCTGGTGGCGCGTCATCCTCGACCAATATGGCGCCGCCGACGTGCTGATCCCGATCGCGCGGGTCGAATACAGCTATCCCGGCGGACCGGTGACGGGCCATTTCGCCGCGCGCTACAGCCCCGACAACCGCCTGATCGGCGCCTTCACGATGACCGCGCCCAACGCCGCCGCGATTCCCGACATGATGGAAAAGGCGGTGGCACGGATGGATGCGCTCTACACGCAGGCGCTCGCCGCGGGACAGCTGCGCACCGACGCCTATCTCGTGCTCGAAAAGCCGGTCGAGAAGGAGGATCTGCCCGAAGATGTGGCGACCGACGACACGGTGGTGGCCGGCGAGACCGACACCAGCCTGCCGACGACGGCGCCTGCGGGGCTGCAGACCTTCACGGTCCAATATGCATCACCCGATGTCGAATCGGTTTCGGCGACCGAACGCGCCGTGGGCGGCATTTCGGGGGTTCAGTCGGCGGCGACGAGCAGCCTCGCGCTCGGCGGCATGTCGGTGATGCGCGTCACCTTCCGCGGCGACGTCGGCGCGCTGAAGGCGGCGCTCGCGGCGCGCGGTTTCAAGGTGCAGGAAGGCGGCGGCCAGCTCAGGATCAGTCGCTGATGCCCCGCGGTTCGGGACAGATCGCGCTGCCGCTCGACTGGAGTGCCGGCGGCGCCAACGACGGTCCGCTGATCGTCGGGACGAGCAACGCCGACGCGGTGCGCTATCTGCGCCATGTCGCGACCTGGCCGGTGCGCACCGCGGTGCTGACCGGGCCGCGCGGATCGGGGCGCAGCCTGATGGGGCGGCTGTTCGCGCGCGAATCGGGCGGGCGCGTGATCGACGGTCATGCCAGCGTGTCGGAAGAGGAGATTTTCCACGCCTGGAACGCGGCGCAGGCGTCGGGAACGCCTCTGCTCATCATTGCCGATGCGCCGCCGTCCGAATGGGCGATCGCGCTTCCCGACCTCGCTTCGCGGTTGCGCGCAGTGCCGGTACTGACGATCGGCGAGCCCGACGATTGCCTGGCGCGCGACCTGATCGACGCACTTTTTGCCCAGCGCGGGATGGCGATTTCGCCCGAGGTCGCGGCGTATATCGTGCCGCGGATGGAGCGCAGCTATGCCATGATCCACCGCGTCGTCGCGGCGCTTGATGCGGCATCGCTCGAAAAAGGGCGCGGCATTAGCATTCGTCTTACGCGTGAAACATTACTGTCACAGGGGCTCATCGATCCCGATTTGCTCGAAAGACAGGAAACAGGCCCATGTCGCTGACCAGTCAGCCCCTTCGCGCCGACAATGATCCCGTGGTGCCGGGCATCGACAAGGCGAACCCTGACCGTTTCTTCAACCGCGAACTGTCGTGGCTCGCCTTCAACCGGCGGGTGATGGAGGAGGCGCGCAATCCGGCGCATCCCTTGCTCGAACGACTGCGCTTCCTGTCGATTTCGGGCAGCAATCTCGACGAGTTTTTCATGGTCCGCGTCGCCGGCCTGAAGGGGCAGCAGCTTCAGGGAATCGACGATCCGTCGGCCGACGGCCGCTCGCCGGGGCAGCAACTCGCCGAGATCGAGGCCGAGGTGAACCGGCTTGTCGACGAACAGCAGAGCGAATGGCAGAAGCTGCACGACCTGCTCGCCGAACAGGGGATCATCGTCCATGGCGCGGGATCGGAGCGCGAGCGGCTGCGCGCCTCGCTGCGTCAATATTTCAGCGAACAGATATTCCCGATCCTGACGCCGCAGGTGCTCGATCCTGCACACCCCTTTCCCTTCATCCCCAACCGCGGCCTTGGCGTGATCTTCGATCTCCAGCGCCAGGCGACGGGCGACACGGTGCGCGAACTGGTGATGATCCCCGCGTCGCTGCCGCGACTGGTGCCGGTGCCGGGCGAGGCGACGAGCTTTGTGCCGATCGAATATCTGGTCGAACTGTTCGCCGACCTGATTTTCCCCGGCTATGCGAGCCGATCGATCGGCGTGTTCCGCATCATCCGCGACAGCGACATCGAAATCGAGGAAGAGGCCGAGGATCTGGTGCGGCTGTTCCGCACCGCGATCCGCCGCCGCCGGCGCGGGCGGGTGATTCTGCTCGAACTCGAGGCCGACATGCCGGCCGAACTGGCCGCAGTGCTCAACGCCGATATTCAGGGGCATGAGGCGATCGTCGCGAAGATCGGCGGTTTCGTCGGGCTCGCGGCGCTGTCTGCGCTGGTCGATGTCGATCGCCCCGACCTGAAATTCCCGGCCTATTCGCCGCGTTTTCCGGAACGCATCCGCGAACATGGCGGCGATTGTTTCGCGGCGATCCGGTCCAAGGACATCGTCGTCCATCACCCCTATGAAAGCTTCGACGTCGTCGTGTCCTTTCTGCGGCAGGCAGCCGCCGATCCCGATGTCGTCGCGATCAAGCAGACGCTCTATCGTGCCGGCAACCAGTCGCCCGTCATCCGCGCTCTGATCGAGGCGGCGGAGGCGGGCAAGTCGGTGACGGCGGTTGTCGAACTCAAGGCGCGCTTCGACGAGGAGCAGAATCTGCTCTGGGCGAACCAGCTCGAACGCGCCGGGGTGCAGGTGGTTTACGGTTTCATCGAGTGGAAAACGCACGCCAAAATCTCGATGGTCGTGCGCCGCGAAGGGCAGGGGTATCGGACCTATTGCCACTTCGGTACGGGCAATTACCACCCGATCACCGCGCGCATCTATACCGACCTCAGCTTTTTTACCGCCGATCCGCGCGCGGGGCGCGATGCGGCGCAACTGTTCAACTATATCACCGGCTATGTCGAGCCCGAGCGGCTCGAGCTGGTGACGATGTCGCCGCTCAACATGCGCGCGCATCTGTGCGAGCTTGTCGATGCCGAGATTGCGGCGGCGCGAGCGGGATTGCCGTCGGGGCTGTGGGCCAAGATGAACAGCCTCGTCGACCCCGGCATCATCGACAAGCTTTACGAAGCGAGCGCGGCGGGGGTGCCGATCGAGCTGATCGTGCGCGGTATCTGCTGCCTGCGTCCCGGCGTTCCCGGCCTGTCGGAGACGATCCGCGTCAAATCGGTCGTCGGCCGCTTCCTCGAACATAGCCGCATCTGGGCCTTCGCCAACGGATCGCGCCTGCCGCACCAGCGCGCCAAGCTCTATATCTCGAGCGCCGACTGGATGCCGCGCAACTTCGACCGCCGCGTCGAATATATGATCCCGATCGAGAACCCGACCGTCCACGACCAGATATTGGATCAGGTGCTCGTCGCCAATCTGATCGACAATGAACAAAGCTGGGTGCTGCAGGCCGACGGCACCTATGTGCGCGTCGATCCGGGCGACAAGCCGTTTAACCTGCACCATTATTTCATGAACAACCCGTCGCTTTCGGGGCGCGGGACCGCGCTGCACAAGCGGCAGGATGTGCCGACCCTCGATTTCAACATGCGCGAAGACTGACACTTGCCGATCGCCCGTTCCAACAGACTGACCGCCCATCGTTCCGCCGTCATCGATATCGGGTCCAACTCGGTCCGCCTCGTCGTCTATGAAGGGCCGCCGCGCGCGCCCGCGGTGATCTTCAACGAAAAGGTGCCGGCCGGGCTGGGCCGCGGGCTCGCGATCGACAATCGCATCGCGCCCGAAGATGCCGAACGCGGGCTGATCGCGCTGCGCCGCTACGCGCTGCTCGCGCGGCACATGGAGGTGAAGGACCTGCAATGCGTCGCGACCGCGGCGGTGCGCGATGCAGAGAACGGCCCCGATTTCATCGCCGGTGCTGCCGAGGCGGGATTGAAGATCCGCCTGCTGTCGGGCGAAGAAGAGGCCGAAGCGGCGGGCTGCGGCGTCATCTCGGCAATCCCCGACGCGCACGGCATCGCGGTCGACCTGGGCGGCGGTAGCCTTGAACTGGCGGAAGTGTCGGGCGGCACCGTCGGGCGGCGCGTGTCCTTCCCGCTCGGCGTGCTGCGCCTGCCCGCGCTGCGCAAGCAGGGGCAGCAGGTTTTCGAGCGATCGGTGCGCAAGATGCTCAAGGGCGCGGGCTGGCCGGACAATATGACCGGGCTGCCGCTCTATCTTGTCGGCGGATCGTGGCGCGCGCTGTCGCGTCTCGACATCGAACTGACGCAGGACCCGCTGCCGGTGCTCGACCATCACGTGATGCCGCGCGCCGCGCTGCGCCGGCTGCTGCGCGCGACAAAAAGGATGAGTTTCGAAGAGTTGCGCGCGATTCCGGGTATGGCGTCGAACCGCGCTGCAACGCTCCCCGATGCCGCGGCGCTGCTCGCGGCGCTGGTCAATATCATCGACGTGCCCGAGATGACCGTCTCCTCATCGGGACTGCGCGAAGGGCTGCTCTATCAGGCGCTCGACCCCGCGACCCGGGCGCAGGATCCGCTGATCGTCGCGGCGGAGTTCGAGGGGCGGCGGCTCGCGCGCTTCGCCCCGCACGGCCGCGCGATCGCCGAGTGGATCGCGCCGCTGTTCGCCAATGAGGAGGCGAGCGACAGCCGCATCCGGCTCGCCGCCAGCCTGCTCAGTGATGTCGCCTGGTCGGCCAACCCCGATTTCCGCGCCGAACGCGGGACCGAGATCGGACTGCACGGCAACTGGCGCAGCATCGACATTCCCGGCCGCATCCTGCTCGCGCGCGCATTGCACGCCGGGTTCGGCGGCGCCGACGTCGATTTTCCCGCTATGACCAGCCTCGTTCCGGCGGACCGCATCGACCGGGCGCGGCAGTGGGGGCTTGCGATCCGGCTGGCGCAGCGGCTCACCGGGGGGGGCGAGGCGCCGCTCAAGGCGAGCGCCATCGCACTCGACGACGGCAAGCTGCGGCTCAGCCTCGATCCGGGCTGGCATCATCTGGTGGGCGAATCGGTCGACCGGCGCCTGCGCGCGCTGGCGCAGGCGTTCGGGGTCAAGCCGGAGCTGGTGCTGCTCTAAGCAGGGCAGCGAGGGAGCGCGCCCTCAGGCGTCGGTTTCGGCCGGGGCGGGGGCTTCGATCTCGCTCATAACCAGCTTGCCGTTCTTGACCGCAAAGCCGACGCGGCCTTCGACGAGGTCGAGTGCGGCGTGGCCGAACACGTCGTAGCGCCAGCCTTTCATCATCGGGATATCGTCACGGCGCCCCGCCGCGAGCGCTTCGAGATCGTCGCTGCGCGCAATCAGCCGCGCCGCAGCGTTGAGTTCGCGCGAGCGGATCTTGAGCAGCAGCTTGAGCAGGTCGGCGACGAGCGCGCCTTCCTTGCCCAGCCCAGGGCCGCGCGGGGCGCGGTCGGGCATGTCGTCCTTGGGCAGTGGCTTGGCGTTCGCGAGCGCGTCCATCAGCCGCCCGCCGATGTCGTTCGACCGCCATGTCGCCGACAGGCCGCGCACGCTGCCGAGGCCGTCCTGACTCTTCGGCGGATGCGCGGCGAGGTCGGCGAGCGTCTCGTCCTTGACGATGCGCCCGCGCGGCAGATTCTTGTTGCGCGCCTCGCGCTCGCGCCATGCGGCGAGAGCCTTTAGCCGGCCGAGCGCGTCGGGCTTGCGCGACGGCACCTTGATCCGCTGCCACGCCTTTTCGGGGTCGATCGCATAGTTGGACGGATCGGCGAGCTTTTCCATTTCCTCGTCGAGCCAGTGGCCGCGGCCCGTCTTGATGAGCTTTTTGAGCATCATCGGGAAAATCTTGGCCAGATGGGTGACGTCGCCGATCGCATAGTCGATCTGCCGCTTGTCGAGCGGCCGGCGGCTCCAGTCGGTAAAGCGCGCGCCCTTGTCGAGCTGCAGACCGAGCCACGCCTCGACGAGATTCGAATAGCCGACCTGTTCGGCCTGACCGAGCGCCATCTGGCCGATCTGGGTGTCGAAGATCGGGTGCGGCGTCTTGCCGGTCAGGTTGAAGATGATTTCGACATCCTGCCCGCCCGCGTGAAAGACCTTGAGCACCTCCTCATTGTCGACGAGCAGGTCGAGCAGCGGGGCGAGGTCGATGCCCGGCGCCATCGGATCGATGGCGGCGGCGTGGTGCGCATCGGCGACCTGGATCAGGCAGAGTTCGGGCCAGAAGGTGTTTTCGCGCATGAATTCGGTGTCGACGGCGATGAAGTCGCTGCCCTTGATCAGGTCGACAAACTGATGAAGCGCTTCGCTGGACTCGATTAACGGATGAATTTGCATGGGGAGCCTATACAGCGCCCGCAGCATAATCGTCAGGAAAATTTACCGCTGTTCATCGCAGGGACATCGGCGGCGCCGTCGGGGGCGAATCGCGGGTCCACCCTTGACAAAAGCCCCCGCGACCTGCCTTAGGCGCGGCCATATCGGCGCGTTTTCCGGCGCGCCTCCCCGGACATTTGAAAGACGAACATAATGCACGCCTATCGTACCCACACTTGCGCCGACCTTCGCGCCGCCAACGTCGGCGAGGAAGTCCGTCTTTCGGGCTGGGTGCACCGGACGCGCGAGCATGCCAATGTGCTCTTCGTCGATCTTCGCGACCATTATGGCATCACCCAGATCGTGGTGGAGACGGGTTCGGACCTGTATCCGACGGTCAATGGCGTCGGCCCCGAGTCCGTCCTGACCTTCACCGGAAAGGTCGCCGCGCGGTCGCCCGAGACGCTGAACCCCAAGCTTGCGACCGGCGAGATCGAAATCTATCCGAGTGCGGTGACGGTGCAGTCGGCCGCCGACCGCCTGCCGCTGCCGGTGTTCGGCGATGCCGAATATCCCGAGGAAATCCGCCTCACCAACCGCTTCCTCGATCTCCGCCGCGAACGCTTGCACAAGAATATCGTGCTGCGCTCGAACGTCATTTCGTCGCTGCGCCGCCGGATGATCGATCAGGGCTTCACCGAGTTCCAGACGCCAATCCTTACCGCGAGCAGCCCCGAGGGCGCGCGCGACTATCTGGTACCCAGCCGCGTCCACCCCGGCAAATTCTACGCGCTGCCGCAGGCGCCGCAGATGTTCAAGCAGCTGCTGATGGTTGCGGGCTTCGATCGCTATTTCCAGATCGCACCCTGTTTCCGCGACGAGGATGCGCGCGCCGACCGTTCGCCGGGTGAATTCTACCAGCTCGATTTCGAAATGAGCTTCGTCACGCAGGACGACGTCTTCAACGCGATCGAACCCGTGTTGCACGGCGTGTTCGAGGAGTTCGCCGATTTCGACGGCAAGGGCCGCACCGTGTCGCCGCTGCCGTTCCAGCGCATTCCCTACCGCGAATCGATGCTGAAATATGGCAGCGACAAGCCCGACCTGCGCAACCCGCTGCTCGTCCATGACGTGGGCGATTTCTTCAAGGGCTCGGGCTTCGGCCGCTTCGCCTCGATGGTCGAGGAAGGGCAGGTTGTCCGCGCCGTCGCCGCGCCCGAGACGCACGAGAAGAGCCGCAAATTCTTCGACGAAATGAACAGCTGGGCGCAGTCCGAGGGTTTTCCGGGGCTCGGCTATGCGACGCAGAAAGACGGCGTGTTCGGCGGCCCGATCGCCAACAACCACGGCCAGGAAGGCATGCAGGCGATCGCCAACGCTATGGGCCTCGGTCCGAACGACGGCATCTTTTTTGCCGCGGGCGTCGAAGCCAAGGCGGCGAAGCTCGCCGGTCTTGCGCGTACCCGCGTCGCCGAACAGCTCGACCTCATCGACAAGAGCCGCTTCGAATTCTGCTGGATCGTCGACTTCCCGATGTTCGAGGCCGACGAAGAAACCGGCAAGATCGATTTCAGCCACAATCCCTTCTCGATGCCGCAGGGCGAGATGGAGGCGCTGGAAACCAAGGATCCGCTCGACATCCTCGCCTATCAATATGACATCGTCTGCAACGGCGTCGAACTGTCGTCGGGGGCGATCCGGAACCACCGCCCCGATATCATGTACAAGGCGTTCGAGATTGCGGGCTACAGCCAGCAGGATGTCGACACCAATTTCGCGGGTATGATCAACGCCTTCAAGTTCGGCGCGCCTCCGCATGGCGGTTCGGCGCCGGGCGTCGACCGCATCGTGATGCTGCTCGCCGACGAACCGAACATCCGTGAGGTGATCGTCTTCCCGATGACGCAGAAGGCCGAGGACCTGATGATGGGCGCGCCGGCGCCGGTTTCCGAGAAGCAGCTCAAGGAATTGCATATCCGTCTGGTGGACGGGCCGAAGAGCTGACCCGATGAACGGGCCGCGCGAACACCGGCTCGCTACGCCGGAAGGCGACATCTGCTGGTTCGAATGGGGGACCGCGGGGGCGGGACCGTCGCTGCTGCTGCTTCATGCGACGGGATTTCATGCGCGGCT
The DNA here is from genome assembly GCF_001598815.1 of Sphingopyxis terrae subsp. terrae NBRC 15098. Taxonomy (GTDB): domain Bacteria; phylum Pseudomonadota; class Alphaproteobacteria; order Sphingomonadales; family Sphingomonadaceae; genus Sphingopyxis; species Sphingopyxis terrae. The sequence continues at coordinate 18,015 of NZ_BCZQ01000006.1, read as the reverse complement.
GTGGGACCAGATCGTCGCCGCCTTGCCGCAAGGCACGCATGTCATCGCGCCCGATCACCGCGGGCATGGGCGCAGCTATCGCCCCGCGACGCTCGCCGATTGGGGGGCGACCGGCGACGCGCTGTTGCCGCTCGTCGATCGCTTTGCCGGAACGCCGTTGATCGGGTGCGGGCACAGCATGGGCGGCCATGCGCTGACCCGCCTGTCGGCGCAGCGGCGCGATGCCTTTCGCCACCTCGTCCTGATCGATCCGGTTATCATGGCGCCCGACCATTATGCGGGCCAGGATGCGCTGCCGATCCCCGACCCCGCGGAGCATCCCGTGGCGCGTCGCCGCAACGATTGGGACAGCGTGGGACAGATGTGCGCGCGCTTCGCCGACCGTGCGCCCTATGCACATTGGCAACCGGCGGTGCTGGACGATTATTGCCGCTATGGCCTGCTGCCCGCCGCCACGGGCGAGGGGTTGGAACTGGCCTGTCCGCCGCAGCTTGAGGCGTCGGTCTATCAGAATGCGCTGCGCATCGACCCCTATCGCTGGCTATCGGGGCTGGCGGCGCCGGTGACGCTGATCCGCGCGCCGAGCGGCGAACGCGGCGGTTCGATGGATTTTTCGCAAAGTCCCACCTGGCCGGGGCTCGGCGCGCATATCGGCGCAGTGCGCGACGAGCGCTGGGGCGACCATAGCCATTTCATCCCGATGGAAGACCCGGCGCGCGTCGCCGCGCTGCTCGCCGCGCTTTGACAAGGCGGAAGGGCTGCGATAGCTCCGCGCATCGGCAGGTTTGACGCGCAAGGGGGCGAAGATGCGACGTTGGCGAATGGCACTGGCGGCGCTGCTGTTCGGGTTCGCGATGCCGGCGGCGGCGGAGACTTTGACGGTTGCCGCGAACGATCCGCCCGAGCGCGCGAACGTCAATGATCTGGTTCGCATCGCGGTCGATCGCTTCGAAGGCGAGGACGGGGCCGAATTTGCGCAGGGCATCGAAGCCGCGCTCGGAACCGTTCGGTTCGGTAATCGACCCTATTTCCGGATGATCGGCCTCGAAACCGGGGCGGCCTATGACGCGATCGTCACCGGTTCGGCGAAGACCGCGCTCAGCGAAAGCAATGTGACGGAAAAGCGCAAGCGCTGCGTCGAGAAGGATCCCGCGAACAAGGACAAGTGCCTGAAGGAGGACGAGGTCGATATTCGCTGTCGCAGGCGGATCGTCACCGTATCGAGCACCGTGCGGCTCGCGGCTGTCGCCGATGGCAGCGTTCGCTATTCGCGTCCGCTCGTCACGCGCGACGAGCAAAATATCTGCCCCGACAGGCAAGCCAGCCGGACCATCGAGGATTTTGTCGCGGAAGCGTTGAGAGGGCAGGTCGACACCATTCGCGGCGATGTGGCGCCTCGCGCTTACACGATCGACGTTCGTGTCGATGAAAATCGCAAGGGGCTCGACAAGCCGGTGGCCGAGGCGTTCAAGGCCGCGGTACGGCAGACCAAGACCGATCCCGCCGGCGCGTGCGATGCCTGGGCGGCGATGACGCGCGATGCCGAGCCGACCGCCGCGCTCGCTTTCAACTTGGGCCTGTGCGCCGAGCAACGGCACGATTTTGCCGCCGCTGGCGACTGGTACGGGCAAGCGCAGCGGCTGGGTTCGAAGAGCCGCGATATCCCGGCGGCGTTCGAACGCATGGCGCGCACGCAAAGGACGCTCGCCGACTGGGAGGAGCGCCAGCGATTGATGGACGGCAACTGACGTCGGATGGAATGTTCCATAAGCTGACAGTCCGCATCGACAGCTTGGTGTGCGACCGGCAAATGCGCTACGAGGTCGCCCATGACCATCTCTCTCGCCGACTATGAAGCCGGTACCAAATATGACGGCGATTATGCCAAGGATCTGGCGGCGCTGCAGGCGCGGCTCGAAAATGTCCAGGCGGCGCACATCACCCATAGGCAGCGCAGCATCATCATGCTCGAAGGCTGGGACGCGGCGGGGAAGGGCGGGATCATCCAGCGCCTGACTGCGCAGCTCGATCCGCGCTATTTCGAGGTCTGGCCGATCGGCGCCCCCACCGACGAGGAAAAGGCGCGTCATTTCCTGTGGCGTTTCTGGACCCGCCTGCCCGGCAATTGCGACATCTCGATCTTTGACAGGAGCTGGTATGGCCGCGTCCTTGTCGAGCGGGTCGAGGGGTTCGCGACCGAGGCCGAATGGCGCAAGGGCTATGACGAGATCAACGAGTTCGAGGCGCAACTGACCGGCAGCCGTACCAATCTGGTCAAGCTGTTCGTCCATGTGACGCAGGCCGAGCAGGACAAGCGCCTTGCCGACCGCCTCGACGATCCGTGGAAACGCTGGAAAACCGGGGCCGAGGATTATCGCAACCGCGCGCACCGCGGCGCCTATCTGGACGCGATACACGACATGTTCGCGCACACCGATACGCGCTGGGCGCCGTGGAAGGTTATCGACGGCAACAACAAGAAGGCGGCGCGGATCGCGGCGCTGTCGCATGTTGCGGCCACGCTGGAGGCGGCGGTTCCGATGACCCCGCCCGACCGCGATCCCGCGGTCGTGAAGCTGGCGCAAAAGGCGTTCGGATATAAACCGAAGACTTAGGATTTTGGCCCGCTCGGGTAGCAATCGCCGTTGCGAGCCGCTACATGGTCCCGATGAGCCGCGCCAAGAGATCCGACGATTGGGGTTTCCCCCGCTGGCGCGCCTATGGGCAGGGCCGCGAGGCGCAAAAGGTTCGTCTGTGCGACCGTCATGGTTGCGACGCCCCCGGACAATGCCCCGCACCCAAATCGCCCAACAGTCCTGAACGCTGGTATTTCTGCGAAGCCCATGCCGCTGAATATAATCGCGGCTGGGACTATTTCGCGGGCCTGAGCGCCGAGGATGCCGCGGCGCGCGCCGCGGAGGAAGCGCAGGGCGCACGCAGCTACGCCCGCGCACAGCATTATGGCTGGGGCGGCCCCGGCGACGGCAGTCGCAGCGCGGACGAGATGCGCGCGCTGGAGGTGTTCGGGCTCGACAGCGACGCCGACTTCGACGCGGCCAAAAAGGCCTGGCGCGCCTATGCCAAGGAATGCCACCCCGACGTCAAGCCCGGCGACGCCGACGCTGCCAAACGCTTCGCGGCCGGGCAGGCGGCGTTCGAGGTGCTTAAGCAGGCCGAAGACCGCAAGAGCTGGAAGCCGGCCTGAGCGCGCTTTGCGGGCAAAGACGGCGGGCGATGCGGAGGTGTTCGGGGCTGACTGGTGGCGAACTTATCCTTCATCGTCATCCCGGAATTGATCCGGGATGACGAAGGGATGTTATGGCCTAAGCATCCCACGCCAGCCGCCAAAGCCGCATTGCGTCCGCCCGTGCCGCCTAGCGTTTTATCGCCAATGCGGCGTCGCTCGCGAGCTTGTCGGCGAGTTCGTTGTCACCGTGGCCGGCGTGGCCCTTGACCCACAGCCATTCGATCTCGTGCCGTGCGGCCTCGCGCACCAGGCGTTGCCACAGGTCGGCGTTGGCGACAGGCTTTTTCGCGGCGGTTTTCCAGCCGTTGCGCTGCCACCCATGGACCCATTTGGTGATGCCGTCGCGAACATAGACGCTGTCGGTCGACAGTTCGACCTTGCACGGGCGCTTGAGCGCGGCGAGCGCCTCGATCGCGGCGAGCAACTCCATGCGGTTGTTGGTGGTCTCCGCCTCGCCGCCCGACAGCGTCTTGACGACATCGCCCCAGCGCAGCACCGCGCCCCAGCCGCCGGGGCCGGGATTGCCCTTGCAGGCGCCGTCGGTCGCGACGATTACGGTATGGCCCTTGCCCATTGCAGCGCTCATCCCGCGCGGAACAGATCGGCGGCGTCGGCAGCTTGGTAGCGGCGCAGGCGTTCGAGGAAGGGCGCGGGATCCTTGCGCGTGACCAGCGCGTCAGCGGGGGTGTGGATCCAGTCGTGTGCGCGGGTGAGCAGAAAGCGCAGCGCCGCGCCGCGTGCAAGCAGCGGCAGCGCGGCGACTTCGTCCGCGCTCAGATCGATTTCCGAGGCATAGCCGCGCATCAGCGCCGACGCGCGGGCACTGTCGCAGGTCCGGCCGTCGTCGGAAAAGGTCCAGGAGGCATGGGTGACCGCGAGGTCATAGGCGCGAAAGTCGGTCGCCGCGAAATAGAAGTCGATGAGGCCGGTGACGCGGTCGCCGAGCATCAGCACATTGTCGGGGAACAGGTCGGCGTGGATGACGTGGCGCGGCAGGTCCGCCGGCCAGCGATCGTCGAGGAAGGCAAGCTCTGCATCGACGATCGCCTGCAACCCCGGAAGCACGGTGTCCAGATCGCCCGCAGCGGCGGCGACGCCGCGCCAATGCGCGCGGCCCATGCTGTTTTCACGGGCGCCGGAAAAATCTTCGACCGCCTTGTGCATCGCGCCGAGCGCAGCACCCGCAGCGGCGCATTGCGCGGGGGTCGGATGCGTCAGCGAAATGCCCGCGAGAAACTGGATGATGCAGGCGGGACGGCCCGAAATCTGCTGGATCGCGCGGCCGCCGCGGTCGCGGATCATCGCCGGCACCGGGCAACCTCGCCGTGCGAGATGGCCGAGCAGATCGACGAAGAAGGGCAAGTCGCCCTCTTGCACCCGCTTTTCGTACAGGGTCAGGATGAAGCGCCCGCCCGTCGTTTCGAGCAGGAAATTGCTGTTTTCGACACCCTCGGCGATGCCCTTGCACGACAGCACGGTGCCAATGTCATAATGGGCGACGAGCGCGGCGAGATCGTCCGGATCGACGGCGGTATAGACGGCCATCAGGCGGCCGCCGGCTCGAGCCCGCGGGGGAGCTTGAAGGTCATATGCTCCTCGGCCGTGACGACGACGTCCTCGACGATCGCGCGATGCGCGGCGACCGCGTCGATCACCTCGCGCACCAGCGTTTCTGGCGCACTGGCTCCGGCGGTAATGCCAAGCGTTGCGATCCCGGTCAGCCATGCGGGATCGACGTCGGTGCCGCGCTGGACGAGATGGGCAGGGGTGCCGAGCCGTTCCGCGACTTCGACGAGACGCAGGCTGTTCGAGCTGTTGGGCGCGCCGATGACGATGACGCGGTCGCACTGGCCGGCGATTGCTTTCACTGCTTCCTGCCGGTTCGACGTGGCATAGCAGATATCCTCGCCGCGCGGCCCCTGGATGGAGGGGAAGCGGTGCTGCAGCGCCGTCACAATGTCGCGCGTGTCGTCGACCGACAATGTGGTCTGGGTCAGGAAGGCGAGATTGTCGGGATCGGCGGGCGACAGCGCGGCGACATCGTCGACCGATTCGACCAGCGTCATCGCGCCATCGGGCAATTGGCCGAGCGTACCGATGACTTCGGGGTGGCCGGCGTGGCCGATGAAGATGATGTGACGGCCCTGTTCGTTGGCGCGCTCGGCCTGTTTGTGGACCTTGGATACCAGCGGACAGGTCGCATCGATGTAGTCGAGCCCGCGCGCTTCGGCCTTGGCCGGAACCGCCTTTGGAACGCCGTGCGCACTGAACACGACCGGAACGCCGTCGGGCACCTGATCGAGCGATTCGACGAAAATCGCCCCCTTCGCCTTCAGCGATTCAACGACATAGCGGTTATGGACGATCTCGTGCCGGACATAGACGGGGGCGCCATAACGCTCGATCGCCAGCTCAACGATGCGGATCGCCCGGTCGACGCCGGCGCAAAAGCCGCGTGGGGCGGCCACCAAAACCTTGAGTTCCGGGGCTTCGGCGGCGGATTGCGTAAGATCTGTCATGACCCGCGCGCTCTAGCGCAGCGGCCGTGACAAGGTAAAGCCGCTTCGTCCATGTTGCGCCTTGTTCATCGCACCGATAAGAAGCGGCGCGCATGGAGCGGTGACGTTCGTCCTCCGCGGCCCGCGCCTGATTGGAAAGCTATATCATGATGCCCAGTTTCGTCCCGCCCCGTAAATCAATCGCCATGCTGTGCGGCGCGGCCGCCATGGTCATGGTCGCGGGGTGCGCGAAGGACAATGATATCGACCTGTCGTCGGGCGTCGGCATCACCGCGACGCGCAGCGCTTGTCCGGCGGTTGCCGTGCCGCTGCACACCGGCGACATCACGCTGTTCGATCCGGCGACGAGCCGCGATGCGAGCGCGGTCGACGTCGTCGCGACGATCACCCATGTTGTGCCGCAGTGCAACGATCAGGCCGAGAAAGTCTATCAGCTTGCCGATTTCGACGTCGTGGCGACGCGCCGCGATGCCGGCCCGGCCCGGACGGTCGAGCTTCCCTATTTCGCCACCGTCGTCCAGGGCGGCACCGCCGTCGTCGCCAAGCGGCTCGGCACCGTCACCGTCTCCTTCCCCGAAGGTCAGACGCGCGGTAGCGGCCATGCCCAGGCGGCCGCCTATGTCGACCGCGCCGCCGCGACGCTGCCCGCCGATGTGCAGGAGCGCATCAACCGCAAGCGCCGCGCGGGCGACGCCGACGCCGCGATCGACCCGCTGAGCATCCCCGAGGTACGCGCCGCGGTGCAGCGCGCGAGCTTCGAACTGCTCGTCGGCTTTCAGCTGACCCAGGAACAGCTCGAATATAACGTCCGACGATAGGCGTCGCGGCGGTGCGCCCGCGCGCGCCGTTCGCATCCGTTTCGCCCTGCGCCGCTATCCGGGCGACGCGGGGCTTTTCGTGCCTGCCAAGCTGCGGTAGGGCGCCGACCGACCTTTTGACCGAAGATTGACCTGACCCATGACCCTGTTCAGCCGTTTTTCCGCCCATATCGATACCGCTCTGGATGCGCTTGTCGCGCGCGGGGCGCTGCCCGCCGGGCTCGATCGCGGCGCGATCAGCGTCGAACCGCCGCGCGACCCGGCGCATGGCGATGTCGCGACCAACGCGGCGATGGTGCTCGCCAAGCCCGCGGGGACGAACCCGCGCGCCCTTGCCGAACTGCTCGTCGGCGAACTGACGGCGATCGGCGAAGTGACCGAAGCGAGCGTTGCCGGGCCGGGCTTCATCAACCTGCGCGTCGCCGACAATAGCTGGCGGGACGAGCTGGCGCTGATCCATGCCGAGGCGGGCGATTATGGCCGCTCGGCGATGGGCGCCGCGCGGCGCGTCAATGTCGAATATGTGTCGGCGAACCCGACCGGCCCGATGCACGTCGGCCATTGCCGCGGCGCGGTGGTGGGCGACGCACTGGCGGCGCTGCTCGAATATTCGGGGCACAAGGTCACGCGCGAATATTATGTCAACGACGCCGGTGCGCAGGTCGATGTGCTCGCGCGCTCGGTTCACATGCGCTACCGCGAGGCGCTGGGCGAAGATATCGGCGCGATCCCCGAGGGGCTCTACCCCGGCGATTACCTGAAGCCCGTCGCTGAAAAGCTCGCCGCAGAATATGGCGACCGCTATGTCGGCGCGCCCGAAAGCGCGTGGCTCGGCCTGTTCCGCGCCGAGGCGGTGAGCGCGATGATGGACATGATCCGCGCCGACCTCGCCAAGCTGGGCATCCATCATGATCTCTTCTCGTCGGAGGCCGAGCTGCAGGCCGAGGGCAAGCCCGCCGCGGCCGAAAAATGGCTGCGCGAGCATGATCTGGTCTATGACGGTGTGCTCGAAGCGCCGAAGGGCGAGACGCCCGAGGATTGGGAGCCGGTTGAACTGCCGCTGTTCCGCTCGACCAAATTCGGCGACGATCAGGACCGGCCGATCAAGAAATCGGACGGGAGCTGGACCTATTTCGGCGCCGACCTCGCCTATCATTATCAGAAGGCGCAGGACGCCGACGAGCTGATCGACATCTGGGGCGCCGACCATGCGGGGACGGTCAAGCGGATCAAGGCGGCGGTCGCGGCGCTGACCGGCGGCGCCAAGAAGTTCGACGTCAAGCTGGTCCAGATGGTCCGGCTGCTCAAGAATGGCGAGCCGTTCAAGATGTCGAAGCGTGCCGGCAATTTCGTCACGCTCGCCGACATCGTCGATGAGGTTGGCAAGGATGCGGTGCGCTTCACCATGCTGACGCGCAAGGCCGACGCGCAGATGGATTTCGACTTTGCCAAGGTGGTCGAGGCTTCGCGCGACAATCCGGTCTTCTATGTCCAATATGCCCATGCGCGGATCGCATCGCTGAAGCGCAAGCTTGCCGATGCGGGCATCGCGGCGGCGGCACCCGATGTCGCGCGGCTCGATGCCTATGAACTGGGTCTGGTCAAGCTGCTGGCGCAATTCCCGCGCACGGTCGAGGCGGCGGCGACGGCGCGCGAGCCGCACCGCATCGCTTTCTATCTGGGCGATGTCGCCGCCGCTTTTCATGCGTGGTGGAACATGGGCAATGATCGGCCCGACGCCCGTATCATTTTGGCAAATGACGCCGAACTGACCGCAACCCGCCTTTATTTGGCCGATGGAATCGGGCAGGTTATCCGCAACGGGCTGCACCTGATGGGGGTGGAGGCGCTCGAGGAGATGGCGTGATGGCGACGGATGCGGGATTGGGGCTGGAGGACGAGGATCGCCTGCCGTGGCTGGAACCCGCCGAAGGTTTCGAGGATGATGCCGAAGTCTCGCCCGCGCGCCTGCTCATCATGGTGCTCGGCGGGCTGCTGCTGATCGGTGCGGTGCTCGGCGGGCTGTGGTGGGTCCAGAACGGCGGCGCGCGCGGGCAGGGCGAGCTGATCGTCGCCGACAAGGGCGACTACAAAGTGCCGCCAAAGACCGACGGCGCCAAGACGTTCGAGGGTGAGGGCGCAGCGAGCTTTGCGGCGAGCGAAGGATTGACCCCCGGGGGCAAGGTCGATCCGACCCGTATGCCCGAGGAGCCCGCGGTGACACCCGCCGAACGCGACGCGATGGCGCAGGCCGAGGCGGCGAAGGCGCAGGCCGACAAGGCCGCCGCTGCAAAGGCCGAAGCAGCGCGGATCGCGGCCGCGGACAAGGGCAAGCCCAAGCCCGCGGCGATGTCGGTCAAGACCGGCGAAGCGACAGGCGCGCAGGCCGAGGCAGCCGGCGCCGCGACCGGACTGGTCCAGCTCGGCGCGTTCAGCAGCGAGGCGGCGGCGAACAAGGCGTGGGGCAATCTGAGCAAACGCTTTGCCTATCTGTCCGAATTGAACCGGTTCGTTTCGCCGGTGAAGACCGGGAGCGGCACCGTCTACCGTCTGCGCGTGGCGACCGGAACGGCGGCTAACGCCTCGAATTTGTGCGGGAAATTGCGCGTTGCGGGCGAAAATTGCGTCGTCGTTCGCTGATATCGCCCGTTTTGCCGCACCCGCCGTTGGTTCGCCGCGGCGGCTATGGCATAGTCGATCCCTTGGCCGATGCCTGAGGGGGCGTCCGCCGGTGGAGGTTGACGTACGATGATACCCGCGATCTTCGGCCTGTCGGGCCTGACGCTGACCGACGACGAGCGCGCTTTCTTTCGCGACAGCGCGCCCGCGGGTTATATATTGTTCGGCCGCAATATCGAGAACCGCACCCAGCTTCGCCGCCTGACCGATACGCTGCGCGAGCTTGACGGGCGCGCCAATCTGCCGATCCTGATCGATCAGGAAGGCGGTCGCGTCGCGCGCATGAAGGCACCCGAATGGCCCGATTTTCCGAGCGGGGCGGCGTTCGATGCGCTGTACGAACGCGCGCCGGCGAGCGCGATCGAGGCGGCGCGGCTCAATGCGATGGCGCTCGCTTCCATGCTTGCCGAAGTGGGGATCACCGTCGATTGCCTGCCGCTGCTGGATGTACGTCAGCCGGGGGCAAGCGATGTGATCGGCGATCGCGCGCTGGGCAGCGAGCCGATGCGCGTTGCGGCGCTGGGTCGCGCGATCCTGAGCGGATTGCAGGACGGCGGCGTCGTCGGGGTCGTCAAGCATATTCCGGGGCATGGCCGTGCGCTGCTCGATTCGCACAAGGCACTGCCCGTCGTCGATGCCCACGACCGCGAGTTGCAGACCGACCTCGCGCCCTTTGCTGCTCTGCGTGACGCGGCGATGGCGATGACCTGCCACGTCATCTTCAAGGCGTGGGATCCCGATCTGCCCGCGACGCTGTCGCCGACGATCATCGGCAGCGTGATCCGTCAGCGCATCGGCTTTCACGGCCTGTTGATGACCGACGACCTCGATATGGAGGCGCTGTCAGGCGACGTCCCGTCGCGCGCGGCGGCGGCGATCGCCGCGGGCTGCGACCTGGCGCTCAACTGCTGGGCGAAGATGGACGACATGGTCGGCATCGCCAACGCACTCGACCCCATCGGCGCGGACTCGCTCGCGCGGCTCGAAGGCGCGATGGAGCGGATCGCCGGGATGCACGACGAGCGCCAGTTCGCGGCGCTGATCGACCAGCGCGACGCGCTGCTGGCGCTGGCGTGATGGCGGGCTGAGGCATCGATGGAGGAACTGCCGCTCGAATATGAAGTCGTGCCGGCAGCGGCGGAGCGCGAGGATGCGCTCCAGCTCAATCTCGAAAGCTGGGAAGGGCCGCTCGACCTGCTGCTGACGCTCGCGCGCAGTCAGAAGGTGGACCTGCGGCAGATTTCGATCCTGGCGCTGGTCGAACAATATCTGACTTTCATCGCCGAGATGCGGGCAAAGCTGGAGGTTGCGGCCGATTATCTGGTGATGGCAGCGTGGCTTGCCTATCTGAAATCGGCACTGCTGCTGCCCAAGGATCCGACCGAAGACCCGTCGCCCGACGAACTGGCGCTGCGTCTGCAATTGCGCTTGCAGCGGCTCGCGGCGATGCGCGAGGCGGCGGCGCGGCTGCTGGCGCGCGACCGGATCGGCCGCGACGTCTTCCTGCGTCCGAATCCCGAGGGGTTGCAGGATGTAAAGGTGCGGCGCTGGGACGCGAGCCTCTACGATCTTCTCGCCGCCTACGGACAAGTCAAGCTGCGCACCGAACCCGTCGTGCATATGGTCGCGCGGCGCCCCGTGGTGACGCTAGACGCGGCGCTCACCCACTTGCAGCGGATGCTGGGCGTCCAGCTCGATTGGGCCGAGTTGTCGGCCTTTCTGCCCCCCGATTATCAAGGGCCGCTGCGCCGGTCGGCGATCGCGTCGAGCTTTGTCGCCGCGCTGGAACTGGCGCGGCAGGGGCGGGTCGAATTGCGGCAGGAGGCGGCGTTCGAGCCCCTTTATCTGAAAGCGAGCCAGGGATGAGCGAGATCGACGATCGCGAACGCGCGATAGAGGCGATGGTTTTTGCCAGCGACGAGGCGCTCGACGCGCGCCAGATTGCCGGGCGCTTCCACGACGAGCTGACGCCGGGCGAAGTGCGCGCGATCCTGCAGGCGATCGCGGCGCGCCACGCGGGGAGCGGTATCGAACTGGTCGAGCGCGGCGGCCACTGGCATTTCCAGACCCCCGCCGATCTTGCGCATCTGCTTCGCCGTGAACGCGACGATCCGCGCAAGCTGTCGCGCGCCGCGGCGGAAGTGCTGGCGATCATTGCCTATCACGAGCCGGTGAGCCGCGCCGAGATCGAGGCGATCCGCGGCGTCCAGACGTCGAAAGGGACGCTGGACGTGCTGATGGAGGCCGAATGGATCGCGCCTGCCGGGCGGCGCGAGGTGCCGGGGCGGCCGCTGATCTACAAGACCACCGACGCTTTCCTGCAGCATTTCGGGCTCGCGAGCCGCAAGGATCTGCCCGGGATCGAGGATCTGCGCGCGGCGGGCCTGCTCGACCCGGTCGATCTCGCCTTCGATGCGGCGATGGACGAACTGGACCTAGTAAAAGACGGCGAGGAAGCCTAGATAGCGGCCTCAAGGAGAATTTGAGATGGGTAGCTTCAGCATCTGGCACTGGCTCGTGGTCGGGATTCTCGTCCTGCTATTGTTCGGCAAGGGTCGCTTTTCGGACATGATGGGCGACGTCGCCAAGGGCATCAAAAGCTTCAAGAAGGGCATGGCCGAAGACGATGTGCCGCCGCCCGCACCGCGCCAGATCGATGGTCAGCGCGCGCCCGAGGCCACCCCGACCCCCACCGCGGAAACTGAAAACCGCTGATCGCGGCCCGCACGCGGGGGAAGGCCTGAACGATGTTCGACGTCGCGCCGACCGAGTTGCTGCTCGTCGTGGTGGTAGCCCTGGTCGTCATCGGACCCAAAGATCTGCCGAAGGCGATGCGTTTTGTCGGCAAATGGGTCGCCAAGGCCCGCGGCATGGCGCGCCACTTCCGTTCGGGACTCGACACGATGATGCGCGAGGCCGAGCTTGAGGAACTGGAAAAGCAGTGGCGCGAACAGAATGACGCGATCATGCGCCAGTTCCCGCGCGTCGATGGCGTCGATGCGCCGCCGATGATTCCGGCGACCTCGCTGCCCGACGCGGGCGCGGCCGACGTCGGCGAAACGCCGCCCGTCGATCCCGATCATGCCGCGGCCCTGACGCCGCCTACCGCCGCCCCGGCCGGCTCGTCGACCGAAACTCCGCCGGAAACCCACGCCGTTCCGCCGAAGGACGGCCCGTTACCATGAGTGCCGATACGCCGGTCCATAAAGAGGATGAGGATGGCGCGGGCGGCAAGATGCCGCTGCTCGACCATCTGATCGAGCTGCGGTCGCGGCTGCTGAAATCGCTACTCGCGATCGCGCTCGCATTCGGCGTGTGCCTCTATTTCGCGCGGCCGATCTTCGGCGTGCTAGTGCATCCGCTCGTCGCGGCGGGGCAGGGCAAGCTGATCTATACGCAATTGTTCGAGGCGTTTTTCGTCGAGATCAAGGTTGCGCTGTTCGCGGCGATGATGATCGCCTTTCCGGTGATCGCCAATCAGCTGTGGAAATTCGTCGCGCCGGGCCTTTATCGCAAGGAGCAGCGCGCCCTGCTGCCCTTCCTCTTCGCAACGCCGGTCCTGTTCGCGATCGGCGCCTCCTTCGCCTATTTCATCACGATCCCGATCGCGCTGAAATTCCTGCTCGGCTATCAGGGCGAGATCGGCGGCGTGACGCAGGAAGCGCTGCCGTCGGTAGGCAATTATCTGAGCTTCGTGATGCAGTTCATCATGGCGTTCGGCATCGCCTTTCTGTTGCCGATCCTGCTGATGCTGGTCGAGCGCGCCGGGCTGGTGACGCGCCAGCAGCTCATTGGCGCGCGCCGCTACATGATCGTCGCGGCGTTCGCGATCGCCGCCGTGTTCACGCCGCCTGACGTGATGAGCCAGCTCCTCCTCGCGGTGCCGCTTGTCTTCCTTTACGAGATTTCGATCTTTGCGATCTGGTTTACCCAGCGCCGACGCAAAACAGGCGCCGAAGCGGCGCCTGTCGAGCCTCCGGAAGAGGCTAAAGGGTAAGTAACCCGCCGATCAGTGAATGGCGTCGTCGCCAGCTTGGCCGACCGATTCGATATCGCGGCCGACGCCCTTCACCGTGTTGCAGCCAGCGACCAGAAAGCTGGCGAGCAGGGTAAGAAGGATTACGCGAGCACTCGTCATAGTCTGTCACCTCTCACGGGATTTTTTGCAAAATGGCCCGGCGCGCTTCGAGGGGGGGGGGAGGGAATGCGAGCCGGGCCAATGTTGCTGAGCAGCGCTGCGGGGGGGCGATGATCGCTGCTCGAATGGGAAACCCGTGTTGCGAGCGATAAGTTCCGCAAAAAAATCGCCGCGATGAAAAAATTTTCGGGGAGCCCGGCGAAGCGTGCAAATCCAGCGACTTGGGTCAGCCCATCGCCGTCAGGCCGCTGAGCACCGCAAGCCCGAGGAACGAGAAAAAGCCCATCATGTCGGTCATCGTCGTTACGAAGACGGCCGACGACACCGCCGGATCGATGTCGAAACGGTCAAGCGTTACCGGCACCAATATGCCCGCGAGCCCCGCGACCAGATTGTTGATGAGCATCGCCGACGCGATCACCGCGCCGAGCAGCGGATTGCCGAAGATGAGCGCGGTCCCTGCGCCGATCAGAATGCCGAGCGACAGGCCGTTGACCGTCGCGATGCGAAATTCGCGCAGGATCATACGCATCGTGTTCGACGCGGTAAGCTGATTGGTGGCGATCGCGCGCACGGTCACGGCGAGCGTCTGGGTTCCGGCGTTGCCGCCCATGCCCGAGACGATCGGCATCAGCACCGCGAGCAGCGCATATTTGGCGATCGCGGTTTCGAAGATGCCGACAACCGATGCGGCGAGCATGGCGGTGCCGAGATTGACGACCAGCCAACTCAGCCGGGTGCGGATGGTCAGCGCGATCGGTTCGTTGATGTCGCCGTCGCCGGCGCCCGACAGGCGCAAGATATCCTCGCCTGCCTCTTCCTGGATGATGTGGACGACGTCGTCGACCGTGATCATCCCGACGAGCCGCCCCGCCTTGTCGACCACCGCGGCCGAGATGAGCGCATATTTCTGGAAGCGCAGCGCGACCTCTTCCTGGTCCATGTCGACCGGGATCAGCGTCTGTTCGCGCCTCATGATGTCGTTGATCGCGACGCTGCGCGGCGCCCGCAATATCCAGCTCAACTGGCAGGTGCCGACCGGGCGGTGCATCGGGTCGACGACGAAGATTTCCCAGAAGTCGGTTGCGAGATCGACATCCTCACGCAGCCGGTCGATAACGTCGCCGACGGTAACATGTTCGGGCACCGCGACGAATTCGCGCTGCATCAGGCGCCCGGCGGACTCCTCGGGGAAGGAGAGGGCGTCCTCGATCGCGGCGCGATCTTCGGGCTCCATGGCGCGGAGGACGGCCTGCTGTTCGTCCTCCTCCATATCCTCGATGATCGCGACGGCATCGTCGGTGTCGAGTTCGGACGCGATTTCGGCGACCTGTTCGGGCGCGAGCAGATCGATCAGCCGCTCGCGCACATAATCGTTCATTTCCGCCAGCACGTCGGGCGACAGAAGGTCGCCGAGCACCTGGGCCAAGAGCGGCCGGTCTTCGTCCGAGACGAGCTCGAAAAGGTCGGCGATGTCGGCAGGGTGCAGGCGGCCGACGCGTTCGCGCGCCGCCTCGACCTCGCCCTCTTCGGCAAGATCGATGACGTCGCGCACGAACGCGGGTTTCAGGCGATCGTCTTCGTCGAGTTCGGTTTCGGTTTCGCGCGGGGGATGGCCGGGGTCATGATCGAGCCCGTCGGCGGTGAGCACGTCTTCGGGCGGCAGGGAATCTTCGCGTTTGTCCATCGCGCGGTCCTCCCTGGCTGCTACGGCGTCGAAGGCCCTCCACTAGTCGCGGACGCGCGTCATGGCAACGCTGCAGCCGAATTTAGTGCGTGGCATTGGCGCGGCGCACCGCTATGGCGGCGCCAACTCATTCGAAGGAGAGACACCATGTCCGAACAGACCCTTACCCTGTCGCTGTCGACCGGCGACGTCGTCATCCGCTTGCGCCCCGACCTCGCGCCGCAGCATGTCGAACGCATCACCCAGCTCGCGCAGGAAGGCTTTTACGACGGCGTCGTCTTCCACCGCGTCATCCCCGGCTTCATGGCACAGGGCGGCGATCCGACCGGCACCGGCATGGGCGGCAGCAAGCTTCCCGACCTTCCGGCCGAATTCAACGCCGAACCGCATGTCCGCGGCGTCTGTTCGATGGCGCGCGCGCAGAATCCGAACAGCGCGAACAGCCAGTTCTTCATCTGCTTCGACGATGCGCGCTTCCTCGACCGCCAGTATACGGTGTGGGGCGAAGTGATCGAAGGCATGGAAAATGTCGACGCGCTGCCCAAGGGCGAGCCGCCGCGCGAGCCCGGCAAGATCGTCAAGGCGACGGTTGCGTAACTCGCTCCGTCATTGCGAGGAGCCGCAGGCGACGACGCAATCTCCAGCTGTCGGCATAACGTGACGATGGCTGGAGATCGCCACGCGCCCTGTGGGCGCTCGCGATGACGATTTGGCTTTCATCATTCTCCCACGAACCCGTTCAACCGTTCGCAAGCGGCGATCCAGTCTTCCTTGAACGCCTGGACGACCTGGCCCGCGCTCATCGCCTCGTTCATCAGGCCGACGCCCTGGCCGACCCAATAGGTTGCGAGCTGCTTGGCGCCTTCATGACCGCCCTCTGACAGCTTGTCGACCTTGCGCAGCGCGGGTTCGCTGACCAGCGATTGCAGCGGCATCGGGAGCGGTTTCGGCGCGCCTTCGGCCTCCCATGCGTCGGTCCAGGGCGAGCGGAGCTGACGCGAGGGCTTGCCCGTCCGGCTCTTTGAACGCACCGTGTCGCGCGACGAGGCGGCGAGCATTTTTTCCTTCACCACTGGATTGGTTTCGGCCTCCGACGTGGTCAGCCACACCGATCCGCACCAGGCGCCATGCGCGCCCATCGCCATCGCCGCGGCCATCTGACGCCCGGTGACGATGCCCCCCGCAGCGAGGATCGGCGTCGTCGCGCCGACGGCATCGAGCGCCGCAGCCACCTCCGGCACCAGCACCATCGTTGCGACCTCACCGCAATGGCCGCCCGCTTCGCCGCCCGCAACGACAAGGATATCGACCCCGGCGCGGACCTGCGCCAGCGCATGATCGCGGGTGCCGACGAGCGCGGCGACCGGCACGCCATGCCGCTTGCCGAGTTCGAGCATCAGTTGCGGCGGCACGCCGAGCGCGTTGGCGATCAGGCGAATCGGATGGCGAAACGCAACTTCGAGCAGCTTCGCTGCGCCTTCTTCATGCATATTGTCGCCGAAGCTCTGCCGCGCTTCGGTCGCACCGTCGAGGCCGGCCGCATCGACGCCGAATTTGTCGAGCACATCGGCCGCGAAGCCGAGATGCGTCTCGGGCACGCGCGCCGCGCCCGCCGCCGGTGCCTCGCCCTTGCCGGCGAAGCTGTTGGGGACGATCAGGTCGACGCCATAGGGCTTGCCGCCGATGTGCGCGTCGATCCACGCAAGCTCTTCCTCAAGTCGCTCGGGCGGCAATGAAGCGGCGCCGAACACGCCCATGCCGCCGGCTTTCGACACCGCGACGACGACGTCCCGGCAGTGCGAAAAGGCGAGCAGCGGAAATTCGATGCCGAGCATGGCGCAGATGGGCGATTGCATGGTGTCTCTCCGATTATGTTGTCCACCTCTCAGACCGTTTGCCCTGAGCTTGTCGATGGGCCGCTCTCCTCTTCGGGCGTCGAAGGAAGGACGGTGCTTCGACAAGCTCAGCACGAAGGGAAGAGGGGGCGTCCCGTTTCGTTCACACCCATGTCAGCGCCAGTTGACGTAAACGTCAAGTTGATTTGCGCCCGCCACGCTTTATCGCCATCGCATGACCGAATTTTCCCTGCCCGATTTCGACCTCGACGCCTTCGTCCGCGCGACACTCGCCGAGGATCTGGGGAGCGGCGGCGACATCACGTCGATGGCCGTCATTCCCGCCGACGCCGTTTTCACGGGGGTGATGGACAGCCGCGATGCGATCAGCGTTGCGGGGCTGCCGATCGCCGAGCGATTCTTTCGCGCGCTGGCACCCGATATGGTCATCGAGATTCTGGTCGAGGAGGGTGCATGCGTTCCCGCCGGCACCGACCTGATGCGCCTTTCGGGCAATGCGCGGGCGATGCTGACCGCCGAGCGGTCGGCGCTCAACACCGTCCAGCATCTGTCAGGCATTGCGACGATGACGCGAAGCTATGTCGATGCGATCGCCGACACCGGCGCGACGCTGCTCGATACGCGCAAGACGATCCCCGGTCTGCGCGTGCTGGAGAAATATGCAACCCGCATGGGCGGCGCGACCAATCACCGCATGGGCCTGTGGGACGCGGCGATGATCAAGGACAATCATGTCGCGGTCGCGGGATCGGTCGAAGAGGCGGTGCGCCGCGCGGTGGCGGCGGGAATCGCCGATATCATCGTCGAGGTCGACCGTATCGACCAAGTCGAGGCCGCGCTGGAATCGGGCGCGACGCATCTGCTGCTCGACAATATGACCCCCGACCAATTGCGCGAAGCTGTAGGGATCGTCGCCGGGCGCGTTCCGACCGAGGCGTCGGGCGGGGTGCGGCTCGACACGATCGGCGCCATCGCCGCGACCGGCGTCACCTTCGTTTCGGTCGGGCGCCTGACCCAGTCGGCGCCGGCGGCCGACATCGGGCTCGATTTTGCGCTGGTCTGATACAATCG
>NZ_BCZQ01000005.1 GCF_001598815.1 Sphingopyxis terrae subsp. terrae NBRC 15098 | reverse complement strand
TCGCCCCCGCGGCGGCGCAGGCGCAATCGCTGGCCTGTGTGGCGCCCGACCGGACACCGGTGCCGCGCCTCGAGCGGCCCGCGCGCGGCGAGCCCGTCCGCAAGCCGGCGACGACCGGCTATCTTTTGAGCATGAGTTGGTCGCCGCAGCATTGCGCAGGCGCGCGCAATCCCAAGGATGCGCGCGACCGGTTCCAATGTTCGGGCGAAAGCGGGCGCTTCGGCTGGGTGCTCCACGGTCTGTGGCCCGAGACCGATAAACCGGCCTATCCCCAATGGTGCCGTCCCGCGAAGATCGTCCCCGCGCCAGTGCTGCGCCGCCATATGTGCATGACCCCTTCGGCGCAGCTTTTGCAGCATGAATGGGCGAAGCACGGCACCTGCATGAGTTCCAACCCCGCCGCCTATTTTCGCGCCGCCGAAATCCTGTTCCGCGCCGTGCGCTTTCCCGACATGAAAGCGCTGTCGGGGCACGTCCGCACCGCGGGCGACGTGCGGCGCGCCTTTGCGAAGGTCAATCGCGGCATCGATGAGCGGATGATCGCGGTCGCGACCGATCGCGGCGATTGGCTGACCGAGGTGCGGCTGTGCCTGGGGCCGCGGATGCGGCCGCAGGCGTGCAAACCCTTTCAGCGCGGCCTCGCCGATGCGCGCGCGGTGCGCGTGCGGCCGATGGATTAACACCTGCAGGGCAAGGCGTCCCGCGCCGGGACGGCGGCGATGTTAACACTCTTTTAACCTTATCGACTCGTTAACGGGCGCCTAGCCTGCCGGGCATGGATTCGGACGAGCATATCGACATCCGCGAGCGCATCCGCGCTTATGGCGCCCGGCAACTGGTCCTTGCGCGGCTGAGCGCGCCGGAGGATTGGCAAGGCGAATTGCGCGGCGCGCTTGCGGCGCAGCGCGAGCGTCCGGCGCTCTGGTCGCGCGACAGCGATTTTCGCCTGTTCGCGGAGAGCTTCGCCGTCTTCTTCACCGCGGCGATGATGTTCCTGATCTGACGGCGGACCGCCGATCGGCCCGCACTGCTAGAGAATCTCGCGCACGACATCCTGCGGGCGGCAGAAGCGGACGCCCTTGTCGGTTTCGACGAAGGGGCGGTTCACATAGGCGGGATTGGCGACCATCGCCGCGATAATTGCTTCTTCGTCGGCGTCGGGCAGACCGCGTTCCTCGGCATCGGTGCCGCGCAGGCGCAGCGCGTCCCGCGCACTCAGACCCGCGTCGCGAAACAGCTGGCGTAGCTTGTCGGGGCTGTAGGGCGCTTTCAGATATTGAATCACCTCGACATCGACGCCGGGGGTTTCCTCGAGAATCGCCAGCGTCTTGCGCGAAGTGCCGCAGGCGGGGTTATGCCAGATGGTTGCCTTCATGGCGCAGTTCCTAACGGGACCGTAATGGAACGTAAACGCACTATTCATGGCATATATGGCACATTTGCCCGCATGAAGAGGCTTGGACTCCTTGCCTTTGGCGCGCGAACCACGGCTTATAGACGGCCGAGGGACCGCCAAAGGCGGCAATGAGGGCTGGGTTGCACGTGAATGAATTGATCGATCGCAGAGCTATGCTGGCGGCGATGGCGGGCGCGGGGGCGCTGGCCGCGACATCGGCGCGCGCAGCTCCACTTCCGGACTGGATCACCGGGCATGGGCAGGCAGCGACACCGCCGCCGGTCGACTATCTGGCCGTCGCGCGGCAACAGCTGGCGCGGCAGGGCAACCGGATCGCGCAGGCCGACCGTGTCGGGATCGTCGATTTCGGGCTGCCCTCCTATCGCCCGCGCTTCGCGCTCGTCGATCTGATCGCCGGCAAGGTGGACATGTATCCCGTCACCCATGGCCGCGGATCGGACCCGCAGCATGACGGCTGGCTCAAGACTTTTTCGAACGTCCCCGGCTCGCTCGCCTCGTCGCGCGGCGCCTATCGCACGAGCGATTATTATTGGGGATCGAACGGATCGTCGATGCGGCTCGCGGGGCTGGAGGCCGACAACAGCAATGCCGACATGCGCGCGATCGTCGTGCATGGCGCCTGGTACGCCGAACCGTCGCTGATCGCGACGCAAGGCAAGCTGGGGCGTAGCGAGGGCTGCTTCGTGTTCGGCGAGGAGTTGCTGCCGCAAATTCTGTACAAGCTCGGGCCGGGCCGGCTGCTCTATGCCGACAAGCTGAGCGTAGCGCCCGCTTCGCCACCGCCCTTCGAATTGCCGCCGGTCGCCGACAATATCATCCGCACCGGCGCCACGCAGGGATCGATGCCGACCAAGGCCGATTGAGGCTCCATGAGGGTTGCAGGGCCGGGGGCATCGTCGCCCGGCCGCCGCTTCGTCAGTAGATCGCGCCCTTTTCGGGTTTCGGCGCCTGCACCGTCTGCGTCGTCGGCACGACCGCGGGCGGCGTCGGCGAAATCACCACCGCGGCGGCGCGGCCGGGCTTGGCGAAGCTCGTCACCACCGGCGCGTCCCGACCGTAAAGGTCGTTCAGCTTCTTGATGCCGCCCTTGCCGTCGGGAACGACGGTCCAATACGCGACATAGACAGGGAAGGGCTTTTCGAAGCCGAAGCGCGTCGTCTTGCCGCTGGCGACCACATCGCCGAATTCCTCGGGCGTGCGGCCGGCGAACATCACCGCCATCAGGCCGGAGAAGTGCAGCGCCTTTTCGGTGCGGATGCAGCCGTGGCTGAAGGCGCGCGAATCGGCGGCGAACGCGCCCTTCGACGGGGTGTCGTGCAGATAGATGGCGTGGGGGTTCAGCATTTCGAGCTTCATGACGCCCAGCGCATTGTTGGCACCAGGCTGCTGCACCACCGACAGCGACTTGCCGCTGCCCGTCCAGGTATAGCCCTGCGCGCGGGCGCGCGCCGGATTGGTCGCAATCGTCGATCCGATGCCTTCGGCGATGATGCTCTTGGGCAGGGTCCAGGTCGGGTTGACGATGATCCCCGTCGCCATCGGGTTGAGCTGCGGCGTCGGGGTCGACGGCTTGCCGACGACCGCCTTGTGCGTCGCGATGACGACGCCGTCATGAACGACGCGGGTCAGATATTCGGGCACGTTGCTGACGACATAGCCTTCGCCAAGATCGCGCGGCATCCAGCGCCAGCGTTCCATGTTGACACGGATCGCGTTGGCGTCGGCGGGCGTCTTTGCGGTCTTGAGCGCGGCTTTCAGCACCGCGAAATCGGGATGAACGGGGTCGAGGCTGACCAGCGCCTGCGCGACGTCGTTCGCGGTGAGCGCGCTGCCGAGCAGCGGGATCAGCGGTTCGGTCTGCGCGTCGCCATCGGTCATGAACCATTGTTTGCGCGCAGCATTGGGCGTGCGGCCGTCGCGCATGTGCGTGGCGAGCAGCAGGAAGCTGTCGGTCGCGACCTTGTCGAGCGTGATCTGATTGCCGCCATCGATCGCGGCCTTCAGCGCGTCGGGATTGTAATCCTTCGGGAACAGGCCTTCATCGCCCGCCGACTGGATGAAGGCGAGCAGCGCCTTGGCATTGTCGACGCTCCAGCTCGGCAGATTGGCCTCGGCGACCGTTTCGATCTCGGGCGCGTCATCGGTCACCTTGTCGGGTTGCAGAACGACCGAGTCCTCCTTGACGCTCGTCTGCGCGGCGACGGGCGCCGCAAGCAGGGTCAGCGGGAGGATCAGCGCCGCGGCCGGGCGCGCGTAAAGGGGGAGATTTCTGGCCATGGTTAAGGCCCATAGCCAATAATCCCCCCGTGCGAAAGTGAGCTGGGACACAATCCGTCGTGTCCACGCGCGAACCCGGCGTCGATGGGCGCAGCGTCAGGCCTTGTTGTCGGCGTCCTGCTTCGCCAGCCATTCCTCCAGCCACTTGATCGTATAATCACCGTGGATGACGTCGGGATCGGCGAGTAGCGCCTGATGCAGCGGAATGTTCGTCTTCACCCCGGCGATAACCATTTCCTCGAGCGCGCGGCGCATCCGCATCATGCAGCTTTCGCGCGTGCGGCCATAGACGATCAGCTTGCCGATCATGCTGTCGTAATAGGGCGGGATCGAATAGCCCGCATAAAGCCCGCTATCGACGCGCACATGCATGCCGCCGGCGGCGTGATAGTTGGTCACCTTGCCCGGCGAGGGGAGGAAGTTGCGCGGATCTTCGGCGTTGATCCGGCATTCGATGGCATGGCCGCGGAATTCCAGCTCGTTCTGCTGCACCGAAAGGCCCATGCCGTCGGCAATGCGGATCTGTTCGCGGACGAGGTCAAAGCCGGTGATCATCTCGGTCACCGGATGTTCGACCTGGATGCGCGTATTCATTTCGATGAAATAGAACTCGCCATTTTCCCACAGAAACTCGATCGTCCCCGCGCCGCGATAGCCCATCTTTGCCATCGCATCGGCGCAAATGCCGCCCATGCGGGCGCGCTCTTCGGCCGAAATGACGGGCGAAGGGGCTTCTTCGAGCACCTTCTGGTGGCGGCGCTGCAGCGAACAGTCGCGTTCGCCGAGATGGATAGCGTTGCCCTTGCCGTCGCCGAAGATCTGGAATTCGATGTGGCGCGGGTTGCCGAGATATTTTTCCATATAGACGGTCGGATCGCCGAACGCCGCCGCAGCTTCGCTCGATGCCTGACCCATCAGGCTTTCGAGACCGGAGGGGTCGGGGACGACCTTCATCCCGCGGCCGCCGCCGCCCGACGCGGCCTTGATCAGCACCGGATAGCCGATTTCCTCGGCCATCCGTTTCGTTTCCTCGCCATAGGTGACGGCGCCGGGCGAACCCGGCACCACCGGCAGATCGAGCGCGACCGCGGTGCGCTTCGCCTCGACCTTGTCGCCCATCGTGCGGATATGTTCGGGCTTCGGCCCGACGAAGATCATGTCATGCGCTTCGATAATCTCAGCAAAGCGCGCATTTTCCGACAGGAAGCCATAGCCGGGGTGGATGGCGTCGGCGCCCGTCACTTCGGCAGCCGAAATGATTGCCGGGATGTTGAGATAGCTGTCCTTCGCCGCTGGCGGACCGATGCAGACGGCTTCGTCGGCCAGGCGGACATGCATCGCATCGGCGTCGGCGGTCGAATGGACCGCGACCGTCTTGATGCCCATTTCGTGGCAGGCGCGGTGAATACGCAGCGCGATCTCGCCGCGGTTGGCGATCAGCAGTTTCTCGATGGCCATTGGCTGTCCCTCAGCCGATGGTGAACAGCGGCTGGTCATATTCGACCGGCTGGCTGTTCTCGACATGCACGGCCTTGAGCGTGCCCGAGGTGGGCGCGGTGATCGGGTTCATCACCTTCATCGCCTCGATAATCAGGATGGTATCGCCTTCCTTCACCGCCGAACCCACGCTTGCGAAATTGGGCGCACCCGGTTCGGCAGCAAGATAGACGGTGCCGACCATCGGGGACTTCACGGCGTCGGCGAAGCTGTCGGCGGCGGGGGCAGCTACCGCGGCCGGCGCGGCGGCCGCGGGTGCGGCAGCGACGGGCGCGGCAACCGGGGGCGGCGCGAAAGCGACCGGCGCCGCGGCGGCGGTCAGCGTGCGCGCAACGCGCACCTTGCGTTCACCGTCCTCGACCTCGATTTCGGAAAGCTGCGTGTCGTCGAGCAGTTCCGCGAGCGCACGGACGAAGGCCGGATCGATGTTGATGCCGTGCTCTTTATGGTCACCCATGAGATATTTCCTGTTGTTGCGGCACTGTTGATCGCGTGCCTTGACCCCGTTTCTGATCGCGCCTCTTGTCAGAAGCGCGCGGCGGCGTCCAGCGCCAGCATATAGCTGTCTGCGCCGTGGCCTGCAAAATGCGCGGCCGCCGCCATGCCGATATAGCTGAGATGGCGAAAGGATTCGCGCTTCATCGGGTCCGACAGATGGACCTCGATCACCGGAACGCGGATCGACTTGATCGCGTCGTGCAGCGCGACCGATGTGTGCGTATAGCCCCCGGCATTGAGCAGCACCGCCTTGGCGCCGGCGAAATGCGCTTCGTGCAGCCAGTCGATCAGCGTGCCTTCGTGGTTCGACTGGCGGCAATCGACGCGCAGACCCAGTGCCGCCGCACGCTCGGCGAGCCGCTGGTGGATGTCCTCCAGCGTGTCATGCCCGTAGATTTCAGGCTCGCGCGTGCCCAGCAGGTTGAGATTGGGCCCGGAAAGGACAAAGACGGCGGGCGTTTCGGAACACTCGTTGGACAAGGGCACGGTCTTTCGGTTGCGACGCGGGTCGCTCCCCCTATATGGGCTGCACGTCAAAAGGCAAAGCAGGCGGGACTCGTGATTTCCATCATTCTCAACGGCGATGCGCGGCAGGTGCGCGCAGGCAGCATTGCCGATCTGGTCGCGTCGCTGGGCCTCGACGTCAAGAAGGTCGCGGTCGAGCGCAATCGCGAGATCGTACCGCGCTCGACGCTCGCCGACGTCGCGCTTGCCGAGGGCGATGCGCTGGAAATCGTTCATTTTGTAGGAGGCGGTTGTTGACCGACCAGTGGAGCGTTGCCGGGCGGACCTTTAACTCGCGCCTGATCGTGGGCACGGGCAAGTATAAGGATTTTGAACAGAATGCGGCTGCGGTCGCCGCGTCGGGTGCGGAAATCGTCACCGTTGCGGTGCGGCGCGTCAATGTGTCGGACCCGACCGCGCCGATGCTGACCGATTATATCGACCCGAAGAAGATCACCTATCTCCCCAACACCGCCGGCTGTTTCAATGCCGACGACGCGATCCGCACCTTGCGGCTGGCGCGCGAGGCGGGCGGCTGGGATCTGGTGAAGCTGGAGGTGCTGGGCGAAGCGAAGACGCTCTATCCCAATATGCGTGAAACGCTGGAGGCGACCGAGGTGCTGGCCAAGGAAGGCTTTCTGCCGATGGTCTATTGCGTCGATGATCCGATCGCCGCCAAGCAGCTGGAAGATGCGGGCGCGGTTGCGATCATGCCGCTCGGCGCGCCGATCGGGTCGGGGCTGGGCATCCAGAACCGGGTGACGATCCGCCTGATCGTCGAGGGCGCGTCGGTGCCGGTGCTGGTCGATGCGGGCGTCGGGACGGCCAGCGATGCGGCGGTGGCGATGGAACTCGGCTGCGACGGCGTGCTGATGAACACCGCGATCGCCGAAGCCAAAGACCCCATCCGCATGGCGCGCGCCATGAAGCTCGCGGTCGAGGCGGGGCGCGATGCCTATCTCGCCGGCCGTATGGGCCAGCGTCGCTACGCCGATCCGTCGAGCCCGCTCGCCGGGCTCATCTGATATTGATCCAGCGCAATGCGCCGCCCGCGCGGCGCTGCCATGCCGGTGTCTCTGACAAGGAGGCATGGGCATGGGTGGCACGCGGCGCCGGATCGTCATCGTCGGGGCGGGACCGGCGGGGCTGGGTTTCGCGCGCGCGCTGGCGGATACGCCCGCCGAGATTACGCTGATCGAGCGCGCGCCGCTTGCCGCGCTGGCCGAACCGCATTTCGACGGGCGCGAGATTGCGCTGACGCACCGGTCCGAGCGCGCGCTGCGCGACCTGGATGCCTGGTCGCGGATTCCGGCGGCGGACATTCACCGCCTTGACCGGGCCGAGGTGCTGAGCGGCCGGGCGCGGTTTGCGATGAGGATCGATCCGGGAGCGGGCGACGCGCGGCCGCTCGGCCATCTCGTGTCGAACCATCATTTGCGCCGGGCACTGTTCGAAAGCGTTACGGGACAAGCGAATATGGATCTGCGCGCGGGATGCGCGGTGGAGCGCGTTCAGGCCGGGCGCGGCGGCGTCACCGTGACCCTTGCCGATGGCGCTGTGATCGAGGCCGATCTTCTTGTCGCGGCGGACGCGCGCTTTTCGGCGATACGCGACCAGCTCGGCATCGGCGCCGACGTCAGGCCGGTCGGCAAGACGATGCTTGTCGGCCGGGTAGGTCACGCGCCCTACAAGGCGGGCGTCGCGACCGAATGGTTCGCCCGGCACCACACGCTGGCGATGCTGCCGCTGGGGGAGGGGCTTTCGTCGGCAGTCATCACCCTGACGCCCCAAGCCGCCGAAGCTTTCATGGCCGAATCCGGCGAGGCAAAGGCGCGCCGGATTGCGGCGATGACGCGCGGCAGATGGGGCGCGGTCGCGTTGGCGAGCGATTTTCACGCCTATCCGCTGACCACGACATTTGCGCATCGCTTTGCGGCGCCGCGTGCGGTGCTGATCGGCGATGCGGCGGTCGGCATGCATCCGGTGACCGCCCATGGCTTCAACTTCGGGCTGGCAGGCGCGGTCCGGCTCGCGAAGCTGTTGGCGTCGGCGGAGGATGTCGGCGACCCGCGCCGCCTTACGCGCTACGCCGCCGCGCATCGTGCCGAGACCTGGCCGCTGTTTCAGGCGACGCGCGCGATCGTCGGCCTCTTCACCGATGACCGCCATCCGGCGATGGCGCTCCGCCATGCGGCGCTGCGGCTTGGCGCGCTGCCGCCGGTTCGGATGGGCCTGCGCGCGCTGCTGATGCAGCAGCGGGACGCGCGGGCTGCCTGAGCCGTCCGATCGACGCTTCGTCTCGTTTCGTCCCGCGACGACGGAACAATGCGCGGGGGCAAGTCGTTGATTTGACAAGAGGCGCGATCGCCTCTTGCAGCAAAGGAGACTCCCCATGGGTGAACTGACGGAAAAGGCGAAAGGCCTGACCAACGAAGCGATCGGCAACACCAAACAGGCGATCGGCAAGGCGACCGACAATGAACGCCTGCGCGCCGAAGGCGAACTTCAGGAACGCAAGGGCGAAGCCCAGAATCTGAAAGGCAAGGTGCAGGGCGCGCTTGGCGACAAGGTCTGATCGACCGCCCCGGCCATCGGCCAACAAAAACCCCCGGGATCGCTCCCGGGGGTTTTTTGTTGGCCTGCGAATGCGGCGTTATTTGCCGCCGGACGCGACCAGATCGACGTCGGTCATCCCGCCATCGGTGCGGATGAACAGGACATAGGCAAGATCGCCCTTCGTTCCGCCCAGAATATGTTCGTTGCCGCGCACGCGGTGGTCGCTCGTATAACCCGCACGCACCGCCATCGTGTGATAATAGTCGAGAACGCCCTGGATCGAGGCGGCGGTCTGGAAATTGACGACGCGGATGTTGCACTTTCCGCCGGCCACCCCTGCCGCCTCTCGCAGCGTCGCGCGCGGATAGAGCTTGAACGCGGGCGGCAGACGGTCGGCCCACTGGTTGCCGTAGGTCAGCTTGGCGTCGCAGCTGCCCTTTTGCTGTTCGCGCGCCAGCGCGCCGATGGTGACCGGGCGCTTGGCGGCGCAATCGCCGTTGCAACCTTCCTCGAACGGCAGCGCCTTGGGCGCGGCGAGCAGCTTGCCCGCGGCCTGCGCCGCCGCCGCTTCGGCCGCCGCGGCCGCCTTGCCGCTCGCCACGCCCGGAACGCCGCCGTCGACGGGCCGGTTGCCCGGGGTCGCCGCATTGCGGTTCGCCTGCCCGGCCAGCTTGGGATCGACCATGATCTTGTCTTCAAGCGCGCCCTTCAGCGCGGGGTCTTCATTGGTCAGCCCGTCGTCGAGCGGTTTGAGGTCGGCCTTTGCCTGCGGATTGTCGCGGCACCCCGCGAGCGGGGCCGCGGCCATCAGCAGGCCGGCAATCAGCCATTTTCCCCGGACGATCATTGCTAACACTCCCTTAATCTCTCACCCGGACTTGCCGGAAGCTGGTTAAGAAGATGTGAGCAAAAAGCGTTAATTGGTAAGACTTTGTTAGCCGAAAACTGTCTCGGACCGAGACGGATTGCTCGCGCAGCGGATCAGACGGGAGGTTTCGACCGCCGCCTGACGGTGGACAACCGCCTGACGATAGACCGGATCGGTGACCATTTCCATGAAAGCGCCGCTGTTCGGATAGTGGGCGATGAACATCGCGTTCCAATGCTCCGCCAGAGGGCCGATCACCATCGCCTCCATCATGCCGCTCCAAACGACACTGCCGCCGACGCGCGAAAAGACGGCGCTGCTGTCCTTGCCATAGTTGGCATAGGCTTCCGCGCCGGTGAGCGCTTTGCCGGCGAGGGGGTGATCGTCGGGATAGGTCGCCCTGTCCTTGAAGCGGACGAGGTTGAGCATGTGGATCGGCGTATCGCGCGGTAACGCCTTGAACGCGTCGAACTGCGCGCGTTCGGGGTCGATGTGACGATCGCTCATGGCTGGAACTCCTTGCGTTTGATCCGCCATGCCTCGGCGCTTTGCGTCCAGGCATCGACGCGGGTCTGTTCGAACGGGGCGGGGAGGTGCGTCGGGCCGCTGTTGGTCGCGCCCAGCCTCTTGGCCAGCGCTTGCGAGCGGACATTGTCGGGAGCGATGCTGTGCATCAGCTCGGGCCATTTAAGGAATTCGACCGCGAAGTCGCAGGCGGCGACCGCCCCCTCGAACGCATAGCCTTTTCCGGCGAATTTGGCGCGCACGCCATAGGCAATCTCCGGCGCGGGCCAGCCGTCGGGCTCCCACGGGCCGAGCCGCCCGACCCATTCGCCGCTTGCGCGTTCGAGGACCGAAAACATCGAAAAGCCGCGGATATGCCATGCCCCCGCGAGCGTGCACCATTGGCGCCACGCCTGCGACCGGGCGCAGCTGCCACCGATGAAGGTCATTGTCTCCTCTTCGGCGCACATTTCGGCGAAGGCGTCGAAATCCTCGGCCGCGGGCGGGCGGAGGATCAGCCGCTCGGTGACGAGCAGGGGGCCGTTAAGCATCGATATTCTCCCGCAGCAGTGGCCGACGCTTCTGGGAGAAAGCAGGCTGGCGGGCAAGCCGAAACACGCGCCGCGGGCGCGCGATCGGCCTTGAGGGCGTCGGCCGGAACCGACGCCCTCGCCATCACAGAGTGCGGATGGAGGGGTCTCGGACCCGCACCCGGACGGTTTCTGTCAATTAGCGGCAGCGATATTTGTCGCGGTCGATCTCGCGGCCGAGGAGCGCGCCGGCGCCCGCGCCGAGGACCACGCCGAGCAGCTTGTCGCCTCTGCCGGCGATTTCATGACCGGCCAAGCCGCCGACCGCAGCACCGATCAGCAGGCCGGTGGTGCCATTATCCTTCTTGCAGTAATATCGGCCGTCGTTACCGCGCCAGATCCGCGTGTTGGCGCCGACGCGTTGGTCGCGGCTCGCATAATAGCGGCGGTCGTGATGCTTGCGCTTGTAAAAGTCGGCCGTGGTTTCGCTCTTGTGATAGCCCTGCGCCGGAATGGCGGTTGCCATGCCGGCATAGGCGGGGGCGGTCGCGACGACACTGGCGGCCGCAATTGCGCCCATCATGCCTTTGGTAAGAATAGCCATATCCTGTCCTTTCCTGGTTCGCGCCTCGACCGTTCGGGAACGAGCGCTTCACCCGAAACAACGAGAAGGGTCCGCACAGCGTTGCATGAACCTTCGGCAACAAGACGAAACGAGTGCCGTCATCGACGAACCGAAAGGCACTTGCCCGCCGTCCGGCGGCGTGCGAAACATTGGAAATGCTGAACATTGCTTCGATTTTCATCGGTCTGGTCGCGCTGATTCTCGCGATCCCCGCGTTCATTCCGTTTCTGGGCTGGGCGAACTGGGTCATCATCCCGATCGCCGTGGTCGGGCTCGCGCTCGGCGCGATGTCGAGCCGCACGAGCGGGCGCAATCTGAACATCGTCGTGATCGTCGTCGGCGTCGTCCGGCTGATGCTCGGCGGCGGTCTGCTCTAAACGCGCATAGAATGCCCGCGCCCGCCGCTCCGTCGGAGAGCCAGCAGAACGGCTTGCCCTTCGCGCTCGCCGCCTATGGCATCTGGGGTTTCGTCCCGCTGTTCTTCAAGCTGCTTGCGAGCGTGCCGCCGGTCGAGGTGCTGGCGCAGCGCATCGTCTGGTCGCTGCCGCTCTGTTTCTTCATCATGGCATTCCGGCGGCAGATCGCCGACTATCTTGTCGCCTTGCGCGACTGGCGGGTGCTGCGGATGCTGTTGGCGAGCGCGCTGCTGATCGCGGTGAACTGGCTCGTCTATATCTATTCGATCTTCACAGATCATGTCCTTGCCGCCAGCCTTGGCTATTATCTCAACCCGCTCGTCAATGTGATGCTGGGAATGGTCTTCCTCGGCGAGCGCCTGTCGCGATTGCAGATGGTGGCGGTCGCAATCGCCGCCGTCGGGGTGGCGATCCTGCTCGGCGGTGCGCTCGACACGCTGTGGATCAGCCTGACGCTCGCCTTCAGTTTCGGCTTCTATGGCCTGCTGCGCAAAGTGGTGCCCGTAGGTTCATTGCCCGGTCTCGCGATCGAAACGACGCTGCTCATGCCCTTGGCGCTCGCGGCGTCGGCCTGGTATCTGTGGATCGGCGACGGGCGCGGTTTCGGGTCGGACCCGAAAATCAGCCTGCTGCTGATGGCCGGGGGCATCGTTACCGCGGTGCCGCTGCTCCTCTTCGCCACCGCCGCGCGGCGGATGAGCTATGCAGCGCTCGGCTTCGTCCAGTATCTGGCGCCGACACTGCAATTCCTGCTGAGCCTTTTCGTCTTCGCCGAACCGCTGAAGCCCGTGCAACTGGCCTGCTTCCTGCTGATCTGGATCAGCATTGCTGTGTTCAGTTTCGACATGTGGCGCAAGATGCGCGCCGACCGGATGGTCGAGATCGCCTAGGGTTTAGACGATCCGCCAGCCGAGCGTTTCGCCGGCATGGAAGGGCACCACATCGCCGATCCGGTCGGGAACCACGGTCGCGCCGCGTTCGAGCGTGATCGTGCCCTGATTGAGCGGCAGGCCATAGAAGCGCGGGCCATGTTCGCTCGCGAAACCCTCGAACCGGTCGAGCGCGCCGTCTTCGTCGAACGCGGCGATATAGCTTTCGAGCGCGAAGGGGGCGTTGAAAATGCCGGCACAGCCGCATGGCGCTTCCTTGGTATGCACCGCGTGCGGCGCGCTGTCGGTGCCGAGAAAGAATTTGGGCGAGCCCGAGGTCGCGGCGGCGCGCACCGCGAGCCGGTGATGCTCGCGCTTGGCGACGGGCAGGCAATAGGCGTGCGGACGGATGCCGCCGACCAGCATCGCGTTGCGGTTGATGTGAAGATGCTGCGGCGTGATCGTCGCGGCGACATTGGCGGGCGCATCGGCGACGAACTGCGCCGCCTCCGCCGTCGTGATATGTTCGAACACGATCTTGAGCTCGGGCAGCCGCGCGACGAGCGGTGCGAGCGTGCGATCGATGAATAGCGCTTCGCGGTCGAAGATGTCGACGTCATGGTCGGTGACTTCGCCGTGAATCAGGAGCGGCATGCCGATATCGGCCATGCGTTCGAGCACGCCCATGATGTTCGCGACATCGGTCACGCCGTGGGCGCTGCCCGTCGTTGCATGCGCGGGGTAGAGCTTGGCGGCGGTGAACACGCCCTCGGCGTGGCCGCGCGCCATTTCCTCCGCATCGGTGCCGTCGGTCAGATAGGCGACGATGAGCGGGGTAAAATCGAGCGCCGCGGGGATCGCCGCGACGATCCGCTCGCGATAGGCGCGGCCCTCGGCCACGGTCGTCACCGGCGGCGACAGATTGGGCATGACAATCGCCCGCGCGAATTGGCGTGCGGTATAGGGCGCGACATGCGCCAGCATCGCGCCATCGCGCAGATGGACGTGCCAGTCGTCGGGGCGGCGGATGGTCAGGCGATCGGTCATGGCGGGCTCTCGGGCAAATCGTGGCTTGGTTTTAGCTGCCCCGCCCCTAAATTATCGGCATGGCCAATACCACCCTCAACGACCGCGCGCTGATCCGATTGTCGGGCGACGACGTCCGCGGCTTTCTGCAAGGCCTTGTCACCAATGATGTGTCGGGCAACCTGCCGGTCTGGGCGGCGCTGCTGACCGCACAGGGCAAGGCGCTGTTCGATTTTCTGATCTGGGCCGACGAGGCGGATGTGCTGATCGATTGCGAGGTGGCCGCAGCGGACGATCTGACCCGGCGCCTGACGCTCTATCGCCTGCGCCGCGCGATTACGATCGAGCGCGAGGAGGTTTTGCGGGTTCATTGGGCGCCCGAGGGCGATCTTGGCGTCGTCGACCCGCGGCTTGCCGAACTCGGGCAGCGCTGGCTCGCTCCCGCCGACGAAGACGGCGCGGGGGCCGTCGAGGCGGCATGGCGCGCGCACCGCCTGGCGCTCGGCGTCACCGAAGGGCGCGCCGAACTCGGCGACGGCACGACGCTTTGGCTCGAATGCAATGCCGCCGAATTGAATGGCGTCAGCTTTTCCAAGGGCTGCTACGTCGGACAGGAAAATACCGCGCGGATGAACTGGCGGCAGAAGGTCAATCGCCGACTCGTCGTCGTGCCGATCGCCGAAGCCGACGCAAAGCGTCAGGTCATTGCCTATCCCGAACTCGGCTGGTCGGTGGAGCATCGGCGCGTCGAGGGCATCGATCCGGCGAAAGCACCCGCCTGGATGCGCAGCGCCCTTCTTTCGCCCGGTTCATGACCGGTGCAGCGCGGGCGCGGTAGAGGGGAAGGATGATCGCGCCGCTCGCCCTGCTTGCTCCCGCCGCGCTGGCCGCCGCCGGTCCGGCCTCCTGCCCGGAAGATAATTCGCGCACGATGACGCTGGCCGAAGCCGCTGCGGCGGAGCCGGGGCTGTGCGTGCGGCTGGAAGCCATCGCCTGGAACGGCCGCCTCTACGTCGATGTGGACGCCATCTATGCGGGGGTGTCGATTGCCTATCGCGGCGACACGGCGGGCCGACCGGTTCGTGGCGGGCCCGCGCGGATGGCCTTCGACCCTGCGTCGCGCGACTTTGTCGATGCGGGAAGTTCCGGTGCGCCGCGTGCGCCAATGCCGCAATGGCTGCGCCTGACCGCGCAGACGGCGCGCTGCGCGGGCGTGCAATGCACAGCCGATACGGCGCCGGTCCTCGATATCGTGATGGCGGACAGGGTTCGCGACCGGCCGGTGGAACGGCAACTGCGCGCCGATGTCGCGTCGGCGGCATGGAAGCTTCGCCCGCTTGCCGCGGATTCGCTGTGGACGGCGCGCTTTGCCGCTGCGGCCGATGCGTTGTTTCCGGCACTCCGCTCGCGCGATCCGCAGCAATGGGTGCCGATGCTCGGCGGGCGCTGGCTGGCTACCGCCGACCGCGCGCGGGTCGAACGGCTGCTCGGTGCACAGACAAGCCCCTTTGCATCAGCGTTACGCGCTCCGGCAAAGCTGCAGCGCGTGATTCTGGGCTGGGACGCGGCTACGCTCGATGCGGGCGAACGGGCGCTGGTCGATGCGGGGCAGGAGGCCGAGGCGATCGTCTGCTGGTCCGATCACGCCGATGCCGAGCGCCTGTGGCCAATCGCCGCCTTCGATGCCGACAACCGGCCGGGACGCCCCTATGCCTGCGCGCGGATAGCCTACAGCATCCGGGGCGGGGAGCCGCAATGGCGCGCCTTCATCGATCAGGCAGCCGGCGGCCTGGCCGAACCATAGAATCGCGGCGCCATTTAACCACTCTCCAACCCCGATTTGCGAATAAGCCGGGCATGGTGAGGCGTTTCATTACCCTGGTAGCCGGGATCGCAGGAATATCGATCGGCATGGCGAGCATCGCCGGCCGGCAGGTCGCCGACGTGCCGAAAGCGCCGGTGGACCCTTATGCCGGCGAGAGTAACTGGACGACCGGCGCGCGGGATAAGGCCGCTGTGGCCGCCAGCGACGCCGCCGCGCGGCCCAGCGAAGTCCGGATCCGGCGGGCATCCGATTCGCATTTCTATGCCGACACCCTTGTCCAAGGCAGGCAGGTTCGCATGCTGGTCGATAGCGGCGCGTCGCTCGTCGCGCTGACGCGGAACGATGCCGAGGCGATCGGCATCGATGTCGACCGTCTGCCGATCGGCGGCACCGCCCAGACCGCGGGTGGGACGGTGCCGATGCGGACGGTCCTTCTCGACAGTGTCGAGGTCGATGGAATCACGATCCGCAATGTCGAGGCGGCGGTGGTCGATGCCAACATGGGGGTGTCGCTGCTCGGCCAAAGCTATCTTGCAAAGCTCGCTGCGGTGAATGTCGAAGGCGACACGATGACGCTGCGTTAGTGCGGTTTGGGTGGGAAGCAGCCTTTCAATTCTCGTCATGCTGAACCTGTTTCAGCATCCATGGACTGAGCTTTCGTGCGGCGCGGCGCATAAGGAAATGGCGCGCCGTGGATACTGAAACAAGTTCAGGATGACGATGCTGCAAATGTCGCGCTTCGGTCGCTGTTCGGAAAGGCCGCTTTCCGAACGAAATGACGGTTAGCTGTAGTTCCCGCAGCGTTGGAATTTGTCCGCGCGGTCGAGTCTTCGGGGCCTAGCTTCGGGGATCGAAGCCCAGCCAGTCGGCGGGCGGCATCAGGAAGAGGTCTGTGTCTTCGGTGCGGCACCCGGCGGCGGTCAGCATTGCGTGGACCTGACCGCGGTGGTGCGTCTGGTGGTTGAAGATATGCGGCAGCACGATGCCGAGCGGGGCGGAGACGTTCCGGCCCGCGGCGCCGCTGTACCAGTCGAGATTGCCGGCAACGGCGCCTGGCGCCATCGCGTCGGCCCAGGCGACGATGAGCGTGTCCATCGCGGTGCGCTGCGCCTTCAGATCGTCCCAGTCGGCGACGAAGCCGCCGCTTTCCTTGCCCGGACAATCGGGCGGCGGGCAGCGGTCGAAGCGCGACAGCCAGATGCGGTCGGCCCACAAAAGGTGCGAGAGCGTCGCGTGGATCGACCCGAAAAAGGCGCCGCGATCCAACCGTCGCTCGGCATCGGTCAGCGTGTCGGCGGCGGCATAGGCGGCGCGGTTCTGCCACCCGTTGTAGCGCGCCATCATCTGCACGAAGCGATTGTCGATCATCGGTCTGTCTCCGGCGCGCGTGCCGCCGCGCCAATGACATGCTTGTCAGCAAGCCGCTTGGCATCCGTCAAGTCTTGCCGCATGCTCAGGCAAAACAAGGGAGAGTGTGCAATGCGATTCCATGTCCTGTCGCTGGCCGCCGCGATGGTTGCGGTCGCCGCCAGTCCGGCCGCGGCCAAGACGATCAATGTCTCGGCCGAGGGCGCCGACGCCAACGAGAAATTGCAGGAGGCGCTGATCCTCGCCGAACCCGGCGATGTCGTGCAGCTGGGCGCGGGCACCTGGACGCTGACCGACGGGCTGTCGCTCGACGTCGACAATGTCACGCTGCGCGGCGCGGGGACGGGCGAGGGCGGATCGATCCTCGACTTTTCGGGACAGCAGGGGGCGGGCGAGGGGCTGCTCGTCACCTCCGACGATGTGCTGCTCGCCAATTTCGCGGTGCTCAACACGCGCGGCGACGGCATCAAGTCGAAAGGCGCCGACCGCATCGTCTATAACGAACTGCGCGTCGAATGGACCGCGGGGCCGAAGGAGACCAACGGCGCCTATGGCATCTATCCGGTCGAAAGCCAGGATGTGCTGATCGACAGCGTCTATGTGCGCGGCGCATCGGACGCCGGCATCTATGTCGGCCAGTCGCGCAACATCGTCGTGCGCGATTCGATCGCGACCGAAAATGTCGCCGGGATCGAGATCGAAAACTGTTTCGACGCCGATGTGCACGACAATATCGCGACCAAGAATACCGGCGGGATACTGGTGTTCGACCTGCCCAATCTGCCGCAGCAGGGCGGGCATAATGTCCGCGTCTTCGACAATGTCGTCAGCGACAACAGCACGCCCAATTTCGCGCCGAAGGGCAATATCGTCGCCAGCGTGCCGACGGGGACCGGGGTGCTGGTGATGGCGAACCGCAATGTCGAGGTTTTCGACAATGTGTTCGAGGACAATGGCACCGCCAATGTGATGATCGTCGGCTATCGCTACGACCAGAAAGACCCCAAATATCAGCCGCTGCCGCGCCAGATCGTCGTGCGCGACAATGCGCATGGCAAGGCGGGCTTTGCGCCGGCCTTTCCGGGCGGGGCCGAGATTGCGGCCGCGATGGGCGGGGCGATTCCGCCGGTGCTGTGGGACGGCGCCGGCGACGCGATCGTCCTCGACGATGTCGGCGTGCTGTCGCTCGGCCTGCCCGACGTGACGACGCCGCAGAGCGAAGCGAAGCCGGTGCCGGTCAAGCTGGGCGGTACCCCGCCGCCCGCGCTGCCCGCGATCGTGCTGCCGGAGGGCATGGAGGCCAAGGTCCAGTGAAGCGCATCGCCGCCGCGCTGATCGCGGCGCTGCTCTGCGCCAGCGCGGGCGGCGGGGCGGCACCGGCCGCGGTCGATCAGGCTTTGATCGAGGGCAGCGCGATGCCCGCGAAGCTTTCCGCCTTCGGGCTGTTCGCGGGCAATGATCCGGCGCGGCCGGTCGCGAGCTTTGCCTATACGCTGCGCACGCCCTTGTTCAGCGACTATGCCGAAAAGCACCGGTTCGTGTCGATCCCGGCGGGCAAGCGGGCGACGGTGCTGGCGGACGGCACGGTCGATTTTCCTGTGGGCACGGTGATCGTCAAAAGCTTCGGCTGGCCCGACTTCAATGAGGGCCGTCCGGTCGAGACGCGGCTGCTGATCCACCGCGCGAGCGGCTGGGTGGCGCTGCCCTATATCTGGGATGCCGACGGCAAGGACGCCTCGCTCGCCATTGCGGGGCGGCGCGTGCCGGTGGCGTTCAAGAGCCCCGACGGCACGGCGCATGCGATCCAATATGGCGTGCCCAACCGCAACCAGTGCAAGGAATGCCACAGCCGCGCGGGCACGATCGTCCCCATCGGCCCCAAGGCCCGCAACTTGGTGCTGGCGGATACGGTCGGCGCCGACACGCGCGCGCTCTATTTCACCAACCCCGCGGCGCTGAAACCGGTGATGCCGCGCTGGGACGATCCGGCGAGCGGCACGTTGCAGGACCGCGCGCGCGCCTATCTCGAGGCCAATTGCGCGCATTGCCACAATCCCGAGGGCAGCGCGTCGAACAGCGGGCTGTTCCTGCGCTGGACCGACCCGGTCGGAGTCAATTACGGCATCGGCAAGCGTCCCACCGCCGCCGGGCGGGGCAGCGGCGGCATGGATTTCGCGATCCAGCCGGGCGATCCCGACCACAGCTTCCTGATCTACCGCCTCGAAAGCCTCGACCCCGGCATCGCGATGCCCGAACTTGGCCGCTCGACGGTTCACAAGGAAGGCGCGGCGCTGTTGCGGGAATGGATTGCGGCGATGCCCAAAGACGCGCATTAGGCTGGCCCGATGACCGCTCTCGTCCTCCATGATTATTTCCGCTCGTCGGCCAGCTTTCGCGTTCGCATCGCGCTGAACCTCAAAGGCCTCGATTATGAGCGCGTCGAGGTCAGCCTGATCGCCGGCGAACAGAAGAGCGACGCCTATCTTGCGCAAAATGCCCAGGGCTTCGTGCCGATGCTCGTCGCCGACGGTGAGCCGATCATCCAGAGCCTTGCGATCATCGACTGGCTCGACCGCGCGCACCCCGAGCCGCGGCTGATCCCCGACGATCCGATGGCGCGCGCGGTGGCGCTGGCGCAGGCCTATGTCGTCGCGTGCGATATCCACCCGCTCAACAATCTGCGCGTACTCAAATATCTGACCCGCGACCTGGGGCTCAACGAACAGACCAAGGATCGCTGGATCGCCGAATGGATATTGCAGGGCTTCGACGCGCTGGAGGCGATGGCCGGCGACGGCCCCTATCTCGGCGGCGACGAACCGGGGATCGCCGACTGCTGTCTGGTGCCGCAGATGTACAATGCACGCCGGTTCGAGGTGCCGCTGGACCATTATCCGCGCCTCATGGAAATCGATGCTGCATGCATGGAGCATGAGGCGTTCCGGCGCGCGCATCCCGATGCGGTGAAGCCCGCGTGATCCGGCTGGCGGTGGGGGTGGCCGCGCTGGCGATGCCGGCGGCGGTGCTGGCGCAGGAGGCGGACCCGCCGCTGGGACAGATCGAAGTTGTGCCGCTGCTGCGCGTTGACGTGATTCTTGTGCAAGGTGCGGGCCTCCCGTGGATCGAAGGTGGCGATTCGGTCGAGGCTAGGACTGTGGTGACGGACGGGAGGCCGGGCCTTGGCGCGCGTGTCGAGAACCGGCTGCGCGACGAAGCGGGGCTGGTCCAGTTTCGCCGCAGCGACAGCCGATCGGCGCATCCCACGAGCCAGGGCGTCACGCTGCGCGGCCTGGGCGGCAATGCGTCGAGTCGCGCGCTGGTGACACTTGACGGGGTGCCGCAGGCCGATCCCTTCGGCGGCTGGGTGGCGTGGAGTGCTTACGACGCGATCCGGCTGGGCGGCGTCGCGATCACCCGCGGCGGCGGTAGCGGAACCGATGGGCCGGGCGCGTTGGCGGGTACCGTCGCCCTCTATTCACAGATGACCGACGGCGGCGAGGCGAGCCTTGCCTATGGCAGCCGCGATGGCTGGGACGGCGCGTTCAGCCTCGGCACGCGGCTAGGCGAGGGGAAGGTCGCGGTCGACGGCCGTTACAGCCGGGGCGACGGCTTCGTGCCTGTCGTTGCCGGTCAGCGCGGCGCTGTCGATCGGGCGGCCCCCTATGAGCAAGGCGGCCTGGGAGCGCGCCTGCGCTTCGGTGCCGGCCCCGACAGCCGGATCGAGGCGAGCCTGCGCGGCTTTTCGGACCGGCGCGACCGCGGCACCGATTTCACGACGAGCAGAGTCGACGGGGTCGATGCCAGCCTGCGTTTCGTGAAGGATTCGCTGGGGGCGACCAATTGGCTCGCGCTCGCTTATGTTCAACTCCGCGATTTCGATACGGGCTTTGCCAGCGTTGCGGCGAACCGCAAAAGCGCCGCGCCGGCGCTCTATCAGCAGGTGCCTGCGACGGGCATCGGCGCGCGCCTGGAATGGCAGCCTGTGGTCCGCAAGACGTATCGCTCGGGGTCCGGCGCTACCACGAGGCATCCGCTGCGCATCGGCGTAGACTGGCGCCGCACGGTCGGGCGGACCGAGGAGGATTATTTCTTCACCGGACTCAACCCCGGCCGTCACCGCAGCGCGGGGGGCAGCAGCGACACCGTCGGCGCCTTCGCCGAATGGACGCCGGGTGGTGAATATGGCGGCTTGCTGTGGACGCTCAGCGGCCGGGTCGATCATTGGTGGATCGGCACCGGATACCGGCACGAATATAATATCGGTGGATCGACGATCACCGACGCCCGCTTTGCGGCGCGGCAGGGCTGGGAAGGCAGCGGGCGCGCGGGCGTGCGCTGGAAGGCGGGCGATGTGGCGTTGCGCGCCGCCGCCTATAGCGGCTGGCGCCTGCCGACGCTCAACGAACTCTACCGGCCGTTCCGCGTCGGCGCCGATGCGACGGCGGCGAACGAGGCGCTGGCCCCCGAACGGCTGTTGGGCGCTGAGGTTGGCGCCGACTGGAAACGCTGGGGCACGAAGCTGAGCGTCACGCTGTTCGCGAACCGGCTCGACAATGCGATCGCCAATGTCACGCTCGGCACCGGTCCCGGCAGTTTTCCCGGCGTCGGTTTCGTCGCGGCGGGGGCGAGCTATAGCCAGCGGCAGAATCTCGACGCGATCGACAGCAAGGGCATCGAAGTCAGCGCCGAACAGCGCGCCGGCCCGCTGACGCTGCGTGCCACCTATGCCTTTACCGATGCGCGCGTCGCTGCGTCAGGTGCCGCGGCTGCGCTTGACGGCAAGCGGCCGGCGCAGATCGCGAAACATGGCGCCAGCCTGTCGCTGCGGACGGGCGAGGCGGGGCCGTTCGGCGGCTTCGCGACCCTGCGCTATATCGGCAGGCAGAATGAGGATGATCTGGGGCTGCAACCGCTCGGCGACGCGCTGACCGTCGATGCCGGGCTGTCGTTGCGGTTGACGCAGGGCTTGCGGATCGAAGCGCGCGGCGAGAATATCTTCGACGCGCTCGTTCCGGCGGCGCTGTCGTCGGCGGGCATATTGGAACGCGCGACGCCGCGGACCTTGTGGGTGGGGGTACGCGCCGCTTATTGATTTCGCAGGCGGTGCAGAGGCGATAAGGATGGGGCATGGCGGCGAAGACACTCAATCTCGGCGAATTTCTGCCCTATCGGCTGTCGATCGCGTCGAACGCGGTATCGAGCCGGATTGCCGCCGAATATCAGAGCCGCTTCGGCCTGAAGATCCCCGAATGGCGGCTGATGGCGGTGCTCGGCGAAGGGCGACCGCTGACCCAGCGCGAACTGGTCGCCGCGACGCGGATGGACAAGGTGACGGTCAATCGCGCCGCCAAGGCACTGGCCGACCGCCAGCTTATCGCGCGCCAGGCGCACGAGGCCGACGGACGCTCGCACCATCTGGAACTGACCGCGGCGGGGCGTTCGCTCTATGACGCGATCGTGCCGGCCGCGCTCGCGAGCGAGGCGAAGCTGGAGGCGGCGCTGGACGGGGGCGAGCGCGCCGCGTTGATGGCGATCCTCGCCAAGCTGACGAGCGCCGCGGAAGATTATGGCGGATAGGCTTTATCGTGCCCCCGAAGCCGGCGCGCTGCGTATCGAGCCGCTTGGCGACCTGACCGCGATCTTCGATCGGCGTTCGATGCAGACGCATCTGGTCGTCGCGCCGATGCCCGAAATAATTGCCGCGATGGGCGATACGCCCTGCGACGCAGCGATGCTGGCGGAGCGGCTCGCCGCCATGTTCGACCTGGCGGACGCGGGCGGCGGCGACGTCGCGGCGGTCTTGCGCGAGCGGCTCGCCGAGCTTGCGGCGCTGGGCCTGGTGGCGGCAGCGTGAGGCACAGCACGCGCATTGCGGTGGGGCCGGTCCAGTTTCGCATCGGCAGCGACTGGCGCGCGCCGATCGACGCGCTCGATCGCCTCTATGCGGGCTATCCCAAGGACATGGCGCGCCCCGCCGATGCGACGGTGCGGTTGTTCGCCGCGCGCCCGTGGCGCCGCTGGCTGCGCCCGTCGGTGCATATCGGCGGCGATTTCATCGTTCCCGACGCGCTGCCGCTGCCGCTGTCGATGGGCTTGCTGGCCGCCGAAATGGGGATGAATTTGCAGGTCGCGCTCGGCTGGCGGCGGCACATGCTGCTCCACGCGAGCGCGGTGGCACGCGACGGGCGCGCGGTGATCCTCTCGGGCGAATCGGGGTCGGGGAAATCGACGCTCGCGGCGCTGCTCGGCGAAGGCGCGTGGCGGCTGATGGGTGACGAATTCACGCTGATCGAACCGGTTAGCGGCGACGCGCTGGGCTTTCCGCGCGCCGTGAGCCTGAAGAATGCGGCGATCGCCGAAATGGCGGCGCGCGTCGACCCCGCGCGGCTCGGGCCGCTGCTCGCCGGAACGCCGAAGGGCGATATCCGCCACCTGATCCCGCGCGCCGATGCGATCGCGGCGATGCACGAACCGGCCCGCCCCGCGCTGATCCTGTTTCCGCGCTTCGGCGGCGCGGCGGCGATCGAGCCGATGGCGCCGGGTGAGGTGTTCGTCCGCCTGACCGAAGCATCGACCAACTATGTCGCGCTCGGCGAAGCAGGCTTTGCCGCACTGGCGCGGCTGGTCCGCGAAACCCCCGCCTTCGGCATCAGCTATCCCGACAGCGCGGCCGGCATGGCGCTGGTCGAGCAATTATGGGCGGAGGCAGTGCGATGAGCGCGGTGCGCACGCTGGTCGATCTGCTCGCGGGGCGGCGCGATGCGGGCGACCTCGCGCCGCGCGACTGGGACGGGGTGATCGGCGCCGCGCGCGCCGAGGCGCTGCTCGCGACGCTCGCCCACCGGCTTGCGGATGCGGCGCTGCCGCCGTCCGTCGCGGCGCTGTTCGCCGACCAGCGCGCCGCCGCCGCGGTCGCTCGGGCGCAGGCGTTGTGGGAGGCCGAGATGGCGCGCCGCGCGCTCGCGCCCGAGGGGATTGCGTTCGTGCTGCTGAAGGGCACCGCTTATGCGGCGGCGGGCCTGTCGTGCGCCGAGGGGCGCCAGATCGGCGACCTCGACATATTGGTCGGCCGGCACGACATCGGCCGCGCCGAAAAGGAGCTGATCGAGGCTGGATGGGAATGGGTGAAGCCCGATCCCTATGACGACGCCTATTATCGCGAACATATGCACGAGCTGCCGCCGCTGATCCACAAGGCGCGCGACCGGATGATCGATGTCCACCACACGATATTGCCGCGCACGCACCGCGTCACGCCCGACGCGCTGGCGATGATCGGCGATGCGGTCGTGGCCGATGGCGGTTTTGCCGTGCTGTGTCCGAGCGACATGGCGTGCCACTGCGCCGCGCACCTGCTCGCCGACGGCGATTTGCAGGGCGGCCTGCGCAATCTGTGGGATTTCCATTGCCTGACGCGCGATTTCGCCGCCGCCGATGCGGGCTTCTGGGGCGAGCTCGATGCGCGCGCCGCGCTTCATGGCCTGCGCGCGCCGGTGCAGCGCGCCGCCCGGTTGGCGCGCGATCTTTACGGTGCGGCGCTGCCGCCCGGCTGGAAACGGCGCGAGTCGGGCGATGGCTGGTTCGTCCGCCGCTTGCTCGCGCGCGACGATTGGGGGCGACCCACGCATTTCGCGTTGCAACAGGCTTTCTACATCCGCTCGCACTGGCTGCGCATGCCGCCGGTGATGCTCGCGAAGCACCTCTGGACGAAGTGGCGGAAGGGCTAGGGCGATCCTTCCGACTATATCGTCATCCCGGCGAAGGCCGGGATCTCGCCGTCGCTTCATGTGGGGAGGGTGAGATCCCGGCCTTCGCCGGGACGACGAACAAGGAGGGCCTATAGTCGGGCCAGCAGCGGCAGAAGCTCGTCATAATGGCCAATCAGATGGTCGGCGCCCAAGGCTTCGGCGGGGCGGTCGAGAAAGCCGAAGCGCACCGCGACGCTGGGCACGCCGGCGGCGCGCGCCGCCATGACGTCATAGATTGAATCGCCGACGAAGGCGGTCCGCCCGCCGCCGCTCCGTTCGATCATCGCCAGCACCGGTTCGGGTGCGGGTTTGCGCACGCCAAGCGTATCGCCGCCGACGATCGCCGCCATGCGCTCGGCCAAACCCAGTTCGCCGAGCAGCTTGCGCGCCATATGTTCGGCCTTGTTGGTCGCCACCGCGCAGCGCACCCCGCGCGCTTCAAGCGCGTCGAGTGCCGCGATCAGGCCGGGGTAGGGGCGGCTCTCGACCGCGATATGCGCTTCGTAATAGGCAAGCAGTTCGCCGAGCAAGCGATCGAAATCCCCCGCCGGAACGCCGCCGGTCGCGATCAGCCCCTGTTCGAGCATGTGACGCGCGCCGAGCCCGATCATCGGCCGCACCATGGTTACGGCAAGCGGGGCGCGCCCGATCCGCGCCAGCGCATGGTTGACCGCGGCGGTGAGGTCGCCCGCAGTATCGATCAACGTGCCGTCGAGGTCGAAGCCGACGATGCGGAAGGGAAAATCGTTCATGCCGGTCCGCATGGCCGCTCGCTCTGGAATCCGCAATGATTTGCTGGCATGGCACGCGGCATGAGCAACGCAATCGCCGCCGTCATCCTTGCCGCGGGCAAGGGCACCCGCATGAAGTCCGATCTCCACAAGGTGCTGCACCCCATCGCGGGGCGGCCGATGCTGATGCATCTGATGGCCGCGGTCGATGCGCTGGCGCCCGCGAAGAAGGTCGTTGTCGTCGGCGACAAGGCCGACCAGATCGAGACGGCGCTGGCGGGCAGCGCGGCGCTGGCGGTACAGGAGCCGCAGCTCGGCACGGGGCATGCAGTGCAGCAGGCACAAGCCGCGCTTGCGGGCTTCGCCGGCGATGTGCTGATCCTCTATGGCGACGTGCCTTTTGTCCCCACGGCAACGATGCGGGCGATGGTCGATCGTCTGAACGCCGCCGATGCGCCCGCGGTTGTCGTGCTTGCGTTCGAGCCGGCCGATGCGCTGCAATATGGCCGTGTCATCACCGACGGCGATCGCGTCGTGAAGATGGTCGAGCATAAGGACGCGAGCGAGGCCGAACGCGCGGTACGCCTCTGCAATTCGGGACTCATGGCGGCGAAGGCGGCCGATCTGTTCGCGCTGCTCGCGCGCGTCACCGACGATAACGCGGCGAAGGAATTTTATCTCGTCGATATCGTGAATATCGCCAATGCCGACGGCCGGCACTGCGCGGTGGTCAGGACCGACGCCGCCGAAGTGGCCGGAATCAACAGCCGCGCCGAACTTGCTGCCGCCGAGGCGCAGTGGCAGGCGTTCAAGCGCGAGGAGGCGATGGCGGGCGGCGCGTCGCTGCGGGCGCCCGAAACGGTCTGGTTCAGCTGGGACACCGAAATCGGCCGCGACGTGACGGTCGAGCCTAATGTCGTCTTCGGCCCCGGCGTCCGCGTCGCCGACGGCGCGACGATCCGCGCCTTCAGCCATATCGAGGGCGCGAGCATCGGTGCGGGGTGCGAGGTTGGCCCCTATGCCCGGCTGCGGCCCGGCGCGGTGCTGGAAGACAAGGCCAAGGTCGGCAATTTCGTCGAGGTGAAGAAGGCGGTGCTCGGCAAGGGCGCCAAGGCGAACCACCTCAGCTATATCGGCGATGCGACGGTCGGGGCGGGCGCGAACATCGGCGCGGGCACGATCACCTGCAACTATGACGGCTATTTCAAATATCAGACGGTAATCGGCGAACGCGCCTTCATCGGGTCGAACAGCGCGCTGGTCGCGCCGGTGAAGATCGGCGCCGACGCGATTGTCGGGGCGGGCAGCACGGTGACGCGCGACGTGATGGATGGCGAGCTTCGCATCGTCCGCGCCGAACAGTCGGTGAAGCCAGGCTGGGCCGACCGCTTCCACGATGCGATGCGCAAGAAGA
Organism: Sphingopyxis terrae subsp. terrae NBRC 15098; assembly: GCF_001598815.1. Taxonomy (GTDB): domain Bacteria; phylum Pseudomonadota; class Alphaproteobacteria; order Sphingomonadales; family Sphingomonadaceae; genus Sphingopyxis; species Sphingopyxis terrae. The sequence continues at coordinate 66,290 of NZ_BCZQ01000005.1, read as the reverse complement.
AGGCGGCGGAGAAAAAGGCATGAGCGACCGGTACGACGACAAGCCCTTCCTGCGCTATGTCGACGCCTGGGTGCTCGACGCGATCGGGCATCTCGACGAGGCGACGCGCGCCTATTGCGCGGCGATGGAGCCGACGCTGCGCCACAGCCTGGGCCTTGCCGGAAGCTGGCAGGAGATGGTCGCGCAGCAGATGAAGTTCGCGCCCGACCTTCCGGCGCAGATCCGCAAGATATGGGACGACGGCCGCGTCAAATTCGCCGCCGCGCACGGCCGCCCCGCCGATCCGGTGCAATTCGCGATGACCTTCGTCGACCGCAATTTCGGGCGCGCGTGAGGATTGACATGATATCATGATATGATATCAGTATATCAATGACGCGGATACTTGCCGACCTGCCCGATGAGGACATCGAGCGCCTTGACCGCATCGCGCGCGAGCAGGGCAAAAGCCGCGCGGCCGTCCTGCGCGAGGCGGTGGCGGCCTATAATGCGCAGCCCTCGCTAGAGGGTGGCGACTGGATTGATCAGGGCTTCGGCCTTTGGGCCAGGCATGGTCTGGCAGAGGATCCGGCCGATTATGCCCGGCGCCGGCGCGCGGAATGGACGCGCCCGTGGGACGATGATTATGAGGAGGTTCGGGCCGAATCTCCCGACCTGTTCGATGCCGAGGATGATCGGCAGCGCCAGCTCTATCTCGATATGCTTGCAGGCAAATATCCTGCGCCCAAGGCACCGCCCCGGCCGTGAGCGGTTATGCTTTCGACGCCAATATCGTGATCGATGCGCTCGCGGGCTACCCGCCGGCCCGCGCGGAGATTCAACGTGCGGTAAGCCATGGTTCGCGACCGTGGATCAGCCGCATGGCGTGGATCGAAGTGCTGTCGAAAGGACATGACGCCATCGTCCGCGAGGCGACCGCGTTCCTCTCGCACTTCGGGCTTGATGAAATCGACGAAGAGATCGCCCAGCGCGCCGCGGCGTTGCGCCGCGATCGGCCGCGGTTGAAATCGCCCGATGCCATCATACTTGCGACGGCCCAGATCAGGGGGCGCGTCCTCGTGACCCGAAACATCAAGGATTTTCCGGCGGCGATGCCGGGCATCCGCGTTCCTTACACGCTCTAGAAGAAAGCTTAGCCCCCATGTGCGGAATCATCGGAATTATCGGCCAGGCCCAGGTGGCGGATCGCCTCGTCGACGGGCTGAGGCGCATGGAATATCGCGGCTATGACTCGGCGGGCGTTTGCACGGTCGAGGACGGCCAGCTGATCCGCCGCCGCGCCGAGGGCAAGCTCAATAATCTCGTCAAGGAACTCGCCGGCCATCCGGCGCCCGGCACCGTCGGGATCGCGCACACGCGCTGGGCGACGCACGGCGCCCCGACGACGAGCAACGCGCATCCGCACGCGACGCAGGAAGTGGCGCTCGTCCACAACGGGATCATCGAGAATTTCAAGCCGCTGCGCGAGGCGTTGCAGGCGCGCGGCCGCGTGTTCGAAAGCGAAACCGACACCGAAGTCGTCGCGCACCTCGTTTCGGAACAGGTCGAGGCGGGCAAATCGCCGCAGGAGGCGGTGCAGGCGGTGCTGCCGCAGCTTCGCGGCGCCTTTGCGCTCGCCATCGCCTTTCGCCAGCATCCCGATTTGCTGATCGGTGCGCGCCTCGGCTCGCCGCTCGTCGTCGGCTATGGCGAGGGCGAGACCTATCTTGGCTCCGATGCGCTCGCGCTTGCGCCGCTGACGCAGAAGATTTCCTACCTCGAAGAGGGCGACTGGGTCGTCATCACGAAGGACGGCGCGCAGATCCACGACGCCGACAACAATCCGGTGACGCGCGAGATCACGACCTCGGGCGTCACCGCCGCGGCGGTCGAGAAGGGCAATTACCGCCACTTCATGCAGAAGGAAATTTTCGAGCAGCCGACCGTCGTCGCGCAGACGCTCTCCTCCTACATCCGTCCGCTCGAACAGACGGTGGCGCTGCCGCAGATGGATTTCGACCTGTCGGCGATCGACCGCATCACCATCGTCGCGTGCGGCACCAGCTATTATGCCGGCATGGTCGCCAAATATTGGTTCGAGACCTTTGCGCGCGTTCCGGTCGACATCGATGTCGCGAGCGAGTTCCGCTACCGCGATCCGGTGTTGCAACCGGGCGGGCTCGCGCTCTTCATCTCGCAGTCGGGCGAGACCGCCGACACGCTTGCGGCGCTGCGCCATTGCAAGGCGAACGACCAGACGATCGCGGTCGTCGTAAACGTGCCGACGAGCAGCATGGCGCGCGAGGCCGACCTGTTGCTCCCGACGCATGCGGGGCCGGAAATCGGTGTCGCGTCGACCAAGGCCTTCACCTGTCAGCTCGCGGTGCTCGCGGCGCTCGCCGCGCACCTCGCGCTCAAGAAGGGCAAGTTGACCGAGGGTGACGAGCGCGAGATCGTCAAGCATCTGATCGAAGCGCCCGCCGCATTGAACGCCGCGCTCGCGCATGACGAGGAAATCGCGGCGATGGCGCATCTGATCGCCCCGGCGCGCGACGTCCTCTATCTGGGGCGCGGCCCCGACTATCCGCTGGCGCTCGAAGGCGCGCTGAAACTCAAGGAAATCAGTTACATCCACGCCGAAGGCTATGCCTCGGGCGAGATGAAGCACGGCCCGATCGCGCTGATCGACGAGGCGGTCCCGGTGATCGTCCTCGCGCCCAGCGGGCCGCTCTTCGAAAAGACCGTCAGCAACATGCAGGAAGTGATGGCGCGCGGCGGCAAGGTCGTGCTGATTTCGGACGCGGAAGGGCTTGCCGAAGCCGGCGACGGCTGCATGGCGACGATCGAGATGCCCAAGGTCCACCCGCTGATCGCGCCGCTCGTCTATGCGGTGCCGGTGCAACTGCTGGCCTATCATGTGGCGGTGGCGAAGGGGACCGATGTCGACCAGCCGCGGAACCTCGCGAAATCGGTGACGGTGGAGTGACCTGGAACACCACCTGCCACTGCGGTGCCGTGTCGGTACGGCTTGCCAAGGCGCCCGAGGAGGTGGCCGAGTGCAATTGCTCGCTCTGCTTATCGCATGGTATCCTCTGGGCCTATTATTCGCCGAAGGACGTCACGATCGAGGGCGAAACGCGGACCTATAATCGCGCCGACCGGGCGAACCCCAATTCGGATCTGCATTTCTGTGCGACCTGCGGCTGTTCGACGCATTGGTCGGCGACCGCGGGGCTGATCGAGCGGATGGGCGGCGCGGTCGATCTGATGGGGGTCAACATGCGGCTGTTCGCGCCCGACCGGCTCAGCGGGTTGAAGCTCGTCTTTCCCGACGGGCGCGGCTGGTCGGGTGAGGGGCCGTGGGGCTATGCGCGCGACGCGGCGGTGATGCCTTGAGGCCGGCGGTTCACTCCGCCGCGTTCGCTTGCGCCAGGATCGATGCCGCAATGTCGTCGATCTTGCCGGCGACCAGAAGCGGCGCACCGCCGACCATGCCGACCTGCGTCTGGCCATTTTCATAGTCGCGAAGCCAGGCGACATTTTCGGCAACGAGGAGATAGTCGCCGCCGCGCGATTTCAGGGTAATGAATTTCATGACTGTGTCTCCTGACCCCGGCCGCTCTATCGGTGAAGTATGAAGATAATGAGTTTCGCGTGATGCCCACCGCCATCATTTTCGATTTCGACGGCGTCATCGCCGACAGCGAGGTGCGCGCGAACACGACGCTTGCCGAAAGCCTGACCGCGATCGGCCTGCCGACGAGCTATGACGAATGTCTGCGCGACTATTACGGCCATAATTGGCAGGAGACGCAGCGGCGGATCGAGGCGCGGCTGGGCGGGCCGCTGCCCCCCGATTTTCGCGAACAGCACCGCGCGCGGGCGCGAGAGCGCTTTGCCGAGGGCTTTGCGCCGGTGCCGGGGGCACCCGAGTTTCTGGCGACGCTGGGCGACCGGCCGCGCGCGATCGCCTCGTCGAGCAGCCCTGCCTATATCGCCATGTCGCTCGACCGCTTCGGGCTTGCGCATCATTTCGGCCCGCACGTCTATAGCGCCGACGGCTGGGATCGCGGCAAACCGCATCCCGACATCTATCTGGCGGCGGCGAAGGGTATCGGCGCCGATCCCGCCGCCTGTCTGGCGATCGAGGATTCGCCGACGGGCGCGCAGGCGGCGCTTGCCGCGGGGATGACCGTCGTCGGCTTTTGCGGCGCCGGGCATATTGTCGATCGCGGCGCGCATGGCGCGATGCTGCGCGCCGTCGGCGTGCACCATATTGCGGAGGACTTCGCCAAGCTGCACCGCCTGCCGATTGCAGCCACCGCATAAATTGCTGTCCTGCAAGGGAAAGGCCGGTTAGGCTGCGAGTAACCCGGCGATCCGTCCGCGCGAACCCTGATCGCGCGTGACGACCGCCGGTTTCCTGCCGTTTCTCACGGCCCACCCCACCCGAGGAGAGATGCGATGTGCGATGAATTTACCGAAGCCGACCTCGACCGCGCCGGTCTGCCCGTGCGGCGCCGCGATTTCGGCGCGCTGATGGGCGTCGGGGCGGTGGCGGCGATGCTGCCCGCCGCGGCCTGTGCCGCCGGGACGATCAAGGGACGCGACGTCACGATCACGACCGACGACGGCACCGTCGACGCCTATTTCGTCGCGCCGGGCGAGGGCAAGCATCCCGGCGTGCTGATGTGGCCCGACATTCGCGGGCTGCGCCCCGCCTTTCGCCAGATGGCCGACCGGCTTGCCGGGGCGGGCTATGCCGTGCTGTGCGTCAATCCCTTCTATCGCTGGGCGAAGGCGCCGGTGGTCTATTCGGGGCATGATTTCGACGATCCCGGCGTGCGCGAGACGCTGTTCGGTTATCTCAAGCAATTGAACCGGACGCTCGTGCAGACCGACGCCAAGGCGCATCTTGCCTTCCTCGATGCACAGGCGGAGGTCGATACGGCGAAAGGGATCGGCACCGCGGGCTATTGCATGGGCGGGCCGATGGTCATCTATACCGCGGCGCTGAACCCGGCGCGGGTCAAGGCGGCGGCGAGCTTTCACGGTGCGTCGGTCGCGACCGACAAGCCCGACAGCCCGCATCTGTTGATCCCCGCGAGCGACGCCGGATTTCTTTTCGCGATCGCCGATAATGACGATGCGAAAGACCCGGAGGAAAAGACCCGGCTGAAGGCGGTACTGGCCCCGCGCAAGCAGTGGCACGAGGTCGAGGTGTACAAGGGCGCGATGCACGGCTGGTGCCCGCCCGACGGCCGCGCCTATGACGAGGCGGCGGCCGAAAAGGCTTGGGGGCGGATGCTCGAGCTGTTCAAGGCGGCGCTCTGACGCCGCCGATGATGCGATGAGGGTTCATTTCATTCGGTCGGGCGAGCGGCGTTACGCGATGCGGATCGATCGCGCGTCGGCGCCGGCCCTGGTGATGGATCCCGCGCCGGGTTTCGATCCCGACTTGCCGCACGACATGGTGCATTTTGTCGTCGAAGCGCTTCTCGGGTTAAAAGGCGGCGTGTTCGGCCAGATTGCGGCGGGCGGGGATGCCGGGTCCTTTCATATCGGCGCCCCGGAAGGCGCCGATGCCAGGACCCATCGCCGCGCGGCGCGCAAACAGGCAGCGAAGGGTGCAGCGCTGATGAAGGGGCAGGGGCGCGAAGGCGAACTGTCCGAGCTCGCCGCTTTCCTGTTCGACATCGGCTGGCGCAGCCGGACCCGTCCGGACAGCGCGTCGCAGCGCGCGGCGGTGGACGAGGCTGCGCGCGTGCGCACAACGCTCAGCAGCGACGAGCGCGCGCGGATCGACGCTGTCCGGGCCGACGTGTTTGCCGCCTTCGATACGGTGTCGAAGGCATGGCGGGGGTTACGGTGTGGGGAGGCGCTCGTCCTCGAATGGCCGACGCTTCGCCGTGTCGATCACCCCATCGGGTAGAGGATATCCTTGCCGACGCGGTCGAGTGTCTTCATCAGCGCGGCGTCGAGCACCAGCTCCTTCGCGGCGAGGATCGGTTCGAGCTGGTCGTAGCTGCTGACGCCGACGATGGTCGAGGCGACGAAATCATGCTGCTTCGACCAAGCGGTCGCCATCGTCACCGGGTCGATCCCGGCCTCGGCGGCGATCGCGAGATAGCGTTCGGTGGCGGCGAGCGACTTGTCGTTGACGAAGCGTCGGCCCATCGCGGCCTGGCGTCCCTCCATCGCGAGATAGCGTGAGAAGCGCGCGCCTTCGGGCGTCGCGCCGCCCTGATATTTGCCCGACAGGACGCCGCCGGCGAGCGGCGAATAGGGGATCAGGCTGACGCCCTCCTGACGGCAGACCTGCGCGAGTTCGTCCTCGAAGCGGCGGTTGTTGAGGCTGAAATTGTTCTGGATCGTGTGATAGCGCGCGACCCCCAGCTTTTCCGAGGCAGCGAGCGATTTCATCAGGCCCCAGCTCGTCTCGTTCGAACAGCCGAGGATGCGCACCTTGCCCTCGCGGACCAGTTCGTCGAGCGCGTCCATCATCTCCTCATAGGGGGCGTCATGGTCGGGCCAGTGCGTCTGGTAGAGGTCGACATAGTCGGTCTGCAGCCGCGTCAGGCTTGCTTCGATCGCGGTGCGGATATTGTGACGGTCGAGCGCGGTCATGCCGCCGCGGCACGGCGATTTGAACCAGATGTGGCTCGGCCCCGACACCTTGGTCGCGAGGATGATCGCGTCGCGGTTCTTGGTCTTGAGCCAGCGGCCGACGATCTCTTCGGTGCGGCCGACCCATTTGATGTCGGGCGGCACCGGATAGCCTTCTGCGGTGTCGTAGAAATTGATCCCCTCGTCGAAGCAGCGGTCGAGGATGCGCAGCGCCTCGGCCTCATCGGTCTGACTGCCGAAAGTCATCGTGCCCATGCAGATGTCGGTGACGTGGATGGCGCTCTGGCCCAGGCGGCGCGTTTTCATGGGGCGGATCTCCGGTCTCGAGAGAGGGTGGGAGGCTCGTGCATAGGTTGCGGATCGCAACCTTGCAATCAGATCAGCAACGCGAGCGATCCGACGAGCAGCGCGGCCATCGTCCAGTTGAAGGCGCGCAGCCGTGCGGGCGATGACAGCCAGCCGCGCAGCGAAACGCCCATGACCGCCCACAGGCTGGTCGATGGCAGGTTGATGATGCCGAAGATCGCGGCGACGAGCAGGACCGCGGCGACATTGCGATCGGGCGCATAGAGCGCGATCGCGGTCAGCGCCATCGACCAGGCCTTGGGATTGACCCACTGGAACAGCACCGCCTGCCCGAAGCTCATCGGCCTTCCGCGCGGGCTGTCGCCGCCGCTCGGCGCGCCGGCGTTGGCGATCTTCCACGCCAGCCACAAGAGATAGGCGACGCTGATGATCTTGAGGATGAGGTTCAGCACCGGAAACAGGTCGAACAGGCCCATCAGCCCGAGGCCGACGAGGACGATCATCAGCGTGAAGCCGAAGCCCACGCCGAGCGCATGCGGCACGGTGCGGCGCAGGCCGAAATTGGCGCCCGACGCCATCAGCATCATATTGTTCGGCCCCGGCGTGATCGACGAGACGAGGGCAAACGCGGCAAGCGCGGCGAAGGTGGTCTGTTGCATGCCGCGCAATATAATGGCGATGCTCTCGCGACGGGTTGCAAATTTGGGCGCCGATGCGATAAGTTTTGCAACTTATGGCTGGATTGGATCAGATAGACCGCAAGATATTGCGCGAACTTGCGAGCGAGGGGCGAATCTCCAATATCGAGCTCGCTGACCGCGTCGGCCTGTCGCCCTCGGCGTGTCTACGCCGCGTGCAGGAACTTGAGCGCAGCGGGGTCATCAAGGGCTATCGCGCGGTGGTCGATCCGGCGAAGCTGGGGCTGACCTTTCTGGCCTATGTGACCGTCGGCCTGTCGTCGCACACGAAGAAGTCGCAGGGCGATTTCGAAGCGGCGATGGCGCTCGCACCCGAAGTGCGCGAATGCCATAATATTACCGGGACGATCGAATATCTGCTGCGCGTAGAGACGCAGGATCTAGCGGCGTACAAGCATTTCCATACCGAAGTGCTCGGCGTGCTGCCGCAGGTCCATTCGATCACCACCTATGTACTGATGGATTCGCCGAAGGACGAGCGGGCTTGATCGAGGGTAACGCCTTGAACTGCATCGTCCGCCACCGCATATCGGTTTCATGCTGAAACTGTCCTTCCTCGATCTCGTCCCCGTCACCGACACGGGCACGATCGCCCAGTCGCTCGCCAATGCCGCCGATCTCGCCCGCCATGCCGAAGCGCTCGGCTATGCGCGCTACTGGGTGGCCGAGCATCACGGGATGGCGGGGATCGCGAGCGCGGCGACGTCGGTGGTGCTCGCGCATATCGGGCAGGCGACGTCGACCATCCGGATCGGCGCCGGCGGGATCATGCTGCCCAATCATGCGCCGATGGTGATCGCCGAACAGTTCGGGACGCTGGAGGCGCTGTTTCCCGGCCGTATCGACCTTGGCCTCGGCCGTGCACCGGGGTCTGACGGGCGCGTCGCGCAGGCGCTGCGCCGCAATCTGGCGAGCGACGAGCGCCAGTTTCCGCAGGATGTCGTCGAATTGCAGGCCTTTCTTGCCGGGGACGACCGGCTGGGTATCCGCGCGGTGCCGGGCGAGGGGACGAAGGTGCCGCTGTGGATCCTGGGGTCGAGCCTGTTCGGCGCGCAGCTCGCGGCGATGCTCGGGCTGCCCTATGCCTTTGCCAGCCATTTCGCGCCCGATGCGCTCGACGAGGCGCTCGACATCTATCGCCGCCAGTTCCGCCCGTCGGAGCAGCTGGCCGAGCCTTACGCTGCCGCTGCGTTCAATGTCTTCGCCGCCGACACGCGCGAGGAGGCCGAATTGCTCGCCTCGTCACAGCAGCAGGCGTTCGTCGCGCTGCGCACCGGCAATCCGGGCAAGATGAAGCCGCCGCTGGCGGGTTACAAGGACAGCCTGCCGCCCAATGCGCGCGCGATCCTCGACCATGTGCTGCAATGTTCGGCGGTCGGAACGGTCGATGACATCGCCGCGGGCCTGCAGGGCTTTGCCGCTCGCACCGGCGTCGACGAGGTGATCGTCGCGTCGTCGATGTACGACCATGGCGCGCGCAAGCGTTCGCTTGCCATCGCGATCGAGGCGGCGAAGCGCCTCTGATCAGGCGGGCGGGTCGCTCGGTTCGGGACGGAAGCTCAGGCTGGCGAGGCGCCACGCCGCGTCGTCGCCCATCAGGTCGGCGGCGGTCGGCACGTCGGCGGGCGAGGGGCAATCGACCTCGGCATCGATATAGCGCCCCGTTTCGCGCAGCCGCACGCTGACGTCGCCATAGCGGGCCTTCAGCGTCGCGATCAGATCCTCTGCGTCGTCGGACAGATCGTTCGAGGCCAGCTTGCGCGGCGTCCCGTCGAGCAGTTCGGCGACCGCCTGATCGAGCGCGCCGAGCGCGTCCTTGACGATCGACAGCGCGATGAACAGCGCCGCCGTCGCATCGGCCCACCACCAGCCGAGACCGATGCCGACGATGCCCGCGATGCCCGCCAGCCCGGTCTGCCAATCGGCCTTTTGCATCAGCGCGTCGGTGTGCAGCACCTTGTCCTTGATGCGTTCGGCGACGGGCTGCTTGATCCGGCCGAGAATGATCGGCGGGACGATCGAATAGACCAGCGCCGCGATCATCAGCCAGCCGAGCCAGACCGTGTGGCCGAAAAGGGTGACGCCGCCGACGGTGGGATGTTCGCGGCGGACGAGCGTGGTGATGCTTTCATAGGACAGGAAAGCACCGACCGAGAGCAGCGCGGTCGCCGCGATCAGAAAGGCCAGGCTGTTGCCCCGCCGATAGCCGAAGGGAAAGCGCCGGTTCGGATCGCGGCGTTCCCACCGCGCCGCGAGGAGGAAGACGATCGCGGGCACCAGGCTCAGAAAATCTTCGATCACCGCCGATTTCATCGCCTGGCTGGCGCCCATCGTCAGCCACATCAGCACGATCACGCTGCTCATCCAGAACAGCGTCCACCATTCGAGCCGCTCGCCGCGCCGGACGTCGGCGGCGATGGCGGGAGCAATACCGCCGTGGACGGTCATCGCCGCGCCTCTGCGACCATGCGGTCGGTTGCGAGGACGAGGGCGTTTTCTCCATTGCGGCGCGCGATGCGCAGCACCGGCATGTCGGCATCGTCGGGCTCGCCATGCGTCAGCGGCTTCGACAGCGCGATTTCGGTCTTCCACGGCGAGGCCTTGGCGAAATGGCCGACCACCGCATCGACATCGCCCTCCTCGAGCATGTGGAGGGCGTGCTCGCCATGCGCCTCGACGCGCGCGACGGTTGCGCCATGCGCCGCAGCGTAGCGACCGAGCAGGTCGAGCGCGGGCGCGGCGTCGGGTGTCGCGGGAAGCACGATGACGCGCATCGTGCCGGTGCGGGAAATGCGTTCGCTGGTGCCGCCGGCATCACGCGGCATGCCGTCGCATGCGGCGAGCAGCAGGGGCAGCAACAGAAGCGCGGGCATCTTTCGCATCATTGGGCGAACGCGGATCAACGGGCTTGGTTGCATCGAACAGAACAGGGTCAGGCGCCGTGTTGACGCGCCTCTGGCGGCGGCGGTATAGGGGCGGCCCGTGCAAGGGCGGCCCGCTTTGGGGTCGCCTTTTTACTTTAGGCTTTTTGGAAAGGTGCCCGATATGTCGATCACGCCGCTGATGCCCGTTTACCCCCGGTGCGGTGTGCGTCCGGTGCGAGGCGAGGGCGCCTATCTGATCGGCGAGCGCGGCGAGCGTTATCTCGATTTCGCGAGCGGTATCGCGGTTAACCTCCTCGGTCACGGCCATCCGCATCTGACGAAGGCGATCCAGGATCAGGCGGCGACGCTGATGCATGTGTCGAACCTCTATGGCAGCCCGCAGGGCGAAGCCTTTGCGCAGCGGCTGGTCGACAATACGTTCGCCGATACGGTGTTCTTCACCAATTCGGGCGCCGAGGCGGTCGAATGCGCGATCAAGACCGCGCGCGCCTATCATTCGAGCGCCGGCAACGCGCACAAGCATACGCTCATCACCTTCAACAATGCCTTCCACGGCCGCACGCTCGGCACGATCTCGGCGACCAATCAGGACAAGCTGCGCAAGGGCTTCGATCCGTTGCTTCCGGGCTTTGCCTATGCGCCCTTCGACGACCTCAACGCCGCGCTCGATCTGGTCGACGACAGCACGGCGGGCTTCCTGCTCGAGCCCGTGCAGGGCGAAGGCGGCATCCGCCCGGCGTCGCAACCCTTCCTGCAGGGGCTGCGCGACATCTGCAACGAACGCGACCTGATGCTGGTGTTCGACGAAGTGCAGTGCGGCGTCGCGCGCACCGGATCGCTTTATGCCTATGAACAGTTCGGCGTCGCGCCCGACATCATGGCGACCGCAAAGGGCATCGGCGGCGGCTTCCCGCTCGGCGCCTGCCTTGCCACCGAAAAGGCGGCGCGCGGCATGGTCATCGGCACGCATGGATCGACCTATGGCGGCAACCCGCTGGCGATGGCGGCGGGGCAGGCGGTGTTCGACGTGATCCTGGAGGATGGCTTCATGGATCAGGTCAAGGCGACGGGCGAGCGGCTGCGCGGCGCGCTCGAACAGCTTATCCCCAATCACGATCATCTGTTCGAAAGCATCCGCGGCATGGGCCTGATGCTCGGCATCAAGATGAAGTCCGACAGCCGTGCCTTCGTCGCGCATCTGCGCGACAATCACGGGCTGCTGACGGTCGCGGCGGGCGACAATGTCGTGCGCATCCTGCCGCCGCTGAACATCGAGCAGGGTCATATCGACGAATGCATCGAGAAACTGTCGGCGGGGGCGGCGAGCTACACGCCGCCGGAAGCATGAGCGCACCTGCGCTGCGGCATTTCCTGAACCTGTCCGACGCGGGCGGGGATGCCATCGCGGCGATGCTCGCCGATGCGATCGACCGCAAGACGGCGCGCGCGGCCTGGCCCAAGGGCCGGGTCGACGCCGACGCGCCGCTTGCGGGTCATGTGCTGGCGATGATCTTCGAGAAGAATTCGACCCGCACGCGCGCGTCGTTCGACATGGCGATCCGCCAGCTCGGCGGCAGCGCGATGGTGATGGAAGCGGGGTCGATGCAGATCGGCCGCGGCGAAACGATCGCCGATACGGCGCGCGTCCTGTCGCGCTATGTCGATGCGATCATGATCCGCACCGATGATCATGCAAAGCTCGAGGAGCTGGCCGAATATGCCAGCGTCCCCGTTATCAACGGGCTGACCGACCTGTCGCACCCTTGCCAGATCGTCGCCGACCTGCTGACGATCGTCGAGGGCGGCAAGGCCTTGCCCGGCCTTGAACTCGCGTGGCTTGGCGACGGCAACAATGTACTCGCCTCGCTGATCGAGGCAGCGGGACTGTTCGGTTTCAACGTCCGCGCCGGGGTGCCGCAGGGCTATGACCCCGACATGCGCTTCGTCGAGGCGGCGCGCGCGCAGGGCGCGCGGATCGATATCGTGCGCGACGCGACCGAGGCGGTGGCGGGCGCCGACATCGTCGTCACCGATACCTGGGTGTCGATGGGGCAGGACCATGCGCATAACAAGCTGGCCGCAATGGCGCCCTATCAGGTCGACGAGCGATTGATGGGCAAGGCGAAGGGCGATGCGCTGTTCCTCCACTGCCTGCCCGCGCATCGCGGCGAAGAGGTGGTCGATGCGGTGATCGACGGCGCGCAGTCGCGCGTGTGGGACGAGGCGGAAAACCGCGTCCATGCACAGAAATCGGTTCTTTTGTGGGCGTTGGGGAAATTGTGAGCGAGACGCGCGAAACCTGGTTCGACGAACCGCTGATCTTCACCATCGCCGAGCGGCATGTCCGCGGCCGCTTCGTGCGGCTGGGGCCGGTGCTCAACCGCATCATGGCGGCGCACAGCTATCCGCCGGTGATGGAAAAGCTGCTCGCCGAGGCGCTGGTGCTGACCGTGCTGCTCGGTTCGACGCTCAAGGACGATGAAAGCCAGATGACGCTGCAGGCGCAGACCGGCGGCGGCCCCGTCGATCTGCTCGTCTGCGATTATCGCGCTGGTGAGCTGCGTGGCTATCTGAAGTTCGATGCCGAACGGCTGGCCGAAGTCGGACCCGACCCGACGCTGTTCGGTCTGTTCGGCGAGGGTTTTCTGGCGATCACCTTCGATCAGGCGGTGAGCGGCGAGCGCTGGCAGGGGATCGTCCCGCTCGAAGGATCGTCGATCGCCGATGCCGCCGAACATTATTTCGAGCAGTCCGAACAGATACCGAGCCTCGTCCGGCTTTGCGCGCGGCACGACGCGGAGCTGGGCTGCGTCGCCGGGGGTCTGCTGCTGCAGCATCTGCCCGACGGCGAGGTCGGGCGCGACCGGATCGAAGCGCGCGCCGATCATCCCGAATGGGAACATGCGCGCACGATTGCGGCGACGCTGAAGGACGAGGAACTGACCGACGCCGCGGCTTCGCTGGAAACGTTGGCGTGGCGGCTGTTCCACGAAGAGGAAGTGCGCGTCGAACCCGGCGTGGCGGTGTCGCGCGGCTGTCGCTGCAACATCGACCATTATGCGCGGGTTCTGGCACAGTTTCCCGAAGCCGAACGGCAGGAAATGGCCGACGACGACGGGATCATCCAGGTCGATTGTGCCTTTTGTTCGCGGCTGTTCCCCGTCCCGCTAGACGAGATCGCGACGCGCCACTGACGCACGGGCCGTCGATGAAGCGAGGCAGGCGTGCGCTGAATGGTTGAAATACGCGGGTTTGATGATTAGGTGATGTGCAGGGGTCGTTGCCGTTCCACACGGAACGGCCGGTGGACAAGGTGCAAATGACGATCTTCTCTCCCATGTTTCGCATATCGGCGATGGCGCTTGCCCTGACCGGAGCGGCGAGCGCGGTGCCTGCGCAGGCGCCGACGCTGGCCATGCTCGACCGGCTGGAAAAGGGCAGTTGGCAGCTGCGTGAGCGCGGCAAGGATGCGGTGCTCCAGACCGTATGTCTGGGCGACGCGCGCCGCCTGATCCAGGTCTATCATCCGCGCGCGACCTGCTCGCGCTATGTGATCGAGGATACGCCGACATCGGTGACGGTGCATTATACCTGCCCCGGCGCCGGGCATGGCCGCACCACGATCCGCAGCGAAACGAACCGGCTCGTCCAGATCGACACGCAGGGCATCGCCGACGGCAAGCCCTTCTCGCAGGCGATCGAGGCGCGCCGCGCCGGCGGTTGCTGAAGCAAACCCTTTGTTAACCATCCTTCGCTAGAAGGGCGATTGCGACACGCCGATGTGTGTCCTTCTCCCTAACGGCATTCATGCCGCACTGGGCCGCCCGTCGAACGACGCGCGGCCCATTTTCTTTGGTGCGCCGCACAAATCGCGGTCTTGCGCGAAGCGCGACGCGGGCGTATCGCGCGGCGATGCAGGATCTTTCCGGAAAAACGGTGATCGTCCTTCTGTCGGGCGGTCTGGACTCGATGGTTTGCGCAGGACTGGCGCGCGAGGCGGGGGCGCGGATTGTCGCGCTGACCGTCGATTACAACCAGCGGCACCGCGTCGAGCTGGACTCGGCGGCGCGGATTGCGACGGCGGTGGGCGCGGCCGAGCATATCGTGCTGCCGCTCGATCTGCGGCGCTTCGGCGGGTCGGCGCTGACCGCCGACATCGATGTGCCGAAGGACGGCGTGGGCGAGGATATTCCCGTCACCTATGTTCCCGCGCGCAACCTGATCTTCCTGTCGCTGACGCTTGGCCTCGCCGAAGCGCGGCGGTCGCAGGACATCTTCATCGGCGTCAACGCGCTCGATTATTCGGGCTATCCCGATTGCCGCCCCGAATTCATCGCGGGCTTCCAGCATCTCGCGCAGCTCGCGACGCGCGACGGCGACAAGGGGGTCGATTTCACGATCCACGCGCCGCTGCAGCATATGACCAAGGCCGACATCGCGGCCGAGGCGGCGCGGCTCGGCATGGATGCGGGGATGAGCTGGTCCTGTTACGACCCGACGCCCGAGGGGCTGCATTGCGGGCTGTGCGACAGTTGCCGCCTGCGCCGCAAGGGCTTCGCCGACGCCGGGCTCGCCGACCCGACGCGCTACGCCGTCGAGGCCTGACCCATGGCCTATGCGGTCAAGGAAATATTCCTGACGCTGCAGGGCGAGGGCGCGCAGGCCGGACGTCGCGCTGTCTTCTGCCGCTTTGCGGGCTGCAACCTGTGGACGGGGCGCGAGCAGGACCGCGCCAAGGCGATCTGCAAATTCTGCGATACCGATTTCGTCGGCACCGACGGGACGCTGGGCGGCAAATATGCCGATGCCGCGGCGCTGGCGGAGCGGATTGGCGAAACATGGGGGGCGGCGCAAGATGACCGCTATGTCGTGCTGACCGGCGGCGAGCCGATGTTGCAGGTCGACGATGCGCTGATCGAGGCGCTGCATGGCGAGGGCTTCACCGTCGCGATCGAAAGCAACGGCACGCTGCCGGTGCCGCGGCTGATCGACTGGATCTGCATCAGCCCCAAGGCGGGCAGCGAGCTGGTCCAGACGAGCGGCGACGAACTCAAGCTGGTGTGGCCGCAGTCGGGGAGCGATGTCGAACGGCTGGCGGAACTCGATTTCGCGCACCGGCTGATCCAGCCGCTCGACGATGCCAATGCCGCGGACAATGTCCGGCACTGTATCGATCTGGTGATGCGCGATCCGCGCTGGCGTCTGTCGCTGCAGACGCACAAGACGCTGGGGCTGCGCTGAGCGAAGAGACTGCGGCGACCGCCCTACTGGCTGTCGACCTGGGCCTTCTTTGCCGCCGGAGCGGGGACGGCGTCGGGATTGTCGCTCTGATCCGCGGGCGCGCTATCGCTGCTGCTGCTGTCGGCGCTTTCGTCGTCGGCCTTGCTGTCGGTCTTTTTGGAATCGCTGCCGGGCACGCTGCTGTCGACCGCGGTGCCGTCGCTCGCCGCATCGTCGAGGACGATCATCGAGTCGCTGATCGTGCCGGGTTCGACTTCGACCGCGTCGAGCTTGGTCGTGGTCTTGCTGCCTTCGCTGCCTCCGCAGGCGGCGAGCGACAGGGCGAGGAGCGAGGTGAGGATGATCCGCGTCATGTGCCGGTCCTAATCGCTGGCCGCGATCTTGTCGAGAAAGGCCGGAAGGGCATCGGCGAGCGCGGCGTCGACAGCGGCGAAATCGGCGGGACGGCCAAGCTCCGCCAGGCTCGTCACCGGAAATTCGGCGATGCCGCATGGCACGATGCCGCCGAAATGCGTCATGTCGGGCGCGACGTTGAGCGAAAAGCCGTGGAGCGTGACCCAGCGCCGGACGCGGACGCCGATCGCGCCGATCTTGGCCTCACGGCCGTCGCGATCGTCGGTCCAGATGCCGATCCGCCCTTCGGCGCGGCGCGCCGCGACGCCGAGCCGCGCGAGCGCGTCGATCACCCAGCCTTCGAGCGCATGGACATAAGCGCGCACGTCGCGCCCGCGCTGCGCGAGGTCGAGCTGGACATAGCCGACGCGCTGGCCGGGACCATGATAGGTGTAGCGCCCGCCGCGACCCGCGTCATAGACCGGAAAACGCGGGTCGAGCAGCTCGGCGGGGTCGGCGCTCGTCCCGGCGGTATAGAGCGGCGGATGTTCGAGCAGCCAGATGCGCTCGCCCGCCGTGCCGGCGTGGATCGCGGCGGCGCGCGCCTCCATATCGGCAAGCGCGGCGGGATAATCGACAAGGCCGGGCGAAACGGTCCATTCGGGAGGCGGGAGCGCGGGCATCGCGCGGCTTCTGCCCCGCGCGGGCGCGAAGCGCAAGGGGGCGGCATCCGCGCCGAACGGGGCTGGACTTTGGCCGCGAAGCCGGTCAGGTTCGGCGCCAATCCGAAGCGATAAATGACGGGGTATCAATGGCAAAATTCGATATGGGCGCGGCGTGGGACGATGCCATTCAGCTTTTGAAGGCACACCGCCCGCTCACCGGCACCATCGCGGCGGTTTTTCTGTTCCTGCCGGCGCTTGCGGTGGCCTGGTTCGGCCCGGCGCCGATCGAGCCGCCCGCCGAAGCGACGATCGACCAGCTGACCGCCGCGATGCAGCAGAATATCCTGCAGATGCTGCCGTATCAGATCGGCGTTGCGCTGTTCACGATGTTCGGGACGGTGGCGATCATGCGCCTGTGGCTGTCGCGGTCGAGCACCAGCGTCGGCGAGGCGCTGGGCTTTGCCGCGTCGATGCTGCTCACCATTTTGGCGGTGCAGATATTGACCGGCCTGATGCTGGGCGTCGGCTTTCTGCTGCTCATCATTCCGGGGCTTTATCTGATCGGGCGGCTCGCTTTTGTCGCGCCGCTGGTCGCCGACCGCGCGATCCGCAATCCGGTCGAGGTGATCGCGACAAGCTGGCAGATGACGCGCGGCAATGGCTGGCGCATTTTCCTCTTCCTGTTTCTCGTCACGCTGGTCGTCATCATCGCGGCATCGCTGGTGGGCGGGCTGGTCGGCATGATCGGCGGCGCGGGCAGCGTGGGCAAGATGCTCGGCGGGCTGGTCGAAGCGGGCTTCGGGCTCGTCGCGACGATGATCTCGATCGCGATTTCGGCGGCCGCCTATCGGCAGCTGGCGACAACCCAGGCGGGGGATATCTTCGCCTGACCATGTCCAACAGGGGAGAATGGATGTGAATAATATCAGCATCAGTCAGGCCTGGTCCTATGCGACCGGCTTTTTCAGCGGCCGCGCCGCCGAGCATGCCATCGCGCTGATCGGCGTCGGCATTGCGGTGCCGCTGATCCTGCAACTCGCGCTCGGCGGCGGCATGGCCGCCTTCGATCCGGCGCGGATGACGAGCGGGGCAGGGGCTTTCGCCGCGTTCAGCGGTTTTGCGATCCTGCTCGGCTTGGTCAATTACATCCTCCAGACCGGTAGCTATTTCGCTTCGTGGCGACTGGGCTTCAGCGACGGTCAGGAAAATGTCGGCGGTGCGCTGAGCTATGGGCTGGTGGCCGCGCTGCCCGTGCTCCTTTTCACGGCGGCGATCCTCTTCGTGATCGGCATCATCGGCTTTCTGCTCTTCGGCGGCGCCGTTGCGCCGGCGCTGCTCAGCGGCCGCCAGCCGAGCGAATCGGCGCTGGCGGGGATGGGTTTCGCGATGCTGATCCTGGTGCCGCTGTTCCTGCTGTTCATCGTCTGGCTCGCGGCGCGGCTGTGCTGCACCGGGCCGATCATGGCCGACAAGCGGACCTTCAATGTCCTGACCGGCCTGTCCGAATCGTGGCGGATCACCGGCGCGGCACAGTGGAAGATCTTCGCCTATTTCATCCTGCTGGGCATCGCCTTCCTGGTGATTGCGATGATCCTTGGCGCGGTGGTCGGCTTTTCGGTCTTTGCGAGCGGCGGGATGCCGGGCGCGGGATCGATGGTCGGACTGATCGTCGGCAGCATCGTGATGAGCATTCCCGTCGCCTATCTGCAGGTCGGGATTCCGGCGGGCATCTACCGCGCGCTCGGGCCCGTCGATGCGGGCAGCGTTTTCGCCTGATCGACGGTCAATATCGCAAGAATCAGGGGCGCCCGCGGCCGACGCGGCGCCCCTTTTTCGTCAGCTCCACTTGGCGAGGGGCGGCAGGCTCATCAGGATCGCGTCGATATTGCCGCCGGTCTTGAGCCCGAATAACGTCCCGCGATCGTAAACGAGGTTGAATTCGGCGTAGCGCCCACGCCACACCAATTGCTCCTCGCGCTCGGCGTCGGTGAAGGGCTGGTTCATCCGGCGGCGCACGATCTGCGGGAAGATGTCGAGGAAGGCCTCGCCCACGGCGCGGGTGAATTCGAAGTTGCGGTCGAAGCCCGCATCGTCGGCGCATTCGAGATGGTCGTAGAATATCCCCCCGACGCCGCGATGGACGCCGCGATGCGGGATATAGAAATAATCCTCCGCCCATTTCGAATAGCGGGCATAGGCATCGGGACCGAAGGGCGCGCAGGCGGCGCGCAGCCGCGCATGAAAGGCGTCGGTGTCCTCGGCATAGGGGATGGGCGGATTGAGGTCGGCGCCGCCGCCGAACCACCGCTTCGTCGTGGTGAGGAAGCGGGTATTCATATGCACCGCCGGAACATGCGGATTGGCCATATGCGCGACGAGGCTGATGCCGGTGGCGAAGAAGCGCGGGTCGCTTTCGGCGCCGTTGATCGATTGGGCGAAATCGGGCGCGAACTCGCCCGCGACGGTCGAGACATTGACCCCGACCTTTTCGAAAACCCGGCCGGTCATCACCCCGCGCACGCCGCCGCCGCCTTCGCCCGCCGCAATACCTTCGGCCTCGCGGTCCCACGGCGTATAGGCGAAACGCGCGTCGCTGCCCGCCTCGGCCTCGATTGCCTCGAACGCGGCGCATATCCGGTCGCGCAGCGACTCGAACCAGTCGCGCGCCGCCTGTTGCTGGGGATCGAGCGAAATCATGACGCAAAGCCTTTCGTCTGCCGGAGTGCCTCGGCCAGCGCGATGCCAGCCGCGACCGCGACATTCAAGGACCGAAAGCCCGGCCGCATCGGAATCGCGACCCGCGCCGCCGCGGCGGCATGGACATGCGCGGGAACGCCCGACGACTCCGCGCCGAGCAGCAGCACGTCGCCCTCCTGAAACACGAAATCGGGCAGGGCGGTCGCGCCCGCGGTGGTCATCAGCACCAGCCGCCCGCCGTCGGCGCGGTTCCAGTCGCCGAAGCCCGCCCAATCGGCGTGGCGCCGCACATTGGCGCGCGCGGCATAATCCATTCCGGCGCGGCGCAGCGCCTGGTCGGAAAAAGGAAAGCCGCACGGTTCGATGATGTGCGCCGGAACCCCGAAGCAGGCCGCGGTGCGCAGGATGGTGCCGACGTTACCGGCGATGTCGGGCTGAAACAGGGCGATTTGCATCGCTCCGCCTTAGCTTCGCGCGCCTGCGGAATCGAGAGGGGGCAACATAGCGGTCACAAAGCGGAAATTGCCTGTTGGCAAGGCTGTTGTGTGCGGCTATCAGGCCCGCAATTCCCGGAGGGGCCGCCGGGATTTGCGACGCTTTGCGCGCGTAAAACGGGGTGGCCAGTTTTCCGAGAACCATTGTCAGTTCACCCAGCGCAAGGGCAATCGAATGGCCAGTGAATCCAATCTCAACGCCGGCATCGAGGATGGCGTGCGGCGCCGGGACTTCATCAATATCGCGGCGGTCAGCTTCGCGGGTGTTGGTGCGGCCACCGTCGTTTTGCCGCTGGTGAACCAGATGAATCCGTCGGCGGACGTGCTGGCGCTGTCGTCGACCGAAATCGACATTTCCGCGATCCAGTCGGGTCAGGCGATCAAGACGAGCTGGCGCAAGCAGCCGGTGTTCGTCCGCAACCTGACGCCCGTCGAAATCGCCGAGGCGAAGAAGGTGCCGCTAAGCGACCTGCGCGATCCGCAGACGCTCGACGAGCGCACCAAGCCCGGCAAGGAAAACTGGCTGATCACGCTGGGCGTCTGCACCCACCTGGGCTGCGTGCCGCTCGGCGCCGCCGAGGGCGAGCCGCGCGGCGATTATGGCGGCTATTTCTGCCCGTGCCACGGTTCGCACTA
This sequence comes from Sphingopyxis terrae subsp. terrae NBRC 15098, assembly GCF_001598815.1. GTDB lineage: Bacteria > Pseudomonadota > Alphaproteobacteria > Sphingomonadales > Sphingomonadaceae > Sphingopyxis > Sphingopyxis terrae. The sequence goes on along the minus strand of NZ_BCZQ01000005.1, from coordinate 45,729 downwards.
CGACACCGCGGCGCGTATCCGCAAAGGCCCGGCGCCGAAGAATCTGTTCGTGCCGCCTTATGAATTCAACAGCGACACCGTCGTGACGATCGGCTGAGGAGCGAGATAAGATGAGCTTTCCCTGGGCCAAGAACTATGAACCCCAGCAGCCGCTGATGAAGTGGCTCGACGCGAAGCTGCCGCTGCCGCGTCTCGTCTATAATGCGATCGGGGCCGGCTATCCGGTGCCGCGCAACCTCAACTATTTCTGGAACTTCGGCGTCCTCGCCGGGGCCGCGCTGGCGATCCAGATCATCACCGGCATCGTGCTGGCGATGCATTATGCCGCCAATGCGGGCGTCGCGTTCAACTCGGTCGAGCATATCATGCGCGACGTGAACGCCGGCTGGTTCCTCCGCTACGCGCATATGAACGGCGCGAGCATGTTCTTCATCGTCGTCTATCTGCACATCTTCCGCGGCCTTTATTACGGTTCGTACAAGGCGCCGCGCGAAATGGTGTGGCTGCTCGGCGTCGTGATCTTCCTCCTCATGATGGCGACCGCCTTCATGGGCTATGTCCTTCCCTGGGGCCAGATGAGCTTCTGGGGCGCGCAGGTGATCACCGGCTTCTTCTCGGCGATACCCGCCGTGGGCGATCCGATCCGCGTCTGGCTGCTCGGCGGTTTTGCGCCGGACAACGCCGCGCTCAACCGCTTCTTCTCGCTCCACTATCTGCTGCCCTTCGTGATCGCGGGTGTCATCATCCTGCACATCTGGGCGCTGCATATCCCGGGGTCGTCGAACCCGACCGGTATCGAGGTGAAGGACGAACAGGACACCGTCCCGTTCCACCCCTATTACACCGCGAAGGACGGTTTCGGCCTTGGCGTGTTCCTGATGATCTTCGTCGCCCTGACCTTCTTCAGCCCCAACCTGCTCGGTCACCCGGACAATTATATCCCGGCGAACCCGCTTTCGACGCCGGCGCACATCGTTCCCGAATGGTATTTCTGGCCGTTCTACGCGATCCTGCGCGCCTTCACCTTCAACTTCCTGTGGATCGATGCGAAGCTGTGGGGCGTCATCGCGATGTTCGCGGCGATCGCGCTGCTCTTCTTCCTGCCGTGGCTCGACAGCTCGCCGGTGAAGTCGTCGAACTATCGTCCGCTCAACCGCATCTTCTTCTGGATCCTCGTCGTCGACGTGTTCATCCTGGGCTATTGCGGCAAGAGCCCGGCGGAGCAGCCCTATGTGATCCTCAGCCAGCTGTGCGCGGCCTATTATTTCGCGCACTTCCTGATCATCCTGCCGATCATCTCGCGGATCGAACGGCCTCTTCCGATGCCGAATTCGATCACCGAGGCGGTCCTCGCCAAGAATGCCGACGCGTCGTCGGCCCCGGCAACGGCCTGAGCGCCGGACTTTTATAGGAGCTGATACAGCCATGGTTCGTCCGCTCGGATTTCTCGTCGGCCTGGGTTTCATCCTGGCGCTGCTGTGCGCGATCTTCACTACGCCGCTCTCGAACGAGCCCAACGCGGTGCATGAATTCCACAAGCACCCGCGCCACCTCGCGCTCGCCAGCGACGGCATGTTCCCCCATTGGGACAAGGCCCAGCTGCAGCGCGGGATGCAGGTGTACAAGGAAGTGTGCTCGGCCTGTCACAGCCTGAACCTCGTCGCGTTCCGCGACATCGCCGAACTCGGCTATACCGAGGGTCAGGTGAAGAGCTTCGCCAAAAGCTATGACAATATCCCGTCGATCAACCCCGATACGGGCGAACCGGCGACGCGCACCGGCCTGCCGTCGGATCACTTCCCGGCGCCCTATGCGAACGAAACCGCGGCGCGCGCGGCGAACAACAATGCGCTGCCGCCCGATCTTTCGCTGATCACCAAGGCGCGCGAAGACGGCAAGAATTACGTCTATTCGCTGATCACCGGCTTCCAGAACCCGCCGGCGAACCTGCCGAAGGAACTGCAGCCGGCGACCGGTCTGCACTACAACCCCTATTTCGCGAACCTCAACCTCGCGATGGCACCGCCGCTGGCCGATGGTCAGGTGACCTTCGCCGACGGTTCGCCGAACGACCTCAAGAGCATGGCGAAGGACGTGACCGCCTTCCTGGTGTGGACGGCCGAACCCAAGCTGGTGAAGCGCGTGTGGACCGGCTGGGCCGTGTTCCTTTACCTTCTGATCTTCACCATCCTTGCTTATCTGTCGTACCGGAACATCTGGGCCGGCAAGGAACATTGAGGATCGGGGACGCGGGCATAGCGAAGGGCGGTCGACGATGATCGCCCTTCCGCCGCGTCCCGACCTTGACCTGTCGGAGCTCGTGCGCACGATCCCCGATTTCCCGAAACCCGGGATCCAGTTTCGCGACATCACGACACTGATCGGCGACGCGGCGGGCTTTTCCGAAAGCGTCCGCCGCCTGGCAGACCGCGCCGCCCGCTATCGCCCCGACCTGATCGTGGCGGTAGAGGCGCGCGGTTTTCTGTTCGGCGCGGCGATGGCAACCGCGCTCGGTATCGGGCTGGTGCCGGTGCGCAAAGCCGGCAAGCTGCCCGGCGTGACCATCGGCGTCGACTATGAACTGGAATATGGCACCGACCGGCTCGAACTGCACGAAGGCGCCGTCACCGAGGGTCACCGCGTGGTGCTGGTCGATGATCTGCTCGCCACCGGCGGGACCATTCTCGCGACCGCCGAATTGATGCGCAGCGTCGGCGCCGACGTCGCCGCGGCGCTGTTCGTCATCGACCTTCCCGACCTCGGCGGCTCGCAGCGGCTCAAGGCCGCGGGCCTTGCGTGCGAAACGCTGATCGCCTTCGACGGCGACTGAGGCACGGCGGTTTTGGGGTGGGAAGCGGGCGGATCATATCTTAGGTTGTCATTGATGCCGATGAATATGAGACGCTACGGGGAGAGGTCGCGCTACCGGATTGGTTCGGCAGCTCTTGTAGCAATTACTTGCGTTGCTTTAGCGTCGGTAAATATCGGCATTCCCGCGTGGTTTATCTTTCTCGTCGCATTCGTTGCCTCGATTGCCCTGACGATAATGACGTATCATCGCCTTCGCGATACGAAGCTATCCACTGCATGGTTGCTTTTGATGATCCTCCAGTTTGGCATCGGACCAACATGGCATCTTTCGGATCATGTAACTTTCAACATCGGCGGATCAATCATCAGCTTGGTGCCGGTGATATTCGGATGGATCGTGCCCCGAAAGGCGGATCAGAAGATTGAGCTAGAGTCTGCTTAAGGGCCGATTCCAGCCCTGTCCCACCGCATAGCAACGCGGCTTTCTCCAAAAGAAAAAGGCCCGCGTCCGGAGACGCGGGCCCATCGCCCGTTGGGAGTGGCGGGTGCTTCAGAAGGGCACCCAGCTCTGTTTTTTGCGGAATTTCATATAGCCGATATTGGCGCCGAGCCGCGCGCCGACGCCGACGCGGATCGGGATCAGCACCACGTCGCCGCGGCGCAGATAGCTCGCGTTGAAGCCGCCGACGAGATAGGCGGCGCCTTCGCCTGCCGGATAGCGTTTGTAGAGATCCTCGCTGTCGAACAGATTGTAGACCAGCACGAAGGTGTTGCCGGCATTGGCGCCCGCGTCGAAGCCGATCGAGGGGCCCGTCCAGTAGACGGGGCGTTCGCCCTCGATCTTGTGGTACAGCGTGCCCGACCCATAGCGCAGCCCGATGCCGAGCGCGCCGCCGGCTTCGCGGCCGACGATATAGGCGTTGGGTTCGCCCTGCTTCTTCAGAATATCTTCGATGAGGCCGGCGAGGCCCTGCGCACCCTTGCCGAAGACGCCTTCGGCAGCGCCGATCAGATCGTCTTCCTTGTAGGTTGTGGTGTCGTCGGCGGCCGCCGTCCCGGTTGCAGGCGCAGCGGTGGTCGTGCCCGTATCGGGCGAGGTGACCGAATATTGCTCGGCGCCCGTGGCAAGGTCGCTGTCGAGCGACGGGTCGCTCGTCGTCGTGGCCGGCGGGGGAGACGGCGGGGGCGCCGGATTGTTGAGGTCGGAATCGATCGCCGTATTGGGATCGACCGATGTCATCTGCGCGTGCGCCGCCGGCCCGGCGAGCATCAGCCCGATCGAGGCGACCGCCGCAACGGCAATATTGGTAAGCGCATTCCGCATATATTCCCCCAAAAATCGGCGGCTTCGGGCGCCGCAAGCCGGGTTAACCATGACTCATCCTGTCGGCGCGGCAATGAACGGGCGATGACTTGAGTCGATTTTGCGCCGGACCGAATCATTTCGACCGACCAATAGGGGAATAAGTGACAAAAAGGCCAATGTTAGGCGTTGCGGGGCGGGATCGGTCTGGCTATAGCGCCCGCTCAGGCCAACCTGCCGTTCGCGCGGCAGACCATGCGGAGACGTGGGTGAGTGGCTGAAACCAACGCTTTGCTAAAGCGTCGTACGGGGAACCGTACCGAGGGTTCGAATCCCTCCGTCTCCGCCACCTTTTCCATCCACGCATCCCGGTCATCCCGCGGCGATTGCCCGCGGCTGCGGACATGCGCGCAAATTTCGCCTGCTTATCTGTTGTAAATGCGAATCGTTCGCGATAGTGAGGGCCAAATTTCAAGGGCCTCTCTCCTCCATGCAAGCACCGACCCCAACGCGCACGCCGACCAAGAAGAGCCGCCGCGCCTTCTGGCTCAAACAGCTTCACATGTGGCACTGGATGAGCTCGGCGATCAGCCTGAGCGGGCTACTGCTGTTCGCGATAACGGGCTTCACGCTGAACCATGCCGCCGATATCGAGGGGGCACCGCGCGTTGCCGAGCGTAGCGCGCAATTGCCAGCGCCGCTGCTCGAAGCGCTGGCGGCGGCGGACCCGGCGGACGGCAAGGGGGAGCTGCCCGCACCGGTTGCGGCGTGGGTCGAGGCGAATTTTCCGGTCCGTGCGGGCGAAGCCGAATGGTCCGCCGACGAGGTTTATATGGCCGCGCCGCGTCCCGGCGGCGATGCCTGGGTCGCGATCGACCGCGCGACGGGCGCCGCCACCGCGGAAATCACCGACCGCGGCTGGATTTCCTATCTCAACGACCTGCACAAGGGGCGCAATTCGGGCGGCGCGTGGAGCCTGTTCATCGACATATTCGCCTTTGCCTGCCTGGTGTTCGCGCTGACCGGGCTTGTGCTGCTTCAGCTTCATTCGGCCAAGCGCAAGAGCACCTGGCCGCTCGTCGGCGCGGGGGTGGCGATCCCCGCCGCCATCGCGATCCTCTTCATCCATTAAGGAGATGCCATGCAAACCGAGTTTCGATCCGTCCTGACCGGCGCCTCGCTGGGGCTCGGCGCGGTGCTGTCCGCCCCGGCGCTCGCCGCCGATCCGGGGACGATGGAGGTCAGCATCACCATCCCCCAGCTCAAGGTCGCCGAATATCATCGGCCCTATGTCGCCATCTGGGTCGAGAAGGCCGGCGCGCCCGCGAAGACCGTCGCGATCTGGTACGACCATGACATGAAGAATAACGAGGGCACCAAATGGCTGCGCGACGTGCGCCAGTGGTGGCGCGCCTCGGGCCGTTCGATGCGCTTTCCGGCCAATGGCGTAACGGGCGCAACGCGTGCGCCGGGTACGCACAAGATTGCCTTCAGCCGCGCCCAGCTCGGCGCGCAGGCGCCCGGCGATTATGTCCTGGTGATCGAGGCCGCGCGCGAAGTCGGCGGGCGCGAGTTGCTGCGCATTCCGTTCCGCTGGCCCGCCAAAGCCGGGGCCGCGGGCCGCGCGGCGGGCAAGACCGAACTCGGCACCGTTTCGATTTCCTTCCGTTGATCCAGAGAGGACCGATCATGAAGACCCGATTGCTGATCGCCGCGAGTGCCGCGCTGGCCCTTTTCGCCGCAGCGCCCGCGCAGGCGCACCGCCAGTGGATGCTGCCGTCCTCGACCGTGCTGTCGGGCGACGATGTGTGGGTGACGGTCGACGCCGCCGTTTCGAACGACCTGTTCTATTTCGAGCATCAGCCGCTGCGGCTCGACGCGGTAAAGGCATGGGCGCCCGACGGTAGCGAGGCGTCGATCGAGAATAAGGCGACGGGCCGCTATCGCAGCACCTTCGACGTGCATCTGACGCAGAAGGGAACGTGGCGCATCGCATCGGTCGCCGACATGCTGATGGGCAGCTATGATCTGGACGGCAAGACCGAACGCCTGCCGCGCGGGACGACCGCGGCCAATCTGGCCGAGCGCCTGCCCGCCGGGGCGACCAACGTGCGAACCGCCGAGGCGAACAACCGCAACGAAATTTTCGTGACGGTGGGCGAGCCGACGACGACGCTGTTCACCCCGACCGGCAAGGGCATCGAGCTGGTGCCGGTGACGCACCCCAATGATCTGTTCGCGGGCGAAACCGCGACCTTTCAGTTCCTGCTCGACGGCAAGCCCGCGGCGGGCCTGCCCGTCACGGTGATCCCGGGCGGTATCCGCTATCGCGACCAGTTGGGACAGATCGATCTCAAGACGGGTGCCGACGGCACCGTAGCGATCAACTGGCCCGAACCGGGCATGTACTGGCTCAACGTCACCACGCCGCAGGCGGAACGCGAAGACGGCGCGGGCGGCCCGCCGCCGCTTGCCCGCCGCGCAAGCTATGTGACGACGCTTGAGGTCATGGCGCCCTGACGGACCGGATATTGATCCCCCGGGCGCTGACGCCCGCCGCCTTTGCGGCGCGCCGTCCGGAGGCGTCGGTCCGCCGCTTTTCGGGGCGGACGATGGGCACCAGCTGGTCGCTGCAGGCGGTTGACGCACCGGCTTCGGCGGGCGAGGGCGTCCGGCGCGCGCTGGACCGCGTCGTGCGGCAGATGAGCCAGTGGGAAGCGGAATCGGACCTGTCGCGCCTGAACCGCGCGCCTGCGGGGGAATGGCGCGCGATCCCGCCCGAATTTGCGTGCGTGATGGCTGCGGCGACCGCGATTGCCGAAGCGAGCGACGGCGCGTTCAATCCCGCGCTCGGCCTGCTGACCGAGCGCTGGGGCTTCGGTGCGGGCGGGCCGGTCGCTGCGGCGCCCGACATCGCGCCGCCCGAGGCGCCGCCCGACATTGCCTTTGATGCCGCGACGGCGCGCGTCCGGCGCGGGACGGGGGCGGCGCTCGATCTGTCGGGGATCGCCAAGGGGTTCGGCGTCGATCTTGCTGCCGAGCAGCTGCTGGCGAGCGGGGTGCGGCATTTTCTTATCGAGGTCGGCGGCGAATTGCGCGGCGAGGGCGTGCAGCCCGACGGGCAGCCCTGGTGGGTCGATGTCGAGCCGCCGCCCGGCCTGTCGCTCGCGCCTTGGCGGCTGGCGCTGCACGACCTGTCGGTCGCAACCTCGGGCAATTACCGGCGCGGCTTTACCGACGGCGGCCGCCATTATTCGCACAGCTTCGATCCGCGCAGCGGGCGCCCGATCGTCAACGGCGCAGCGTCGGTGACGGTGGTGCATCGCAGCTGCATGATCGCCGACGGCTGGGCAACCGCGCTCACCATCGTCGGTCCCGAGCGCGGCATGGCACTTGCCGATGCGCAGGGCCTTGCGGCGTCGATGATCGCGGACGGCCGCGAATATGCCTCGCGTGAATGGCGCGCGATGCTGGATTAGAAGCGCAAGGCGTTCAGGCGTCGGCCCATTGGCGCAGCAGATTGTGATAGACGCCGGTCAGACGGACGACCGTCGGATCGCCCTGACCCATCGCCGCTGCGGCGCCCTGAACCCCCAGATCGAGGTCGAACAACAGGTTGCGCTGCGCCTGATCGCGGATCATCGACTGGATCCACATGAAACTGGCGACGCGGACACCGCTTGTGACCGGTTCGACGCGGTGGACAGTGCTCGACGGATAGAGGATCAGGTGGCCGGCGGGAAGCTTGAGGCCGGGCGCCTCGCCCATTCCTTCGATGACCAGGCCGCCGCCTTCATAGCTGTCGGGGTCGGCCAGAAACAGCGTTGCCGACAGGTCACTGCGGATTCGGAAATCGGTGCCGCGCCGCATCCGCACGGCATTGTCGATATGATCGCCGAACGCCTCCCCGCCCGAATAGCGGTTGAAGAAGGGGGGATAGATCTTGAGCGGCAGCGCCGCCGCCATGAACAGCGGCGAGCGGCCGAGCGCGTCGATCACCATCCGGCCCGCCTCGACCGCCGCGTCGCCGAATTCGGGAAGCTGCTGGTTGCGTTTCGCCAGCGCCGCCTGCGGCCCCGACGTCTCGTTGCCGTCGATCCAGTCGGCGCGATCGAGGATGGTGCGGAGCGCCCTGACGCCCGCGGCGTCGATCAGGTCGGGAATGATGCGGATCATGCGCGTTACTATGCCGAAAAGCCCGGGCGCGGCAATCGCCGCGCCCGGAGTCGATCAGAATTTGTAGAAGAGGCTCAGCACCGCCGAGCGTTCCTCGCCGGGCGTCGCCCAGCCGCCGGTGACGATGCCGGTCGTGCTGTTCACATTGTTGCGAACGCCCGTGTAATAATCCTCGTTGGTCAGGTTTGACACATTGAGCTGCGCCACGAGGCCGTTGCCGAAATCATAGGACACGAACGCGCGGTGGATCAGATAATCGTCGACGAAATATTGCGAGCGCTGCGCCATGTTGCGCTGGCTGGTCGCGAAGCTGCCCTGATAGGTCAGGCCATAGCCGATTTGCAGCCCGAACGGCAGCGTGTAGGTGGTGAACAGGCTGCCCGAATGTTTCGGGGTCTGGATCAGGCGGTCGCCCGCCTGCGGGTCGGGCAGGGCGGCGCTGTTGGTGCAGGTGCCGCCGCCGGGGTTGGCGAGGCAATAGTCCGACACGCTCTGCCGCACCGTTCCGTCGAGGTAGGTGTAATTGGCGAAGATCGACCAGTTGGGCGTGATCGCGCCGGTCAGGCCGAGCGCGAAGCCGTCGACGCGCGACTTGCCGTCGAGCACCTGCAGCGAGCTGGGCAGCGAGGCGTCGTTCGACGGCACGCGGTAATTGCTGCGTTCGTTGCGGAACAGCGCGGCGGTGAGCAGCAGCTTCTTGTCCATGAGCTCGGCTTTCGCCCCGATCTCGTAAGTGCGGCCGGTTTCGGGCGCGACGTCGCAATTGGTGCCGCAGCCGAGCCGGACCGTCGCCGACGACGGCGTCTTGCTGTTGCCGTAGGCGGCATAGAGGCTGACATTTTCGACCGGGTGGAACACCGCGCCGACGCGATAGGAAAAGAGATTTTCGTCGCTGATCTGGTCGGCGCCGCGGGTGTAGACAGCGCCGGTCGCGGGCGTCGTCACCGTATCCGCACGGAACTTGGCGCGCGAATTTTCATAGCGCAGCCCGGCGTTCAGTTCGAACATCGGTGAAAGCTCGAGCGTGTCGAAGGCGTAAATCGCCCAGCCGCGCGTATCGCCATAGCTGTTGCCGGTGCGGACATAATTGACCGGGCCCGACCAATAGGTGTCGGGGTTCGCCAGGCTGATCGGCCCCTGCACGGGATTGGGCGTTGCGCCGCCGGCGTTGCGCAGCAATTGCGCGACCTCGATCGAATAATCCTCCTGGCTCAGCGAGCCGCCGATGACGAGCGTGTTGTGGACGCCGCCCTTGGTGCCGCTGACGATCGTGAGGTCGGTCTGGTTGTAGAGCAGTTCGTTGAGCTGATCGCGGACCAGTCCGCGCGGCCCGGCCGGGTAATAATAGCCCGCCATGTCCTGGCCGCTGGGGCAGGGGACGCCGACGGTGGCATCGGGCGTCGCGCCGATGGGCTGCAAGCCGCTGGCGAGGCAGAAGACACCCTGCGGCGCGCTCGTCTGGCTATATTGGTGGACGCGCTGCCAGCGCGTGAGGTTGCGGATCGAGACGGCGTCGCTGAACGCGTGGCGGAAGGTCGCGGTGAAGCGGTCGACCTTCGTCTTTTGTTCGTCCAGATTGACGATGCCGAAATAGGAGCTGTCGTCGACGCCCGGCAGCGGGCCGTCGTTCACGCCGCTTAGGAAATAGGGGACGCCATAGATCGGCGTGTTGTCGTCATCCTGGTGAATATAGGCGAGCGTCAGGCTGGTGTCGCTGTCGACGCCGATGGTGATCGACGGCGCGATGCCCCAGCGCTGATAGGATTCGACGTCGCGGCCGGGCACGTCATTTTCATGATACATGGCGTTGAGGCGCACCGCGATCAGGTCGCTGAGCCGCCAGTTGCTGTCGACCGCCGCCCGATAATAATTGTCGGTGCCGACGGCGGCCTGCACCGTCGTCGCATCGCGCGCGAAGGGGATCTTGCTGACGAGATTGATCGTCCCGCCGACGCTTCCCGACCCGTTGAAGACCGAGTTGGCGCCGTTGTAGACTTCGATCTGCTGGAGGTTGAACGGGTCGGTGCGGCTGTATTGCGCGCTGTCGCGCACGCCGTCGACGGTGATGTCGTTGCTGGCCGAATAGCCGCGCAGGTTGATCGAATCACCATAGCCGCCGCCGCCTTCGCCCGCGCCGAAGGTGATGCCCGGAATCGTCGAAAGCGCGTCGCGCAGCGTCAGCAGATTCTGCTGCCTGATCTGTTCCTCCGACACCACGGTCACGGTCTGCGGCGTATCGACGATCGGCGCGGTCGATTTGGGCGTTTCCACCGCGACGCCGTTGGTGCCGGTGACGATGATATTCTCCCGATAGCCGGGCGCATCCTGCGCATCGTCGGCGGTCGCGGCGAGCGCGGGCGCGCTGACGAGGCTGCCGACGCAGGAGAGAGCGAGGAAAGAAACAGGCTTCACGGTGTTACCCCCTTATGGTTGTTGTTGGGGGTCCGCTATTGAGAGTCGTTCGCAGAGTCAACAATAATGCGAATCGTTCGCGATAATGTCGTAAATTTGTCGCGGCGGGCGGCGATGATCGGGGCGTGGTTACGCTTGCGGGGCAGGGCCTAATGCCGCGGCTCGAGCCACCAGCTCTGCCGCCAGCCATAGGGGCTGGCGACGGGTTCGCCGCGCGCATTTGTCGCGGGCCGGAAGCGGAAGCGCGCCTCGATCAGCCGGCACGTGGTCGAATCGAGCGCGGCATCGCCGCTCGATCGGCTGACCCGGCATCCGCTGACCCGGCCGCTGGCCTCGATGGTGAAGCGCACTTCGACGACGCCGCCGATACGCGCGCGGCGCGCCTCACGGGGATAATCATCGTCTTCGATCGTTCCGCTGCGCCAGACGGCGCGCGTGCCGCCGCCGGTGCCGCTGCCTGCACCGCCGGCCCCTGTGCCGTCGCCGCGTCCGCCGGCGCCCGATCCAGCGCCGGGGGTCGGGGTAGCGCCTGCCGATGGATCGTTGCCGCTGCTGGGCTGCGGCGCCGCCGCGACCGGAGGCGGCTCGGGCGGGACGATCCGGGGCTTGGGTGCTGCGACCGTCGCGGCCTTGGCAAAGCGGTTCGCCGCCGACGCTTTGCCGCTCGCCGCATCGCTCTGTGCCGGGGCGGGGGCTGCGGGTGTCGGCGGAGGTTGCGGGGCGGGGAGTGCGATGGCACTGATCACCTCGCCGGCCTTGCGGATCACCGCGATGTCGAGGCTGCTGACCAGCGCGGCGCCGACCAGCAGCGCAGCCAGGGCCGCACCGCCGCCTGCCAGAGCGCGCTGCCGCGCCGGAAGCTGTCCGCTATATGCCATCGCCCGGTCCCGGCACGCGCCCATCGCGCGCCTTCGGAGGCGATATTAGAGGAAATCGTCTAGCGTGGACATGAACCGGTCGAACTGATCGTGATGCAGCCAGTGGCCGGCGTTTTCGAACTCGATCACCTGCGCGGACTTGAAATGCGCGATCCGACCGTCCTTCGCGGGGTTCGACGCCCAGCTGTTGGCGCCATAGAGCAACAACGTCGGGCAGGTGATTTCGGCCCACAGCGATGCGATTTCGTCGTGCGACAGATCGAAAACCGACCAGATGTTGAGATAATTGTCGAACTTCCAGCTCCACGTTCCATCCTCGTTGCGGCTGATGCCGTGGATGGTCAGGTGACGCGCCTGTTCGGGCGTCAGATAGGCATTTTCGCCCATCATCCGCGCCAGCGCATCGTCGAGCGTCGGATAACGGCGCGGCGAACGGCCCGCCGCCTGCCGTTTGTCGTCGATCCATTTGCGGAACCGGTCGGCGACGGGCGTTGCGAGGCGTTCGGCGATCAGCTTGGGCGAGGGGCCGAGCCCCTCGATCGCGACGAGTTTGGCCACCGTGTCCGGATAGAGCCCGGTGTAGCGCAATGCGACATTGCCGCCCATCGAATGCGACACGATCGTCACCGGCGACAGGTCGAGCTGGTGGATGAGCTGCGCCAGATCATAGACGAAGGCGTCCATGTCGTAATTGCCGTCGGGCGACCAGGCGCTGTCGCCATGGCCGCGCAGGTCCGGCGCGATGACATGATAGCGATCGCGCAGCTTTTCGGCGACCCAGTCCCAGTTGCGGCAGTGATCGCGCCCGCCATGGACGAGAAGCAAGGGCGGCGCGTCGGCATTGCCCCAATCGACATAGTGCAGCTTCAACCGCTGCGAGATGTAGGAGTGCGACGTGGGGCCACTTGCCATCTGATCATCCTTGCTGTCTGGTTGCGTTTCAAAAGGCGACCGAATCCGATCCGTCAACCCCACATGGGCCGGCGGCGCGAGGCGAAGGCGCTGAAACAGCGAAGGGAAGAGTGAGGCCATGACCAGTTTTCGCGACAATCTGCTCGCCGGCAAGACCGCTTTCGTCGCGGGCGGCACGAGCGGCATCAACCTTGGTATCGCCAAGCGCTTTGCCGAACTCGGCGCGCGCGTGGCCGTCGCGGGGCGCGATCCCGACAAGGCGCGCCGCGCCGCCGACGAAATCGGCCATGATGCGATCGGGCTGTCGGGCGATGTGCGCGATTATGGCGCGATTCGCGGGGTGATGGAGACGGTCGCGGACAAGTTTGGCCCGATGGACATCGTCATATCGGGCGCTGCTGGCAATTTCCTCGCGCCCGTGCTCGGCATGTCGGCTAACGCCTTTCGCACCGTGGTCGACATCGATCTCAACGGCACCTTCAACGTGTTTCGCGGCTGCCACGATCTGCTCAATACGCCGGGTGCCTCGCTGATCGCGATCACCGCGGGGCAGGCGGTCAATGCCTCGGCGCTGCAGGCGCACGCCTGTGCGGCGAAGGCGGGGATCAACCAGCTCGTTCGGGTGCTGGCGCTCGAATGGGGACCCGATGTCCGCGTCAACGGCATCTCGCCGGGTCCGATCGCCGACACCGAGGGCATGAAGCGGCTCGCCCCCGACGATGCGACGCGCGAGGCGCATTATGCGCGCATCGCGATGAAGCGCTGGGGCAAGGTTTCTGAGGTCGCCGAATCGGCGGTTTTCCTTTGCTCACCGGCCGCGAGCTATATCACCGGAACGATCCTCGACTGCGATGGCGGCAGCCAGGTGGGCGACGCATCGCGGCTCGACCTGGCGCGCGGAATGGCCTGAGGCTCGCCGCGGACGCTGCCGTCAGTCGCGGCTTTCGACGCGGACGACCGCCGTCATCGGCAACGTGCCGTAAAGATGCGGGAAGAGCTGGCCGCCGCGCGACTCTTCCCAGCGCACCGCCTTGCCCAGCGGGGCAAGATCGACCTCGGCGATTACCAGCCCCTGCTGCCCGGCAAAATGTTTGGCGAGCGTTTCCGCAAGCTGCTCGGCGGTTGACATGTGGATATAGCCGTCGGCATGGTCCACGGGGGCGCCGTGGAACAGGCCTTCGCGCTCGAAATCCATCCACTGGTCGGCGGTCAGCACCTTGAAGGCGGTGCCGGCGGTCATTCGCCGGCGCCGTCCGGTCCCGCGTCGGTGGTCCCATCGGCCGCTTCCGTTGCCTCCGCCGGAGCATCGGCCGCATCGAGCGCCTCGTCCTCGCTATCCTCGATCAGCGCCGCCGATACGACATGTTCGTCCTTGGCGACGTCGAACAGGCGCACGCCCGCCGATCCGCGGCCGATGACGCGCAGGCTGCCGAGTCCCATGCGAATGAGCTTCGCCTGATCGGTCACGAGCATCAGCTGATGCGCCTGCGTTGCCGGGAAGCTCGCCACGACCGGGCCGTTGCGGCCGATATTCTCGATATTGGTGATCCCCTGGCCGCCGCGGCCGGTGCGGCGATATTCATAGGCGGAGGACAGCTTGCCATAGCCGTTGGCGCAGATCGTCAGGATGAACTGTTCGCGTGCGGCGAGCTCCTCCATCCGGTCGGCCGGCAGCGTCGGCGCGTTTTCATTGTCCTTCCACGGGGCCGCGCGCAGATAGGCTTCGCGCTCCTCGCTGCTGGTGCCGACGCGGTGGAGGATCGAGAGCGAGATCACCTCGTCGCCCTCGGCGAGGCGCATACCGCGCACGCCGGTCGAATTGCGGCTCTGGAATTCGCGTACATCGTCACCGGCGAAGCGGATCGCCTTGCCCTGCCGCGTCGCGAGCAGCGCATCGTCGCTTTCGTCGAGCAGCGCGACGCCGATCAAGCGATCGTCTTCGTCATCGCCTTCGAACTTCATCGCGATCTTGCCGTTCGAGGGCACGTTGGTGAAGGCGTCCATGCTGTTGCGACGCACGCTACCCTTCGCGGTCGCGAACATGACGTGGAGCTTGCCCCATTCGCCCTCGTCCTCGGGCAACGGGAGGACGGTCGAGATCGTCTCGCCCTGCGCGAGCGGGAGCAGGTTGATCATCGGGCGGCCGCGCGTGGCCGGCCCGCCTTCGGGCAGGCGCCATACCTTCATGCGATAGACCTTGCCCGCGGTGGAGAAGAACAGCACCGGCGTATGCGTCGAGGTGACGAACAATTCGGTGACGACATCTTCGTCCTTCGTCGCCATGCCGGCGCGGCCCTTGCCGCCGCGACGCTGGGCGCGGAAGGTGTCGAGCGGGGTGCGCTTGATATAGCCGTCGAGGGTGACGGTAACGACCATCTCCTCGCGCTCGATCAGATCCTCGTCGTCGATGCCATCGGCGGCGGGGGCAACCAACGTCTTGCGCGGGGTGGCGAATTCGTCGCGCACCGCGACCAGCTCTTCACGCATCACGCCATAGAGTTTGACGCGGTCGGCGAGGATCGAAAGCAGTTCCTCAATCTCGCTCGCCAACTCGCCGAGTTCCTTGCCGATTTCGTCGCGACCGAGCGCGGTCAGACGATGCAAGCGCAGGTCGAGAATCGCCTTCACCTGTATTTCGGAAAGACGATAGGTCGCGGTGTCCTCCATCTCGCCCTCGATCGCTTCGACGAGGCGGATATAGGGCGCGATCTCGCCGATCGGCCATTCGCGCGCGAGCAGCGCTTCGCGGGCCGCAGCGGGCGAGTTCGAGCCGCGGATGATGCGCACAACCTCGTCGAGATTGCTGACCGCGACGACAAGGCCGAGCAAGATGTGCGCGCGGTCGCGCGCCTTGGCGAGTTCGAATTTGCAGCGGCGGGTGATGACCTCTTCGCGGAAGGCGATGAAGGCCGAAAGAATATCCTTCAGCCCCATCATTTCGGGGCGGCCGCCACGGATCGCGAGCATGTTCGCGGGGAAGCTCGACTGCGCCGGGGTGTGGCGCCAGAGCTGGTTCAGGACGACCTCGGCGGTGGCGTCGCGCTTCAGCTCGATAACGACGCGCACGCCCTCGCGGTTCGATTCGTCGCGGATGTCGGCGACGCCCTCGATGCGCTTGTCGCGCGCCGCCTCGGCGATCTTCTCGACGAGTCCGGACTTGCCGACTTGAAAAGGAATGGACGTCAGAACAATCGATTGGCGGTCGTTCCTGCCTTCCTCGATGATATGCGTCGCACGCATCATGATCGAGCCGCGGCCGGTGGCATAGGCGTTGCGTGCGCCGCCCTGGCCGAGCATCATCGCGCCGGTCGGGAAATCGGGGCCGGGGACGATCGCCATCAGTTCTTCGAGGGTGATGTCCGGGCCGCCCTCGAGCTGGCGGTCGATCATCGCGAGCGTCGCATCGACGACTTCGCCAAGGTTGTGCGGCGGGATGTTGGTCGCCATGCCGACCGCAATGCCGCCCGCGCCGTTGACGAGCAGGTTCGGGAAACGCGCCGGGAGCACCGTCGGCTCGTCGCGGCTCGCGTCATAATTGGGCTGGAAGTCGACGGTATCCTTGTCCAGGTCGTTCAGCAGCACCATCGCGGTCTTGGCAAGGCGCGCTTCGGTATAGCGCATCGACGCCGGCGGATCGGGGTCCATCGAGCCGAAGTTGCCCTGGCCGTCGATCAGCGGCACGCGGAGCGACCAGTCCTGCGTCATGCGGGCGAGAGCGTCATAAATCGCGCTGTCGCCGTGCGGGTGGTAGTTACCCATGACGTCGCCGACGATCTTCGCCGATTTCTTGTACGGGCGGCCGGGAATGAAGCCGCCTTCCTGCGCTGCGTAGAGGATGCGGCGATGCACCGGCTTCAACCCGTCGCGCACGTCGGGCAGCGCGCGGCTGACGATCACGCTCATCGCGTAATCGAGGTAGGACGTCTTCATTTCGTCGACGATGTTGATCGGCGAAATGCCATCGTCGGACGGCGGCAAATGCGTATTTTCTTCGGTCAAAGCCCGGCCTTCTGTTGCGCTATCGGGAGATGCTTCGGGCCTAGCCCATGACCGGCGTCTTTGCCAGCGATTCGGTGGCTTTCGGCGCGATTTTTTCCCGGCTCGGCAAGGCTTTTGCGCGGGGCGGGAAGGATGACGTCATGACGGCGGTTCGGAAGATGATCGCTTGCCAATCGGTCCTTCGCGCCTAAAGGTCGGCGGCGATGATCTGTGCTGCAAATGGGGGACGCCGATGGCCTTGATCGCGCTGGTCGGCGCCAGCGAAATGCTGCCCGACGGCGGACTGCGCGCGCTCGTCGCGATCGCGGGCGAGACGCTGATCGAGCGGCAGGCGGCGCGGCTTGCCGACGTCGGGGTTACGCATATCGCCGTGGCCGTCGCGGCGGTGCCGGCCGATCTGCTGGCGACATGCGACCGTATCCGCCGCCGCGGGATGAAGGTGACGCCGGTGCGCGAGGCGAGCGACCTGATGGCGCTGGTCGAGGGCGACGATCGCATCATCCTGGTCGCCGACGGTTTGCGTGCGGGCAGCGCCCATTATGCGGCGATTGCCAAGCCGGGTTCGCCGGCGATCCTCGTCACCGCCGACACGCTGCTGACGCAGGGGTTCGAACGCATCGACGCGACCCGGCGCTGGGGCGGGCTTGCCTGTATTTCGGACGCGATGGTGCGCGATCTGGCCAATATGCCCGGCGAATGGGACGTAATGCTGACGCTGCTGCGGATGGCGGTGCAGACCGGCGCGCGCCGACTCTATTGCGAGCCCGCGCTGTTTGAGCAGGGCGACATCGCGATCGTCACCGACCGGCCGACCGCGGCGCTGATCGAGCAATCGAGCCTGCAGCAGGTCGATTATGGCGGCATGGGGCTCGGCCGCTCGGCGATCATGATGCCGTTGATCCGGCTTGCGGGGCCGCTGCTCGTGCGATCGCCCAAAACCGCGCGCTATCTGCCCTATGTCACCGCGCTGCTCTGGATCGGCGTTGCGCTGCTCGCCGCAAGCGGGCTGGCGGCGGCGGGCGCGCTGGTCGCCGTGCTTGGCGGCCTCTGCCTCGCCGCGATGCGCTTTCTCGCCTCCTTTCGCGCCCAGAGCGCGGCGCACGACCGGGTACGCGCGATCATCCGCAGTTTTGCGTGGCTGTTGCTGGCGGCTTTTCCCTGGCTGCTCTCGCTCGGCGGGGCGGCGCACGCGATGCCGCGCTTTTCGGAAGCGGCGCTTGCGCCATGCCTTGCCGCGACGATCCTGCTCGCGCGCCTGCTCTATGAAGATGCGGGCGAAAAGCGCCGCTTTCACTGGCTGCTTCCCGACGCCGATCAGGCATGGATCATGCTCGCGCCGGCGTTGGTTTTCGGGGTGGCGCCGCTGATGTTCGCGATCCTGCCGCTGTTGGCGCTGTTCCAGATTTTGCTCTGGATGCGCCTCGCGCGGCGACCGGAAGCCAAGTAGAACAAAGGCCTTCAAGGTTTAATGCCTATTAACGACATGCTGCTATCCGCGAGCGTGCATGGCTGAATCCTTCCCCTCGACCGGTCCCGATCTGCCGTCGCCGACGCTGTCGGCGCGGCTGCGCGAACTGGCGGCCTATCTGGCGGCGCCGACCGCGGGGCATCTGACCGAGGAACAGCGCGCGCTGTCGCTGGGAATTGCCCGGCGGCTCGTCACGACGCTGGCGGCCGAACTGGATGTCGGGATCGATGTTACGGCGCTGTGGGACGACTGGCTCGCGAGCGGAATCCCCTCGGCCGAGCGCTTGGCTCCGGCCTGTTTCGCGCGCGGGGAAGAACATCGCTGGCGGCAGCAGTCGGCGCAGAGTGCGCCGACGGTGTCGCCGGGCACAGCCGAAACCGCCGACGGTCTGCCGGCTGCGGGCGAAAGCGAGCTCAGCGATACCGATCGGGCCTTTCTTGCGCTGCGGATTGCCGACCGGCGCCGCTTTGACGCGCTCGGAAACCCGGCGATCGCGGTCGCCGATCTCGATCCGGACCTGCTTCGCGCGCTGCTGCTTGATATTGCGGCGTGGTGGCTGGCGCGGGACAAGGGCGACGGCAATCGCGCGGCGGCGCTCGGCGATGCGGTACGAACCACCGGCGAGGCACAGCAGAGTGCAACGGGAATCGACGCCGAGGCAAAGGCTTACCACGCCATACTGATCGCGAATGGAGATTTGTCCGCGGTGGCGGCGGGAGCCATCGCGCGGCACGACTGGACGACGCTTGTTGCGCTTGCCGCGGCGGCGGGCAAACGGCGTTATGCCGACATGGCACTGGCGCTGATTACTGCCGAGGCGGCCGCGTTGCCGGTCCTTCTTGCACCGTTGCGGCTCGATTCGGCTGCGCTGGCGCCGCTTGAGGCGTCGCTGGCGATGCTGCCGGCGCGGGCGCTGGCTGGCGATGATGCCGGTTCGGGGGCCACGGCATGAGCGGCGAACGCATCATTCGCGGCCGCGTCGATGCTGGCGGAGCGCTCGTCAGCGCCGATCCGTCGCTGCTCCGCCTGCAACAGCGCGCCGGGGCGGGCCTTGGCCGTCCGCTCGCGCTGCCGCAACTCGCGCGGCTCGTCGCACTTGCGCAGCGGCTTCAGCGCGACATCAGCCGGCCGCTCTATACCGCCGACGATCATAGCGACATTCACGCGCTGGTACGCATCGCGCCCGATGCCGATGGCGCGACGATCGAGATCAGCGACTGGCGCACACGGCCCGTCGTGATGCCGCAGACGCCGCCGGTCGCCGACGTGGGGATTGTGCCGCACGGATGGGCGTGGGAATGCGACCAGCATCTGCGCGTCGTGGCGCTGCGCGCTGGGGCGGAGGCTCCGTCGATCCCCGCCGGTTGGGAGGGGCGGTCGCTGTCCGAATTGTTCGAGCTTCAACCCGATGCCGACGGGCGCTTTGCCGTGCTGCGCGCGCTCGCGCGGCAGGCAAGCTTCCAGGGCCAGCGCGTTCGCGTCGAGATCGGCGGCACGCCGCTGACGATGACGGTGGCGGGCGAGGCGCTGTTCGACGCAACGGGAGGCTTCACCGGTTTTCGCGGCATTGCGGTGCGCGATCCCGAAAGGACGGGCGCTGCGCCGACATCCGGCACCATCGATCCCGCCTTTGGCTCGCTGCCGCTGTCCGACCCGCAATTCGGGCGCCGGATCGACGGTGCGCTGCGTGGGCCGCTCAGCCGCATCATCGCGACTGCGGAGACGATTCATGGTCAGTTCGACGGCCCGATCCGCGCCGACTATGCCCGTTATGCCGGCGATATCGCGCATGCAGGCCGGCATTTGCTGGGACTGGTCGATGATCTTGCCGACTTGCAGAATATCGAACGCCCGGGGTTCAAGGCGGCGCGCGATGAAATCGACCTTGGCGACCTAGCGCGCCGCGCAGTCGGCCTGCTCGGCATGAAAGCGGAGGAAAAGGGCATCCGTATCGACGCGCCGCGTACCGACGACCGGATGCCCGCCTATGGCGAGTTCCGCCGCGTGCTTCAGGTGCTGCTCAATCTGCTCGGCAATGCGATCCGCTATTCGCCCGAACAGTCGCAAATCTGGATTCGCGTCGACCGCGAAGGCGACCGCGCCATGGTGACCGTCGCCGATCAAGGGCAGGGGATTGCCACCGACCAGCAGGCGGTGGTGTTCGAAAAATTCGAACGGCTTGGCCGCACCGACAGCGGCGGATCGGGGCTTGGCCTCTATATCGCGCGCCGCCTGGCGCGCGCGATGGACGGCGACCTCACCGTCGACAGCGCCCCCGGCCAGGGCGCCCGCTTCACCTTGAGCCTGCCCGCGCGCGAAGCTTAGCCGAGCAGCAGCGCCCTGGTTGCCGCTTCGACATCGGCGTGGCGCATCAGGCTTTCCCCGACCAGAAAGGCGCGAACGCCGCTCCGCGCAAGCCGTGCGCAATCGGCGTGGCTCGCGATGCCGCTTTCGCCGACGAGCAGGGTTCCGGCGGGAACAAGTTTCGCCAGCCGTTCGGTGACGCCGAGATCGGTTTCGAAGCTGCGCAAGTCGCGGTTGTTGACGCCGATGAGCCGCGACCTGAGCTGCGTCAACGCGCGGTCGAGTTCGGCCTCGTCATGCACTTCGACCAGCACATCCATGCCGCGTTCGACCGCCGCCGCCTCGATCTCGCGCATCGCGCCATCATCCAGCGCCGCGACGATGATCAAGATCGCATCGGCGCCGATCGCCCGCGCTTCGGCGACCTGCCACGGATCGATCATGAAATCCTTGCGCAGCACGGGCAGCGCGCAGGCGGCGCGCGCGGCGACCAGATAATCCTCATGCCCCTGAAAATAGGGGGCGTCGGTCAGCACCGACAGGCAGGCCGCGCCGCCAGCGGCATAAGCGCGGGCATGATCGGCGGGAGAAAAATCTTCGCGGATCAGCCCTTTGGACGGCGATGCTTTCTTGACTTCGGCAATCAGGCCATAGCCGCCCGCGTCGATCTTGCGGCGCAGAGCGGCGGCAAAGCCGCGCACCGGGCCGGCATCGACGGCATCGAGATCGGCGAGCGTGCGCTGCGCACGGCGCGCGGCGACTTCGCCGGCCTTGGTTTCGAGGATCTGGGTGAGCTTGTTCATTTATACGCGATCCAGCAGTTGAGCAGCGCGTTGGCGAGCCCCTTGTCGATGGCTTCGGCGGCCTCCTCGACCCCGTCCGCCAAGGTATCGACCGCGCCCGCGACCATGAGCGCTTCGGCGGCATTGTAGAGAACGGCATCGCGATAGGCGCCGGTTTCCCCCTGGAGCAGCGCGCGCAGCGCCTTGGCATTATAGCTTGCGTCACCGCCACGGATCGCCGCGATCGGATGCGTCGACAGTCCGGCGTCGGCGGCGCTGCTGCGCTGCATCTGCACCCCGGCGCGCGTGACCACCGCAACCTCGTTGCCGCCCGCGAGCGACAGTTCGTCGAGCCCCTCGTCGCCCGATACGACCCGCGAATGATCGGTGCCAAGCTGGTGCAGCGCGCCGGCATAGACAGGGACATAGGCGGGACGCGCGATGCCGACGAGCTGGCGCGTGACGCGGGCCGGATTGGCGAGCGGCCCCATCAGGTTGAAGATGGTGCGGCGGCCGATAGCCTTGCGGATCGGCTGGATACGCGCCATCGCGGGGTGGTGGTTCGCCGCGAACAGGAAACAGATGCCGAGATCGGCGAGCTGGGCCTCCGCCATCCGGCCCGCGCGCGCCATGTCGAGGCCGAGCGCCTCGAGCGTGTCGGCGGCACCTGCCTTTGACGAAGCCGCGCGATTTCCGTGCTTTGCAACGGGCACTTCGCATGCTGCAACCACCAGCGATACGGCGGTGGAGACGTTGAGCGTGTGGTGGCCGTCGCCGCCGGTGCCGCAGACGTCGATGGCCCCCTCGGGCGCGGCGATCGGGATCAGCCGGTCGCGCATCGCCTGCGCCGCGGCGGCGATTTCGACCGTCGTCTCGCCGCGGTCGGACAGCGCAACCAGAAAGGCCGCGACCTCCTCGTCGCTGCCGCCGCCATCGAGCATCGTCGCAAAGGCGTGCGCCGCCTCATCGGGCGCGAGTTGTCCCGTCGGGTCGGGAAAGGGACCGAAGCGGCTCATGCCGCCTGGCGGGCGCGAACCGGCAGCCCGGCGATGCTCATGAAATTGGCGAGCATTGCGTGACCATGCTCGGTCGCGATGCTTTCGGGGTGGAATTGCACGCTGTGGATCGGCAGGTCGACGTGCCGGAACCCCATCACCGCGCCATCGTCGCTCGTCGCATTGATCGCGAGGCAGTCGGGAATGTCGACGACCTCTAGGCTGTGATAGCGGGTCGCGGTGAAGGGTGAGGGCAGGCCGGCGAACAGTCCCGTGCCATCGTGGCAGACGGGCGAGGTCTTGCCGTGCATGAGATGCCCGCGCTGGACGGTCGCGCCGAAATGCTGGCCGATCGCCTGATGCCCCAGGCAGACGCCGAGCAGCGGTCGCCGGGCGGCGGCGCAGGCAGCGACGAGGTCGAGACTGATCCCGGCTTCGTTCGGCGTGCAGGGCCCCGGCGAGATCAGCATTGCTTCCGCGCCGGTTGCCAGTGCCTCGGCAGCGGTCAGATCGTCGTTGCGCACGACGCGCACCTCGGCACCGAGCTCGATCAGATAATGAACGAGGTTGAAGGTGAAGCTGTCGTAATTGTCGATGACCAGGATCATGGCGCGGCCCTAATGCTTTTGCGTAGCGGGGGGAAGGGATAGAAGCTTCGGCGGCCCCAAAGCGGGCTTTATTCGGCCATCAGCTTCGCGAGATCGTCCTTCCAGAATTTCGCCCAGCTATGCGTGCCATGCCCCTTGGTTTCGGGTGACGCGAGGATCAGGACATAGCGGGCCCTGGGCATGCGTGCGGCCGCCTGTTCGGCGATGCCATAGCCCGGCGGATTGATGAAATCGTCGGCCGAATTGACCCACAAAAGGGGCACGTCGATCTTTTCGAGATCCGCCCAGGGATTATAGGTTCGCGACGCATCGAACTGATAAATAACGTCATTGGCATCGTTGCGGCCGTAACTGCGCGCGAAGGCGGTGTCCTTATAGGCTTCGGCGGCGGCGCGCGTCGGATATTGCGCCTGCAGGGCATAGGGGTTCGACCCCGCGATCAGCCCGATCGAGGTGGCGGTCCGCAGACCCGCGGCGGGCTCCTGCGTGTAATTGCCGCCGTTCCACGCTGGGTCGGCCTTGATCGCGTCGATAATCAGCGTGCGCCACATCCGGTTTTCGCCGGCAATTTCGACGGGCAGGCAAGCGAAAGGCGCGAGCCGCTTGGCAAAGCCAGGCCAGCTTTCACCCCAGACAAAGGCGTGCATGCACCCCATCGAGGTGCCGAGGATGAGTTGGAGCTCGCCGATTCCCAGCTTTTCGGTCAGCAGCCGGTGCTGCGCCGCCACCATGTCGTCATAGTCATATCTGGGAAACGCCATGCGCATCCCGTCGCTCGGCTTCGACGATCCGCCATGACCGATATTGTCGGGCAGGATGACGTAATATTTTGCGGTGTCGAGCGGCTGGCCGGGACCGAATAATTCGCCCGCAAATTGCGGCTGGAGAAATTGTTTGCCGGTTCCGCCGGTGCCGTGGAGGATCATCACCGCATTGACGATTGCGCCGCTCGCGTCGCGCTGCGGCTTGCCGAGCGTGGTATAATGCATCTTGAGTTCGGGCAGTTTTTCGCCCGAACGGAAGGTGAAATCCTTCAGTATTGCATCGCCGTCGATCGCGCCCTCGACCGTCTGGGCCTGAGCAGGAAAAGCGGCGAGCAGCAGGGCAAGCGGGAGGAGGCGTTTCAGCATGAGCGCGACGCTAACGCACCGCGCCCGCCGGTCAAGCTATTGTCCGTAACCCGGCGTGCCGGCCAGCTTCACCGCCTCGCGCGCGGCGGCGAACAGTGCGCCGGCCTTGGCCTCGCATTCGCGCTGTTCATAGGCGGGATCGCTGTCGGCGACGATGCCGGCGCCGGCCTGCGCATACATCGTCCCGTCCTGCACGATCGCGGTGCGCAGCACGATGCAGCTGTCCATATTGCCGTCGGGCGCGAAATAGCCGACGCCGCCGGCATAAGGCCCGCGCGCTTCGGCTTCGAGTTCGGCGATGATCTGGCACGCCCGCACCTTGGGCGCGCCGCTGACGGTGCCGGCCGGAAAGCCCGCGAACAGCGCGTCGATCGCGTCCTTGTCGGGCGCGATACGGCCGATGACGTTCGACACGATGTGCATGACATGGCTGTAGAATTCGACGGTATAGCTGTCGGTAACGGTCACGCTGCCGCCGACCGCGGCGCGGCCGACGTCGTTGCGGCCGAGGTCGAGCAGCATCAGATGCTCGGCGCGCTCCTTGGGATCGGCGAGCAGGCTTTCGCGATTTTCGGCATCCTCGGCGCTGGTCCGGCCGCGCGGACGCGTGCCCGCGATCGGGCGAATGGTGATCTCGCCATCGCGAACGCGCACCAATATTTCAGGCGACGAGCCGATCAGCGCAAAGCCCGGCAGGTCGAGGAAATAGAGGAAGGGTGAGGGGTTGATGCGCCGCAACGCCCGGTAGAGATCGAAGGGCGGCAGGTCGAAGGGCGTCGAGAAACGCTGCGACAGCACCACCTGAAATATGTCGCCCGCCGCGATATATTCCTTCGCCGCCGCGACCATTTCGGCGAAGCGCTCGGGCGTCGTCGCCGGCTGCGCCGCGACCATATCGGGAAGCAGCGCGGTCTCTGCCTTGGCGCCATGCGCGTTCGCGCTCGACAGGCGGGCGGCGATCGTGTCGATACGGTCCTGCGCGCCGTCGATCATACGGTCGATCGGCGCGTCGGGATCGGGCCAGATCGGCGCGATCAGGAACAGCTCGTCGGCCAAGCGGTCGAAGACGAGGATCGTCGTCGGGCGCACGAACACCATGTCGGGCAGGTTCAGACCCGCCCCCGCGGCGCGCGGGATCCGCTCGACGAGGCCGATCGTTTCATAAGCGAAGAAGCCGACGAGCGTCGCAAGCGCCTTTGGCAGCGCTTCGGGAACGTCGAAGCGACATTCGGCGACCAGATCGCGTAGCGCTTGCAGCGCCCCCGCCTCGACCGGGCGAAAGGCCTCGCGGTCGTGGCGCCAGTCGCGGTTGATCCGCGCCGTGTCGCCGGTGACTTCGAAGAGCAGGTCGGGGTCGAGGCCGATCAGGCTGTAGCGTCCGCGCGTCTCGCCGCTTTCGACCGATTCAAGGACCCAGTCGCCGCGGCCCGGCTCGATAAGCTTGAGCGCAGCCGAAACCGGGGTTTCGACGTCGGCGATCATCCGTTGCCAGACGACGGCGCCGCGCCCCGCGGCCAACGCTTCGAGCGCGGCGGCCCTGCCTTCCAGCGCCACCGGGGTTATTCGCCGACCGGCGACGCGCCGGTCAGCTCCCTGGTGAGCTGGGTGACGAGATCCTTGTTGATCTTCACGCCGACGCGGCGCTTCGCCTCGGTAGCGAGCTGTTCGACCAGTTCGTTGCCGAAGGCCTGCGACAGCGGCTGCGCCATCGCGGCGACGCGCGCGGGTTCGATCTGCTTGGGATCGGGGCGGTTCACCTCGGTCAGTGACAGGACCATCCAGCCGCGGTTGCCGGGGATTTCGAGCGTCTTGACGCTGCCCTTCGCCATCGAGAAGAGCAGGGCGAGTTCGGGCGGCACCGGCTTGCCATCGCGGCCCATGTCGCCGCGCAGCCCGCCGATGGTCTGGACATTGCCCAGATTGGGGCCGGCGGCGCGCGTCGCATCGGCCAGGCTCTTGCCGCCTTCGACCGCCTTCACGATTCCCCGGGCCTTGTCGCGCGCGACCTTCTGGCCTTCGGACAGGCGCCATTCGGCGAGCAAAGCGCTGCGGATCTGGTCGAAGGGCGGCGGTGCAGCGGCGACGACCGACTTCACCGAATAGACGGCGAATTTCTCATTCTCGACCAGCGTCGCAAGTTGCGATTCGCCTTCGCCGGCGACCTGGAAGGCCTGACCGACCATCGGCGCCAGTTCGGGGGGCAGCGCGAAGCCGGGTTCGTTCGGCGCACGGCCGCTCGGCAGGATGGCGGGCGTTTGAACCAGCTTCAGCTTGCGGTCTGCGGCGATCTCCTCGATCGACGCACCGCTGTTCACGGCGTCCTGGACCTGGTTGTAATAATCGACGATCGCTTCATTGGCCTTGTTCTTGACCAGTTCCTCGCGAATTTCGGGGGTCGCATCGGCCAGCGTGCGCGCGGGCTTGGCAATCACATCCTCGACACGCAGCACGGTCCAGCCCAGCCCGGTCTGCAGCGGCCCGACGATTTCGCCGCGCTTGGCCACAAAGGCCGCCTTGGCGATGGTGTCCGACGTCGCAGCGGTGAAGGCAGCGAGCGTCTGTTCGCCGGTCGTCGAAGCGGCAAGTCCCGAACCCTGCGCCGCCGCCGACAATGTGGCGCCGCCGCGGGCCTTCGCCGCGATGCTGTTGGCGGTCGCCTGATCGGGCGCGATGACCTGCGCAAAGCGCCGCGTCTCGCTCGCTGCATATTGGGCGGCATTGGCCTTGTAAGCGGCGGCGATTTCGGCGTCGGTGACCGCCGGAACCGGGACGGCGCTACGGTCGAACAGCGCATATTGCAGCACGCGGCGTTCGGGAACGGTGAATTTGGATTTGTTCTGCGACAGGAAGGTCTTGAGCGCGGCATCGCCGGGGTCAGCGGTCGGCGCAAAGGGCGCGGAGGGGATATAGACGGCCTGGCCCGCGCGCTTTTCAAGGAGCAGCGCGGCATAGGGCTGCGCGACGCCCGGCGCGATCGTCGGCAAATTGCCGATCGGCGCGCCAAACTGTTCGAGCAGCAATTGCTGTTTGATCTCGGTCCGCACCTGCGCCTCGCTCAGATTATTCTGGCGCAGGAAGGCTTCGTAACGGGTCTGGTCGAACTTGCCCGACACGCCGGCGAAGGCGGGAATATCGGCAATGCGTCCGTCGATCTGGCGCTTGCTGACGCCGAAGCCCAGCTTGTCGGCGAATTGTTCGAACGCCAGACCGTCGATCATCTGGTTGAGCACCTGATCGACCGCGCCCGATTCGACGAAGCCAGCCATGGTCAGCGTCGGCTGCTGCTGGCGCGCCTGATTATAGGCGTTGCGAACGCGCTCGCGCAGTTCGCCGATGCCGATATTCTCCTTGCCCACCCGCGCGACATTGGCGCCGCCGAGGCCTCCGAAGCTTGAATTCCCCGTCACATCAGCGAGCGCAAAGCCGACGCCGATGAGGATGACGAAGCCCAATGCGAGGGCCTTGCCCAGCCGGGATCCGAAAAGGCTACGGATTGCGGTAATCATGGAGGAGCGTTTCTTTCGGCGTGGCGCATTGCGCGTGGTTTCGGCGTTGCTTTAGGCGGGGAGGCGGCGGGCATCAAGGCGGGAAAGCCCCTTTTCTCGCCGGGGCGCAGTGCAGCTTGCCTTTCGATCCCCACCGCCGCTAGGGCTCGGCGCAACGGCTCGATCGCAGGAGAGGAAACGATGGCACGGCGCAAATATGTGGTCGGCAACTGGAAGATGAATGGTCTTGCGGCATCGATCGGTGAGGCGCGGGTGATTTTCGACGGCGCGCGTGCGCATGGCGCGGTCGATGTCGCGCTGTGCCCGCCCTTTACGCTGGTGGCCACGATGGCGACGGCAACGCCCGAGGGCGCAGTCGGGGGGCAGGATTGCCACAGCGCGGCATCGGGCGCCTACACGGGATCGGTGTCAGCGCCGATGCTGGCCGATGCCGGGGCCGCACTCGTCATCGTCGGCCATAGCGAACGCCGCGAGGGGTTCGGCGAGAGCGACGCCGATGTCCGGGCCAAGGCCGAGGCGGCGCTGGCGGCCGGACTTGCGGTAATCCTGTGCGTCGGTGAACCGCGCGGCGTGCGCGAATCGGGCGGTGCGATCGACTATGTGCTGGCGCAGGTCGCGGGGTCGCTGCCCACCGAATTCGATCCGGCGCGGCTCGCTATCGCCTATGAGCCCATCTGGGCGATCGGCACCGGGCTGGTGCCGACCGTCGGCGATGTCGCCGCGATGCACGGCGCGATCCGCGCGCAGCTCGATGCGCAGGTCGGCGCCGATGCGGCGGCGGCGATGCGGCTGCTCTACGGTGGTTCGGTCAACGGCGACAATGCCGCCGAACTGCTCGGCGCGGGCGACGTCGATGGCGCGCTTGTCGGCGGGGCGAGCCTGACCGCGGAGAAATTCCTGCCGATCGTCGCGGCGGCGGCGACGCTCGGCTGACGCGCGGCGCACGCTGTGGGTTGAAGCGGAGGCGCTTCGTCTCTATGTGCGCCGCAAGCACGGCCCATCCGGCGCCAACCAACGCTTTCGGGAAAATTCGATGTCCAGCCTCTTTACCTTTCTGCTCGTCGTTCAGGCGCTCGTCGCCGCAGCGATGATCGGCGTCATCCTGATGCAGAAGTCGGAAGGTGGTGGCCTGGGTGTCGGCGGTAGCCCGGCGGGCCTGCTCTCGGCCCGCGGCGCCGCGGATTTCATGACCCGCGCGACGACCGTGCTGGCGACGCTGTTCGTCGGCCTTTCGATCGTTCTGGCCGCCATGGCGTCGGTCGGCAGTGCCGGCACCACGGCGCTCGACACCTCGCTGTCGAAGACCGCGCAGCAGCCGAGCGGGGGCGCAGCGCCGCTGACCGGCCCGGCGCAGCAGCCCGCTCAAGGTGCTCCGGCCGCGCCGGTAAGCGACGATCCGCTTGCCGCCGCCGCCGCCGCTGCAAATCAGAACGCTCCGGCCGAGCAGGCTCCCGCCAAGAAATAACCGGAAGCTCCAGCTTCCAGATTCGTCCCCGCATGCTGCGGAATTTTTTCCGCGGGATGCGATTCGACGGCTTGCGCCGTCACCCACCCTTTGAGTAAGTCTTTCCTCCCATGGCGCGGTTCATTTTTATCACCGGCGGCGTGGTCTCCTCCCTTGGCAAAGGTTTGATGGCGGCTAGCCTTGCGGCTCTGTTGCAGGCGCGGGGTTATCGCGTCCGCATTCGGAAATTCGATCCTTATCTCAACGTCGATCCGGGCACGATGTCGCCCTATCAGCACGGCGAGGTTTATGTGACCGACGACGGGGCCGAAACCGACCTCGATCTCGGCCATTATGAACGCTTTACCGGCGTTGCCGCGCGGCAGAGCGACAATGTCACCTCTGGCCGTATCTATCGCGACATCATCACCAAGGAGCGCCGCGGCGACTATCTGGGCGCGACCGTGCAGGTCGTCCCGCACGTCACCGACGCGATCAAGGCCTTCGCGCGCGCCGAAACCGACGATCTCGATTTCGTGCTGTGCGAGATCGGCGGCACCGTCGGCGATATCGAATCGCTGCCGTTCATCGAAGCGATCCGCCAGCTTCGCAATGAAGAGGGGCGCGACAAGACGCTGTCGGTGCATGTCACGCTGGTTCCGTATATTGCCGCCGCGGGCGAATTGAAGACCAAGCCGACGCAGCACAGCGTCCGCGAACTGGCCTCGCTCGGCGTCCAGCCCGATATCCTGCTCTGCCGCTGCGAAAAGCCGCTGCCCGAGGGCGAGCGCGCCAAGATTGCGCAATTCTGCAACGTGCGGAAGGAAGCGGTGATTCCGGCGCTCGACGCCGACTCGATCTATTCGGTGCCGGTGCAATATCATGGCGAAGGGCTCGACAGCGAAGTGCTGCGCGCGTTTGGCCTGCACGACGTGCGCGAACCCGACCTGACCGCCTGGTACGACATCATGGACCGCAAGCGGCACCCCGAAGGCGAGGTGACGATCGGCGTGGTCGGCAAATATGTGTCGCTGCCCGATGCCTATAAATCGCTCAACGAGGCGCTGGCGCATGGCGGCATGGCGAACCGGGTGAAAGTCAATATCCGCTGGCTCGACGCCGAAATGTTCGAACGTGGCGACGATCTCGCCGCGCAGCTCGAGCCGATGCACGGCATCCTCGTGCCCGGCGGCTTCGGCGAGCGCGGTTCGGAAGGCAAGATCGAGAGCGTCAAATTCGCGCGCGAGCGGGGCGTCCCCTTCTTTGGCATCTGCCTGGGCATGCAGATGGCGTGCATCGAGGCGGCGCGGAATACGAGCGGGATCGAAAAAGCCTCGAGCACCGAATTCGGCCCGACCGACGAACCCGTCGTCGGCCTGATCACCGAATGGATGAGTGCCGAGGGGCTGCAGAAGCGCGGCGCGAACACCGATCTTGGCGGTACGATGCGGCTTGGCGCCTATGAGGCGAAGCTGTCGCCCAACAGCCATGTCTCGACCATCTATGGTGCGAACGACATCAGCGAGCGTCACCGCCACCGTTACGAAGTCAACGGCGCCTATCGCGACCGGCTCGAAAGCGGCGGTCTCGTCTTTTCTGGCATGTCGCCCGATGGCATGTTACCCGAAATCGTCGAACGTCCGGACCATCCGTGGTTCATCGGGGTGCAGTTTCACCCTGAACTGAAGTCGAAGCCCTTCGATCCGCATCCGCTGTTCAAGGGATTCATCGAGGCCGCGGTAAAGCAGAGCCGGCTCGTCTGACGGATCAACAGGGGAAGGGGGCCCATGGATCACGCGAAACTCGCCGAGCTTCAGGGGCCTGACAGCATCTTTTCCGGCCTGTCGCTGGAGGACTGGTCCGATATCGCCAGCCGCGCGGTGCAGATCAACTTTGCGAAGGGCAAGGAACTGCTCGTCCAGGGCGATCCCGGCGACATCATGCTGATCCTGACCGAAGGCACCGCGCGCGTGTCGATGCTGACCGCGGGCGGGCGCGAGATCGTGCTGGCCTATGCCGAGCCGGGTGCCGTCCTGGGCGAGATCGCGTTGCTCGACGGCGGCGAACGCACCGCGTCGGTCGTCGCGACGAGCGCCGGCAGCGCGCTGCAACTCGGCCGCAACGCGATGCGCGATTTCGCCGCCAGCCATCCCGACTTCGCCTGGTCGCTGCTCCAGCAGCTTGCGCGCCGCCTGCGCACCGCCGACCAGACGATCGAAAGCGATCGCGCCTATGCCTCGGGACCGCGCCTGGCGCGCTACCTCAAGCGCCTGATCCGCAAGGACAGCGTCGATGCCGAGCATAAGGTCGAACTCAGCCAGACCGAACTTGGCAATTTCGCTGGCATGAGCCGCGAACATATCAACCGCCAGCTCCGCAGCTGGGAGGAATCGGGGATCATCGCGCTCGAACAGGGGCGCGTACGCGTCCTCGACGCCGATCTGCTCGAGGACATCAGCGAAAGCGAAGGCTAGCGCGTTTTCCGGGGCCATGCTGCCGGAGCGCGCGCGCTTGGTCGGGCACCGCCTCGCGGGAAATTATAGCAGTTCGAAAACGTCGTAGCGGACAGCGCCGCCGACACTCGCGCCCAAACCTACGGCGACGATGTCGTTGAGCCACGCATAGCGTTCGTCACCGGTTTCGAACATCGGAGTCGTGCGGAAATAGATTTCCTTGCGCTCGTCGGCGGTTTGCGGGCCGCCGTTGCGGGCGTGCCGATGCGCCACCGACAGCGGTCGCAAGACGCCGCGATACGACACATAGATCAACGCGCCATCATGGGTTTCGAAGGTGATCCGGGCGTCGAGGCGAAGCGTGTCCTTGCTGTCGATCGTCGCCCAGTCGCCACCGCTCGGCATCACGCGGCCGCGCAATCGCTCGCCTTCGACTTCGCCGCCGGTGAGCGCTGCAATCATCCGGCGCCCGAAATGGGCGGTTCCGATCTGTTGCTGCGGCTCGGTAAAGGCGGCGCGGTAGGAACACAGGTAGCGGAATTCGGGACTATCCATCGTTCGTCCTCTCATTGAACCGGTCGGCGCGGCGGGAAATGATCCCGCCGCGCCCGAGGTCAGATGCCGAATGCCAGCGTCACGCCATAGGTCCGCGGCGGGGCATAGGGGGTGAGCGTCTGGCGATATGGGCCGAAGTAGGTGACGTAGGTCGGGACCAGCGCATTGGTCAGATTCTTTCCCCACAGCGAGATTTCCCAGCGGTTGTCGGGCGCCGCCAGCGACAGGCGCGCATCCAGATTCTCGTGACTGGGCCACAGCTGTTGCGGGACGTTCGATGCCTCGAAATAGGCATCGTCGACCCAGCTGTAATCGACGCGCAGCTTGGCCGACAGGTCGCCGAGCGCGGTCTCGTACTGGCCGCCGATATTGAACTTGTTCTTCGGCGAGCGCGGCAACCGGTTGCCCGTGTAATTCTGCCCCGGGATCGTATATTCGGTGAACTTCGCGTCGAGCCAGGCATAGCTGCCGTCAAGCTGGAAACCGTCGAAGGGCCTGATGACGGTTTCGACCTCGATGCCCTTGATCCGCGCCTTGGCCGCGTTGCTGACGACGACGCAGCAGAGCGGGACGAGCTGCGAGATCTGGAGGTCCGAATAATCGGTGCGGAACGCCGCGACGTTGAGCCGCAGGCGGCGATCGAACCAGTCGGTCTTCGCACCCAGTTCATAGCTCCACGCGAATTCGGGATCATAGGGGGTCGATGCGCCCGCGGCAGTGCCCGAAAGCCCCTGAAAGCCGCCACTCTTGTAGCCGCGCGCGATCGATCCATAGAGCAGCACGTCGTCGGTCGCTTTCCAGTTGAGTGCAAACCGCGGCGTGAAGGCTTTCCAGCTCTTCTTGCCGGTCACGTCATAGCCGGCGAGCGAACCGAGCGGCGGCGGAAGGCCCGGGCCGTCGTCGGCCTTGTAGCCCGCGAACCGGCCGCTCTTGCGCTCCCACGTCATGCGTGCGCCGACCGTCGCGACCAGCGACGGGACGATTTCGTAATCGAACTGACCGAAGACCGCGATGCTGCGGGCATGGACCGACTGAGGGTAGATGCCGGTTCCCGATCCCGCCGGAGTCGGGAAATCCTGGATCTGGCCCTCTATGCGATCATTGTTTTCCTTCAGATAGTAGACGCCCGTCTGGCCTTTCAGCTTGCCGTCCAGTGCATCGAAGCTGAGGCGCAGTTCCTGGCTGAACTGGCTGTTGTTTTCTTGGCCGAAACTGGTCGATTCGATCTGGTCCGGTGGATTGATCGGGTTGCTGAAGAAGGGGGTGACGAAGTTGAACTTGACCTTGCGGAGCGCGGTGAGCGAGGTCAGCGTCCCGAACGGGAGGTCGAGGTTGACCTCGCCGGAATAGGTCTGGATCGTCCGTTTGACCTCGCCGTCGATATAGGCGTTCACGACGCGCGGGTCGGGGTTGATGCCGACGCAATGGATGCCACCGGCAAAGGTTGCATCGCAATTATTGTGGCGTGGATTGCCCTTCTGATCCTGACGCGACACGTCGGCGCGCAGGATGATGTCGAGCGTGTCGGTGGGCACGAAGCGGAGCGCGGCGCGGCCCGTCGTCAGGTTGAGATCGTTGACGTCGTTGCCCGTGGTTTCATTATATTCGAAGCCGTCGCGCTGTTTGTGCGACAGGCCCGCCGACAGATAGATTTTGTCGGTGAGCGCCATGTTGCCGCGCGCGATCACCCCGACGCGGTTGTAGTTGCCATAGGTGCCTTCGAAGTGGAAACTTTCTTCGTTGGTGGGCTTGCGGCTGATGAACTGGACGAGCCCGCCGATCGCATTTTTCCCGAACAGCGTGCCTTGCGGTCCGCGCAGCACCTCGACGCGTTCGAGGTCCAGCGCGTCGAGATCGGGGGTGCCGCCGCGGCCGGCGTAAACGCCGTCGATGAAGACAACGACGGATGGGTCGCCGCCCGCATTCTGACTGATTCCGGGGGCGCTGCCGATGCCGCGCATCGCGAAGTTTGTGTTGACCGGGTCGACCGCGCTGATCGCCAGGCCGGGGGTACGGATTGCGATGTCCTGCACGGTTTCGATGCTGTTGTCGCGAAGCTGCTCGGCCCCGAAGGCGGTGACCGACACAGGTACGTCCTGCAGCCTTTGTTCCTGCCGCTGCGCGGTGACGATGATTTCGCCGCCGTTATCCGCCGCCGCATCCTGCGCCGCCGCCGCTACGGGCATCGCGGCGAGGGTCACGCCCGTCAAAAACAGGGCAGACTGCTTCCTTCCGTTTTTCGCCATCTCAACTCTCCCAGCCGGTTTGTTATTTTGCATCCCGATCGCGCTTGACTCGGTCACAAATTTACTTAGTTTTCTAAGTAACTGTTTCTATATAACAGGCTGACTTGCGACGCAAGAGCGAGCGGCTTTCGGGGAGATGGGTCGATGGCGGGCGGAAACGCGATGCAGGATGGTCGAGGCGGGCGGGTCACCCGTGGGGGCGATACAGCCGATTTTCAGCGGCCTGCCTATGCCTGGTACACCGTGGCGGTCCTGCTGCTCGCCTATACATTGTCGTTCATCGACCGCATGATCCTGACCTTGCTTGTCGCGCCGATCCGGGCGGCGCTCGACATTTCGGACACGCAGGTCAGTCTGCTCATCGGACTGGCGTTCGCGCTTTTCTACACCTTGCTCGGTATGCCGATCGCGTGGATCGCCGATCGCTGGAACCGGCGGAACCTGATCCTGATCGGCGTTGCCCTGTGGAGCGCGATGACGGCGGGATGCGGTTTCGCCGGAAGCTATTCGACGCTGTTCCTCGCGCGCATGGGGGTGGGGGTCGGCGAAGCGGCGCTGTCGCCGGCCGCCTATTCGATGCTCAGCGACACGTTCCCGCGTGATCGGCTGGCGCGCGCAATGGCGGTCTATTCGATCGGCGTGCCGCTGGGTTCGGGCGTTGCGATGATCCTCGGTTCGTTCGTCGTGCAGGCCGTACTTGCGGCGCCGATGGTCGATCTGCCGCTGATCGGTCCGGTCGAGGCGTGGCGGACGATTTTCCTGTGGGTTGCGGCGCCGGGGATTCTCGTCTGCCTGCTGCTGCTCACGCTTCGCGAACCGCTGCGGCGCGGCATGGCCAGGGCTGACGCCGGGCCGCGTGCCGGGGCAGCGCCCGGCTTTCTGGCGCATCTCGGGACTCAGCGGGTCGCGGTTGGTTCGTTGTTCGCCGGCATGTCGCTGATCGGCCTCGTCATGTACGGTGTGATCGCGTGGGTGCCGACCTTCTTTGCGCGGACCTATGGCATGGATGTGTCGCAGGCGGGCCTGTGGTTCGGCCTGATCATGGCGACCGGCGGGGCGGCCGGTCTGGTGCTCGGCGGGACGCTGGCCGACAGGATGTTCGCGCGGGGGCGGGCCGACGCCCATCTGCGGGTGATGCGCCTTTCCATCCTTCTGGGCGGCCCGCCGCTGCTTGCGGCGGTGCTCATGCCGAACGCGACGCTTGCCTTCGTCCTGCTTGCCGCCGCTTTCCCGATGCTGACGATGCACGGCGTCGGCACGGTGGCGTTGCAGTTCATTACGCCCAACGAATATCGCGCGCGCGCAACCGCGCTCTATTTCTTCGTCGTCAATCTGGTCGGGCTGGGTTTCGGTCCGATGCTGATCGCATTGTTGACCGACCATCTGTTCATGGACGACGGCGCGCTGCGTTATTCGATCGCCCTCGTTACAGGGGTCGCGCTGCCCCTTGCGGCGGTGATCCTGACCGCCGGCTTCTCGGCTTTTGCCCGCGACATCGAAAAGATAGCCGACGCCGAGTGACGGACGAACGGCCGCGAATGTTCGAAAGCGATTGCGTGAGTTTCGTCCTCAGGTCGAAGGCGACGCCTGCGGCTCCCCATCGGCTAAACTGTCGGACCAATTTCAAGGGATAATGGTGGACGCACTAGGGCTCGAACCTAGGACCCGCTGATTAAGAGCCAAGATCAGAGGGTCCTAGCACGTCCGCATGTGTCCAAAAATGGCGGAAATCTGCGATTCAGAGTCCGCATTGTTCTTGAAATGTTCGCCAGTATCCACTACAAAAAGCTACCTAAGGTAGCAGGTGCATATGGCGAACAAAGTAGGATTGACGGACGCTAAGATCGCAGGACTGAAGGCGCCGACTGCGGGTCAAATTGAGCTCGCCGATGGTATCGTCCCCGGCCTTAGGCTCCGCATGGGTGCCAGTGGTATCAAGACGTACATTCTGCGCAAGCGGGTTCAGGGCAAATGGTTGAATGTGACCATCGGACGCCATGGTCCGAGTTTTACATTGGCCCATGCCCGCAAGAAGGCGCGCGATCTGCTTGTCGATGTCGAGCAGGGCAAGAGCATCGCCAGAAAAGCGGGCGCAAAAAGGAAAGGATCAAAAGGCGTCGGGACAGTCGCAGAGCTCTACGAGACGTACCTTGCTCAGCAGATCGAGGGCAAAAAGCGGAGCGCGAGGGAGTTCGATAGGGTCTTCCGAAAGTATATTGAGCCCGAGATTGGAGACCGGCTCGCGGACTCCATTACCCGAAGTGACGTGAGCCGCTTCGTGGAGAAGATTGCGTTCGAGCGGGGCAAGGAAACCCTGACGATGGCGCGCATCGTGTATCGCCATCTTTCGACCTTCTACACGTGGGCGCTCACCAGACTTGAGCACATGCCAGCCAACCCCTGCCGGGATGCGTGGCGCCCGAAGCGGAATGAACCTCGAGATCGTGTACTGAGCGACCGCGAGCTAGCGGCACTATGGCAGTCTGCCGTCGAGGATGGCTATCCATTCGGTCATCTTGTGCAGATGCTTGTCCTTACGGCTCAGCGCCGGGGCGAGGTGCTCGATGCAGCGTGCGACGAGTTCGATTTCAAGGCGAAAGTCTGGACAGTTCCGGGCGACCGAGCGAAAAACGGCAAGGCGAATGTGGTGCCGCTATCCGCGCAGGCCCTGGCAGTCATCACCGAGATATTCATGGCGGCTGGCATCGACCCCGACGAGGCCCACAAGCAATCCCAGATCCTGTTGGCATCGAAGGTCACCAATACGAACAGCGTCAGCGGACTATCGAAGGCGTGGAAGCGGATCAGAGCAAGCGTGGACGAGAAGCTCGGTTATGAGGCCGGTCACTTCACAATGCATGATATTCGACGGACGGTGGCAACTGGTCTCCAGCGTCTTGGCATACCCTTGGTGGTTTCTGAGGCGGTCCTCAATCACCAGTCAGGATCAGCTATGGCTGGCGTCGCTGGGGTCTATCACCGTCACCAGTATACCAACGAGAAACGCGAGGCGTTGGCGTTGTGGGGTAAGGAGGTAATGCAGATCGCAGCCAAGTACCCAGCCGAGGCCAAAGACGGCTAATCTCAAAGGGGATCTCACCCGCTACAAAACCAGCCCGCCCGAAACCGCAGGACGATGGACCCTGCTCCGGCCATTTCGGGCCGATCTCTAGAAGCGCCAATGGCGAAGGACGTCGCGGACATATCCGGGCGTCTCGCCATTGCGGGGAATGCCGCCTGCGCGTTCTACCGCCCCTGGACCGGCATTGTAGGCAGCCACCGCGAGGTGAACCACGCCGAACTTGTCGAGCATCTGCCGCAGATACCGCGCAGCGCCGAAGATGTTAGCCATAGGATCGAAGCGATTGAAGACCCCGAGTTCTTTTGCCGTTGCGGGCATCAGCTGCCCAAGCCCCGCAGCGCCCGCCGGACTGACGGCCAAAGGGTTGTAGCGTGATTCCGTCCAAACGAGTGCATCGAGCAGGCCGGCAGGCAGTGAATACTTAGCTTCCGCCGCATAGATGTGGGGCAGGTAGCTTGCTCGCCTGAAGCCGGATGGGCCAGGTTGGGGTTTGGGTTCGTATCTGTAGGGCAGGTTGACCCGACCATTTTGTGGCACAGTCACAACAGGTGCCGGGCCGCCTTGGGCGGATCGCCAGAGCCCATGCTCGACCAGTTGGAAGCCGTTCGATGTTTCAGCGATCCGAAACCCTTCGGAACGGCTGTCGGGCGCTTCGATTGTGGCTGGCGCGGGCAAATCCTGGGCTCTGGCGGGGGTAGCAGAGGTGATCGCGATGCCTGCGACCAAGATAGCTTTCATTGTCATTTCTCGATCCTCGTATAGCCGAATCGAGGGAGAACATATAAAGAACATATGAAGTAGGAAAATGGTTTGGCGCTGGTGCAGAGCGGAGGCTGCACGGGGCGGGCACCTCAATCGGAGTAGGACGATGCCCCCGTTAGACAATGCACATCAACTCGAACGCCGCGCCCGCACCATCGTAGAAAGCCTTCAGGGTACATGGGGTCGGGGCAAAGGCATGTGCTGCTGCCCCGCGCACGACGATCGAACTCCGTCGCTGAGTGTGACCCTGGGGCGCAAAGCCATCCTGTTTCACTGCTTTGCGGGATGCCCGAATGAGGACGTCATTGCGGCACTGGATCGCCAGGGCGTTCGCAGCCGCGACCTTTTCAACGGTTCAAGTGCTGGGACCATCGAACGGCAAAGTCATGGCGACTTCAGTCCCAATGCACGGCGCTTGTGGCAATCGGCCACGGCGATCTCCGACAGCCCTGCCGCACGATACCTTGCGCAGCGCGGTCTTCTGCGCGCATCCGATCAACTCCGTTATCTGGCGCGCACGCCGCTCGGGCCGCGCGGCGCTGTCCAATTTCTCCCCGCGATGCTGGCCGCAGTAACGACCGACATTGGCATAATCGCGGTACACCGAACGTTTCTCGACTTGGCGAGCGGCAAGCTTGCCGCTTTCGAGCGGCCCAAGCGTGCGCTTGGCACCCTTGGTTGTGGCGCCGTCAGACTGGCGCCGCCGGTGCAAGGGCGTCTTGGACTTGCCGAAGGTATCGAGAGCGCCCTGTCAGCAATGCAGCTCTTCGGGGTCCCATGCTGGGCAACACTCGGGAAAGAGCGCTTCGGCCTTGTTGCGATCCCGGAAAGCGTGCGTGAGCTCTATCTGTTCATCGACAATGACGCCGGGGGCGCTCTCGCAGAGGAGCGAGCGCTGAGGGCATATGCTGCGCCAAATCGTGTCATCCACTCACGAGCACCAGCCTCGCCCGGTTTTGACTGGAACGATGAGTTGAAGTCCCGGCTTGCCCGTTAATCTGATCCGTTGGGCAGAGGGGAGGGGGCCTTTGGCTGATTGAGGCCTGCCAGCCGCAGGACCTCGTCAGGAGGTTCCCATGTCCAATTCGTCTCTTGCCTTTGCCTTCGATGAATCATCACCGCCCGTTGTTGCGATGGCGGCCCAGACCATGGCTTCGGAGTTGGCGGCAGGCCGCACGCTCTCACGCAGCGACATCAGTCGCATCATGACTGCGCACTTTGGAGGGAGCGATGCTCTCGGGCGATGGTCAGTTCGCGATGCTCACGCCGCGATCGAACTTGCGCAAGTTCAATACCTGCAAGCATCGGATCCGATCCGACTCTCGGCCCGGATCGAGGAAGCAGACCGGTTCTTCTGTTCCCTCGAGGCCCGAATTTCGACCCAGACCAATCGCAGTGAAGAGCAGATCGAATGGCAGCAGTTTGCAACGCCACCCCGCCTTGCCTGGCTTGCTGCCCGGGCTTGCGCGCTCGTCGCAGACGAGCTCGTGCTAGAACCGTCGGCCGGAACAGGGATGCTCGCGGTCTGGGCCTCCAAGGCCGGCACACGCCTCGCCTTGAACGAAATCTCGCCGCTGCGCCGCGACTGCCTGAGCGCTATGTTTCCGGCTGCCCGCGTGACCGGGCATGATGCCGAGCTCATCGACGAATTGCTCGATCCGGCCATCGCACCGAGCGTCGTGCTGATGAACCCGCCATATTCTCATGGGATCGAGCGGGGCCACGATGGTCGCACCGGGGGGAGGCATCTGCGCTCGGCCTGGAACAGGCTTGCCCCGGGCGGGCGGCTGGTTGCGATCATGCCTGAATGGTTCGATTGCACCAGGTTTCTGGTGGGGCTGAAGGGGCCAGTGGCTCTGCGGCTCAATGCCGCGGTCGAACGCGCTTTCATCAAGAGCGGCACCGGGATCACCACGCGGCTGCTGGTTCTCGATAAGGTGGAAGGCGCCAATGAGCTTGTCGCTATTCGCACGAACGACTTCCCCCAGCTGGTCGATCTAATCAATGCCTTGCCTGCTCTCGACAGCAGACAGGTAGCCTCTGAACAATCAATCCTCCCGGCTCGTGCGCCGTTCCGTTTGGTAGCCGGCCCGCGCAGACTGCTTCCGGCCCCGGCGAGGATCACGCCTGCAGCGTCGATGGCCATCGGCGCGCTGACCTACGAGGCGCTTGAAATCCCTGCGCCGCTTGGGATCCAAGTCGGCCACTATCTGCCCTATCGACCGAGCAGGATCGTGATCCATGGCGCGGCCGAGCATCCGACGGCGCTGGTTGAGTCCGTTGCCATGGGTTCGATCTCGGCACCCAAGCCAGAGGCGGTGCCGCAGCTTCCGGATGGACTGGTTCCCAAGGGGCTTCTGTCTGCTGCCCAAGCGGAGACCCTGATCTATGCCGCGAGTGCGCATGCGCGCGACCTTCCCGGCCGATTCGAACCGGAGGACAAGGGCTGTTCGCTCAAGGCGTCGGCGGAAGGTCACGTCTACCGGCAAGGCTATTTCCTCGGGGATGGCACCGGCGCTGGTAAGGGCCGCCAGGTCGCGAGCGTCATTCTCGATCGCTGGGTGCGCGGCGAACGCCGCCATATCTGGATTTCGAAGAACGAGGCGCTGCTCGAAGACGCGCGCCGCGACTGGGCCGCCCTTGGCGGTCTCCCGATCGACATCCAGCCGCTGTCGTCCTGGAAACTGGGCACGCCCATCGCCATGCGCGACGGGATCCTCTTCGTGACCTATCCGACGCTCCGCTCGGGCCGCAACGACGCAACGCGGCTTGATCAGATCCTCGCCTGGGCAGGTGAAGATTTCGACGGCGTGATCGTGTTCGACGAAGCGCACGCCATGGCCAACGCCGCCGGCGGGGAAGGATCGCGGGGCAAGGTCAAAGGATCGGAGCAAGGCATTGCCGGGGTGCGTCTGCAGAATCTCCTGCCCCGGGCAAGGGTGCTCTACGCCTCGGCCACCGGAGCGTCCGACGTGAACAACCTCGCCTATGCGACGCGCCTCGGGCTCTGGGGTCCGGAGACCGCGTTTGCGAATCGCGAGGCGTTCGTTGCCGATATTCGCGATGGCGGCATCGCCGCGATGGAACTCGTCGCGCGGGATCTCAAATCACTCGGCATCTACACGGCCCGGGCCCTTTCATTCGCCGGCGTAGAATATGAAATTCTCGAGCATTGCCTGACCGAGGATCAGATCGCGGTCTACGATGCCTATGCTGAGGCCTGGGCGATCATTCACGCCAACCTGCGCGAAGCACTGGATGCCACGCGGATCGTGGATAGCGAGACCGGGGGGACGCTCAACTCCGGTGCCAAGTCCGCAGCGCTGTCGATCTTCGAGGGAACCAAGCAACGCTTCTTCGCGCAGCTGCTTCTGTCGATGAAGCTCCCAAGCCTGCTGCCCGCGATCCATGCGGCGATTGCCGATGGGCAGGCTGTTGTCGTCCAGCTGGTCTCGACGGCAGAAGCAATGCTCGACCGCCGGCTTGCCGACCTGTCGGACGAGGCACGCGAAGCTCTTGAGATCGACCTGTCCCCGCGGGAATATGTAATCGACTATCTCGCCAAGAGCTTTCCCGTTCGCCTGATGGCGGTGTTTACCGACGAAAACGGCAATCCTCGCTCCGAGCCCATGACTGACGAGCAAGGCGCACCGGTGCTCTGCCGCTCCGCGCTTGCCGCGCGTGACCGGATGATCGAGGCGCTTTGCGCCCTGCCGCCGATCGCGACCGCACTCGATGCTATCATCGAGCGCTTCGGCGTTGATCAGGTAGCGGAAGTCACCGGTCGCACGCGTCGGCTCATCATCGGGCGCGACGGTCGTCAAAAACTCCAATCGCGGTCGCCGCGCGCCAACGTCGCTGAGACCCAGGCTTTCATGGACGGCGCCAAGCGCATCCTGGTCTTTTCCGACGCTGGGGGAACGGGGCGCAGCTACCATGCCGATCTGGCCGCTGGGAACCAGGCGCGCCGCGTCCACTTCCTGCTCGAACCGGGCTGGCGGGCTGACGCTGCGATCCAGGGCCTTGGCCGGACCAATCGCACCAACCAGGCATCAGCCCCGCTGTTCAGGCCGGTGACCACCGACGTGCGCGGCGAGCGCCGGTTCATCTCGACTATCGCGCGGCGACTGGACAGTCTTGGCGCTCTGACGCGCGGGCAGCGCCAGACCGGCGGACAGAACCTGTTTGATCCTGCCGACAATCTAGAAAGCATCTACGCCAAGGAAGCGCTCCATCGCTGGTTCGGGCTGTTGTTCACCGGCAAGCTTGAAGCGGTCAGCCTTGGACGATTTCAGGAGCTGACAGGCCTGCGGATTGAAGCGCCTGACGGGTCGATGGTCGATGACCTACCGTCGATCCAGCGGTGGCTCAATCGTATCCTCGCGCTGCCTATCGCCCTGCAGAACGCGATCTTCGACGAGTTCATGGGGCTGGTCGATGCGCGCATCGATGCCGCCCGGCAGGCCGGCACACTCGACCTCGGCCTCGAGACCATCGCGGTCGAGGACTTCACAGTCCTGTCGGACACGCTGCTGCGCACCGATCCGGCATCAGGTGCGACGACCCATCTGCTGGAATTGGAAATTGCCAGAGCCCTGAAGCCGCTCACGCTGGAGCGGCTCGAGGAGCTCCACGGCATCGCTGGGCAGCGGCAGCGGCTTGTTCGAAACGCCCGCTCAGGTCGGGTCGCCCTGCTTGTGCCCGCTCGCAGCATTCTCGCTGACGACGGCAGCCGCATTGCTCGCTTCGAATTGCTGCGTCCGCTCAAGCGCAGTCACATTACCGAGGATCAGCTCACTGAGAGCAGTTGGGAGGATATCTCCATAGATGCCTTCCGCGATGCATGGGTTGTCGAGGTCGAGGAAGCTCGGACCAGTCATAAGCGTGAACGCCTCTATCTTGCCACGGGCCTTCTGCTGCCAGTCTGGGACAAGCTCCCGTCTGATTTCGTGAGGGTGAACCGCATATCGGCAGCGGATGGTCGTTCGCTCCTCGGCCGCGAGGTTCCGGCCCATTGCGTGCTGGATCTCTGCCGGGCGCTGGGTCTCGAGCGCGAGCAGACGCTGTCCGCCGATGACATTGTCCAGACCGTCCTGGCAAATGGCCGGGCCATGGAATTGGCCGGCCGCGAAATGCTCATGGTCAAACGCAGCCTGGTCAATGGCTCACAGCGACTTGAACTCACCGGATGGAGTGTTGCTCGGCTCGACTGGTACAAGGCGCAAGGCTGCTTTACCGAGATCATCCGCTATCAGACCCGGCTCTTCGTGCCGATCGAAGGCGCAGCGAGCGTGATTGCCAGACTGGCATCATCGGCATAGCCCTTGCCAAATGGCATTATTTAGAATATATGATGCCATATGGAGAAATGCCATGCTGGCTCTGCAACCCGTTGATACTGCCGTTACCGCCTTCCGGCCCGATCCGATTACCCAGGACGAGGCGGCTGCCATGTTCCGGG
Organism: Sphingopyxis terrae subsp. terrae NBRC 15098; assembly: GCF_001598815.1. Classification (GTDB taxonomy): domain Bacteria; phylum Pseudomonadota; class Alphaproteobacteria; order Sphingomonadales; family Sphingomonadaceae; genus Sphingopyxis; species Sphingopyxis terrae. The sequence goes on along the minus strand of NZ_BCZQ01000005.1, from coordinate 2,442 downwards.
CGGTCCTCAATCTGTTCGGCAAATGGGAGCTGACCGACGAGCAGGCGGCAACGCTGCTTGACATGCCAGTGCGCTCCTATCGCCGATGGAAGGCAGAAGGACCCGGGCGTATTTCGCGCGACGGGCGTGCGCGTCTCTCCAACCTCATGGGCATCCACAAGGCGCTCCGGATCATTTTTTCCGAGGCGACCCGTGGTTACGCGTGGATCAGGGTGGCGAATGAGGCTTTCGCGGGCTCCAGCGCGCTCGACCTGATGCTCGGGGGCGAACTCACCGACATCATGCGGGTGCGTCGCTACCTCGACGCCGAACGTGGTGGCTGGTGAGCGGAGCGGCAGATATCCCCGTTTCTCGAGTTGAGTGGAAGGGCGCTGTCAGGATCATCCGCAGTGCCTTTCCACCGATCGACTTGTTCGAGGATATCGCTGACCCTGCCGACTGGCCGCTGCTGATCTCGGCAGAGCAGAAGACCAATCCCCGCATCATGGCGACAATTGGCAATCTCGACCTCGTTCCGGTTGACCGCCGCGTCGGCGGCAACGGGGCCTCTTACCTCATGGCGCCATTCACCCACATCAGCACGGACCGGCCGAGCCGCTTTACCGATGGCAGCTACGGCGTGCTCTACGTGGGCGACCGGTTCGAGACCGCGCTGTTCGAGACGATCCACCACCACGCCCGCTTCATGGCACGGACAAAGGAAGCGCCTGGCTGGACCTCGCAATTCCGGGAGATTGTCATGGCGGTCGATGCAGACCTCCATGATCTCAGAGATGTAGAACCCGCGCCGGCGCTGGATCCTGAAAGTTACGCAGCATCCCAAGCTCTGGCTGCGATTCTCAGGGGCGCGGAATCCGACGGCATTCTCTACCCGAGCTTGCGGCATCCTGGTGGGGAGTGCGTCGCCCTCTTCTACCCGGACTGCGCGTCAAACCCCTTGCAGGGACGGCACCTCGATTATCACTGGGATGGCCAGCGCGTTGATCTGGTCCGTGATGCCGGATCGGGCGCTGTCTTCCGGATTGTCGATTTGCCGTCCGATCCCGTCTGACGGCATGAGTTGGGCTTCCGGCCGAGTGCTGTAGGATCTCCGAGCACAGTTTCCGGCCAGCAGTCTCAAATCTGCGAACCAGCCTTCACGAGTTCGTCGAGGGCCTTGTCCGGCGAAACCGGCCCCTTGTATAGCGGGCTACAAGGTGTCTCCGCTAGCTTGGCGGAAATCGCCAGAAGGTCGTCATCATCACCCTTTTCATAGGCATAGGCGGCCAGCCAGAACTCGGCTTGTCGAACGAACTCATTGAGGATGCCCACGACGCTCCGGTTCGCAGTTTTCGAGTACTGGACCTTGTCCATCCGCCAGACTTCCTGGGCGATGAATTCAGATGAGATGCCGTGCTCCTTCAGAACCAGCGCCAATTGTGCGGGGAATCTTCGAGCAAGCGAAGCCGCTGGGGCCAGCGGCATAAGCACGGGAAGCAGTGTGCGCTCAGAAACCAGCAAAGCGACTTGCGGCTTCCAGAATAGGACGGTGGCGTACCAGTTGCCCAGCGTGGTGTCGCTTTGCTCAGAGGCAACGATTTCCGGCTTGATCCGATCGAGCAGCTTCTTGGTGCAATTGAGCTGGAACATCTCGGCGGGACGATAGTGTGATACGGTCATCGCGTCCACTGACGCTACGGGCCCCGCCACTGGAATGGCAATGACCGACCAAAGCCGCTCGTTTGAATCAGGGAGCGCGATCGTCTACTCCTGACAGAGGATGCAGGATGGATAGCTACATTGCAGACCGTCAGGAAGGCGCTCAATTTCGGTCGTTCGATTGATCGACGGCGCTCCCAATAGCCGTCTTTCCGTTCTGAAGCCGCCGATTGGAGTAATCGGTGGGAAGCGGCCCGCCTCCTTTCGGACGGCGATCGCCGCTAACAGCCGTTCGTTCAGGCGACGGTGCGCGCTGAGGTAGCGCAATGCTTTGATCGCGGGCTCGCACCGACTCTGCAGGTCGTTAAAGTTTCAACGTAGGAAAATCAGAATTAACGTCTTAGTCGTGCTGGTGAGATCGGCTATGCCAAAAGTATGTTAGCGTCCGCGCTCGTGGTGTAATTTCCGGTGTAGGCGATGGTGTATTCCGGGGTGGGGCATGCCCCACCCCGGAATGCGGCGTCGCTGGTGGCCACCGGGTTCATCGTTATGGTGGAGTTTGCACACTTCAACCGTGACGAAGAGGAGTTCCCGATGACCGAGGACAGATTACTGATCGAAGAGCTTGCTGCGAAGGGCGGCCAACCGGATTTTTTGCGCACCATCGCCGAGAACGTGCTGCAGCTGATCATGGAGGCCGACGTTGATGGCCTGATCGGCGCGGGTCGCCACGAACGCAGCAGCGAGCGCGCGACCTGGCGCAACGGCTATCGCGACCGTTCGCTGGATACCCGGGTAGGCACG
>NZ_BCZQ01000004.1 GCF_001598815.1 Sphingopyxis terrae subsp. terrae NBRC 15098 | reverse complement strand
CGCCTCGACCTTAGGATGTCAGCCCGAAAGGGCCAGGCGCAACATGTTCCGTTTGTTCAAACATTATGTCCCGCACGCGGTCGTCTGGCTCGCATTGCTCGAATTTGCAGCGCTGTTTGCGTCTGCCAATGCGGCGTGGGCGCTTTATGCGCATATCGCCGGCTTCGATGCCGGTGACTTCGGCGATCGCTGGTTGCCGCTCACCACCTTTGCCGTCGCCAATTCGCTCGCGATGATGGCGACCGGCATGTATGGCGCCGAAGCGCTGCGATCGATGAAATTCGCGACGGCGCGCCTGCTCGCCGCGGTCTCGCTGGGCGTCATTTTCCTTTCGGTGGTCGGCTTTCTCTTGCCGACCGCGACGCTGTGGCGCGTCAACAGCTTTTACGCGATGGGATTGGCGATCGCGGCACTGTTTCTCATCCGGCTGGCGCTGACGCAAAGTGCGGGCGCCGATGCGTTCAAGCGGCGCATCCTCGTGCTGGGCGCCGGCGCGCGTGCAGCGCGGCTGCGCGCGCTGGCCGAGGCGCCGGGAAGCGGCATCGACGTCGTCGGCTTCGTTGCGATGACCGGGAACGAGCGCACGATTGCCGAGGCGGTCCCACGCGAAGCGATCGCGAACCTCTCCGACCATGTCGTTGCGCTGCGCGCGGGCGAGGTCGTGCTTGCGATGGAGGAGCGGCGCAATGCGCTGCCGCTCGCCGACCTGCTGCGCGTCAAGACCACCGGCGTGCATGTCAACGACATCGCCAGCTTCATCGAACGCGAGACGGGCCGCGTCGATCTGGCGACGACAAACCCCAGCGTGCTGATCTTTTCCGACGGCTTTTCGGCGGGGCAACGCATCTCCAAGGTCGGCAAACGGCTGTTCGATATCGTTGCCAGCCTGATCGTGCTGGTGATCGGCCTGCCGCTCGCGCTGATCGCGGCGCTTGCCGTGAAGCTCGATAGCAAGGGGCCGGTCCTCTATCGCCAGCCGCGCGTCGGTTTGTTCGGCGAACCCTATAATATCTTGAAGATCCGTTCGATGCGCACCGATGCCGAAGCGGCGGGCAAGGCGGTGTGGGCGGCGGAAAACGACCCCCGCATCACGCGCGTCGGCCACATCATCCGCAAGCTGCGCATCGACGAGCTGCCGCAGCTCTGGTGCGTGCTGAAGGGCGAGATGAGCTTCGTCGGCCCGCGCCCCGAACGGCCGAGCTTCGTCGACGAACTCGAACGTCAGCTTCCCTATTATGCCGAGCGTCACATGGTGAAGCCCGGCCTGACCGGCTGGGCTCAGATCAACTATCCCTATGGCGCGTCGGTCGAAGATGCGCGGGTGAAGCTGGAATATGATCTCTATTATGCGAAAAATTATTCTCCCTTTCTCGATCTTCTGATCCTGCTCCAGACGGTGCGCGTCGTGCTGTGGCCGGAGGGCGCGCGCTGACGATGACGCTGCTCGCCGGCCTTACGCATTTGCTCGCCGGGCTTGGGACCTTGGGCTTTTCGGGTGCCGCGATCTGGCTGCTCGTGCGGCCGCGCGCGCGCATGGCGGCCTTGCTCACCGCGCCGCGCGCCACGACTGCGGCGGCGGCGGCGATGGCCGTGTGGTGCGGCGCCTTGTGGCTCGCGGGGCCGGACAGTGCGGCCGCGCTCGTCGTGCAACCGCTGCGCGATGCGGCGATCCTGCTATGGCTCGGCGCCAGTTTCTGGAGTGCGGCGGCGCCGATGGGGCGGCCGCTGCGGCTGGTTCAGCGACTGCTGCTGACCATCTGTTTCCTGATGTTCGGTATCGGCGCGCTGTCGATCTGGCAGGGCGGCGATGCGGCCGAATCCTGGGCGGCGCCGACGCTTGCGATTTCGGCGATGATCGTCGCGACCGGCGGCTTGATCGTCGTCGATGGCGGCGTGCGCCGCGCGAGCGCCGCGATCCGCACCCCGGTGCTGGCAATCGCCGGCGGCTTCGCGATGCTGTGGACCTATGAGCTCAATATCCAGTTCATCGGGGCGCTGACCGGTACCCGCGCGACGACGCTGATCGCGCTGCTTCCCGCGGTCGCGCTGTTGATCCTGCCGCTGTTCGTGCTCGCCGCGATGGACGTCGGGCGCGAGCGTATCCGCCTGTCGCGCAGCGTCGCGGCACGGGGGATGTTGCTGCTCGCGGCGGCCGCATATCTGGTGCTGATCGGCGTCGTCGGGGCGGTCACGCGGCTGATTGGCGGCGATTATGGAGAGGCGGCGCAGGGGATCTTCCTGATCGCGGCGCTGGGAATCGGCGGCCTGCTGCTGCTATCGGCGCCGACGCGCGCCTGGCTGTCGGTGATGATCTCCAAGCATTTCTTCGAGCATCGCTATGATTACCGTGCCGAATGGCTGCGCTTCACCGCGACGCTGGGCCAGTTCGGTGAACGGGCGGGCGATGGCGTGGAGGGGGGCGAGGATGGGGGCGATCTCCACCGCCGTGTCGCCAAGGCGCTTGCCGAACTGACCGGCAGTCCCGGCGCGCTGCTGCTGGTACCCGACGGGCAGGGTGGCTTTCGGGCTGCTGACCGGTGGCGCTGGGCCGAGGCGGGCGAAGGTGAGGGGCAGGGCGATGCGTCGCTGTCGCCGCGATCGGCCTATATGCTTCAGGAAACGCGGCACATCGTCGATCTCGACGCTGAACGCGCGGGCAAGCGGCAGGGGGCGGAGGATCTGGCGATTCCCGACTGGCTGCTCTCCGACCCGCGGGCGTGGGTGGTGGTGCCCGTGCTGCATTTTCAGCGGATGATAGCGGTCGTGGTGCTCCACCGCCCGCCGGTGTCGCGCGCGCTCGACTGGGAGGATCTCGACGTGCTGCGCATCGCGGGCCAGCAGGCGGCGAGCTATCTGGCCGAAGCGCAGGGACAGCAGGCGCTGTCGGAAGCCAAGCGCTTCGACGAATTCAACCGCCGCTTCGCCTTCATCATGCACGACATCAAGAATCTGGCGAGCCAATTGTCGCTGCTCGCGCGCAATGCCGAGCGCCATGCCGACAAGCCGGAGTTTCGTGCCGACATGATCGAGACGCTGCGCATTTCGGCCGGGCGCCTGTCCGACCTGCTCGAACGGCTGTCGCCGCGCGGGCGTGGACCCGCGGGCGAGCGCGGACGCGTCCTGATCGAGCCGGTGCTCAACGACGTCGCAGCCGAAGTGCGCGCGCGCCGCGCGCTGTTCGTCGGGTGTCAGGCGGGGCTGACGGCGTGGGGCGATGCGGCGTCGATCCGCCAGATCGTCCAGCATCTCGTCACCAATGCCATCGACGCCTCGCCGTCCGATACGCCGGTGCAACTGATCGCGGTCGCCGAACAGGGCCGGGTGCGGATCGATGTCATCGACCAGGGCAGCGGCATGACGCGCGCCTTCATTCGCGACGAACTGTTCAAACCCTTTGTTTCGACCAAGGATGGCGGCTTCGGGCTGGGGGCGTTCGAGGCGATGGGATTGGCGCAGGCGATGGGCGGGCGGATCGAGGTGACGAGCGAGCCGGGCAAGGGCAGCGATTTTTCGCTGTGGCTGCCGCTCGCCGACGGGCGCGACGCGGTCAATGACGATCAGGACGACAGGAAAGCGGTAAATCAATGAGCGACACCGGCGCGCCTCGCCCGAAACTGCTGGTCGTCGAGGACGATCCGGGGCTGCAGACGCAGCTCAAATGGGCCTATGAGGATTATGAGGTGCTGGTCGCGGGCGACCATGACAGCGCGATCGACCTGCTGCGCGCGGAAGAACCTTCGGTGGTCACACTCGACCTCGGCCTGCCGCCCGATCCCGACGGGACGCGCGAGGGCTTCCGCATCCTGCAGGCGATCCTCGAGCTGAAGCCCGATACCAAGGTGATCGTCGTGTCCGGGCATGGCGAGCGCGCCAGCGCCCTTGCCGCGATCGCGAACGGGGCGTGGGACTTCTATCAGAAGCCGATCGACATCGACGAACTGGGGCTGATCGTCCGCCGCGCCTTTCACGTCCGCGCGCTCGAGGTCGAAAATGCGCGGCTTGCCGAGGCGGGGACAGGCGACAACCGCGTCCTCGGCGGCATGATCACCGGCGCCCCCGAAATGCAGAAGGTCGCGCGCACGATCGAGCGCGTCGCCAACCTCGACGTGTCGGTGATGCTGCTCGGCGCCAGCGGCACCGGCAAGGAATTGCTCGCGCGCGGGCTGCACGAGGCGAGCGGGCGGCGCGACGGCGCTTTCGTCGCGATCAACTGCGCCGCCATCCCCGAAAATCTGCTCGAAAGCGAATTGTTCGGGCATGAAAAAGGCGCGTTTACCGGCGCGGTCAAAACCACCGAGGGCAAGATCGAGCTGGCGCACGGCGGCACCCTGTTCCTCGACGAAGTCGGCGACATCCCACTCCCGCTGCAGGTGAAGCTGCTGCGCTTCCTGCAGGAACGCACGATCGAGCGCATCGGCGGCCGCAAGCCGATTGCAGTCGACACGCGGATCGTCTGTGCAACGCACCGCGACCTCGACGCGATGATCGCCCAAGGGGCCTTCCGCGATGACCTTTATTACCGGCTCGCCGAAATGGTGGTGAAGATCCCCGCGCTCGCCGAACGGCCGGGCGACGCGGTGCTGCTGGCGCGGAATTTCCTGCATAAATATGCGCCCGAAATGAACCCGGCGGTGCGTGGCTTTACCCCCGACGCGTTGCAGGCGATCGATGCGGCGCGCTGGCCGGGCAATGTGCGCGAGCTGGAAAACCGGATCAAGCGCGCGGTCATCATGGCCGACGGCAAGCTGGTGACGAAGGACGATCTCGACATGGCGGGGCGCGGCGACGAGCCCGGGGAAAGCCACCTCAATCTGCGCAGCGCGCGCGAAGCCGCCGACCGCGTGGCGATCCGCCGCGCGATGACGCAAAGCGAGGGGAATATCTCGCTTGCCTCGAAATTGCTCGGGATCAGTCGCCCGACGCTTTACGACCTGCTCAAGCAATATCGGATTCAGGCCTGAATGGCATGGCGCGGGCCTTGGCTGGCCGTGCTGGTCGCGGCGTCGGCGCTCGCCGGCTGCGCCGCGCCGCAGCCGCCGGGTTCGCGCGCCGACCTGCAGGAACGCCGCGCCGAACTGCAACGGGCGGTCGCCGACGATCCGCAATCGTTCGAACCGCGCATCCGGCTGATCCGCATATTGTTCCGGCTTGACGACGGAGTGGCGGCTGAGGCCGCGGTCAAGGCGACGATCGAGGCGGGCGGCAATCGCGCCGTGCTGCGCCCGCTGCTCGCGCGCGCCTATGCGATGCAGGGCGACGGCCGCCGCGCCTTCGACGAACTCGACGGCGGTCCGATCGCGCCCGAAATGATGGGGGAGGCGGCGTGGGTCGCGGGCAATGTCCATCTGGCCAATGGCGACCTTGCGTCGGCGCGCGACGCCTATGACCGCGCGGTGCGCGAATTACCGCGCGATTCGATGTTGTGGGTCGATGTCGCGCGCTTCCGCAATGCCAATGCCGATATCAAGGGCGCCCGCGATGCGGCCGACTATGCGATCGAACTTGATGGAACGAACAGCGCCGCGCTGGCGCTGAAGGCCAATCTCGTCCGCACCGAGGAGGGGCTGCGCGCATCGCTGCGCTGGTACGACGCGGCGCTCGCCGCCGATCCCGACAATGCCGGGGCGCTGATCGATCAGGCCGCGACGCTCGGCGATATCGGCCGCTATCGCGACATGCTGGTCGCGTTGCGCCACGCTGCGACGCTGATCCCCGGCGATCCGCGGATCTATTATCTGCAGGCGGTGCTCGCGGCGCGCGCCGACAATTATCAGCTCGCGCGCAGCCTGCTCCAGCGCACGCGCGGGCAGATGGACGACGAACCGGCCTTCATGCTGCTGAGCGCCATCGTCGAGTTGCAACTGGGCGGCGAGGCGGTCGGCGCGAGCTGGGCCGAGCGGCTGCTTGCCGAACAGCCCGACAATTTCACCGCGCGGCGCGTGCTGGCTGCGGCGAACTGGGCCGATGGCGACGACGACGGCGCGATGGCGGCGCTGCAACCGATCGTCGATCGCGGCGACGCCGATAGCTGGTCGCTGCTGCTTGCTGCACGCGTCGCTGCCGAAGAAGGCCGAGGCGGCGTATCTGCGGATTATCAGGCGCGCGCCGCCAGTCTGGCGCGCGGCGAGGGGGGGCCCTTTGCAGTCGATAACGACTATGGCCTGGTCGCGATGGCGGCCGATGCCGCCCCGCTCGATCCGGCAAAGGCGATCCCGGCGATCGCGGCCGACATGGCAAGCGGCCAATATGCCCGGGCCATCGCGCGCGCGACGCGGCTGCGCGACGCCAATCGCGGCGTCGCCGACGCGCATATCCTGCTCGGCGACGCGGCGCTGGCGGGCGAGCGCTATGATCTTGCCATCGCCGCCTATCGTGCCGCGCGCGATCTCGACGCGGGCGAGCGCACGACGCTGCGGCTCGCCAACGCGCTCTATCGCTCGGGCGATCCGGCGGGATCGGGCGCGGCGATCCTCGCGCTGCGCAATCGCCAGCCATCGAGCCTCGCCGCCGAACGGCTGGCGGGGCATCTGGCGATGGACTTGCGGCATTGGGATCAGGCGATCGCCCATTTCGAATGGGTGCGGCAACGGATCGGCAACCGCGACGTGGTCATCCTGCGCGAACTGGCGCGGGCCTGGGCCGCAAAGGGCGACGACGCCCGCGCGCTGCCGATGATCGCGCTCGCCTATCGCCTGCAACCGCTGAACGCCGACATCATGCGACTCTATGCCGATCTTCTCGAACGGCGCGGCAGGGATCAGGCGGCCGCCGACCTGCGCGACAAGGCCGATCAGATTGGACGGTGAGGGCTTAGCGTGCCCGCCCCCGGGCACAGATGCATTGTGACAGGCGAGCGCTTTGCGCTAAGGACGCCGAGGATTTCGGCCCAGGTGGGTGGGACGGCCGCAAGGAACAATGGAATGCAAAAGGAAGCGATGCCGCGCGTGAAGCGGCGCAAGCGGCTGGGCCCCGAAGTTCGCGAGGAGGGGCTGGCGGCGGCGCGGCGCTTGTTGCTTGAGGGCGGGCCCGGGGCGGTGACGCTGGCGAATATCGGTGACGACATCGGTATGTCGCATGCCAATGTCCTGCATCATTTCGGGTCGGCCGCCCGCCTTCAGTCTGCCCTGATGGGATCGATGATCAACGACCTGACGGTCGCACTTGGCCATGTGGTCGAATTGCTCAAGACCGACGCAGCGGCGCCGCGCGCGGTGACGGATCGGGTTTTCGACGCCTTCGACAAGGGCGGTGCCGGGCCGCTCGCGGCCTGGATCATCCTGTCGGGAGATGTGGCGCACCTTGAGCCCGTGCGCGAAGCGGTTTGCTCGCTCGTCGAAGCGATCGTTGGCCAATCGACGGACGAGGGCGCACAGAACCGGGTACGGGCAGCGGTGCTGATGATAGCGGTGAGTGCATTCGGCGACGCGGTGATTGGCCCTTATTTGCGCGACATGCTGGACCAAAAAGACGATGCGATGCGCGACCTGATGGCCCGTATCCTGCCCCTGTTCCTGCTTCCGTCGGGAATTCCGCCAGCCGCGTCCTGACCCTAGAATTGTTTTCGGATGTTAAGGCGGATGGTTCGGCCCAATGGGTCGATTTCGTCGCGCGTCAAACCGCGTCGCGTGGTCGCGCCCAAAACCGTCACCCTTTGATATCCGTTCAGAATATTCTGGACATCGAGGGATATTCTGAGATTGGACGCCCAATTTCGCGCGCGCGATATTCCGCCCTACCGTTCGGGCTCGACAAACAACCCCAGATTGAACTGCGCCCAGGATGGATAACGAAATTCCGTCGCGCCGACGGCGGCGTCCAAGCGGACGCGCGCCGGGCCATTCCAGTTCGCGTTCAGCGACGCCCCCATTCCGCGGCGCCCAACGGCCAGATTAAGCGCAACATTATGCCGGGGCAGCCCGCTGTCGCGTAACCGGTCGAGTACCAGAAGGCCGGGCCGTATGACCATTTTACTCGCCTGACCCGCCGGAAGCTGGAAGATAGACCTCAGAATCGCTTCGCGATACTGACGCCGAATATTCTTGGGTCCAGCGTAAATACGTTCGTGCTTAATCCCGTGTCGTCGCTGTTGGTGAATAAGTCGGTGATGGGCGATTTGTTGAAGACATTTTTAACGTAGAACTGAAATGTCAATTCATCATCGGGTCGCATCAGTGTTACCGCCAGGTTGACATTGTCCCATCCCTTCAAGCGGTCATAGGCGCTATTATATACGCGTGCGAAGCTTTTGGACTGACGGTAATAATCGCCTCTCAGGGTCAGTTCCCAATCACCATTGTCGATGGGAATAGTATATTGGGCACCGATATTGAATGTCAGGCGCGGTGCGTTGGGCAGCTCATTGCCTTCCAGATCGGCAAAAAATCCGCGTCCGCCGTTGGGTGCATCGGTGATCGGATTATATTCGAACCCGTAAAACTGATAGAGCGGCAAGCCGTCGGTGATGGACGGGTCGAAGGTTCCCATTTCCTTGGACCCACCGCACAACGCCTGCAGGGCATTCAGGCCCACGCCGAACTGGGTCACGGGATTGCTGAGGATATTCTCGACGATCTCTCGCGGCGCGATGCAGTTCGATGGCAGCTGGATCCACGGGCGCAGCAACACCCAGTCCGGATTGCCCTGTGTGCGGTTCATCACGTCGATTGATCGGGCACCCTTCTTGAGGCGGGTTCGCAGATATCCCAGATTGGCGTCGACCCGGAAAGCGCGCGACGGCTGCCATGCGGTTTCGAGTTCGAGGCCCCAGCTCGTCGCGTCGAAATTTTCATTGAGCGAAATGCGATCGACGATCTGCGAGATCTGGTAGTCTTCGTAATCATAATAGAATGCCGTCGCGTTCAGCGTGACCCGCCCCCCGTCGAAGCTGTTCTTCGTCCCGATTTCAAAGGCGGTCACATATTCGGGCTTGAAGGTCGCCGGCAGTGGCTGGAACTGGACGATACGCGGGTTCAGATTTGGGCGCGGCGGGTTGGTGCCGCCGCCTTTGTAACCGCGCGAGGCAGACGCATAGATCAGAGTCTGGTCGGCAAAGCCCAGATCGGGCTTCCAGTCGATCACGATGCGGCCCGTCGGTTCCGACCATTTCTGGACGACATCGGGATCGGTCGGATATCCGAAGCTTACATTGCCGCCGCTCGTCCCGATGGTCCCGCCGCCGCCGCCAAGCAGCAACTGGCTTTGCACCGGCGTGGTGGTTTTCTTGTCCTTGGTCCAGCGCAGGCCTGCGGTGATCTTCAGATTTTCGGTGACGTTCCAATAAGCCTCACCAAAAATCGCCCAGGATTTCGTCCGCACCAGATTGCGGCTGAGAAAATAATTATGGCCCTGTTCATCGAGGGAATCGATTGGATTGGGGTCGACGTAAACGCAATCGCTTCCCGTCGTTCCGATCGGGCAGGGGTCGTAATTGGTCGTGCCATAGGGGGGCGAACGATTGTACAGATTATATGCGATGTAGGTGAAGGCGTTGTTGAAAACGAAATAGTCGTCCTGCGTTTTGAAATCGAGATAATTGACGCCAAGGTTGAAATTGAACGGTCCGTCGAAGGAGGATTGCAGACGAAACTCCTGCGACCATTGGCGATTGCGCGACCGGCTGAGATCGACCGCCAGCAGCCGGTTGGAACAGCCCAGCTGCGGGTCGCAGAAAATGCCACCCGGCGCGGCATGAGCCTGGCTTATCGGAACCCCTGTTTGCGGGTCGAGCAGCCCGGTCGTATCGCTGAACAACGGTCCGGATACGAAGCGATTATAGTCCTGCGACGAATAGTAGCGATCGCGGGCATAGGCGGTCTGCGACACGAAGGTCAGGGCATCGGTGACGTCGAATTCCACATTGCCCTGGAAGATATCGTTCTTGGCGCGAAAAACCGGATCATAGCCGGTCGCGATTTCCCTGAGGTTGCGCGACTGGGTTGCATCGACAAAAGGATCGGTCGGAAGGAAGGCATAGACCTGCTGAAAGGAATTGCCCGGCGGAAGGCCCATCGGAATGACCACCTGACCGGCGACGACAAAGGCAAGGCCCGATCCGTTCGGCGTGCCATAGGCGGCATCGTCATAAAGCGACGCGGATTGGCAACCCTGGCTGAAGCGCCCCCGAAGATTCTCTTCAAGTGGCGTGACGACGCCCGGCTGCGTCCCATCGGGAATCCGGATGCCATTGATCTCTGCCGGGCCGGGATCGCGCGTGCACAATTGTTTGCCGGTGCGCGACCGATCGTCATCTTCATCGAAATGCTGCCAGATCGCATTTATTTTCAGGCGATCGCTGGGTTTCCACTGCATCGACAGGCGGGTCGACCAGAGCTGGCGGCCGTTGACGCGTCGCTGGGTAAATGTGTTGTAGTCGAACCCGTCGCGGCTTGTCAGTGCGCCGGCAGCGCGGATCGCCAGCGTGTCGGTGATGGGGACGTTGATCATCCCGCTGGCCCGCATGGTCTTGTAGTTGCCGACCTCGACCTTGGTATCGAGCCCGAACATGTCATCGGGCAACGCGGGAATCAGGTTCACCACCCCCGCCGTGGCGTTGCGGCCATAAAGCGTTCCCTGCGGGCCGCGTAGCACCTCGACCCGCTGCATGTCGAAGAGTTCGGATTCGAACAAGCGGTTGCGGATCAGCGGCGTGTTGTTGAAACTCACCGCGACCGCGGGATCGCTGGACGCCGAAATCGCCTTGGTCCCGATCCCGCGGATCGAGAAGTTGTACATGCTGAAATTGCTCTTGGAGAAATTCACGTTCGGGACCGCGCGCAGCAACTCCGAGCCGCTTTCGATCTTGTAATTGTCGAGCGCCTCGGCGGAGAAGGCAGATATCGCGATCGGCACATCCTGAATGGCTTCTTCGCGCTTCTGCGCCGTCACGATGATCAGATTGCCGTCCGTTGCTTCCTCGGCCTGTGGCCCCTGCTGAGCGGCCGCGGGAGTCGCGATGGCGATTCCCAACGCGAGAAGGCTGACCGTGCGCGAAATGCGAGCGGGCCGGATGTGTAGCATATTCTCTCCCCTGATTTTGTGCCGGTAGCCGGCTGGAGCTTTCTCCTGCCAGGAAGCTGAGCCATGTTGATATTGATGTCAATATACATTAAAACCAATGTATATATGAATAAAGGCTTGGCGTCTTTTTAGTGACTTAGCGCGCCTCCATGCCATGCTCCGCCCGCTCTCGGTCGCGCCCGCGCGCCCGAACGGAAGGCCGCCCCCCCTTATCCGGTATCGTCCTGCGTGCGTGATACGCCCTGCGATCTTTGCCATCGCATCATGGGCGGGGCGCAAGAAGATCGCTATCGTCGTTGCAGCCGATATGAACGGTATCGGCTACGCCCTTTCGCGTCTCCCGGTCCACGCTCGCGGCGGCCGTCGCGCAGATCACAGGGCTGGGTTCCGCCGACGATGCGGCAGGATCGAGTCCCGTTCCATCCATTGCGTGCGGGTATCGGCGATCGCGTGGCGTCCCAGCGGCGAGCCAATGGATTGACGCCCCTCACTCGCCGCGTTGCGGCCCCGCGGCGGGATCGGTGTCGAGCAGGTCTTCCAGAAACAGCGACATCAGCATGGCCTGGCTGCCGACGCCTGCCTTGGCATAGACTTGGCTGAGCTGCGCGCGCACGGTGCCTGACGCAGCGCCGCGGAGTCGAGCGATTTCGGCGACGTCGCAGCCCTTGAGCGCGAACAGCGCGACGTCGCTCTCTCCGCGCGTCAGTGACCAGGCATCGAAGCGATGGGCAATATGGTCGGCGAGTGCGCCGCGCGTGCGGGCGAGCGAATCGTCGGCGCGTGCGAGATCGCCTGCGATCCGGCGCAGGTGGCGCGCGCCGAGTACGACGCCGGCGAGCAGTGCGAGGGCGACGAGGCATTCCATCATCACCTCGACGCTGAAGCCGCGTCCGGCCTGTTCGATCAGATCGTCGATCCCGTCGACGACGAAATAGCTCGCGGCGACAGCCTGAAGCGCCACCACTGCTATCGGACCGATCAGACGGGGCAAAAGGCGGCTTTTACCGGGCGCGGACTGGGTAGATGGCATGGCACTTCCGCTTATCGGGACGGGAATAAGCGCCTGCTTATAGGGCGAAACGCTCCGCCGCGCTAATCGTGCGCCGCACAAGGAGATGCAAATGACCGATAGGGAAAAGCAGGTGCTGACCAAAGTGCCGGCGGTGACGCTGGGTTTCTGGCTCATCAAGATATTGGCGACCACCTTCGGCGAGACCGCGGGCGACACGGTGAGCATGTCGATGAATCTGGGCTATCTGGTCAGCACCGCGATTTTTGCCGCGGTGCTGGCGATGCTGATCGTCTGGCAGATTCGCGCGCGCGCCTTTCATCCCTTCCTCTATTGGGCGACGATCATCGCCTCGACGACGGCGGGCACGACGATGGCCGATTTTGCGACGCGCTCGCTCGGTATCGGCTATCCCGGCGGTTCGCTGCTCTTGCTCGGCGCGGTGCTGGCATCGCTCGCGGTCTGGCACCGGGTGCTCGGCAGCATCTCGATCCAGTCGGTGCACGAGCCGCGGGCCGAGCTCTATTACTGGCTGACGATTACCTTTTCGCAGACGCTGGGCACCGCGCTCGGCGACTGGATTGCCGACGGTCCGCTCGGCTACCTCGGGTCCGCAATCATCTTCGGTGCATTGCTCGCGCTGCTCGCCATCGCCTATTATCGCACCGCGATCAGCCATGTTGCGCTGTTCTGGGCGGCCTTCATCCTGACTCGCCCGCTCGGCGCGGTGGTCGGCGACTTTCTGGACAAGCCGCTCGACCATGGCGGGCTGGCGCTGAGCCGCGCCGGTGCATCGGCGGTGCTTGCCATCGCGATCGTCACGCTGATCCTCGCGCTGCCGCAGCGCGCCGCCGCGGCGCATGACGATCGCGGCGGCTGAGCGACCGGCTATTTCCGCTCGACCAGTTCGCGCAGCAGGAAGGCGTGGAGCATGGCCGCGCGCACGGCGTCCTCGGCATGGTCGGCGCCGACCGAGTGGCCGCCTTCCAGATATTCGTGATAATAGACGCGGTTGCCATAATCCTGCAGCTTTGCGGCCAATTTGCGGGCGTGGCCGGGATGGACGCGGTCGTCCTTCGTCGAAAGGTACAGGAAGATCGGCGGATATTTCACGCCCTTGCGGACATTCTGATAGGGCGAATATTTCGACAGGAAGGCCCAGTCGGCGGGATCGTCGGGATTGCCATATTCAGCGACCCACGAGGCGCCCGCGAGCAGCTTGTTATAGCGCTTCATATCCTCGAGCGGCGAGCCCGCAATGACCGCGCCATAGAGATCCGGGCGCTGCGTCATCGCGGCGCCGACCAGCACGCCGCCATTCGAGCGACCCGAAATGGCAATCCTGCCCTTGCTGCTGATGCCGGTCTTGACCAGATCCTCCGCGACGGCGTGGAGGTCGTCGAAACTGTTCTGGCGTTTTTCGCGCAGCGCCGCCTGGTGCCAGGCGGGGCCATATTCGCCGCCGCCGCGAATATTGGCGAGGACATAAGCGTTGCCGTCCTCGACCCAGAACAGGCCGAGCGGACCGGCGCGATAGGGCTGACCGGTCAGATAGCCCGGCGTCTGCGCGGCGCGGAAGCCGCCATAGGCGTGGATCAGCGCGGGCACGGGGCCTTTAGCGCCGGCTTTGCGGACGAGGAAATAGGGGGTCTTGGTGCCGTCCTTCGACGTCGCGAAGCGCTTTTCCACCGTCATGCCCTTGGCGTCGAAGGCTGCGGGCAGGCTTTGCACGACGCGCGGTGCGGCGTTGTCGGTGACGGCATAAAGCGTCGGCGGGTCGAGCATCGTTTCGGCAGTCGCGAAGATCGTGTCGCGCTTGGCGATCGCGCCGGCCAGATGCACCGTAGCGTTGGCCGCCAGCGGCACCTCGCGCTGGGTCCAGGTGCCGCTCGCGGGATCGCGGCGCAGCGCGAACAGCTTGCCTTCGACATCGTCGAGCGCCTTGACCCAGAGAATATTGTCGGTCGCGCTGACCTCCTCAATCGCCTGCGCCTTGGTCGGCGCCATCACCGCCGCCATTTTCGCGGGGCGTCCGGCCGCCGCGTCGGCGAGCGACAGCGCGACGAGCGAGCCTTCGCCGAAGCCGTCGGCGGGCTTGTTGAGGAAGATGATTGCCTGACCGCCGATGACATCGCGCAGGTCGGCGGTGTCGGGAATCGGCGCCGGGACGAAGCCCGCGCCGTGGGCGGCTCGGATGCTGTAGTCGCTGGTATAGAAACTCTTGTTGCGGGCGATGAGGATCCAGCGCGTCTTGCCGTCGTCGATCGCGATCGGGTTGATCCCGACATCGCTGGCTTCGCCTTCGGCGACCACCGCGGCGCTGGCGAGCGGGGTGCCGCGTTTCCAGCGCTTGACGATGCGCGGATAGCCCGACGCGGTCATGCTGCCTTTGCCATAGTCGGTGGCGACGAGTAGCGTGTCGGCGTCTTCCCATACGACCGCGCTCTTCGCCTGCGGCAGCGCAAAGCCGTCAGTCACGAAGCGGCCGGTGGTGCGGTCCCATTCGCGCACGACGTCCGAATCGGTGCCGCCGGGGCTGAGCGAGACGAGGCAGCGGGTGTAGGTGGGGGCAAGGCAGTCGGCGCCGTGCCAGACCCAGCTTTGCCCCTCCGCCTTGCCGAGCGCATCAACGTCGATCAGCGTCGTCCATTCGGGCGTTCCCGCAAGATAGGCACTCAGCGGACTTTGCCGCCAGATGCCGCGCGGATGGTCCGCATCGCGCCAGAAGTTGGTGATGGTATCGCCCATCACCTGACCGGGGTCGGCAATCTGGCGGTCGTCGTCGAGGATCGCTTTCGCGCGCGCCCGATCCTGTTCGAAACCGGGGCGGTTCAGGATCAGCTTGTCGGTCGCGGCATTTTCCGCCTTCACCCACGCGAGCGCCTTCGCCCCCTCGATATCCTCCAGCCACAACCAAGGGTCGGTCTCGGTCGCGGCAAAGGCCGCCGCGGACAGCGAACAGGCAAGGGCGAGCGCGGCAAGGCGGGCGCGGATCATCTCGGTCTCCATGAGCAGGGTCTGAAGCTGCTGTGCTAGCACTATCAGACACCCGATGGGAACCGCCTACTGGTCGATGACGATCGTTCCGGGGTGATGCTTGTCGAGATGTTTCCGGATGATGCGCAGGTTGCGCGTGTTCGAACGGAACAGAAAGTCGAAAGCGTCGCCGACAAGCGGGATGGCGCCAAGCGCGGTATCGACGCCGAGATTGCCCATCATCCGCCACAGCTTCCATTTGGGCATGCCCAGATTGCGCGCTTCCCAGATGATATAGGCCCCCATGACGGCGGTCACGACATCACCGACGACGGGCACCAGCCCGACGATCGCGTCGAGCCCGACCGGCCGATTGATGCCGGGAATGGTGAAGCTGCGTTCGAGGAGAAGCTCCAGCGTTTCGATGCGCTTGCGCAGCGCCGCGGGATTGTTGCGATCGGCAACCAAGGCTTCGAAAATCGCGTCCGTATTGGGCGTCGAGGGGGGCATCGGCGTCCTTTCCAACCGCGCACGACGATGTGCGCCTATTATTAGTTGGGTTTGGCGAGCAGGCGATTCAATGGGTGGGCCGCTCGCGCATTGGGTTTGAACCCCGCAAGCCGCTGCGATGCGACCGACCAGCGCAGCGGCGTGGCGATCGGAATGAACGGGGTGTAGCGCCCCAGCATCGTTTCGATCTCGCCGATCTGGCGCGCGCGCTGGCCACTGTCGATATTGAGCACGGCCTGATCGATCTTCGCCTGTGCCTCGCGGTTGCACAGCGTGTCGCGCTGGCACGACAGCCGGCGGAGCGCCCAGAGGGCGTCGTCATTCGGCGCCACCTCGTCGATCAGGCGCAGGTCCGATGCCGCATCCATAGCGACGCGGCGGCTTTCGATACCGATGCGGGCAAAGTCGGCGGCGACATAGGCAAAGAGAATGCGGCCGCCCGGCGTCTGGGGGACCGCGATGCGGAGCGGCGCAATCTCTCGCCCGGCGGCGCGCCAGCTATCGACCACCCGCTTCGACTGGGCGAAGCGCGAATCATTGTCGAAGTCGGCCCAGGCGGGTTGCAAGGGTTCAGGGCCGCCATCGCGGCGGTAGACCGCGGGCCGAAGCGCGCGCTGCGGCTGCCATTCGGCGAGGCCGAAGGCGTCGATCAGGCGCTGCCGCCGCACGACGCGCGACAGGGCGTCGCGGTTGATGTCGGAGGCGAGGAACCCTTCGGCGCTGGTGAAAGAAAGGCCGAAAAGCCCCGGCACCGGATCGACGATCAGGCGCGAGCGGCCGATGCTGGAGACGAGGAAATAGGGGAGGGTCGAAAAGCGGCCGCCGATCACCCCGTCGGCATAGCCATTATTGTAGCGTGCCAGCGCCCCGGCGGGCGTCGTGCCGACGAGTTCGACCGACGCGGCGGGATCGTTTGCGGCGGTTTCGGCGGCCTCGGGATCGTCGGCGAGCGGGTCGGGCGCGGGCGTCAGCAGCAGCGCGCGTCCGGCCTTGCGCGATCGCATCGGCCCCCAGCCCATGCCCTTGTAGACGATCGTCAACGAAGGCTGCGCGAGCAGTTCGAGCATATTGGGCTGCGGCACTGCGAGCCGGATTTCGATGACCTGATCGGTCATCGCACGGATCGTCTCGATCTCCGGGAAATCGTCCTTCAGCAGGTTGCGGCTGTTCGTGCCAAGATAGCCGCGCAGCACCGAAACCACGTCGTCGGCCGTGACTTCGCGACCGTTCGACCATTTTGCCTCGCGCAGCCGGAAAATATAGCTGCGCCCGTCGCCCGTCACCGTCCAGCGTTCGGCAAGGCCGGTGTCGATCTGGCCGTCGGCGTCATAGCCGACAAGCCCCTGCGCCGTCATTTCGAGCAGCGCCGCATTGGGCGCGGACAGTTCGCCGTTGAGCGGGCTCGCTGCGGCGTTGAGCGGCCCCATCGCGGCGATCCGCACCGGACCCCCGCCACCGCCGAACAGGCCGCATCCGGCGAGCGCGGCGACCAGCAGCGCGGAGCCCGCGAACCGCGCGCCGCGGCGCGAACGGAGGCTGCGGCGCGTCATATTCCTGTGCTTCCCCTGTGCCAGCGGTTGGTGCGGACGGCGGGACTCGAACCCGCACACCCGTTCGGATAGCAGATTTTAAGTCTGCTGCGTCTACCGATTCCGCCACGTCCGCGCACCGCGGCCTGTCATGCCGATGGGTGAGGGGAGGTCAAGTCATCTTTGCCGCTTTGTCCCGGCGCGCTCCTCGGCTAGACCGGCGCGCATGACAGCGGTTCTGGAAATTTCCGGTCTGGGAAAGACTTACAAGAGCGGGCATCGCGCCTTGGCGGGTGTCGACCTCAGCATCGAGAAGGGCGAGATATTTGCGTTGCTCGGCCCCAATGGGGCAGGCAAGACGACGCTGATCAGCATCGTCTGCGGTATCGTCACGCCGAGCGAAGGCACGGTGACGGTCGGCGGTCACGATCATGCCCGCGACTATCGCGCGGCGCGATCGATGATCGGGCTGGTGCCGCAGGAACTGCATACGGATTCGTTCGAAACGGTGATGGCCACCGTCACTTTTTCGCGCGGGCTGTTCGGCAAACCGCGCGATCCGGCGTTCATCGAGCAATTGCTGAAGGATCTGTCGCTGTGGGACAAGCGCGGCAGCAAGATCATGGAATTGTCGGGCGGAATGAAACGCCGCGTGATGATCGCCAAGGCGCTGAGCCACGAACCCGAAATCCTCTTCCTCGACGAACCGACCGCGGGGGTCGACGTCGAACTGCGCCGCGACATGTGGAATATGGTGCGGGGCCTGCGCGAGCGCGGGGTGACGATCATTCTGACCACCCATTATATCGAAGAGGCCGAAGAAATGGCCGACCGCGTCGGCGTCATCACGCGCGGCAAGCTGATCCTCGTCGAAGAGAAGAACGCGCTGATCAAGAAGCTTGGACGCAAGACGTTGACGCTCAATCTTGCCGAGCCGCTCGACGCCGTTCCGGCCGAGCTCGCCGACTGGACGCTCGAACTGGCGGGGGAGGGGCATGAGCTTGTCTATGAATTCGACAGCCAGGCCGAGGCGACCGGCGTACCTTCGCTGCTGCGGCGGATGACCGATATCGGCATCGCTTTCAAGGATCTGCACACGCGGCAAAGCTCGCTCGAGGATATTTTCGTCGGGCTGGTACACGAACCCAGGGACGGCGAAGGAGCGGCGGCATGATCGGCAACGTCCGCGGTATCCGCGCGATCTATATGTTCGAGATGGCGCGCTTCGGGCGCACGGTGTGGACCAGCCTGATGCTGCCCGTCATCACCACCACGCTCTATTTCGTCGTCTTCGGATCGGCGATCGGCAGCCGGATGAGCGACGTCAGCTCGGTGCCCTATGGCGCGTTCATCGTGCCGGGGCTAATGATGCTGACGATGTTCACCGAAAGCATCAGCAACGCGAGCTTCGGCATCTACATGCCCAAATGGACGGGGACGATCTACGAGATGCTCTCGTCGCCCATGTCGCCGCTCGAATTGCTGATCGCCTATGTCGGCGCGGCGGCAACCAAATCGGTAATCATCGGCGCGATCATTTTCGCGACCGCGCATCTGTTCGTCGACATTCAGGTGGCGCATCCGCTGCTGATGGTCGGCTTCATGGTGCTGATGGCGGTGACCTTCTGCCTCTTCGGCTTCATCATCGGTATCTGGGCGCAGAGCTTTGAACAGCTGCAGGTGATCCCGCTGCTCGTCGTCTATCCGCTGACCTTCCTGGGCGGCGCCTTCTATTCGCTCGACATGCTGCCGGCCGCGTGGCGCGCGGTGACGCTGTTCAATCCCGTCGTCTATCTGATCAGCGGCTTTCGCTGGACCTTTTTCGGACAGGGCGACGTGGCGATCGAGGTCAGCATGGGCGCGGTGGCGCTGTTTCTGGCGCTGTGCCTCGGCCTGATCTTCTGGATGTTCCGCACGGGCTACCGGCTCAAGAACTGAGGCTGAAATTTGTCATTGCGAGCGTAGCGAAGCAATCCAGAGCGGTTTACGCCGGCTCTGGATTGCTTCGCTACGCTCGCAATGACGAGGTGTGAACTTTCAGCCGTTCAGCCGCTCGCGCATTTCCTTGCCCGGCTTGAAATAGGGCACGCTCTTGGCGCTTACCGCGACCGGCGCGCCGGTGCGCGGATTGCGCCCGGTGCGCGACTCGCGTTCGCGGGTCGAGAAGGCGCCGAAGCCGCGCAGCTCGACGCGGCCCCCCGCCGCAAGCTGCTCGACGATGGCGTCGAAGAATTCATCGATGATGCGTTCCACCTCTTCGAGGCGCAAATCGCTGTTTTCACTCGCGATCATTTGAACCAGTTCCGACCGGATCATCAGCTTCCCCTAGTTATCACGCGCGCCCCACGGGCGCAGGCCATCCGGTCTTTGCCGGTTCCACAGCGTGAGGACCCCTCCCAACGCGGCATGGAACCTATCATGATTCAGGGTTCTTTCAAAACATATCGCTGAAAGAAAAAGGCCCGCAGAGGGACACTCTGCGGGCCTTTTGTTTCACCGCAAAAGCGGGGAAGGATTAATCCTTCTTGCCGGCCTTCAGCGCTTCGCCGAGGATGTCGCCGAGCGACGCACCCGAATCCGACGAACCATATTGTGCGACGGCTTCCTTTTCTTCGGCGATCTGCATCGCCTTGACCGAGAAGCTGGGCTTCTTCGAACGATCGAAGCCGGTGACCATCGCGTCGAACTTCTGACCGACCTGATAGCGCTCGGGGCGCTGTTCGTCGCGGTCGCGGCCAAGGTCGGCGCGCTTGATGAAGCCGGTGGCGCCATCTTCGCCGGCCTGAACTTCGAGGCCGTTGTCGCGGACTTCGAGGACCGAGACGGTGACGACATCGTTCTTCTTCAGCGAGCCCGAAGCGGCGACGCCGCCGCCGACGGCCGGAGCACCCTTTTCAAGCTGCTTGATGCCGAGGCTGATGCGTTCCTTCTCGACGTCGACGTCGAGAACGACGACCTGCACATTCTCGCCCTTGCGGTGGAGGTGGAGCGCTTCTTCGCCCGAGATGCCCCACGCGATGTCCGACATGTGAACCATGCCGTCGACGTCGCCCGGAAGGCCGACGAACAGACCGAATTCGGTCGCGTTCTTGACTTCGCCTTCGACAACCGAGCCAACCGGATGCGCTTCGGCGAAGGCACCCCAAGGGTTCGACTGGGCCTGCTTGAGGCCAAGCGAGATGCGGCGCTTGTCGCTGTCGACTTCGAGGACGATGACGTCGACTTCCTGGCTCGTCGAAACGATCTTGCCGGGGTGGACGTTCTTCTTGACCCACGACATTTCGCTGACGTGGACCAAGCCTTCGATGCCGGGTTCGAGTTCGACGAACGCACCATAGTCGGTGATGTTCGTGACCGTGCCGGTGAGCTTCGCCCCGACCGGATACTTGGCCGCGACGCCTTCCCAAGGATCGCTTTCGAGCTGCTTCATGCCGAGGCTGATGCGCTGCGTGTCGCGGTTGATGCGGATGATCTGCACCTTAACCGTGTCACCGATGTTGATGACTTCGCTCGGGTGGTTGACGCGCTTGTAGCTCATGTCGGTGACATGGAGCAGGCCGTCGATGCCGCCGAGGTCAACGAACGCACCATAATCGGTGATGTTCTTGACCGCGCCTTCGATGATCTGACCTTCTTCCAGGTTCTGGATCAGGCCCGAACGCTGTTCGGCGCGCGTTTCTTCAAGGATGGCGCGGCGCGACACGACGATATTGCCGCGGCGGCGATCCATCTTGAGGATCTGGAACGGCTGCGGCAGATCCATGAGCGGGCCGACGTCGCGCACGGGGCGGATGTCGACCTGGCTACCGGGAAGGAACGCCACGGCGCCGCCAAGGTCGACGGTGAAGCCGCCCTTGACGCGGCCGAAGATAACGCCTTCGACGCGGGCTTCCTTGTTGAATTCTTCTTCCAGGCGGTCCCAGGCGGCTTCGCGGCGAGCGCGGTCGCGCGACAGCATGGTTTCGCCATTGGCGTTTTCGACGCGGTCGACATAGACTTCGACTTCGTCGCCGACGTTGAGGTCGGCCTTCTGGCCGGGCATCGCGAATTCGCGAAGCGGCACGCGGCCTTCGCTCTTCAGACCGATATCGATCACTGCCAGGTCATTTTCGATCGCGGTCACGGTGCCCTTGACGACGCGGCCTTCAAAGCCGCCATCAGCACCACCCAGCGATTCGTCGAGCATCGCGGCGAAATCGTCGCGCGACGGAAAAGCCGTAGAGGCCATATGGGTTCTTCCTTACTTCATTTGTTCCGGCCAAGCGGTTGGTTCCGCTGGTCTTGTGGCCGATCCGTCCTGCCCGCCGGATGCAAAGCAGAACATCCTCGGGACCGGTTGGCGGCAGAAGCACGGGCAAAGCAAAAAGGGCGCGACGGGAATAACCCATCACGCCCGACGCTCGATATAGAGCGGCGGTTCGTCCGTGCCTCGACCGGCCACAAGGCCCGTCGGACGGCGCGCGTATAGTCGCGAACGCGGCTTTCGGCAAGGCGAAAAGCCCTATCGGCCGCGGGCTCCTGTCAGCCGCGCGCCTTTGTCCGTTCCGTGACGAAGGCGATGGCGGCGGCGATCGCTGCATCGCGGTCCATCGCCGAGGTGTCGAGCAGCATCGCATCGTCGGCGCGGAGCAGGGGGGCGTCGGCACGGCCCGTATCGCGGGCATCGCGAGCGCGAACATCGGCGAGCACGGCGCCATAGCCGATTTCGACCCCGCGCCCCAGCATCTCGGCATGCCGGCGGCGGGCGCGTTCTTCGGCGCTTGCCGTCACGAACAGTTTGGCGTCGGCGTGCGGCGCGATCACGGTGCCGATATCGCGCCCGTCGAGCACGGCGCCGCCAGGCTGGTTGGCGAAATCGACCTGCCGCTGGAACAGCGCCTTGCGCACCGCAGGATGCACCGACGCGCGGCTGGCGAGGCTGCCCGTGCTTTCGTAGCGAAGCGCGGGATCGTCGAGCAAGGCGTCCGGAAAATCGCAGGCGACGAGGGCGTCGGCCGCCTTGTCCGGATCGCCATGATTGAGCTGCGCCTGATAGCCCACAGCGCGATAGAGCAGCCCGGTATCGAGCACGGGGAGGCCGAAATGCTCGGCAAGCGCCTTGGCGATGGTGCCCTTGCCCGACGCAGTAGGGCCGTCGACCGCGATAATCATGCCGAATCACCGCGGGTACGGCGCGCGCGGAGGGCGCGCAGCAAGCCCCAGGAAGCGATCAGCGCCCAAGCCCCTTCGAGCAGAAACGCCGCCAAGTTGAAATGAACCGACAGCGAGATCAGCAGCAAAATCGCGCCGACAAGGTTCACCGCATTGAACAGCAGCTGGTCCAGCCTCTTGGCGATGTTCGCATAGGCGAATGCAGCGATGAACAGGATGCTGCCGATGATGCCGATCGCGTTCGCGGCAAAGGAGGAGATATAGGCGCTCATATGAACTGATAACCGTCAAATCGCACGCGGAGCAGCCGGCCATCGTGGTCGAAGCCGATTTCGACCCAGCCGGGGTTGAGCGTCGCGCCGCATTCGACGGGGCCGACGTTTCCCGACACGAGCGACGGGTCGCAGTCGAACGCCACATCGGGCAGAAAGCGGCGAACCCGGGCCATCACCTCGGACTGGTCGCGCGCCGTCCCGATATCGAGCGCGCCGATCGGTCGCCCTTCGAACTCGCTTGCCTCCACCGTCTTGATCATGACACGGAGGTCGTCGGCGCCGTCTCCGTACAGAAAATGACGCACACCGGCGGCGTCGCGCCGTTCGCAGCCCTCGTCGGGGATGCAGGGCTCGTCGTCGATCGGCCGAAGTCCGCTGCCGGCGTCTGCCGCACGGCTATCGATCGGATAATCGGAAAAGCTCCGGTCGACCCGAAGCTGCGCACCGCTCGGACAATATTCGACGTCGCCGTCGCACGTCGCGCTGGTGACCGATGCCGTCGGGTCCGGCGCGCGCGCTGTATCGGCAAAGGCGCCCGCCGTGTCGGCGGTTGTCGGAAGGGTGGCGCCCTGTTGCACGCCGGCCGCGCCGGCACTTAGGCCGAGGAGCGCGATCGGGGCCGCGATGGACAGGATGGAACGACGGTTCATCGCTGCAGGCCCTCCAGCAACGCCTCGAAATTGGGAAAGCTCGTTGCGACCGGTGCCATATCGTCGATCGTCACGGGGGCCTTGCTGACGAGGCCCGCGATGGCGAAGCTCATGCAGATGCGGTGGTCGAGATGGCCGGCGACGGTCGCGCCGCCGGGTAGCGGGTCGCCGCCGGTGCCGTGGATGACGAGGCCGTCCTCGCTGTCCTCGACCCGCACGCCGATCGCCGCGAGGCCCGCGGCCATGACCGACAGCCGGTCGCTTTCCTTGACGCGCAGCTCGTCGAGGCCGGTCGTCACGGTCGTCCCCTCGGCAAGCGCGGCGGCGACGAAGAGAATCGGATATTCGTCGATCATGCTCGGCGCGATGGCCGGATCGACCGCGATGCCGCGGAGCAGGCTGTGGCGGACGCGCAGGTCGGCGACGGGCTCGCCGCCGACTTCGCGCGCATCGAGCAGTTCGATATCCCCGCCCATCGCCTTCAATACCTCGACCAGGCCGGCGCGGGTCGGGTTGAGGCCGACATTGGCAATGGTGACGTCCGATCCGGGGACGAGCAGCGCTGCAACGATGAAGAAAGCGGCCGACGAGGGGTCGCCCGGAACGACGATCGTTTGCGGCCGCAATTCGGCTTCGCCCATCACCGAAATCCAGCGGGTGCCGTCGGGTTCTACTTCGACGTCCAGCGTGGCGCCGAAGCCCTTGAGCATCCGTTCGCTATGGTCGCGCGTCGGCACGGGTTCGATCACGGTGGTGATTCCCGGCGTATTGAGGCCGGCGAGCAGGATCGCCGACTTGACCTGCGCCGAGGCGACCGGAAGCCGATATTCGATCGGCACCGCGGGCGCGAGGCCGCGCACCATCAAGGGAAGGCGGCCACCCGGCGAGGCCGAGATGTCAGCGCCCATCTGCGACAACGGATCGATGACGCGCCCCATCGGGCGCCCCGACAGGCTGGCATCGCCGACGAAAGTGGTCGTGATCGGATGGCTGGAAACAAGGCCCATCAGCAGGCGCGTCGAGGTGCCGCTGTTGCCCATGTCGAGCGCTTCGCGCGGCTGGAGCAGGCCGCCGACACCGACGCCTTCAATGACCCATTCGCCGTCGCCGGTGCGGTCGATATTCGCGCCCATCGCGCGCATGGCCGCGGCGGTGGCGAGGACATCATGCCCCTCAAGCAGCCCGCTCACGCGGCTGGTGCCGACCGCGAGCGCCGACAACATCAGGGCGCGATGCGAAATGCTCTTGTCGCCGGGAATCGCGATCCTACCTTTAAGCGGAGCGGACGCGGCGAAGCTGCGGGGGCGGGCAGTCTGGTCAGTCATGGCGTGCGGCTTTTGACAGCGGCCCGACAATCTGGCAAGGCGCACGCCGATTTGACGGATCGCCGGCCCGGCGCCCATCTTTTTCCGAAATATCAACCGATTTCCAAAAGGTTACGAGGCTTATATGGTAAAGGCTGAATGGGGCACGAAGCGTAGCTGCCCGAAATGTGCCACCCGATTCTATGATTTGACCAAGGATGATCCGGTCAGCTGCATCAATTGCGGCTATTCCTGGATTCCGGAATCGGTGCTGAAATCGAAGCAGCCGATGCCCTTCGAGGAAGTCGAGAAGCCGACCAAGGTCAAGGAAGAGGCGATCGACGAGGATCTGGATCTGGACGTCGATGTCGATGAAGACAGCGATTCGCCGGATAACGATGTCGATCTGGGCGGCGATGACGATCTGGGCGTCGCCACCGGCGACGACGAAGACGACGAAAGCTGATTTTTCGGCGAGGGGCCAAAAAAGCATCGCGGAGATGCATTTGGCCCCTTGCATCGAACGCAGGCGCTGCTAAAGGCGGCGTCCCGGTCGCACCACCCAGGGCGGCCAGACGAAATGGCACGGGGCCTTAGCTCAGCTGGGAGAGCGCTACAATGGCATTGTAGAGGTCAGCGGTTCGATCCCGCTAGGCTCCACCATTTCCTCGAAAACAAGAGGTCCGACGCACCAGCGTTCGGGCCTTTTTCTTTGCCGTGCCGGTTGGCGTGGCGCGTCAGAGCGCCATCTCTTCCTTTTCGAACAAGGGTTCGAAGCCGATCGGGTCGGCCAGGCTGATCCGGTCGAGGATCGCGGCGGTATCGTCGCGCACCTTCAGCATCAGCGTGCGCATCCGGCATTCGGCTTCGGGCAGGCAATTCTTGCAGGTTTCGTGGGCATTGCGGCTGGCGCACGGCACCAGCGCGAGCGACCCGCGCGTCAGGCGCACAAGATCGCCATAGCTGATGTCGACCGGCGGCAGCGCGAGCTGATAGCCGCCGTCGCGTCCGCGCTGCGAGATGAGCAGCCCTTCGCGCGCCATTTCGGACAGGATGACGGTCAGGAACTTGGGCGGAATATTTTGCGCCTCGGCAATGTCCGCGAGTTGGACCTGACCCTTGCCCCAATGATCGGCAAGATGCTGAAAGGCACGTATCGTGTAGCGGGTCTTCTGCGAGAGCATGGCGCGCTGTCTGATCCACTTTGCCGATAATTTCAACCTCCCGACATGACAATTATCGCCTCGGCGCCAGCCCCATTGATTGAAATCACAGCGCGGCGTAGTTTCGCGGCGATAAGCGGGGTCGCGATCACAGGTTTTGGCACGGGTTTTTTGGAGCCGCATATGAAGCGAATCATGTTGGTCCCCGCCTGGGCCGCCGTCACCCTGCTGGCGGCGGCGCCCGCGCAGGCACAGTTCGGCGGGCTGCTGCGCAAGGTCACGACGCCGACCCCCGCGCCGACGGCGAGCGAAAGCGACAACGGCGGTTGTCCCAAGGGCAAGAAGGGCAGTAGCGTCGGCCGCGGCATATTGGGCGGTGTGATCCGGGATGCGGTGGGCGACGCGGCCAGCAAGGCGGGGGTCTATTCCTATGTGCCGATCGCCGAGGTCAGCGGGACGCTGACCGACGCCATCGCTTGCCGCCTCGACCCCGCCGAACAGGTGCAGGCCGCCAAGGCCACCGAAGAGGTGACACGCGGCGAAGCGGTCGGCGCGACGTCGAACTGGACCAGCGAAACGCGCGACAATGTCAGCGGGTCGTCGACCGTGGCTTCGATCAACACAGAGGACGGCGGCAGGAAGTGCATGACCGTCAACGACTTCGTGATCGTCGATGGCGAGGAAACCCGTGTGTCGAAACGCATGTGCAAGGGGCCAGGTGATACGCGCTATGTTCTTGCGGCCTGAATTGCCGAAGCTCGCCCTCACGGCGCTTGCGGTCGTCAGCCTGACCGCGGCGACCGAGATGGACCCGATCAATCCGACCTGTCCGCTCAACCCCAATTGGTCGGCCAATCCG
Organism: Sphingopyxis terrae subsp. terrae NBRC 15098; assembly: GCF_001598815.1. GTDB lineage: Bacteria > Pseudomonadota > Alphaproteobacteria > Sphingomonadales > Sphingomonadaceae > Sphingopyxis > Sphingopyxis terrae. Next base: position 283,245 of record NZ_BCZQ01000004.1, on the reverse strand, counting down.
ACGATGAAGCTGACGGTCGAAAAGCGCGGCACGATGAAGGTGATGCTCGCCGAAGGCCGCGTTGACTCGGGACTGCCCGACCGGCTGAGCGCCGCGCTGAAGGCCAATCCGGACGTATCCGAGATATGGCTGCGTTCGCCCGGCGGCGATGCGCGCGCCGGCAACGCCGCGGGGCGCATCATCCGGTCGAACCCCGGCCTTGCGACGCGCATACCGAGCGGCTGGGCCTGTTTCAGCGCCTGCAATTTCGTCTTCATGGGCGGCGCGCCGCGGCTGATCGAGCCGGGCGGCGAGTTCATCGTCCATATGTTCACCAGCACCGGCGACCGCTCGCTGATCGACGAAAGCGTGGCTATGGGCACCGATGCGACGACCGAGCTGATCGGCGACGTCGAACAGGACAGCGCGCTGCTGGCGAGCGAGGACAATGATTTCCTGATCAAGATGGGCGTGTCGCGCAAATTGCTGACCGACATCATGTATCGGCAGAAGGCGGTGAAGGGCAGCGGCCCGGACAAATCGACGCGCCGCTGCCTGACGCTCGACGAAGCGCTGAAATATGGCGTGACCTACGCCGTAGAATAGCGAGGGGCGAACAGCGTTGCATATCGCAACGAAACGCATAGACTGGCCGCCGATATATGGGAGAGCCAGCCATGACCGACATGACGCACGATCACGCATCCTTCCGTTCGATGATCGACGGGACGCAGGAAGATTGGGATATCATCGCGCGCGAGCAGAAGGAATTTGCGCCGCAGAACGGCAAGCGCATCCTCGATCATCTGAAACTGCTGGGCGGCGATTATGGCGGCTTTCCCGTCGACCGGCTCGAGCATTGCCTGCAGACCGCTACGCGCGCGCATCGCGATGGGCGCGACGAGGAATATGTCGTGATGGCGCTGCTCCACGACATTGGTGACACGCTGGGCGCGTTCAACCATCCCGATGTCGCGGCGGCGATCCTCAAGCCCTTCCTGTCAGAAGAAAATCTGTGGATCGTCCAGCACCACGGCATCTTCCAGGGCCATTATTTCTTCCACTATCTCGGGCTCGATCGCGACATGCGCGACCAGTTCAAGGACCATCCCTATTACGCGGCGTGCGCCGAATTCTGCGAGAAATACGACGCGCCGGCGTTCGACCCCGACTATGAAAGCGAACCGCTGGAATTCTTCGAGCCGATGGTGATGCGTCTCTGCTCCTATCCGCGCACGAGCATCTACAAGAAGGTGATGGTCGAAGAAGCGGCGGAGTAGGCCGCAGCGTTCATGGGTAATACCCGGCGAAAGCCGGGGTCAGAAGGCGCGCAAAAGGACCCCGGCTTTCGCCGGGGAGCACTAGTAGTTCACTTGCCCTTGAACTCGGTCTTGCGCTTCTGAAGGAAGGCCGCGATGCCCTCGGCGGCATCGGCGCTGTTGCCGGCCAGATACTGGCCCATCGCCTCGGCGTCGAGCGTGTCGGCATAGCTTTGCGTCAACCCGCCGCGCAGCACCTTGCGCATCGTGCCGAGCGCAACCGTCGGTCCGCTGGCCAGCCGCTTTGCGAGCGCTTCGGCTTCAGCCATCAGCGCGTCATCCTCGACCGCCTTGTAAATCAGTCCCCAATCGGCGGCCTGTTCGGCCGAGATTTTCTCGCCGAGCATCATCATCTGCGTCGCGCGCGGCAGGCCGACGAGCCGTGGCAGCAGCCACGACGATCCGCCGTCGGGGACGAGGCCGATATTGACGAAAGCCTGGAGGAAATAGGCGCTTTTGCCAGCAATCGCGAAATCGCCCGACAGCGCAAAGCTGCATCCGACCCCTGCGGCGGGGCCGTTGACCGCGGTCACGACCGGAATGTCGAGATTGGCGAGCGCGAGCAGCATCGGGTTATAATGGTTGCGCAGCGCCGTGCGACTGTTCGCGCCGCCGCCGACAGCGGTTGCGCTGCGATCGCCCGCCAGATCCGCGCCCGAACAGAAACCGCGACCCTCACCGGTAATCAGCAGCGCACGCGCTCCAAGGACGCCCATCCAGTCGAGCGCGGCGCGGATATCGTCGGCCATCGCGGGCGGCATCGAATTGAGCCGTTCGGGACGGTTGAGCGTGATCTTCGCGACATTGTCGCTGCACGCGAGCTTGATTGTGTCAAAGGTCGGGATGTCGGTCATGGGGAAGAATCCTCTCGCGGTCTTTACCTTTACGTTCACGTAAAGTTGTGACCGATTCGGAGGATGAGTGCAAGGGGCATGGCGCGCCAGGGAGCACGTCCTGCGTAACGCGAGCCGACCTCGCGCTAGGAGTTGCCGGCCTAGTTTGACATCCTCCCGTCCTTCGCACACCGGACATACGGTAGCTGGCATCATTCGAACCGGGGAGGGGAAGCGGCCGTGAATCTGGAGCCATATCGCAGACATCGCCGAATTTTGACCGCAAGTCTGGTCGGCACCGCGGTCGAATTTTATGATTTTTATATCTACGGCACCGCCGCTGCGCTGGTCTTCGGGCCGCTTTTCTTTCCTTCGGAATCGCCGTCGGCGCAGCTGATGCTCAGCTTCATGAGCTTCGGGCTCGCCTTTTTCGCGCGGCCGGTCGGCGCCGTCGTGTTCGGCCATTTCGGCGACCGGATCGGGCGGAAGTCGACGCTCGTCGCCTCGCTGATGCTGATGGGGGCCTCGACGCTGCTCATAGCCTTTCTGCCGATCTATGCGATGGTCGGCTGGGTCGCGCCGTTGCTGCTGTGCATCCTGCGCTTCGGCCAGGGCTTCGGGTTGGGCGGGGAATGGGGCGGTGCGGCGCTGCTCGCGGTCGAAAATGCGCCGCCCGGATGGCAGTCGCGCTTCGGCATGTTCCCGCAGCTCGGTGCGCCGGTCGGGTTCATCGCCGCCAACGGACTGTTCCTGTTGCTGGGCCTTTGGCTGAGCGATGTCGATTTTGCGGCGTGGGGCTGGCGTATCCCCTTTCTTGTTTCCGCCGTGCTCGTCGGCCTTGGCCTGTGGGTGCGGCTAAAGATCGGTGAGACGCCGGCCTTTTCGGAGGCGCTGGAGCGCGACGCGCCCGTCGGCGTTCCGATCGGCGAGTTGTTGCGCGGCCACTTCGTCGCGACGCTTGCCGGCACCTTCGCGGTCGTCGCCTGTTTTGCGATCTTCTATCTCGCGACCAGCTTCGCCCTCGCGCACGGCACCACCACGCTCGGCTATCCGAAGGAGGAATTTCTGCTCATCCAGCTCGGCGCGATCCTGTTCATGGCGGGCGGCATTATCTTTGCGGGTTATGCCAGCGATGCCTCTAGCGCACAGCGCGTGCTGCGCTGGGGCTGCGGCGCGACGATGCTCGTCGGTTTGCTGTTCGGTCCGGCGCTGGCCTCGGGCAGCTGGCTGACGATCTTCGCAGGTCTCGCCACATCGCTGTTCGTGATGGGCCTCGTCTACGGCCCGCTCGGGAGCTGGCTGACCGGCCTGTTCCCCGTGCGCGTCCGCTACACCGGCGCGTCGGTCGCCTTCAATGTCGGCGGCATATTGGGCGGCGCCGCCGCGCCGATCGCGGCGCAGGCGCTCGGTGACTGGCGCGGAACCGAGGTCGTCGGCCTCTATCTGGCGCTCGCCGGACTGGTCAGCTTTTGTGGCCTGTTGCTGGTGCGCGATCCGGCGCGTGCCTAGGCTATACGCAGCAGCGTCAGCTTAGCTTTTCCGACCTTTCGCTCCGCTTCGATCGCGAAGCCCGCGACGTCGACGCTTTCTTTCTCGCCTGTTTCGATCGAGATCCAGCTATCGGCATCGACCCAGCCGAGCCGCGCCAGCTTGTCGAGTGCGACACTGCCCGCGCCGGTTGCATAGGGCGCATCGAGCAGCAGCAGATCGAAACTGCGCGGCGCTGGCCCAAGTGCGAGGACCGAACCGGCCCGCACGTCAGCGCGTCCGGCCGCACCGAGCGCCGCCAGATTCTTGCGCAGGGCGTCGATCGCCTCGCGATCCTGCTCGCCGAACAGGCACTGCGCGGCGCCGCGCGACAAGGCCTCGATCCCCAGCGCGCCCGACCCCGCGAACAGGTCGGCGACATACAAGCCCTCGAAACTACCGAGCCGGCTTGCAAGCATGGAGAAGAGTGTCTCGCGCGTGCGGTCGGCGGTCGGGCGAGTGGCATCATTCTTGGGCGCGATCAACTTGCGACCGCGCCATTCGCCGGAAATGACGCGCATCAGCCCATCCGCCGCCGGAACTGGAACAAGGCATCGCGTGGTACGACCTCGACCGCGCCGACATCGAGGCCGTCGAGCTCGAAAGCGCCATATCGCGTCCGGATCAGGCGGCTCACCTGCAGCCCCAGATGTTCGAGCACGCGGCGAACCTCGCGATTCTTGCCCTCGGTCAGCGTCAGCTCGATCCACTGGTTGCGCCCCGTCCGCCGTTCGAGATTGGCGTCGATCTTGCCATAGCGGACCCCGTCGATCTCGACCCCCTCGACCAGTTCCTCAAGCTGCGCCTGGCTGATGTCGCCAAACGCGCGGGCGCGATAGGTGCGCTCGACCCCGCTGGCGGGCAGTTCGAGCTGGCGCTTGAATTCGCCGTCATTGGTCAGCAACAGCAAGCCCTCGGTATTATAGTCGAGCCGCCCGACGGGCATCAGCCGCGGCAGCCCCTTGGGCAGCACGTCATAAATCGTCTTGCGTCCCTTGGGGTCGCGCGCCGCGGTCAGGCAGCCGACCGGCTTGTAGAAGCGATAGAGGCGCGTCGATACGGGCTTTGCGACCGGATTGCCGTCGACGGTCAAGCCCTCGAGCGATGAGAGCAGCGGCGCCGGTTGCAGGATCACCGCGCCGTTCAGTGCAATGCGGCCTTCCTCGATCATTCGTTCGACATCGCGCCGTGACCCGACGCCAGCGCGCGCCAGGAGCTTGTTGATGCGCTGCGGCCCGTCCTCGCGCTCCTCTTCCTTGGGCGGAGCCTTACGCGGCGGTTGTGCCGCGCGCGCGCTGCGGCGGCCACGCGGAGCGTCGCCCTGCGGGGAAGCGGGCGGGCGGGACGGCGAACGGGGTGGGCGGCGTGTCGTCATCGGAACGGATGCGGCTTTCATATCGTTATTCGGGAAAAGGGATGTTGTAATATGGCCACGCTCATAGCCGGAAAAGTGTCGCTTCGTCGATGGCAAGCAAAAGCAATCTTGCGAGGACGCGCACGCAGAGTCATGCGGCGGACGGAAGGTAGGTAAAATGCTCTTCGCGTCCCGCCCATCCTGCTTCAAACGGCTGCTGATCGTCGAGGATGATCCGCTGGTCGCTTTCGACAATGAGCGGACCCTGAAGCATGGTGGCTATGACGTCGTTGCGACGGTCGATTCGGGCGAAGCGGCTGTCGCGATGCTGGCAGACAAGACGATCGATGCGCTGATCCTCGACCTCAAGCTCGCGGGGCACATGACGGGACGCGAGGTTGCGCGGCTCGCGCGCGACCGCGGCGTTGCCGTACTGCTGGTAACGGGGCAATGTCCCGAAGATGCGGGCGACATCGCGCTCGCCTGCCTGACCAAGCCGCACGGGGCGGCGGCGCTTCTCCACGCGGTTCGCGCCGTCGAGACGATGGTGTGCAAGCACAAGATGCCGCGCAAGGTGAGCGGGATGCAAACCTATTGGCGTCCCGAGGCCGCGTAACCGGCCCGCTGCCTCCACCGAACCGGCGGTTGAGTGCCGATGCGCGAGGAGGATCCCGTTGAAGATATTGCTTCCGCTGTTCAGCTTGGCTTTGGGGGCGGCCGCCGCGCTCCTGTTCGGGCCATCCGATCGACCGTCCGCCGCCATCGCGGCTTCGACGCCGCCCGCGGCGCCCGTGCTGGTCGAGTTGTTCACCAGCCAGGGTTGTTCCTCCTGTCCGCCCGCCGACCAGTTGCTCGAAAGACTGGATGCCGAAGGCTCCGTGGTCGCGGTCAGCCGCCCCGTTACCTATTGGGACCGGCTGGGATGGAAGGATACGCTCGCTCGCGCCGCGAATGATGCGCTTCAGGACCGCTATGCGCGGCGCGGGCTGCCGGGGGCGGGTGTTTATACCCCCGAAGCCGTCGTGCAGGGGAGCGCGGCCGCCGTCGGATCGGACGAGCGGGCGCTGCGCCGGATGATCGGCGCCGCGCCAAGCGACGCGGCGCTTCGCCTCGACGGCGGCCGTGTGGTCGCTTCGCGGTCCGCAGCGGGTGCCGAATTGCGCTTCCTGGCGATCGCGCACCACGCCTCGGTCGACGTCGCCCGCGGCGAGAATGGCAACCGGAGGCTGGGTTATACCAATGTCGTGCTGGCCGAGGCGGCGGCTCCTTGCCCCGCAAGCGGCGCCTGCGCGGCTGCAATGCCCGCAGCGATCGCGGGCCAGCGCGGCGCCGACCGCTGGGCGGTGCTGTTGCAGGACCGCGCCGGCGGGCGCGTGCACGCCGTCCGCTGGATCGGGCGCCCCGCCAAATAGCTGCTTCCAATTTGGTCCTGTTGCTTTAGGCCGAACGGTTCGATGCGTCGCCGGTCGGCCGGGCGCGACAGGGAGGATCTATGCAGGCAGATATGGCGCCGCCGCCACCGCAAAGCTGGTGGGACAGCATCCGGCCCTATCTGGAACGCGCGCCGCTGGCGGCGCTGCTGCTCGGCATTTCGTCGGGATTTCCCTATGCGATGATCGGTGCGACGTTGACGACGCGACTGTCGCAGGACGGTTTCGAAAAATCGTCGATCACCGCCTTTTCGCTCGCCTTTCTCGTCTATAATTTCAAACCGCTATGGGCCTGGATCGTCGATACGATCCGCCTTCCGGGGGCAGGGGTGGTCGGCCAACGGATCAGTTGGCTGATCCTGACGGCCATGCTCGTCATGCTGGCGGTCGGCAATCTCGCGCTGGTCGATCCGCAGCAAGTCGGCCAGTCTCCCGTGGGGCACCTCATGCAGCGGTTCGGGCTTGGCCATGAAGGCGAATTCGCCGCGCTGTTCGAAATGGCGGTCGGTGCGGTTCTCGTGGGTGCAGCGGGCGCGACGTTCGACATTGTGATCGACGCCTACCGGATCGAGATATTGAAGCCCGAACAACTCGGAGTCGGATCGGGCATGTCGCAATATGGCTGGCGGATCGGATCGGCGGGGGCCGGTGCGCTCGCGCTCTATCTTGCCGCGCGGCAAGGATGGGAGGCGGCCTATCTGGCATGTGCGCTTTTTGCATTGCCGGCGGTCATTGCGGGCTTTTGGGTCGGCGAGCCCGAGCGGCACCGCGCGGCACTCTCGCGCGAAGGCAAGCCAGGACTTGTCGCGGGTATCATCGGTCCCTTCCGCGAGTTTTTCAGTCGCCATGGCGCCTGGCTGGTGCTGCTATTCATCCTGCTTCACAAGATCGGCGATACGCTCGCGAATCTGACGCTGCGCCTGCTGCTCAACGATCTTGGCTTCAGCAATGACGAGATTGCGATCTACGACGTCGGTATCGGCTTCTGGGCCTATCTGATCGGCATTTTCATCGGCGGGATTCTCTACGCGCGGATGGGCATGAAGAAGTCGGTGCTGCTCAGCCTGATCCTGATGGCGGTGAGCAATTTCAGCTTCGCGCTGCTCGCGGCAGCGGGCCACAGCAATTGGGGCCTCGCCGGCGCGATCGGGTTCGAAAATATTGCGAGCGGCATCGGCGGCGTCGTCGTCGTCGCCTATTTCTCGGCGCTCTGCGACTTGCGCTTCACTGCGGCGCATTATGCGCTGATCTCCTCCGCAGCGAGCATTGTCGGTCGTTTCCTGACCGGCACCACGGCGGGCGCGATGATGGACAATATGGGCAATGTGAACTTCTATCTGTTCACCGTCGCCGCGGCCCTGCCGGGTATTGTCCTATTCTGGCTGATGATGCGCAGCGGGCTCGTTGACCAATCGGTCGGCACGGCGGGTACCCGGCATGCGCGCGAGGCGTCGGCCTAATCGGGCAATTCGCCGTTCGCGCGCAGCACCTCGCCCGCAAGGTAAAGCGAGCCGGCGATCAGGACGATCTCGGTCACAGGGGCTACGGCCAATCCGGCCAGCGCAGCCTCGACGGTATCGGCCGCGAGCGCTTCCGGCCCGAAGGCTGAGGCGCCATGATGCTCGTGCCCGGGCACCGGCACGACGGTGATCGAGGCGAGCTTGCCGGCGAGGGGATCGATCAACGCCGAGGGATGCTTGTTGGCGAGCATCCCGGTGACCAGATGGATGCGGCGCGCATCGCCCGCAAAATGCTGCGCGAGTTGATGCCCTGCATCGGCGTTGTGGGCGCCGTCGAGCCACACCGTCGTGGCGGGCGGGAGCAGCTTTGCGAGCGGTCCGCTCTCCAGTCGTTGCAACCGCGCCGGCCAGTAAGCCGCGGCGATGCCGCGCTCGATCGCGCCCGCATCGGGTTTCGGACCCGGCGCGAGATGGAGCATCGCAATCGCAAGCCCCGCATTGCGCATCTGATGCCCGCCCGCCATGCGCGGGCGCAGCAAGGCGGGGAGTTCCCCGTCCATCGACCGCCAGCGAAAGGCGTCGCCGACGGCTTCGACCGACCAGGTTTCGCTCTCGACGAACGGGACCACGCCCGCCGCCTCGGCCCGGTCCGCGATTACCCGCGCCAGCGGCGGCGGATAGGCGAGCGTCGCCAGCGCGGCGCCGTGTTTGATGATGCCGGCCTTTTCCCACGCGATCCGTTCGGCAGGACGCGTCGGGGTGCCGTCTTCGGGAGCGAGCAGAAAGGCCTCATGGTCGATGCCGAGCGACGCGATGCCGCACACCGCCGGGGCCGGGATGATATTGGTCGCATCGAGTCGTCCGCCCAGCCCGACCTCTATGATGCAATCGTCGGCGGGGATGCGCGAAAAGGCAAGGAAAGCCGCCGCCGTCGTCACCTCGAAAAAGCTTGCGTGCAGCCCTTCCGCGACGTCGAGGACTTCGCCAAGCAAGGCGGCGAGCGCCGCGTCGTCGATCAGGGTGCCCGCCAGTCGGATGCGCTCGTTGAACCGGACGAGGTGCGGGCTGGTATAGGCGTGGACCCGGCGCCCCTGCGCCTCCAGTATTGCGCGCAGATAGGCGCAGGTCGATCCCTTGCCGTTGGTCCCTGCGACATGGAAGGTCCGCGGCAGCCGGTCCTGCGGATCGCCGAGGCGCGCGCACAGTTCGGCGATGCGGTCCAGCCCCAATATGTCGCGACCCGGCGACAGCGCCGCGAGGCGGTCGAGCTGCGCCTGAACGGCGGGATCGGAACTGTGCGCGTGGTCGGGCATGGATTCTCCCTCCGTCCGTCAGGAGGAGGGATCAAGCCGCCTTTTCGGGCGCGAGATAGCCGATCAGGCGGCCGAGCGTCGCGGGCAGCTCCTTGCGATGCACGACCATGTCGATCATCCCGTGATCGAGCAGATATTCGGCGCGCTGGAATCCTTCGGGCAGCTTTTCGCGGATCGTATTTTCGATCACGCGCTGGCCCGCAAAGCCGATCAGCGCATTGGGTTCGCTGATCTGCACATCGCCCAGCATCGCATAGCTGGCCGTCACGCCGCCCGTTGTCGGGTCGGTGAGCAGCACCACATAAGGCAGGCCCGCGCGGCGCAGCCGCTGGAGCGCAACCGTCGCGCGCGGCATCTGCATGAGCGACAGCGTGCCTTCCTGCATCCGCGCGCCGCCCGCGGCGGTGATCGCGATGTAGGGGACGCCGCGCTTGATCGCGGCCTCGACCCCGGCGACGAAGGCTTCGCCGACCGCCACGCCCATCGATCCGCCCATGAAAGCGAAATCCTGCACGCCGATCACGGCGCCCTGGCCCGAAATGCGGCCGAAGGCGTTCTGGTAGGCGTCGCGGTCGCCGGTCTGCGCGCGTGCGGCCTTGATGCGGTCGACATATTTCTTGGTGTCGCGAAACTTCAGCGGATCTTCGGGTGCAGCAGGGGCGGCGATCAACTCGTGCAGGCCGCCGTCGAAAAGCTGCGCGAAGCGCTCTTTGGCGCCGATGCGGTCGTGATGGTCGCAGCGCGGGCAGACGTTCAGATTGTCTTCCCACTCCTTGACGAACACCATCTGCTGACACTGGCGGCATTTGTGCCAGAGGTTGTCGGCGGTGTCGCGCTTGGCGGTGAAGGGCAGGGCGTTGCGAACGCGGTCGAGCCAGCTCATGCGGCGATCTCCTTTGCGCCGTGGATAGCATCGGCGAGCGAACGGGTGAAGGCTTCGACATGCGGCGCCGCGGCGTCGCCATGCTCGGCAATGATGTCGATGAAGGCCGATCCGACGACGACGCCGTCGGCAACCTTGGCGATGTCGGCCGCCTGCGCGGGGGTGCGAACGCCGAAGCCGACCGCGACCGGCAGGTCGGTCGCGGCTTTCAGGCGCGCAACCGCATCCTCGATGCTCGCCTGAGCGGCCTGCTGCATCCCGGTGATCCCGGCAACCGAAACATAATAGAGAAAGCCGCCCGCGCCGTTCAGCACGTCGGGCAGGCGCGCCGCGTCGGTCGTCGGCGTTGCGAGGCGGATCAGGTCGATCCCGGCAGCGCGGAGCGCGGGGCCGAGTTCGGGATCTTCCTCCGAGGGAATATCGACGCAGATCACGCCGTCGACCCCTGCTTTCGCGCACTCTGCGGCGAACCAGTCGGCGCCACGGATCGTCATCGGATTGGCATAGCCCATCAGCACGAGCGGCGTGTCGGGATGGCGCTGGCGGAAGGCGGCGGCGATACCGAACAGGTCGGCGGTGGTCGTCCCCTTGGCGAGGCTTCGCAGGTTTGCGGCCTGGATCGCGGGGCCGTCGGCCATCGGATCGGTGAAGGGCATGCCCAGTTCGATCACATCGGCACCCCCCGCGACGAGCGCGTCAAGGTTCGCGGCGGTGTCGCCATCGCCGCCGGTGATGAAGGCGACGAGCGCAGGGCGCGGCTTGGCGAAGGCGGCGGCGAAGCGGGTCACAGCTTTACCCCCAATGCTTCCGCCACGGTGAAGATGTCCTTGTCGCCGCGGCCCGAGCAATTGACGATGATGATCTTGTCCTTGCCCAGCGTCGGCGCGATGCGTTCGGCAGCGGCGATCGCGTGCGCGCTTTCGAGCGCGGGGATGATGCCTTCGAGCTTGGTCAGTTTCTGGAAACTTGCGAGCGCCTCTCCGTCGGTGACCGGTTCGTAACGCGCGCGGCCGATGTCGTGCAGCCAACTATGCTCGGGGCCGATGCCCGGATAGTCGAGCCCCGCCGAGATGCTGTGCGCCTCGGTGATCTGGCCGTCCTCATCCTGCAGCAGATAGGTCTTGTTGCCGTGGAGGATGCCGGGTTTGCCGCCCGCGAGGCTGGCGGCGTGCTTGCCGCCCAATCCTTCGCCCGCGGCTTCGACGCCGACGATCTCGACGTCTGTGTCATCGAGGAAGGGATGGAACAGCCCGATGGCGTTCGACCCGCCGCCGACGGGGGCGATCAGCATGTCGGGCAGGCGCCCTTCGGCTTCGAGAATTTGCGCTTTCGCTTCCTCGCCGATCACCGACTGGAAATCACGCACCAGTTCGGGATAGGGATGCGGCCCCGCGACGGTGCCGATGATGTAGAAGGTGTCCTCGACGTTCGCGACCCAGTGGCGGAGCGCCTCGTTCATCGCATCTTTCAGCGTCTTCGCGCCGCTTTCGACCGCGACGACTTCGGCACCGAGCAGCTTCATGCGGAAGACGTTCGGCTGCTGCCGCGCGACGTCGACCGCGCCCATGAAAATGGTGCAGGGCAGGCCGAAGAGCGCTGCCACGGTCGCGGTCGCGACGCCGTGCTGGCCGGCGCCGGTTTCGGCGATGATCTTGGTCTTGCCCATCCGCTTGGCGAGCAGGATCTGACCGATGCAATTGTTGATCTTGTGCGCGCCGGTGTGGTTCAGATCCTCGCGCTTCAAATAGATCTTCGCGCCACCCAGATCGTTCGTCAACCGCTCGGCGAACCACAGCGGGCTCGGGCGGCCGACATAATTTTTGAGCAGATAGTCGAACTCGGCCTTGAACGCAGGGTCGGCCTGCGCAGCGCGATAATGGCGTTCGAGATCGAGGATCAGCGGCATCAGCGTTTCGGCGACATAGCGGCCGCCGAAGGCGCCGAAATGGCCGCGCGCGTCGGGCTGGGTGCGGAGGCTGTTGGGCAGGGTCGGTGCTTCGGTCATGGTCATATCCATCGGTTACGGGTGGGCGCGCACTTGAAGATCGGGTCTCAAGCGGTCAGCGCCATCGTTTTCCGATGCGCGTCATGAGGGACTGCGGTGTCAGCATCTGCCGACCGCTTTAAGGAAAGCGGCGATCTTGTCCATATCCTTGACGCCGGGTGCGCTTTCGACCCCCGATGACACGTCGACGAGCGGCGCGCCGGTTTCGGCGATCGCCTGTGCGACATTGGCCGGGGTCAGTCCGCCTGCGACGCCCCAATCGATCGTGTGGCGATGCCCCTTGAGCAGCGACCAGTCGAAGCGGGTGCCGGTGCCGCCGGGTAACGCCGCTGCCGGCGCATCGAACAAGATGCGGTCGGCCGCGCCCTCAAACTGCCGGATGCGTTCCAGGGTTCCGGCATCCTTCAGGCCGACCGCCTTCCAGACTTCGGCGGGAACGAGCCGTTTGACCGCGGCGAGCCATTGGGGTGTTTCATTGCCATGAAACTGGACGATGTCGGGGCGCACCGCGCTGAGCGCCTCGCCGGTCACCTGTTGCGAGGCATTCACGAGAAGCAGCGCAACCTTCACTCTCCCCCCGGCGCGCTGGCGAAGCGCGGCAGCGGTCTTCAGATCGACGTGGCGCGGACTCGGTTCATAGTGAACGAGGCCGATGTGCGTCGCGCCGAGCCGGATAGCGGCGTCAACCGTTTCGGGCGTAGAGAGGCCGCAGATTTTGACAAGTGGGGGCATATATCAGGGTTCGATCATTTAGGTCATTGCGAGCGAAGCGAAGCAATCTCCAGCCATCGGCGCAACACAATCCCGATAGCTGGAGATTGCTTCGTCGCCTTCGGCTCCTCGCAATGACGATGGTTGAATGAAAGTGTGTTTACAGCGTCGCTTCGATCGCGCGCGCCGCGAGGTCGGGGTCCTGCGACTGGCTGATCGGTCGGCCGACGACGAGGATCGAGGCGCCGTCAGCCATCGCCTGCGCCGGGGTAACGATACGCTTCTGATCGCCGGCACGGCCGTCAGCAGGGCGCACCCCCGGTACGACAAAGAAGCCGCCCGGCCATGCCTTGCGCGCGGCCTTCACTTCCTGGCCCGAGCAGACGATGCCGTCGAGACCCGATTCGCGGGCCAGCGCGGCGAGGCGGACGACCTGGTCGTGCGGGGTGCCGCCGACGCCGATATCATCGAGATCGGGCGCGTCGAGGCTGGTGAGCACGGTAACGCCGACCACCTTGGTCGCGCTTCCCGCGACTGCCTTGGCCTCTTCCATCATCGCGCGGCCGCCCGCGGCGTGGACGGTCAGGATCGCGGGTTCGAGCGGACGCAGCGCCTGGATCGCCTTGGCAACGGTGTTCGGGATGTCGTGCAGCTTGAGGTCGAGGAAGATCGGCAGGCCGAGCTTCGCCATTTCGTGCACCCCGTGATGACCGTTGGCGCAGAAGAATTCGAGGCCGAGCTTCAGCCCGCCGACATGGTGGCGCACCCGCTGCGCCAGCGTCAGCGCGGCATCGAGGTGGGGGGTGTCGATGGCAAGATAGACAGGCGAGCTCATTGCGGATCCAGCGGCGAGGGTGGGATGTCGTTGACGGGCTTCGACTGCGGCGCCGGTTCGGGGGTGAGCGGCGTCTCGGCCGGGCGGTTGGCCATGGCGCGCAAATCGGCAAGTTGCCGTTCGCTCGTTTCGATACGGCGCTTCAGCGACCAGCGCGAGGTACGCAGCGCGATCCACAGCGGCAGGCTGCCGATCAGGAAGGCGGCAAAGATCAGCACCGGCAATTTGGTGTCGAGCACCTGTCCCGGCCATATGGTCACGGTGACAGGATTCCAGTTGGCCATCGAAAAGACGACGAGGATGATGGTCAGCAACACCCAGATGACGGTTCGCACGATTCCCACGTTATTGCGCTCCTTTACCGGCCTCTGCATCGAACCCTAAGCGACTTTGGCGCACGATGCGAGTCTCTGGGCGAGGCCCGGCGCGTTCAGCCGCCGAACACCCGCGCAAAGATCGTATCGACATGCTTCATATGATAGTCGAGGTCGAACAGCGCGGTCAGTTGCTCGGCCGACAGACGCGCGGTCACGTCAGCGTCGGCCTTCAGCAGTTCGAGCAACGAAAGCTGGCCGTCGCTTTCCCAAACCTTCATCGCATTGCGCTGGACGAGCGCATAGCTGTCCTCACGGCTCGCCCCTGCCTGAGTCAGCGCGAGCAGGACGCGCTGCGAATGGACGAGGCCGCCCATGCGATCGAGATTCTTCTGCATGCGCTCGGGATAGACGAGCAGCTTGTCGACCACGCCGGTCAGTCGCGCGAGCGCGAAGTCGAGCGTGATCGTCGCGTCGGGACCGATGAAGCGTTCGACCGACGAATGGCTGATATCGCGCTCGTGCCACAGTGCGACATTTTCCATCGCCGGGATGGCGGCGCTGCGCACCATGCGCGCGAGCCCGGTCAGATTTTCGGTGAGCACCGGGTTGCGCTTGTGTGGCATGGCCGACGAGCCCTTCTGCCCCGGCGAAAAATATTCCTCCGCTTCGAGCACCTCTGTGCGCTGAAGGTGGCGGACCTCGACCGACAGGCGTTCGATCGACGAGGCGATCACGCCGAGCGTTGCGAAGAACATGGCATGGCGGTCGCGCGGAATGACCTGCGTCGACACGGGTTCGATCGCGAGGCCCAGCTTCGCCGCGACATGCGCTTCGACGCGCGGGTCGATATTGGCAAAGGTGCCAACCGCGCCCGAAATCGCGCAGGTCGCAATTTCCGCGCGCGCTGCGACCAGCCGCGCCTTGCAGCGGGCGAACTCGGCATAGGCTTCGGCCATTTTGAGTCCGAAGGTGACGGGCTCGGCATGGATGCCGTGGCTGCGCCCGATCGTCGGGGTCAGCTTATGTTCGTATGCGCGGCGTTTGATCGCCTCGAGCAGCGCGTCGAGGTCTGCGAGCAGGATGTCGGCGGCCTGCGCGAGTTGCACCGCGAGGCAGGTGTCGAGCACGTCGCTCGACGTCATGCCCTGATGCATGAAGCGCGCTTCTTCGCCGACATTTTCGGCGACCCAGGTCAGGAAGGCGATGACGTCATGCTTGGTGACCGCCTCGATGGCGTCGATCGCGTCGACGTCGATGACGGGTTTCGTCGCCCACCAGTCCCACAGCGCCTTCGCGGCGGACTGGGGAACCGTTCCCAGTTCCGCGAGCGCCTCGGTCGCATGCGCCTCGATCTCGAACCAGATGCGAAAGCGATTTTCCGGCGACCAGATGGCGGTCATGTCCGGGCGGGCGTAGCGCGGAACCATTGATGTACCTTCCTTTTGTGCGCCGCTGTTCGGCGCCTTGTCGCAAAACCGCGACGGAATCACGATGGGGCGCCCCCTAGCAGGGGTCGACCGCTTCGCCAATCACCCGCGCTCCGCAACTTCCGGCGAACGCGGACGGTTGCCCCCATGCCCCTTCAGAAAAGGCGGCGGATCGCAAACAGATGCAGGTCCGCCGCCGATACAGGAGATAGATAATGTTGAAGCAAGTTCTTTTGATCGGCGCCGCCGCGATCAGTTTCCCCGCGCTGGCCCAGGAAGCACCGCCGTCGCCGGGCACCACGCCGCCGACCGAGCAGCCCGAGGCTGCGCCGATGCCCGATAGCGCGCCGGCACCGACCGACACGACGGCTCCGCCGGCCCCCACCGAGCCGGCCACCGATACGATGGCGCCGGCCAGCGAGGCGCCTGCGCAGACCGCGCCCGCCCCGTCGAGCAGCGCAGCCGCGACCCCCGCGCAAATCGCCCAGATCGTCGAAACCGAATTTCCGACCTATGACGGCGACAAGTCGGGCGACCTTAGCTCCGCTGAATTCGGCGCATGGATGAAGAAGCTGCGCACCGCGCAGGATCCCGCCGTTGATCCCGAATCGGCCGATGTGAAGAGCTGGATCGATCAGGCTTATGGCGCGGCCGACGCCGACAAGTCGGGCAGCGTTACCAAGGAAGAACTGGTCGCGTTCCTTTCGCGCGGCGGCTGATTTCGCAGTCCTCCCCGCTTGGGGCGATGCAGCCGTCGGAGCGATCCGGCGGCTGCATTGCCATGACCGTCATGCCGCGCGCGGCGGCTGCATGACTGCCCGGATCGTCAACGCCCGTTCGTGGCCGTCGCGATCGGGCCACAGGATCGCGCTGCCGGCGCGCATCCCTATCAACCCGGCACCAATGGGCGTCAGGATCGAAATCCGCCCCGACGCGATGTCGGCATCGGACGGATAGACCAGCCGGACGCTGCGCACGGCGCCGCTCGCTTCGTCGACGAAATCGACCTCGCTGTTCATCGTCACGACGTCGCGCGGGACATGGCGTTCCTTGTGGACGGTCGCACGGCCGATCTCGCGCATCAGCAGTTCGCTGACCTGCGGCATGCGTTTTTCGATGCCGAGGGCGAGATCGGTCAGCGCATCGGCCTCCGAGTCGATCATGTGAATGGGCGGGCGTTTGCTTGCCTTGGTCGAGGTGGTCTTGGCTACTGTCATTCTTTTGGCTTTCCGCATGGAAAGGGCAGGGCGCGGCCGCGCTCCTGTCGGGATGGTTCGGAAATCTTGCCCCGGTCCGGGGCATGGCACGCCACAGCCCGGGGCTAGAAGCCCGCGAGAAGCTGACCCGCGTGAAGGCGGAAGCGAAGATGGCGCTGCCGAATCTGCATGACGCGATGATGTCGCCTGAGGCGGGGCAAGTAAAGCCCGGCCTTTTGGGCCTCCTGATTCAGAGCAGCCCGAGCGCGCGGAGGCTGCGGTGGCCGCTGCCGCCGATGATGATATGATCGTGCAGCGCGATGCCCAGCCGCCCGGCCGCATCAGCGAGGTCGCGCGTGATCGCGATATCCTGGCGGCTCGGTTCAGGATTTCCGCTGGGGTGATTGTGGACGATGATGATCGCCGCGGCGCCGAGTTCGAGTGCGCGCTTGACGACTTCGCGCACATAGATCGCCGATTGGTCGATCGACCCCTCGCTCGCGACCTCGTCGCGGATCAGCATGTTGCGCGAGTTGAGGTACAGCACCCGCACCCGCTCGACCTCGATCGGTCCCATGTCGGCGCGCAGCCAGTCGAGCAGCGCATCCCAACTCGACAATAGGGGCTTTTCGCGGAATTCCCGTTTCAGCATCCGGAGGCTGGCCTGCTGGACGATCTTGAGCGCGGCGATCGCGCCGTCGCCCATGCCGTCGATTCGGCGCAGCGATTCGGGATCGGCGCTGACGAGCTGTGCGAACGAACCGAATTCGCGCAGCAATGTCTTGGCGAGCGGCTTGGTATCGCGCCGCGGGATCGCAAGCGCGAGGAGATATTCGACCAGTTCGTAATCGGCCATACCGTCGGCATCGCCGCCGAGCAGGCGCGCGCGAAGCCGCGACCGGTGGCCCGCATGATCGGGAAGGGGGGCGGGCGCGTCGGCCATCGTCAAGGCAATAACCGCCTTGTGGGCACCACTCAACGCTCATAGACACAAGCGCCTATGTCGCGGCGCTTTTTCCTGCATCGAATGGCCTTGCCCTGCGTTGCCGATGGGCATGGAACAGCAATGGTATGCGCAGTGAGCTTTGGCCGGACCTATGATGACGGCGTGACGTCACAGGCGGCCGACGGGTTCGGTCGCGGGTGAGCGAGGCGGAGGCAGCCCGCGTGCGGCGGCGGCGCAAGGCGCCGTGGATCGTCGGCGGCGCGCTCGGCGCGCTGGCGCTCGGACTTTGGGTTGCCCGCGCCCCGATCGCCGACCGTTTCATTCAGGACCAGCTTGCGAAGAAGGGCGTGCCGGCACGCTACACGATCGAGCGCATTGGCCTGTCGACCCAGCGGCTTAGCAATGTCGTTATCGGCAATCCGGCGCGTCCCGACCTGACCGCGCGGGTGCTGGAGGTGTCAGTCGGGCTTGGTCTGTCGGGGCCCTATGTCGCATCGGTGCGCGCCGACGGCCTGCGGCTCTACGGCCGCTTCGTCGATGGGCAATTGTCGCTCGGCGCGCTCGATAAATTTCGCGACCCGACCGACAAGAGTCCGTTCGCATTGCCCGACATGGCGGTCCGGCTGAGCGACGCGCGGGCGCGGCTCGAAACGCCGTGGGGCAATGTTGGCGCGGCGCTGAACGGCGGCGGCAATTTGCGCCGCGATTTTGCGGGAACGCTCGCGCTCGTGGCCCCGCATATCGCCGCTGCCGATTGCCGCGGCACGGGAATCACTTTCTACGGCAAACTCGCGGTGCGCGATGTGCGCCCGCGGCTGACGGGGCCGTTGCGCGGCGCGGCCGTGACTTGCGGCGGCGCTCAGCCGGTCGCGGTCGCCGCGCCGCAGATCGCGCTGGACGTCTCGCTTGCCGAAAATCTGCAGCAATGGGACGGCACCGCCGACGCGCTGGTCCAGCGCCTGACGATGCCCGCGCTCGCCGCCGAGCGGGTCGGCGTGAAGGGCCGCTTTGCCGGCACCGCCGATCGCACCGCGCTGACGCTGGCAGCGGATGTTGCCAAGCTGGCCGGGCCCGATTTTGTGGCGAGCGGCGTGCATCTGGAGGGCAAGGGCGCGGTCGGCAG
Organism: Sphingopyxis terrae subsp. terrae NBRC 15098; assembly: GCF_001598815.1. Taxonomy (GTDB): domain Bacteria; phylum Pseudomonadota; class Alphaproteobacteria; order Sphingomonadales; family Sphingomonadaceae; genus Sphingopyxis; species Sphingopyxis terrae. The sequence goes on along the minus strand of NZ_BCZQ01000004.1, from coordinate 264,587 downwards.
CGTCACCCCCAATTTCGACGGCCGGCTGCGCTTCGCCGATGCAAGCGCGAGCGCCCGTCTGCGCCGGTCGGTCGCGGACAGCGCGGCGGCGCTGGACGGCACCCCGCTCGGCCCGATCGGCGATCGCGCGGCGCGCGCCTCTGCAGCGGCGCTGGCGGGTGCAAGCGGCGAAGCGGCAGTCGCGCTGACCGGGCAGGGCGAGGCCCTCCGTTTCGAGCTTGTCGCGCCCAGCCTGTCGAGCCGCAGCGGCGCACGCTTCGCGGGCAGCGCCGACAGCCGCATAGGCTATCTCTTCGCCGCGCCGCGGCCCGAAGTCATCGCAACGGGGCGCTGGACCTTCGGCGGCGGTGGCCTTCCGGTCGGCGCGATGGAACTCGACCGCCGCGCCGACGGCGACATGACCGGGCTGGCGCAAATCGACGCCTATCAGGCGGGCGGCGCGCGCCTGGCGCTCGATCCCGTGCGCTTTTCGAGCGCGCCAGGCGCCGCGATGCGCTTTTCGACTAGCGCCACCCTGTCGGGGCCGCTTGCGGGCGGGCGCGTAGAGGGGCTGCGCGTGCCGATCGCCGGCGCGCTCGCGGCAACCGGCGGGATGGCGTTCAACGGCGGCTGCCACCGCGTCACCGCGAACAAGATCGATGTATCGGGGCTGCGCCTCGTCAATAACGGTGTCGATCTGTGCAGCGCCCCCGGCGCGCCGCTGTTCAGCGTGGGACCGGCGGGGGTGCGCGGCGCCGTGCGGCTTCCGGGCCTCAAGCTGCGCGGCACCAGCGGGGCGTCGCCCTTTGCGCTCGATAGCGGTCCCGGCGAGATCGATCTGGCGCGGTGGCGCTGGTCGCTTGCCAACGCCGATGTCCGGATCGGGGCCGGGGACAGCGCGACGCATTTCGCCGCCGGACGCCTTTCGGGCGCGGCGGGGGGGCAGGGGATGGCCGGAACGCTTGCCGATGCGCAGGGCAAGATCGGCGCCGTCCCGCTCGACATGAGCGAGATTGCCGGCAACTGGCGCTGGGCCGACGGCGCGCTGACGCTCGACGGCGGGCTGGTGCTGACCGATGCGGCGGCGGACAAGCGCTTTGCGCCGCTGATCAGCCGCGACGCGCATCTCCGTTTCGCCGACGGCGTGATCGACGCAAGGGCAGGTTTCGACGAGCGCGAGAGCGGCAAGAAGATACTCGACACCGTGATCCGCCATCGCTTTGCCGACAGTAGCGGCGCTGCCGATCTGATCGTCAAGGAATTGCGCTTCGACGATAATTTCCAGCCCGAACAGCTCACGACGCTTGCGCAAGGGGTCGTGGCCAATGTCCAGGGCTCGGTCGTCGGCGACGGGCGGATCGAATGGAACGCCGACGGCGTGACGAGCCGGGGCACCTTTGCGACCGCCAATACCGATCTCGCCGCGGCGTTTGGCCCGGTGACCGGGCTGACGTCGACACTGACGTTCGACGATCTGCTGGGGCTCCATTCGGCGCCGGGGCAGACCGTCGCGCTGAAGGAAGTCAATCCGGGGATTCCGGTCGTGGATGGCAAGATCGACTATCAGCTCCTCGGCGGCAATCGGGTGCGGATCGAGGGCGGGCGCTGGCCGTTCGCGGGCGGCGAGCTTCTGCTGCACCCTGCCACGCTCGATTTCAGTGCCACCCAGCCACGCCGCCTGATGTTCGATGTGGTCGGCGTCGATGCCGCGGTTTTCCTTCAGCAGTTCGGGTTCGAGAATATCAACGCGACGGGCAAGTTCGACGGGACGCTGCCGGTCGAGTTCGACGGGCTCGGCGGGCGCGTGGTCAACGGACGGATCGACGCGCGCGACGGCGGCGGCACGCTCGCCTATGTTGGCGAGCTTTCCAATCACAACCTCGGCACGATGGCCAATTTTGCGTTCGGGGCGCTGCGATCGCTGAAATATGACGATCTGACGATTGTCCTCAACGGCAACCTCGACGGCGAAATGGTGACCGAAATCCGCTTCGGCGGGATCGGGCAGGGTATCGGCGCGAAGCGCAATTTCCTGGTCGATCAGGTCGCCAAAATCCCGCTGATCTTCAACATTCGTGTCGAAGGGCCTTTCCGCGGCCTGATATTCTCTGCAAAGAGCTTTTACGATCCATCGGTCCTGGTGGAGCAGAATTTGTCGCAGCTCTTGCAAGCGCAGCGCGACGCCGAAGCCGCCGCGGCGGCGAAGGCGGCGCCCGTTCAGCCTCCAGCAAGCGAGCCCGTGCAATGACGGTAAGGAAGACAGGAAAGATGAGGAGAGCGGCCATAGGCGGTCGGTGTCTGTTGCTGACGATCGGAACGATGGGCCTCGGCGGCTGCGTTCAGGTGTCAGCGCCCGACAAGCCGATCGAGATCAACCTGAATATCCGCATCCAGCAGGAAGTGGTGTACAGGATCGACGGCGACGCGAAAAAGCTGATCGAACAAAATGGCTCTATCTTCTGACAGGGACGAAACAAGATGATGAAGCAGATGTTCAAACCCGCAATCGCCGCGCTGGCCGCCGCCGGAGCGGTCGCCGCGCTGGTCACGCCGGCGCTGGCACAGCGCGACCCCGCCTATGAAAATGCGCGCGCCGCGGGCCTGATCGGCGAACAGCCCGACGGCTACCTCGGCTTTGTGACCACGCCGACCGATGCAGTGCGCAAGCTGGTCAGCGACCTCAATATCAAGCGCAAGGACGCCTATACGCGGAACGCGCCGGCGGGCAGCACGATCGAACAGTTCGCCTTTGTGACGGGTTGCAATCTGATCCTGAAGACCGCGCCGGGCGAGAAATACCGCACGCCCGACGGCAAATGGCTGACGCGCGACAGCAGCCCGCCGGTGCGCGATCCGCGGTGCGCCGCCAACTGACGAATTAGCAGCAGGCCTTCGTGCCTCATTATGCCGCCGCGCCCCTAAACGCGGCGGCATTTTTGTGCGCCTGCGCACGGGCATTGACTTAATCGGGCGGCGTTCCTAAACGGGCCGCGCCTTAGGGGTCCCCCGGCTTTTTCCGGGCCTTTTTCGCGGGCGGCACCGATTCTTTTCGGTTCTGTTTCAGGAGGATGGCGGAAGATGACGGGGAAGGGCAGCGATCCGGATCAAACTTCGGAGGATTCGCGCCTGGTCTCGCTCGAAGAGCGATTGGACCGGGCCGAAGCCGCAGAAGCGAAACGGACCGCAGGCACCGCCAGTCCGGAATCCGATGCCAATTACCGGCTCGGGAACCGGGTGCTGGCGGAACTGCTGGGTGGATTGATCGGTGGCGCCTTGTTCGGCTGGCTGATCGACCGCATCGCGGGCACGTCGCCCTGGGGGTTGTTGGGAATGTTGTTCATGGGGATCGTCGTGGCGTTCCGGAACATCATTCGCATCGCTTCGGGTCCACGCAAGTAGCGCGGATCAAAGGGAATTTCTGGCGGGACGGCCCGATGAGCCGCCCCGCAATGCGCGTGGAGTGAAGAGTGGCGGCGGAATCCGGCAAGATCGACCCGATGCACCAGTTCGAGGTGACCCCGCTCGGCGGCGGTTTCCATCTGGGCGGGCACGAAATCCTGTTCACCAACAGCGCGCTGTGGATGGTTGTCGCGGCCATCACGCTCGGCATCTTCATGTGGGGCGGCATGCGCCGTCAGCTCGTTCCCGGCCGCTGGCAGGCCGCCGTCGAGGGCTTCACGGGCTTCATCTCCAGCATGATGACGCAGAATATCGGCAGCGAAGGGCGCAAGTTCACGCCCTATGTCTTCTCGCTGTTCATGTTCATCCTGTTCTGCAACCTGCTCGGCATGCTGCCGCTTGGCGTATTCGGCATTCATCCCTTCACCGTCACCAGCCACATTGCGATCACCGGCGTTCTCGCGCTGGTCAGCTTCGCGATCGTGCTCGTCGTCGGTTTCTGGCGCCATGGCCTGCACTTCTTCTCGCTCTTCGTGCCGCACGGCACGCCGCTGCCGATGATTCCGATCATCGCGCCCATCGAGTTCGTGTCCTTCATGGTCCGCCCTTTCAGCCTCGGCCTGCGTCTCTTCGTCGCAATGACGGCGGGTCACGTTCTGCTTAAGGTGCTGTCGGGCTTCGTCATCAACGGCTTCAACGCCGAAACCGTCTGGCTCGGCTCGATCGTCTCGGTCCTCAGCTTCATCCTGATGATCGGCATCAGCGCGCTCGAACTGCTCGTCGCCGGCATCCAGGCTTATGTTTTCGCCCTGTTGACCTCGCTTTACATCAACGACGCGGTCAACCTTCACTAATCCCGTTTATACCAAACGCTTACACCCAAGGAGTATTACAATGGACGCAGAAGCAGCAAAGCTGATCGGTGCTGGTCTCGCCGCTATCGGTGCCGGCATGGCCGCCATCGGCGTGGGTAACGTCTTCGGCAGCTTCCTCGAAAGCGCGCTGCGCAACCCCGCGGCCGCCGACGGCCAGCAGGGTCGCCTGTTCATCGGCTTCGCGGCTGCCGAACTTCTCGGCCTGCTCGCGTTCGTCGTCGCGATGATCCTGCTCTTCGTCGTCTGATTTCGGACGATCCGGCGTGGCCGGTTCTCGGATGGGGACCGGCTGCACCGATTTGCAGGTTTTTCATAAGTTTAAGGTTCGCCTTTCATGCCCCAGATAGCCCAGCTAACCGCTGATAACTGGTATCTCGCCTCGCAGCTTTTCTGGCTGCTGGTCGTGTTTGCCGGCATCTACATCGTCATCGGCCGCGGCATGCTGCCCAAGATCGAGGCGACGGTTGACGCGCGCGATCGCAAGGTCGCCGACGATCTGGCGGCGGCCAAGGCCGCACATGCGGCCGCCGACGGCCTCGAGGAAAGCTATCGCCAGCAGAGCGAGGCAAGCCGCGCTGCGGCGCAGAAGGCGGTTTCGGACGCCAAGGACAAGGCCGCTCGCGACGCTGAAAAGCGCCTGGCAAAGGTCGATGCCGAGCTTTCGGAAAAGCTGGCAGCGGCCGAAGCCGATGTGGGCGCTGCGCGCACCTCGGCAATGGCGGAAATCGAATCGGTCGCTGCCGAAGCGGCGACCGACCTGGTGGCCAAGCTGTCGGGCGTGAAAGTTGCCGCAACCGACGCAAAGGCTGCGGTGAAGGCGGTGCTGCATGGCTGATTTCCTGATGATCCTGTCCGAAGCTGCCGGCGCTGCCGGAGAGGCGCATGCCGATCCGACGGCTTTCGGGCTTAACGCCACCGTGTGGGTGTCGATCGCGATGCTCGCCTTCCTCGGCATTCTTGTCTGGAAGAAGGTGCCGGCGATGATCGGCGCGTCGCTCGACAAGAAGATCGCAGAGATTTCGAAGCAGCTCGGCGAAGCCGAACAGCTTCGCCTCGATGCCGAATCGCTCAAGGCCGAATATGAGGCCAAGCTTGCCGATGCGGCGAAGGAAGCCGACGAGCTTCGCGCCCGCGCCGAATCCGAGGCCGAAGCGCTCGTCGCCAAGGCGAAGGGCGATGCGACCGCGCTGATCGCTCGCCGCAAGCAGATGGCCGAAGACCGCATCGCGGCGGCCGAAGCCAACGCGGTTGCCGAGGTTCGTGCCGCGGCGGCCAAGGCGGCGACCGATGCCGCCGCGGCGCTGATCGCGGCCAAGCATGACGCGGGCGCCGACAAGGCGCTGATCGATCAGGCGATCGCGGCCGTCGCCAAGAGCTGATCTTTCCCGATCGGGCCATGAAAAGCGGCCGTCTCGTCTAAGCGAGACGGCCGCTTTTTCGCGTCAATACTCGTCGAAATTGTCGGCCGCATCGCTGAACGGATCGCTGACCGCGGTGCCGCCCTTGCGATAGCAGGCGAAATCCATGATCGCCTCGTTGATGCTGTTGGCGGCGGGCGCCTTGTGTTCGGTGATCGTCTCGGACGGTTCGCTCTCGATGAAGCTGCCGTCGGCGCGGTAATAGCTATATTCGAGCGTGCGGAAGGAATTGCCACCGCAATCGAGCTCCTCGCGAATTTTCGCGCCCGATATCGGCCCGCCGCTGAGCGGTTTGGCATAGATGCTCAGCACGTCGCCGATGATCTTGCCGCTCAGCGCGCGCAGGCTCGCAAGGTCGACATAGGTGCGGGTCGAATCATTGCCGCCGACCAGATACCATTCGGCGGCGGCGGGCGTGGCGAGCGGCAACAGCGTGGCCGCCACAAAAATCATGCGCATAATATCCCCCCTTATGGTGCGCCCCGTGCACGGCCTGCCACAGCCGTTCGGGCGCGCAAAGCCGAAATTGGCGGCCTCAATATTTGATCATGATCCGGCGGGCGAGGGCGGGCGAGACGCTGTTGACGAGTTGCAACAGCTTCACCGCCCCCGCATTCACCTCGCGCTTGCCGGTGCGGATGCCGCGCACGATTTCGGCGGCGCAATCGTGCGCGCTCATCTTCTTCCCGGCGCGACCCGCGGTCATATTGGTTTCCACCACCGGCGGCAGCGCCTCGATCACCGCCACATTGCTGTCGCGCAGCAGGTGGCGGATCGCCTGCGTATAGGCGCGCAGCCCGGCCTTGGTGGCGCAATAGATCGAACCGCCGGCGCGCGGTGCGATCGCGAGCCCCGAGGTCACATTGACGATTGCGGCGGCAGGCTGGGCGCGCAGGATCGGCAGCAGCCGCGTGCAGAGTGCGATCGGCGCGTCGAGGTTGGTACGGATGCACTGCGCCGCGCTGTCGAGAGTCGCCGGCTCGTCCAGCTCATAATCGCTACCGACCCCGGCATTGTTGACCAGAAGCGCCAGCGGTCGCCCTGCGACCCCCGCGACGACGGCATCGATTCCCGCCGGCTCGGACAGATCGCCGGCGATCGTTTCAAAACCCAGCGCCCGCATCCCCGCCAGTTTTTCGGGTGAGCGGCCCGTCACGACCACCTCGGCGCCCGCCGCCTGCAATTGCAGCGCGATTTCGCGCCCGATTCCGTCGCTTCCGCCCGTCACCAGCGCCAGTTTGCCGTGTAATTCCATCGCCCCCTCCATGCTTTTACCTGCCACACTATGGCGGGCCGCGCGGCCATCGCCTACATGGAAATGATGGTCCGTCCCAACGCTCCCGAACGATTCAACGAAGAGAAGGCCACCTATGTCGTCCGCGGCGAGGGGGAGGGGGCCGACAAGCCCGATCTGGAGCGCGGTGCCGAGGTCATTCGCGGCGTCGTGCGCAAGCTGCCGGTGCGCCCCGGTGTCTATCGGATGCTCGATGCGCGCGGCGACGTTCTGTACGTCGGCAAGGCCCGCGCGCTGAAGAACCGCGTCACCAACTACACCCAGGTCGCGCGGCTGCCGCAGCGGTTGCAGCGCATGGTCGCGCAGACGCGCGCTATGGAGATCGTGACGACGACAAGCGAGGCCGAGGCGCTGCTGCTCGAGGCACAGCTCATCAAACGCTATCGTCCACCCTACAATGTCCTGCTGCGCGACGACAAAAGCTTCCCCTTCATCCTGCTCCGCATGGATCATGACTTCCCGCGGGTACAAAAGCATCGCGGCGCCCGCCGTGCCAAGGGACGCTATTATGGCCCGTTCGCCAGCGCGGGGTCGGTGAACCGCACCCTCAACGCGCTCCAGAAGACCTTTCTGTTGCGCAGTTGCACCGACAGCTTCTTCGCCAATCGTTCGCGGCCGTGCCTGCTCTATCAGATCCGGCGCTGTTCGGCGCCGTGTGTCGATCGTATCGACAAGGCCGATTATGCCGAACTCGTCGGCGATGCGCAGGATTTTCTGGAAGGCCGCTCGACCGCGGTGCAGAAGCGACTGGGCGACGCGATGACGCGCGCGGCCGAAGCCATGGATTTCGAGCTCGCCGCGGTGCTCCGCGACCGGTTGAAGGCGCTGACCTTCATCCAGGGTAGCCAGTCGGTGCATGCCGACGGGCTGGGCGATGCCGATGTCTTTGCGCTGGCCGCGAAGGGCGGGCAGCTCTGCATTGCGGGTTTCTTCATTCGCGGCGGGCAGAATTGGGGGCATCGCAGCTTCTTTCCCGCCCATGTCGCGGGGGTGCCCGAACCTGAGGTGATGGCGAGCTTCCTCATGCAATTTTACGAGGGCGTGCCGCCCCCCAAGCTGATCCTCGTCGATCGCGAGCCCGAGGACGCCCCGGTCCTTGCCGAAGCGCTCGGCGAAACGGCGGGCCGCAAGGTCGAGATCAGCGTCCCGCAGCGCGGCAATCGCAAGCGACTGCTCGAACAGGCGGTGCGTAACGCCGGCGAAGAACTCGACCGCCGCCTTGCCGAAAGCAGCAGTCAGGCGAAACTGGGGCGTGAACTTGCCGATCTGTTCGATCTCGACGAACCGCCGCAGCGGATCGAAATCTACGACAACAGCCATATTCAGGGCACCAATGCGCTCGGCGCGATGGTCGTCGCGGGGCCGGAGGGCTGGATCAAGGGCGCCTATCGCAAGTTCAACATCAAGCGCCCGGAAACGCAGCCGGGCGACGATTTTGCGATGATGCGCGAAGTGTTCCAGCGCCGCTTCGCGCGCGCCCTCGAGGAGGATCCCGAACGCAACAAGGGCGAATGGCCCGATCTGGTGCTGATCGACGGCGGCAAAGGGCAGGTGTCCGCAGCGGGCGCCGTGCTCGCGGAACTCGGTATCGACGATCTTCCTTATGTGGGCGTCGCCAAGGGACCGGATCGCAACGCCGGGCGCGAGACATTCTATTTGCCCGACGGCCGCGAATTTACGCTACCCCCGAACAATGCCGTGCTTTTCTACATTCAGCGATTGCGCGACGAGGCACATCGCTTCGCCATTGGCGCGCATCGGCAGAAGCGGGCGAAGGCGATGGGCAGCTCGCCGCTTGACGAGGTTCCGGGCATCGGACCGGCGCGCAAGAAGGCGCTGTTGATGCATTTCGGCACCGCGCGGGCGATCCGCAGCGCCAGCCTCGACGATCTGAAAAAGGCGCCGGGCGTCAGCGCGGCGGTCGCGCAGGCCGTTTATGATTTCTACAATCCGGGAAGCTGAGGAGAAGAACGTGGATTTCGCAGCCGCCATGCCGCTCGCCGGAACGCTGGGCGTGACGATACAGGAAGGGACGAAAGAGCGCGTTACCGGGCGGTTGCCCGTGCGGCCCGACATCTGCACCGCGGGCAATATCGTCCACGGCGGCGCCATCATGGCGTTTGCCGACTGTCTGGGCGCCGTCGGCGCCTTCCTGACCTTGCCCGACGGCGCAAGCGGCACCACGACGATCGAAAGCAAGACCAATTTCCTTGGCGCCGGCCCGGTCGGGTCGGTGCTCGTCGGCGAAGCGACGCCGGTCAAGATCGGCAAGCGCCTGTCGGTCTGGCAGACGCGTATCCGCACCGAAGCGGGCGAAGAGGTCGCGCTCGTCACCCAGACGCAGATGGTGCTTTGGCCGGCCTGACCGCCGATGCCATCGTCTGCGCGGTTCGGGCGCATGGCGAACATGGCGCGATCCTGCGCGCCCTCACCGAACGCGCCGGCCTTGTCGCCGGCTATGTGCGCGGGGGGCGATCGCGGCGCCTGCGCCCGATACTTATGCCGGGAAACCTCGTCGCGCTCGACCTGCGGGCGCGGACCGAGGATCAGCTTGGCGGCGCAACGGTTGAAATGATCGCCAGCCGCGCGCCACTGCTCGCCGAACCGCTGGCGGCCGCCGCGATCGACTGGGCGACCAGCCTGACCGCGGCGGCGCTTCCCGAAAGCCAGCCCTACCCGTCGCTCTACGCCGCGCTGTCGGCGCTTCTGGAGGCGATTGCGGTGGCGCCGGCGGCGCGGCTATGGGCAGCGGCGCTCGCGCGCTATGAGTTGCTGTTGCTTGCCGAGCTCGGTTTCGGGCTCAGCCTCGACGAATGCGTGGCGACCGGCACCGCCGACGATCTGGCCTTTGTCAGCCCCAAGTCAGGCGGGGCGGTCGGCCGCGCCGCCGCGGCTGGATATGAAGCGCGGCTGATGCCGCTGCCGCCTTTTTTGCGCGGCCGCGATGCCGATCCGTCGATTGCCGACGTCATCGCCGGACTTGCCATCACCGGACATTTCCTCGACCGCGACATTCTCGATGGCCGAAACCGCGACTTGCTGGCGGTGAGGGAAAGATTGCTCGGCAGGCTGGGCAGGGCGGTTGCGTGAGGGGCCGCCGCTGTCTAAGCGGCTCGCGAAGATAGGAAAGGGCGACGCACGTGCAAATCCTGCTGCTGGCTGGCGACGGTATCGGACCGGAGATTATGGTCGAGGCCGAAAAGACCCTCGCCGCGCTGGCGCTGCCCATCACGATCGACCGCGCGCTTGTCGGCGGCGCGGCCTATGCCGCCACCGGCCACCCGCTGCCGCCCGAGACGCTCGCAAAGGCCAAGGCGGCCGATGCGATCCTGTTCGGTGCGGTCGGCGATCCGCGCTTCGATGCTGTCGAGCGTCATTTGCGGCCCGAGCAGGCCATTCTCGGCCTGCGGTCGGAACTCGGCCTGTTCGCCAATCTTCGTCCGGCCAAGCTGTTCGCGGGACTGGAAGACAGCTCTGCGCTACGACCCGAAGTCGCCTCGGCGATTGACCTGCTGATCGTGCGCGAACTCAACGGCGACGTCTATTTCGGCGAAAAGGGCATGCGCACGACCGCGACCGGGGAGCGCGAAGGCTATGACATCATGGCATATAGCGAGAGCGAGGTGCGACGTATCGCGCATGTCGCGTTCCGCGCCGCGCAAGGGCGCCGGAAGCGGCTGTGCTCGGTCGACAAGGCGAACGTCCTCGAAACATCGCAGCTGTGGCGGGACGTCGTGATCGAGGTCGCGGCCGACTATCCCGACGTCGAGCTCAGTCATATGTATGTCGACAATGCCGCGATGCAGTTGGTGCGCAATCCGGGGCAGTTCGACGTGGTCGTCACGGGCAATCTGTTCGGCGACATTTTGTCCGATCAGGCATCGATGTGCGTCGGCTCGATCGGTCTTCTCGCATCGGCGTCGCTGAGCGAAGGCCGCCAGGGGCTGTACGAGCCCATTCACGGCAGCGCCCCCGATATTGCGGGTAAAGGGATAGCCAATCCGCTCGCGATGATCCTGTCGCTTGCGATGCTGCTTCGCCATTCGGGCGGCGACGAAGCGAGCGCGGCGCGCATCGAGAGTGCGGTAGCGAAAATCCTTGCCGACGGATGCCGCGGCGCCGATTTGGGCGGCTCGATGGGCACCGCAGCGCTTGGCGATGCGGTTGTCGCGGCTTTGAACGGATAAAGCGAGATGAAAAAGACGACGGGATTCGATCGCAGCAAGACGAGGAACTGGCGTCCGGCGACGCAGGCGGTGCGCGGCGGGACGTGGCGCAGCGAACATGGCGAAACGTCCGAGGCCCTGTTCCTGACCTCCGGCTATACCTATGACAGCGCCGAGGAAGTCGCGGCCCGCTTTGCCGGCGAGGCGCAGGGCATGACCTATTCGCGCCTGCAAAATCCCACCGTTGCGATGCTCGAAGAACGCATCGCGTTGATGGAAGGTGCCGAGGCGTGCCGGACGCAAGCCACCGGCATGGCGGCGATGACGACGGCGCTCCTGTGTCAATTGTCCGCTGGCGACCATGTTGTTGCTGCGAAAGCGGCCTTCGGGTCGTGCCGCTGGCTCGTCGATACGTTGCTGCCGCGCTTCGCGATCGAGACGAGCGTCGTCGATGGCCGTGACCTTGACGCGTGGAAGGCAGCGATCAAGCCGAACACCAAGCTTTTCTTTTTCGAAACCCCCGCCAATCCGACGATGGATATCGTCGACCTGCAGGCGGTGTGCGATCTCGCCAAGGCGCATGGCATCACGACCGTCGTCGACAATGCCTTCGCGACCGCCGCGCTTCAGCGCCCGCTGGAATTCGGCGCCGACGTCGTAGCCTATTCAGCGACCAAGCTGATGGAGGGGCAGGGCCGCGTCCTCGCCGGAGCGGTGTGCGGAACGGAAAAATTCATCAACGAGGTGCTGCTGCCGTTCCAGCGCAATACCGGACCGAACCTTTCGCCATTCAATGCGTGGGTAGTGCTCAAAGGGCTGGAAACGCTCGACCTGCGCGCCAAGCGCCAGTCGGAGAATGCGCTGGCGGTCGGCAAGGCGATCGAGGGGCGCGTGCGGCGTATCCTGCATCCCGGCCTGGCCAGCCACCCCCAGCATAATCTGGCGATACGCCAGATGGATGGCTGCGGACCGATCTTTTCCTTCTTCCTCGACGACCGGGCGCAAGCGATGGCGTTTCTGAACGCGCTCGAACTCGTCGATATTTCGAACAATATCGGCGATGCGCGCAGCCTGTGCTGCCATCCTGCGTCCACCACCCATTATGGCGTCAGCGCCGAGGCGCGCGCCGACATGGGCATCGAAGAGGGGATGCTGCGCATCAATATCGGGCTGGAGGATCCGCGCGATCTGATCGCCGATCTGGACCAGGCATTGACCAAGGTCGGGCTTTGAGCGACGCTGGCGGCGCGATGATCGACTCCCTCTTCCCCTTTGCCGCGACAACCGGGCCGATCACCGTGCGCGTGTCGGTCAGCTACCTGCCCGAACAGTCGCATCCGGCGCTGGGGCGCTGGTTCTGGGCCTATCATGTCCGCATCGAAAATCACGGTGAGGCCGCGGTGCAGCTGTTGACGCGGCATTGGCGGATCACCGACGGCCGCGAGCAGGTGAGCGAGGTTGAGGGCGAAGGCGTTGTCGGCGAACAGCCGCTCATCGCGCCCGGCGGGTCGTTCGACTATGTTTCGGGATGCCCGCTGCCGACGCCCGAAGGCGGGATGGTCGGCACCTATGTGATGGAAATGACCGACGGGTCGCAGATGCTGGCGGCAATTCCGGCCTTTCCGCTCGTGGCCCCCGCGACCGCGTCATGAAGCGCACCCATCTGCCCCTCAACGCGCTGCGCGTCTTCGACGCCGCTGCCCGCCATCTCAGCTTTACCCGTGCCGCCGACGAGCTGGCGGTGACCCCGGCGGCGGTCGGTCAACAGATCCGCGCGCTGGAGGACATGCTGGGCGTCGTCCTGTTCCGCCGCACCCCTAAGGGTCTTGAACTGACGGGGGAAGCACATGCCGGGCTCGACGCGCTGCGGCAGGGCTTTTTGCAGTTCGAGGAATCGGTCCGAGCAATGCAGGCGGGGCAGTCGTCGCAATCGCTGACCATCGCCGCGCCGCGCGACCTGACCGCCAAATGGCTGGCGCCGCGTCTCGCCCGGTACAGCCAGCAGGCGCCCGACGTGCGGTTCACGCTTGTGTCAGCCGATAGCGGCATTGATTTTACCGAGGCCAATCTCGATCTCGCGATTTTCTGGACCGATGGGGCCGGCGACCATGAAGGCGTCGCGCTGTCGGCGGCATCGATGGTCACCGTGGCGGGCCCTGGCGGCGGCAGCGACACGCGGATTGCGTGGCCGGGATGCCCCGTTGCCGAGGGTGAGCCCGCGTTGCGGCTGGGCGATGCCGGGCTTGCGATCGACGCCGCGGCCAACGGGCTGGGGCAAGCCTGCGTCCCGGCCATGCTCGCCGAGGCCGATATTGCCGCCGGGCGGGTGCGCCAAGTGGGTGAGGCGATGGATACGAAACGCGGCTATTGGCTCGTCGCGCCGACCCCGCAATGGCGGCAGGCGAAGGTCAAGGCGCTGGTGGCGGCGCTGACGGCGTAGCGCCCTCCTTGGCTGCGAGCGCGAGCAGCCGGGTGACGAGACCGGCGAACTTGTTGCCGTCAAGGTCCAGGGCCGCATTGTTCCAGCTTGCCGTGACGACGAACCATTTGCCGTCGGCCTTGCGCTGGCCGAGCAGGCTCATCGACACCACGCCAAGCTCCGACCCGCCCTTGTAGCCAAGGTAGGACCAGTCCGCCGCCGCTGCGGGGCCGACGCCGTTGTTGATCGCCAGCGCCGCCATCGTTTGCGCCGAACCGCGCGCCCGCAGGTCCGCAAAGGCCCGCGCTACATCCATCGGCGAGGCGAACCATTCGAGGCTGTCGATAAAGCGCGGTTTTCCTTCGAAGCTGACGCCGTCAACATTGGCGAGGGTGAAGCGATCGGCATTGTCATCGACGATCTTGCGTTGCTGCGCTTCGCTGCCCGAGAGAAAGGCTGAACGGAGATCAGCGAAATTGTTGCCCTTGAGCGCGAAGGCCTCGACCGTCGTCAAAAAGGGCGTGTTGCGTGCGGGTGCGCTATTGCCAGCCGCCCGCATCCGCGCTTCGATCGTCTCGCGGCCGAGCAGATGGATCAGCGTGTCGGCGGCGCCATTATCGCTGACCGAGATCATCCAGTTCGCCAGCGTTTGCAGCGTCACCGGCGTGTTCAGCGGCCAATTGGCGGTCGCCGCCGACGAGAAGCTGGGATGGGCAAGCGGGACGACATCGTCCCAATGCCGCTTCCCCGTCGCCACCTGCGCGGCGAGCTCGTCCAGCACATAGAGTTTGAATATCGATCCGACGGCAAACTGCCGATCGGTGCCCGAACCCGCAATCTGACGAATGTTGTCGCCGTCAACTTCGGCGACAAGAAACCCGGTATCGCCCGGTAAAGCAGCGATTTCCGCTGCAACTGCGGCGATGCTATCGTTGGCAGCCACAAATCCGGTTACTCGAAGTCCCAGCACCAGCGCTTCGGGGGCCGGGCCGACATCCAAGCGGATCGTCGCGGTCCCGCGTTCGAAGCGGAGCAGTATCGTGCCCGATTGACCGTCGTCTGATGTCGCTCGCTTGACCGCGACCGGCTTGCCATATTGGCCGACCAGATTTTCGCTGATCTCCCGAAACCGCGCTTCGGGGATCGCCGCGCGAAAGGAAGGCGCAAAATATTCGGCATAGGGCACCCGCCCTTCGAGCAGGGCGACGAGCTGACCGGCGCGGCGGTCGAAGGCGCTCTGTTCGGCGCGTGCGGCTGTGCCCGGCTGAGCATGGACGGTGCCGACAGGCAGCGCGGCCAAGGGGACGGCGAGCAGGGCAGCTGCAGCAAGGCGGTGCAGGCGGTTCATATCATTCTCCTTGTTCGGCGGCAGGGGCAGGCGGATCGCGATCGATCCGCGCTATCTGGCGCCGCAGCAGCGCGGCGCCGCGCCGGTTGAGGAGCCAGATGGCCCCGAAAAGCAGCAGCGGCCCACCGATCAGCGCTGTGCCACCGAGCGCGCCATACCGGCCACCCAGCGCCTGCGCGGTCATGAAGAGCAGCAGACCCGGTAGCAGCGGCGCGAGATACCAGCGCCCGACGCGCGACAGCATATGCTCTTCACGAACGAGGCGCGCGCGGTAATAGGACCGGATGTCCGCGGCTTCGGCCGCCGGATCGGGACGCGAGGTTCGGCGGGTTAGCTGCCAGCTGACGAACAGTGTCCCGGCAATCACGAGCAGACTGCCCAGCTTGAACAGCAGGCCGGGAAGGACCACGGCATAGACGGCAAAACCCGCAATCACGATGGCGGCGGCCATATATTCGCGGCGATTTCGCCGGGCGACGATGTCGCCGAGCCGCGACGCGCGGCGCCTGACTTCCTCGACCGGCATCGGTTCGAACGCGGCCGTATCGCTTTGCCATAGGCCGTGCAGGGTCATGTCGTCGGAAAAATCGGTCATGTTGCATCTCCCAGGCCGGCGAAACGGCGCGTGAGCATGGATTTGAAGCGATGGACCTTGGTCGCGACGGTCTCGGACGACACGCCCGTGACGTCGGCGATTTCGGCCGCTGGCATCCCCTCAAGATAAAGGAGCAATATCTGCCGGTCGGGCGGTCCGAGCCGGTCGATGATCGCCAGCATCAAGGCGAGCGCCTGATCGGTCTCGGCGCGCTCGGCGGGCGAGGGGGCTTCATCGGCAAGCGCCAGATCCTCGATATCGACCCACGGCCGCCGACGCTTGCGGGCTTGGGCGACGTGCGAGGCGGCGCGATTATGCACCACGCGCCAGACCCAGGTGCTCATCGCGCAGCGGGCATCGAAGCGGGCGAAGCTCTGCCAAAGCGCGACCTGCAACTCCTGGAGAAGGTCGCGTTGCAGTTCGGGATCGGCTTCATAGCCGCGTGCCATGCGGGCGATAGCGCCGCCGAAGCGGTCGATCGCCTCTTCGAACAGCCTGTCTTGCGCCTTTCCGGTCACCCCGATCTCCCAAAAGCCCGTGCCAATATCCGGTTAGTCGCCGGCGGCGCGTGTTTCTGACAGGGGAGGCGAAAAATTCGCTTCAGGCGTCGATCGCCGCCTCGTCCAGTGTCGCGGCATTGGCCTGAATGAACTGGAATCGATGCTCGGGATGCTTGCCCATCAGCCGGTCGACCAGATCCTTGACGATCTGCCGCTCCTCATACTCCTGCGGCAGCGTGACCTTGAGCAACGACCGCGTCGCCGGGTCCATCGTCGTTTCCTTGAGCTGGTTGGGATTCATCTCGCCCAGCCCCTTGAAGCGTCCGACCTCCACGCGTTTGCCCTTGAACAGGGTCGCTTCGAGTTCGGCACGGTGGGCGTCGTCGCGCGCATAGGCCGACGTTGCTCCCGCGGTGATGCGGTAAAGCGGGGGCTGCGCCAGATAGACATGGCCGGTGCGGACGATGTCGGGCATTTCCTGGAAGAAAAAGGTCATCAGCAGCGTCGCGATATGCGCGCCGTCGACGTCGGCATCGGTCATGATGATGATCTTGTCGTAGCGCAGGCGGTCGGCATCGCAATCCTTGCGCATCCCGCAGCCGAGCGCGAGCGCAAGATCGGCGATTTCCTGATTGGCGCGGATCTTGTCCGCGCTGGCGCTGGCGACATTCAATATCTTGCCGCGAATGGGCAGGATCGCCTGCGTCTTGCGATCACGCGCCTGTTTGGCACTGCCGCCGGCGCTGTCGCCCTCAACGATAAATAATTCCGTGCCTTCCGGGCCGTTGTTCGAACAATCTGTCAGCTTGCCGGGCAGGCGCAGCTTGCGCGCGCTGGTCGCCGTCTTGCGCTTGACCTCGCGTTCGGCCTTGCGCTTGAGCCGCTCGTCCATCCGTTCGAGGATCAGCCCGAGGAGCGCGCGGCCACGATCCATATTGTCCGAGAGGAAATGGTCGAAATGGTCGCGCACGGCATTTTCGGTGAGGCGCGCGGCCTCCGGGCTCGACAGCCGATCCTTGGTCTGGCTCTGGAACTGGGGGTCGCGAATGAAGACCGACAGCATCATCTCGCCGCCGTTGAAGACATCTTCGGCGGTGATCTGTGCCGCCTTTTTCTGCCCGATCAACTCGCCAAAGGCGCGCAGCCCCTTGGTCAGTGCAGCGCGCAGCCCGGCTTCGTGCGTGCCGCCTGCGGGGGTGGGAATGGTGTTGCAATACCAGCTATAGCTGCCATCCGACCACAGCGGCCAGGCGATCGCCCATTCGGCGCGTCCCTGTTCGTCGGGGAACTCCTGCCGCCCCACGAAAGGTTCGGCAGTGGCGCACTCGCGTGTGCCGATCTGTTCCTTCAGATGGTCGGCGAGTCCGCCCGGAAACTGGAACACCGCCTCTGCGGGCGTGTCGTCGCCAATCAGTTCGGGCGCGCATTTCCAGCGGATTTCGACCCCGGCGAAAAGATAGGCCTTCGACCGCGCCATGCGATAGAGCCGCTGCGGCTTGAACCGGCCATGTTCGCCGAAGATCGCGGGATCGGGCACGAAGGTCACGCTGGTACCGCGGCGGTTCGGCGTCGGCCCCAGTTCCTCGAGCGCGCCCAAGGGCAGGCCTTGCGAAAAAGACTGTCTATACAATTGCTTGGAGCGTGCAACTTCGATGATGGTTTCGATCGATAGCGCGTTGACGACGCTGACCCCGACGCCGTGCAGGCCGCCCGAGGTCGCATAGGCCTTGCCCTCGAACTTCCCGCCCGAATGGAGCATCGTCAATATGACTTCGAGCGCCGATTTCCCCGGAAATTTCGGGTGCGGATCGACTGGCATGCCGCGGCCATTGTCGACCACGGTCAACCGGTTGCCGACGTCGAGTGTGATCTCGATCCGCGTCGCGTGGCCCGCGACGGCTTCGTCCATGCTGTTGTCAATGACTTCGGCCGCAAGGTGATGCAGCGCCCGCTCGTCGGTGCCGCCGATGTACATGCCGGGACGGCGGCGGACGGGTTCGAGCCCTTCCAGCACCTCGATCTGCGAGGCATTGTAGCTTTCGGTCGCGGGGGCGGAGCTGTCGAACAAATCGTGACTCATGGCCTTGCTATAGGGGGCTGGGAAGGGCGCTGGCAAGCGCGGTTTTCGGGCGATCCAGGGCGCGGCGCGGACCGATTTCCTGCCGCTCGGCTCATCCCGTTTTCAGCACAGGCAGGAACTTCGCCGAAAGCCGGCGGGTTGATCGGGTGACTGCAAAGTCACTCAAAAAGTGGAGAAAATATATGAAACTCGCCTCTCTCCTCGTCGCTTCGGCGGCGACGATGCTGGCTTTCCCGGCCATGGCCCAGGACAGCGGATCCACCGCGCGCGACAGGTCGCAGGATTTCAACGGCCCCTATGTCTCGGTCGGCGGCGGCGCGACGCTGCAGGGCAGCGATCGCGGCGAAACGCTCGTCTTCGATACCGATCGCGACGGCACCTACGGCGATCAGGTCACGACCTCGACCGGCGCCGACGCCTTCTCGCCTGGTTTCTGCAACGGCGCCGCGACAGGCACCGCGAACGGCGGCTGCCGCAACGACAAGGACGGACCCGAATTCTTCGGTCGCGTCGGCCTCGACAAGCGTATGGGCAATTTCGTCGTCGGGGCTTTGATCGAGGGTGGTCACAGCGTCGCCCGCGATAGCGTCAGCGGCTTTTCGACCACCCCCGCGAGCTATACGATGAGCCGCGAAGCCGATTGGCAGGCCAGCGCCCGCCTGCGCGCCGGTTACACGCCCGGCGGTGGCGCGCTCTTCTATGTCACCGGCGGCCCCGCCTATGCGCGGCTCGACAACCGCTTTTCGACGACCAATACGGCGAACAGCTTTGCCGACAATGGCAAAACCAACGCCTGGGGCTATGCCGCCGGCGGCGGGGCCGAGGTGATGGTCACGAACAACATCGCGGTCGGGCTCGAATATCTCTACACCGACGTCAAGGACGATGATTATGTGGTGAACGTCGGCGCGGGCAGCGCCCCCGCAACCAACCCGTTCCTCCTCAACGGCGGCGGCACCAATATCCAGCGCAGCGATCCGCATTTCCGGACGCACAGCGTTCGCGGAACGTTGAGCTTCCGTTTCTAACAGGTTGGAAATGAAGGAAAGGCGCCGGAGCGATCCGGCGCCTTTTCGTATGTCAGTCTATCGGCCGAGCGGCGCGTCGAAGATCGCGAAATTGCCGTTCGCGCTCGCGACGAGCCGGTCGTCCTGATAAAGACGCGCATCGATATTGGCGATGCGTTTGCCCTGATGCAGAACGGTCGCATCGCAGATCAGCCGGCCTTCGCGCACGCCGACATGATAGTTGAATTTGATTTCGAGCGTCGCGCACCATTTGCTGTCGGGCATCTGGCTGGTCAGCGCGCCGCCCATTGCCGTATCGGCGAGCGAATAGGCGACGCCGCCATGCGCAACGCCCTGCGGATTGAAGTGCCGCGCGCGGTCGATGTCGATCGCCATCCGGCATCGACCATCGCCGCGTTCGACCATTTCGAACCCCATGAAGCGCGCGAATTCGAAATCCTGTCCGAACGGCCTCACCGGACGCGCGGCCCCCCGAAGGGCGGCGGCGGCGGCGGGCGGCGCGTCCCGCGCGGCAGTTGCGCCTGATAGGCGCGTCCGCAATGTTCGACGCAATAAGGGAAGCCGGGGTTCACCGCCTCACCGCAGAAATGGAAATCGGGCTCGCCCGGATGGCCCATCGGCCAGCGGCAGATACGATCGTTGAGATCGAGCAGGCTGGTCTTGTCGGCGATCTCGGGGCTCGGCTTTGCGGGCACAAGGCGGCGCGGCGGCGCCGGCGGAATCGGAGCCTGCTGGTCGCCGGGTCCCTGACGAATGAAGCCTCCCGGGCCGATCGAGACGATGCGCGGCGCATCAGGCTTGGATGGCGCGTCGGTTTCCGGGGCCGAGGCATCGGCGGCAACCGGCTTCGGTTCGGCCTTGGGCGGTGCGGCTGCCGGACGCGGAGCCGCCGGTGCGGCAGCACGGGGTGCAGCAGGCGCGGCCGCCGGCTTGGGTGCAGCGGGCGCCGCCGCCTTGGGCGCGGGCGCCTTTACCGGCTTGTCGGTGGCCTTGACCGGCGACGGGCGCGATTTCAGCCCCAGACGGTGCGCCTTGCCGATGACGGCATTGCGGCTGACCCCGCCGAGCTCGTCGGCGATCTGGCTGGCGGTCAGGCCCTTTTCCCACATGTTGCGCAACTGTTCGATGCGCTCATCAGTCCATGACATCTTTATTCCTCATCATTCCACGCCGCGGGCGGATCGCATTCCCGAAAAGGACGCGCGCAGTCACAGCCCAGCTTGCGGTAAGATCGGGGAGGCGATAGGCGAGAACGCCATGAACGACCAGCCCCAAATTTCGCGCCCGGAGTCGGGCACAGGCTCAGGCGATTTCCGTGCCGCGCCGCATTTCGCGGAACCCGGTGTCCCGCATATCCGGACACTCAATGTTCCGGGGATGCAGGCGCTATATGTCAAGGAGGTGCGGCGCTTTTTCAAGGTGCAGCTCCAAACTATCTGGGCTCCGGCGGTCACGACACTCCTTTTCCTCGTCATTTTCACCGTCGCGCTGGGCGGTGCGGGTCGCCGCGTCATCGGCGTTCCCTTTGCCGACTTCATTGCCCCCGGCCTGATCATGATGGCGATGCTGCAGAACAGCTTCGCCAATTCGAGCTTCTCGCTCCTCGTCGGCAAGATACAGGGCACCATCGTCGATTATCTGATGCCGCCACTCGCCGTGGGCGAGCTGATTATCGCACTTGTCGGCGCCGCGGTGACGCGCGCGATCCTCGTCGGTATCGCGCTCTGGGCCGCCATGCTGTTCTGGCCCGGCGTCCACGTCGCCCCGCAGCATCCATGGGCGGTCGCGCTGTTCGGCGTCCTCGGGGCGATGATGCTGGGCTTCCTCGGGCTGCTGACCTCGGTGTGGGCCGAAAAATTCGATCACGCCGCCGCGGTCACCAACTTCGTCGTCACGCCCCTCGCGCTGCTGTCCGGGACGTTCTACTCTGTCGACAAGCTCGCCCCCTGGTTCCAGTCGGTCGCGCACGGCAACCCCGTCTATTATGCGATCATGGGGTTCCGGTACGGCTTCATCGGCACGGTCGATTCGACGATTGCCAATCCGGTCGTGACCGCAGCGCTGTTCCTGATCGGCGTAAATGCGCTGTTGGGCGTCATCACCTATCGTCTTCTGGCGTCAGGCTGGAAGCTCAAGGCCTGAAGAGTCCGCACCGACCCGCGAGGGCCGGTCAGGTCAGTGGCGGTGGATCGAGCGCACGCGGTAGCGACCGCGATCGAGCCCGTCGAACATCGCCTCGACCTGCGGGTGATCGACCGGCCCTTCGTCGCCGTCGGCCACCAGATTCTGCTGGCTGACATAGGCGATATAGGCGCTGTCCTCGCTTTCGGCGAGCAGGTGGTAATAGGGCTGTTCCTTGGCCGGGCGGATCGCCTCGGGGATCGCCTGATACCATTCCTCACTGTTCGCGAAGACCGGATCGACGTCGAACACGACGCCGCGAAAATCGAACATCCGGTGCCGCACGATATCGCCCGGCGCAAAGCGCGCGCGTTCGATCAGCGGCGCGGAAATTGCGGCGGAGGGCGTATCGGGCAGGGAAGTATTCTTGATCGTCATGTCGTTAACTTATGACGATCCGCGGGGGATTCAAGTCCATTCCCCAGTCGGGCGACGGGCCGCGCCACGGGTCGAAACATGGGGAAAAATGGAGGAGAGTGAGGGATTCGAACCCTCGGTACCGTTGCCGGCACTTCGCATTTCGAGTGCGACGCTTTCGACCACTCAGCCAACTCTCCTCGCTGAGGCGGTTGCCCCTAGCGGCGGTCAGCATATGTTGCAACCCCTTCGTCACAAAATTGCGTCCCGCCGCCATTTTTCACCGGTGCATCAGGGTCGGTCGGCCTCCCACCAATAGGGATCGCGCTTGCGATTGCCGGTTTCGGCTTCGTTGAGCGTCATCGGGTCGTAGAGCCGTCCGCCGAGCATCACGCGGTGGATCCGTTCGGTGTTGCGGATATTTTCGGTCGGATCGGCATCGAGAATCAGCAGGTCAGCGAGCTTGCCGGCCTCGAGCGAGCCGACGTCCTTTGCATAGCCGAGCGCCGTGGCCGGCATGATCGTTGCGGCGCGCAATGCATCGATATTGCTCCAACCGCCGCGCACGAAGGACCATATCTCCCAATGCGCGCCGACGCCGGCCTGCTGGCCGTGCGCGCCGATCGACACGTTGCGGCCGACCGCGGCGATCTTGCCCGCTTCGCGCGCCGAATCATCGTCGACATAATCGCTTTCGGGCGCAATCACGCGGCGCTTGTTGTCCGCTGCCAGGATCGCAGGCGGGATGTGGCGCGCGAGGATCGGCTGTTCCCACACATTGGTATGCGCGCGCCAATAGGGATCGCCGGCAGGGCCGCCGTATGTCACCACCAGCGTCGGCGTATAGTCGGTCTTCGTCTGCCCCCACAGCTGCACCAGATCCTTGTAGAAGGTATGCAGCGGAATATTGTGCTCGACGGTCGTATTGCCGTCCTGGATCAGCGTCAGGTCCATCGTGTAGAGCGAGCCGCCCTCGGGCACGACCGCCATATTTTCGGCCTGCGCGGCCTTGACCACCATCTGTCGCTGTTCGCGGCGGGGCTGATTATAGTTTTTGACGCTATGCGCGCCTTGGGCCTTCAGTCGGCGGACATGCGCCAAAGCGTCTTCATAGCCGTCGATTTCGGCATAGATGCCTGCGGCCTTGGCGCCGTAGATGATCTCGCCTGTCGAAAAGATGCGCGGCGCGAGGATCAGGCCGGCACGCTGCATTTCCGACGACACGAAAATTTCGGACGCGCGCGACGACGGGTTGTGACTGGTAGTCGTTCCCATCGCGAGGTTGACCATCTCCGACCAATTCTGCTGCGGCACCAGCTCGTCATCGCCATGCGGGCCGTGGGCATGGGCATCGACAAAGCCCGGAACGATCGTTTTGCTCGTCGCATCGACCGTCACCGCGCCTGCCGGAACGGTCACGGCGCCCGCGGGCCCTACGGAAACGATGCGGTCGCCGTCGATGACGATCGCGCCATTGTCGATGATGCCGCCGTCCTTGGCCGCCATCGTTACGATTTTGGCACCGGTTATCACGACGATGCCTTTGTGCTTCGCCGCAGCCTGCGTCATCGAAAGCGAAACGCCCTCGGTAGGCGGCGTGAATTTCACCGCCCGGTCATCGCCCGGAGCATCGGCGAACATTGCGCCCAGGTCGGCGCTGAACAGCGTTGCGCCGCGCGTCCAGTGGAGACGCCGGCCGCCGTCCGACCAATGCATATAATCGGCGCCGCTACCGCTGATCCGCGTCACGGGCAACGCGCCGCTCTTGGTCGAAAGCGATACGTCCTGACCGCCGGGCATCAGCGGAGTGACATAGGCGTCATAATTCTCGCGGAAGGCGAGGGTGCGGCCGTCGGGCGAAATTTCATAGTCGCTGACCAGGTCGCCGCTGGCATGAACGCGCTTGTCCTGGCCGTTGAGATCGGTGCTGACCAGCTGGTTCTTGCCGTCGCCCGACGCGACCATGAAGATGCGGTCGCTATCGGTGCCGAACTGCGGCTTGGCGCCATTGTCGGTGATCCGGACGGGGGCGCCCCCGGTCGCTGCGACGCGGTAGATGCCGGGATCGTCGCCCCAGCGCTGTGACGTCAAACCGCCGCCTGAGCGACGCTCGAATGCGATCAGCTTGCCGTCGGGAGAAAAGCGCGGTTCGGCATAATGGCCGGGGACGCTCGTCACCTTGCGCGATGCACCACCGCTGCCGGCAATCGTATGGATTTCGCCAAGACCGGCGTCGGTCCAGCGCACGAAGACGATCTGCTTGCCGTCGGACGACCAGCTCGGCCAGAGTTCGAACGCGGCGCTTTTGTCCGCGGTCAACCGGCGCGCGGTGCCGCCCGTCGCGGGTTTGACCCAAAGCTTGCCGAGCGTTTCGAACACCACCTGCCTGCCGTCGGGCGAGACTTCGGCCCAGCGCGGCATTTGAGTCTGGAAGCTGTCGGGTGCGACCTCGACCGCGGGATGCGTCGCATCGATGATCACGCGGTCATCGTCGATCTGGAACGGAATGATCCGCGCGTCACCACCTCCGGCAGCCACGCGGCGCAGCTTTCCGCCGGCCCAGAACAGGATTTCGCCGCTGTCGGGGGTCCACGCCATATTCGGGTAGACGCCGGTGACCGCCCAGGTTTCCTGCACATCCTGGTCGAGCGCGTCATAGACCTTCTTCTCGGCGCCCGAGGTCAGATCCTTGACGTAGAGTTTCGACTGCGCGCCCTCGCGGCGGACGAAGGCGAGCTTCTTGCCGTCGGGCGAGGGGGTGGGGCGCACCGCGCCGCCATCGCCCGATGCGGCGGTGTCGACCTCTCCCGTGTCGAGATTATAGCGTTCGATATGGAACAGGTCGGTGTTGCTGTCCTGCGCATATTCGAAAATCGGCCCCGGCGTGACGTTGCGCGTGTAATAGACATGCTTGCCGTCGGGCGCGAAAATCGGTTCGCCCAGCTCTTTCTGATGCCGCTCGTTCGGGCGCTTGACCAGCGGAACGCCTGCCCCGCCCGACACATGATAGAGCCAGACTTCGCCGGTGCCGAGCGAGCGCCCGGTGGTGAAATGCTTCTTGGCGACGATGAACTCACCGTCGGGACTCCAGCTCGGCTGGTTGAGCAGGCGGAAATCTTCCTTCGACAGCTGGCGCTTGTCGCTGCCGTCACGGTTCATGATCCAGATATTGTCGCCGCCGCCGCGGTCGGAGACGAAGGCGATGCGCTTGCCATCGGGCGAGAAGCGCGCCTGATGCTCATAAGCGAGCCCTTCGGCGATACGGGTGGGCGTGCCGCCCGCGATGGGCATGGTGTAGATATCGCCGAGGAGGTCAAAGGCGATCGTCTTGCCATCCGGCGCGACATCGATGTTCATCCAGCTGCCTTCGTCGACCGCGATCGGCACCTTGTGCGTTACCATTCCGGGCGGCGCGTTGACGTCCCATTTTTCGGGTTTTGCGTCGGCCGCAGGCGCGGCTGCCTGTTGAGCGAAAACCGATGTCGAACAGGCCAGAGTCGCGGCCAGGGCGAGTGCGATGCGCGCCATGAAATTATCCCCTGTTGTAATTATGCTGTGAGCATATGGCGCTCCCCGCAAAGCGCAAGCGGTCGCTTTCGATGAAGACGCTGGCCGCGTCGACGGACGACTGCTAGCGATAGGTGGCAATAAAAAACCGGGAGGGATTTGTGCCGCTGACGGGAATACGCGTGCTCGATTTCGGGCGCTATATTGCGGGCCCTTATTGCGCCGCCTTGCTCGCCGATTATGGCGCCGGTGTCATCCGGATCGAGGCGCCCGGCGGCAATGACGACCGTTTTACCGTGCCCGTCGCCGAGGATGGATCGGGCGCGATGTTCATGCAGATGGCGCGCGGCAAGCGGAGCCTGAGCCTGAAGCCCGGAACGCCCGAGGGCCGCGAGATCGTACGCAAGTTGCTCGCCGGCGCCGATGTCGTGATCGCCAACCTGCCGCACGATGTGCTGAGCAAGCTTGGACTGGATTATGAAAGCCTGTCGGCGATCAATCCCCGCATCATTCTTGCAACCGCGTCGGCCTTCGGCAGCGAGGGGCCGCTTTCGGGGAGCGTGGGCTTCGACGCGGTGGGTCAGGCAATGTCGGGGACGGTTCACCTGACCGGCACGCCCGACCAGCCCTATCGCGCGCAGGTCAATTATGTCGATTTCGGTACTGCGCTGCACTGCGCCTTCGGGGTCATGGTGGCGCTGCGCGAACGCGAGCGGACGGGGCGGGGGCAGTGCGTTTCGGGATCGCTTCTCGGCACCGCTCTGGCCTTTTCGAATGCGTTGACGATCGATCATGCGATCAACGGGATCGAGCGTCAGCCGATGGGAAACCGCAGTTTCAGCTCGGCGCCCACCGATCTGTTTCGCACCCGCGACGGCTGGATCGTCACCCAGATCGTCGGCGGCGCGATCTTCGCGCGCTGGGCGGCGCTGGTCGGGCGCCCCGAACTGGTCGACGATCCGCGATACGCAAGCGACATCGATCGCGGCAATAATGGTGCCGAACTGAGCGCGATCATGCAGCGCTGGTGCATCGAACGCAGCACCGAGGCGGCGATTGCCGAGATGGGCGCTGCGCGCGTTCCCGCCGCGCCGATCCTGAAGCCCGGCGAAGCGCTGGCGCACCCGCAGGTGGCCGCGATGGACCTGATTGAGCCGCTTGCCTATCCCGGCTCTCCCGCGCCGGCGCCGGTGATCCGTGCGCCGATCGGGTTGTCGGAAGCGGCAAAGGTCACGGCGCGGCGCGCACCGCAGGCGGGTGAGCATAGCGATGCGATCCTTGCGGAGCTTGGGTATGATGCCGCCAGCATTTCCGCTTTGCGCGCGCAAAGGATTATTTGATCCGCCTTGCGGTGGACGGGGTAACATCGCCTTCCTAAGTTGCGAACCACAACCGAAATCTAGTGCAGGAGCGTCCAATGGCCGACCAGAATGACTATGTGCCGCCGAAAGTGTGGAGCTGGGACAAGGAAAGCGGCGGACGTTTCGCCAACATCAACCGCCCGATCGCCGGCCCGACCCACGACAAGGATTTGCCGGTAGGCAAGCATCCGCTCCAGCTCTATTCGCTCGGTACGCCCAATGGGGTGAAGGTGACCGTCATGCTGGAGGAATTGCTCGCGGCGGGTCATTCGGGCGCCGAATATGATGCGTGGCTGATCAACATCGGTGAGGGCGACCAGTTTTCGAGCGGTTTCGTCGACGCCAATCCGAACAGCAAGATCCCGGCGCTCGTCGATCGCAGCGGCGACACGCCGATCCGGGTGTTTGAATCGGGCGCGATTCTGATCCACCTCGCCGAAAAGTTCGGGGCTTTCCTTCCCACCGATCCCGCCCAGCGCGCCGAAACGCTGTCCTGGCTGATGTGGCAGATGGGGAGCGCGCCCTTTCTCGGCGGCGGCTTCGGCCACTTCTATGCCTATGCGCCGTTCAAGCAGGAATATCCGATCAACCGCTATGCGATGGAAGTGAAGCGCCAGATGGACGTGCTCGACCGCCGTCTGGCCGACAATGAATATATCGCCGGCAGCGATTACAGCATTGCCGATATGGCGATCTGGCCCTGGTATGGCGCGCTCGCCAAGGGGTTAATCTATGACGCTGGCGAGTTCCTGCAGGTGCAGGACTACAAGAATGTCCAGCGCTGGACCGATCAGCTTGCGGCGCGTCCCGCCGTCAAGCGCGGGCGGATGGTCAATCGGGTGATGGGCGATCCGGCGAGCCAGCTTCGCGAACGTCACGACGCGTCGGATTTCGACCTGCGCACCGAAGACAAGCTACAGGCAGCGAACGGATAATTTCGCGTATTTTGTGCGCCGGGCACGCGGGCGATCGTCAACATTTCCCCGCGCGCCGCGCATTCCGGCGCCCGGCGCCGTATCCATAATCGGTAATTTGCGCAAAATTCCGGCACGTCGTCTTTGGGCGATGCTTGACGCGTGGCGGTCATGTTGGCCGCATGACAGGTCCATACCCCCGAAACGGCATCCGCCGCCCGGCTATCATCCGCGAGGCTCAGCGTCTGGCCCGCAACGAGCGGGCGGCGGCGATCGTCGAAATGGCGCTCGTGCTGCCACTGTTTCTGACGCTGCTCATCGGCATCCTGATCTACGGGCAATATTTCCTCCTCGCACATAATGTGCAGCAGGCTGCAAACGATGGCGCGCGCGCCGCGATCGTCGGCCTCGACGCCGCCGATCGCCGGGCGGTGGCGATCCGCGCGGTCGATCGCAGCATGGCGAGCATCGGCGATTACAGTACCGCCAACCGCACGATAGCGGTCAGCGAGACCAGCGAGGCGGTTACCGTCGCGCTGACATACACCGTTCCTGCAGACCATTTCCTTCGCTCCTCTTTCGTCCCGGCGCCCGGCCATGTGATCAGCGCCCGCGCGACCTTCGAACTGCCGGCGGATTGACGATGCGCCGGCCCATCTCGGCAAAGCTGGCGCGCGATACGCGCGGCGGGATCAGCATCGCTTCCGCGCTGGCGATGACGATGCTGATCGGCTCGGCGGCGCTCGCGGTCGACTTCGGATCGCTCTATCTCGACCGCCGCAAGCTTCAGGGCATCGCCGATGCGGCGGCGCTGGCGGCGGCGGGACGCCCCGGCGACGAACGGGCGGCGGCCGACCGGATCATCGCCGCCAACTGCAATTGCGCGATCACCATCTCGGCTTTCGAAGCCGGAACCTATACTGCCGACCCCGGCATCGCCGCCGAACAGCGCTTTGCCCCCGGCGGCAACAGTCCCAATGCCATCCATGTCGTCCTCACCCGCGAGCGCCCGCTGTTCTTCGGGCGCTTCCTGACCGGGCGCGACCATAGTGTCATACATGCCAGCGCCACCGCCGCGCGGCAGGGCTATGCCGCCTTCTCGCTCGGTTCGCGCGTCGCCGCGGTGCATGGCGGTCTGCCTAATGCGCTGCTGTCGGCGCTCACGGGCAGTCAGGTCAATCTGAACCTGATGGACTATAATGCGCTCGCCGATGCCGACATCGACCTGCTCGCCTTTTCCGACGCGCTGCGCACCGAACTCGATGCCGACGTGCTGACCTTCGGTCAGACGCTCGATACGCAGGCGACGTTGCCGCAGGTGCTGGGTGCACTCGCCAAGGCAAGCGACGGGCAGGCGGCAAAAGCGATCGGCACGCTCGCCGATGCGGCGCTGCCGCGTAGCCTCCTGCCGTCGCGCGCGATCGACCTCGGCCCGCGCGCATCGAGCATCCGGATCGACCCCGCCAATCCGGTGAAGGTCAACGCGCTCAGCATGGTGCGAACGATGCTGTTGCTCGCCAACGCCAATCGCCAGCTCGATCTTGCGACCGGCGTCACCATTCCCGGGGGTTCGGGGGTCGATGTGGCGTTGATGATCGGCGAGCCGCCGGCCAACTCGCCGCTGATCGCGGTGACCGAAAAGCAGGACGTCATCGTGCGCACTGCGCAGGTCAGGCTCAAGCTGGCGGCGAGCGTCAACACACCGCTCGCCGCAATCGATATCCCGGTCTATACCGAATTGGGATCGGCCGAAGCGCGCATTTCGGACATCGACTGCCACCACGGCAGCGACGCGGTAACACTGGGGATCAAGACGGCCCCCGCAACCTTGTCGATCGGCAAGGTCAATGCGATCGATTTTCAGAATATGCAGCGCCCACTGAACCCGCAGCCGGTCAAGCTGCTCAGCCTGCCGCTCGCGAGCGTAAACGCAAAGGCCGAACTGGTGCTGTCCGATCTTTCCGAAAAGCCCGCACGCTTCACGCGCGACGACATCGACGATGGCCGCGTCAAGACGGTCGAAAGCGGCGGATTGATATCGTGCGCCGCCAAATCGCTCGCCGATCGGATGGATTTGTCGGTCAACATCCTCGGGATTGGATTGAACGCCAAGGCGCTGACCAGCCTTGTCGGCGACACGGTCGGGCTGGCCGCGCCCGTGCTCGACGGCGTGCTCGAAAGCGTCACCGCGACGCTGGGGCTGCATCTCGGCGAGGCGGATGCACGGGTCAACGCGCTGCGGTGCGGCAAGGCGCGATTGGTCTGATCGCTCCGTTTCGGCGCCATTGCCGGCACGCCGCGCCGCCAGCCGCTCCGCATTCCTCCCATAATATGTCCATGGCTTCGAAGGGGAGGCGAATTTGGCGACGGCACAGGAACCCGAACGGGTATCGGCGGCGGACTTCATCCGGGGATTTGCAAGCTGGCGGCTCCGGTCGGCGCGGCGGCCGGTCGTGGTGACGCACCATGGAAAGGACGCGCACGTCCTGATCTCACACGACGATTACCGGCGGCTGCGCAAGCCCGCGAGCGGCGAAGCGGTCGACGCGCTGCAGGCGTCGCTTGCGAACCTCGTCGAGGCGATCCGCGATGCGGTGCTGCTGTTCGATCGCGACCGGCGCATCGTGGCGCTCAACCCCGCCGCGCGCGATTTGGTCGCCGGTGATGACGATCTGCTCGAGCGCCAATTGGTCGATATATTTCCGGGTTTCGGGGCAAGTCTGGTGGCGAGCCATGTCGTCCGGCTGATCGAATGCCGCGAGCGCTTTGCGGGCGAGGTGCCTGGCCTTTTGCATCCGCGCCAGTGGCTGCGCGTCGATCTGGTGCCGGTTCCCGCGGGCGGCGCGATGATCCTTCGCGACACAAGCGCGACATTCGAGGGGGCGGCCGAAGGCGACGCGCGCGCCGCGACGATTGCGGCGATCGAGGCGCAGGGAATGATCGGCCACGCCCGCCTTTCGGTGCGCGAGGCGATCGAGGACGCCAATTCCGCGCTGATTTCGATGGTAGGTGTCGACGCGCTGGCGATCCGGCGCGTGCGCTTTTCGGCGCTGCTGTCGATCGCGACGCGGCGCTGCTTTGCCGAAGCGCTCGAAACCGTATTCCGCACCGGCGAACCCGCGCGCGTCGAAGCCGAGTTGATCAGCCGCGAAGGCGAGGCGGTGCCCGTAACCTTGTCGATCGCCGAACGGCGCGGCGCCTATGCCAGCGATGGCGTGGTGGTCGTGGCGGTACCAAGGTCGCCGCGGGCCGGGTGAGCGGCCGAAAACGATAGATTCCAGTCATTCGCTCCAGACCGGCGGCGAACGGCGACTTTGGGGTGGGAAGAGGACATTCAGTCCATTATAGGAATTTGGGTCTGCGTAGCGAAGGATCGACGGTGGCCAAGCATCTCACGATATTAATGCTGGCCTTGTTGACCGCTTGTTCGTCAAATAGTGACAGTGTCACGATGCTTGCTACTAGACTGGCACACCAAGACAGCGTCGGTCTCTCTAAAGAATATCGTGACGGCTATATTCCGTGCGGCGTTAAGACGCTTTCTAAAGTGCCGAGTAAGAAAATTGATGCTGCGCTCGAAGCGCCCGATGTTTCCGCAATATGGGAGATACTCGGCAGCGACACACTTGATGCTTATGTTAAGGCGTGCAGGCAAACCGACCTCCAGAGAGGGCCGTCGCTAAAAACATAGTCATCCCCATACCGTCCACAATCGCTCGGCTGTCGTCATAATCGCAAGATCGGTGCGGAATGACCGGGATGGGGTGGTTAGCTGCCATTCCGATTGGATTGTCGGGGCTCGATGCCCTGCGCTTCCAGAAGCCCCAGACGGTCTGTAACATGTTGATGGCAACTATGATGCCTACGAACGGCCAGAGCCATTCATTAGGCACGCCCACAAGCAAGTCGAAATGTAACGCCGCCCAAAAAAGACCATAACACGTTAGCGCACCTACCCAAAGATAGATCGAATTGCGTGCATCTTCGCTCAAGTGGCCATCTCCTTAGTGAAGGTAGATTGGACTGATTTACGGGCGTCCGCAATCGGTCGCTCGCCGCCATTCCGACGCCCGCCCCGGCTTTGCTAGAACCAGTTCCCCCGCGTGATCGCGGTGCTGCCCGCGGGAAGCGAGTAAAAGTCGCCGTCTTCGCCGACGACGATCGGCCCCGGATAGCGCCGCTTCGCATCGCCCAGAAACGCGGCGTCAAGGTAGCGCGACGGATAGGGCGGGACGATATGGCTGAGGACGAGCATCCGCACCCCGGCGACTTTCGCGCTGTCCGCCGCCTGCGCAGGACTTGCATGATAGTCGAGGATGTCGTGCATGATCTGCCCGGTCTGCGGCCGGCCCGACGCCTTGAGCTGCGCAGCGATCAGTTTGACCATTTCGGGTTGCAGCGCTTCGTGCACCAGAAGATCGGCGCCCTTGGCGACCCGTTCGACCATCTTCGACCGCGCCGTATCGCCGCTCAGGACGACGCTGCGCCCCTTGTAATCGAAGCGATAGCCGACCGCGGGTTGCACCGGGCGGTGATCGACCGGAAAGGCCGTCACGCGGAGGCCGTCCGCTTCATAGACGACGACCGGTTCGGTGGGCGTTGCGAATGGCAGGGCCGTCGCACCTGCCGCGGCGGGCGGGGTCACGACAGGCCCGTGGTGCGCAGTGCGGTAGCCATTGTCGAGCGCATAGGCCGCGTTGAAGCCGCCGATCAGCTGATCGAGTCCCGTCGGGCCATAGACGGGCAGGGGCGCCTTGTTGCCGCTGCCCGTCCAGCGCAGCAGCATCATCGGACCCATGCCGTCGATATGATCCGAATGATAATGGGTCAGGAACAGCGCCTTGATCTGGCCATTGGGCAGCCCCATCAGCGAGATATTGCGCGCGCCGCCTTCGCCGGCATCGACAACGAACATCGCCTTGCCGGCAATCACCACCGTACAGGCGCCAGCACGATCGCGGTTGGGGAGCGGCGATCCGGTGCCGCACAGCGCCACGTGCAAGCCGTCGGGCAGACCGGCGAGATGATCGCGACCGACGCCGCGTTCGACGCCGCGCTTGAACACCCACATGCCGATCTGTTGCTGGAACAGCATCGCCGCGCCGCCGCACAGCGCGATCAGCACCGCAAGCGCGACGAGCAGCCGCAAAGATTTCCGCATTTTCCTCTCCCGCCCCTTGGTCCGCTCCTTTCATGCGACGACGCGGGCGTCTGGACAAGGGCCGATGTTCGGCGCAGTCTCCGGACGACTGCGTTTCGTCGCGCAACTTACCTTTACGTAAACGTGAGCGCTTTCTATAAGGGCGCCATAGCCCAAGGGAGAATCAGAAAATGGACATGGAGTTCAGCCCCGAAGATCTCGCTTTCCAGAAGGAAGTGCGCGACTTCATCGCCGAAAATTACCCCGCCGAGCTGCGCGGCAAGCAGGACGAAGGGGATGAACTGACCAAGGAAGACTTCCTTGCGTGGCACAAGATACTCTACAAAAAGGGCTGGGTCGCGCCGGCCTGGCCGGTCGAATATGGCGGCACCGGCTGGACCCCGACGCAGCGCTTCATCTTTTCGGAAGAAACCGCGCGCGCCGATTGTATCCGCTTGATGCCCTTCGGCCTGTCGATGGTCGGCCCGGTCATCTACACCTTCGGAACCCCCGAACAGAAAGCGCGCTTCCTGCCGCGCATCCTGTCCGGCGAGGATTGGTGGTGCCAGGGCTATTCGGAGCCCGGTTCGGGATCGGACCTTGCCTCGCTGCGTACCGTCGCAGTGCGGGACGGCGATGAATATGTCGTCAACGGCCAGAAGACCTGGACGACGATGGCGCAGCATGCCGACTGGGGCTTTTTCCTCGTTCGCACCGACAAGGACGCCAAGCAGCAGGAGGGCATTTCCTTCCTGTTGATCGACATGAAGTCGCCCGGCATCACCGTGCGTCCGATCATTACGCTCGGCGGCGAGCATGAGGTCAACGAAGTCTTTCTCGAAGACGTTCGCGTGCCGGTCGAGCAGCGCGTCTATGAGGAGAACAAAGGCTGGACTTGCGCCAAATTCCTCCTCGCACATGAACGCACGGGCATCGCCGGTGTCGCCTCGTCGAAGCGCGGCGTCGAACGCGTCAAGGCGATCGCGCGCACCGAACTCGACGGCGACAAGGCGCTGCTTCAGAACCCCTTCTTCAAGCGCAAGGTCGCGGAGCTCGAGATCGACCTGACCGCGCTTGAATTCACCGAACTGCGCAGCTTGGCCGGTGCCAATGCCGGCAAGGGGCCGGGGCCGGAATCGAGCCTGCTCAAGATCAAGGGGTCCGAAATCCAGCAGCGGCTCACCGAACTGACGCTGGAAGCGGTCGGCCATTACGGGGCGCCCTATTTCCGCGGCTTCGGGGAAGGCGATAACGAGCATCCGATCGGTCCCGACTATGCACACCGCGCCGCGCCGACCTATTTCAACATGCGCAAGACCACGATCTATGGCGGGTCGAACGAGATCCAGCGCAACATCATCGCGAAGATGGTTCTGGGGCTCTGATCACATAATCGCCGTCATCCCGGTGGAGGCCGGGATCTCGACCTGTTGCCATGATGCGGCGGTGAGATTCCGGCTTTCGCCGGGATGACGTTGAAATCGAGGATAACGACAATGGATTTCACCTATACCGAAACGCAGGACATGATCCGCGACACGCTGTCGCGCTTCCTCTCGGACACCTATGATTTCGAGACGCGTCAGAAGTTCATCAATTCGGACAGCGGGCGCGATCCGGCGATCTGGACGGCGCTGGCGCAGGAACTCGGAATGCTTGGCGCCGCCTTTTCGGAAGAACAGGGCGGCCTTGGCGGCGGGGCGCTGGAAAATGCGATCGTCATGGAGGAACTGGGCAAGGTCATCGGGATCGAGCCCTATCTGCCGACCGTGGTGATCGCGGGCGGCGCGTTGAAGGCCGTCGGCGGCGCGCAGGCCGATGCGATGATCCCCGAAATCATCGGCGGCAACGCCATCGTTGCCTTTGCCTACGCCGAACCGCAGGGGCGCTATGATCTCGCCAATCTGCGCACGACGGCAAAGAAGGATGGGGCGGGCTATGTCCTGAACGGTCACAAGGGCGTCGTCTATGCCGCACCCTGGGCGACCCATCTGCTCGTCACCGCGCGCACCGGCGGCGGCCAGCGCGACCAGGATGGCGTGTCGCTGTTCCTGATCGACGCCAATCTTCCCGGCATCGTGCGCCGCGATTATCCCACCGTCGATGGCAACCGCGCATCGGAAATCTATTTCGAAAATGTCGCGGTCCCGGGCGATGCGCTGCTCGGCGGCGAAGGCGCCGCGCTGCCGCTGATCGAACAGATTGTCGATGAAGCGACCGTCGCGGTCTGTGCCGAGGCGACCGGCGTGATGCAGAAGCTGCACGAAGGCACGCTGGAATATACCCAGCAACGCAAGCAGTTCGGCGTTCCGATCGCCAAGTTCCAGGTGCTGCAGCACCGCATGGTCGACATGTTCATGGAAGTCGAACAGGCGCGGTCGATGACGATCATGGGCACGCTGAAGCTCGACCTTGCGCCCGATACGCGCAAGGCGGCCGTTTCGGCGTGCAAGTCGAAGGTGAGCCGCGGCGCGAAATTCGTCGGCCAGAACGCGATCCAGACGCACGGCGGCATCGGCATCACGCAGGAACTGGCGATCGGCCATTATTTCAAGCGTGCGACGATGATCGAGGGGCAGTTCGGCAGCGCCGACTATCACCTCGACCGGTTCGAGCAACTGACCCTCGCCGAATGAGGGTGTGCCGTCGGCATCGCGCTCAATAAGCGATGTCGACGGCGACCCGCAGCGTCCGCGGCCGCAGCGGTGTCAGATAGCCGGGGCTCCCCTCGACGAAGGGCGTTCCGAGGGCGAACCGATTCCCTTTTGAATCGAGCAGATTGGTCAGCGTCACCGACAAGCCGCGCCGCCCGTTGCCGAGCCGCATCGCAAGGCCGGTATCGACATAATCGCCCTGGCCTTCGCCAAGTACCGGCCCGATCCCGAGCCGCGACGGTCCTATATAGTTGGCCCAGCCGTTGATCCGGATTTCCTCGTCGTCGCCGACCGGCGCCGCATAGGTGATCGCTCCGCGCACCGCATGGCTTGCGACATTGGGAATCCGCCCCAGCCGGCCCGGAGCAAAATCGGCAACCAGCGCGATTTGGGGTGCCAGATCATCGACGCGGCTATGGTTATAAACCGCGCCCAGATCGAAGGAGAGGGTGGGCGTCACGCGGACGGCGAGCGATCCCGAGATGCTGGTGATGCGCCCGTCGCCGATGTTGGCGGTCGTCGGAAAGCCGTTGCCGTCGATGAAATCGGCCTGAATGTTGAACCAGCGTGTGTGCGATACGGAGATATTGGCATCGAACGGGGTGCGGCCGCGCTCGCCAAGCCTTATGCCGCCTTCCCACGTATGAACCCGGTCATTGCGATAGCGGCGGACGAAATTGCCGTCGACGGCAAGGCCGCCGGGCCGAAACCCCTCCTGATACCGCGCATAAAGCGTCAGGTTCGATAGCGGCCGCGCGAGAATGGCGAAGGAAGGAAGAAGGTCGCTTTCGTTGCGATGCGCGGTGATCGCCTTGCCCGCCGCTGCGAGCGCCAGAGCGAGGGCGACGTCTTCGCCGCTTCCGCCCAAGCGTGCGTGCGAGTAACGCAGCCCCGCCGTAGCAATCACATCGGGCAAAAGCTCGGCCGTCAACTCGCCATAGCCGGTATATTCGGTAACGCGGTTGGTGACGCCGGTCAGTGCCGACCGCATCTGGATGCCGCCGAATTCGCGGCGCTGCTGCGTTTCATTGTCGACGATGCTTGCGCCGACCACCCAGCCCCAACCATCGCTATAGGGGCGCGACAATCGCGTCTCGCTCGCCCACATGCGCGTGTCGTTGAACTGGTCCAGAACGCGCGGGTCGCCCCCCGCGGGGGTCGCATCGAAGCGCTCGTAAAGCCGGTGATCGATATAGGCGTTCGAGGATTGCAGGCGCAGATTGTCCCAGTCGCGCGTGACGACGAGCGTGCCCATCCCGTAACGACCGCGCGCATTCTGCTCGACGAGCGAATTGCGCGTCAGCGGCGGTGCATCCTTGTCGGCATATTGGGCATCATCGGCGGTCGTCGATTGATAGACGCCGCCGATATCGACGGTCCAGTCGTCCGCCGGGACAAGGCGCAATGTCCCGCGGCCGCCGCGCACCGTTACGCGATTGACGTCATTCTGGCCGAGCAGCGGATTGTCGATATAGCCGCCGTCGGTGATCATATAGCCAACAAGGCGCAGCGCGCTGCCGCCGTCGCCGATCGGGACGTTGGCGATGGCGCCGATATCGCCGCCCGGTTCGCCATGCTGGGTCGCGGTCAGACCAGCGATTGCCTGTACGCTCGCCTCTCGCGCGTCGGGTGCGCGCGGCACGACGCGGATGATGCCGCCAAGCGATCCCGCGCCGTAGAGCGTGCCTTGCGGCCCTTCGAGCACCTCGACGCTGTCGATGTCATAGAGGCGCAGGTCGGGGTCGGGGGCGTTGTAGCTCAGCCGAATGTCGCCGAAATATTGCCCGACGGTTGCCTGTGTCGGCCCCGTGAAGCTGGAATCGGCGATTCCGCGGATGAACAGTTTGTTGCGGCCCGAGCCCAGATGGGTCGACGATACGGTGGCCATTCGTGACAAGATGGATTCCGTACCGCGCTCGCCGCCGAATGCCAGATCGTCGCCATCCATCCGCGTGACGACGCCCGCAAAGCTGGAATAGGGCAGGTCGGCCTTCGTCGCGGTCACGATAAATTCATAAGGCGGCGCTTGGGGCGGCGGCGCTGCAGCAGGCGCCGCAGGCGGCGGGGGCGGGCGACGTACGGAGCGCGGGGCCGCCTGCTTCTCGATCCGCCAGCTTGTAGCGCTGACCCGCACTGCGCGCGCGCCGGTGCCGTCAAGCATCTGCCGGATCGCTTCGTCGACCGACATCCGCCCGCGCACCGGGCGCATCCGCGTCCGCCACAGCGCCGGGTCGCTGACGCTGATGCTGACACCGCCCTGGCGGCTGAGCAACGGAAGCGAGGTCGAAAGACTGGCGCGCGGCACGTCGAACGCGCGTTCTTCAGCCGCCATCGCCTGCGCGGGCAGGATGATAGTCGCGAGTCCCAGCGCAAGAGACAGGCGCGCGTGCATCGTCAGCGGCTGACCACCCAGCCATCGCCGCGCCGCTCGGCTTTGGCCCCCGACAGCGCCGCAAGGTCGGCCACGGTGCGATCGCTCGCCTTGTCGACGACGAGGGTGCCGCGGAACGACAAGCGCGACGCCGAGGGATCGATCTGCACGGATATCCCAGCCGTCCGCTTCAGATCGTCGGCGACGGTCTGAAGCGCCGCGCCGTCATAGACCAGCAGACCGCTCCGCCATCCACCGACCGTGGCCGTATCGACGAGCCGGATGCGCGGCGGCTGCGTATCGCCGTCGCGCGCGTCGATCGCTTGCCCTGCCACCAGGCGCAGCTTGCTGCGATCGGGGGAATAGAGCACGACGCCCTCCGAAACCGCAACCGCGGTCCGATTGTCGGCGCGCACCACATTGAATGCCGTCCCGAGATCGATGATCTGCGTCCCGCCCGTTTCGACGACGAAAGGGCTGTCGGTGCGGTGCACGACATGGAACATCGCTTCGCCGCTTTCCAGCCGGGCAAAGCGCGGACGGTCCTTGTCGAGCCGCAAGGTCGAACCGCCGTTGATCTCGATCCGCGAGCCGTCGGCAAGGGTGATCGTGCGATGCTCGCCGGCGGCGGTCTGGATCACGTCGCGGCCGTCCGACAGGTCGAGTGAGGGGAGGGCGACGACCCCGACGATCGCCGCGGCGACCGCTCCGCCAAGCCACCATCGACGCGGCATGCCCCGATCGTTTTCAGCCCGATCATTCGCCGGCGACACCGACGGCGCAGCGGGGGGCAACGCATCGAGATCGAGGTCGAGGCTCGCCAACGCATCGTAGATTTCGGCATGTCCTGGGTCCTCGGCAAGCCGGTCGGCAAAGCCGTCCCAATCGGCAAAGTCGGGCGCGCGTTGGCGGACGATCCAGTCGATCGCCTGGGCTTCGCTCGCGGTCACATGGTCAGCCGGCATCGAATTGCCTCCTGACGGCAGCGAGCGCGGCGTAGACCTTGCGGAGATCGGCCTCCACCGTACTTATGCTGATGCCCATTTCGGCGGCGATATCGCGTTGCAATACCCCGTCGAAGCGGAATCGACGAAAAATATATGCCGGGCGATCGCCGGTCGCAGCGATGGCGCGCTCGGTCATTGCCAATTGCTCGCGCGAGATAAGCACCGCCTCGGCGCCGGGTTTCTGCACTGCGCTCGCTTCGCCCCACGCCTTGTCACGCAACTGGCTCTGACGCACCGAACGATAGCGGTCGAGCATCAGATTATTGGCCGCGCGCATGACATAAGAGAGCGGGTCGGCTACGGGGCCGCTGTGGCGTTCGGTCAGGCGCATCCACAAATCCTGAAACAGATCTTCGGCAGCATCGCCCGCGCCGCGAACCGTCAGAAACCGGATGATCCGGTCGCGGTTGGCGAGCAGGACGCCCTCGATGCCGTGGGCCGCGTCGGATCGTTCATTTGCCTCGGTCATTCGGAACTTGTTTCGGAACGCCATTCCTTTTCGATCCCGGCCCGCCCGACCGGCACCATGCGCGCCCCCGCTGATGCCGCCATATAGCGGCAGCGGGGAGGCTTGCAACCGCGGTCGAGCGCGGCCACGCACCGGTACCAGTGCGAACGCGCGCATCGGCATGGTTCCGGGGGTTGTCATGCTGTCGGCCTTTGCAAGGGGGAGGCGGGGGTAGGGAGTGCCTCCCCCTTGCGGCTGCGACCGGCCCCGATGGGGGGCTTAGAGGCCGACGCGCAGGCTTGCACGGAACGCCCAGCCGATATGGCTTTGCTGTTCTTCCGCGGACACTTCGGCGCCGGCCTGAAAGGCCGAATTGCCGACGATGCCGCGGATGCGGCCGACCCAGCCGCTCGTGCGATCATCGGGGACCAGGGTAAACGGCGTGCCGTCCTTGAACGACGCGACCGTCGCACCCAGCGACCCGCTGACGATCTGGCGGCGACCACCTTCGATTTCGAAGCGTGTCCAGCCGTCATATTCGTCGGCGCCCCCGAACTCGAGCCCAAGCGCGACGGTGCCGCTGACCGACAATTCGTCGCTGCTGCGGCCGGCGACGGTCAGATCGAGCGCGTCACCGCCGCCGGTTTCGGCATAGCCGTCTTCCTTGAGCTTGAAATAATCCACCGCGAGCGTGGGCCGGAAGCTGATCCCGCCAAGCTGCGCGTCGCGCGCGATCGAGCCCGATGCCGACCACAGCGTCGCGTCCCATTTGCCGCGCATCGTTTCGCGAATATCCTCGGTACCGGCTTCGGCGCTGAACACGCGCGTGCCCTTGAGCCGGATCGGAGCGCCCGAAACGCGCGCATGGGCCAGCCAGTCGTTCGAATTCAGGCGCCAGTAGAGCGCGCCTTCCCACTGGGTCGAGCTGACTTCGCTGTCGTTGCTGCTGTTGCCGTCCTTGCCGCTGAGGAAGGCCGCCGACGCACCGAAATTGCCGATGCCGCTCTTGATCTCGGCGCCGAGCGAAATGCCCCAGCCGCTGACATCATAACCCGCGGTATCGCCGATGCTCTTCGACGTGCCCCATACGGCCTGGTTGACCCAATAGCCCCATTTGCCCTCGTCCTGGAACGGCGCGTTGGGGTCTTGCAGATAGCGTGCGAGCGCGCGCGAGCCCGAGGTGACGGTTTCGAAGACGCCGCCTTCATGTTCGGGCAGCATCTGGTTGAGCTGATTGCGGAACTG
The DNA here is from genome assembly GCF_001598815.1 of Sphingopyxis terrae subsp. terrae NBRC 15098. Taxonomy (GTDB): domain Bacteria; phylum Pseudomonadota; class Alphaproteobacteria; order Sphingomonadales; family Sphingomonadaceae; genus Sphingopyxis; species Sphingopyxis terrae. The sequence goes on along the minus strand of NZ_BCZQ01000004.1, from coordinate 224,301 downwards.
GTCGCCATCGACGATGTCGAGGAAGACGCCTTCGACCACCTGGTCGGCCGAAAGCGCATCGACGACCGCGTTGAACGCCGACGCCTGCGACCGGTTGAGGCCAAGCTCGCTCGTGCTCTTTCGCGCGATGTTGACGCGCAGTTCGTTCGCGGTCGAGGTCAGCGTGCCCTTGTAGAGGAAGGGCACGAGCGTCGATGTGGCCGTCAGATTGTCCGCGCCGGTCAGCGTTCCTGCGGTCAGGACGACGTGGTCACCCTCGGCATCCTCGATGCTCGACAGCTTCAGCGCCAGCTTGGAATCGGCGGCAAAGCTGGCCGTGCCGGTCACCTGCAACGCCGTGCCGGTGCTGCCGCTGTCGAGCGTGACCGCGACGATGCCCTTGTTGGTCACCGCGAGCGACGAGATGGTGGCCGCGCCGGCAATGTCGAAGGTGCCGCCGTCGACCGACACCGCAAGACCCTGCGCATTGGCGAGTTGCCCCGCAAAGCGGGCGGTGCCGCCGATCGACAAGATGTCCGTGCCGCCGCCGAAGTCGGCATTGCCGGTAAACACCGACGTTCCCGTCAGCGCCATCGTGTCATTGCCGCTGCCGAAGCGCGCATTGCCGGCATAGGTGGCGTCGCCAGACAGCGCGAGGCGGTTGTCGCCGGCGCCGAAATAGCTGTTCCCCTTCACCGAACCGTCGGCGATGTCGAAGATATCGTTGCCGGTGCCGAAGCGGACGTCGCCCGTAATCGACGGCGCGGTGACACCCGATGCAACCGCCGTCTGCTTGACGGTCGCACCGCCGCCGTTGGCCGACAGGTCGATCGCGACATTGCGATCCGACGACGCGAGCGCGCCGCTGGCGCTGATCGCGCCGCTGTTCTCGACCATGTCGACATTGCCCGACAGATCGACGATCGCGCGCGCGGTCGCGGCATCGCCGCCGGCCTTGGCCGAGATCGACCCGCTGTTACGGATCAGCGCCACGTCGGCGCCCGCTTCCACCAGGATGCCGGTGATCGACGAGGTCGCGCTGCTGCCGCCCGTCGCCTCGATCTTGCCCGCGTTGCGGATTTCGGGCGTGATCGTTCCCGCACCGGCGCGGATCGCGGTTGCCGACGCATCCTTCGACGTTGCCTGAACGCTGCCGCTGATACCCACGCCGCCGGCGATGGTAACATTATGCCCCATGCCGCCGAGTTGGATCGCCGTCGCGTCCTTTCCCGCATAAAGGCCGTTGCCCTGCACCGAACCGTCGATGATCAGGCCGAAGCCGGTTCCCGTTCCGGCAACGGCACCGATCGCGATGTCGCGGTCCGCCGAGCCGATCCGCATCGCGGGGGCCGAACCGAAGGAGCGGACGACCGCCGATCCTTCCTTGTCGTCGTCGATGCCGTCCTTGTCCTCATCCTTGTCGGCAGCGTTCGTGTCCTTGGGCGGGACAGCCAGGACGATACCGCCGCTGACATCGCCTTCGATCGACAGTGCCGGGCCGCCGATCAGCAGATCGTCGGCGTCGAGCTTCGACGGGTCGGACGGTGCCGTCGTGTAGCGATAGCCGGTGGCGGTGAGCGTCCCCTGCACGACAAGCGCGCCGTTGATGTTGCCCGAAAGCCGCGCGGCGACTGCATCCACGCCCTGCGCCGTAATCGTGCCGGCGAGGCGGACATTGCCGGTGACGTCCTGCAGTCCGACGCCGAGCGCGCGGTCGCCAATGACCGATACCTTGCCGTCGGTCGTGAAATTGCCGGTCAGCGGCCCGCCGAGCCGGATGCCCGCCGAATCATTCCCCTCGACCGTCACTTCACCGCTGTTGACGATATTGCCGGTAGAGGCGCCGCCGGTTGCGATGCCGACGCGGTTCGATCCGACCGCAAAGGGCCCGTCGAGATCGCCGTCATTGTCGATGTCGGTGGGGGTGTAGCTTTCGTCGATGATGATCTTGCCGGTCGCCGAATTGGTGATCGTGCCGGTCACGCCCGCATTGGCAAAAATGCCGCGCGCGCCGTCCGAATTGGTGATCTGGATCGTGCCGTCGTTGGTGACCTTGTTGTTGCTGTCGATCGTGACCGCCGTGCCACTCGTCGGCTTGATCGAGCCTGCGGAGCCGATCTTGATATCGTCGGCTGCGCCCGATTTGACGGTCGAGGTGCTGACCGGCGTTGTCGTCGCGGTGGTGATGCTCGTTTCGGCGTATGCGGGCATGGCGATGATCGTCGCCAGGCAGGTCGATGCCAGCAGGGTCTTGCGCATGGAGTTCCTCTTTTGATGTCCCCCCGGGTCGATGGCCCGGAACCGAACACAAGACGGAGCGCGCCGCGCGCGACCTTGGAAAAAAGTCCTGCGCCGGCTTTTGGCCGCAAGAAACGGAACGGATCGGGTGTACGGTCCCGCTATTCGCCGCGTCTCACCGCACGACGAAGAGGAAGGATGCCAATGACCGCCGAGCCGGAAATACGGACGCCGCAGCTTGAATCCGATCTGGAAGGGCGGGGATGGCACCGGCTTCCGAAGCTGCTCACCCTGTCCGATTGCGCCGATCTTTCCGCGATGTTCGACGCCAACGAGCGCTTTCGCAGCACGGTGACGATGCAGCGTCATGGTTTTGGCCGCGGCGAATATCGCTACTTTGCTTATCCCTTGCCCGCTGTCCTCGAACGGTTGCGGCAGCGCCTGTATGAAAGCCTGGCGCCGCTTGCGAACCGATGGGCGGCGCGTTTGGGAGCGAGCGCTTCCTTTCCCGCCGATCTGCCCGCCTTCACAAGCCTTTGCCACGCGTCGGGACAGGTCCGGCCGACGCCGCTGCTGCTACGGTACCGCGCCGGCGACTATAATTGCCTCCATCAGGATCTTTACGGCGACCTCCATTTTCCGTTTCAGGTGGCGGTCCTGCTGTCCGAGCCGGAAGTCGATTTCGACGGCGGCGAATTCGTCCTGACCGAACAGCGCCCGAGAATGCAGTCGCGCGCACATGTCGTGCCGCTGCGGATGGGTGACGCGGTCGTGTTCGCGGTCAACGAAGCACCGCGAGCCGGAACACGCGGCACCTACCGCGTCAAAATGCGCCACGGCGTCAGCGAAATTCGCAGGGGCGAGCGCTTCACGCTCGGCATCATATTTCACGACGCGCGTTAGGCGCGTGCGGCGATGGCGGACAGGGTGGGATTCGAACCCACGGTGAGCTTCCACCCACGGCGGTTTTCAAGACCGCTGCCTTAAACCACTCGGCCACCTGTCCTTGCGGCGCCGACATAGCGCGGCGGCGGCGCGCGGCAAGCGAAACCTTTGGCGCGCGCGGTGCGAACGGTCCGGCGCGCGAATGACTCGTCCTGTCCTGCCCATGGCTGGCCAAGGGGGCTGTATCCGTGGCAGACACGCCCTATAGGGTGGGACATATGCACGCTAAACCATTCAGAATCGGACGCCTCCTCGCCCGGATCGGTGTCCTCCTCTCGGCCTGGACCATGGCGGCTTCGGCGCCGCTGCACGCGCAGGCGGCCGATCCCGGCTTCGATACCTATGTTCAGTCGCTCTGGCCCAAGGCACAGGCGCGCGGCGTTTCGCGCGCGACCTTCGACCGGGTGACGAGCGGGCTTCGCTTCAATGCGCGCGTCGTGGCGCTCGATCGCGACAATCTGGGCGCGCCGCCGCGTCCCGATACGCCGATCCCGGCCTTTGCGCCTTATAAGGCGAAGCATGTCGATGCCGCGCGCATCAACGGCGGGCGCCGCGTCCACGACCGCCTGTTGCCGCTGCTGTCGCGGATCGAGGAACGGACGGGCGTCCCGACGAGCATCATGATTGCAATCTTTGGGCACGAAACCGCTTATGGGGCGGTAACCGGCAATTTCGACCTGCCCGAAGCGCTGGCGACGCTTGCCTATGAGGGACGCCGCCGCAGCCTGTTCGAGCCTGAATTCATCGCGACGCTCGAAATGGTCGAAAAGGGCGTTCCGCGCGAGGTGCTGAAGGGCAGTTGGGCGGGCGCGTTCGGCTATCCCCAATTCCTCCCCTCGGTCTATCTCAAGGTTGCCGAGGACGGCGACGGCGACGGCGTTGCCCGCATCTGGTCGAGCGAGGCCGACGCGGTCGAGTCGATCGGTTCCTACCTGCGCCGGGCGGGCTGGCATGCGGGCGAACCGTGGGGCGTTGCCGTACGCGTTCCCGACGGCTTCGACCGTTCGGCAATGGGAACCCGGCTCGAGCCGACACGCTGCCCGCGCGTTTTCGCCCGCTACAGCCGCTGGCGGTCGATGGCTGAATGGCGCGCCGCCGGGTTCCAGCCAGTGAGCGGACGCTGGCCGGCGGACCATATTCAGGCGACCTTGCTCGAACCCGACGGCCCGGGAAAGACCGCCTATTTGCTGACCGGTAATTATCGTGCGATACTCGACTATAATTGTTCGAACTTTTACGCACTTTCTGTGGGGTTGCTGGCGGATGAAATCGATCGTTAGGGGCGGGGGCGCGGCCACGCTGGTCGCAGGAACGGCATTGGCGCTGGCGGCATGCGGCAGCTTTGACGGCAAGAGCAATACGGCGGTCGCCGCTGCGCCCGCGACAGCTCCTGCCGACAATGGCGTATCGGACGTGCCGGTGAAACTCGGCGATCCCTATACCATCGCGGGCACGACCTACACGCCCGCGGATGTCGCCGATTATGACGATGTCGGCTATGCAAGCTGGTATGGCGAAGAAGCGGCGGGCAAGCCGACCGCCAATGGCGAGATATACAACCCCGACGGTATCAGCGCGGCGCACAAGACGCTGCCGCTGCCCAGCTATGTCGAGGTAACGGCGCTCGATACCGGGCGCACGATATTGGTTCGTGTCAACGATCGCGGACCGATGAGCAACGACCGGCTGATCGACCTGTCGCGCGGCGCCGCTGCACAGCTCGGGCTGACCGATGCGGTGAGCGCGGTTCGCGTGCGCCGGACCAATCCGCCCGCCGCCGAGCGCGCGCAGCTTCGCGCTGGCAGGCCGGTACCCGAGCGGCTGGCAACGCCCGAATCGCTGCTGTCGATCCTGCGGACCAAGATCAAGCAGGTGCCCGTGCCCAAAGCGGCTGCCGCCACGGTTCCCGATCAACCGGCGCCGCCGACGGCATCGGCTCAGGCCAAACCCGGCGACGACCGGATGGCGGTAACCAGCAGCAAAAAGCCCGAACCTTCCAAGCCGGCCCCGGCGGCCAAGCCGGCTACACCCGAAAAGAAAGCGGAACCGGCACCCAAAGCGGTTGCGGGAAGCTTCGTCGTTCAGGTCGGCGCGTTTAGCAGCGAAGCGCGGGCCAATGTCGCAGCGAAATCGGTCGGCGGCCATGTCGACAGAGCCGGCAAATTGTGGCGCGTCCGCATGGGGCCCTTTGCCAGTGACGGCGAAGCAAAAGCCGCACAGGACAAGGCGAAAGCCAAAGGTTTCCGCGACGCGACCGTCCTGCGCGACCGCTAAGCCGTGCAGCGTCGAAACGGAATCGCGCGCGCCATCGGCGCCGGACTGGCGGCAATCGCGCTCGCAAGCACCTTTCCGGCGGCTTCGGCAGGGAATGACAAGCCGAAGCTGGGCGCGGTGAGCAGGCCGCTCTACGTAACCGAAGCGCCGATCGTGATGTTGAAGGATCTCGATTCGGGCGCGATCCTTTTTTCCCGCGGCGCGGGCAAACGCTTCGCGCCGGCCTCGATGGCCAAGGTGATGACCGCCTATGTCGTGCTCGACCTGATCAAGCGCGGCGAATTGTCGCGCGACAAGGTCTTCACGGTCAGCGAAGCGACCTGGCGCAAATGGAACGGCAGCAACGGCGGGTCGACGATGTTCCTGCGCGCCGGCGAGAAGATTTCGGTCGATGAATTGCTCAAGGGCCTGATCACCGTGTCGGGTAACGACGCCGCCGCGGCGCTGGCGGTCGGGATCGATGGCAGCGAAGCCGATTTTGTCAAGCGAATGAATGCGATGGCGGCCAAAATAGGCATGACGTCGAGCAAGTTCGGCACCCCGAACGGCTGGCCCGATGGCGGCGTGACGAAGGTAAGCGCTGCCGATCTTATCACGCTGGCGGACCGGCTGATCCGCGACCATCCCGATGGCTATGCACGCTATTTTTCGATCCCGCGCTTGCAGCATGGCGTGTCGCCAGAAGGCAAGCCGATCATCCAGCCGAACCGCAACCCCATTCTGGGGCGCTTTGCCGGAGCCGACGGCCTCAAGACCGGTCACACCGCCGAAGCGGGCTATTGCTTTCTCGGTTCGGCAAAGCGCGATGGCCGGCGCCTGATCATGGTGGTAGCGGGCATGAAGAGTGAAAAGGCGCGGCGCGACGAGGCCGAACGGCTGATGCGCTGGGGCTTTGACGCATGGGAAGGCCGCGAACTGGTGCCCGCGGGCACCAAGGTCGGGGCGGTCGAGGTGCAACGCGGCGCACGGCCGAGCGTGATGGCCGAAGCCGGTATTGCGGTCCGAATGACGGTTCCCAAGGGATATGCCGGCGGCTATCGCGCCGCGATGCAGAGCCGCAGCCCGCAAAACGCCCCGATCGAACGCGGCACTCCGATCGCGCGTCTGATCGTGACCCCCGACGGCCTGCCGCCGCAAACCACGACATTGCTGGCGGCGAAAGACGTGGCGCCGGTCGATGGCGTCTGGACACGGCTGCGCAGCGGTTTTTATCGGCTCGCCGGCCGATGAGGGGGCGTTTTATCACGCTCGAGGGCGGCGAAGGGGTCGGCAAGTCGACACAGATCCGCGCGCTGGCCGCGGCGCTTGCCGAACGCGGGATCGACGTCGTCGCGACGCGCGAACCGGGCGGTAGCACTGGTGCCGAGGCGATCCGCGCGCTGTTGATGGAGGGGGACGACGATCGGTGGGACGCGCGTAGCGAAGCGCTGCTCTTCGCCGCTGCGCGCGCCGATCATGTCGCGCGCACGATCCGGCCCGCGCTCGAACGTGGCGCCTGGGTGCTATGCGATCGCTTTGTCGATTCAACCCGCGCCTATCAGGGCGCGGGAGGGGGGATCACCGACGCCGACATCATGATGCTGCACGGCTTCGGTTCGCTTGGCCTGTTGCCCGACCGGACCTTCCTCCTGACCGTTTCCGCGGCAGAGGCGCGCCGGCGACTGGCGGCGCGCGATGCCGGCGGCGCCGATCGCATGGGCAGCAAGCCCGCCGATTATCAGGCCCGGCTCGCCGCGCGCTTTGCCGAGATCGCAGCGGCGGAGCCGTTACGCTGGCGTCTTGTCGACGCCGATGCGCCAGCAGCCGCGGTTACCGCGGCCCTGCTGTCGGAGCTTGCCGAATGGCTGCCATGATCGGCCATCACGACGCCGAGAAGGCCTTTCTTGAGCCCTGGACAAGCGGCCGTCTCCACCACGCCTGGCTCCTCGCCGGGCCGCAGGGAATGGGGAAGGGCGCCTTTGCCGCACGGGTTGCCCGCTTTCTGGTCACGCACGACCGGGCGGGCGAGGGAGGGGCGCCGCTGTCGCTCGACGATCCCGGCGATGAACAGGCGGGCAGGCTCGTTTCGGCGGGGAATCACCCCGAGATCATCCATCTGACGCGGCAGGTGAAGGACAAGAGCAAGGATCTCGCGCGCAACATCACGATCGATCAGGTCCGCGGCATGATCCGCCGCCTGCATCTGTCCTTGTCGCTCGGCGCGTGGCGCGTCGTCGTCATCGACGCGGTCGACGACCTCGAAACCGACGGGGCCAATGCGCTGCTCAAGACGCTTGAAGAGCCGCCGGCGCAAACCTTGTTCCTGCTCGTAAGTCATTCGCCGGGGCGCCTGTTGCCGACAATCCGGTCACGCTGCAGAATTCTACGTTTTCAACCCGTTGAGCGTGCCGTCATGACGGCGTGGCTGCACGATTTGCGTCCGATGCTCGACATGGCCGAGGTGCGCGCGATCGTCGCGGCGTCGGGCGGGGTTCCCGGCAAGGCGCTGGCGCTCATCGACAGCGATGTCGCGGTCATGGAAAAGAAACTGCTGGCGATAGCGACCGGCGGTGATCGCGACAATCGGCTACGCGAAGCGTTGGCGCGCGAAGTCGGGGGCACCAGCAACCGGGCGCGGCTCGAACTGGTGATCGACATCGTGCCGGGCCTGCTGGCACGGCTGGCGCGCGAACGCCCGCTGGGAGAGATCGCACCGGTGCTCGGTCAATGGGACCGCATCCAGCGGACGGTGCGCGATGCTGTGCGCGGGTCTTATGACGGGGCGATGGTGGGGTTCGAGATCGGCAACTGCCTCGCCGAACTCGCGCCGCGCGGCGGGCAGGCGGCACGCTGACGCTTTCCCTTGGCCGCGCCAGCGGCTAAGGCGCGCGCATGTCCGAACCATTTTATATCACCACCGCCATCAGCTATCCCAACGGCCGCCCGCATATCGGTCACGCCTACGAGGCCATCGCGACCGACGTGATGGCGCGCTTCCAGCGGATGCGCGGCCGCGACGTGCGCCTGATCACCGGTACCGACGAACATGGGCTGAAGATGTATCAGACCGCGCGCGACCAGGGTCGCGCAACGATCGATCTTGCCGATGAAATGTCTGGATATTTCCGTGAGATGTATGGCAAGCTGAATATCAGCTATGATAATTTTATGCGCACGTCGGACCCGGCGCACCATCGCGCATCGCAGGCGATCTGGCGGGCGATGGAAGCCAATGGTGACCTCTACCTCGACCGCTATGAAGGCTGGTATTCGGTTCGCGACGAAGCTTTCTATGATGAAAGCGAACTGACAGACGGGGAAGGGGGCGTTCGCCTGTCGCCGCAGGGGACGCCGGTCGAATGGACCGTCGAGGAAAGCTGGTTCTTCCGCCTGTCGGCCTATCAGGACCGTCTGCTCGCGCTCTATAACGACAATCCCGACTTCATCCGCCCCGAAAGCCGCCGCAACGAGGTGCTGCGCTTCGTCGAGGGCGGATTAAAGGATCTGTCGGTATCGCGCACGAGTTTCGATTGGGGCGTCCCGGTGCCGGGCAGCCCCGGGCATGTGATGTATGTCTGGGTCGACGCGCTCACGACCTATTTGTCGGGCATTGGCTATCCCGACATGGACGGCGATTTCGCACGATTCTGGCCGGCGAACATTCATATGATCGGCAAGGATATCGTTCGTTTTCATACTGTTTACTGGCCGGCCTTCCTTATGAGTGCCGGTCTGCCGCTGCCGCGCCAGGTGTTCGGTCACGGCTTTCTACTCAACCGCGGCGAGAAGATGTCGAAATCGCTCGGCAACGTTGTCGATCCGATGACGCTCGCCGAACAGTTCGGCGTCGATGCGCTGCGCTATTATCTGCTCCGCGAAGTGAGCTTCGGACAGGATGGCAGCTATTCGGCCGAAGCGATCGTGCGCACCGCGAATGCCGACCTCGCCAACAGCTTCGGCAATCTGGCGCAGCGCAGCTTGTCGATGATTTTCAAGAATTTGGATGGTGAACTTACTCCCGATATTGAAATTTATGCACAAGACGTTGCGGTGCTGGAGCAAGTCGCGCAAGTTGCCAACTGCGACCTTCCCGACAGCTTCGAAAACTTAGCTTTCTCAACGGGGATTGAAAGTTGGCTTAGAGCGGTCTTCGCCTGCAACCAATATGTCGACACGCAGGCGCCGTGGGCGCTGCGGAAGACCGATCCCGAACGGATGCGCGCCGTGTTGATGACCTTGTTCCAGGCCGTCCGCACGCTCGCGATTGCGATCCGCCCGGTGGTGCCGTCCGCGGCTGACGCGCTGCTCAACCAGATGGGAATCGCCGACGATGCGCGCGACTTCGCCGCGCTTGCCGACACCGAATGGTTTGCGAAGCTTGCTGCCAGCGGTTTTGCGGTCGGCCAGCCGGTTCCTATCTTTCCACGCCTTGAACTGCCCGAAGGGGAAGGGGAGGCCTGATGCTCGTCGATTCGCACTGCCACCTCAATTACAAGGGGCTTGCCGAGCAGCAGGGCGAGGTGCTGGAGCGCGCGCGGGCGCGCGGCGTCACCGCGATGCTCAACATCGCGACGCGCGAGAGCGAGTGGGACGACGTCCTGGCCGCTGCCGAAGCCAATATCGATGTCTGGGCTAGCGTCGGCATCCATCCGCACGACGCCGATCATCATCCCGATATCGATACCGCCAAGCTGGTCGAGAGGGCCGCGCATCCGCGCGTGATCGGGATCGGCGAGACCGGGCTGGACTATTATTACGACAAGAGCGACCGGGCGCGGCAACAGGATAGTTTTCGCCGCCATATCCACGCGTCGCAGCAGACCGGCCTGCCGATCATCGTCCACACTCGCGATGCCGAAGCCGATACGCTGGCGCTGCTCGGCGAAGAGATGGAAAGGGCGCCTTACACCGGCGTGATCCATTGCTTCACCGCGAGCGACGACTTCGCCAAAGCGGCGCTCGACCTTGGGCTGTTCATCTCGATCTCGGGGATCGTGACGTTCAAAAATGCCGCCGATCTTCAGGCCACGGCAAAATGGCTGCCGCAGGACAGGCTGCTGATCGAAACCGATTCCCCCTTCCTTGCCCCCGTCCCGCATCGCGGCAAGACTGGCGAGCCCGCCTTCGTGGCCGATACGCTGGCATTTCTGGCGGACCTGCGCGGCGACGACCGCGAGGCGCTGGCAGCGGCGACAAGCGCGAATTTCTACGCGCTTTTCAACAAGGCGGCGCCATGACGTCACACGCGCCATGAAGGTTCGCATTCTAGGGTGCGGTACCTCTTCCGGGGTACCGCGGATCGGTAACGACTGGGGGCAATGCGACCCCGACAATCCGCGGAACCTGCGCAGCCGGGCCTCGATCATGATTTCGCTCGGCGGATACCGGCTGATCGTCGATACCAGCCCCGACATGCGCCTGCAGCTGCTCGACGCCGGGATCGGCGAGGTCGATGGGGTGATATGGACCCACGAACATGCCGATCATACGCACGGCCTCGACGATTTGCGTCAGATCATGCATCTGCGCGGTTCGGCCGTGCCGGCCTACGCCCGCGCGCATGTTCTGGATATTCTGAAATGGCGCTTCACCTATGCCTTTGCCGGCAACGCAGGCTATCCGGCATCGGTCGATCCGATCGAACTGGCCGATCATCAGTGGATCGGACCGATCGAAGTATCGGCACTCGAAATGCCCCATGGTCCGATAAAAGCCAGCGGCCTGATCTTCAGCGACGGTGCGCACAAGATAGGCTATGCGACGGATTTTTCACGCTTTACCGATGAAATGGTCGATTTCTTCCAGGGGGTCGACTTGTTCGTGATCGACGCGCTCCGCCGCTATCCGCACCCCACGCATCCGCATCTCGCGATGACGCTCGAAGGACTCGCCAAGGTCGGCCAGCCGCGGGCCATTATCACGCATATGGACAATACGATGGATTATGACGATCTGGCCGGCGAGCTGCCTGACGGCGTCGAGCCTGGGTACGACGGGCTGGAGGTGGAATTGTGAACGGCGATACCACGGTGCAGATGATCTGGTTCGTCGGGGCCTTTGCGCTGGTCTTGAGCTCGCTCGCGGCCAGACGGCTCAATCTGGCCGACGGGCTGAAGATGGCGCTCGCGTGGGTGGCGATCTTTGCGCTCGTATTTCTCGTCGTCCGGACGTGGCAGCTTTTTGCCTGACGATTCAACGAGAGGGGGGCAAACGGGCCTCCCCGCTATATTGAATTTAACATAATATATATTATCGGATAATCATATGTCTAATGCGCCTTCGCTGTCCCCCATCGATCGACTGCTCGCAATCATGCGTCAGCTGCGCAATCCCGATGGTGGATGTGAGTGGGATTTGGCGCAGGACTTCACAACGATCTCACCTTACACGATCGAGGAAGCCTACGAGGTTGCCGACGCCATAGCCTCCGGATCGCCCGATGCGATTTGCGACGAGCTTGGCGATTTGCTGCTCCAGGTCGTTTTTCATGCCCAGATCGCCACCGACAAAGGCCTGTTCGGGTTCGACGACGTCGCCAATGCGATCAGCGACAAGATGGAACGGCGCCACCCGCATATTTTCGGCGATGCGACGACACATGACGTTCGCCAGCAATGGGAACAGATCAAGGCGGCCGAGCGTAGCGCCGACGGCGCCAAAAGCGTGCTCGACGGCGTGGCGTTGTCACTGCCGGCGCTGCTGCGCGCGCAAAAGCTGCAAGGCCGCGCTGCGCGGGCGGGATTCGACTGGCCCGATATCGACGGACCGCGCGCCAAGATCGCCGAAGAACTGGAAGAAGTCGAAACCGCCCCCGACGACGCAGCGCGTGCGGAGGAAGTCGGCGACCTGCTCTTCGCGGTGGTGAACTATGCGCGGCACCTCGGCGTCGATGCCGAAAGCGCACTCCGTGACGCCAACGCCAAGTTCGCGCGCCGCTTCATGGCCGTCGAAGCACGCGCCGGCGCCGACATGGCGGATATGCCGCTCGATGCGCTCGAAGCGCATTGGCAGGCGGTCAAGGCTTCGGAAGCCCCTTAGCCGGCCAGAGGCGGCGGAAGCGGGCCTGATCGGCGGGATCGAGCCGAACGGTGAGCACATGCCCCTCACCCTCTGCTTTGTTGTCGAGCACTTCGCCCCGGGCGTGGAGCCAGGCAAGCGCCTCCCCTTCGTCAAAGCCGAGAAAAATCTGCTGTATTTCGTGGCCTTCGGTTAACCGCGCCGCCATCAGCGTCCGCGCCGCCTCGACGCCCTCACCCGTGAAGGCCGAAATGACCGCGACGTCGCTGCGCCGTGCGGCGATCTCGACGATCTCGGCGCGCCGATCGGGAGCCGCGGTGTCGATCTTGTTCCAGATTTCGATCTGCGGAATCGGGTCGGCGGCGTCCTCCCCTTCCCCGTCCTGCGGCCCATTGACCCCGAGCGAGTCGAGGATCGCCTTGACGTCGTCATATTGCGCGTCGCTGTCGGGATGGACGATGTCGCGGACATGGACGATCAGATCGGCCGTCGTCACTTCCTCTAGCGTTGCGCGGAAGGCGGCGACGAGTTCGGTCGGAAGGTCGGAGACGAAGCCGACCGTGTCGGAGAGGATTGCCTTGTCGATCCCCGGCAGACGGATTTCGCGCATCGTCGGATCAAGCGTCGCGAACAGCATATCTTCCGCCATGACGTCACTTCCCGTCAGGCGATTGAAAAGCGTCGATTTTCCGGCGTTGGTATAGCCGACGAGCGCGACGACGGGCCAAGGTGCCCGCTGCCGCTTGGCGCGTTGGAGTTGGCGCGTGCGCCGCGCATCGTCGAGCTGGCGGCGGATGCGCGCCATACGATTGCGGATCATCCGGCGGTCGGCCTCGATCTGCGTCTCGCCTGGGCCGCCGAGGAAGCCGAAGCCGCCGCGCTGGCGCTCGAGGTGGGTCCAGCTTCGCACCAGCCGTCCCGCCTGATAGTCGAGATGTGCTAGTTCGACCTGCAACCGCCCCTCGGCGGTCGCGGCGCGCTCACCGAATATCTCGAGGATCAGGCCGGTGCGATCGATCACCTTCGTTCCGAAGGCGGTTTCCAGATTGCGCTGCTGGATCGCGGTCAACGCGGCGTCGACGATGACAAGTTGCACGTCGTGCGCCGCAATCGCGGGCTTGATAGCCTCGATCTGACCGACGCCGATCAGCGTCGCCGCGCGCGTCTGGCGGAGGCGCAGCGGATGCGCTGCCACCACCTTGAGCCCGATCGCGACCGCGAGCCCCTTTGCTTCCTCAACGCGCGCGTCGAGATCGCGCGACAGGCGCTGGCCGTGCCATTCGGGCACGACAAGCAGCGCGGGCGCACCGCGCGTTACCTCTTCGGCGCTATCGGACATCGGGTCGATCAGGCGTCGCCGTCGGCTTCGCCATTGTCGGTCAGATTGATCGGGCCGTTGGGCTGAACCGTCGAAATGGCGTGCTTGTAGACAAGCTGCACCTGGCGTTCGCGTTCGAGCAGCATGCAGAACAGATCGAAGGCGACGATATCGCCCTGCAGCATGACGCCGTTGACAAGGAACATCGTCACCGACTCTTCGGAACGGCGCACCGCATTCAGGAAAACGTCCTGAAGCGCCTTGCCCTTGGCGGTGGGAACTTCGCGCACATCGGCGCCGAGCGAGGCCAGGTCGAAATCATGCGACGGCATGATCGTCGAGATCGCGTGCTTGTACACGAGCTGCGACTGGCCGTCGCGGCGGAGCAAGAGCGAGAAATTGTCGAACCAGGTGATTATTCCCTGCAGCTTCACGCCCTTGACGAGAAACATCGTCACCGGGGTCTTGCTGCGACGCAGAGCGTTGAGAAAAAGATCCTGAAGATTCTGGTTTTTATCGGACACATTTGCCTCCTGTTTTTGGCGGCCGAGCCGCGGGTTCGATGCGCCGACGATGAGCCCCTTGTCGTCTTCGCAGCCGCAATATGCGGCAAAGAGCGGATCAGGTCTAGGGTAAAGCCACTACCCTTCGCCGTCCTGATTCTCGGTCAATCCCAACAGCTTCAGCTTTCTATGGAGAGCCGAACGCTCCATCCCGATAAAGGCTGCGGTGCGCGAGATATTTCCCGAGAAGCGATTGATCTGGATGCGCAGATATTCGCGTTCGAAATTCTCGCGCGCCTCCTTGAGCGGAATCGCGGTGATCGATTCGCTGTTGGGCAGAATATCGGTGCCGCCGCGGACCAGCTCCGAAGGCAGCATGTCGGCATCGATCCGGCCGAGCCGATCGCTCGGCGCGAGGATCATCACTCGCTCGATCACGTTGCGCAATTCGCGCACGTTGCCGGGCCATTCATGCGCCTGGAGCGCCGCCATTGCCTCCGAACTGATCTCGGGCGGCGGCACGCGCCGTTCGGCGGCATAACGGCCGACGAAATGGTCGCAGAGGCTCGCAATATCGTCGCGCCGCTCGCGCAGCGGCGGAATATGCACGGGCACGACATTGAGCCGGTAATAGAGATCTTCGCGAAAGCGCCCTTCGGCGATTTCGCTCATCAAGTCGCGCGCGGTGCCCGAAATGATGCGCACATCGACGCGGATCATCGTTCGCCCACCGACACGCGTGAAGCTCTGGTCGGTCAGGACGCGCAAGATCTTGCCCTGCGTCGTCAGCGGCATGTCGGCGACTTCGTCGAGGAAGAGCGTCCCGCCATGCGCCTGTTCGAGCAGACCGACGCGGATCGCCCCGTCGTCGCTTTCCGACCCGAACAATTCGATCTCGACCGTTTCGGGGTCCATCCGGGCCGACGAGATGACACGGAACGGCGCATTCTGTCGCCCGCTCCAGCCATGGAGGACGCGCGCCGCAACCTCCTTGCCGACGCCGGGAGCGCCGGTGACGAGCACCCGGCTGCCGGTTCCCGCCACGCGTTTCAGCGTCGCGCGGACATTGTTGATCGCGGTGCTGCTGCCCGTGAGTTCGTCGGCGGGACCGGCCTTTTCGCGAAGCTGTTCATATTCGAACTTCAGCCGCTCGCTTTCGGTCGCGCGCGCGACGAGGTGCAACAGACGCTCGGCCTCGAACGGCTTTTCGATGAAGTCGTAGGCGCCGCGGCGGATCGCCGCGACGGCGGTGTCGAGACCGCCATGGCCCGAAATGACGATGATCGGCAGCGTCGGGTCGAATTCCTTGATCGCCTCGACCAGCCCCAATCCGTCGAGCCGCGACCCCTGCAGCCACACGTCGACCAGCGCGAGCGACGGGCGCCGCTGGCGGATCGCTTCGAGTGCGGCATCGCTGTCGGAAGCGGTCCGCGCTTCATAGCCTTCGTCTTCCATGACGCCGGCGACCAGTTCGCAAATGTCGCGTTCGTCGTCGACGATCAAAATATCAAGCGCCATGTTCTTCTCTGTCCTGCCGGTTTCTGATGCGCCCCGGCACCGATTCAATCTGCCCTGTTGGAACTCCCCCGCCCTTGCCAGCCAATGGCCGCAGGCGATCGGCGTGCAGCGTCAACGTGACCTGCGTCCCCCGCCCTTCCGGATTGTCCGAAAATTCAAGCTCGCCATAATGTTGCTCGACGATCTTCTTGACGATCGCAAGGCCGAGCCCCGTCCCGCCCTGCCGCGTAGTCATATAGGGTTCGGCGATCGCGTCGCGCGCCTCGGGCAGCCCGATGCCATCATCGGTGACGCGGATGACCACCGCATCCTGCGGGCCGATGTCGAGTTCGGCGCGGATATGGCCCGAAACCGGGCCATCCGATTTTTTCGTATTTTCCTCGATGGCCTCAACCGCATTTTTGACGATGTTCGTCAGCGCTTGCGATAGCAGGCGGCGGTCGCAGACGAGCGGCTCGATCTCGTTCGGCGTCTTGACGCTGAATATGATGTCGGGCTTCGCGACCTCGAACAGGAACACCGCCTGGCGCAGGATGTCGCGGATATCCTCGACCCCGAAGGTGGGCTTCGGCATTCGCGCAAAGCTAGAAAATTCGTCGACCATGCGGCGCATATCGTGGACCTGCCGAACGATGGTGTCGGTCAGCTTGCGGAAGGTTGCGGCATCGCCCTCGACCTTTTCACCGAAGCGGCGCTGCAAGCGTTCGGCGGCGAGCTGGATCGGGGTCAGTGGATTCTTGATTTCATGCGCAATGCGGCGCGCGACGTCGGACCAGGCGGCGCGGCGCTGATCGAGCAGCTGCTGGGTGATATCCTCGAAGCTCAGCACGAAGCCGTCGCCTTGCGCGACCGCCTTGGCCGCGAGCGTCGCGGGTTCGGCATCGCGGCGGGCCAGCTGAACGATCCCTTCCTGCTCCCCGCCGCTCAAGAGCGCGGCCAGTTCGGGCGCGACATCGCCGAGCGGTTGCCCGGTCAAGGTCTCGGCGCTTTGCCCGATCAGGCTTTCGGCGGCGGCATTGGCGAGAAGAATGTGATGCTGCGCATCGACCGAGACGACCGCCGAGGAGACGCCGCTCAGCACTGCCTCGATAAAGCTGCGCCGCGTTTCGAGCTGCTCATTGACGTTGACGAGTGCGCTCGTCTGCCCCTCGAGCTGCTCGGTCATGCGATTGAAAGCGCGCGTCAGCACGGCGATCTCGTCGTCGCGGGCCGGCGGCGTGACGCGCACCGAAAGATCGCCGCCGGCCGCGGTGCGCGTCGCGCCGATCAGGGTGCCGAGCGGGCGCGTGATGCGGTCGGCGACAACGATCGCGGCCACCACCGCCAGCGCCAGCAACAGAAGCGAACCGAGATAGAGTGCGCCGTTGAACTGCAACTGGAGCTGCTGCGATCGCTGAAACAGGTCGTTATAGTCGGCAAGCACGGCCCCCGCCCGCGCGGATTGCTGAAAGCCCGGCACATTGGCGTCGCGAGACGCGTAGACGTAGGCACTCTCCGTTCCCGGCAAGCGGGCGGCTGCCTCGACGCGGTCGGCCTGACGGACAACGACGACATCCTCACCCGCCTTG
Organism: Sphingopyxis terrae subsp. terrae NBRC 15098; assembly: GCF_001598815.1. Lineage (GTDB taxonomy): Bacteria > Pseudomonadota > Alphaproteobacteria > Sphingomonadales > Sphingomonadaceae > Sphingopyxis > Sphingopyxis terrae. The sequence goes on along the minus strand of NZ_BCZQ01000004.1, from coordinate 206,962 downwards.
AGGCGGTTCACCATGGTCGGCGTCAGGCGACTCTCGGCCGCGCGCTTGTCGGGATCGATGGCTGCGGCGGTCCGGACGACCCCGTCCTTTCCGACTTCGATAATCGCCGACTCATTGAGGCTGCGCACCACGACCTGTTGCAGATAATAATTATAGAAGCCGGGACTATCGACGGGAAACTGGGTCAGTTGCTTACCGAGGTCGGTCGCCATGGCATATGTGTTGGCCCCGACCTGTCGTTGGTTCTCCTGATAATAGCCTTCGGCAAGATTGGCCGCGTTTTCGAACATGCCGCGCGAGCGGTCCGAGAACCAGAAATCGACCCCGAACTGGAACAGCAGCGAAGCGAATATCACCACCAGCAATGTCGGCGTCGCCGCGATCAGCGAAAAGAGCGCGACGAGGCGTACGTGCAGCCGCCCGTTGCCGCCGCTCATCGTCCGTTCGGCGCGCGCACGGGCCACGCGGCTGCCGATCAGCACGATCAGCGCCATCGCGGGAACGAGATTGGCGACCATGATCGCCGCGACGAGTGCCGGGGTCAGCAAACGCTCGCTCTGCGCGTCGCCGGTGACGAAGATATAGGTGCCGATCGCAACACTCGCGATCAGGGCGAGCGTATAATATTCGGGCGCGCCGAACCGCCACCAGCCGCCCCGCGCGTCCGTATCACCGGGTTCGCCGTCAAGAGCCGAGGGGAAAGGCTGCGTCATTGTGGCTGCGATACGACAATCCTGTTGCATAGAAAACACACAATATGCGCCGGCGCGCCGATAAGTGTGCTTTTCCGGTCAACGGGAGCGCGTGCGATGCGGCGCCTAGGGATGCGCGGGATCGATGTCGAGTTGCCCCAATCGCTTACGCAGCGTGTTGCGGTTGATCCCGAGCCGTCGGGCTGCCTCGAGCTGGTTGCCGCGCACTTCGCGCAGCACGCGGCGGAACAACGCGGCTTCGACGATGGCTTCGAGGTCGCTGTGGATGGCGCCGTCGCCGTCGGTACCCGCCAGCCGTTCGCGCGCCCAATCGTCGACCGCGTGCGCGATCAGGTCCGCCGGCGCGGTGAAGGCGGGCGCCATGCCGCCGCTTTCGCGCAGCACCGTCTCGACATCGCGGGCGGTGACGACGGTGTCGCGCGCCAGAATGGCGAGGCGCTGGACGACATTGCCGAGTTCGCGAACATTGCCCGGCCAGTCGTGGCGTTCGAGCAACTGCATCGCCTCGGGCGCGAATTCGCGGTCGGGCAGCCCCGACTGGCGCCCGGTATCGACGAAATGGCGGACGAGCGCGGCGATGTCGCTGCGCCGGTCGCGCAGCGGCGGCAGGCTGACCGGAATGACGTTGAGGCGATAGAAAAGATCTTCGCGGAAGCGCCCCTCGGCGACGAGGCTGCGCATCTCGCGGTGGGTCGCGGCGACGACGCGGACATCGGCTTTCAGCGCCTGACTGCCGCCGACGGTCGAATATTCGTTGGTTTGCAGGACGCGCAGCAGCCGCGTCTGTGCCTCGAGCGGCATGTCGCCGATTTCGTCGAGGAACAGGGTGCCGCCCGACGCCTGTTCGAACCGCCCGGCGCTGCGGCTGTGCGCGCCGGTGAAGGCGCCCTTTTCGTGGCCGAACAATTCGGCCTCGATCAGTTCGCGCGGGATCGCGGCCATGTTGATCGCGACGAAGGGACCATTGCGGCGCAGGCCCGTCGCATGGATCGCGCGCGCGACGACCTCCTTGCCCGTCCCCGATTCGCCGAGGATCAGGACCGCAAGGTCGTTCGAGGCGAGCCGCGCGATGGTGCGATATACCGCCTGCATGGCGGGCGCCCGGCCGATCAGCCCGTGGCTGTCGGTTTCGGCCGCATCGACCTTGGCGAGCGGTTGCCGGCCCCGCGCCAGGGCGGCGCGGACGCTGGCGGTCAGCTCCTCGAGATCGAAAGGCTTGGGCAGATAGTCGTAGCTGCCGATCCCCTGCGCGCGGACCGCGGTGTCGAGCGTGTTCTGCGCCGAGAGGACGATCACCGGTGTTTCGGGCGCCACGCCCGCGCCGGGCAGCGAATCGATGCCGTCGCCGTCGGGCAGGACGACGTCGGTGATGATGAGGTCGGGGCGATGATCGGCGAGCCAGGCGTTGCGCTCGGCGATGCTGCCGACCGCGGCGAACAGCGCGCATTCGTCGCCCAGCGTCTCGCGGATGATGAGCGAGATCGCGGGATCGTCCTCGACCAGCAGGATCGTCTTGTCGGTGGTCATGGCCGCGGCTCCTTGCGCGCCGAGGACTGCGCGGCGGGCAGATTGACGCGAAAGCGCGTCCACTCGCCATCGCGGACATGCTGGACGGTGCCGCCCATGTCGCGCGCGAGCTTCGCGACGAGCGCGAGACCGAGTCCCCTGCCCTCGCGCTTCGTCGTCACGAACGGATCGAAGAGGTCGTCGCGAATGTCGGCGGGCACACCGGGACCATTGTCGCTGACGCTGACCTCGATCGGCAACGCGATGCGGCCGCGGCCGTCGCCATTGTCGATCGACAGGCCGTGGCGATAGGCCGTGGCGATGCGGATGACGCCATCGTCACGCCCGCCGAGCGCCTCGCCGGCGTTGGTGACGAGGTTCAGCAATATCTGGACCATGGCGTCATGGTTGCCCTGCACCATCGGCAGCGACGGGTCGAAATCCTCCGAAAAGCGCACCCCCGGCAATTGCCGCGCGCGCACCGCCTCCAGCGCCTGATGGATCGGCTGATAGAGGTTGATCGGCGCGCAGGCGATTGGCTGCCCGCGCGAAAAATGCTCCATCTGGTCGATCAGCGTCGTGATCCGGTCGACCTCGGCGCAGATCAGCGTCGTGAAGCGCTCGCCGCTCGCGTCGGTCTTGCGCGCAAGCAGCTGCGCGGCGCCCTTGATCCCGGCGAGCGGGTTCTTGATTTCGTGCGCCAGCATGGAAGCGGCGGCCCCCGCCGCACGGCCCGACCGTCCGATCGCGCCGCCCATCAGTTCGGCTTCGCTTTGCGACGGAACGAGCGCGAGGATGCGGTGGCCGTTGCTGCCATAGGGCACCATCTGCATATCGACGAAGATCGACTTGCCGCCGCCGATGCGGATTTCGGCGCGATGGGCGAACAATGCCGAGGTGTCGGGATCGTTCATGCGCTGACGATAGCCGCGGTCCATGCCGATGACGTCATAGACGACGCGCCCGACCATCGCCGACCGGCTGATATTGCAAAGCTGTTCGGCGGCCGCGTTGACAAACAGGACGACGGCCCCGCGGTCGATCAGCAGCGTCGCGACCGGATGCGACTGGATGATTTCGTCATGGTCGAACGTCGGGATGCTCGACGTCAACGCGCTCACGCAGCCGCCTTGCTCAGATAGGGCGCGTAAAATTCCTCGAGCGCATCGAGTACGCCCTTGCTGTCGGGGATCTGGTTGACGCGGTTGCGGAATTCCGCCGAACCGTGGAGCCCCTTTACATACCAGCCGAGATGCTTGCGCGCCATATTGACGCCGGTCATTTCGCCATAATGGTCGATCATCGCCCGATAATGCGATGTAATGACGTCATATTGTTCATCGATGCCAGGGTCGGGGCGCTCGCCCTCGCCGCGCAGCGCCGCCATCACCTGCCCCAGCAACCACGGCCGGCCATAGGCGCCGCGGCCGATCATCACGCCATCGGCGCCGCTCTGATCGAGCGCGGAGCGCGCATCGTCGACCGAACAGATGTCGCCATTGACGATCACCGGGATCGATACTGCATCCTTGACCCGGCGCACGAAGGCCCAGTCGGCGCTGCCGCGATACATCTGGTTGCGTGTGCGGCCGTGGACGGTAACCAGTTTCGCGCCGAGACCCTCTGCGATATGCGCGAGTTCGGGGGCGTTGAGGCTGTCATGGTCCCAGCCCATGCGCATCTTGACCGTCACCGGCACGCTGACCGCCTTGACGCAGGCTTCGATCAGCGCCGCAGCCAGCTTGAGATCGCGCATCAGCGCCGATCCGGCATCGCCGTTGGTGACCTTGCGCACGGGACAGCCCATGTTGATGTCGATGATCGCGGCGCCGCGCTCTTCATTGAGCTTCGCGGCCTCGCCCATTTCATAAGGCGTGCAGCCGACAAGCTGCATCGACACGGGTTCCTCGACCGGATCCCAGGCAGCTTTCTGGATCGATTGCCGCGTCTCACGGATCGCGGCCTGGCTCGCGATCATCTCCGTGACGTTGAGCCCCGAGCCGTAATAGCGGACGATCTTGCGGAACGGCAGATCAGTGACGCCTGTCATCGGCGCGAGGATCACGGGATCCGCGATGGTAATATTGCCGATCTGGATGGGCCGGAGCGGCGCCATAACGGGGAGCTTTCGTTGAATTGCCTAAATTTTGTGCAGCCACTACACGCTAAGGCGCTTTTCCGCAAGCCGCGGCTGCGCTAACCGGCGCGCGTCATGACCGACTCCGCGCCCCTGCCGTCCGGCTCCGTCGCTGTCGTGCTGCTCGCAGGCGGCGTCGGCGCGCGCGCGGGCTTTGGGCGTCCCAAACAGCTTGTCCCGATCGGCGGCAAATCCGTGCTGCACTGGAGCCTCGATGCGTTCGCCGCGCACCCGGCCATCGGTGCAGGTGTGCTCGTCGGCGATGATGACGTCGTGGCGGCGGCAGGCCCCCTGCCCGCCGGCTGGACGACCGCTGCGCCGGGCATCGAACGCCAGCAGTCGGTCGCGAATGCGCTGGGCGCACTGGCCGACTGGAGCGACGATGCGATCCTCCTCGTCCATGATACGGCGCGCCCCGGCGTTTCGGCGGCGGTAATCGACCGGCTGCTCGCCGCCGTTGCGGAGGGGGCTGTCGCGGCGACGCCGACGCTGCCCGTTCCCGATACGCTGATAACCGAGGTTGACGGGGTGGCGGGTGACGTCACCGACCGCAGCCGACTCGCGCGCGTCCAGACGCCGCAGGCCTTCCGGCTCGGTACGCTGCGCCGTGCTCACGCGGGTGCCGGCGACGAGGCGGCGACCGACGATGCGCAACTCGTCCGCCGGCTCGGTCATGCTGTGGCAACGGTTCCGGGCGACGCGCGGCTGCACAAATTGACCTATGCCGACGATCTCGTCATTCTGTCCGCCCTGCTCGAAGGAGGCAAAACCGCGATGCGTACCGCCGTCGGCATGGGTTATGACGTTCACCGCCTTGTTCCCGACAAGCCGCTGTGGATCGGCGGGATTGAAATCGCGCATAGTCATGGGCTTGAAGGGCATAGTGATGCCGACGTCGCACTCCATGCGCTGACCGACGCGATCCTCGGCGCGCTCGCCGATGGCGATATCGGCGACCATTTCCCGCCGAGCGATCCACGATGGCGCGGCGCGGCGTCATGGCGCTTCCTGGCCTTTGCCGCCGAACGGGTCGCGGCGCGGGGCGGACGGATCGCCCATGTCGATCTGACGATCATCGCCGAAGCGCCGAAAATCGGCCCGCACCGCGCCGCGATCCGCGCGCGCCTGTCCGAAATTCTTGCGATTTCGATTGAAACCATTAGTGTGAAGGCAACAACCACCGAGCGGCTCGGCTTTACGGGCCGCCGCGAAGGGATCGCCGCACAGGCCATCGCGACTTTAGAACTTCCGGAGAATTGAACCTTGCCGTCCGCCGTCGAAACGCGCCAGACCGCGCGCGAAGAAGCCGCCACGTCCGTTCTTGCCGCCAATCGCGCGGCGGGGCGCCGGGTCGCCATCGCCGAAAGCTGCACCGGCGGCATGGTGTCGGTGGCGCTGACCGACATCCCCGGTAGTTCCGATGTCTTCAGCGCCGGCTTCATCACCTATTCGGCCGACGCCAAGAAACGCCAGCTCGACGTCAGCAGCGAAATTCTGGAAACCTTTGGTGAGGTATCGCTGGCGACCGCCTGGGCGATGGCCGCGGGCGTGCTGGCGAACAGCGATGCCGATGTCGCGGTGTCGATTACCGGCATCGCCGGCCCCGGCGGCGGGTCCGACAAGAAGCCGGTGGGCATCGTCGTCTTCGCGCGTGCTCTGCGCGGCCAGGACCCCGATGATTATTTCACCCAGCGGGTGCAATTCGATTCGACCGATCGCGCGACGATCCGTCATCACGCGACGATGTTCGCGCTCGACCTGCTTCAGCCAGACAAGGACGCGCTGCGCCCGTCGGAGGATGTCACGCTTCCCGCGCCGTAAAGCGCATCGGCGCGCGTTTCGAACGCCGCAATCATCTTGCGGAGCGCCTTGTCGAACATCTGCCCGGCCAGCGCCTCGAAGACGCGGCTGCGGAACGAGAAATCGACCATGAAGTCGACTTTGCACCCGCCGCCGTCGAGCGGCGTGAAATGCCATTCATTGTTGAGGTGGCGCATCGGGCCATCGATATAATCGACGACCACCTTGTCGGGCGCGCGCTTGTGGACGCGGCATGAAAAGCTTTCGCGCAATCCCTTGAAGCCGACGATCATGTCGGCCACCGCCTCGCGCTCGCTGTCGGCGCGGACACGCAGCGCAACCACCCACGGCAGAAATTCGGGATAGCGCGCGACATCGGTCACGAGCGCGAACATCTGTTCGGCGCTATAGGGCAGATCGCGCGTTTCGTGATGTCTCGGCAATGCGGCGTCAGTCCGCCTTGGCGCGCGCGAGCTGGGCTTCGCGCGCCGCGCGCATCTTCGCGAAATCGTCGCCCGCATGATAGCTCGACCGGGTCAGCGGCGACGAGGCGACCTGCAGGAAACCCTTGGCACGGGCGATCTGCGCATAGGCATCGAACGCCTGCGGCGTCACGAAGTCGATTACCTTCGTATGCTTGGGCGTCGGCTGGAGATATTGGCCCATCGTCATGAAGTCGATGTCGGCGCTGCGCATGTCGTCCATCACCTGATGCACCTCCATCCGTTCCTCGCCGAGCCCGAGCATGATGCCCGACTTGGTGAAGATCGACGGATCGCGCCGCTTGACGCTTTCGAGGAGGCGCAGCGACGCATAATAGCGCGCACCCGGCCGGATCGTCGGGTAGAGCCGCGGAACCGTCTCCAGATTGTGGTTGTAGACGTCGGGCCGCGCATCGACGATCGCGGCGACGGCATCGTCGGGCTTGTTGCGGAAATCGGGGGTCAGAATCTCGATCGTCGTCTGCGGCGTTTCGCGGCGCAGCGCCTCGATCACCTTGACGAACTGGCTGGCGCCGCCATCGGGCAAATCGTCGCGGTCGACCGAGGTGATGACGATATGGGTCAGCCCCATTTTTGCCGCCGCCGCCGCCGTATGTTCGGGCTCGAGCAGGTCGACGGGGCGCGGCATGCCGGTCTTGACGTTGCAGAAGGCGCAGGCGCGCGTGCAGGTGTCGCCAAGGATCATCACCGTCGCGTGCTTCTTGGTCCAGCATTCGCCGATGTTCGGGCAGGCCGCTTCCTCGCACACCGTATGCAGATTGAGATCGCGCATCAGCTTGCGTGTTTCGGCATAGCCCGGGCTGGTCGGCGCCTTGACGCGGATCCAGTCCGGTTTGCGGGCGCGATCGGACGGTTTTTGCAGCGGAGCGTTCATGGCGCCCACATAGGCGCACGCGCGCATCTTCTCAACCGTCCATCCTGTGCTAAAGCGCGCGCCATGACTCGCTTTGCAGAACTGATCGACGGCTATCGCCGTTTCCGCGCCACCGGCTGGCAGCAACAGCGCGACCGGTGGGATGAGTTGGCCGAGGGCCAATCGCCGAAGGTGATGGTGATCGCCTGTTCGGACAGCCGCGTCGAACCGTCGCAGATATTCGACACCAATCCGGGCGAGATATTCGTCGTGCGCAATGTCGCCGCGCTCGTTCCGCCCTTTGAAACGACGCCGGGCCGTCACGGCGTGTCGGCCGCGCTCGAATTTGCGGTGCAGTTTCTGAAGGTCGAGGAAATCGTCGTGATGGGCCACGGGCTGTGCGGCGGCTGCCACGCGGCGCTGCACCGGACGATGGAGGGTGCCGAACCGGGCCGTGGCGGCTTCATTGCCGACTGGATCGCGCTGCTCGACGATGCGAGTGCCGACGTGCGCGCGGCACACCCCGACTATGACAATCGCGTCGCGGGCCGTGCGATGGAGATGGCGGGCGTGAAGGTCAGCCTCGACAATCTGCGCACTTTTCCGTGCATCGAGGAGAAGGAAAAGCGCGGGACGTTGCGGCTGCGCGGCGCCTTTTTCGCGATCAGCGACGGGGTGCTCCACATTCTCGATGAAAAAACTGGAGAATTTTCGCCCGCCTGACACCGGCAGGGGTTGCGCTCCCCCGCGCGGGGGTCCAACAGGCGCGCCATGCTCTCCAAGCCCAACCTGCCGCGCTGGATGCGTCTGTGGCAGTTGCGCGCCGGCCGGCGCGCGCGCAGCGAGGTCGTCGATATCCGGCGGCGCGTCGCGATGGTGGGCGGGGCGCTGCTCCTCGGCTTCGTCGCCCTCGCCTTCGCGGCGGCGGGCGACAAGGTTCAACGGCTGATCTTTCAGATATCGGCGATCGCCTGGTGGTTGCCGCTGCTCATCACGCCGTCGGTATTCGCGCTGATCGTTTGGCTGACCAACCGCTATGTCCCCGACGCACGCGGTTCGGGCATTCCGCAGATCATCGCGGCGGGTCGCTATCCCGATCAGGCCGCCGACGGCCCGCTGGTGTCGCTCAAGACCGCCTTCGCCAAGCTTGCGCTGACGCTGACGACGCTCGCCGCGGGCGGATCGGTCGGGCGTGAGGGGCCGACGGTTCAGGTCAGCGCGGCGATCATGGTCGCGATGCACCGGCTGCTCAAGGTCCGCATTTCCGCCGGGGTGTTCATCGCCGGCGGTGCCGCGGGGGTTGCCGCAGCCTTCAACACGCCGCTCGCCGGGATCGCTTTCGCGATCGAGGAACTTGCATCCGCCTATGAACAGCGCGTCGCGGTGCTGACGATGGGGGCGGTGATGATCGCCGGTCTGGTCAGCCTGTCGGTCGCGGGCGACTATGTCTATTTCGGCGCGATGCGCGAAACGCTGCCCGTGGCCGACGTTCTGTTGATCGCGCCGATCGCGGGGATCGGCGGCGGCCTGGCCGGCGGGCTCTTTGCGCGGATCGTGCTGGCGGCGAGCGACCGTTCTGCCGACTGGGCGCGCAAGGCGGCGGCGCGCCCGATCCTTTTCGCAGCCGTTTGCGGCCTCGTGGTTGCGGGGGTCAGCATCGCAACAGGCGGCGCGACCTGGGGCACCGGCTATGACGTCACCAAATTCCTGGTCGAAGGCAACCACGGCAAGCTGTGGTTCTTTCCCGCCAAGTTTGCGACCGCACTCGCCTCGACGCTCAGCGGCGCGCCGGGCGGCATTTTCGCGCCTTCGCTCGCGGTGGGCGCCGGGTTCGGCAACCTGTTGACGCCTGCCTTTCCGGATAGCCCGACCGGCGCGGTGGTGATGATGGGCATGGTCGCCTATTTCGTCGGGGTGGTGCGCGCGCCGCTGACCGCCGTCATCATCCTGATTGAAGCGACCGCCGCGCGCGGCGTGATCCTGTCGCTGTTCGCGACGGCGCTGATCGCCGACTGGACGAGCGCGCAGGTCTGCCCCACCCGCCTCTATCATGGGTTGTCGAAGCGGATGATGCCGACGAAGCAGAAAGCGTCGGCTACGCCATCGGAGGGCTAAATTCCGGGCGCCGGGTGGCGGCTTTGGGGTGGTTAGCGGACTGTCAGGTTTTGGCGTCCGCTGGCCAAAAGCGGTTGAGCGGCATAGCTTGGGCAACTGCCCCAAAAGTTGCAAATGAAAGCAGCATCGCTCCAGATACGAATTGTCCTATGCCAAGAAAGCCAAGGACAAGAGAAGCAAGCAGCCCGTAAACGGCGACCGCAGAAAGACGCCAATCCAGCCCTTGCATGAATAGTCCATATTTTAGGGCCTGCCTGTTCGACCCGAACCCTAAATCCTTGGTCGATCTCATCCCCTTACCAAACATCCACCGCACAATGAAAAGCTGAGCGATGAGAAACATCGCCCCCGCAGCCATGTAGAGCGGTATGCTATACTCTAATCCTAATGGCACTGAGGCAAGCGCCACAGAAATACAGATCGCCCCGATAACGGCGATCCTGCTCGCGATTTTTTCGACAAAACGGCCAAACCGGGAGGAGGTGTGCTCTGTCATTTCTCGCTTTTATCCAACGGGCGAATGTCCGCAAACGGGAATCGCCCCAGTCATTTTGAATGACGGAGTTCGGTCGTAACCGGCCATTCGCCTGGATATACACCCGCCTAGGGAATAGCGTAGGTCACGTTCGCCTGTCCGACCGGCTTGTCGGGATCGTCGGTCCACACGCGGACATCCATCACCGCGAGCCGCTTGCCGAGGCGCAGCATATAGGCGTCAGCCATGACCGGGCCCGGTCGGCACGGGCGCAGGAACTGATAGTTGAGCGCGCTCGTCACCGCCATCGCGACGGGGCCGATATGCGCGAGGACGAGGGCGTAGGCGGCCATATCGGCAAAGCCCATCTGTGTCGGGCCGGATATAAGCCCGCCGGGGCGCAGCGCCTTGTTGTTGGGGTCGATGCGCGCCTGGATATGGCCCGGCGCGGCCGCAACGACATGGCCACGCGACCCCGGTTCGGAGTGGGGGAAGGCTTCGGCCATGAAGGCGTTGAGCGCGTCCGCATCCATGCGGATCGCGCTCGCCGAGATGGGCGCCTCCCCCGCCACGATTTTTAGCGTGACAGCTTCTTGTAGGTCGTCGCGTGCGGGCGCGTCGCTTCGTCGCCGAGGCGGCGGATCTTGTCCTCCTCATAGGCTTCGAAATTGCCTTCGAACCATTCGACGTGGCTGTTGCCCTCGAACGCCAGGATATGGGTCGCCAGACGGTCGAGGAAGAAGCGGTCGTGGCTGATGACCACGGCGCAGCCGGCGAAATTTTCGAGCGCTTCTTCGAGCGCCGCGAGCGTTTCGGTGTCGAGGTCGTTGGTCGGTTCGTCGAGCAGAAGGACGTTGCCGCCCTCCTTCAGCATCTTGGCCATATGAACGCGGTTGCGTTCGCCGCCCGACAGCATGCCGACCTTCTTCTGCTGGTCGCCGCCCTTGAAGTTGAAGGCGCCGACATAGGCGCGGGTCTGCATCTGATGCTTGCCGATCGTCATCAGTTCGTGCCCGCCCGAGATTTCTTCCCAGACATTCTTATTGGGGTCGAGCGCATCGCGGCTCTGGTCGACATAGCCAAGGCGCACGGTGTCGCCGATCACGACCTCGCCGCTGTCGGGGGTTTCCTGACCCGTGATGAGCTTGAACAGCGTCGACTTACCCGCGCCGTTCGGCCCGATGACGCCGACGATGCCGCCCGGCGGCAGGGTGAAGGACAGATCTTCGAACAATAGCTTGTCGCCATAGGCCTTGGAGACATTGTGAACCTCGATCACCTTGCCGCCCAGACGTTCGGGCACCTGAATGACGATCTGCGCCTTGCCGGGGGTGCGGTTTTCCTGCGCTTCAACGAGCTGGTCGAAGCTCTTGATACGTGCCTTGGACTTGGCCTGGCGCGCCTTGGGCGACTGCCGGATCCATTCGAGTTCGTCCCGGATCGCCTTCTGGCGGCCCGCTTCCTCGCGCGATTCCTGTTCGAGGCGCTTCGCCTTCTTTTCCAGATAGGTCGAATAATTGCCCTCATAGGGGAAATAGCGACCGCGATCGAGTTCGAGGATCCAGTTCACGACATTGTCGAGGAAGTAGCGATCGTGGGTGACGAGGATGACGTTGCCCGGATAATCAACGAGATGCTTTTCGAGCCAGGCCACGCTTTCGGCGTCGAGGTGGTTGGTCGGTTCGTCGAGCAGCAGGATCGATGGCTTTTCGAGCAGCAGGCGCGTCAGCGCAATACGGCGCTTTTCACCGCCCGACAGGCTTTCGACGCCCCAGTCGCCCGGCGGACAACGCAGCGCTTCCATCGCGATTTCAAGCTGGTTGTCGAGCGTCCAGCCGTCGACCGCGTCGATCTTTTCCTGCAACTCGCCCATTTCGGTCATCAGCGCGTCGAAATCGGCGTCCTCGGGCGGATCGGCCATCAGCGCGCTGATCTCGTTGAAGCGATCGAGCATGTCGGCGACGGGGCGGACGCCGTCCATGACATTTTCCTTCACCGTCTTCGTCGGATCGAGTTCGGGCTCCTGCGCCAGATAGCCGAGGGTAATCCCCTCGCCCGGCCACGCTTCGCCGGTGAAATCGGTATCGATGCCCGCCATGACTTTCATCAGCGTCGACTTGCCGGTGCCGTTGGGCCCGACGATGCCGATCTTCGCATCCGAATAGAATTGCAAATTGATGCCGTTGAGCACCGGCTTTTGCGCGCCGGGATAGGTCTTGGTCAGACCCTTCATCACGAAACTATATTGGGCGGCCATGAAATGCTCCGAAACTGGCTAGCCGCGCAGCGCGCGGCGGGAAGAGAATGAGGTCGCGGGCCGGTTAGCGAATGGGCGCGCGCTTGGCAATCGACGCTTGCGGCAGGGCGTATTGGCTGGTTAGGACAGAGGCATGACACATCGCCGCACCATCGCCCGCCTGACCGGCCTCGCCGCCTGTCTTTTGTCCACCGCCGCCCTTGCCGCGCCGAGCGCCGTCGAGATGGCGCAAACGGGTGAAGACCCGGCACTCAAGATCACCGAAGACCTTACGACCGAGATCGGACCGCGCATGGCGGGGACCGAAGCCGAGGCCGCGGCCCGTAAATGGGCGGTCGAACGGCTGCGTTCAATGGGCTTCGCCAATGTTCGTGAAGAAGCCTATACCATGCCGGTCTGGGTCCGCGGCGCCGAGACGGCCGAACTCACCGGACCGTTCCACCCCCAGAAGCTCGCGATCGCCGCGCTGGGCAACAGCGGCTCGACCGGAGCCGACGGCATCGAGGGCGACATCGCCTATTTCCCGAGCTTCGACGCGCTGAAGGCCGCGCCCGATGCCGCGGTCAAAGGCAAGATCGTCTTCATCGACAACCAGATGAAGGCGGCGCAGGACGGCAGCGGCTATGGCTATTTCGGACGCGGGCGCTTCGTCGGGCCAAACGCGGCCGCCAAAAAGGGCGCCATCGCCATCGTCATCCGATCGATCGGCACCGACAGCCATCGCAATCCGCATACCGGCGTGACCAATTTCGAAGCCGGTGTCACGCCGATCCCCGCGGGTGCCATCTCCAATCCCGACGCCGACCTGCTCGTCCGGCAGTGGCAGCACGGCAAGCCGCTGCGGCTGAAACTGTTGCTGACCCCGAAAACACTGGGCGACCAGCCGTCGGGCAATGTCATCGCCGAAGTCCCCGGCAGCGATCCCAAGGCAAGCCCGGTCATCATCGCCTGCCATCTCGACAGCTGGGATCTCGGCACCGGCGCGATCGACGATGCGGCGGGCTGCGGCATCATAACGGCCGCGGCGAAGCATATCATGGCCGCGGGGCAGCCGCGGCGGACGATCCGCATCCTGTGGGCCGGTGCCGAAGAAGTCGGCGTGTTCGGGGGCAAGGCCTATTTCGATGCCCACGGCAAGGAACGCCACGCGGTTGCCATGGAGTCGGATTTCGGAGCCGACCGCGTCTGGCGCGTCGATTTCAAGCTTCCCGATAGCGCGGCCGGGCTTGCCGACCGGATCGCCGCGGCACTCGCGCCTTATGGAATCACCCGCGGAAAGCAGCCTGCGGGTGGCGGCGCCGATGTCGGCGCCCTGATCGAGTCGGGGGTGCCGACCATCGACCTGCAACAAGATGGGACACGCTATTTCGATATTCACCACACGCCCGATGACACGTTCGACAAGGTGGATCCCGCGCAAATCCGCCAAAATGTGGTCGCCTGGACGGTAACGATCGGGCTGCTTGCAAATAGCGCCGATGCCGAGCTACCATGACGGACAGCGCGGGGTAATCAGAACAGGGCGCGCCTGCCATCTCAATTATTTTTGTTGACGATTGGTACGGAACGTCTAAATCCCGCCGCTCGCGGGACGGGAAAGTTTCCCCAGCGCGGAATGGCATTTTAGGGAGCCCACACATCATGAAGAAGTTTGCTGCTATCGCTGTTGCTGCCAGCATGTTCGCCCTCGCCGCTTGCGGTGAAAAGGCTGCTGAAGAAGCGACCACCGAAGCTCCGGCTGCTGACACCGCCGCTGAAGCTGGTGCGGACACCGCCGCTATGGCTGCTGACTCGGCTGCTGCTGCTGCCGACACGGCTGCTATGGCTGCTGACACCGCCGCTGCCGCTGCTGACTCGGCTGCGACCGCTGCCACGGCAGAAGAAAAGAAGTAAGTCACAGCCCTTCGGGGCAATGACCGAAACAAAGGGCGGTCTTCCTTCGGGAAGGCCGCCTTTTTCTTTGCGCGATGCCTTTTGCCTTCGTCAGCCTGAGCGCACGCCGCGGATCAGTTGATCCGGCCCTCGATGCTCAGCGTGAAGCTGGTAGGCGTGCCGGTCGATCCCGCCATGCTGCCCTGCGGCCGCAGGCAGACATAGCGGACCGCGGGGTCGTAGGTGGTGACCGGCGAATAGGTGCAGGCGGCAAAGCTGGCCGGCGCGGTTGCAGCATTGGAATAGCGGATATCGCTCGCGGCGCTGAAGGTCAGCGCGCTCGTCGGCGATCCCTGGGTGAAGACCGGCGATGCCGCGGTCCCGACGCTGATCTGCGCCGGCAAGCTGTCGACGATGAACACGCTGTTGCTGTCGGTCGCGGTCGGTCCGCTGTTCTGAACCGTGAAGCTGTACCGCACGACCGCCCCCGGTATCGCCTTCGGGTTCGTCGTGCCGTTCACGGGGTCCGATACCAGCGTCGAACTTTTGGCGATTGCCAGCGTGGCGTTCGATCCGCGCTTGGTATTGGTGATGACGCAAGCGATCACATCGCCCATTTGCGGCGTCACACTGCCGCCCGCGGCTGTCGGCAGGACCGTCGAAGAGGTCGCCGCATTGGTGCAGCTCATCGTCGCCGTATACTGGCCCAGCGTCGTCGTCCCTGCGGCCGCTTCCGACAGGCTGTACGCCGTGCCGGCGCTGAGCTGCACCTGCGGCGTCGAACCATTCGACACGGTCGCCCCGCTGCCCGTCGTGGTGGTGGTGCCGACCACCGTGGCACCCTGCGCGATCGTCAGGGTGAACTGGTCGCCGCTGAACTGACGGCCGGACGCTGCCAGAGCCTTGGTCAATGTCAGATGCGGATAAGGCGTCTCGGTAAAGGTGCATTGCACCGCATCGCCGAACTGGAGCGATCCGAAATTATAGGCGGTGGTGACGACATTCGTCGGCAGCGGCGTGCTCGAACCGGTTGCCGTATTGGTGCAGGTCAGCGCCGAGCGATAATGCGACAGGCTGTTGACGCTGCCGGCGGCCATCGTCTGGTTCAATGTCAGCGGGATCGCCGCCGAGCTCGACAGCGCGGCCGAGGTAAAGGGACCGAGGCCGGTGCCGCTCGACGTCCCCGTTGCCAGCGTCGATCCCGTTCCCGTCGTGTTGACCGAAAAGGTGAACTGGTCGGCCGGGTTGGCGCGTGCGCCCGAAATCTGCGTGTTCAGCCGGATCGAGGCGAAGCGCACCGCGAACATCGCGCCTTGCAGCCCCCCGCCCACCAAAGTCGTCGTTACCGACGTCGGCGATGTCGACCCCATGATATAGGCGCCGACGGTCCCCGCAGCGCCCGTTTCGGTGAAGCTGTTCGTTCCCGTCCCGGTCGTCGTCGGATAGGTGCTGCCGCTGATCGGCCCGGCGCGATCGAGCTCCTGCCAATTGCCGCCATTGGTCTGGAATCGCAGCGATTCGCCTTCGTTGCTCGACTCGCCGTCGGCGGCGACAAACATATAGGCGCTGATCGTCCCGGCTGCGGGCGGCGTCAGCGCGATGCTGCTGATCGCGATGGTCGTTGTCCCGGCCGCGGTCTGATACATGATCGGACGCCCGGCGATGCCAAGAAAAGCCGTATTGCCGACCGCACTGCCCGACCAGGACGGCGATGTAGCGGCGGTCATCGCCGCCCCCGACACCTTGAGATTGAAGCTCATCACCGTGCCGTCGGACAGGGTGAAGGAAAAATTCTGTCCGGACGCCGATCGCGCCGTCGTTTCGCTGTAACCGGTAAAGTCGAGCCAGCAATAGGTCTGCCAATCGGCAGGCCCGGTCGATCCCTGAGCGGTCGCGTAATAGCAATTGGCCGCCATTGCGGGACTTGCAGCGCACAGCGCCGCAAACAGCGCCGCCAGCGCCGCGAACAGTTTCTTCAGACTGCCGCCGGTCATCTCGATATCTGGTCCCTATCTCGACCCACAAGAATAGAGAGGATTGTTTAGCAGCGGGTTAAGCATGGCCGCGCGCAGCCAGAGGGGGCGCTGCGGTGAAGCATTGGTCGGGGAGACAGGATTCGAACCTGCGACATCCTGCTCCCAAAGCAGGCGCGCTACCGGGCTGCGCTACTCCCCGACCGTGGAAGGCGCCTTAGACAGGCTTGGGGCGCAAGTCTATCCCGCTGACGTCGCGATCAACCGCGCATAGAAATCGATCATGCGTTTGAAGCTGTCGACGGCCATATGCTCGTTGGTGCCGTGGATCATTGCCGATTCCTTCAGCGTGAAGTGCATCGGCATGAAGCGATAGACGTCCTCGGACACGCCCTCCATGCTGCGGCTGTCGGTGCCGCCGACGACGAGCATCGGACTGAGCACCGCCTCGGGCGCGTCGGCGCGTGCCGCTGCAGCGATCCATTTCCAGCCCTGCGACGTTGACGAAGAGATGCGCGACGGTTCGCGCGGCGGCTTGACCCAGGCGAGATCGACCTTGGCATCGCCCACTGCGGCCTTCGCGCGCGCCATGATGTCCGACGACCGGTTCCACGGCGCGATGCGATAGTTGATGAGCGCATTGGCCGATTGCGGCAGTACGTTCTCCTTGGGACTGCCCTCGAGCATCGTCGGCGCGATCGTGGTGTGAAACGCCGCCGCGGTCGACGGCGAGCCGTCAAGCTGGCGCTTGAGTATCGGCCCGAACAGCCACTGGTTGGCGACCGCCATCTTGGTAACGCCGCCTTTCTTCGCGGCGAGCACTTCGATCATCGAGGCGCCGGGGCCGCGCACTTCCATCGGAAAGGGATCGCCGGTGATGTCGAGAATCGCCTTGGCCAGCGTTTCGACCCCGGTTTCGGCCGGCGGCATCGAGCTATGCCCACCGGGGGCATTGGCCGTGACCTTCAGCGTGCCATAGCCCTTTTCACCGACGCCGATCAGGATGGCCGGGCCGTTGATGACCGGCGTGTCGGTGAGCACGATGCTGCCTTCGTCGATAGTGAAGATCGCCTTGACGCCCTTCGCCTTGAGCTGTGCGGCGGCGGCGATCGCACCCGATCCACCCGCTTCCTCGTCGTGGCCGGAGACGAGGTAGATGCTGCGCTTCGGCTTGAAACCCTGCACCGCCAGCGCATCAAGCGCCTCGAAAAGACCGACGAGCGATCCCTTGTCGTCGACGGTGCCGCGGCCCCATACCGCGTTATCGGCAATCGTCCCGGCGAAGGGCGGATATTTCCAGTCCTTCTCGGTCCCCGGGGTCACCGGCACGACATCCTGATGCGCCATGACGATGATCGGCGCCGCGGCGGGATCGCTGCCCTGCCATTGGTAGATCAACGTCTTGTTCGGCAGGATGGTGCGGGTCATCGCCGCATGGGCCGCCGGATAGCTCGCCGCGAGCCAGCCGTGCAGCCGGTCCCACTGCGCCCCGTCGTTGTCGGCGGCATCCTGATGCGAGATGGTCGGAATCTGGGCCGCTTCGCTGAGGTGCCGGACGGCGGCCTGCAGGTCGTACGTAGGCGCGGGCGCGAGCGTCACGTCGCTGCCGTCGGCGATGTCCTTGGGCGCAAAGGTCGCGGTTCGCACGCCCACGACAGCCCCGACCGCCACGATGACCGCCAGCCCGCCGAGCAGGATCGTCTTCTTGCTTGCCATGTCCCTCTCCCTTTCAACTCGGCCCAATGGACAGCGACCGGTTGCAATTTGCAAGGAAAATGGTGGGCCCGGCAGGACTCGAACCCGCAACCTAGCCGTTATGAGCGGCCAGCTCTAACCATTGAGCTACAGGCCCCCGAGAGGGATCAGCGGGCGATAGCCGAGCGCGTCGCCATTGCCAATATGCCGTCGGTGTCGATTGCGACGATGCCGCGCCGCGCCAGATGGTCGAGCACCACGTCCCACCAGCGGTAGAAGAGATCGAGGTCCGCGTCGCTGCGCACATAGGGCGTGTTGCCCGGTTGCAGCGAGGGCGAGTGGAACGAAAAGTTGAGAATGGGCAGGCTTTGCTCGATCGCGATGTCGATCGCGCGGCACGCCTTGTCGGCGGGAATGCCTTCGGGCGTCAGCGCGATGCGTTCGACGAGCCCCAGGCGCGCGAGCGCGGCGCCGGCGCGCAGCCCATCGCGCGCCACCCGGTGATAGACCGGCGGACCAAGGCGGCCGAGCGCGCCCCCGAAGACGGTTGTGACGGGGACTTCCAGAATGGCATCGCTCCCCTGCCCCACCCACCAGGGCCGCAGCGGCGCGCAGCGATAGTCGGGACCATGGCCGGGACGATAGTCGAAGCCCGACCGGACCGAGGTGTCGAGCCGAAAGCCGAGGTCCGCCAGCATCGCCGCGCTGCTGCGTCCCAGCCCGTAGCGCCCCGCACGATAGGCGAGCGGCGCGGCGCCGAACCGGTCGCGGATGCCGTCGCGGAGCGTCTGCATCTTGGCGCGCTGCAGTGTTTCGGGGAGATTCCCGGTGTAGCTGTTGCGGTCATTCACCGCCTCGTCGAACGGCGGCGTGACCCAGGGATGGAGTTGGGCGCCGATGTCGCAGCGGCCTGACGCCAGCGCCGGTGCTAGAATGGCGACCGCCCGGTCGTCCTGCACGATCGGCCAGTCGACGAGATAGATGGGACGCACCCCGGCCCGTTCGAAATAGGATTGGCAGGCGGACAGCGCGGGGACCGAATCGAGCCGGAAATCGGTCCGCGAAAATGGTCCGTTCCAGTCAAAATCTTCCTCGGTATCGATCGTCACCCAAAAGCGCGGCGCCTCACCGTCCTTGAGTGCAATTTGACCGGATTCCGGAGGATAGGCCTGAATATTGGCCGCAGAACCCACCTTATTCCCCTTTACCCCGCCCCTATGCGGTTCGGCTATTCGCCGTGTTGGGCACCGAGTTCGGTGTCGGCCCTTGGGTTGGCCGAGGGAAGATACAAGGTCAAGGCATTATGACCGATATCGAGTCGTCCCCCGGCGCCGCGCGCCAGGCTGTCAACCAGTCGCAACGAGAAGCCGAGGCTGAGGATCGCAGCCCCGGGCGCCTCGCCTTCGGGGCTGAAGCCCGGATCGAGCAGATCGGCCGCCGATGCGAAGCGGATCGCGGCGGGACGCACGATGCGCAGTTGCAGCATGTCATCGGGACCGGCCTCCGCAACCAGCTGCCCGACAAGCGTCGTACCGGCTTCGCAAATATCGACGAGTGCGGTGAGCAGACGACCAACCATCCGCCGCGAATTGGCATCGTCGGCATGAGCCAGAAAGGGACCGCCGACGCGCGAAATGCTGAGGTCGATCCGCTGGTCGGCGAGCAGCGGCGCCAGGTCGCCTTCGATCTGCGCCATCACCGTCGCAAGGTCGGCGACCTCGTCGCTCGCCTTCGTCTCAACGACGCCTGTCGAACGTGCCGCGACCTCAAGATCGTCGATGATGTCCTGAACCGCGCCCGCGTCGGCGATGATCGAATCGGCCATCTTGCGATAGGCGCCGCTGACCGGACCGAACATCTGTCCCGAAATAATCTGGGCAAAGCCCGAGATCGCATTGAGCGGGCTGCGCAGTTCATGGATCAACTGCCGGATAGAGTCGCCCGAATCGCTCGATTCCGGGCGGCCATAAGGCAATTCATTGTGCTGCGGCCGCCGAGCGGTGCCGCGATAGCCGCAAAACTGGCCGGTCGCGGGATCGAACCAGGGCAATGCCGAAAAGCGCCATTCGCCGGCGTCAGCTGCCGACCCTTCAAGGATCATACGGGCGTTGACGATTTCGGCACGCTGGCGAAACGCGCCCACTGCGGCGCCATCGGTCCCTGGCTCGCCGCCCAAGGCGCTCTCGGCGATCGACAGACCGATCGCCGCGCCGCGGGTTATTCCGTCGACCCAGCGGATCACGCCGTCGGGTCCGGTTTCGAACAGGAAGCTCGTGCGCGGCCTTGCCGGAGCAGGCTTGCTGCGCGACGACTGATATTTGTCAATTCGCCGAACCAGTTCGCTGATCTGGCTAGCAGGCGCCTCGTCGACGATATCCGCTGCCGAAGCGTCGGCGGCCGCGATCGCGGGTTGCGGCAGCGCGACCGATCCCGCTCCCAAACTGTCCAGTGCGCGGCGCACGCTCACGGGCAAATCGCTGCGCCCGGCGAGGATCGAGCGCGCGGTGGCGGCGGTCGTCGGCAGCATCGCCAACCAGTCCGCTTCGGCCAGCCGAGCGCGGCGCAGCATCGTTGCGGATACCGCCGGCACATCATTCGCATAAAAGGCGACCAGCGGCGCAAAGCGTCCGTGGCGGGCCACCGCAACGGCGCAATCGCGCCGCACCTTTTCAGGCACATCGCGGCGCAGCACCGCGAGCGCGTGGAAGGCGCGACGTATATCGGTCGTATCCAGTTGATTGCCGCGCTGCGCCAGAATATCGGTGAGCTGGCGCCACGCGGCGATGCTCGCACGGCGGTCCGCCGGCGCTTGCCGCAAGATGGTCGCGATCATCGAGTCAGCGGTCACGCGAGGCCAGCCCATTCCCGTTTTGTTGGTTAGCGGAAGCTTAGCGGCTAGCGTGAATCAATCGCTCACGAAAGAGGGTAAGGGCGCCACGTCACATTGTGGGACAATTGCAATCGCCTGAAATAATATTATGGTGAGGGCAATCGGGGAAAGCGGATGTTTCAATGATGGCAAGCCAGAAGTTCGATCAAATTGATTTGCAGATCCTCAACGAGCTGCAGAAAAACGGGCGCATAACCAACGTGGAATTGGCACAGCAGGTGGGGCTGACGGCTCCCCCGTGCCTGCGCCGCGTCCGCGCGCTGGAGGAGTCGGGCGTGATACGATCCTATCACGCCGATCTCGATGCCGCGAAGCTGGGTTACGGGATTACCGTCTTCGCGATGGTCAGCCTGCGCAGTCAGGCCGAATCCGACCTCAAGGCGTTCGAGGATTATGTCGGCGGGCTGGCCGAAGTGCGCGAATGTTACATGCTCAACGGCGAAATCGACTTCCTGCTGAAGGTCGTCGCGCGCGACTTGCAGAGCTTTCAGTCGTTCCTGACGGCGCATCTCACCTCGGCACCGAATGTCACGAGCGTGAAGACGTCGCTTACGATTCGCACCGCCAAACAACTCGCTGGCATCCCGGTCGAGCCATAATCGCGGCGCGCACAAAAAGGGGCGCCCTCCTTGCGGGAGGGCGCCCCTTTTTATGTCCGATCAGTTCGCCGGTGCGGTGGCGGGAGCCGCTGCTGCGGCTGCAGCGGGCGCTTTTGCCGACAGGTGGATGGTCGACAGATTCGCGAGACGTGCCCGGTCACCCTGCACCTTCGCGAAGCTGGCGATCGCCGCATCCTTCTGCCCAGCGAGAGCCTGCGCGACGCCGAGGCGATATTGCGCAAGCGGGTCGCCGCCGGCAGCCGCCTTTTCATACAGCGAGATCGCGGTCGCATAGTCGCCGATGCCGACAAGGCCGTCGGCGGTCTGGCGCGCCAGCTTGGGGTTCGCTGCGGTTGCAGGCTTGGCCGCGTCGCCCTTGAGCGCGACGGCGTCGGCCTTGGCGCGCGGTTCCTGCGATTCGAGGATCGTGTTGAAACGCTCGTCGGACGTCTGGATGACGTTCGCAGCCTGGCCTTCCTTGATCACGGCCACTGCTTCATTCGGATAGCCTGCCTCGGTCGCCAGCGCGGCATATTCAAGATATTCGGGACGCTGCGTCATCGACTTGGTTGCGCGCATCAGGCGGAACGTGTCGAGGTTCATGACCTTGTCGCTCGCTTCCTGCTGCAGCAGGATGAAGAGCGTGTTCCGCCAGATCACCGGCTGCGGATAGTCCTGCAGGCGCATCGCCAGCATATCGAGCAGTTCGCTGTTGCGCTTCGCCGCCTGCAAGGCACTTGCCGGGCGAACATAAAGTTCTTCCGACGGCACACGGCCCGCGGCACGCGCCGCGGCGATCGCGTCCTTCGCAACAGCAAGCCCCTGATCGACCTGGTTCAGCTTGAGATAGCTGTCCATCAGCAGCACCGGCAGTGC
Source organism: Sphingopyxis terrae subsp. terrae NBRC 15098 (assembly GCF_001598815.1). GTDB lineage: Bacteria > Pseudomonadota > Alphaproteobacteria > Sphingomonadales > Sphingomonadaceae > Sphingopyxis > Sphingopyxis terrae. The sequence continues at coordinate 184,698 of NZ_BCZQ01000004.1, read as the reverse complement.
CTGCTCGGTCGAACCGGCGGCCTTTGCGGCTTCCAGACGCTTGACGGCCTTCGCATAATCCTTGTCGCCATAGGCGAAATTGCCCGAGAAGAAATTATAGGCGGCCAGGCTTTCCGGCGGCGTCAGGCCCGATTCAAGCATCCCGTCGAGCGCCTTGCCCTGGATCGCCTTGTCGCTCTTGCCGATGCCGAGCTGAAGTTCGTAGAAAGATACCAGATATTTGTCGTCGGGGCTCGTCGCGCTCGCCTGCCCTTCGGCCAATGCGGCTTCGAGGGCCGCCATGTCCTTGGCCTTCGCCGCCTCGGTCAGCTTCTTGAGCGCAGGGCTGAATTCCTTGCTGGGCTTGAGCTGCGCGCCCTTCTGCTCTTCTTCCTTTTTCGGCTTTTCCTTCGCGACGGCGGGCGCGGCGACAATCAGGGCGCAGCCGAGGACGGCGGCAACGGCGGTTGCGGACGTCTGGCGGAAACGCTTGAACATCGAAATCTCTCCTTTGTATCAGCCGCCGGTTTCCCGCACGAACAGGTCCGGCCACGTTCAGCAACGCGGCTAGCCCCGTCGCGTTGCCATGGCAAGACGAGCACAGTCGATATTTCCAATGGAGGTTGCCGCCTGAACGGCGTTTGAACCCGAAACCGGGTCAGCCGATGGCGTCGATGGCGGCGTTGATATCGCGCAGCACTGCCGGATCGCCCGGGACCCCGGCCATCGCGCCTTCCGCAAGCTCGATCAGCGAGATGACCCCGAAGGTCGCGGCGAGGCTCTTGAGCCGCAGCGCCGCCATATGCCAGTTGGCATCGCAGCGCGACCGGCGCATCAGGTCGGCAAGCTCGCGGGCGCTGTCGGCAAAAACGGCGCGCAGATCCGTCGCCATCGCCGCATCGTCGCCGATGGCCGAAGAGAGAAAGCGATCGAGAGGGCCGCTGTCGAACGACATTCCACAGCCTTGACAGCCCATGGTTAAGTTTCCGTTTCATGGTGGGCATTTGATGCTAAGATGGCCCGATGACGGGGGAAAAGAAAATCGTCGGTCTGTGGCGGGAGTCCGCGGCAAACCCGGAGAATGAGACGCCGGCGCAGACCGATGCACCGGCGAGCGAAGCCGCGCCCGCCCTCGAAGCCGAGGTTCCGGTCGAGCGCGAATGGCTCGATATGACGCCGCTCGCGACCGATGACGACGATATGCCCGATGCAGAGAGCGGCGCGTGGCGCGACCGGCTGTTGCCGACGCTGCTGGTAATCATCGGCCTCGGCTGGTGCCTGTTCGCTCTGTTTACCGCGACGAAGGGTTTCGCGCGTCCGGTCGCGCTCGATCAATGGCCGGCGCTTGTCGCGACCCTGTCGATGCCGCTCGCTTTGCTGACTCTGCTCTGGATGGCGCTGCTTCGGTCGAGCCGGTCCGAACAGGCGCGCTTTGCCCGCCTCGCCGCGGCGCTGCGCCATGAAAATGATGCGCTTGCGCAATCAATGGCGGTGCTTGGCGAGAAACTCGGCGAGGCTCAGCGTCAGCTTTCGGAACAGGCGCGCAATGTTCAGCAGCTGGGCGTCGATGCCGTGCTCCGGCTCAACGATAGCAGCGACAAGCTCGCAACCAATGCGTCGGTCATCGCCAACGCCCACGACCAGCTCGCGCGATCGGGCGATGTCGCGATGCAGCGCATGGACGGCCTGCTCGCCGGGCTGCCGCGCATCGACGATGTGGCGCAGCGGCTCGCGGTCAATTTCCGCGAAGCGGGGCTCGTCGCACATCAGCAGGGCGCGAATCTTGAAGCCAAGCTCGCCGAACTCGGCGAAGAGGCGGCCAAGGCCGCGCGGACCGGCGAAGCCGCCGCAGCGGGCCTCCACGAAGCGCTCGGCGCGCTGCAACAGCAGACGCAGGAAACCGAATCGGGGCTGATTGCCGCGGCGTCGCAAGTCACCGACGCGCATGGCGTCGCGCTGGCGCAAATCACCCAATCCTCGGCTTCGATCCGCGATACGCTGCAGACGACGGTCGACAATCTGGGCGCGCGGCTCGACACCACCTGGCAACAATATCGCGACCGGGTCGATGCCGCCGCAGACCAGATGGATGCACGCCTTGCGTCGGCAGAAGCAGCCGGCACCGCGCTTGGCGACCAGCTCGCGGCGCATGGCACGGCGAGCGAGGAACTCGCGGCGCGGATTACGGCGCATGTCACCGAAACGCGGCAGCAGCTCGAGGTGCTCGATGTCAGCGTATCGGCCAGCACCGGCGTCATCGGCCGGGCGATCGACGATACCAAGGCACAACTCGGCGCCTTCATCGCCGATGTGCAGACGGGGAATAATTCGGCGCATCAGCTGATCACCCACGCCGAGTCGCTGTTGCTCGCGCTCGATGCGGTGACGCGCGAACTCGACGAAACGCTGCCCCATGCGCTCGACCGCATGGCCTCGCACGGCAAGGCGACCCAAGGTGCGCTCGGGCAGATCAAGCCGCTGCTCGAAGCCTCCGAACTCGTCGCGCAATCGACCTTGTCACACGTCAACGCAGTCAAATCGACGTTGCAGGCGAATGAAGCCAAGATGGCCGAGCATGGCGAAAGCCAACAGGCGCTGACCGATCGGGTCAACGCAGCGCTTGCCGACGCCGATGCGGCCCTGGCCCGGCTGCGCGCCGGGGCGGACGATTTCGCCGACCAAGGCGGGGCGCGGATGATCGCGACGCTTGCCGAAGTTCGCACCACCGCCGAGTCCGCAGCCGACGAAGCGCGGCAGACGCTCGAGCGACTGGTCGGGAATGCCCGCGATGCGATGCAGGCGACCGCGACCGAGGCCATCGACGCGGCGTTCAAGACCGAAGTGGCGGCGCAGCTCAAGGCGGTCGAGGATGCCTCGCAGCGCGCGGTGGAAGCGGCGAATGGCGCCGCCGATCGGCTCATGCGCCAGCTCATCACGATCATGGACACCAGCGCCAGCGTCGAACAGCGCGTGGCCGAAGCCGAGCAGGCCATTGCCGCATCGGATCGCGACTCGCTCGCGAAACAGGTCGGCATCCTCACCGAAGCGCTCAAATCGAGCGCGATCGACATTACCAAGGTGATGTCGAGTGAGGTCAGCGACGCCGCGTGGGACGCCTATCTGAAGGGGGATCGCGGCATCTTCGCGCGGCGCGCGGTGAAGCTGCTCGACAACAGCGAAACCAAGGAAATTCTGCGCCTCTACCAGAATGACGATGGTTTCCACGCAGCGGTCAATCAGTTCATCCATGACTTCGAGGCGATGCTGCGCCTGTTGATCGGCGCGCGCGACGGATCGGCGATCAGCGTGACGCTGCTGTCGTCGGACATCGGCAAGCTGTACGTGGCACTGGCGCAGGCGATCGACCGCCTGCGGAACTGATTGCGTAGCCAGGGCGCGCGGCAGTGGATGGGCTGCTATCGACCGGTTTTTGACGTTCGATCGGCGACGGAGATCAAGGCAGCTCGCATTTCAGCCACAGCCTCCCGATCGGCTGACCACATCCACAAGTGGCTGAGTATTGTCTCGTAATAGATCCACACAGGCTTTGAGTTCCACACGGCGTCGCACTCAACATAATCTTCGTAACGATCATATGGCGGCAGGTGGATGCCGGATTTTGGGTACATCTCCGCGAACTGCTCTAAGACTGCGCGATGAGGTGCCTCATCGTCGATCAAGTCGCTCCAAAGATGAAATCCCCAACCCTTTGGGCCGGTATTACCATACTGCGGAGAAGGGAAAACTTCTTCGATATTGGTGTAGCGAGGCATTGTCGTCGTGTAGCGGTAGTTATGTCCGCTTCCCACCCCAAAGCAGCCCTTCTACCCTAAACCGCCCTGCCGCGTCAGGCGCGGCCGCTCAGGACGTCAGGGTTTGTCCAGCCGTTGATATAGGCGACATAGAAGAGGCCGAAGGCGATCGTCGCGACGATCGTGATCTGGATCAGGATGCGCAGCGGGTGGAAGCGCGCGGGTGCGCCCGGCTCCTGACCGTCGATCAACGGCACGGCATCATCCTCGGCGCGGCGGCCGTGGAAGGGCAGCACGAAAAAGGTGCTGAACGCCCAGATAAGCAGATAGATGGCGAGCGCCGAGGTCCATTTCATCGGTCAGATATCCAGAATCAGCACATCGACGATCGGCTTTTTGCCGGTCCAGTCGGTCGCGATTCGCCGGACGCCGAGCCGGATCGCTTCCTTGAGGGCATCGCGGTCCCGCGCCGGGGATTTGGCTGCCTTTTCTGCAGCGGCGTTCATTTCGTCGAGAAAGGCTTCGCGCTCGTCCTCGACCGGCACGCCGCGATACTGGATCGCGCTGTCCGCGAATTTGCCCCTGGACAGCACGACCGCGACCGAAATCTGGCCGTAGAAGGACAATTTGCGCCGTTCGTTGATCGTTTCGCCATCGGCGGGCAGGATCACGTCGCCGTCGAGGATGAGTCGGCCCGAGCGCACGCGCTCGAGGATACGAGCGGGACCGGGGGCCAGGCGCACCAGATCGCCATTTTCCTGCACCAGCGCGTCGGGGACGCGTTGTTCGAGAGCGAAACGCGCCTGTTCGTGCATATGGCGGATCTCGCCATGCACCGGCACGATCAGCCTGGGACGCAGCCAGCCATAAAGCGCCGCAAGTTCCGGCTGCCCCGGATGGCCGCTGACGTGAATATGCGCCTGCTTTTCGGTCACGGTCAGAATGTCGCGCGCCGCGAGCTGGTTCATGATCCGCCCGATCGCAATCTCGTTGCCCGGAATCTGCTTGGACGAAAAGACGACCGTATCGCCCGCCTCGAGCTTGATCTGGTGAATCCCTTCGGCGATGCGCGCGAGCGCGGCGCGTGGTTCGCCCTGCCCGCCCGTCGCGACGATCATCACCTTGTCGCGCGGCAGCCGCATCGCTTCGTCGAAGTCGACCGTCGCCGGGAAATCCTTGAGATACCCCGCGGTGCGTGCAACGCCCAAAATGCGATCGAGCGACCGCCCCGCGACGCACAGGGTGCGCCCGGTGGCCTTGGCGACCTGCCCCAGCGTGTCGAGGCGCGCCGCGTTGGAGGCGAACGTGGTGACGACCACCCTCCCCTTCGCCGCGCCGACGGCGGCGAGCAGACCATCGCGCACGCCGCCCTCGGTACCCGATGCCTGCGCATTGAAAGCATTGGTCGAATCGCAGACAAGCACATCGACGCCTTCATCGCCCACCGCGGTCAGCGCCGCGGCGCTCGACGGTGTGCCGATGACCGGATCGTCGTCGAGCTTCCAGTCGCCGGTGTGGAAGACGCGGCCATAGGGCGTGTCGATCACCGCCGCGCTCATCTCGAGGATCGAGTGGGCGAGCGGCATCAATCGGATACCGAACGGGCCGATGCGGAACTGCGCATCGATATCGACAACCTTCAGCTCGACCTCTTTCTCCAGCCCTTCCTCGGCGAGCTTGTGCGCGATCAGGCCGGCGGTGAAACGATTGGCATAGAGCGGCACGCCAAGGTCGGCGGCGAGATAGGGAATCGCGCCGATATGATCCTCGTGCCCGTGGGTCAGGATGATGCCGAGCAGGTCGGCCTTGCGATCCTCGATAAATTCGAGGTCGGGCATGACGATGTCGATGCCGGGATAATCCTGCGACCCGAAGCTGACGCCGAGATCGAGCATGATCCACTTGCCGTCGCAGCCATAGAGATTGGCGTTCATGCCGATCTCACCCGACCCGCCGAGCGCGAGGAAAAGCAGTTCCTTGCCGGGAACGGTCATGCCGAAATGCCTCTCTGATTATAGAGGTGCATCAACCCGTTGAGCGTCAGATCGGGTTCGACCCGGTCGAACAGATGCGCCTGTTCCTGAAACAATATCGCGAGCCCGCCCGTCGCGATGACGGTGACAGGCTTGCCGATTTCTGCCTTCATGCGGTGCATAAGCCCCTCGATCATCCCGACATAGCCCCAATAGACGCCGATCAGCATCTGGCTTTCGGTGGTGCGGCCGATGACGCTGTTCGACGCCGGTGCTTCGATCGCGATGCGTGGCAGCTTGGCGGCGGCATTCACGAGCGCTTCGAGCGACAGATTGACCCCGGGCGCGATGATGCCACCGAGATAGGCGCCGTCGGGCCCGATATGATCGAAGGTCGTCGCGGTGCCGAAGCTGATGACCAGCTTGTCCTTGCCCGGCTCGATCGCTTGCGCCGAAATGGCGTTGCAGGCGCGGTCGGCGCCCACCGCCTGCGGCTCGTCGACCTTGAGCGCGATGCCCCAGCTTACCGGCTCGCGACCGGCGACGAGCGCCTCGACACCGAAATATTTGTCGGCGAGCAACTGCAGATTGTGGAGTGCGCGCGGTACGACGGTCGAGATGATCACGGCGTCGATTTCAGCGCGGTCGAGCCCTTCGAGCCGCAGCAATTGATCGAGCCACACCATATATTCGTCGGCGGTGCGCCGGTCGTCGGTCGCGATGCGCCAGCGCGCGACCGCCATCGAGTCGCGGAAAACAGCGAATTTCGCGTTGGTGTTGCCGACATCGATCGCGAGCAGCACGGTTATGTCCCCTCCTCTACGGGTCGCCGCAATTCGACGTCGCCCGCATGCACCAGCATGACCTCCCCGTCGGCGCGGCGCAAGCGCAGCGCTCCGTCGGGCGCGAGGCCGTCGAAATATCCGTCGAGTGCCTGTTCGGACACATGCAGCGGCGTGCCTACGGGATGCCCCAACGGCAACCAGGCGCGCACGATGCTTTCGACGCCTTCCTGGCGCCAGGTCCAGAGCGCATCGGCCATGGCGACCGCCAGCGCATCGGCAAAGCGGTCGCGGTCGATCGCCGCGCCCTTTTCGGCGAGCGATGCGGTGGCACGGTCGGGCAGATCGGGCGCCGAAACCAGATTGACGCCGACCCCGATGACGACGCTGTCGCCGCTGCGCTCGAGCAGAATGCCCGAACATTTGGCACCGTCGGCCAGGACATCATTCGGCCATTTGAGCTGGAAGTCGATCGCCGGCGCGAGCGCGCGGATCGTCTTCGCCAGCGCGACCCCGGCGACCAGCGCCAGCGTCGCGGCGAGCGGGTCGCCGGCGCGCAACTGCACCACCGTCGATCCCATGAAATTGCCGAGGCCATCGCCCCATGCGCGGCCCAGCCGCCCGCGTCCGGCGGTCTGGCGGTCGGCGACGAGCCAATGCCCCTCGCCGACATGCTCGCCCGCCGCCAGCCGCGCCAGCAGGTCGGCGTTGGTCGAACCTGTCTGCGCGATCCGCTCGATCGGCGGGATCAGAACAGCACCGCAGCCGCGGTGGCGGAGACGACCGCCAGCACCGGAATGAAGAAATAGCCGACGACCGACAGCCACAGGGCGCTGGCGGTAATGACCGCATCCTCGACCACGACGCCGCCGGTACCGAATTCAACCTCCGACTTGTCGTCGAAGTACATCGTCTTGATGACCGCGATGTAATAGAAGGCCCCGATCACCGACGCGACGATCCCGGCAATCGCCAGCGGCAGCAGATTGGCATCGACCGCGGCCTGGAACACCAGATATTTCGGCCAGAAGCCAAAGAGCGGCGGAATGCCGGCGAGGCTGAACAGGAACACCGCCATCGCCGCGGCAAGCCCCGGGCGGCGCTGCGAAAAGCCCGCGAGCGCCGGGATGCTTTCGATCGGATTGCCGTCGGTATCGCGCAGCTGGAGCACGACGAGGAAGCTGCCGATCGTCGTCACGACATAGACGAGCAGATAGGTCAGCACCGACTCGACGCCCTGCTGGGTGCCGGCGGCCAGGCCGACGAGCATGAAGCCGACATTGTTGATCGACGAATAGGCAAGCAGGCGCTTGATATTCTTCTGCCCGATCGCCCCGACAGCGCCGAGGATGATCGACGCGAGCGCGAGGAAGATCATGATCTGCTGCCACGCCGCGGTCGCCGGACCCATGGCTTCGATGACGACGCGCGTCATGAGCGCCATCGCCGCGACCTTCGGGGCGCTGGCGAAGAAGGTCGTCACCGGGGTCGGCGCGCCTTCATAGACGTCGGGCGTCCACATGTGGAAGGGCACCGCGCTGATCTTGAACGCCAGACCGGCGATCACGAAGACGAGGCCGAACAGCAGACCGTTGTTCATGCCGCCGCCCATCGCCTGCGCGATGCCGGCGAACTGCGTCGTTCCCGAAAAGCCGTAGAGCAGCGAAATGCCGTAGAGCAGCATCCCCGAAGCCAGCGCGCCAAGGACGAAATATTTGAGCCCCGCCTCGCTCGAACGATCGTCCGAGCGCATGAAGCTGGCGAGCACATAGGCGGCAAGGCTGTTGAGCTCGAGCCCGACGTAGAGCGTCATCAGGTCGCGCGCCGACGCCATGATACCCATGCCGAGCGCCGCGAACAGGATCAGCACCGGATATTCGGCGCGCATCGCGTCCTTGAAGAAGCGCGGCGCGATCAGGATGCAGATGAAGCTTGCGGCATAGATGAGCAGCTTGGCAAAGCCGCCGAAGGCGTCGACTTCCAGCGTATTCGAAAAGACCGAAGCCTGCGTCCCGAACATCGCGACGACCGCCGCCGCCGCAGCGGCAAGCGTGACGAGCGCCGCAAGCTGATAGAGGCCGACCTGGCGGTCACCGCCAAATGTCCCGAGCAGCAGTGTAACGAGCCCGCCGATCGTCAGGATCAGTTCGGGCCAGATAAGGGCGAGATCGGCGGTCATTGGACGCCTCCCGCATGATGCGCTTCGCCGGCGGCGGCCTCTCCATGCGCGTCGTGCGCCGCCTTGGGCTTCCCGGCGGTGACGTGGGCATCGCCGGCGGGCTTGGCGGGCGCGAGGCGCGCGACCACGGTGGTCACGTCGCCGCGGATCGGGGCGAGGAAGCTTTCGGGATAGACGCCCATCCACAGCGCCACCGCGGCCAGCGGCACGAAAATCGCCCATTCGCGGGGATTGATGTCGGGCATGGCCTTCACATCGTCCTTGGTCAGTTCGCCGAACACGATGCGGCGATAGAGGTAAAGCATATAGGCGGCGCCCAGGATGATACCGGTCGTGCAAACCAGCGCGACCCAGCTCGACGCTTCGTAGATGCCGGCGAGGCTCAGGAATTCGCCGACGAAGCCGCTGGTCCCCGGAAGGCCGATCGACGCCATGGTGAAGAGCATGAAGAACAGCGCATAGGCCGGCATGTTCACCGCGAGGCCGCCGTAGCGGTCGATCTCGCGCGTGTGCAGCCGGTCATAGATCACGCCGACGCAAAAGAAGAGCGCGGCCGAAACGACGCCGTGGCTGAGCATGATGATCATCGCGCCTTCGATGCCCTGCTGGTTGAAGGCGAAGAGGCCCGCGGTCACGATCGCCATGTGGGCGACCGACGAATAGGCGATCAGCTTCTTCATGTCGCTCTGCACCAGCGCGACGAGGCTGGTGTAGACCACCGCGATCATCGACAGCGCAAAGACGATCCACATCAGCTGCGCCGAGGCATCGGGGAACATCGGCATCATGAACCGGATGAAGCCATAGCTGCCCATCTTGAGCAGCACGCCCGCCAGGATCATCGAACCTGCCGTCGGCGCCTGGACGTGCGCGTCGGGAAGCCAGGTGTGGACCGGCCACATCGGCATCTTCACCGCGAGGCTGGCGAAAAAGGCAAGCCACAGCCACGTCTGCATTTCCGGCGGGAAATTATAGACGAGCAGCGTCGGGATGTCGGTCGTCCCCGCTTCGCGGATCATCGCGATCATCGCGATCAGCATCAGCACCGATCCGAGCAGCGTGTAGAGGAAGAATTTGAACGCCGCATAGATGCGGTTCGCGCCGCCCCAGATGCCGATGATGAAATACATCGGGATCAGGCCGGCTTCGAAGAAGATATAGAAGAGCAGCAGATCCTGCGCCGCAAAGACGCCGATCATCACCACTTCCATGACGAGGAACATCGCCATGTAGAGGCCGACGCGCTTCGTCACGGATTGCCAGCTCGCCAGGATGCACAACGGCATCAGGAAGACGCTGAGCATGATCAGCACCAGCGCGATTCCGTCAATGCCGAGCGCATAGTTGAACGGGCCGAAGATGCCGCGATGCATCTCCTGAAACTGCCACTGCGCGCCGCCGATATCGAAATTCGCCCACAGCATGACGCCGAGCGCGAAGTCGATCAGCGTCGCCGCGAGCGCGATCAGGCGCGCGTTGCGATCGCCGGCGAAGACACAGGCGATGGCGGCGACCGCAGGGACCGCCAGCATCAGCGAAAGGATCGGAAGATCGCTCACTGGAACTTCACCATGGCCCAGCTGGCGAGGCCGACAAGACCGAGCAGCATCACGAACGCATATCCATAAACATAACCCGATTGCAGCCGGACCGCGAGCCGGGTGCCCCCCTGGACGAGTGCCGCCACACCATTGGGACCGAAACGGTCGATGGTGCCTTCATCCCCACGCTTCCAGAAGAAGCGGCCGATCGCGAACGCCGGCTTGACGAAGAGGAAGTTGTAGAGCTCGTCGAAATACCATTTGTTGAACAGGAATTTGTGCAGCAGCGAGAACTGCGCCACGAACCGCGCAGGCAGCGTCGTGTTGCGAATATAGCTGTTCCAGGCAAGGAACAGGCCGATCGCCATCACCGTGAACGGCATCCACTTGACCCACAGCGGCACTTCGTGCGCCGCGTGCATCAAATGTTCGTTGAACGCCAGGCTGCCCTTCCAGAAAGCCGCGCCCTCTTCCGGGTAGATGAACTGGTGGTTGAAGAGCATCCCCGCAAACACCGCGCCGAGCGACAGCACGCCCAGCGGGATCAGCATGTTGATCGGGCTTTCGTGCGGATGATAGCCCGCCGTGCCGTCGCCGTGCGCATCGTGGTGTGCAGCAGGGGCGTGATCGTCATGGCCGTGGCCATGATCGTCGTGCACCGCATGCTGGATATGCTCGCTCTGCTCCCACCGCGGCTTGCCATAGAAGGTCAGGAAGACGAGACGCCATGAGTAGAAGCTCGTCAGCAACGCGGCGAAAATACCGACCCAGAAGGCGATCTGGCCGCCACCGCCAGCAGCGAACGCTGCCTCGAGGATCCCGTCCTTCGAATAGAAGCCAGCGAAACCCGCCACGCCCGCGATGCCGACGCCGGTGATCGCCAGCGTCCCCATCATCATCGCCCAATAGGTGAGCGGGATATGTTTCCGAAGCCCGCCATAGTAACGCATGTCCTGCTCGTGGTGCATCGCATGGATGACCGAACCCGCGCCCAGGAACAGCAGCGCCTTGAAGAAGGCGTGCGTGAACAGGTGGAACATCGCCGCGCCGTAAGCGCCGACGCCCGCCGCGAAGAACATGTAGCCGAGCTGCGAACAGGTCGAATAGGCGATGACGCGCTTGATGTCCCACTGCGTCGTGCCGACGGTCGCGGCGAAGAAGCAGGTCGCGGCGCCGACGAAGGTGACGACGCCCGCCGCGACCGGCGCGGCTTCGAACATCGGCGACAGGCGGCAGACCATGAACACGCCCGCGGTGACCATCGTTGCGGCGTGGATCAGCGCCGACACGGGGGTCGGACCTTCCATCGCGTCGGGAAGCCAGGTGTGCAAGCCAAGCTGCGCCGACTTGCCCATCGCGCCGATGAATAGCAGCAGGCAGAGCACGGTCATCGTGTCGAAGCGGTGGCCGAGAAAACCGATCGTCGATCCCGCCATGCCCGGCGCCGCGGCCAGAATCTCGGGGATCGAGACGGTGCCGAACACCAGGAAGGTGCCGAAGATGCCGAGCATGAAGCCGAGGTCCCCGACGCGATTGACGACGAACGCCTTGATCGCTGCAGCATTGGCGCTCGGCTTCTTGTACCAGAAACCGATCAGCAGATAGGACGCCAAACCAACGCCTTCCCAGCCGAAGAACATCTGGACGAGATTGTTCGCGGTCACGAGCATCAGCATCGCGAAGGTGAAGAGCGACAGATAGGCGAAGAAACGCGGCTGATCCGGGTCCTCGCTCATATAGCCCCAGCTATAGAGGTGGACGAGCGCCGAAACGGTCGTGATGACGACCAGCATCACCGCGGTCAGCGTGTCGACGCGCAGCTCCCAGTTGAACTGGAGTGCGCCCGACGAAACCCAGTGCAGCACCGGCGTGACGCCGGCTTCGCCCGTTCCCGCGACAAAGGACAGAAAAATCGGCCAGCTCAGCGCGCAGCTTGCGAACAGCGCACCGGTGGTCACGAGCTTTGCCGCGGTGGTGCCGATGGCGCGCTGGCCCAGACCTGCGACAAGCGCCGCGAGCAGCGGCAGGAAAACGATCGCCTGAATCACCGGCTTACCCCTTCATCCGGTTGGCATCGTCGACGGCGATGGTGCCGCGGCCGCGGAAATAGATGACAAGGATCGCGAGACCGATCGCGGCTTCGCCCGCGGCAACGGTCAGCACGAACATCGAAAAGACCTGCCCCACCAGATCGCCCAGCGCGGCGCTGAACGCCACGAGGTTGATGTTCACGGCAAGCAGGATGAGCTCGATCGCCATCAGGATGACGATGATATTCTTGCGGTTGATGAAGATGCCGAGCACACCGAGCGTGAACAGCACCGCCGAAACGGCGAGATAATGGCCGACCGAAATCACAGTTCCATCCCCTGCCCGACGCCCGGATCGACGAGGCGCGTCGCATCTTCGGGACGGCGGCGCACCTGCTGGCTGATATTCTGTCCGCGCACGCCGCCGCGCTGGCGGTGGGTGAGCACGATCGCACCGATCATCGCGACGAGGAGGACGATGCCCGCCGCCTCGAACAGGAAGATGTAGCGCGTGTAGAGCAGTTCGCCGATCTGCTGGATATTGCTCTTGTCGCTGACCACGGGCGCGGCGCGCGCCGCAAGATCGATCCCCCCGGCGCTCCAGGCGCCGACCGCGAACACCAGTTCGGCGGCAAGGATGATCGCGACGAGCGCGCCCAGCGGCAGATAGCGCACGAAACCGGCGCGCAATTCGGCGAAATCGATGTCGAGCATCATCACGACGAACAGGAACAGCACCGCGACCGCGCCGACATAGACGATGACGAGCAGCATCGCGATGAATTCGGCGCCCGCGAGCAGCATCAGCCCCGCCGCGTTGAAGAAGGCGAGGATCAGCCACATCACGCTATGCACGGGATTGCGGGCGAAAATCACCATCGCGGCCGACGCGATCACGATGGTCGCGAACAGGTAAAAGGCGATCAGTTGAATCATGTCCGCGCGCCCTTACCGATAGGGCGCGTCGGCGGCAAGATTGGCCGCAATCGCGCGTTCCCATTTGTCGCCATTGGCGAGCAGCTTGGCCTTGTCATAGAGCAGTTCCTCGCGCGTTTCGGTCGCGAATTCGAAGTTCGGCCCCTCGACGATGGCATCAACCGGGCAGGCTTCCTGACAGAAGCCGCAATAGATGCACTTGGTCATGTCGATGTCGTAGCGCGTCGTGCGGCGCGAACCGTCGTCGCGCGGCTCGGCCTCGATCGTGATCGCCTGCGCCGGACAGATTGCCTCGCACAGCTTGCACGCGATGCAGCGCTCCTCGCCGTTGGGATAACGGCGCAGCGCATGCTCGCCGCGGAAGCGCGGGCTGAGCGGGTTCTTCTCGAACGGATAGTTGATCGTCGCCTTGGGCTTGAAGAAATATTTGAGCGTGAGGGCGTGCGCCTTCACGAATTCCCACAAGGTGAAGCTTTTGACGAGATGGGCAACGTAACTCATGAATACCTCGTCAGCATCAGATAGCCGGAAATCAGGAAGACCCAAAAGAGCGAAATCGGCAGGAAGATTTTCCAGCCCAGCCGCATCAGCTGGTCATAGCGATAGCGCGGGACGGTCGCCTTCACCCAGCTGAAGACGAAGAAGAAGAACAGGATCTTCGCGAACAGCCAGATGATGCCGGGGACGGCATAGAGCGGCGCCCAGTCGACCGGCGGCAGCCAGCCGCCCCAGAAGAGCACGGCGTTGAGCGTGCACATCAGCAGGACGTTGGCATATTCCCCGAGCCAGAAGAGCGCGAAGCTCATCGACGAATATTCGGTCTGATAGCCCGCGACGAGCTCGCTTTCGGCCTCGGTCAGGTCGAACGGCGCGCGCGCGGTTTCAGCGAGCGCCGAGATCAGGAACATCACCGCGAGCGGGAAGAGCAGCAGGTTGAAGCCGAAGGCGTTGACGAAGCCCAGCCCGTGCCCCTGCTGCGCCTTGACGATCTCGTTGAGGTTGAAGCTGTCGGCCCAAAGGACGACGCCGATCAGGATGAAGCCGATCGACACTTCATAGGAGATCATCTGCGCCGAGGCGCGCAGCGCGGAAAAGAAGGGATATTTCGAGTTCGATGACCAGCCCGACAGGATGACGCCGTAAACGCCGAGCGACGAAATCGCGAGGATGTAGAGCAGCCCGACATTGATGTCGGCGAGCACCGCGCCCGAATTGAACGGGATAACCGCCCACGCCATCAACGCGACCGTGAAGGTGATGATCGGCGCGATCAGGAACAGGCCGCGGTTCGCGCTCGACGGGATGATCGTTTCCTGCAGGAAAACCTTCAGGCCGTCGGCGAAGCTCTGCAACAGTCCGAAGGGACCGACGACGTTCGGACCGCGGCGCAGCGCGATCGCCGCCCAGATCTTGCGGTCGGCATAGATGATCATCGCCACCGCGAGCATCAACGGCAGCGCGATGAGCAGAATACCGCAGATCGTGGCGACGCCCCACGCCCATTCATAGGACATGCCCAGGCTTTGGAAAAACTCGGTCATTCCGCGGCCTCCGCATAATCCGCGCCATGCAGCAGTTCGGCCGAGCAGCGCTCCATCGTCGGCGAGGCGCGGCAGATGGCGTTGGTGAGGTAGAAATCCTTGATCGGCGACGGGATCGCGTGCGCCTCGGGCTTCGCGTCGAGCTTGGGCACGGACCAGCCGTAATCGACCAGTCCTTCGACCCCGAGCGCCGGCACCGTCGCGACCATCGCCGCGCGACATTCGTCGAAGCTGTCGAAGCCGACGCTGACGCCGAGCGCATCGGCGAGCGCGCGGAAGATGCTCCAGTCCTCGCGCGCGTCACCCGGCGCGAACACCGCCTTTTCGCTGCGCTGGACGCGGCCTTCGGTGTTGACCGTCGTGAAGTCCTTTTCGGTCCATGCCGCGGCCGGCAGGATGACGTCGGCGGCATGCGCGCCCTTGTCGCCATGATGGCCGACATAAACTTTGAAGCTCTTGTCGAAGGCCGCGAAATCGACCTCGTCGGCGCCGAGGAAGAAGGTCAGCTTGGGCTTGGCGGCGATGATGTCCTTGATCCCGCCCGGCTGCGCATAGCCGAGCATCAAGGCCCCCATGCGCGCTGCCGAGAAATGGACGACATTGAAGCCGTTCCAGCCGTCCTTGACCGCATCGACGCTCTTGGCGAGCGCCAGCGCGGCGCCATGGACGCCCGGCACCGACAGCGCGCCGCCGCCGAAGATCAGCATCGGGCGCTCGGCGCCCTTGAGCGCATCCATCGCTGCCTTGGGCAGTTTCGCGACCAGCGAGGCATCGTCGCCGAGCCATTCGGTCTTGTAGGTGAGATCGACTTCGGGCCCGATGCCGAACACTTTCGCGCCCTTCTTCCACACCGCCTTGCGAACGCGCGTGTTGATGAGCGGCGCTTCCCAGCGCAGATTGGTGCCGACGAGCAGGATCACGTCGGCATTTTCGGCCTGCGCAATCGTGGTATTGAAATTAACCGCCGACAGGCTGGTGACGTCATAGGCGAGGCCCGTCTGGCGCCCTTCGAGCAGGTCGGAGCCGAGCGCATTCACCAGCGCCTTCGCCGCGAACATCGTCTCGCAATCGGCCATGTCGCCGGCGATCGCCGCGACCGACTTGCCGGCGTTCGCCGCCTTGATCGCGGCAAAGGCTTCGGCCCAGCTCGCCTCGACGAGCCTGCCGTCCTTGCGCACATAGGGGCGGTCGAGGCGGCGGCGCATGAGGCCATCGACATGGTGGCGCGTCTTGTCGCTCGCCCATTCCTCGTTCACATCGTCGTTGACGCGCGGCAGCACGCGCAGCACCTGGCGGCCGCGGCTGTCGATACGGACATTGGTGCCGACCGCGTCCATCATGTCGATGCCTAATGTCTTGGTCAGTTCCCAGGGCCGCGCCTCGAACGCATAGGGCTTGCTGGTCAGCGCGCCGACCGGGCAAAGATCGACGACATTGCCCGACAGCTCGCTCGCGACCGCGCGCTCGAGATAGCTGGTGATCTGCATATTCTCGCCGCGATAGATCGCGCCGATATCCTCGACCCCGGCGACTTCCTCGGCAAAGCGGACGCAGCGCGTGCACTGGATGCAGCGCGTCATCACCGTTTTGACGATCGGCCCCATATATTTCTCGGTCACCGCGCGCTTGTTCTCGTCATAGCGCGAGGCACCGCGGCCATAGGCGACCGACTGGTCCTGCAGGTCGCATTCGCCGCCCTGATCGCAGATCGGGCAGTCGAGCGGGTGGTTGATGAGCAGAAACTCCATCACCCCTTCGCGCGCCTTTTTCACCATCGGGCTATCGGTCTTGATTACCTGCCCTTCGGCGGCGGGCAGCGCGCACGACGCCTGTGGCTTCGGCGGGCCGGGCGCGACTTCGACCAGGCACATGCGGCAATTGCCGGCGATCGACAGGCGTTCATGGTAGCAGAAGCGCGGAATTTCCTTCCCCGCCATCTCGCACGCCTGCAGAACGGTTGCGCCCTGCGGAACGTCGATTTCTACGCCATCTACGGTAACTTTAGGCATTATTCGGCTGCCTCCATCACGCCGCCATTTTCGCGAATGCGGCGTTCGAGTTCGGGGCGGAAGTGGCGGATCAGGCCCTGGATCGGCCACGCCGCCGCATCGCCGAGCGCGCAGATGGTGTGGCCTTCGACCTGCTTCGTTACGTCGAAGAGCGTGTCGATCTCGCTGATGTCGGCGTCGCCGGTGCGCAGTCGCTCCATCACGCGCCACATCCAGCCGGTGCCTTCGCGGCACGGCGTGCACTGGCCGCAGCTTTCATGCTTGTAGAAGTAACTGATGCGGCTGATCGCCTGAACGACGTCGGTCGACTTGTCCATCACGATCGCGGCGGCGGTGCCGAGGCCCGAGCCGAGTTCCTTGAGGCCGTCGAAATCCATCGGCGCGTCCATGATCTGAGCCGCCGGGACGAGCGGCACCGACGAACCGCCGGGGATCACCGCGAGCAGATTGTCCCAGCCGCCTCTTATGCCACCGCAATGCTTTTCTATGAGGTCGCGGAACGGGATACCCATCTCTTCCTCGACGACGCACGGGCGTTCGACATGGCCCGAGATCTGGAAGAGCTTGGTGCCCTTGTTATTCTCGCGCCCGAAGCTGGAGAACCACGCCGCACCGCGCCGCAGGATCGTGGGGACGACCGCGATGCTTTCGACATTGTTGACCGTCGTCGGGCAGCCATAAAGGCCCGCACCCGCCGGAAACGGAGGCTTCAGGCGCGGCTGGCCCTTCTTGCCTTCCAGGCTTTCGATCATCGCGGTTTCTTCGCCGCAGATATAGGCACCGGCGCCGCGATGGACGAAGACGTCGAAATCATAGCCCGACTTCGCCGCATTCTTGCCGAGCAGGCCGGCGTCATAGGCCTCCTGCACCGCCGCGAAGAGTGTCTCGGCCTCACGGATGAACTCGCCGCGAATGTAGATGTACGCCGCGCGCGCACGCATCGCATAGCCCGCGATCAGCGCGCCCTCGATCAGCTTGTGCGGATCGTGGCGGATGATCTCGCGGTCCTTGCACGAGCCGGGTTCGGATTCGTCGGCGTTGATGACGAGGAAGCTCGGGCGGTCGGCGCGCGGTTCCTTCGGCATGAACGACCATTTCAGGCCGGTCGGGAAGCCCGCGCCGCCGCGGCCGCGCAGGCCGGACGCCTTGATTTCCTCGATGATCGCGTCCTGGCCGCGAGTCATCAGATCCTTGGTCTTGTCCCAATCGCCGCGCGCCTGCGCACTTTTGAGGTTCCACGGCTGATAGCCATAGAGATTGGTAAAGATGCGATCCTTGTCGGCGAGCATCAGTTGGTCCCACCCTTGTTTTGCATCATCTTGTAAACGACGTAACCGAGCGCGAGGATCAGCAGCGGACCGATCAGCGCAAAGGTCACGCGCAGCACGAAACCCAGCACGACAAGCGCGCCGATGATCGCCAGGATCGTGATGATGTCCTTCTGGGTCATCACCAATCCTTCCGATAGTCGTGGTTGGCCTTGACCATGTCTTTCAGGGTCGTCGGGCCGCCTTCGGGATCGCTCGTATGACGCTGCGCATTCTGGGTGCCGGTCTTGGGCTGCTTGCCCGCCGCCAGATCCTCGAGGATGCGGGTCATGCTGTCATAGTCGAGATCTTCGTAATTATCGTCGTTGATCTGGACCATCGGCGCGTTGGTGCAGGTGCCCATACATTCGACTTCGGTCAGCGTGAACAGCCCGTCGGGCGTCGTCTTGCCCTTGGTCATCCCGCGGTTCTTGCACGCCGCCATGACATCGTCCGACCCGCGCAGCAGGCACGGCGTCGTGCCGCAAACCTGCACATGATAGCGGCCGACCGGCGCGAGATTGTACATGGTGTAGAAGGTCGCGACTTCGTAGGCGCGCATGAACGGCATATCGAGCTCGGCCGCGACATATTCGATCACCGGCACGGGCAGCCAGCCCTGCGTCTGCGTCTCGGCACCGACCTGGCGCTGCGCGAGATCAAGCAGCGGCATCACCGCCGAGCGCTGACGCCCCGCCGGGTAGCGCGCGATCACGGCCTTCGCCTTCTCGGCATTTTCCTTCGTCCACGCAAAAGCGCCCCAGCGCGCGCGGACCTCGGCTTCGTCGGGGATTTGGGGTGCGTCAGCCATTGTTGCTGCCCATATTTGAATTGCGTTCCCGATACTTGAGCTGCAGCCAACGGCTGCCGAACAGCACCAATTCGATCATCACAACAACCTTACCGATGCCAATCAACCAAACGATCGCTTTGCTGGTGTCGGGATCGCGAACATCGAAAAACCACTGTGCGACCAAGAGCACAACGAACGTGGATGCCGCCTGTGCGAGCCAGCCCTCGGTGTGCTTGAGCGTTCTCACCGGTCGCACTCCCCGAACACGACGTCGATGGCGCCGATGATCGCGGTGGTGTCGGCGAGCATGTGGCCCTTGCACATGAAGTCCATCGCCTGCAGGTGCGAAAACGCGGTTGGGCGGATCTTGCAGCGGTACGGCTTGTTGGTGCCGTCGCTGACCAGATAGACCCCGAATTCGCCCTTGGGGCTTTCGGTCGCCACGTAAACTTCGCCCGCCGGGACGTGAAAGCCCTCGGTGTAGAGCTTGAAGTGGTGGATCAGCGATTCCATTGATTGCTTCATCTCGCCGCGCTTGGGCGGTGAAACCTTGCGGTCGAGGCTGGCAACTGGGCCGCTGGGCATGTCGCGCAGGCACTGCTTGATGATGCGCGCCGACTGATAGACTTCCTGTACGCGGACCATGAAGCGGTCGTAGCAGTCGCCGCGCGTGCCGACGGGAATGTCGAATTCCATCTTGGCATAGGCGTCATAGGGCTGCGACTTGCGCAAATCCCACGCGATGCCGCTGCCGCGGATCATCGGGCCCGAGAAGCCCCACGCCAGCGCGTCTTCCTTGCTGACCACGGCGATATCGACGTTGCGCTGTTTGAAGATGCGGTTGTCGATGACGAGGCTCATCGCGTCGCCGAACAGTTCGGGCAGGCGCTTGTCGACCCATTCGCCGATGTCGACGAGCAGCTTTTCGGGAACATCCTGATGGACCCCGCCGGGGCGGAACCATGCCGAGTGCATCCGCGCTCCGCTCGCGCGTTCGAAGAAGTTGAGGCAATCCTCGCGCAGTTCGAACACCCAAAGGTTCGGCGTCATCGCGCCGACGTCCATGACGTGCGACCCGATGTTGAGCATATGGTTGCAGATGCGCGTCAGCTCGGCGAACAGCACGCGCAGATATTGCGCGCGTTCGGGCACTTCGAGATCGAGCAGCTTCTCGATCGCCAGCACATAGCTGTGCTCCATGCCGAGCGGCGAACAATAGTCGAGCCGGTCGAAATAGGGCAAAGCCTGCAGATAGGTCTTATACTCGATCAGCTTTTCGGTGCCGCGATGGAGCAGCCCGACGTGCGGGTCGACGCGTTCGATGATCTCGCCGTCGAGTTCCATCACCATGCGCAGCACGCCGTGTGCCGCGGGGTGCTGCGGACCGAAGTTGATCGTGTAATTGGTGACGACCTGATCGCCCGCCGTGTCGGCGGTATCGACCGGATAGCCTTCGAACATGTCGCTTCCGTGGTGCCGGACCGTCGCATTATCGGTCATGCGTCACCTCCTGCTTTGGGCTTGCGCGGCTTGGCCGGAGCCTTGGCAGCCGCCTTGGGCTTTGCCGGAGCCTTTTCGGCCTTCTTGGTCGCGGGCGTCTTCGCCTTTGCCGCAGGCTTGGCCTTGGCACTGTCCTTGCTCGGCTTCGCGGCTTCCTTATTCGCCTTGTCGCCCGCACCGGTCTGTTTGGCATTGTCGGTCGTCTTGGGCGTCGGCGGCGGCGCCTTCTTGGCCTCGTCGGCCTTCTTGACGGCCTCTGCGGTCATCGGCGTCGGCGCGCCCTTGCCCGGCGCCTCACCGGTGCCGCCCGCCTTTTCGTCGCCGGGAAGGATATAGTCGGCGCCTTCCCACGGGCTGAGGAAGTCGAAGCTGCGGAAATCCTGCGCCAGCTTGACGGGTTCATAGACGACGCGCTTGTCCTCTTCGGAATAGCGCAGTTCGGTATAGCCGGTCAGCGGGAAGTCCTTGCGCTGCGGATGCCCCTGGAAACCATAGTCGGTCAGGATGCGGCGCAGGTCGGGATTGCCGCTGAACAGCACCCCGTACATGTCGAACACCTCGCGTTCGAGCCAGCCGGCGTTGGGCCACACGGCAACGATGCTCGGCACCGGGGTTGCTTCGTCGGTCAGCACCCGGACGCGCAGACGATGGTTCCGGGTCACGCTGAGCAGATGATAGACGACTTCGAACCGCTCGGGACGGTCGGGATAATCGACCCCGGCGATCTCCATGAGCTGCTGATAGGCAAGTTCGTCGCGCAGGCCGACCATCACCCCGGCAACCGCTTCGCGGCGCACGGTGATGCTGTCCTCGCCCACGGCGAAGACATGCGCGATCAGATCGCCGCCGACGACTTTCTTCAGTGCCTCGACAATGCCGTCGCGCGGCGCGATCAGGGGAGCGGGACTGGCCATCAGCGTTCGATCGTTCCGGTGCGGCGGATTTTCCGCTGCAACTGCATGACGCCGTAGAGCAGCGCTTCGGCGGTCGGGGGGCAGCCGGGGACATAGATGTCCACGGGCACGATACGATCGCAGCCGCGCACCACCGAATAGCTGTAGTGGTAATAGCCGCCGCCATTGGCGCAGCTACCCATCGAAATCACATATTTGGGGTTCGACATCTGGTCGTAAACGCGGCGCAGCGCCGGGGCCATCTTGTTGCACAGCGTGCCCGCGACGATCATCACGTCGGACTGGCGCGGGCTGGCGCGCGGCGCAACGCCGAAGCGTTCCATGTCATAACGCGGCATGTTGACGTGGATCATCTCGACCGCGCAGCACGCGAGGCCGAAGGTCATCCACCACAGCGAGCCGGTGCGCGCCCAGTTGAACAGATCCTCGGTCGAGGTGACGAGAAACCCCTTGTCGCCGACCTCTGCATTGAGATCGTCGAAAAAGCTCTGGTCCGGGGCGGTCCCCGGAGCGACCGGCATCGAGCCGGGGGTCAGGATGGTCGAATTGCTCATTCCCAATCCAACGCCCCTTTCTTCCACGCATAGACAAGACCGATCGCGAGCTCGGCCAGGAAAATCATCATCGTCGCCCAGCCGGCCCAGCCGATTTCCTTCAGGCTGACCGCCCAGGGAAAGAGGAAGGCCGCTTCGAGATCGAAGATGATGAACAGAATCGCGATGAGATAGAAGCGCACGTCGAACTGGCTGCGCGCATCCTCGAAAGCGGGAAAG
Organism: Sphingopyxis terrae subsp. terrae NBRC 15098; assembly: GCF_001598815.1. Taxonomy (GTDB): domain Bacteria; phylum Pseudomonadota; class Alphaproteobacteria; order Sphingomonadales; family Sphingomonadaceae; genus Sphingopyxis; species Sphingopyxis terrae. Next base: position 162,689 of record NZ_BCZQ01000004.1, on the reverse strand, counting down.
CCGCACTCATATTCGGTCAGCTTCGCCGGATCGGGCTGATGCGCCCCGGTCAACCGCGCCACGCCCATCGGCAGGAACACGAACGCCGCCGACAGCGCAACGGCGACGCCCAGGAATATCAGGATCGGCAAATATTGAGTCAGATCGACCATGGGAGCTCGCAGTCATGATTTCGGGCGTTTGCCACCCCGTTTCTGCGGGCGCTTTAGGCCAGCATGGCGCTGCCCGCAAGCGCTGCGGACAGGAAAATCGCGTTGCGAACGCCAAAAGCGCGGGGAACACTGGCAAGGACGGGCGAAGCTATGTTAGGCGGCTGAACGGGACGCGTGTTGCGGCACGATTTGCCGCCATCCAACTGGGGGACTTTATGCGCCAACTGCCATTTGCCACTGCTCTTGCCACACTTGCCGCGACCGCGCTCGGCGCGGCGCCGGCCCATGCCGAACTGGTTACGCCCAAGAATCCTGCGGCGATCGTCGCGATCGTCGAATCGCAGGGCTGGCCGGCCAAGCTGGTGACCTCCAGCGATGCCGATCCCTATATCGAGAGCAGCCGCAACGGTCTGAAATTCCTCGTTCTGTTCATGAACTGCAACGACGCGCACAAGGAGTGCAAGACGCTGCAATATTATATGGGCTTCAACGACGCGAAGAATGTGTCGTTCGAAAAGTTCAACAGCTGGAACAAGGAAAAGCGCTTTGCGCGCGCCTATCGCGACAATGAAGGCGATCCGGTGCTGGAAATGGACGTCGATGTCGATTTTGCCGGATTGCCGCGCGAAAATCTGGGCGAAAGCTTCAACACCTGGGCGTCGCTGATGGACGCCTATCGCGAGTTCATCTACGACGATTGATCCGGCGAAACGCGGACAGCGAAAAGGCCATCCCGGTTATCCCGCGGATGGCCTTTTTTGCGCTTGCATAACCGGTCAGGCGTTGCGCAGAGCGCCCGCGACCAGCTTTTGCAGCTTGGAATGCACCGCGCCGCTGCCCGCGATGAACTCGCTGCGCTCGATCGCCCGATCACCGCCGCGGAAATCGCTGACGAAGCCGCCGGCTTCGCGCACGAGCAACATGCCCGCCGCGACGTCCCAGATCGACAGATCGGCTTCCCAGAAGCCGTCGAACCGCCCCGCGGCGACCCATGCGAGGTCAAGGCTGGCGGCGCCGAAGCGGCGGATGCCCGCAACTTCGGGCGCAACTGCACCGAAAATACGGCTCCACTGACCGAAATCGCCATGGCCCATATAGGGGATGCCGGTGGCGATCAGGCATTCATTGAGATTGCGGCGCGACGAGACGCGCAGGCGCCGGTCGTGCAACCAAGCACCGCGGCCACGTTCGGCCCAATAGCTTTCGTCGGTAACCGGCTGATAGATCAGCCCCGCGGTGACATCGCCCCAGCCGCCGCCGAGCTTAGGTTCCTGCACCGCGATCGAAATCGCGAATTGCGGGATCGCGTGCAGAAAGTTGGAGGTGCCGTCGAGCGGGTCGATGATGAACCGCGGCTTGCCGGGCTCGCCTTCGATCTCGCCAGCTTCCTCCATCAGGAAACCCCAACCCGGACGGGCGTGGGTGAGTTCGTCATAGAGCGTGCGCTCGGCCGCCTGGTCGGCCTTGGACACGAAATCCGCCGGTCCTTTTTGCGAAACCTGCAGATGCTCGATCTCGCCAAAGTCGCGGCGCAGCTTCGTACCCGCCTTGCGCGCGGCACGTTCCATGACGGTGATGATGCCGGATACGGCCATTTTCGTTTCCTTCAACGCGTCGGCCCCGCGGAGGCGGGGGCCGCTGGCTGCGTTGCGCCAGATTGCTAGCGGCCCCCGCCTTCGCGGGGGCGACGTTACTTAGTCAGCGCGGCGGACATATTCGCGGTCATAGACGTTGACCACGATACGCGTGCCACTGGTGATGTGCGGCGGCACCATGACCCGCACGCCGTTGTCGAGGATCGCGGGCTTGTACGACGAGGAGGCCGTCTGGCCCTTAACCACCGCGTCGGCCTCGACGATCGTCGCTTCGATCTGTTCGGGCAGTTCGACCGAGATCGGGCGCTCTTCCCACAGTTCGAGCACGACTTCCATGCCGTCCTGCAGGAATTCGTGGGCTTCGCCGACGACATCCTTCGAGATGGTGATCTGTTCGTAGCTGTCCTTGTCCATGAACACGAGGTCGTCGCCCTCGGCATAGAGGAACTGGAAATCCTTGGTGTCGAGGCGGACCTTTTCGACCGTATCGGCGCTGCGGAAACGGTTGTTGAGCTTGCGCCCGTCGATCAGATTCTTGGCTTCGACCTGCATATAGGCGCCGCCCTTGCCCGGCTGCGTGTGCTGGATCTTGGTGACCTTCCAGATGCCGCCCTCATATTCGATAATATTGCCGGGACGGATTTCAACGCCGGTGATTTTCATCGCGCACACTCGCTAGTTCAAGGATGGAAAGAGCCGCCGGCGCAGCGGGTGCGCCGGTCACAGGAGCGCGCCCTTAGCCGCCTGCGCGGCCAAGGGCAAGCGCGTTAGACGCTTTCGGTGGCGCGGCGCGTGCGCCGATAGCTGTATGCGATCAGCGCGACGAAGAGCGAAAGGCCGACGATGATCGCCGTCGGCTCGAAGCTCTCCCCGACGAGCGCCAGCGGCGCATCGCTTCCCGAACCCGCGACGACGCCCGCGAACAATACCCCGAAAATGCTCTCGCCAACGATGAAGCCCGTCGCCAGCAAGACGCCCATCCGGCTGTAGAATTCAGGGCGAGCGCTGCGTTCGGCGCGCTTTTCCCAGAAATGGCCGATCACCGCGCCGATCGGAATGAGCAAGGTCAGCGACATCGGCAGATAGATGCCCATGCCGACGCCGAGCGGCGGCAGGCGCAGCTTGCCCATGCGCCCCAATATCTCGTCGGCGGCGATGATCGCGGCGCCGATCAAGGCACCATAGCCGATCAAATCCCAACGCAGGTCGCCGCCGAGCACGCCTTTGGCCAGCGCGCTGATCAGGGCCGCTTGCGGCGCCGGCAGCGCATTGGCGCCCGCCCCCGCGGCACCGGCAAAGCCAAATGCCTGGTTCAACAGGTCGAGCACCGGCGGAATGATGAGCGAACCGAAGCCGACACCGATAACCAGCGCGAGCTGCTGCTTCCACGGCGTCGCACCCACGAGCTGGCCGGTCTTCAGATCCTGGAGATTGTCGTTGGAAATCGTCGCGACCGAAAAGACGATCGCAGTGGTGAACAGCGCATAGGCGACAAGCGCGGCAGTATCGGCTTCACTGTGATTGCGCCCGAAGAAGAGGAGCAGCATCAGCGAAGCGGCAATGATGGCGAGGATGCCGACGCCCGACACCGGACTGTTCGACGCACCGATCAGGCCGGCCATATAGCCGGTGACGGCGGCGATGATCGCGCCGACGAACAGCACGAACAGCAGCGTCGCGAAAATGACGCCGACCGGATTGGCCGCGATCGGGCCGCCCTGCGCAAAGAACCACAGCAGTCCGGCGATCGGGATCAGCGAGCCCAGGATCGTCCCCGCGACGATGCCGAAGGACAGGTCGCGCTCGCCCAGTTCGACCACCTCGCCCGCGCCGCGCGCCCGCGACGACGCGATCGAGCCCTTGATGCCCTTGACGATCGGGCCGACGATCTTGAGCAGCGTCCACAATGCCGCGACCCCGATCGTCCCGGCGCCGATGAAGCGCACCTGCTGCGAAAACACCATGCCGACCACATCGTCGACCGGTCCGGTCAGCCCCTGCGCCGCGGTCAGCGCGGGCATCAGACCCGCCCATGCGATGACCATGCCGATGAACATCGCAACGCCGACCGACAGGCCGACAAGATGCCCGACGCCGATCAGCGCGAAGGACAGGCTGCCGCTGACGCCGGTGGCGCCGGCGCCGAGCTTGAAATTCTTCGACACTTCGAGCGCCGCGAGCTTCATCGCGCCAAGCAGCGAGAAACCGGCGCTGATCAGCGATCCGAGCAGGATCGTACGCAGGCCGCGCTGATTCTCCTCGGCCCCCTCGCCCGCGCGCGACCCGACCTTGAGCACTTCGGCCGCGGCGACGCCTTCGGGATAGGGAAGGTCCGACCCGGCGACGAGTGCGCGGCGCAGCGGGACCGAAAACATCACGCCCAGCGTTCCGCCGATGAAACAGACGGCGGCGGTCGTCCAATAGGGGAAACCCTGCCACCAGCCGACGATGACCAGACCGGGCAGGACGAAGATGATGGCCGCAAGCGTCCCCGCCGCGCTGGCGATCGTCTGGACGATATTATTCTCCAATATCGTTGCCCCCGAAAGGAAGCGCAGGATCGCCATCGAAATGACCGCGGCGGGTATCGAGGTTGCAAAGGTCAACCCGACCTTCAACCCCAGATAGACGTTTGCCGCCGTGAACAGCAGCGTGATCAGTCCGCCGAGGACGATCCCGCGGACGGTGAGTTCGCGCATCGAAACGCTGCGCTGGTCGGTATCGGACATAAATTTCTCCCCGCGCGCTGTGTTGCGGGCGGCGCGGAATTAGGCAAGTCAAAACAGGCGTGGAAACGCGACGAAGCGAAACCGAATTGACGCTTCGATCCAATCATCGCCGCGCAGCGCGGCGCATAGAGCCGGGCATGACGACGACCCTTCCCGATCCCAAGCCGCATCCCGGCCCCGAAGCGGCCGCTTCGGTCAAGCGCCCGGCGCCATGCGTGGGGCTGTTCGGTTGGCGCAAGTGCGACGACGCACCGCGTGACGAGCATCCGCGCACGCGGACCTGACGCGCGCGGCCTAATCCGCTGCCATCAGCGCGGCGAAAGCCTGCACCGCCGCGGCCGGGCCGTCCGGATGGTTCCAGACGCCGCCCGATACCGCAAGGAAATCGGCGCCAGCATCGATCAACAGCTCCGCATTCTCGACCGTGATCCCGCCGATCGCAACGCAGGGCAGCTCGAACAGTCCCTGCCACCAGCTGAGGATTTCGGGCTCGGCGCGATATTCGACCGCCTTTGTCGTCGTGGGGAAGAAGGCGCCGAAGGCGACATAATCCGCCCCCGCTTCGCCGGCATCCATCGCAAGGTGGCGGCTGTTGTGACAGGTTACGCCGATCTGCGCGCCGGGGCCGAGCAGCCGCCGCGCCTCCTGCGGATCGCCGTCCCCCTGCCCCAGATGGACGCCATCGGCCTTGAGCCGCTTCGCCAGCGCCATGTCGTCGTTGACGATGAAGGCGACATCGTGCGCGGCGCAAATCGCCTGTAGCGGTTCGGCAAGGCGCGCCGCTTCGTGCTGGGTCAAACCCTTGACGCGGAACTGGAACGCGGCAACCGGGCCGGCGGCCAGCGCCGCTTCGAGTTGCGCCGGAAAGTCGCCGCCGACATCGGGCGGCGAGATGAGGTAAAGCTGGCAGGTCGGTTCGGTCATGGCGGGTTCATAGCTACGCCGCCAGCATGCCGCAAATGCAGAAGATGTTTCGCGCCACCACCCTGTCCCTCGTCACTGCTGCGACCGTTTCGGCCTGCGCAGCGAGTCGCGACGTTACCGCATTGCCCGACGCCGCCAATGTCGCCATCGGCCAGCGCGCCTATGCCGACGGGCCGCTGATCCAGCCGGTTGCGGTGATCGAGGACAGTCGCTGTCCCGTCGGGGTCGCCTGCGTCTGGGCAGGCCGTGTCCGCGTAAAGATGCTGTGGCTTCGTCCCAATGGCGACGCACAGCCTTTCGAAGTGGTGCTAGGCGAACCGACGCCACTGGCCGACGGCACGATCACGCTCGAATCGGTGCATCCCGACAAGCGCCCCGACCGACCGATCAAGCCCGGCGATTACCGCTTCGCCTTCCGATTCATGGGCGGTCTTTAGGCGACCCGCGCCAGCACGAAGCCGTCCCATCCCTTCGCGCCGACGGTCTGCAGCGCGGTCGCGTCGATGCGCGGGTCGGATTGCAGAAAGTCGAACAGCGCGCGCGTTCCTTGAATACGGGCATCGTCACTCGCGGCATCGAGCACGCCGCCTTCACGCACGACATTGTCGACGATGATCGTCGTGCCGCTGCGGCCGAGGCGGATCGCTTCGGCGACATAATCGACATTCCTCTGCTTGTCGGCGTCGATGAAGACCATGTCGAAAGGCGCGACGTCGGTCATCGCGGCAAGGCTGTCCATCGCCGGGCCGACCCGGATCTCGGCCCGATCAGAGAGGCCGGCGCGATCGAGATTCGCCTGCGCGACGCGGGCATGCATGTGGTCGACTTCCAGCGTCACCAGCGCGCCATCGTCCGGTAGCGCCCGCGCGAGCCAGATCGTCGAATAGCCGCCGAGCGTCCCGATTTCGAGGATGCGCCGCGCGCCCGCCATTTGCGCGAGCAGATAGAGCATCTTGCCCTGCGCCGCCGACACGTCGATCGGTGGCAAGCCGTTTTCGGCATTGTGCGCGAGTGCAGCCGCCAGGATCGCGTCGTCGCCAATCAGCTTCTCGCCGATATAGGTGTCGACGCGGTCCCAGCTGTCAGCCATCAGGCGACCGACGCGGCGTGAATTTCGTCAATCGCGCTGCCGAGCGAGCCATTGAATTCCGCGTCGCTCATCGACGCGCGCAAATCTTCCAGCAGCGCGCGGCTGAAGCTCGCGATGATGCCAGGGTTGCGCGCGAGTTCGGCGCATGCTTCGGGGCGCGCGAAGCCGCCAGACAGCGCGACGACGCGCAGCACCTTGGGATGATCGACGAGCGGCTGGAACAGTCCCGCTTCGGTGGGCAGCGACAGCTTGAGCATGACCGGCGCGCCGGTCCACGCGTCGAGCGCCGCGACGAGTTCGGCAAGTAGCAGCCGGTCCGCTGCATCGCGCTCGGCGCTCTTGATATTCACTTCGGGTTCGATGATCGGCACCAGGCCGTGCGCGGCGATGCGCGCGGCTTCGGCAAATTGCTGCGCGACGATCGCCTTGACGCCCGCCGGGTTGGCGAGATTGACGACGCTGCGCATCTTGGTTCCGAACACGCCCTTCGCAACCGCCCGCTCGCACAGCGCGTCGAGATCGGCATTGGGCTTCATCAGTTGCACACCGTCAGCTTCGGCTTCGAGACCCTTGTCGACCTTGAGGAACGGGACCACACCGCGTTCCCACAGCAGGGCGGGAATCGGCTTGCCATCGGCTTCGCCGTCCATCGTGCGTTCGAACAGGATTGCGCCGATCACCTTATCGCCGTTGAAACAGGGCGCCGTCACGATCCGGCTGCGCATTGCATGGATCAGCGCGAACATTTCCTCGTCGCCCGAATATTCACCTTCGTCGATGCCATAGCCCTTAAGCGCCTTGGGCGTCGAACCGCCGCTCTGGTCGAGCGCGGCGATGAAGCCCTGGCCCGATTTGATCTTTTCCAGCATCTCGGCATTGGCGGTCGTCATAACGTCTCCGTGGATTTGCATACGTATGGTGCGGCGCGCATAGCGGCCCGTCGCCCGGGACGCAATGCGATGGAAAAGCGGCCGATCAGCAACGCGTCAGCGTCGGCCCCTTGGTCAGACTGGTCTTGCCGCCGCGCTTGTCGCGGCTATCGACGCGCACGAGGGTGCCGCCGTTCACCATCTGCTTCAATTCGTCATCGCCGCACATCAGCCGGCGCATCTGCTCGATCGGCTGCAGAAAGGCGGTCTGTGGGTAAGTGTCGAGGTCGCGGTCCATGACAAAGACCTGCACCCCGTTATCGAGACCCTTGTAAGACAATTCCCATCCCTTGGGGATCGAGAATTCGGACATGTAGAAATCCGCGATGATGGCGCCGGGGAACTCCTCGGCGGCCATGGCCGGAATACTGATCGCGGCAAGAGCAAGTGCAGCGAAAAACCTCGTCTTCATCTCGGCAGCCCCCTTCAGCCCCTATCAACTCCGCAACGCATCGACACCGGGAAGCGGCTTTCCTTCCATCCATTCGAGGAAGGCGCCGCCTGCGGTCGAAACAAAGGTGAACTCGTCCGCAACGCCGGCATGGTTGAGCGCGGCGACGGTATCGCCGCCGCCGGCAACCGAAATCAGCGACCCTTCGCGCGTCAACGCCGCCGCCGTCCGGGCGAGCGCGACGGTTGCGGCGTCGAACGGCGCAATCTCGAAAGCGCCGAGCGGACCGTTCCACACCAGCGTGCGGCAGCTTTTCAGCACGTCACCGAGCGCCTCGACCGCCGCAGGCCCGACATCGAGGATCATCTCGTCCGCCGCGACTTCGTGGATGTTCACGGTGCGCGTCGGCGGGTTCGCGGCAAATTCTTTCGCGACGACCACGTCATAGGGCAGATGGATGGTGCAGCCTGCGGCATCCGCCGCGTCGAAAATCGCGTTGGCGGTATCGACGAGGTCGTGCTCGCACAGCGACTTGCCGACATCGACGCCGCGCGCCGCGAGGAAAGTGTTCGCCATCCCGCCGCCGATGATCAGATGATCGACCTTGCCGACAAGGTTGCGCAGCACGTCGATCTTGCTCGACACTTTCGCGCCGCCGACAACCGCCGCAACCGGATGCGCGGGATTGCCGAGCACGGCGTCGAGCGCCTTGAGTTCGGCCTCCATCGCGCGGCCGGCATAGGCGGGCAGCCGATGGGCAATGCCCTCGGTCGAGCCATGCGCGCGGTGCGCCGCCGAAAAGGCATCGTTGACATAGATGTCGCCGATTTCGGCAAGCGCATCGGCGAACGCGGGGTCGTTCTTTTCCTCACCCGCATGAAAGCGCGTATTTTCGAGCACGGCGACGTCGCCGGGCGCGAGGACGGCAACGCCCGCCTTGGCGCCTTCGCCGATGCAATCGGGAATGAACATCACCGAATGGCCGAGGACGTCGGCGACGCCGTCGATGACGAGGCTGAGCGACTGGGTCGGGTTCTTCGCCCCTTTCGGACGGCCGAAATGGGCGAGCAGCAGAACGATGGCACCCTTGTCCGACAGTTCGCGGATCGTCGGCATCGCTGCGCGAATTCGCGTGTCGTCGGCGACGGCGCCGTCGGACATCGGCACGTTGAGATCGACGCGCACCAGCACCTTCTTGCCGGTGACGTCACCGATGTCGTCGAGCGTCTTGAAATCTGCCATCTCTCACTCCGATCCCGGAGTGTTCCCCCGCGAAGGCGGGGGTCCATCTCCTGCGCTCTTGTCCCCTGATCACCGCCGGTTTCATTCCGATGCGGTCGGAGAGGGGCCCCCGCCTTCGCAGGGGCACCAGAATATTGTTAAAGGAACTTCGCGATCACGCCCGCCGTGTCGATCATGCGGTTCGAGAAGCCCCATTCATTGTCGTACCAGCTCAGCACGCGCACCAGCTTGCCGTCGATAACCGCGGTTTCGAGGCTGTCGATGGTCGAGCTGGCGGCATTATGGTTGAAGTCGATCGAAACCAGCGGTTCCTCGGTATAACCAAGGACGCCCTTCAGCGCGCCTTCGGCGGCAGCCTTGAGCACCGCGTTCACTTCTTCCTTGGTCGTTTCGCGCGACGGGGTGAAAGTGAGGTCGATCACCGACACATTGGGGGTCGGAACGCGGATCGACGATCCGTCGAGCTTGCCCTTCAGTTCGGGCAGGACGAGGCCGACGGCGACCGCAGCACCGGTCGAGGTCGGGATCATCGACATTGCGGCGGCACGGGCGCGGCGCGGATCGTCGTGGATCTGGTCGAGGATCTTCTGGTCGTTGGTATAGGCGTGGATCGTCGTCATCAGGCCGCGCTCGATACCGATCGCTTCGTGCAGCACCTTCGCGAAGGGCGCGAGGCAGTTGGTGGTGCAGGACGCGTTCGAGATGATCCGGTGATCGGCGGTGATCTGGCTGTCATTGACGCCGTAAACGACGGTCAGGTCGACTTCCTTGGCGGGCGCCGAAATGAGTACGCGCTTCGCGCCCGCGTCGAGATGCTTCTGGCCGCCGGCTTTGTTGGTGAAGAAGCCGGTGCATTCCATCACGATGTCCACGCCGTTGGCGGCGTGCGGCAGGGCGGCGGGATCGCGCTCGGCAGTGACCTGGATGCGCTTGCCGTTGATGATCAGGTCGTTGTCATCGACTTCGACGGTGCCGTTGAAGGCGCCATGAACCGAGTCATGGCGAAGCAGGCGGGCATTGGCCTTGGCATCGCCCAGATCGTTGATCGACACCAGTTCAAGGTCGTGATCGGTGCGCTCGAGAAGGGCGCGCGCCACATTGCGGCCGATGCGTCCGAAACCGTTGATTGCGACTTTCACTGCCATGTCGGTTAGTCCTTTCTGCGGAAGGTGGCGGCCGGTCTTATGCGCCGAGCCGCGCCAGAATCTTGGGGGTGATGGCGTCGACCGTCAGGCCGAAATGCCGGTAGAGATCGTCGATCGGCGCCGACGCGCCGAAGCTGTCGATGCCGAAGCGCAGGCCATGGCGGCCGGTGTAGCGTTCCCAGCCGAAGGTCGTCCCGGCCTCGATCGAGACGATCAGGGCATCGTCGGGCAGCAGATCGGCCTGATAGGCCGCATCCTGTTCGTCGAACAATTCGGTCGACACCATCGAAACGACATCGGCACCCTGCCCCGCCGCTTCGAGCTTTTCGGCGACATCGAGCGCCAGCGACACTTCGGAACCGGTCGCGACCAGCACGACCTTGCGCGCCGCGGCGGCGCTGCGAAGGCGATAACCGCCTTTCAAGCAAAGATTTTCCGTGACGTCATGACGCAGCGGCGGCAGATTCTGGCGCGTGAGTGCGAGGAGCGTCGGACGGCTGTCCTGCGCGAGCGCGATCGCCCAGCATTCGGCCGTCTCAACCGCGTCGGCCGGGCGCATCACGAGCAGATTGGGCATGGCGCGCAGCGACTGCAGATGCTCGATCGGCTGGTGCGTCGGTCCATCCTCGCCGAGCCCGATGCTGTCGTGCGTCATCACGTAAACGACGCGCTGACGCTGGAGCGCTGACAGGCGGATCGCGCCGCGGCAATAGTCCGAAAAGACCAGGAAAGTGCCGCCATAGGGGATCACGCCGCCGTGCAGCGCCATCCCGTTCATCGCCGCCGACATGCCGAATTCGCGGATGCCATAATAGATGTAGCGACCCGAATAATCGTTCCGGTTCAGCGGCTTGGTCGACGATGTCTTGGTATTGTTCGAGCCGGTAAGGTCGGCGCTGCCACCAACAAGCGAGGCGATGTCGGCGGTGAGCGCGGTCAGCGCATTTTCCGACGCCTTGCGCGTCGCGACCTTCGGCGGTTCGGCAACCAGCCCGTCGAGATAGGCCTTGAAAGCATCACCCGGCGCGACCTTGCCGCTCAGGCGATCCTCAAAATCCGTTTTCTTATCGCTACTTGCAAGGCGATCATTCCACGCAGCATGAAGTGACTGGCCGCGCTGGCCAAAGCCGCGCCATGCGTCGGCAATGTCGGCGGGAATGACGAACGGTTCGGCGGTCCAGCCCATATTGGCGCGCGCCGCCGCCACCTCGTCGGCGCCGAGCGGCGAGCCATGCGTCGCCGATGTGCCCTGCTTGTTCGGCGCGCCGAAGCCGATCAGCGTCTTGCACGCGATCAGCGACGGGCGGCCGTCCGCCAGCGCCGCGTCGATCGCGCGGCGAATATCGGCAGCATCATGGCCATCGCAGCTGTCGACATGCCAACCGGTCGCCGCATAACGCGCTTTCACGTCCTCGCTGGTCGAAAGGTCGGTCGACCCGTCGATCGTGATCTTGTTGTCGTCCCACAGCACGATCAGGCGGCCGAGGCCCAGATGGCCGGCCAAGCCGATCGCTTCGTGATTGATGCCTTCCATCAGGCAGCCGTCGCCGGCGATGACCCAGGTGCGATGGTCGACGAGGTCGTCGCCGTAAATGGCATTGAGATGGCGCTCGGCGATCGCCATGCCGACCGCGGTCGCAAGCCCCTGACCCAGCGGCCCCGTGGTCGTTTCGACGCCAGCGAGTTCGAAATTTTCGGGGTGCCCGGCGCAGGGACTGTTCAGCTGGCGGAAATTGCGGATTTCCTCCATCGTCGGGTGCGCATAGCCCGCGAGATGGAGCGTCGCATAGGCGAGCATCGAGCCATGGCCCGCCGACAGGACGAATCGGTCGCGATCGGCCCATTTCGGATCGGTCGGATCGAATTTCAGATAATCCGAATAGAGGACGGTCGCGACGTCGGCCATGCCCATCGGCATCCCGGGGTGACCGCTGTTCGCGGCCTGTACGGCGTCCATCGCAAGCGCGCGGATCGCGTTGGCGAGCTGGCGTTCGGGCAGTGTCATCTTTTCCCCGCTTATGTCTGGGCTGGCGTGCGCGACTGCCCTTTGCGGCGGCGCCGCCGAGAGTCAACCGCCCGCGGCAAGAATTCGCGCGCATTTCGGCGCCGACAGGCGATTGCACCCCTCCCCCGGCGCTGCTACCCCTGTGGCATGGAACTCGATCTCGACGAATCCAGCCTCGCCATCGGCCGCATCGAGCGCGCGCTGAGCCGCATCGAAAAGAGCCTGGCCGAGCGCGCAGAACGCGGCGCATCCGTTCAACCGACAAGCGATCAATCGGCCCTGAAAGCCGAAGTTAACGCTGTTATCGGTGAACTGGACCGACTGATTGCGGAGGCGAATCGTGGCTGATGTCCGACTGAACATAGCCGGGCGCACCTATGACCTGACCTGCGCCGACGGCGAGGAGCCGCAGCTTCAGAAGCTCGCCGGGCTGATCGACGAAAAGGTCCGCGCCATCCCCGGCAGCACCGAGGTACGCCAGCTTCTCTTCGCGGCGCTCATGCTCGCCGACGAGGCGCAGGAAGCAAAGGCCAAGGTCGACAGGTCCGAGCCCCAATCCGATTCGCTGCGCGCCGCGGTTGCGCTAGCGGAAAGCCGCGAAACGCAGGCGCGTGACGAACTCGCTGCGGCCCGCAGGGAAATCGAGGCACTTAAGGCCGCGCCGCCGCCCGCTGTAGCAGCCGCGCCGCGCACAACGCACGACCGCGCACTGCTCCAGATCGCCGACCGGATCGAAGCGCTCGCCGCAAAGGTTGAGCAAAGCGCTTGAGGATGGGGCCCCGCGTCCCTAAATAGGCATCGGCGGGTACTGCCCGGCACGAGCCGTTGCGAAAATCCCTGAGGCGATACATCATCCAAGGGAGCTGTCCCTGCCCGGACCCTAGTCCGACGTACATGGCCCCCACCTGACGTTACTGGCGTCAGAGGATCTTCCGGAAACCGACCCATGGTGGTCCCGCCAACCCGACAGGCTTTGAAGGAGGCCCGGCCCGCATGACGCCCGACCTCGCTTCGCAGAAACAGGCGCTGCGCGAACGATTGCGTTTTCGCCGCCGCCATTTCGTCGCCAATCTCGACCCGATGGGGCGGCTCGCTGCCTTTCGCGCCGTTCCCGACACGCTCCGCAAGCTGCTCGATGCCAGCCCTGCCGTCGGCGCCTATGCACCGTGGGGCGACGAACCCGATATCCGACCGCTGCTGCTGCTGGATGGCCGGCGCATCGCGCTGCCGCATCACGCAGACCGCACGGCCGCCATGACCTTTCGGATATCGGACGATGGCGATGCGCTTCGAAAAGGGCCGTGGGGATCGCCCCAGCCGCCCGACAGTGCCGAAATCGCGCATCCCGACATCATCCTCTGCCCGCTCGTCGGTTTCGACCGCCACGGCGGCCGTCTCGGCCAGGGAGGCGGGCATTATGACCGGTTCTTTGCCGAAAATCCGGCAGTTCCGCGTATCGGGATCGGCTGGTCGGTGCAGGAAGTTGACACTGTTCCCATTGAACAAACCGATATTTTGCTCGATGCGGTCCTGACCGAGCAGGAATATATCATTACCGGAGACCGATTGTGAGCGAGCCCCCCGCCGATCCGCAGCCAAGCTGGCGCAAGCCGACCGGCATCCTTCTGATCTTGGCGCTGATCACGGCGTGGGCGGCGGCCGTCGTCAGCCTCTCGCCGTGGGTCGGCGGCTGGCCGGTGCTGGTGCAGGCGATTTTCTATCTCGTCGCGGGGATCGCCTGGGTATGGGTGCTGCCGCTGCGGCCACTGCTGTGCTGGATGGAAACCGGGCGCTGGCGCGCCCCACAATAGGGATTGGCACCGCCCGATTATTCGATAGCCTGCGCGCACCATTGGGGAGGCAGGCGCGATGCGGGTATTTATGGGAACGGCGGCTGTCCTGTCGCTGATTTTGGCGAGCACCCCGGCGGCGGCGCGTGATGACGGCCTGCGCAAGCAGGTGAAGGCGCTCGTCAAGGCGTGCCCCGCCGCTGCCAAAGGCTATAATCTTGCCGCCTTGACGCCCGACGGCCTGGCCACGCCGGACTATCGGGCAAGGTTTGAAGAATGGGCCGGGGCGCCCGATCCCGATACGCAACCGGGTAGCGGCGGCGCAACGATCATGCTGCGCGGCGTGATCGGTTCAAGCATCACGCAGGATATCCGCTTTTCGACCGTCAGCACCCTGTGGCGCGACGCGGCCGGGGCATGGCAAGTCTTGCGCGTCGATCATGGGACGCTGCCGCCCGTGCCACCGCCCCCGCCGCCCCCCGAATTGTTCGAAGAGCCCGATGCGGCCTATGGTTTCATGACCGAGCAGGTCAAGCCCGCCCCCGACAAGAGCCGCCGCGTCCAGCGCGGCCGCCTGCTTCCGGCGGCGGCGGCGGAACTCGATCGCCTGCTTGCCGATCCCTGTCTGCAACTCGAACAGATGGGGCTGACGGCGCACCGCAGCAAAAGCGAGGTTCCGCCCTGCCCCTTCGACTATGCCGGGTCGACGATCGAGGTGACGCGCGATGCGCGAAGCTGGCTGATTTCGACCGATTGCCGGCGCGAATTGCCGAGCGCGAAGATCGCCGACATTCTCTTTTATCCGCAGGCCGATGTCCCCATGCCCGACTGGGACAGGACAGCGTGCGCCGATTGCGTCCGCTATGTCCTTGTCGCCGAATATTTCCGGCGCGCCGAGCGGACTGGCGACGCCGCGACCGATGCGGTGATCACCCGCGCTTATGCTGCCGTTGCCGGACGCGATTATGCCGGGGCGCGGCGCTTGCTCGAGCCGTTGGCAAGCGAGACGTCCGCCTATCCGCTGCGTTGGCTGCTGATGCCCGAACTCGCGTGGCTACGCGACAAGACCGGCGATACGGACGGCGCAATCACGCTGCTCGCCATCGCAGGCGCAGCGGCCGATTATCAGCGAGGCCGGCTGCGCTGCGATGCCCCGATCGGCAATCTCACCGAATTTCAGGACGTCATGCAGCGGCGTTTCGGCATTGCGCAAATCTGCGATGCGCCGGAGCAACTCGCCATCCCCGACGGGTTCGATATGGCGTCGGTGGAGCTTGCCCGGCAGAAGGCCGGTGCGATCGAATATCCGATATACTCACGAAAGACGGAAGCGACCCAAGCCAAGGATTGAAGGAGGCGCCACCTGCCGAAATTCAGGGCAAGTGGCGCGAGTGACGGGGCTCGAACCCGCGACCTCCGGCGTGACAGGCCGGCGCTCTAACCAACTGAGCTACACCCGCTTGCGCTTGGGAGCCGCGCCAATATTGCCCTCGTCCCGACCTGTCAACCGTCCCGATCAAACTCTTTTCGATTTAATCGCTCGCGCATCTCTTCGGTCGCGGTGAGCGTCCCATGTTCGAATAGAAAACCGGCAAGATCAGGCGTGCCGGTCGAGGCAAGGACGGTCTGCACGATCAGGAGCAGCGGCACCGCAAGCAGCGCCCCCGGCGTCCCCCACACCCATCCCCAAAAGCTGAGCGAGACGAGAATCAGCAGTGGATTGACGGTCAGCCGCCGCCCCAACACCAGCGGCGTGATCAAATTCGCCTCGACCAGATGCACCCCAATGAAGATGACGGCCGGCAACAGCGCGACCCCGACCGCATCGAAGGTCATCAGCCCGCCCAGACCCAGGAGCATCGCGGCGACGATCGGCCCGAGATAGGGCACGAAATTGCACAGCGAGACGATGCCGCCCCACATGAAGGGCGACGGCATGCCAAGCGCCCACAGCAACAACGAGACGATCAGTCCCAGCAGCGCATTGATCATCGTGATCGTCGCGAGATAGTCGGCAGTCGCATCGACGACATTCTGGATCACGCGCGCGGTCTGCATCGCGCCGTCGAAGCTGCCGCGCCGGCGGATCGTGCTGCGCCGCAGCCGCGTCCATCCCGCGAGGAAGAAGAAGATCACGAGAACCGCGAAGAGAAGCTGCACCGCAGCCGCCGGCGCGGCCGAGATGAAATAGTCGACGACCGAGGTTGGCGTTGTGGCGGCCATGGCCTGCGCGGTCGCTTCGGACCCGCTCGCGACCGAGGTCAATGTGCGGTCGACGAATTTCTGCAAGGTCGAATAGAAATCGATCACCGGCGCCAGATTGGTCTGGATGCGCGGGATCGATTCGGGGATGCGCGCGAACCATCCCGTCGCCGGAACGACGATGATCGCCAGCGCCGCGTTGACCAGCATCAGAAAGCTCGAGAGCGCCAAAAAGGCCGCCAGCGCCGACGGAACGCGGCGCCGCTCGAGCCATTCGAGCAGCGGAACGAGGGCAATGGAAACGACGATCGCCGCGGTGAGCGGCAGGAAGAATTCGGCGCCGGCCTGCAGCGCGAAGGGCAGCCCCAGGCAGAAGGCCGCACCAATGATAAGCGTCAGCGCCGCGAGCAACCGGTCCCGACGAAAATCATCGATCTCAACGCGTTGCGCTGCGTCTTTGAGCAAGGGTGGCACCTCCGGGTGCTCGCTGTCCTCCATTGCGTCGATCGCTCCCGTTGAACCCGATCCTCTTAGGCGCACTTTGGCGTCGGCGCCAGTGGCGCCCGAATGGATTGGCCCAATGGTGCGCCATTATTGCCCTGTCCCCATTTAGGACAAAAGGCCGAGTATTTTCACCATTTTAACCAGAAATTACCCTTTTTCCGCGAGGACGGCTCCCAAGGACCAGCAATTATGGAGCCAATTCGATGATGAAAGCGCCTGTGGGGGGCGCGAAGCATCAGCTTCTTCGACCCTCTTATTCCGCCCTGTTGCTTTGCGCGCTCGCCCTGCCGATGCAGGCGCATGCCGCCGGTACGGTAGCCGGATCAACCATCAGCAACACCGCCAGCGCCAGCTTCGACAACGGAGCGGGGACGCAGACGATCGATTCGAACACGGTCAACCTGCGCGTCGACGAGCTGCTCGACGTGACGGTTGCCTCGAACAACCCGTCGGATGTCGCAACGACGCCCGGTGGGACCAACCAGCTGCTTACGTTCACTGTGACCAACACCGGCAACGGGCAGGAAGCGTTCGGGCTCAGCACGATCGCCAATGTCGGCGGCGACAATTACGACCCGACCATCACCGGCATCTATATCGACAATGGCGACGGCATCTTCGATCCCGCCACCGACACGCTCTATACCGCCGGGTCGAACGATCCGGTGCTCAACCCCGACCAGAGCGCGCGCATTTTTGTCGTTGCGACGACGCCGGGGACGGTCGCCGACAATGATCGCGGCATCGTGACGCTGGTCGCGGCGGCCAAGATCGGCACCGGCGCCCCGGGCACCACCTTCGCGGGCCAGGGCCAGGGCGGCGGCGATGCGGTCGTCGGTTCAACCGGCGCCGACGGGCAGGACAATGGCGCCTACAAGGTGTCGGCGGCCACCGTCACGCTCGTCAAATCGGCGGTCGTCGCCGATCCGTTCGGCGGCAGCGAGCCCGTTCCGGGCGCGACGATCACCTACACGATCACCGCGACGGTCGCCGGCACGGGGTCGGTCGGCGGTCTTGCGATCACCGACAATATTCCGGCCGACACATCCTATGTCACCGGTTCGATCACTCTTGGCGGCGCGCCGCTGAGCGATGCGAGCGACGCCGATGCCGGCGACTACAACGGCACGCGGATCCGCGTGCAGCTCGGCACCGTCGCGGGCGGCCAGACCCGCACCGTTACCTTCAAGACCAAGATCGACTGATGGAGATTCGCATGCGCAAGGCTCTTTTCCTTCTGATCGCCGCCCTCGCACCGGCACAGGCGTTCGCCGCCAACCAGGTCGCGCTCGACAATAATGTCTTCGTCGAGCGGGTGACGACCGACGCGGCCGGCAAGCAGCGCGTCCTGCTCGAGGAACCGAAGGTCGTCGTTCCTGGCGACCGGCTGGTCTTCGTGCTCAACTATCGCAACGCGGGCGCGCAGCCTGCCGACAAGTTCGTCATCACCAATCCGATGCCCTCAGCGGTCCGTTTTGCGGGCGCCGGCGATATGCCGCCGCTCGTCTCGGTCGATGGCGGCAAGATGTGGGGACAGCTCGCCGATCTGACCGTGCCGATGGCCGACGGAACGCGCCGCCCGGCGCAGCCCGCCGATGTCACACACGTTCGCTGGGCGTTCCAGAAGCCGATCCCGGCGGGAGCAACCGGCAAGCTCATCTTCAGGGGAGTTGTAAAATAACCCTCTGATCATAACCGCTTAAAGGTCACCGGCGGTGGGGCAATAGGGGACCGAACAAGCCTGGAGTTCAGCTATGACCAGCAAGCTGACTTATGTGGGCGCCATCGGAATGACAGCGATCGCGTTGATCGCTGCCAGCCCGGCCTATGCGGCCGGCACGACCGCGGGCACCACCATTACGAATAACGTCACCGTCGACTATCAGGTCGGCGGCGTCGCACAGGGCCAGCAGACCGCGTCGAACAGCTTCGTCGTCGACCGCAAGATCAATCTGCTTGTCGAAGAAGTGGGTAGCGTCACGACCGAGGTCGTGCCGGGGCAAAGCAATGCCGTCACGACGTTCCAGTTGACGAATACGTCGAACGAAGTGCTCGATTTCGCACTGACGGCCAGCCAGATCGCTGGCGGGACGGCTGCGCATGGCGGCACCGACAGCTTCGATGTGAGCAACGTCCGCATCTACCGCGACAATATATCTTCGGGTACGGTCGGCAGCTTCGATGCGGCCGATACGCTCGTCACCTATATCGACGAGCTTGCAACCGATACGCCTATCCGGCTGTTCGTCGTCGCCGACGTCCCGGCCGGTGTTTCCACCGGTGCTGTTGCGGGCGTCCAGCTGCGCGCGACGGCACGCGAAGGTGGGGCTTCGGGCACGCAGGGCGCCGCGATTACGCAGACTGCCGGGGCCAATACGGCCGCCAAGGACACTGTCTTTGCGGACGTCGCCGGGGTGAATGACGCCAATCGCGACGCGTCGCATAGCGCCGCCGACGATTATACGGTCAAGACCGCGACACTCACTGTAACCAAGACCAGCCGCGTGGTCGACGATCCGTTTAACGGAACGACGAATCCGAAGCTGATCCCGGGCGCGACGGTGGAATATTGCATCCTCGTCGCCAACGCCGCGGGCGGTGCCAGCGCCACGTCGGTCGCAATCAACGACAGCGTCCCGACGCAGTTGACCTATGTCGCCGGTTCGGCGCGGGTCAACGGCACGGTTACGGCAGGCACCTGCAACACCGACGGCGTCGCGGCAGGGACCAACTATGCCGCGCCGGTCGTGTCGGGCACCGTTGCGACGGTGGCCGCGGGCGACACGCGCACCCTGTTGTTCCGCGCGACCGTCAACTGACAGGACCAGCGAAGGGGGCGGCGGCGCGCACGGCGCGGCACCGTCCCCTTCAGGACCGGCAATGACCTTCGGATCGAAAGCCCTCTCCTATGTGACCGCCCTGGTCGCGGCAGCCCTGCTGCCTGCGGCACCCGCGGCGCATGCGCAGGTGATTTCGAATACCGCGTCGGCGCAGTGGACGGGCAGCGGCGGCGTGGCGCAAACGCTCTCCAATCGCGTCGATGTGACGGTGGTTGCAAGGCCGCCCGAGCAGCCGGTCATAAGCACCTACCGCCTGGTCGACAGCGGCGGCACCAAATCGGTTCCGGTCGTTCCGACGCCCTGCGGCGGGTCGATCATCGCCGCACAGGGCCTGAGCGCCGCGAGCGCGGGCCAACTCATCCAGCTTGCCGGACCCTATGCCGGCCTGCCGACCAACCCCGCGTCGCTGCAGAGCACCGCCAGCTTCCGCGCGGGCGAAATGCTTGTCGTCGGCGTCACCCTCGCCTCCGCAAATACCGATCCGGCGCAGCGCGATCTGCTGCCCGTCAGCATCGACTTGCAGAATGGCGATCATGAACAGATCACGCTGACCGAAACCGCGCCAAACAGCGGCGAATTTGTCGGTATCATCAACACGATCGGCGTTCCGCCCGCCGTGGTTGCCGGCGATTGCCGCCTGTCGGTCACGCCGGGCGCGCCAATTCAGGTCCGCGTCACCGATCGCGCCAATGCGAGCCTTGTCGCCATCGCGACGATCGACTTTCTGGTCGATCCCTTCGGCATCGTCTTCGACAGCGGCGATGGTTCGCCCGTCGCGGGCAGCCGCGTCACGCTGATCGACGCAGCAACCGGCCAGCCGGCGCAGGTGTTCGGCGACGACGGAACCTCCTCCTACCCGTCCACGGTCGTCACCGGGCAGAATGTCACCGACAGCGGAGGCACGGTCTATACCTTCCCCGCGGGCGACTATCGCTTTCCCTTTGTGGCGCCCGGCACCTATCGACTGCTCGTCGAACCGCCCGCGCCTTACACCGCGCCCTCGGCTTCCAGCCCTGCGGATCTTGCCAGCTTGCGCCGTCCCGATGACGGTCAGCCCTTCACGATCACCGACGCGAGCTACAGCCGCGCCTTCACGCTTTCCAGCCCTGCCCCGGTGCGGGTCGATATTCCCGTCGATCAGCCCGGCCAGCCATTGGTGATCGCCAAGACGACTTCGACGCAGGTAGCGGTGCCTGGCGATGTCGTCCAGTATCGCATTACGGTGTCGAACCGCGATGCGCGGCGGACGACCGGTGCGGTGACGGTCAGCGACCAGTTGCCCGCCGGGATGCGCCTTCGCGCCGATACGGTCCGCATCGACGGCACGCGCGTCGACCCGACCGTCGCAGCCGACGGACGCAGCTTCAGCGTCGCCCTCCCCGCAATTGCGCCCTCGGCGTCGGTGCTGCTGACCTATGTCGCCGAAGTCACCGTTTCGGCGCAGCCGGGGAGCGCGCTCAATCGCGCGACGGCGCAGGACAACCGCGGGACCGTCAGCAATGTCGCCGAAGCGACGATCGCGATCAAACGCGACCAGCTTGGCGACCGTATGACGATCATCGGCCGTATCACCGACGGCGGCTGCGCCGTCGACCCGGGCAAGGCGCGCGGAATCGGCGGCGTCCGCGTGATGCTCCAGGACGGCAGCTACACCGTCACCGACGAGGATGGGCGCTATCATTTCGAAGGCGTTCGCCCCGGCCTGCACGTCGTCCAGATCGATCCTTCGACCCTTCCGCTCGATCGCGCGCCGGTCGATTGCGCCCGCTCGACCGTCGATGCCGGCAGTGCGATCTCGCGCTTCGTCGAAGGTCGCGGCGGTTCGCTGAAGCGCGCCGATTTCCGCGCCGCGATAAGCGCGCCGCGCGCCGCCCCGGCAACCAATCCTGCCGAAACCCGCAAAACCCTCAGCGATCCCGAAGCCGCAGGTGCCAATCGCGACTGGCTTGCCGGCCAGGCACCCGGCATCGGCTGGTTGTTCCCCGAACCCGATCATAATCCGCGCGCCAAGTCGATCCGCGCCGCTGTCAAGCATCTGCCGGGACAGCGCGTGACGCTCAGCATCAGTGGCAAGCCGGTCAATGCGCTCAATTTCGAGGGCGTCAGCAAGTCGGCCGACGGGAGCGTCGCCGTCAGCGTCTGGCGCGGGATCGAGATTACCGAGGGTGAGAATCGCCTCGAAGCAAAGGTCGAGGATGCGAACGGCGCGCCATTGCAGACGATCCAGCGCAATGTCCATTATTCGATCACGCCGATGCGCGCGACGCTGGTGCGCGACAAATCGGTGCTTGTGGCGGACGGTGTCACGCGCCCGGTGATCGCGGTGCGTCTGACCGATCGCGACGGCAAGCCGATCCGCGCGGGACTGACGGGCGATTTCAGCGTCCCCGCACCCTATTACCCGGCGGTCGAGGCCGAAGCGCAGCAGGCGCGCCAGCTTGCCGGGCTCGAACGCGCGCAGCCGGTCTGGAAGACCGAAGGCGACGACGGGCTGGCCTTCATCGAGCTCGAACCGACGACCGCTTCGGGAACACTGACGATCGATTTCCGCTTTCGCGATACCAAAGTCGAGCGCCAGCAGACGATCGAAACCTGGCTCGATCCGGGCAATCGCCCCTGGACCGTGGTGGGCTTTGCAGCCGGCACGCTCGGTTACAATACGCTGGACGACCGGATGGAAGCCGTCGCGGAGAAGCTCGACGACCTCAACGCCGACGCCCGGCTCGCGCTCTATGCCAAGGGTCGCATCCAGGGCAAATGGCTGATGACGCTGGCCTATGACAGCGACAAGGAACAGGACGACGCGCGATTTGGCGGCGTGATCGATCCGCGCGCCTATTACACCATCTACGCCGACCGCAACGAGACGCGCTATGATGCCGCGTCGGTTCGCAAGCTCTATCTGCGGCTCGAACGGCCGCAATTCTATGCGATGTTCGGCGATTTCGAGACGGGCATTTCGGAGCCGCAGCTCGCCCGCTATCAGCGCGCGCTCAACGGTGCCAAGGCGGAGTATCGCGGGCGCAACCTCGCCGCGACGGCCTTCGCCGCCGATACGCCCTACCGCTTCCGCCGCGACGAGATTCAGGGCAATGGCCTGACCGGTCCCTATCAGCTCGCTGCGCGGGACATTCTGCCGAACAGCGACCGCATCACGATCGAAACGCGCGACCGGCTGCACAGCGAACGCATCGTCGATAGCAAGACGCTGACGCGCAACATCGACTATGACATCGATTACGCCGCTGGCACGCTGCGCTTTCGCGAGCCGATACTCAGCCGGTCCTCGGCGCTAGATTCGCAGTTTATCGTCGCCGAATATGAAGTCGATGGCGTCGGCGAACGCGTGCTCAATGCCGGCGGCCGCGTAAGCTATCGCAGCGACGACGACCGGCTGCGCGTCGGCGCGACGCTGATCCACGACGAGGATAATGATCGCAAAACCAACCTCGGCGGCGTCGATGCGCGCTTCCGGCCCGATACCGATACCGAGGTTCGCGCCGAAATCGCGGTCAGCGACGCCAGCAGCAAGGCGGGCAGCAGCAACAGCAGTGCCACCGGAACCGCGAAGGCATGGCTGATCGAGGCCGAGCATCACAGCAGCAGCGCCGACTTCCTGGCCTATGTCCGCGAACAGGAAAGCGGATTCGGCACCGGTCAGATCAGCAGCAGCGAAAACGGCACGCGCAAGTTCGGCTTCGACGGACGGCTGCGCGTTGGACGCCAGCTTTCGGTGACGGGCAGCGCGTGGCAGGAAGATTATCTTGACACCGATGCCCGCCGCCGGGCGGCGCGCGCGCTGGTCGAATATGACAATGGCACCACGCTGCTGCGCGCCGGACTGACCCACGCCGACGACCGGCTCAGCGACGGCAGCACGAACAAATCCGACATCGTCCAGCTCGGTGCGACGCAGCGGCTGTTCGACAAGCGCCTCGAACTCGATGCGCAGAGCGAATTTGCCTTGGGCGGACAGGATGCAAGCGTCGATTTCCCGACCCGTCAGCGGCTCGGCGCGCGGTTCGCGATCACGCGCGACGTCAATCTGGTCGGTAGCTACGAAATCGCCGACGGCAGCAGCGTGAAGGCCCGCACCGCGCGGCTGGGCTTCGACCTCGCGCCGTGGGCCGGGGCGCGCCTGCTCGCGACCGCGAACCAGCAGGATATCAGCGAATATGGCCCGCGCAGCTTTGCGGCCTATGGCCTGTCGCAGTCGCTGCGGCTCGGCGAGCGTTGGTCGGTCGATCTGTCGGTCGACGGAAACCGCACCTTGGGCGGTATCCGCGCGGGCGATGTGTTGAACGCGGGTCAGCCTGCGGCGTCGGGTGGTTTCCTTGCGGGCAACGGGACGCTGACCGAGGATTTCGTGGCGGTCAGCACCGGCGCCACCTATCGCGCCGATCGCTGGACGATCACGGGCCGCGCCGAATATCGCGATGGCGAGCTTGCCAATCGCTATGGCCTCACGCTCGGCGGGCTGCGCCAGCTTGGCGAAGGCCGGGCGCTCGGCGCGCTCTTCACCTATGCGAAGGCCAGCGGCACCGGCACCACGCCATCGACCGAAGTGATCCAGTTTGAACTCAGCTGGGCGCATCGTCCCGCCGATTCGCGGCTGTCCTGGCTCAACAAGACCGAAGTCCGTTCGGACAAGGTGCGCGATGCAGTCGCGGGTCAGGCCGGGCCGATCGGCGGCGCCGCGCTGACAATCGATGGCGATGCCACCAGCCGCCGCGTCATCAATAGCCTGTCGGTCAACTGGTCGCCGCTCGGTGATCGCGGCGATCGGCGCGACGGCGATGGGCTATGGTATGAACGCGGCGAATTCGGCTTCTTCTGGGGCACGCGCTATAATTTCGACCGCTTCGGCGCCGATGACGTCAAAGGCTGGTCGAACATGTTCGGCGCCGACTTCCGCTTCAACCTGGGCGAGCATGTCGATGTCGGCGCCTCGGGCAGCGTTCGCGTCGGAACCGGCGGCGATACCGTCGCCTGGGCCGCCGGCCCGACGCTGACTCTCGCGCCGATGACCAATGCGAATGTCACCTTCGGCTATAATTTCGCGGGCTTCCACGACCGCGATTTCGAGGACGCGCGCTTCGCCCGCTCGGGCGCCTATGTGACCTTCAAGCTGAAGTTCGACCAGACGAGCTTTGCCGGGCTGGGATTGTAACGCAGCTTGGATAGCCGTCATTGCGAGCGCAGCGAAGCTCCTCGCAATGACGACATAGACTCAGTCCGCGAACAGCAGAACCGGCGTCTCGATCAGCTTCTTGAGCGCCTGCACATAGCGCGCGGCGTCCCAGCCATCGACAACGCGGTGGTCGCAACTGATCGACAGGTTCATCAGCTTGGCGCGGCGGATGTCGTCGCCGTCGAAAACCGGGCGTTCGACGATCTTGTTCGGGCCGATGATCGCGACTTCGGGCCGGTTGATCACCGGGGTCGTTGCGATACCGCCGAGCGGGCCGAGCGAGGTGACCGTCAGCGTTCCGCCCGTCAGCTCCTCTACCTTCGCCTTGCCCGTGCGTGCGGCCTCCGCCAACCGGCCGATTTCGCTCGCGAGCTGCCACACATTCTTGTCCTGTGCGTCGCGGATCACCGGGACCATCAGTCCGGCATCGGTCTGCGTCGCCATGCCGAGATGGACGGCACCATGCCGCGTCACAACACCCGCTTCGTCGTCGTAACGCGCGTTGATCATGGGAAATTCGGGAATCGTGCGGCAGATCGCGACGATCAGGAACGGCAGCATCGTGAGCTTCGGCCGGCCGCCGCGATTGGCGTTGAGGTCGGCGCGCATCGCTTCGAGCGCGGTGACGTCCATTTCCTCGACATAGGTGAAGTGCGGGATCGCGCGCTTCGACGCCGCCATATTCTCGGCGATCTTGCGGCGCATGCCGATGACCTTGACCGGTTCGTCGGCGCGGGCGCGGCTGGCGCCCGGGGCGTGATAGCCCTGCCCGCCGCTGTAGCGGAGGAATGCGTCGAGATCGGCATGGCGAATCCGCTCGCCATCGGAATGGACCTGCCCCAGATCGATGCCCAAATCCTTCGCCCGGGCGCGAACGGCCGGCGATGCGAGGATGGCTCTACCCTGTTCCGTTCGGGCTGGGCTTGTCGAAGCCCCGTCCCTCTTTTCAACGGTGGAAGACAAGGACGGCGCTTCGACAGGCTCCGGGCGAACGGCTTGGAGGGACGGCGGCGCTTCCGCCACCGCAGCCTCTTCTACACCCGGCGTTTCGGCCGCGATGTCCTCTTCGAATTCCTCTTCGGCGATCATGTCTTCGACCGCGGCTTCGCCGTCGGTTTCGATCACCGCCAGCGTCGAGCCGATCGAAACCATGTCGCCGACGTCACCGGCGAGTTCGACAACGACCCCCGACACGGGCGATTCCATTTCGACCGTCGCCTTGTCGGTCATCATGTCGGCCAGCTGGGCGTCCTCCTCGACGCGCTCGCCGATCTTGACGTGCCAGGCAACGATCTCGGCCTCGGCGATGCCCTCGCCAATGTCGGGCAGGCGAAATGAATAGCGAGCCATGGCGGTCAATCCTTCATGATCTTTTCGAGCGCGGTCGCGATGCGCACCGGCCCGGGGAAATAAGCCCATTCGAGGCTGTGGGGGTAAGGCGTGTCGAAACCCGTCACGCGCTCAACCGGCGCCTCGAGATGATAGAAGCAGCGTTCCTGAACGAGCGCCGCCAGTTCGGCGCCAAAGCCTGAGGTGCGCGTCGCTTCATGGATGATGAGGCAACGCCCGGTCTTCTTTACCGAGGTTTCGATCGCATCGATGTCGAGCGGCAGCAGCGTCCGCAGGTCGAGGATTTCTGCGTCGACGCCCATCTCCTCGATCACCGTCTTGGCGACGTGGACCATCGTGCCATAGGCGAGCACCGTCACCGCCTCGCCGGCGCGTACCGTCGCCGCCTTGCCGAGTTCGATGCGATAATAATCTTCGGGAACCGCGCTCGCATCATGCTTCGACCAAGGCTCGACCGGGCGGTCGTAATAGCCGCTGAACGGGCCATTGTAGATACGTTTGGGTTCGAGGAAGACGACGGGGTCGTTATCCTCGATCGCTGCGATCAACAGGCCCTTGGCATCATAGGGGTTCGACGGAATGACCGTCTTCACGCCGCAGATATGCGTCATGATGCTTTCGGGCGACTGGC
Source organism: Sphingopyxis terrae subsp. terrae NBRC 15098 (assembly GCF_001598815.1). Lineage (GTDB taxonomy): Bacteria > Pseudomonadota > Alphaproteobacteria > Sphingomonadales > Sphingomonadaceae > Sphingopyxis > Sphingopyxis terrae. The sequence goes on along the minus strand of NZ_BCZQ01000004.1, from coordinate 135,979 downwards.
TGTGCGTCTGCCCCCCGAAAATGCCGCCACCAAAGGGGGTGCGCACCGTCATCGGGCAGATAAAATCGTTCGCCGAACGATAGCGCAGTCGTGCCGCCTCGCTCACGAGTTGGTCGAGCCCGGGGTAGATATAGTCGGCAAACTGGATTTCGGGGACGGGACGCAGGCCATAAGCGCCCATGCCGACGGCGACGCCGATGATGCCGCATTCGTTGATGGGGGTATCGAAAACACGCGTCTTGCCGTGCTTTTTCTGCAGGCCCGCGGTGGCGCGAAAGACGCCGCCGAAAAAGCCGACGTCCTCACCCATCACGACGGTGTTAGGATCGCGTTCGAGCATGATGTCCATGGCGCTGTTGATCGCCTCGATCATGTTCATCGTCTTGGTCTGGGTTTCGCCGGCCATCATTCGGGCTTCCAATTGGGGCCGAACTTCTTTTCCTGTTCGGCCAGCATTTGATCGCACTGCTCCTTGAGATGCCAAGGCATTTCCTCGAAGACATCCTCGAACATCGTTTCGAACGGCTGGTGCATGCCGTGACCCAGAATCCCGAGCTTTTCCGACTGCTTCTGCGTCGTCTTTACCAGATCGTCGAGTTCGGCGCGCAGCGCATCATGCTGCGCATCGTCCCATTCGCCGAGCGCGATCAGATGCTGCTTCAGGCGCGCGATCGGATCGCCGAACGGCCAGGCGCTCGCTTCCTGTGCCGCGCGATAGGCGCTCGGGTCGTCCGAGGTGCTGTGCCCTTCGGCGCGATAGGTGAAATGTTCGATCAGCGTCGGACCGTTATTCGTCCGCGCCCGGTCAGCCGCCCATTGCGTCGCGGCATAGACGGCAAGCGGGTCATTGCCGTCGACGCGCAGGCCGGCGATGCCATAGCCGACGGCGCGCGCCGCAAAAGTCGTCCGCTCACCCCCGGCAAAACCCGAAAAGCTGGAAATCGCCCACTGGTTGTTGACGACGTTGAAGATGACCGGCGCGTTATAGACGGTCGCAAAGGTCAGCGCCGAATGGAAATCGCCTTCGGCCGACGACCCTTCGCCGCACCACACGGTCGCGATGCGGCTGTCGCCCTTCGAGGCCGATGCCATCGCCCAGCCGACTGCTTGGGGATATTGCGTCGCGAGATTGCCCGAAACGCTGAAAAACCCGTGCTCGGGCGCCGAATACATGATCGGCAATTGCCGCCCGAGCAGATGGTCGCCGCGGTTCGAATAGATCTGGTTCATCATCTGGATCAGCGGATAATCGCGCGCGATCAAGATGCCTTGCTGGCGGTAGCTGGGAAAGCACATATCGGCGCGGTCGATCGCCATCGTCGAGGCGACCGAGGTCGCCTCCTCGCCGGTGCATTTCATGTAAAAGCTGGTCTTGCCCTGGCGCTGGGCGCGGAACATGCGGTCGTCGAAGGCGCGGACGAGCATCATGTAACGCAGCATCGCGCGCAACCGTTCGGCGCTGAGCTTCGGATCCCACGCGCCCTTCGCCTGCCCGTCGAAATCGAGCACACGGACGAGGCCGTAGCACATATCGCGCATCGCATCGGGCTTGGTCGCTTCGCCCGGGCGCGGGGTCGCTTCGACCGCCGGAACTTCGATATCGCCAAAGTCGGGCGTGTCGCCGGGACGATAGCGGGGTTCGGGAATATGGAGCGACAGCGGCGGCAGATTGCTCGCCGGGCGCCGATGCGTTTCGGGCATATATTCGTCCCTTCAGGGCGCGAATCGCCGCGCCGTTATATTTCAATTGTACGACATATTATTACTTCCTGCATAGCAATGCAATGTCGGCCTCTCAGACCGCAACAGGCGCGGAAATATGCGCCTGCGGGGCGTAATTCTCGACCGCGAAATCGTCGAACGCATAATCGAAAATGCTCGAAGCCTGCCGAAGGATGCGAAGGCTCGGTGCGCCCGATGGAACGCGCCGAAGCTGCTGCTCCACGAGCTCGGCGTGATTGAGGTAGAGATGGACGTCGCCGCCGGTCCACACCAGTTCATGGGCATGAAGACCGCATTGCGCCGCAACCATCCGCGTCAGCAGCGCGGCTTCGAATATGTTGAAGGCAAAACCCAGGCCCAGGTCGCACGACCGCTGGAACAGAAGGCACGACAGTCCGCCGTCGCTCCGCACATGAAACTGATAGGTCATGTGACAGGGCGGCAGCGCCATGCGGTCGAGATCGGCGACATTCCAGCCGGTGAAGATATGCCGGCGCGATCCGGGGTTGTTGCGGAGCGAGTCGATCAGCGCGGCAATCTGGTTGTGCCCCTCTTCCACACGGCGGAACAGGCCCTCGCCCGCCGGCTCATAGCGTGGCCAATTGACCCACTGATGACCGTAGACCGGCCCCAGATCGCCCCACGCCGCCGCGAAATCAGGATCGGCGACGATCCGCGCCTCGAACGCTTCGGCGTCGATCTGCTCGCCCGTCGCGCGGCGATATTTCTCGAGCGGCCAGTCGGTCCAGATGCGGACGCCCTGCGCAACGAGCGGTCGGATATTGGTGTCGCCGGTCAGGAACCACAACAGCTCGCGCAGCGCCGTTTTCCAGTACACGCGCTTGGTTGTGAGCAAGGGAATGGCATCGTCGCGCAGCGAAAAGCGCATCGTCTCGCCGAACAGCGAGCGCGTCCCGACCCCGGTGCGGTCGACGCGTTCGTCGCCTTCGGTCCATATCCGACGCATAAGGTCGAGATATTGAAGTTCATAATGGATGGATTCGGACAAGACTCGCTCCCGGCATTGCGGCCTCTTTGCTAGGCGGCAGCGACGCGGCCCGCAAGCGCCCCGCCCGACCTCGCACCGTTTCGGCCCAGTCCCGGCTTGGCGCGCGCGGGCACGGGGCGCAGATTTCGGTGATGGCGCTCGCTTTCCCACCTGCCCGCCCCTTCGATGGCACGACGCTGAGCGGCTTCGTCGATCGCGACGCGGAGGACGCGGTGGCCCGCGATCTGCTGCGCGCCGAGTTCCCCGCTGACCGCGAGCGGCTGATCCTGGCCGGATTCGATGGTTTCGGGCGCCTGATGCGGATCGAATGCTGCGAAGGCGGTATCGACGGCCGTTGCACGATCGCCCCTGCCTGCTGGCACCGGCTGATCGGCCGGGGCGCCGCGACCGTGTTGATGGCGCATAATCATCCATCGGGCTGCGCCTACCCGAGCGAAGCCGATCTGGCTGCGACCGGCGAGGCGATGGATTTTCTCCGCCGAATCGCCGTCGATTTGACCGATCATCTGATCTTCGTCGATCATGGCCATTTCAGCTTTCGCCGCGCGCAATTGCTCTAAATCGGCGAATATCGCCAAAGCTGCCGATTGACGCTTGAAGTTCCGAAAAGGCGCGTCTAGAGGACCGCCCTGCCCTCGCGCCGGTCCGCCGGCGCCAGAGATCGGTCGGGGAGTAGCTCAGCCTGGTAGAGCACTGTCTTCGGGAGGCAGGGGCCGGAGGTTCGAATCCTCTCTCCCCGACCAGTTTCGCATTGCTGCAGATTTTGCACAGACGCGTCTTGTAACGTGTCGCGACCCATCCTAAATTGATGCTACGCCGCCGTGGTTTTCCCCCTTTCCATCGCGGCGAGCGCCTCGTCCTAGCGGACGTGGGTGCGTCCTCCCTGGACCCTGGCCACCTCGTACTCCGGTACGAGGTGGTTTTTTATTCGGCGGCCAGCGGCAGCATGTCGCCATCGGGACGCATCTGCCCCGCCCCATCGATCAGGCCGGCGAACCAGCGTGCAAGCGCGCCCGAACGGGCCGCATCGACGCTCTTGTCGGGATGGAGATAAAGACTCCGGTCGATTTCGATCTGAACCGCGTGGACGCCCGCCAGCGGTCGCCCGTGCGTCCGCACGATATGCCCACCCGCATAGGGCTGGTTGCGCGTCACGGCGACGCCGAGCCGTGCGGCACTGTCGAGAAGCAGATCGGACAGCCACTCGCCCGCGGACGTGCCGAAGCGATCGCCGATCACGATGCGCGCCCCATGACCTGGCTGTCCGGACGGAATCGAAGGCATGCTGTGCAGGTCGATCAGAATGGCGTGCCCGACGCGATCACGCGCCGCAGCGAGTTCTTCGGCAATTGCTGCATGATAGGGCCGGTGCAGCGATTCGAGACGCCAGTGCAGCGCGGCCCGGTCGATCGGACGTTTCCACAATGTCCCGCAGTCGGCGAGCCGCGTCGGCACGACGCCCAGCCCGGCGCGCTCCTTGCGGCCCGGCGCCGAAAATTGTGCGCGAAGCGGCACTGCGACCTCGGCGGGCGCCATCTGCCCCTCGCCGCGATTGCAATCGGCGACAGCGCGCGCCCACAGCGCCTGCACCACTGTCGCGCCGGCCTCGACCGCACCCGCCGCGATGACATCGCACCAGCGATCCTCCAGCCGCTCGAGATCGGCGATCGGCACGCGCGCCGCTGCAAGTATTTCAGGCGGATAGAGGCGCCCGGCATGCGGGATCGACACGACGACGGAGCCTGGCGCGTCGGGACGTTGGACCGCGATTGCGGCGGGCGGAAGGGTGCGGTGGGGCATTGATATAAGAGGGTGGCAAAAAAGCGCCGACGAATCCAGCGGCGCGGGAATTTGTTAAATCTCTCCCGCTATGACACAGTTTCATTCGAGGGGTGCGGTACGCGCGATTACACGATCGGGCGCAGCCGGAAGACAGGGGCAGAATTTTACGATGATCCGCATCTTGCTCGCCGAAGATGATGATGTGATGCGCGAATATCTGGCGCGGGCGCTGACCAGCGCGGGTTATCATGTGACCGCGGTCGACCGCGGGACCGAAGCGGTCCCCTATATCGATTCGGGCACATTCGACCTGCTCCTCTCCGACATCGTGATGCCCGAAATGGATGGTATCGAGCTGGCGCAGCACACCGCAAAGGCGGCGCCGCAAACGCAGGTGATGTTCATCACCGGATTCGCGGCGGTATCGCTGCGCGCCGAAGAGAATGTCCCGCAAGCCAAGCTGCTGTCCAAGCCCTTTCACCTCAAGGATCTGGTGCGCGAGGTCGATATGCTTTTCGGCCGCGCCGATCGCAGCAACCAACAATAATTTCAACTTTGCGCGCGAAGGGCTTGCCAGCCTGCGCCGAGGCCTTTAAGGGGCGCGTCACCCCAAAACGTGTGGGCGTGTAGCTCAGTGGTAGAGCACTGTGTTGACATCGCAGGGGTCGCAAGTTCAATCCTTGCCACGCCCACCATTTTCCTCCCTTTCGATTGGCCCTGATCCCTTCGCCGGGTGGCGGCAGACCATGATCTGCCGTATCGCAGACATCATGAACATCGACATATTTCGGCGGATCGGAATCGTCGGCTCGGGCCGCGTGGCGCGCGCCTTGGCGCTCGGACTGAAGCCCGCGTCGCACCAACCGCCCTTGCTATGGGGACGTTCGCCCGAGCAACTGGCCGAAGCGGAGCGGCAAGTCGATGGCATCGAAACCACCCCCACCCTTGGGGCACTCGTCCAAACATGCGATGCGATTGCGATCGCCGTTGCCGATGACGCCCTTTCCGGCATCGTGGCCACGTTGGCGGCCGAAGCATCCAAGACGCCGTCCTCGCCTTTCGTTTTCCACGTCAGCGGCCGCAGCGGAGCCGCGCTTCTGGAGCCGCTGCGCGATGCGGGCTGGCTGACGGCCGCTATCCATCCGGCGATGACCTTCACCGGCAACCCGCCGGGTGAAGTCGCGCGGATGGCGGGCGCGCGCTTTGCGATCACCGGATCGAGTGCCTACGCAGCCGTGCAAGCCAGGCGGGTCGTCGGCCTGCTCGGCGGTGTTGCGGTCGAAATTCCGGAAGAGCGCCGCGCGCTTTATCACGCGGCGCTCTGCCACGCGTCGAACCATCTCGTGACGCTGATTGCCGATGCCGCGCAGGCTCTTGAACGCGCGGGAGTCGACGCGCCGCGCGCGCTGCTCGCGCCGCTGGTGCAGGCTGCTCTGGACAACAGCCTCGACCGCGGGTTCGGTGCCCTTTCGGGACCGTTGTTGCGCGGCGACGTTCAGACGATCCGCGATCATGTTGCGGCGCTTGCCGCGCATGATCCCGACCTTGTCGCCGCATATCGGGCGATGGCGGTTGCCACGATAGACCGGCTCGAACACGAGGGCGCACGGCCCGACGCAGCGCTGCGCCGCGCACTGGACAGCAGCGGCGCTGTTCCCTAATCGTTCGCGCATAATGGACACCCCCTCATCCCTCCCCGATCTGCCGCCGCCCTCGCCGTCGGATCCGCCCTATCTGCAGGGCCTGAACGGCCCGCAGCGGCAGGCCGTTCTCACCACCGAAGGGCCAGTGCTGATGCTCGCCGGGGCTGGCACGGGCAAGACCGCCGCACTGACGGCGCGGCTGGCGCATATCATCGCGACGCGGCGCGCCTGGCCGTCGGAAATCCTGGCCGTCACCTTCACCAACAGGGCAGCGCGCGAGATGCGCGAACGCATCGGGCGGATGATCGGCGACGCGGTCGAGGGCATGCCCTGGCTGGGCACTTTTCACAGCATCTGCGCGAAAATGCTGCGCCGTCACGCCGAACTCGTCGGCCTGCAAGGCAATTTCACCATCCTCGACACCGACGACCAGCTTCGCGTGCTCAAGCAGATCATCCAGGCCGAGGGACTCGATGAAAAGCGCTGGCCGGCGCGCCAGCTCGCGGCGCTGATCGACAAGTGGAAGAACCGCGGCCTGACGCCGCCCGACCTTGATGCGGGCGACAGGGAAGCCTATGCCGACGGCAAGGGCGGCCATTTCTATGCGCTGTATCAGGCGCGGCTGAAGACGCTCAACGCCTGCGATTTCGGCGACCTGCTGCTGCACATGCTGGTGATCCTGAAAAATCACCGCGATGTGCTCGAACATTATCAGCAGCGCTTCAAATATATCCTCGTCGATGAATATCAGGATACCAACGCCAGCCAGTATCTCTGGCTGCGGCTGCTGGCGCAGGCGCGCAAGAATATCTGCTGCGTCGGCGACGACGACCAGTCGATCTATTCGTGGCGCGGCGCCGAGGTCGCCAACATCCTGCGCTTCGAAAAGGACTTTCCCGGCGCGACGGTAATCCGGCTCGAGCAGAATTACCGATCGACTCCGCAGATATTGGCGGCCGCGTCGGCGCTGATTGCGCAGAACAGCGACCGCCTCGGCAAGACGCTGTGGACCGAACTCGATGCGGGCGACAAGGTGCGCGTCGTCGGCGTGTGGGACGGCCCCGAAGAAGCGCGCCGGGTCGGCGAGGAACTGGAAGATTTGCAACGCCGGCGTGTCTCGCTCGACCGCGCCGCCATCCTCGTCCGCGCGCAGTTCCAGACCCGCGAATTCGAGGATCGCTTCATCGCGATCGGCATGCCCTATCGCATCGTCGGCGGCTTCCGCTTCTATGAGCGCGCCGAAATTCGCGATGCGCTCGCCTATTTGCGCCTCGTCCAGTCGCCTGCCGACGATCTGGCGTTCGAGCGGATTGTCAATGTCCCGAAGCGCGGATTGGGCGACAAGGCAGTGGCGCGTATCCACCAGTTCGCACGGATCGACCGGACCCCGCTGTTTCATGCGGCGTCGCGGATCACCGAAACCGACGAGCTGACTCCGCAGGCGCGGCGCCAGCTCGCCAATTTCGTTGCGATGATGCGCGGCTGGCAATCGAAGGCGGGCGAGCTATCGCACCCCGAGCTGACGCAGCTCATCCTCGACGAATCGGGCTATACCGCGATGCTGCAGGCCGATCGCAGCGCCGAGGCGGCGGGACGGCTTGAAAACCTCTCCGAACTCGTTCGCGCGATGGAAGAATATGACTCGCTCGAAGCCTTCCTCGAGCATGTCAGCCTGGTGATGGACCGCGACAATGACGACCAGACCGAAACGGTGACGATCATGACGATCCATGCCGCCAAGGGCCTCGAATTCGATCATGTCTTCCTCGCCGGATGGGAGGACGGCGTCTTTCCGTCGCAACGCGCGATGGATGAAGGCGGGACGGCGAGTCTGGAGGAAGAGCGCCGGCTGGCCTATGTCGCGATCACCCGCGCCCGTCAGCGCGCCAGCATCTATCATGCCGCGAACCGGCGCATCTACGGCCAGTGGATGAGCAGCATCCCGAGCCGCTTTATCGGCGAAATCCCGCCCGAGCATGTGGCAAGCGAGAACAGCTTCGGCGGCGGCCAGAGCCTTTGGCGGGCCAACTGGTCGGCACAGGGCGATCCTTTTGCGCATGTTGCCGAGCGCCAGCCGGCCCGCACCATGACGCGCGGCCCGGCGTGGCAGCGCGCCGTCGCGCAATCATCGACCGTCACCCGCGCGCCCGCGCCGTCCGAGCGAGCGCCCGCCGCATCGGTGGGGGCCAAGCCGCGCGCCGACCTCGCCATCGGTATGCGCGTGTTCCACGAAAAATTCGGCTATGGCGAAATCATCGACATTGACGGCAACAAGCTGGAGGTCGAATTCGAGCAGGCGGGCGCAAAGCGGGTGCTCGACGGCTTTGTTCGCGCCGCCTGAAATATATTGTCTACTGTTTAAGTTGTGATACTCCATCGCGGCGGCCGACGAGTCGCGCTTTGGGAGAATCTTCATGCGAAATAAGCTCTTAGCGGGCGCGATGGCGCTCGCCCTGATCGGGTGTTCGGAAAAGCCCGCAGATGATGCCCAGGTTGCGACGTCCGACGGAGCACCCGCCACCGAAGCGGCAAGCGATGACGCCGGTGGCGACATCCCCCTCCAGGCCGCGCCCGGCGTCGCCTTCGACTATTCCTATACATTTCGGCTCGCCGACGATCGCATCGCGAAGGTGCAGGAAGAGCATGCGGCGGCTTGCGAAGCACTGGGTGTTCAACATTGCCGCATCGTCGACGTGCGCTATCGACTCGACGACGAAAAATTTGTGGAAGCACAAACGCGGTTCAAACTCGACCCTGGAATCGCGCGAAAATTCGGTTCGAGCGCAATCGCCAGCGTCGAGAAGGCAGCTGGTGTGCTGGCAGATGCAAGCGTCAACGGCGAGGATGTCGGAACGGAAGTCCTCGCCTCGCAACAGCGGAGCGCCGGGGCGCAGGCCGAGGTCGCCCGGATCGAGGACCGGTTGAAGCAAGGCGGCCTCGATAAAAGCGAGCGCGCCGAACTTCTCTCCCAGATCAGCGCCATGCGGGGGCAGCTGGGCGAGGAGCGCCAGAGCCGTCGCACCGGCGAGGGCCGCATCGCGTGGACGGACGTTGCGTTCAACTACGCCAGCGACGGCGGCGTACCCGGTATCGGCAACCGAAATCCGTTCGGCACCGCATGGGCAACCCTGCTCGGCAGCGGCGGGACATTGCTGTCGGTCCTGCTTTTTGTTGGCGCCGCGGTCCTGCCCTGGGCGTTGATCGCGGGCACGGCGATATTCCTGTGGCGCCGTTTTCGCCCTCGCAAAGCCAAACCGTCAGCCCCGGCGGCATAGCGCCCGACGTCCGGGGGCAGGGCGCGACTGTCCCCGGTCGATACGTTTCCGGCGTATAGGGGAAAGGTCGCTGGTGGAGCCGAGGGGAATCGAACCCCTGACCTCTGCAGTGCGATTGCAGCGCTCTCCCATCTGAGCTACGGCCCCGCGACGGGGCGCTCTTAACGGGACTGGTTGACACTGGCAACGGCTTTTCTGACGATAGGAAATATCTTCGGATAATTGGGGGAACAATCTATGGCGAAGGCATGGCATCTGGTGCGTCGTCCGCAAGGATTGCCGACGATCGACGATTTTGCGCTGCACGCGCTTCCCGATCTGCCGCTCGAAACCGATCAGCTTCGCGTGCGCAATCACTGGCTGTCGGTCGACCCCTATATGCGCGGCCGGATGAACGATGCCAAAAGCTACGCCGCCTCCTTCCAGCTAGACCAGCCGATGACCGGCGGGGCGATCGGCGAAGTGATCGAAAGTGCAATGGACGGCTTCGCGCCGGGCGACATCATCCTGCACATGGGCGGCTGGCGCGACGGCGGAACCATCGGGCTGGAGATGACGCCGACCAAGCTGCCTGCCGATCTGCTCGCCGCTGGCATGCCGCCCCAGACCTTTCTCCACAATATGGGGCTGACCGGGGGCACCGCGTGGATCGGCCTTCTCCGCATTGCAGCGGCAAAGCCCGGCGACACGGTTTTCGTGTCCGCCGCCGCAGGCGCCGTTGGCTCGGCGGTGGTCCAGATCGCCAAAGCGCGCGAGATGACCGTCATCGGCTCCGCCGGCGGCGCAGAAAAATGCGCCTGGGTCGAGGATCTGGGAGCCGATGCCGTTGTGGATTACAAGGCGGGCCCGCTTATCCCCGCGCTTACCGAAGCGCTGGACGGCCTCGGCAAAAGCGGCGTCGACGTCTATTTCGACAATGTCGGCGGCGATCATCTCGACGCGGCCTTCGCGGTCGCCAATGATTTCGCCCGCTTTGCCATCTGCGGCATGATCGACGTCTATAATGACGGAAAGCCCCAGGAAATGCGCAACCTGATCCGGACGATCCCGGCGCGTATCCGCATGGAGGGCTTTATCTATACCGACCAGTTCTTCGACTGCATGGAAGAATTCTACGCCGACATGGCAGGGCTGATCGCGAGCGGTGCGGTGACGATGCGTGAAACCGTGCGCGACGGAGTCGAAGCGGCGCCCGACGCGTTCCTTGGTTTGTTTTCCGGCGCGAATATCGGAAAGATGCTCGTCCGCGTCTGACGCGAACGCACCGCCAATCCGGACCCGGTTTTAGCTACTGAAACCGACCGAAAGGAAGCCCGGCATCGGGCCGTTCCAGCCGTCGTCGGGTTCGTCGTCGCGAACCGGCTTCTGGCGCGGCGCATCGGGCGTCTTGCGTTCGGGGCGCCTGGATGCGCTGCTTTTGGATTCCGCGCGGGGCGCATCGTCCTTCGATTTCGGTTTCGCACCGCCGCGCCGGCTCTTCTTCGCTTGCGGCGGTTGCTTTTCCTCAATCTCTTCGGTGGGTTCCTGACGCTCGCCGCCCGCAAAGATATCGATCTTGTGGCCGGTCAGCTTCTGGATGTTGTCAACCGCCTCCGCATCGGACGGGCTGACGAGCGTGAAGGCCCGGCCCTTCGCCCCTGCCCGCCCGGTACGTCCGATGCGGTGGACATAGTCGTCGGGATGCCAAGGCGCGTCGAAGTTGAAGACGTGGCTGACGCCCTTCACATCGAGACCCCGGGCCGCGACGTCGGACGCGACGAGGATGTTGATATCGCCCTTTTTGAAGCGATCGAGTTCGGCAATGCGGCTCGACTGATCCATGTCGCCATGGATCTCGCCCGCGCGATAGCGGTAGCGTTGGAGCGATTTGGCGAGCTCACGCACGGTCGTCTTGCGATTGCAGAAGATGATCGCGGTGCTGATATCCTCTTCCTCGAGCAGCCCGCGCAGCGTTTCGCGCTTGCCGCGCTCGCTGGTCTTGACCAGGAACTCGGTAATATTGACGTTGGTGCTCGCGGGCCGCGCGACTTCGATCGTCTTGGGATTCGACAGGAATTTGTCGGCGAGCTTCTTGATCGGCGGCGGCATCGTCGCCGAAAAGAGCAAGGTCTGGCGATTCGCCGGCAGCTTGGTGCAGATATTCTCGATGTCCGGAATGAAGCCCATGTCGAGCATCCGGTCCGCCTCGTCGATGACGAGGAGGTCGCAGCCGGTGAGCAATATCTTGCCGCGCTCGAACAGGTCCATCAGGCGGCCCGGCGTCGCGATCAGCACATCGACGCCCCTTTCGAGCGCCTTGATCTGATCGCCCATCTGGACGCCGCCGATGAGCAACGCCATCGAAAGCTTGTGATATTTGCCGTATTTTTCGAAATTCTCGGCCACCTGCGCCGCAAGTTCGCGCGTCGGTTCGAGGATCAGCGAGCGCGGCATAAGCGCGCGGGCGCGTCCATGCGCCAGAATGTCGATCATCGGCAGCACAAAGGATGCTGTCTTGCCGGTGCCCGTTTGCGCGATGCCGATAATGTCGCGCATCATCAGAACCGAAGGGATGGCGCCCGCCTGGATCGGTGTCGGTTCGTCATAGCCCGCTTCGGTCACAGCGCGCAAAAGTTCGTCGGAAAGGCCGATGTCGGCAAATTTCATAAGGTCATCATGTCCGGAAAAATGTTGTAGCACGGCTTCCCACGCCAGCCGTTGCTGCCGCGCCCCTAGGGGAAGTGGCGGTGAAAAGTCAAGAAAAGCCGACCGATCTGGCCGAAAAATCGCGCGCCGCCCCGCTCAGTCGTCGTCGCGCGCCACCGGGACGAGCAAGCGAAACTCGTCTACCTCGCACTTTGCGCCGGTCCGCGCATGGATTTCGTCACGGCCTTTGCACAGCTGCCCGTCCTTGTTTCCCTTCATGTAGAATCCGGCATAGAAGTCGAGCGCCCGACAGCCGCGGTTCAACTGGGCACGCAGCAACTGCTTCTGGCGGGTGATCAGATCGATGCTGTCGCGCTGCACTGCCTCCATCCGCACGATGTTCTTCATCGCGACGCAGCGCGGCCCCTTCTTTTCCTTCCAGACCACCTGCGCTTCGCGCGGATGAATGGGCGGTGGCGGCGGCGCGGGGGCTGCGAAATTATTGATCGGACTACGCTGTGCCGGAACACGGATGATGATCTGCTGCTCGATCACGACTTGGAAAAAGCCGGCATCAGGGGGAGCAATGGCGGGCATGGACGCCTCCACCGGCGGCAGCGTTGCCGCGATGGGCACGTCCGACGCGGGCGCAGCCGCCGCGACCAGCAGGGCCAGCGCCGTCACCATGGATGCGCCCGCTCCGCATCACTGTGCCAGGCCATGGCGTTCACCCGATACTCCCGTTCGCTGCAAAGCCCCACAAGGTGGCAATTCATCTGCCAACCCTTTAACGACCATGATTGAACAGCAAATGAATTGATGTCGACCCCTATTGCGCGCCCGCGCCCCAACGAGACGCCCTGCATGACCCAACCGCCCTCCGCCGACCTGCTCAACCACCTCACCGATCTGCTGGGCCCCAAGGGGTTCAGCCGCGATACGGACGATATGGCACCCTGGCTCACGGATTGGCGCGGCCGTTATCGAGGCCAAGCGGCCGCCATGCTTTCCCCGGCCAATCGTGACGAGGTCGCCGCAGTCGTCAGGCTCTGCGCCGCGGAGCAGGTTGCCATCGTCCCGCAAGGCGGAAACAGCGGCATGGTTGGTGGCGCAACGCCCGACGCGACGGGCAACCAGCTTCTGCTCAGCCTGCGGCGCATGAACCGGATCCGTGATATCGACGTCGCCGCCGGATTGGCGATCGTCGAAGCGGGGGTCGTGCTCGAACATCTGCATGGTGCAGCCCTTGCGCACGGACTGCGCTTTCCCTTGACCCTCGGCGGCAAGGGGTCAGCGACGGTCGGCGGGCTGGTTTCGACCAATGCCGGCGGAACGCAGGTACTGCGGTTCGGAACGATGCGGGCGCTGGTCGAAGGCGTTGAGGCGGTTCTGCCCGACGGCGAGCTTCTCGACGCGCTGGCCCCGCTCAAGAAGGATAATCGCGGCTATGACCTGCGGCATCTGTTTTGCGGCGCCGAGGGCACGATCGGCGTCGTCACCGCCGCGACGCTGCGCCTCGTCCCCGCCGCCGCCGCGCGCTGCACGGCGTGGATCGGCCTTGCTTCGCCCGACGATGCGCTGCGCCTCCTGCGCCGGCTCGACGCCGCGCTCGGTCGCACGCTCGAAGGCTTTGAACTCATCCCCGACGCCTGCCTGCAGGCCGTGCTGCGCCATATTCCACAGACCCGCGCGCCGCTCGCTGCCTCCGATCCCTGGTATGCGCTCGTCGAGCTGGCCGGTGATGATGGTGATGCGTTGACCGAAGCGCTGGAATCATCGCTTGCAAAGGCACTCGAGGACGGGCTGATCCGTGACGTCGCGATTGCCAAGAGCGAAAGCGAAAGCGAGCAATTCTGGCGTCTGCGCGATTCGATCTCGGAGGCCGAGCGCGCCGAAGGTCCGGCCCTCCAGCATGACGTCAGCGTTCCAGTCGACCGGATGCCGCAGTTCATTGCGGAAAACCCCGCGCGCCTCGATGCCGCATTTCCGGGTACCCGGGCGCTGTCCTTCGGCCATCTTGGCGACGGAAACGTCCACCATCATGTCCAGCCACCAATGGGCGTCGACGGTCGTGCATGGCTCGCGGCGCATGGTGAGGACGCAAGCCGGATCGTCTACACCCACGTACTCGAACTCGGCGGCTCGATCTCGGCCGAACATGGTATAGGGCAGATGAAGCGCGACATGCTCGCCGAACTCGACAGCCCCGCCCGCCTCGCCGCGCTGCGTGCGGTGAAAGACGGACTCGATCCGCTGGGGCTATTCAATCCCGGCAAGTTGGTCGCCCAGAAGGCGCCCTTGGCCTAACGCCCCTTGCGCCGCGCCGCGCCTGCCAATAAGGCGCGCGATTATTCCTTTCGCCCTCGATCCCTTTGGGGGCGCCAATCCGGAGTTTCATCATGGCCACAGCGCCCGCCAACAACCTGCCGCTTTTCTATGGCGACCTCGTTCCGCTTTCGAGCGTCGATCACGTCGATTTCCACGCCCGTCCGCTCGCCGAAGCGAAGTTTCTCGTCGGCCAGCATGCGATTCCGCTGACCGCCGACGAATTCACCTCGGCTTGCCGCTTCTTTCCGATTATCTTTTCGGCTGGCGACAATCCGGTTCCGCTGGCGCTCATGGGCCTCAACGAAGGCGTCAACGTCTTCGTTGACGACGAAGGCAAGCTGAAGAATCCGGTTTATGTTCCGGCCTATATTCGCCGCTACCCCTTCCTTCTCGCGCGCCTCAACCCGGGCAGCGAAGAATTGTCGCTCTGCTTCGACCCGACCTCTGGCGCCGTCGGCAAGTTCGACGAGGGCGACGCCCTGTTCGTTGACGGCCAGCCGAGCGAACAGACCAAAGCCGTGCTCGATTTCTGCCGCAACTTCGAAGAAGCCGGGCAGCGCACCGGCATGTTGGTCGATGAACTCAAGAAGGCCGACCTGCTGATGGACGGCGAAGTCGCCATCCAGCCCGACGGTTCGGACAAGCCCTTCGTCTATCGCGGTTTCCAGATGGTCGACGAAAACAAGCTGCGCGAACTGCGCGGCGATGTGCTGCGCAAGCTGATGCAGAACGGCACCTTGCCGCTCATCTATGCGCACCTGCTTTCGCTCCAACTGATGCGCGACATCTTTGCCGAACAGGTAAAAGCTGGCAAGGTGCCGGCAATGACGGACGCCCCCGTCGCCTAAGGAGAACGCGATATGGCCACCCTCGCCGATGCCGGATCGACCGCCGACCCGCGCTATACGAAGGTGGCCATATGGCTGCATTGGCTGATCGGCCTTTCGGTCATCGTCAATATCGGCCTTGCGATGCTGACCGAAGGTCTTCCGCGCGAAGCGCACCGCGAAGCGATGAACGTCCACAAGGCGCTGGGGATAACGATCCTCGTGCTGACCGCGCTGCGCATATTGTGGCGCCTCGGGCACAAGCCTCCGCCGCTTCCCGCCGGAACGCCCGCATGGCAGCGTCCGGTCAGCAAGATCCTGCATTTCCTGTTCTATCTGCTGCTGATCCTGCTGCCGCTGTCGGGCTGGGTCTGGATGTCCGCCGCCGATCGGCCGATCGACTTCTTCGGATTGTTCACCGTGCCGTCGATCGCCGCGCCGTCAAAAGCGCTCGCCGACACGCTGCACGAACGGCACGAACTTTTGGGCATCACCATGCTCGTGCTCGTCGTCATCCACATATTGGCGGTGCTGAAGCATCAATATGTCGACCGCACCCGCCTGATGGGCCGGATGAACCCCTTCTGATCGGGGCGCGGCGGCCGATCAGAAGTCGATCGCCAGACCCTTCAATTCCCAGTCGCCATAGCGTACCGGGTTGCGGCCGCCGGGCTGCGCCTCCGCGGCATCTTCGACAATCGGTTGCGGCTTGGGCAGCGGTTCGTTGGTCCAGTTTGCGGGCGGTCTGACATCGCCGGGACGCTTGGTCGCGCGGGGCGTGCCGCCGATGTGGTCGGATTGAGGATCGTGCGCCATGATGCATCCGATATAGGACGTAGTGATGAAGAACGCCAACGATAGCCGACGGAAAATGCCCGAGGGCCGCGGGCGCCGGTCACGAGGCGGCGAAAGCGAGCCCGCCGGCACCGCGCCGCGCCGGGCAGCGCTGCGTCTGCTCGATGCGGTCCTGCGCCGCGGCGAGGCGCTCGACATCGCGGCGCATGCCGCCACGCAGGGCCTCCCGCCGTCCGATCGGGCCTTTGCCATTGCCATCGCGTCGGAAACGCTGCGCTGGATGGTCGACCTCGATGCGCTGATCGATAGCGCAACGCCCCAGCCGCTGCCCGAGGACGTGAAGTCGCGCGCCGTGCTGCGGCTCGCGCTCGCCCAATTGCTCGCGCTCGGCAGTCCGCCGCATGCGGTGGTTGCCACCGCGCTGCCGCTCGTAGCGGGTGGGCCGCGGCGACTGGTTCACGCGCTTCTGTCGCGCGCACAACAAGACGCGTGGAAACTACCCGAGCGCGCGAGCCTGCCGCCCGCGACGGCGGCGCGCTGGCACGATGCCTGGGGCGCCGAGACGGTTGCCGCGGCCGAACATGGCTGGAGCGCACCGCCGCCGATCGACCTGAGCTTTGCAGCCGAGCCCGACGCCGCGGGATGGGCCGAAGCCCGATCGCTCGCACCGCGGCACTATCGCCTGCCGCGGGGCAGCGCGGTCGAAGACCTGCCCGGCTTCCGCGATGGCGGCTGGTGGGTGCAGGATCTTGCCGCCAGCATCCCGGCCCGCCTGCTTGCTCAGGGCAATGGCCGATCGGTGTTCGACCTGTGCGCCGCGCCGGGCGGAAAGACGATGCAGCTCGCCGCGGCGGGCTGGGCGGTGACGGCCGTCGACACCAGCGCGCGCCGGCTCGAACGACTGACCGACAATTTGCGCCGGACGCAGCAGACCGCGGAGATCATTCAGGCTGACATACGGCGCTGGGAGCCGGACGCACAGGCCGATGCCGTGCTGCTCGACGCCCCCTGTTCGGCAACCGGCATTTTCCGTCGCCATCCCGATGTGCTGCACCGCGTCGAAGACCGCCAGATCGACGAGCTTGCGGTGCTGCAAGGCGAGTTGCTCGCGCGCGCCGCCGGTTGGGTCAAGCCGGGCGGGTCGCTCGTCTATGCGACCTGCTCGCTGGAGCGCGCCGAGGGTGAGGAGCAGATCAAGGCGTTTCTGGGCACTAATTCGAAATGGCAGATCGACCCCGTACTGCCTGACGAACTGCCGCAGGGCGTAACGCCGGATGCGATGGGCTGCGTCAGAACCTTGCCGGGAATGCTGGCCGATGTGGGCGGGCTCGACGGCTTTTTCGTGGCGCGGCTGCGCGCGCCGTCAACCTGACGCGCGTCAGACGAAAACCCCGGCGACGAGCGAACTCGCCAGCCGGAACGCCCGATCGACGCGCCGATTGACAAGGCAGCGCACCACCGTACGGGTCGCGGCCTCCAGCCGCACGCCGCTCGCCAGCCGCTTGCAATAGTCGACGAACTCACTGTCGGCCATGCTGGCGACAGCATAGCGGCGTGCGGCGATGATATCGGTCTCCACCATTCGCCCGATGCCCGGCTTTTTGAGCAGCGCATCGAGATCGGCGAGAGGCGGCAGCCGCGCCATGTCGCGGAAGGGATCGGCGGCGCCCGTCTTGCGCACCAGATGCGCGAGCCGGGCATAGGCGGCCTGTTCGGTCTGCTGCGCGTTGTTGGCGACGCTCATCTGTTCGGGCGACCGGCGATAGAGCAGCAGCGTGTCCGGCAGATTGTCGATATCAGCGATCTCGGAGAGCCGCAGAAAGAGGTCGTAATCCTCGCAATAGCCGAACGCCGGGCGATAGAGCCCGGCCTTTCGCAGCGCATCGGTGCGGAACATCACGGTCGGATTGGCGACCGCAGGCCGCAGTTCGAGTTCCGCGCGCACGTCATCGCAGCCCACCGGTTGCCGGAAATGACCGCTCCGTCGGCGCCCGCCATTGTCGATCTCGACATATTGCCCACCGAGCGCACCGAGCGTCGGCGTGCGATCGAAATGCGCCAGCTGCAGCGCGAAACGGTCGGGCAGCGAGATGTCGTCGGCATCCATACGCGCGACGAAGGGCGATTCGACCAGCCCAAGCATCCGGTTCATGCTCGCGACGATGCCCTGATTGGACTGACGAATCAGTCTGATCCGCCGATCGGTCGCCGCCTTGCGCGCGGCGATGTCCCCCGACAGGTCGGTCGAACCGTCATCGACGATGTAAAAGATAAAATCGCCCATCGTCTGGGCCAAAATGCTGTCGATCGCCGCTTCGACGAAGCGTGCCGCATTATACATGGGCATGACGACGCTGAGCCGCGATGCAGACATGTGGACCGACTTTCAAAAAGCCAGTCAGCTGATTGGGGCAACTGCTGGGACGATATCGATTCGCCATTATCCGCGCCCGGCAGGGCCGTCAATTTGGCTTAACCATGTCCCGGCAGCCCCAAATTGGGGCAGGTCGGTGCCGGCCAACCAACGGTCGGCCGGCACCTTGCGCGCTGAATGCGATCAGAAAACCGCCTTCGGGCTCGCTTCCTTCATCATCGCTGCGCGCACCATCGGAATCGGCGGACCGCCGTAGGAAAGGAATTCGTCGTGGAAGGCCTTCCACTTCGTCTTGTCTCCCTTGGTCCAATCCTCGCGCAGCTTGCGGATCATGAGCTTGCCCATCGTGTAGTTGAGATAGAGCGGATCATAAGTACCACGCGCCGCCTGCTGCCGCGCGTTGCCCTCGTCCTGATAACATTGCTCCTTGAACAGCTTTTCCGAATCCGCGACCGTCATCCCCTTGGTGTGGAGACCGATCGCCGACAGGTAGCGGCAGTTACGCAAAAGCGCGTTCGACAGCTGGCCGATGTGCGTTTCGGGGTCGCCATCGCCGAGCCCTGCATCCCACATCATTTCCTCGGTATAATGCGCCCAGCCCTCGGCGAAGGCATAGCCGACGAACAGCTTGCCGAAGATGCTCTCCGCGCGGTTCGAGTGCAGGAAATTGAGGAAGTGACCCGGCCAGACTTCATGGACCGAGGTGAAGAGCAGATCCTTCTTGCCCGGCACGAAGTCGAGCTGCGTCTGCTTGTCCCAGCTCGGGTCGGGCGGCGAGATGTAATAGACCGACGGCAGGCCCTTCTCATAGGGTCCGGGGATGTCGATATAGGCGCTGTTCTGCCGGTTGTAGGGCGGCGATTCCTCCACCTGCGCCTGTTCGGTGCCCGGGATCGATACCAGATCCTTTTCGACGAGGAAGGTGCGCAGCATCGGAAGCTGGCGCCGCGCCTCGGCCACCGGACCATCGGCGGGCTTGTCGGACCCCATCTTCTTCATGCAATCGGCGATCGTCATGCCCGCGGCATAGGTCGCGCACGCGGCCTTCAACGCATCCTGATTGCGCTTGAGGTCGGCCTGGCCGATCCGCTCGAGTTCGTCGAGCGGCGTGTCCACCGCTTCGTTCGTGAGCAGCATCTTCGAAAATTTGTCGGCGCCGAGTGCCCAGCCGTCGGCGCTGCCCGGCTGCGACGCCACATAGGCGGCAAGATCCTTCATCGCCGCGGCCGCTTTGGCCGCGACCTCATCGAACTGCTTTTGCAGCGCCGGGTCCTTCACATCGGCAAAGGCGGCCTTGGCATCCCCGGTGTAATAGTCGGCAAAGCCACCGAAGCCGGCGCTGCCATATTTGACGAAGGTTGCGGGCATCGGCAGTTTCAGATTGGCCTTGATTTGGGCAGCGGCGGCCGGAACCTTTTCGGCGTAGGAAATGAACGCCTTCATGCGCGTCGCCGGATCGGCATAGGGGCGCGAGATATAGACGTTGGGGTCGAGCTGCCCGACGTAGAAGGCCGGGTTTTTATGCGGGAAATCGGCGTCCTTCAAAAAGAAGAGCTGCCCCTGCGCGACATGGACGAGATAATCGCGCTCGAATTTCTCGGCATCGCTCATCTTGCCATCGAATGCCTGGGCATCGGCGATCGTTTTTTCGAGGAAAGCGATCTGCTTCTGCAATCCGTCCGCCGACCAGTCGGGAAGCTGACCGTCGAACTCATGCTTGCCCTGATAGACCGCAAAATTGGGATTCAGCGGGAAATAGCCGGCAAGGAACTGGTCGCGAAATTCGGTCCAGTTGGCGGCAGAGCCGGCGGACTGCGGCGCCTTTTCGGCGCTGCATGCGGCAAGTACGAGCAGCGCGCCGGCCATCGCCGCGCCGCCGAAGCGGGCAAATTTACGTGTCATTCGATGCGTCTCCCTTGATCGATGGCGACTGTCTGCCACCGCGTCCAACGGGCTGCACCCGATAATCGACGAACGGCGGCGACAAAGCATGCTGGACAGGCGCCAAAAGACGGTTAGGGCAAATCGCAATGGCCTCCTCCTCCTCCATCGACGGCCCGTCGAAGCCCCCCTCCCCGCTCAGCTTCGCCGATTATCGCTATTACTGGTTCGCGCGCTTCACCGCGGTCATGGCGACGATCGCGATGGTCGTCGTCATCGGCTATCAGCTCTATGATACGGCGCGCTCCAGCTATGGCATGTCGATCAAGGAAGCGTCGTTCCAGCTCGGCTTGCTCGGCCTCGTCCAGTTCATTCCGCTTGCCGTGCTGACCCCCGTCGCAGGTTGGGCCGCCGACCGGTTCGAGCGGCGGCGCGTCGCGATCTTTTCCAACATGATCGACCTGACGATCGCCGCGTCGCTCGGCTGGTTCACCTGGACCGACGGGCTGACGCTTCCGCTGCTTTTCACCCTCGCGGCGCTGCACGGCGTCGCCCGCGTCTTTTCGGGACCGGCGATGAGCGCGATCGCGCCCAATATCGTGCCGCCAACGGTGCTGCCGCGCGCGATCGCGATGAGCAGCATCGCCTGGCAATCGGCGTCGGTCGTCGGACCGGCGGCGGGCGGCCTGATCTATGCCGTCCATCCGACATCGGTGTATATCTTCGCAGCCGCCTTGCTCGTCCTTTCGGCCTTCACGGTCAGCAGGGTCCGCCCGGTGCTACCGCCGCCTGCCGAAGTGCGCCGGCACCCGCTGCGCGAGATGGTCGATGGGCTGCAGTTCGTCTGGACCGAGCGCTTTCTGCTGGGCACCATAACGCTCGACCTGTTCGCGGTGATCCTGTCGGGCGCGACCGCGATGCTGCCCGTCTATGCCCGCGACATATTGCACACGGGGTCCGAAGGGCTTGGTTTTCTGCGCGCGGCCCCCGCGGTCGGCGCCGCGATCATCGCATTGGGCCTCGCGTGGCGGCCCATCGAGCGCAACGTCGGCGTCAAGATGCTGTGGGCTGTCGCGGCATTCGGCGCCGGGACGGTCGCTTTCGGCCTGTCGACCAACTTCCTGCTGTCGCTCGCGCTGCTCGTGGTCATGGGCGCCGCGGACATGTTCTCGGTCTTCGTGCGCGGGACGCTGATTCAGCTCAACACGCCCGACCATATGCGCGGCCGCGTCAGCGCGGCGTCGGGGCTCGCCATCTCCGCGTCGAACGAATTGGGCGAAATGCGCGCCGGCGCGATGGCGGCGGTGCTTGGCCCGGTGAGCGCGGTGGTCGTAGGCGGCGTCGCGGCGATCGGTGTTACTGCGCTGTGGGCCAGAATATTCCCCGAACTGAGGCACGCCCGGACTTTCGAGGCGCGGTTCGACCCGGCGAATGATTGAGCGCTGTTGATGGCGTTTCGGCGCAAAATCGCCCCGCTTTGTCCAGCACCTATTGTCAATGTATTTAATTGAGTTAAAACGGACGCACCCGTCACCGCGGCTTCCCTTCCCTCTCTCGATGGAACGACCGCCATGCACAGCTCGACAATCCGCCACAAAATTCTGACCATCCCGGGCCTCGACAACAGCGGGCCGGGTCACTGGCAAAGCCTGTGGGAACAGAAATTCCCCGATTGCGAACGCATCGACCTTGGCAATTGGAACGCGCCGACCAAGGGCGAATGGGTCCGCCGCATCGCCGACACGATCGCGACCGAGGACGCGCCCGTGCTTGTCGCGGCGCATAGCCTGGGATGCCATGCCTTCGCCCACTGGTTCGCCGGCGCCAGCGCTTTCGCGCGGACGCGGATTGTCGGCGCGCTGCTCGTTGCGCCGCCCGACCTCGCTTTGCTGCGCCGTAGCAATCGCATCACCGGATTCGACGATACCCCGGCCTTTTCGGCTCGAACTCCGATGATCGTGGTTGCAAGCGACAATGATCCCTACGCCAAGTCCGCGCATGTCTGGCGCCTGTCGCGCAAGTGGGACGCGCGCTTCGTCAATGCCGGCCCCTTCGGGCATATCAACGCCGACTCGGCGATCGGCGACTGGCCTTATGGACAGTATCTGCTGGCGTCGTTACAACCCGCTCCGACGCCCGCCCTGGCCGACGAAAGGCTGTGGGTCCGCGCCGGAGACTGGCCGAACCGGGTGCGCCGCGATCCGCGCTTCGACTTCAAGGAAAGTGCATAAAGACGATGAAAGCCAATTCGATCCTCGAAACCATCGGCAACACGCCGCACATTCGCGTCGCGAAGCTGTTTCCCGATGCCGAAGTCTGGGTGAAGTCCGAACGCGCCAATCCGGGCGGGTCGATCAAGGACCGTATCGGGCTGGCGATGATCGAAGCGGCCGAGCGCGACGGCAGCCTGAAGCCGGGCGGCGTGATCGTCGAGCCGACGTCGGGCAACACCGGCATCGGCCTGGCGATGGCGGCCGCGGTCAAAGGGTACAAGCTGATCCTTGTCATGCCCGAAAGCATGTCGCTCGAACGCCGGCGCCTGATGCTCGCCTATGGCGCGACCTTCGACCTGACGCCGCGCGAAAAGGGCATGAAGGGCGCCATCGAGCGGGCGATCGAACTGGTCGAGACCACCCCCGGTGCCTGGATGCCGCAGCAGTTTGAGAACGAGGCGAACATCGACGTCCATGTCCGGACCACCGGCCCCGAAATCCTGAACGATTTCAAGGACACGCCGATCGACGCGCTGATTACCGGCGTCGGCACCGGCGGACACATTACCGGCGTTGCGCAATTCTTGAAACAGCATTGGCCCAATCTGAAGGTCTATGCCGTCGAACCCGTTGCTTCGCCGGTCATCTCGGGCGGCCAGCCTGCTCCGCATCCGATCCAGGGCATCGGTGCCGGCTTCATCCCGCGTAACCTGCATACCGATCTGCTCGACGGCGTGATCCAGGTCGATGCCGCCGATGCGAAGGAGATGGCGCGGCGCTCGGCGACCGAGGAAGGGATGCTCGTCGGCATCTCGTCGGGCGCGACGCTGGCGGCGATCAAGCAGAAGCTCGCCGAGCTTCCGGCGGGCAGCCGCGTCCTGGGCTTCAACTATGACACCGGCGAGCGCTATCTGTCGGTGCCCGACTTCCTGCCGGAGATCTGAGCAGCAGCCATGCTCCCAATGGAGCATCCGGATACGACGGAGAACCCGCGCGAATGGCGCGACTGGCTGTTCGCGCTTTTGAGCTTTGCGGCGATTGCGGCGGTGCTGCATTTCAGCGGACAGACGAGCCGCCCGCTGCCGGTGATGCCGCACCCCGTTGCGCCGCCCGCCAACGTCGTGCCCGACGTCCAGCCGATGGAGTTCGCCCCGGTTACCGAGCAGGACGCGCGTGCCGAAAATGCGCGCATAGCCTTTGTGACCAAGGGCTTCGTTGCAGCGCGCCCATTCGTCTATCCCGGCGCGGGCGAGGCACGCGACCGCGCCCGCGACTGCATGGCAGCGGCGATGCTTTACGAGGCCGGCGACGATAGCAAGGGACAGCTTGCGGTCGGTCAGGTTGTCATCAACCGCGTCCGCCATCCCGCCTTCCCCAAGACGATCTGCGGCGTCGTATTCCAGGGAGCGGAACGCACCACCGGCTGTCAGTTCACCTTCACCTGCGACGGCGCGCTCAATCGCCGCTATTCGGATGCCGCATGGACGCGCGCGCGCAGCAATGCCGATCGCATGCTCGCCGGACTGATCGATCCGAAAGTCGGGCTGGCGACGCATTATCACACCGACTGGGTGCGCCCCTATTGGAGCGACAGTCTGGAAAAGATCGCGAGCGAAGGCACGCACCTCTTCTTTCGCTGGCCCGGCTTCTGGGGAACGCCCGGCGCTTTCCGCGGCGCGGTGTCGGCGAACGACGCGCCGATAGCGAAGATGGCGGGCCTGTCACCCGCCCATGCGCTTGCCCTCGCGCCGCCAAGCGATCTTGCCGAAGCCGCCGCCAGCGTTGGCCCGGTCAAGTTGGTAACGGGCGCCGGAGACGCGGTCGGGCGCGATACCATCTATGTCCAGCTCGACCGCCGCGCGACACCCGAAAGTTTCGTCACGCTCGCGCTGCGTCTTTGCGGCGAACGCCCCTATTGCAAGTTCATGGGCTGGACCAACCCGGTCATGAAGCCCGACAGCGATGCGATGAACGATATGCAGCGGGCGGCGATGAGCTTTTCCTATCTGCGCGACGAAAAATCGGGCTTTGAAAAGGCACTGTGGAACTGCAGCGAATATGCGCGCGACGATACGCGGCAGTGCATGAAGCGCTGAGCGAAGCGATCCAGCCTGCTTCAATCAACCCCGGATCACTTCGCTCGCAGTGCTGCAGCCCGTTTGAAGGCTCCAGCGCTCAACCATGCGGGCGGATCAGATATTTCTCGCCCGTGCGCTTCGCATTATAGGCGTGCGCGACGTCGAGGTTGAGCGCGTCGGCCAGCGAAATCTGGTGGCTGTAATGGCTCTTGAAGGTCGTCGTCAGCTCGTCGACGACACGCTGACGCATCCGCATAGCCGTCTCCATCCCCGCCTTTTGCAGGAAGGGCGTGAGCAGGAAGCCCGAGAGCGACCAGCTGAACCCGAAGCTGCGGTTGAGCAGCGTCGGGCCGAGGTCGAGCGCGCCGTAGATATAGACCTGTTTGAAGGTGTCCGAGCCATAGCGGCTGTAGCTGGTCATGCGCTTGACCGCCGCCGCTTCCATCGCCGCGAGAATCTGTCCCGCAAGCTTGCCGCCGCCGATCGCATCGAAGCCGATCGTGGCGCCGGTTTCGGTGATCGCGGCGACGAGTTGGTCGACGAAATCATCGTCGCTGCTATTCACGATATGCGTCGCACCGATGCCCTTCAGCAATTCGACCTGCGCCGCGCTGCGCACAATATTGACCAGCGGGATATT
Organism: Sphingopyxis terrae subsp. terrae NBRC 15098; assembly: GCF_001598815.1. Taxonomy (GTDB): domain Bacteria; phylum Pseudomonadota; class Alphaproteobacteria; order Sphingomonadales; family Sphingomonadaceae; genus Sphingopyxis; species Sphingopyxis terrae. The sequence goes on along the minus strand of NZ_BCZQ01000004.1, from coordinate 110,787 downwards.
GTCCTTGGCGCAGATCTTGACGAGCATCTGGCCGAGGTTCGACGCCGCGGCGGTGTGAACGATCGCGCTATGCCCCTCCATCCGCATCGTTTCGGTGAAAGCGAGGCTGGTGAGCGGATTGACGAAGCAGGAGGCCCCATCGACCGGATCGGTGCCATCGGGCAACGGCATCGTCATCTGAACGGGAAGGCAGCGATATTCGGCATACATCTCGCCGCCAAGCAGCGCGACGGTCTTGCCCATCAGCGCCTGCGCCTCGGGCGAGGCCCCCGCCTTGACGACGACGCCGCACCCTTCGTTGCCGATCGGGAGCGCATCGCCGATCCGGCTCGCCATCGCGCGCATGCCGGGCGGCGGAATATCGGCCGTAATCATCGGCAAGCCATCGCGGGTGCCGGCGCGCGCGCTGCTCATGTCGGCCCCACCGAACAGCAGGCCAAGGTCGGACGGGTTGATCGGGGTGGTGAGAACCTTCACCAGTACCTCGTGCGGCTTGGGCTCGGGCATTGGGCGGCGTTCGAAATAGACTTCGAGCTCGCCCTCCGGCTTGGCGAGCGTCAGCATCGTCAGATTGGTTTCGGGCAAATCGGTCATCGCACGTCTCCCTTGGCGTAATTTGGTTTCTCGATGCAACGGGTTAGGGCGAAGGGCCGCCGCTGGCAATGCCGCCCGGTTCAGCCGGGCGAATATTCCGACGCGAGGCGCAGCACCTCGTCTGCCAGTTCGCGGCGGCAGATGAGCAGGTCAGGCAGATAGGTATCGGCATTGTTGTAGCGCAGCGGCGAGCCATCGACGCGGCTGACGTGCAGCCCCGCAGCCTGCGCAACCGCAACGGGCGCGCAATTGTCCCATTCATATTGGCCGCCGGTGTGCAGATAGATGTCGGCCTCGCCGCGCACCACGGCCATGGCCTTCGCTCCGGCCGAGCCCATCGCAAGCAGTTCCGCGCCCATCCGTTTGGCGACCTGAACCGCCTCGGCAGCGGGGCGGGTGCGGCTGACAAGCATCCGCAGCGGCTCGTTGGCAGGCGCCAATGCGGTCGGCGCGCCCGAGGTCAGCGTCAGCCCGAGCCCTGGCAACGCGACCGCGCCGACGCTGGCGACGCCATCGATCGCGAGCGCGACATGCACCGCCCAGTCGGACCGGCCCTCGCCATATTCGCGCGTGCCGTCGAGCGGATCGACGATCCACACGCGGTGACTGGCAAGTCGCGCCGGATTGTCCTTTTCCTCTTCCGACAAGATCGCATCGTCGGGACGCGCAGCGCGAAGTTCGCGGCAGAGCATCGCGTTGGCGGCCTCGTCACCCGCCTGCCCCAGCACCTTGCCCGCAAGATCGCCCGCCGCGCGCAGGTCGAGCAGGATACGGCCGGCGGCGTCGGCGAGCCGCGCCGCCAATTGTTCGTCATTCTCGGTCATGGCTGCGTGCCAGAGCCGTCGCCGCCGCGTTCGTCAAGCCTTTCGGCTCCCGGCTCGCGCGGCGTCTTGTCCATGCCCCAGGTCACGCGGCTCCACGCGCGTTCGTGCACATAATAGAGCAGCATCTTGGTCAGCACTTCGGTGCTCGCGATTGCGCCGGCGGCCTTCACATTGGCGGTGAAGATGTAGCTGAGGATGAAGGTGTCGATGCTGCCCAGAGCGCGCCAGCTGACCGCCTTGGCGAAAGATCGGCTGTGCGCCTCGCGGCCCCGGAACAGCAGCACCGGCTAGCCCAGCAACCGTTCGACGATGAGGTCAGCGGCCTCCTCTGCCGTCATCGCAGTCGTGTCGATGCGAATCTCCGGCGCCTCGGGCGCCTCATAAGGGCTGTCGATACCGGTAAAATTCTTGAGCTGACCCGCCCGTGCCTTCTTGTAGAGGCCCTTGACGTCGCGCCGTTCCGCCTCGGCCAGCGGGGTGTCGATGAATATTTCGAGAAACTCGCCCTCGGGTAGCATCGCGCGCACCATTTCGCGCTCGGCGCGGAAGGGCGAGATGAAGGCGGTGATGACGATCAGCCCGGCGTCGGTCATCAGCTTGGCAACCTCGCCGACGCGGCGGATATTCTCGATCCGGTCGGCTTCGGTGAAGCCCAGATCCTTGTTGAGCCCGTGGCGGACGTTGTCGCCGTCGAGCAGGAAGCTGTGCCGGTTCATCCGGTGCAGCTTCTTCTCGACAAGGTTCGCGATCGTCGATTTGCCCGAGCCCGACAGGCCGGTAAACCACAGCAGCGCCGGGCGCTGGTTCTTGAGGTTCGCGCGCATGTCGCGATCGATGTCGCCGGCCTGCCAATGGACATTCTGTGCCCGGCGCAAGCTGAAGTGCAGCATCCCGGCGGCCACCGTCGCGTTGGTCAGCTTGTCGATCAGGATGAAGCCGCCGAGCGTCTTGTTGTCGGCATAGGCTTCGAAGGTTATGGGCTTGTCGGTCGACACCTCGACGACCCCGATCCCGTTCAAGTCGAGCGTCTTTGCCGCCAGCCGGTCGAGCGTGTTGACGTTGATCTCGTACTTCGGGGCCTGCACGGTCGCCGAAACGCTCTGCGTCGCGAGCTTCAGCCAATAGGCGCGGCCGGGTATCATCGCCTCGTCGGCCATCCAGACGAGCGTCGCTTCGAACTGGTCGGCGGTTTCGGGGGGCGCATCGGCAGCTGCGATGACATCGCCGCGCGAACAATCGACTTCGTCCGCCAGCGTCAGCGTCACCGACTGGCCCGCGACTGCTTCATTCAGATCGCCATCAAGCGTAACGATCCGGTCGATCGTCGTCGTCTTCCCGCTCGGCAGGATACGGACGGCGTCGCCCGGCTTGACCTTGCCGCTTGCAAGCTGGCCCGAAAAGCCCCGAAAATCGAGGTTCGGGCGGTTGACCCATTGAACGGGCATCCGGAGGGGCTTCGCCTCGTCGGCGGTGTCGCCGATCTCGACCGTTTCGAGATGCTCGATCAGCGCCGGGCCCTTGAACCAGGGCGTGTTCGCCGACAACGCCGTGATATTGTCGCCCTTGAAGCCCGAGATGGGAATGGCGGTGAAATTGGTGATACCGATCTCGCTCGCAAAGGCGCGATAGGCAAGCGTGATGCGATCGAAGACCGCCTTGTCATAGCCGACAAGGTCCATCTTGTTCACCGCGAGCACGATATGCCGGATGCCGAGCAGATGCGCGAGAAAGCTGTGGCGGCGCGTCTGCGTCAGCACGCCCTTGCGCGCATCGACGAGGATCACGGCAAGGTCGGCGGTCGACGCGCCGGTGACCATGTTGCGCGTATATTGCTCATGTCCAGGGGTGTCGGCGACGATGAACTTTCGCTTTTCGGTCGTGAAAAAGCGATAAGCAACGTCGATCGTGATTCCCTGCTCGCGCTCGGCGGCAAGACCGTCGACGAGCAGCGCGAAATCGATCTCGCCGCCTTGCGTGCCGACGCGCTTGCTGTCCGCCTCAAGCGCGGCGAGTTGATCCTCGAAGATCATCTTGCTGTCGTAGAGCAGCCGCCCGATCAGCGTCGATTTGCCATCATCGACGCTGCCGCAGGTGATGAAGCGCAGCAGCGACTTCCGCTCGTGACTCGCGAGATAGGCGTCGATGTCTTCGGCGATCAGGGCGTCAGTGACGTAGATGGGGTCGGTCATATTCTTACTTCGTCATTCCCGCGAAAGCGGGAATCCCGCTTCGTCCGTTGATACAGAAAGAGGCCCCCGCCTTCGCGGGGGTTGACCCTTCGTCAATCTGAAGATTGACGCGGCGGGTCAAAAATACCCCTCCTGCTTTTTCTTCTCCATCGACGCATCGCCGCCATCCTTGTCGATGATGCGTCCCTGCCGTTCGCTGGTCGTCGTCAACAGCATTTCCTGGATGACTTGGCTGAGCGTCGTCGCCTCGCTTTCGACCGCCCCGGTGAGCGGATAGCAGCCGAGGGTGCGGAAACGCACCGAGCGCATCACCGGCTCTTCACCGTCGCGTAGCGGGAAGCGGTCGTCATCGACCATCAGCAGCAGCCCGTCGCGGGTCACCGTTGGCCGCGGCGCGGCGAAATAGAGCGGCACGATCGGGATATTCTCGCGCGCGATATATTGCCAGATGTCGAGTTCAGTCCAGTTGGAGATCGGAAAGACCCGGATGCTTTCCCCCTTCGCCTTGCGCGCATTGTAGAGATTCCACAGCTCGGGGCGCTGCTGCTTGGGATCCCAGCCGTGACTCGCCGTGCGGAAGGAAAAGATGCGCTCCTTCGCGCGGCTCTTTTCCTCGTCGCGCCGCGCACCGCCGAAGGCGACGTCGAATCCGTGAAGGTCGAGCGCCTGCTTGAGCCCTTCCGTCTTCCACATGTCGGTGTGCAGCGGGCCGTGGTCGAAAGGATTGATCCCCCGCGCCTTCGCCTCGGGGTTCTGATGGACGATCAGGTCCATGCCCGATTCCGCGGCCATGCGATCGCGCAGTTCGTACATCGCGCGGAACTTCCACGTCGTATCGACGTGGAGCAGCGGAAAGGGCGGCGGCGAGGGATAGAAAGCCTTGCGCGCGAGATGCAGCATCACCGCGCTGTCCTTGCCGACCGAATAGAGCATCACGGGGTTGACGGCGTCGGCCATCACTTCGCGCATGATGTGGATGCTCTCGGCCTCGAGACGGTCCAGATGGGTAAGCGTGTCGATCATGCCCCGCCCTTGCCGACCCCCATGGCGGCAAGCAAGCTGTATGGCCTTTTCGCCTTGCAAGCCAGACTTGTCCGCTGCGCTTCAAACGGCGTCCGCTTCCTGCTAGTCGCATCCGAAACCAGAAACAGAGGACGATATGCGCGCTACCCCCGATTTCGATTTTGCCCTTGGTGAAACTGCCGAGATGATCCGCGACACCACCGCCCGCTTCGCCGACGAGCAGATTGCGCCGCTGGCCGACAAGGCCGACCGCGAGGACTGGTTCCCGCGCGACGAGCTCTGGACGCAGATGGGGGCGCTGGGCCTGCACGGCATCACGGTCGAAGAAGAATGGGGCGGCCTCGGCCTCGGCTATCTCGAACATGTTCTGGCGGTCGAGGAAGTCAGTCGCGCGAGCGGCGCGATCGGCCTGTCCTATGGCGCCCATTCGAATCTGTGCGTCAACCAGATCCGCCGCTGGGGCAATACGGAGCAGAAGGCGAAATATCTGCCGAAGCTGATCTCGGGCGAGCATGTCGGTAGCCTTGCAATGTCGGAAGCCGGCGCCGGGAGCGACGTCGTCTCGATGAAACTGAAGGCCGAGCCGGTTCAGGGCGGCTATGTCCTCAACGGGACCAAATTCTGGATCACCAACGCCACCTGTGCGGACACGCTGGTCGTCTATGCCAAGACGACGCCCGAAGCGGGGTCACGCGGCATCACCGCCTTCCTGATCGAAAAGGATATGCCGGGCTTCAGCATCGGCCAGAAGATCGACAAGGTCGGCATGCGCGGATCCCCGACCGCCGAACTCGTCTTCACCGACTGCGAGGTCAGCGAGGACCAGGTGATGGGGCCGGTCAACGGCGGCGTCGGCGTGCTGATGTCGGGCCTCGACTATGAGCGCGTTGTGCTCGCCGGGCTCCAGCTCGGCATCATGCAGGGCTGCCTCGACACGGTCATCCCCTATCTTCGCGAGCGCAAGCAGTTCGGCAAGCCGATCGGCTCGTTCCAGCTTATGCAGGCCAAGGTCGCCGATATGTATGTCGCGCTCCAGTCGGCGCGCTCCTATGTCTATAATGTCGCCAAGGCATGCGACGCCGGGCTGACGACGCGGTTCGACGCCGCGGGCGCCATCCTGCTGGCCAGCGAAAGCGCGGTGAGGGTCGCGGGCGAAGCGATCCAGGCGCTTGGCGGCGCGGGCTACACCAAGGACTGGCCGGTGGAGCGCTATTGGCGCGACGCCAAACTGCTCGACATCGGGGCGGGCACCAACGAAATCCGCCGCATGCTGATCGGCCGCGAACTGATTGGCGCAGGCGCGTGATCTGGCTGGGGCTGTCGGCCACCTTCATGGTGGCGACCGCCCTGGTGCACGGCTTGCTGGGCGAAAGGCGACTTGTCAGGCCGTTGATGTCGCTCGACAGCGGAATCATGGGGATCGACTTGGCGCGCCGGGTGTTTCGTCTGGCATGGCATGCGCTCTCGCTTTTGATGCTGGTGTCCGCCGCGTCGGTCCTGTGGCCCGGAACGCCGCGCGGTCTGATCCTGCTGATCGGGGCCGCGTGGACGGCGACCGGTCTGTTCGATGCCGTATATACGCGCGGCCGACACATCGGCTGGCCGTTTTTGACTGCATCCGGACTGCTCGCGATTGCCGGGGCCTTATGAGCGCGCGCGGCCTTGTCCATCATATCGACCTGACAGTTCGCGACGCGGCGCGGTCGCGGATTTTCTATGACGCGGTGCTGGGCTTTCTCGGCTACCGGCGCGCCGCCGATTATGATCATGGCAGCGATTGGGACCGCGACGGCGAACCGTTCCATTCGATCGGGATCGTCGAAGCGCATGGCCCCGGTGCGCTACGGAGCCACGACCGCTTTTCGCCCGGACTGCATCATCTTGCCTGGACTGCCGAAAGCCGCGCCGACGTCGATGCGCTGCATGATTTGCTGCGCAGCATAGGCGCGACGATCCTCGATGCTCCCGCCGATTATCCGCGCTACGGACCGACCTATTATGCGCTCTTCTTTGCCGACCCTGACGGGTTGAAGCTCGAGTTCGTGTTCGGGGCGACCGGCGGATGAGCGATACGCTGCTCGACGCGCTGCAATATTATGGCGCCGGGGCCGGAACGCTCGCGGCGCTGATCGTGTCGCTCAATCTCGGGCGACGCCCGACCGGCTGGGCCTTCGTCATTTTCGTGACCAGCAGCATCGCGCTCGTCGCGTGGGGCTTTCTGCAAAGCGACAGCGAAGGCATCGGCTGGCAGAATATCGCGCTGCTGTGCATCAACTGCGTCGGCGTTTACCGGTACCTGATCCTCAAGGAAAAGCCGGAGGCGCCGCCGGCATCAGAAAAATAGCGTCTTCGCGAGCGCAGCGAAGCAATCTCCAGCGTCCCGACTCAAGCCCGGACAGATGACTGGAGATTGCTTCGTCGCTCCGCTCCTCGCAACGACGAGAAGTGGACATCACCCCCAGACGCGGACGCGCTGATCGGGGGCGAGATACAGCTTGTCGGTCGGCTGAACGTTGAACGCCTTGTACCACGCGTCGAGGTTGCGGACGGTGAGTGCGCGGTAGTTGCCCGGCGCATGGCCGTCGGTCGCGATCCGCGCGCGCAGTGCCTCGTCACGCATCTTGGTGGCCCAGGTCTGCGCATAGGCGATGAAGAAACGCTGATCGCCCGTGAAGCCGTCGATCACCGGCGCTTCCTTGCCGTTCAGCGAAGCGCGATAGGCGTCATAAGCCGCCTGCAGGCCCGCGACGTCGGCAATATTCTCTCCCAGCGTCAGCTTGCCGTTGACCGCAAGATCGGGGAACGGCTTGTAGCTGTCATATTGCGCGGCCAGCGCCGCCCCCGCCGCCTCGAACTTCTTGAGATCCTCGGCCGTCCACCAGTTGCGCAGCGCGCCGGTCGAATCGAAGGAGGCGCCATTATTGTCGAAGCTGTGGCTGATTTCGTGGCCGATGACGGCGCCGATCGCGCCGTAATTATAGGCGGGATCGGCCTTGGCGTCGAAGAAGGGCGGCTGCAGGATCGCGGCGGGGAAATTCAGCGCATTCTGCACCGGCAGATTGACGGCGTTGACCGTCTGCGGGGTCATCCACCATTCGCCCTTGTCGAAGGGCTTGCCGATCTTGGCGAGCTGGTGCGCATATTCGGCCTTCTCGCCGGCGACTTCGTTCGCATAGGCGTCGTCGGCGCTGATCGTGTAGCTGCCATAGTCGCGCCAGTTTTCGGGATAGCCGACGCCGACGACGATGGTTTCGACCTTCTTGATCGCTTCCTTCTTCGTTTCGGGCGCCATCCAGTCGATCGTATTGACGCGCTTCGCAAAGGCGGCCTTGATCCCCTTCACCATGTCACCGACTTCGGCCTTGGCCGACGCCGGGAAATATTTCTCGGCATAGACGCGGCCGACAGCATCGCCGAGATAGGTGTTGAGCGCGTCGAGCGCGCGCTTGTCGCGGCTGCGCTGCTGCGGCGTGCCAGAGAGGGTGGTGCCGTAAAAGGCGAAATGCGCGTCGTCGAGCGCGCTTGGCAGCACATCGGTATGGCTGTTGATCTGATGGAAGACGAGCCAGTCCTTCCACGCCTCGAGCGGCTGCGATGCGACGAGCGCCGACAGGCCCGTGATCGCCCGCGCATGATAGGCGCCAAACTTCGCCGCCTTGTCGAGCCCGGCGGCGGCAAAATAGGCGTCCCAGTCGATCCCGGGTGCCTTTTTGGCAAAGTCGGCCTTGGTCCAGACATCGGCCGATTTGGTGAAATCCTCACTCTCCTCGCGCGTCGCATGGGCGCGGGCGATCTTGGTTTCCAGATCGAAGATGCGCTGCGCCTTCGCATCGGCATCGGCGATCCCCGCCTGAGTCAGCAGCTTGGCGATATAGGCTTTGTAGGCGTCACGGATGCCCACCATCTTCGGGTCGGCCGACAGATAATATTCGCGCTCGGGAAGGCCGAGCCCGCCCTGCAGCATATAGGGAATAACCTCGCCCGGCGTCGCCAGTCCCTGCGAAACGAAGATGCCGAAGAGATTCTCGGTGTTGAAGTCGGTGGCGTTGAGCGGATCGACGTCGGCGCGCGTCTGTTCGCCCAGGATGGTCGACAGCGCCGCCTTGTCGGCGATGGTGTCGAAGCGCGCCAGATCGGCCTCGACCGGTTTCATCCCGGCGGCGTCGATCGCCTTGGTGTTCATATAGGCGTTGTAGAAGGCAGCAATGCGGCCGTCGTCAGTGCCCGCATCGCCGCCGCTCTTGACGATCGCATCGACGAGTTCGCGTGTCCGCTTCTCTGTTTCAAGGAAGGCGGTGTAGAAGGCGCCGATCGACGAGCGGTCGGCGGGGATCTGGGTCACCTTTTGCCAATTGCCATTCGCATAGGCGTAAAAATCGTCGCCCGGCTTGACGCTGGTGTCCATCGCTTCCTTGCTGATGCCAAGGTCGGTGCCGAGCGTGTAAGCAGCCTTGTCGCCGTTGGCGCTGGTGCAGGCGATCGGCCCGGCGACGATCGTCGCGGTGGACAGGAGGATGGCGAGGACGGTCTTTTTCATGGCGTTGCCTTGCTTTCTGGGGGGTGTCGGACGGCGATACGCCTGTGACAATCCCGTTTCAATACCAACCATTTTCGGCCTGCGGTGCTTTCCAATCGACGAGCGACCGGCTAGGGCGCAGTCAGTTTCAGGGAGAGAGTGAACCGTGAGCGCCCCCGTCCTTTCGACGCAATATAATCCCGACGATCCGCAGACCCAGGCCCGCGCCGCGCACAATCGCGGCCTGCGCGACGCGCTCTATGCCCGCGTTGCTGAAGCGGCGCTGGGCGGCAACGAAAAGTCGCGCGAGCGGCATACCAGCCGCGGCAAGCTGCTGCCGCGCGAGCGCGTCGAGCGGCTGCTCGATCCGGGTTCGCCCTTCCTCGAGATCGGCCAGCTCGCGGCGGGCGACATGTATGAGGGCGAGGTTCCGGGCGCCGGGATGATCGCCGGCATCGGCCGTGTGTCGGGCAAGCAGACGATGATCGTGTGCAACGACGCCACGGTGAAGGGCGGCACCTACTATCCGATGACGGTGAAGAAACATCTTCGCGCGCAGGAGATTGCCGAGGCGAACCGCCTGCCCTGCATCTACCTTGTCGACAGCGGCGGCGCGAACCTGCCGCATCAGGATCAGGTCTTTCCCGACCGCGACCATTTCGGGCGCATCTTCTTCAACCAGGCGAATATGTCGGCGAAACGCATCCCGCAGATCGCCTGCGTGATGGGCAGCTGCACCGCGGGCGGTGCTTATGTTCCCGCGATGTCCGACGAGACGGTGATCGTGCGCAACCAGGGTACGATCTTCCTCGCCGGCCCGCCGCTGGTGAAGGCCGCGACGGGCGAAGAGATCAGCGCCGAGGATCTGGGCGGCGGCGACCTGCACGCGAAGAAGTCGGGCGTGGTCGATCATCTGGCCGAGAATGACGAACATGCGCTGACCATCGTGCGCGATATCGTGTCGACCTTCGGGGCCGACGATGGCTTCGACGTCGCGATGAAAGACCCGCGTCCGCCCAAATATGATGCCGAAGAGCTCTACGGCATCATCCCCGAGGATGTGCGCGCGCCCTATGATGTGCACGAGGTCGTCGCGCGCATCGTCGACGGCAGCGAGTTCCACGAGTTCAAGGCGAACTATGGCACCACGCTCGTCTGCGGCTTCGCGCATATCTGGGGCATCCCGGTCGCGATCCTCGCCAACAATGGCGTGCTGTTTAGCGAGAGCGCGGTCAAGGGCGCGCATTTCATCGAGCTGGCGCAGCAGCGGCGCATTCCCCTACTCTTCCTCCAGAATATCAGCGGCTTCATGGTCGGCGGCAAATATGAGGCCGAAGGGATCGCCAAGCATGGCGCAAAGCTGGTGACGGCCGTCGCGACCGCGACGGTGCCGAAGATCACCGTGCTGATCGGCGGCAGCTTCGGTGCGGGCAATTACGGCATGTGCGGGCGGGCCTATAGCCCGCGCTTCCTGTTTAGCTGGCCCAACAGTCGGATCAGCGTGATGGGCGGCGAACAGGCGGCGTCGGTGCTCGCGACGGTCCACCGCGACGCCGACAAATGGACGCCCGAGGAGGCCGAAGCCTTCAAGGCACCGATCCGCCAGAAATATGAGGATGAGGGCAATCCCTATCACGCGACGGCGAGGCTGTGGGACGATGGCATCATCGATCCGGCGCAGACGCGCGATGTGCTCGGGCTGGCCTTCTCCGCAACGCTGAATGCCCCGGTCGAAGACCGCGGCTTCGGCGTGTTCAGGATGTGATGATGGGCCGACGGATCATAGTGATCCTCCCCGACACGGGGAGGGGGACCATCCGCAGGATGGTGGAGGGGCACTCCCGGTGATCACTGGCCCCCGAGACACGCTGAAACGTGCCCGCAAACTGCGCAGCGAGATGAGCCTTCCCGAACGGATGCTCTGGCGGGTTTTGCGGGAACGACCCGGTGGCTTCAAGTTTCGGCGCCAGCATCCAGCGGGTATTTATATTCTGGACTTCTATTGTCCGGCGGTGCGCCTGGCGATCGAGGTTGATGGGCGGGCCCATGACGGCGAGAAGGCGGCGCGGAGTGACGCCGCCCGATCGGATTTCCTGAAGTCGCAGCATGTCGCTACGCTGCGCGTGCCGGCAACGGTGATCATGACGAGTCTGGAGAGCGCGATGGCGCGGATAGTAGACGTTTGCAAGGAACGGGCGATGAAGATCAAAGAACGGCAAGGCAAATCGCCTGTGCCCCTCCACCATCCTGCGGATGGTCCCCCTCCCCGTTCCGGGGAGGACCGGCTTTGATCTCCTCCCTCCTCATCGCCAATCGCGGCGAAATCGCCTGCCGTATCATCCGCACCGCGCGCGAGATGGGCATTCGCACCGTTGCGGTCTATTCGGACGCCGACGCGAAAGCGCTGCATGTGCGCGAGGCCGATGAGGCGGTGCATATCGGGCCTTCGCCGGCGCGCGAATCCTATCTGGTCGGCGAGAAGATTATCGCCGCCGCCAAGGCGACCGACGCCGAGGCGATCCATCCGGGTTACGGCTTCCTCTCGGAGAACGCCGAGTTCGCACAGGCGGTCGCCGATGCCGGACTCGTCTGGGTAGGGCCGAAGCCTTCGTCGATTACCGCGATGGGCCTGAAAGACGCCGCCAAGAAGCTGATGGCCGAGGCGGGCGTGCCCGTGACGCCGGGCTATATGGGCGAAAATCAGGATCCGACCTTCCTCGCCGAACAGGCTGCGCAGATCGGCTATCCCGTCCTGATCAAGGCCGTCGCCGGCGGCGGCGGCAAGGGGATGCGCAAGGTCGATACCGCGGCGGACTTCGCCGATGCGCTCGCCTCGTGCCAGCGCGAGGCGGCGGCGTCGTTCGGCAATGATCATGTGCTGATCGAGAAATATATCCTCACCCCGCGCCATATCGAGGTGCAGGTGTTCGGCGACACGCACGGCAATGTCGTCCATCTGTTCGAGCGCGACTGCTCGCTCCAGCGCCGCCACCAGAAGGTGATCGAGGAAGCCCCGGCCCCGGGCATGGACGAAGCGACGCGCGCCGAGCTGTGCGCCGCCGCAGTGCGCGCCGCAAAGGCCGTCGACTACGTCGGTGCAGGGACGATCGAATTCATCGCCGACGCCAGCGAGGGCCTCCGCGCCGACCGCATCTGGTTCATGGAAATGAACACACGCCTGCAGGTCGAACATCCGGTGACCGAGGAGATCACCGGCGTCGATCTGGTCGAATGGCAGCTGCGCGTGGCGTCGGGCGAGCCGATCCCGCTGACGCAGGGCGAACTGGCGATCAACGGCTGGGCGATGGAAGCGCGCCTCTATGCCGAAGATCCGGCCAAGGGCTTCCTGCCCTCTATCGGCACGCTCGAACTGTTCCAGCTTCCCGAACATCTCGGCCGCATCGACACCGGCGTCTACGAAGGCGCGGAGGTGTCGCCCTTCTATGACCCGATGATCGCGAAGGTGATCGCCTATGGCGACGACCGCGATGAAGCCCGCGAAATGCTAGCCGAAATGCTGGAGGACAGCGCGATCTGGCCGGTAAAGACCAATTCGGCCTTTCTGATTGCCGCGCTCAGCCATCCCGATTTCGTTGCGGGCACGGTCGATACCGGGCTGATCGGCCGCGACGGCGACAGCATGACCGCCGAGCCGATGCCGTCGGAGCAGGCACTGACAAACGCCGCTATGGCGATGGTTCCCCGCTCGCTGCAGTCAGGCTTCCGTCTCAACGCGCCGGACGTGCGCACCGCGCCCTTCCTGCTCGACGGCAAGCGCGTCGACGTGACGCTGCACGGCCCCGGCGCGGAGGAGCCCGCCCCCGCGATGCTCGTGGCCGAAAGCGGCGCGGTGTGGCAGCTTACGCCCTGGCGGGCCGCGGGCGGCGCCGGCGGCGCAGCGGGCGACGGGGCGATCCTGTCGCCGATGCCCGGCAAGATCATAGCGGTCGACGTCGCCGCGGGCGACAAGGTGACCAAGGGTCAGAAGCTGCTGACGCTCGAGGCGATGAAGATGGAGCATAGCCTGACCGCGCCCTTCGACGGCATCGTTGCGGAACTCAACGCTGCGGCCGGGGCGCAGGTGCAGGTCGAGGCTCTGCTCGCGAAGATCGAGGCCGCCGAGTGAGCGGCCTGATCCTTCGAGACGCGACGGCAGCGGATCTTCCCGCCATCCTCGCCATGCTCGCGGAGGACACGATCCCGCCGGCGCGTGAGGTCGATCCCTCGGACCCACGTTACCTTGCCGCGTTCGAGGCGATCGACGCCGACCCGAACCAACGGCTGATTGCAGCGGAACTCGATGGCCGCGTAATCGGGACGATGCAACTCAGCTTCCTGCCGGGGCTTTCTTTTGTTGGAAGCTGGCGCGGGCTGATCGAGGCGGTGCGGATCGCCGCCGACCTGCGCGGCCAAAGGCTGGGCGAGCAGATGATCCTTTGGGCGGTGGAACAGTGCCGCGCGCGCGATTGCAAACTCGTCCAGCTCACATCATCGGCGACACGGACGGCCGCGCACCGCTTCTACGCCCGGCTCGGCTTCGTGCAGAGTCATGTCGGCATGAAATTGCATTTGAGGGACTGACGATGGCAGGCAAGTTTTTCGACGAATGGCAGATCGGCGATGCGATCGTGCACGAGATCCGCCGCACCGTGACCGAGACGGACAATCTGCTGTTCACGACGATGACGCACAATCCGCAGCCGCTGCATCTCGACATCGAAGCGGCAAAAGCATCGGAATTCGGACAGATCCTCGTCAACGGCACTTTCACCTTCAGCCTGATGGTCGGGCTGTCGGTTGGCGACACGACGCTCGGCACCCTCGTCGCGAACCTCGGCTATGACAGGCTGGTGATGCCCAAGCCGGTCTTCATCGGCGACACGCTGCGCGCGACGAGCGAGGTGATCGGCCTCAAGGAATCGAAATCGCGGCCGAATGCGGGCATCGTGACCTTCCTTCATCGCTGCATCAACCAGCGCGACGAAATCGTCTGCCAGTGCGAACGGTCAGCGCTGATCAACAGGAAGGACGTGTGATGCGCCTCCGCTCACTCCTCTTCGTTCCCGGCGACCGCCCCGAACGCTTCGCGAAGGCCGCGGCGTCGGGCGCCGACGCGATCATCCTCGACCTCGAAGATTCGGTGTCCCCTGCAAACAAAGAGGCCGCGCGCGAAGCGGTCGCCGCCTATCTCGCCGGAACGCGCGAAGTCTTTACGCTGGTCCGTGTCAATCCGCTCGACGGGCATATGACCGCCGCCGACGTTGCTGCCATTGTCGGCGGGCGCCCCGATGCGATCATGCTGCCCAAGGCCGAAGGCGCGCCGAGCATCGCCCAGCTCGATACGATCCTTCGCAGCGAGGGGGCCGCCGATGCGTCGTTGCCGCCGGTGCTGCCGATCGCGACCGAAACCCCGGCGGCGATCTTTACGCTGGGCAGCTATCGCGAGGCGAAGGCCCGGCTGGTCGGCCTCACCTGGGGCGCCGAGGATCTGCCCGCCGCCATCGGCGCGGCGACGAGCCGCGAGGCCAACGGGCGCTACACCGAACCCTATCAGGTCGCCCGCGCGCTGACCTTGTTCGCCGCACATGGTGCGGGCGTCGCGGCGATCGATACGGTGTTTCCCGCGATCAAGGACGAGGCGGGCCTTGCCGCCTATGCTGCGCGCGCGCGGCGCGATGGCTTTACCGGCATGATGGCAATCCACCCGTCACAGGTCGCGCCGATCAATGCCGCCTTCACGCCGTCGGCCGACGAGGTTCAGCGTGCGCAGGCGATCGTCGATGCCTTCGCCGCCAATCCGGGCTCGGGGGTGCTTCAGGTGGACGGCAAAATGGTTGATGCCCCGCACCTCAAACAGGCGCGGCATATCCTGTCGCTGGCGGACTGACGCCGCGCTATCATCTCCGCCGGAACGGGCGGTGACGCTTCATCCAGGCTTTGCCGCGGTGCCAGCTCCGGCGCAGCCCGCGCTCGGCGATCCCTTCGAACATCGCGTCGGGATTTTCGGGATCGAGCAGTTCATGCTCGGCGATGTAATCGTCAAACGGCCCGGGCTCGACGAGATCGAGTAACTCGAGCGAGCGGCCCGGTCCGCGCAGCGCCTCGATCGCATCGATGAGCGACCCCGTTGTTTCATAAAGGCGGCCGACATCGGCCGGATCGACGTCCAGATGCTCGCCGATCAGCGATTCGCGCAGTGCCCTGATCGTCGGCTCCACGCCGCGGTTCGCGGGCAAAGCAGCATCGATCGTCACATCGCATTCGCTGTCGAGCCCCAGCGAGCGATTGTTCATGTTCGACGATCCGATACGCAGCAGGCGATCGTCTACGACCGCAGTCTTTGCATGAACATAGATCGGGTCGCCGCCCGCCGTGTGCGGGACATAGACGCGCAGGCGGTCGCCGTGCCGCGCCTTGGCGATCGCGCGCACCAGCTTCACGCGCGCCGCGTCCATCGCCATCTGTTCGAGCCAACCGTCGGCGGTACGCGGCATCACCATGACGACTTCGGGCGGATCGTCCTCGTCCAGCCGCTCGGCAATCGCCGCTGCGATCTTGGCCGAGGTAAAATATTGATTTTCGAAATAGATGAAGCGCTTCGCCGCGGCGATCATGTCGAGATAGAGCTGCTCAATCTCGCGAATTTCGGGATAGCCGTCATATTCGGCGCGCGTGCGCGATATTGCGACATCGACGTTCGTAAAATCGGGTTCGAGATTTTCGGGCCAGTTTTCGCCGTCGCCCTTTACGTCGCGCAATTGCTTGTTCGTTGCGCGCTGCCACCGTTCGTTGCCCAGATCGGCAAGCGCTTCGCCGACCGGCCCGGCCAGGATCATCGTCGAATCGTGCCACGGCATATAGGGCTGGCCGTCGGGATTGGTGCGCCGCGGATCGCCGTCGCGGTGGCCCCGCGTATCCCAGCGCGACGAGGACACGTCGATACCGCCGCACACCGCCAGATGATCGTCGAACACCGCGACCTTCTGGTGGTGGCTGCATCCAGTGGGGTGCGCGCTGTCGAGCCGGAAGCTGATCGAGCGCGTCACCTTCCAGCGCAGCACCATCGAGACGATGCGCGGCATGAGAAACTGTTTCAGACCGCCGAAATTCCAGCGAAGAATGTCGATATCGCGGTCGGGCTTCGCATGGGCCAGACGCAGCAGAAAATGCCCCAGCGATTCGCCCTTGCCCGCATCGTCGGGCGTCAGGGCAATCCGCGGGTCGAAATCCCAGCCGATCAGCAGGATGCGCTCTTTCGCGCGCTCCATCAGCCGGACGAGCAGCGCGTAATAGTCGGCCGCATCGACGATCATCCGCGCCTTGTTGGCGCGTTCGATCCGCCAGCAATTGCGGCCTTCCTCAACGATCGGGGTCAGCGCATCCTCGCTCATCGCCGCCTACACGCACGGGCGGCGGCGATGGTTGCGAGCCTGCACGTCAGGCGGCGAAGAATTGATCGGGCGTCAGCGCCATCATCGCTTCGCTGCCGGCCTCGATCTTGCGGCGCAACGCGCCCGCATCGGGGATGAAGCGTTCGCCGAAATGCCGCGCGGTAACGAGCTTGGCTTCGAGGAACGCCTTGTTCCCGCGCCCTTCGTCGAGCGCCTTCTGTGCCGCTTCGGCCATGCGCAGCCACATGAGGCCCAGCGCGACGATACCCATGATGTGCATATAATGATGCGCGCCCGCGCCGACATTATTGGGGTTGGTCATGCCATTTGCCATGAACCACATCGTCGCGGCCTTGAGTTCGCCATTGGCCTTTTCGAGTTGCCCCGCAAAATCGGCGAAAGCCGGCTTGTCCTTCGCCGCCGCACATTCGGCGTCGACGATCGCGAAAAAGGCCTGGATGGCACGGCCGCCATTCTGCGCGAGCTTGCGGCCGACGAGGTCCATCGCCTGCACGCCGTTGGCACCTTCGTAGATCATCGTGATACGGGCATCGCGGACATATTGGCTCATGCCCTGCTCTTCGATGTAGCCGTGGCCGCCGAACACCTGCTGCGCGTTGGTCGCGACGTCATAGCCCTTGTCGGTGCCATAGCCCTTGATCACCGGGGTCAGCAGGCTGACGAGATCGTCGGCCTGCTGCCGCTCCTCTTCGGACGCGGCGCCATGCGCCAGATCGACCTGCAGCGCGCCCCAGAGACACAGGCCGCGCAGCCCCTCAACCACCGCCTTGCCATCCATCAGCATGCGGCGCACGTCTGGATGGACGAACAGCGGGTCGGCCTTCTGGGCGGGATCCTGCGGCCCGGTCAGCGCCCGGCCCTGCCGGCGGTCCTGCGCATATTGCACGGCATTCTGATAGGCTATGTCGGCCTGACCCAACCCCTGTATGCCGACGCCGAGCCGCGCGGCGTTCATCATCACGAACATCGCGGCAAGGCCCTTGTTCTCCTCGCCGACCATCCAGCCTTTTGCGCCGTCATAGTTCATCACGCAGGTCGCATTGGCGTGGATGCCCATCTTGTGCTCGATCGACCCGCACGACAGCGTGTTGCGCTCACCGAGCGAGCCGTCGTCGTTCACCAGATATTTTGGGACGATGAACAGCGAGATTCCCTTGACGCTGTCGGGTGCGTCAGGGGTCTTTGCCAGCACAAGGTGGATAATATTGTCGGTGAGGTCATGCTCACCCGACGAGATGAAAATCTTCGTCCCCGTGATCGAATAGCTGCCGTCGCCGTTCGGCACCGCGCGGGTGCGGATCAGGCCAAGATCGGTGCCGCACTGCGGTTCGGTCAGGTTCATCGTGCCGCCCCATTCGCCCGACACCATCTTGGGGACATAGAGCCTCTTCTGCTCGTCCGACCCCTTGACCAGCAACGCCGAGACCGCCGCCTGCGTCAGCCCCGGATACATGGCAAAGGCCTGGTTCGCCGCCATCCGATATTCCTCGACCGGAAAGCCGAGGACATGGGGCAATCCCTGGCCGCCGAATTCTTCGGGCTGGTTGAGCAGCGTCCAGCCCGCCTCGCAATAGGCCTTATACGCTTCCTTGAACCCCTCGGGCGTGGTGACCGAACCGTCTTCATGACGCGTGCAGCCTTCGAGGTCGCCCGATCGGTTGATCGGGAACAGCACCTCTTCGCAGAATTTGCCGGCCTCGGTCAGCACCGCTTCGACCATATCGGGCGACGCATTGGCGAAGCCCGGCAGGTCGGCATAGCGATCGATGCCGAGGACATCATTGAGCTGGAACAGCGTATCTTGGATCGGGGCGCGATAGACAGGCATGCGAAATCTTTCCGATAAATCAGGTGTTGGCAATCAAACTTGCCCGGGGAGGTTCTGGTTGCCGAAGCTCAGCCGACTTTTTCGCCAGCGTCGACCTTTTTCACCATATCGATGAAACGTGTCAGTTCCTCGACGGCGCTGTCGATGTCATCGCGCTGACGCTGGAGCAGCGCGATGCGCTCCTCGCATTTTTCGACCGTGACCTGGCGCTGGAGCTTGCGGCCGTCGCCGACGTCGTAAAGGTCGATCATCTCGCGAATGTCGGCCAGGCTAAATCCGGTGCGCTTGGCACGCAGAATCCAGGCCAGCCGGGCGCGGTCGCGTTTCGAATAAATACGCGACAGCCCCTTGCGCGAGGGGCTGATCAGCCCTTCGTCCTCGTAGAACCGAAGCGCACGCGCGGTGACGCCGAATTCGGTCGACAGATCGGTGATGCTGTATTGCTCGCGCCCCAGATGATCGGGCGTGTCGATATGGGCGTGGCCGTATTCTTCGGTCATCCCGAAAGACTAGTTTCCGTTGACGTGAACGTCAAGGCCGTCGGAGATAAGGAAAAGCGCCGCTTACGGCGATCCGCAAGGCCGGACCATATTGCCGCGTCCATCGCGCAACTGCAAGCCCTTTGCATCGTCCGCCGACCAGCTCGCCCGCGGCAGGCGCAGGCCCGAGAGCGACGCGCGCGACGGGCACAGGCTGTCGCATTGCGACGGCAGGCGTCCGGGCAGGCGCAGTTCGTCATCCTCTTCGTGGACAAGTGCCTCGCATCCCTCGACCCCGGCGAAGCGCATCCGCCAGTCATCCCCGTCGCGGACGATGGTGCCGCGCGCATTGCACGACAGGCCGGGACCGAACGACGCGCTCACCGCAAAGCGCCACTGCCCGGCGCCGTCAGGGACAACGCACATCGCATCGCGCCCAAGCTCGTGCGTGCGTTCGAACAGGCCGGTCGGATCGCTTGCATCGGCGCGTACCACTCCGCGTTTGCGCGCCGCGATTTCCAACGGATTGCGCGTATCGATCGCGGCATCGGCGCCGTCGCGCTTCGCCCGGTCGCAGCCGCCGACGAGCAGCAGAACCGCGACGAGGAGGTACGCAACGCGTGGGCTAGGCATCGGTATCGAGGAAGGTCAGGCTGCCGTCGCACTCGATCCGGCGATAAAAGCAGGATCGGCGACCTGTGTGACAGGCCGGACCGGCGGGCTTCACGCGCAAGAGCAGCGCATCCTGATCGCAGTCGACGCGCATTTCGACGACCGTCAGTCCGTTGCCCGAGGTTTCGCCTTTGCGCCACAGCGCGGCCCGCGACCGCGACCAGAAATGCGCCTGCCCCGTCTCCTGCGTCAGCGCGATCGCGTCGGCATTCATATGCGCGACCATCAGCAGCGCGCCGCTGTCGGCTTCGGTCACGATGGCGGTCACCAGCCCGGCGGCGTCGAAACGCGGCAGGAAACGGTCGGTGGTGTCGCGCGAAGCATCCATGGTCCGCGCCTTAGAGCAGGTCGAGAGCGGCTGTCACCCCCCGCGCGGGTGGGGTTGACATCAAAAGGTCAAATATGGGGGGCGACATTTGGGTTCGGCACTCCTATATGCGCGGCAGTCCCAGCCCCCTGCCCCTGGATTGACATGCTGACGACCCATCCTTTTGACGACGACAAGCTCCGCGAGGAGTGCGGCGTCTTTGGTATTCACGGCGCCGAAAGTGCCGCTGCGGTTGCGGCGCTGGGGCTTCACGCCCTGCAGCACCGCGGTCAGGAAGCCGCGGGCATCACCGCCTTCGATGGCAAGGATTTCCATACCCACCGCGCGATGGGGCATGTTGCGGGCAATTTCGACCGCGACGACATCATCCGCCAGCTCGCGGGCGCGTCGGCGATCGGCCATGTCCGCTACTCAACCACCGGCGAGACGGCGCTGCGCAATGTCCAGCCGCTGTTCGCCGACCTGGCCACCGGCGGCTTTGCAGTCGCGCATAACGGCAATATTTCCAACGCGATGGCGCTGCGCAAGATATTGGTGCGCCGCGGATCGATCTTTCAGTCGACGAGCGATACCGAGGTCATCATCCACCTCGTCGCCACGTCCAACTATCGCACCCTGCTCGATCGCTTCATCGACGCGCTGAAACAGGTCGAGGGCGCCTATTCGCTGATCTGCCTGACCGCGGAAGGCATGATCGGCTGCCGCGATCCGCTCGGCATTCGTCCGCTGGTCATCGGCAAGCTGGGCGATGCGTACATCCTCGCGTCCGAAACCGTGGCGCTCGACGTCGTCGGCGCCGAATTCGTCCGCTCGGTCGATCCCGGCGAACTTGTGATCATCCGCGACGGCCAGCTTTCGTCGCACCGCCCCTTCGCCGATCGCGCGGCACGGCCGTGCATCTTCGAATATGTCTATTTCTCGCGCCCCGATTCGATCGTCGACGGCACCAGCGTCTATTCGGTGCGCAAGGCGATCGGCGCCGAACTGGCGCGCGAAAATCCGGTCGATGCCGATCTCGTCATCCCGGTCCCCGATTCGGGAACCCCCGCGGCGATCGGCTATGCGCAGGAATCGGGCATTCCCTTCGAGCTCGGCATCATCCGTTCGCACTATGTCGGCCGTACCTTCATTCAGCCGGGCGACAAGGTTCGCCATCTCGGCGTCAAGCTGAAGCACAATGCCAATCGCGCGCTGATCGCCGGCAAGCGGATCGTGCTGATCGACGATTCGATCGTGCGCGGCACGACCAGCCTTAAGATCGTTCAGATGATGCGCGACGCGGGGGCCGCCGAAGTGCATATGCGCATCGCCAGCCCGCCGACGTCGCATAGCTGCTTCTACGGCGTCGATACGCCCGAACGCGCCAAGCTGCTCGCGGCGCAGATGACGGTCGGCCAGATGGCCAATTTCATTAATGCCGACAGCCTGTCCTTCCTGACCATCGACGGCCTGTACCGCGCGCTGGGCGAGGCGCGGCGCACCGATGATTGTCCGCAATATTGCGACGCCTGCTTCACGGGCGATTATCCGACCACGCTGACCGATTTCGACGAGAACAGCCTGGAAGATCAGTTTTCGCTGCTTGCCGAACGGGTTGTCTGACGAAATGACGATGAATTCTGAAGAACTGGCGGGACAGACGGCGCTCGTCACCGGCGCGAGCCGCGGCATCGGCGCTGCGATCGCCGAATCGCTCGCACGACGCGGCGCGCATGTCGTGATCACCGCCCGCACCGCGGGCGGGCTCGAGGAACTGGAAGACCGCATCCACGATGCGGGCGGCAGCGCGACCATTGCGCCGCTCGACCTGACCGACGGCGACAGCATCGCCCGGCTGGCGAGCGCGATCGCCGAACGGTGGCAGCAACTCGACATGCTCGTGCTCAATGCCGCGATGCTCGGCACGCTGACCCCGGTTGGCGCGATCGACAGCAAGGAATTCAACAAGCTGCTGACGCTCAATCTTGTCGCGCAGCAGGCGCTGATCGCCAATTTCGATCCGCTGCTGCGCCGCGCGCCCGCAGGGCGCCTCGTCGCGCTATCGACCGGCGTTGCACGAACGCCGCGCGCCTATTGGGGCGCCTACGCCGCGTCGAAGGCGGCGTTTGAGGTGCTGGTGTCGAGCTATGGCGCCGAAATGCGCAATATCTCGAACGTCCGCACCGCAATTCTCGACCCCGGCGGCACGCGCACCCAGATGCGCGCACGCGCCTATCCCGGCGAAGACCCGCAGAGCATCAAGGATCCGGCAGTCGTCGGCGAATTCGTCGCCCGGATGATGGTCGATGGCTTCGACAGCACCGCCTATCACGCGCTGCCGAAGGTGATGGCAGAGGCTTAACGCGATATTTGCTTTCCCGGGCTATCACGCGCTCTCAAGCGTTTCGACAAGCAAGGGCATGAAAATGGGCGGCAATATTCTACGTTCCGCGGTCGCGGCGGTTATCGGCATTGCGGTTGCCTTCGGCCTGTTGTGGATCGCCCAATATGCGGGCGGCGAATTCGCTCCCGAAGTCTATGACCTCGACACCGGCGAAATCCTGATCCCGCTCGGCGCGACAATTGCGTTGCTCGTCGGCTGGTTCGTCGGCACCTTCGCCGGAAGCTGGCTCGCGATGCGCATTTCGGACGGCACCGGCGCCGGCTGGGTTGTTGCCGGAGCGATTCTGGGCGCAGCCATCTATCGTTCGATCACCTTGGCTGATGCCTGGTGGGTGATGGCGCTGGGCGTCCTGATCCCGGTTGTAGCCGCCTGGCTCGCTCAGCGCGCTACCGCTACGCCGGTCGTCTGAACGGCACTGTGGCGCTAGACGCATCAAAAAATCAGCGGCTGCTTTCCCGGTCGACCGCAGCCTGCACCGCCTTGTAAAAGGCCTCGCGCGCCGCGCCCACGCCTTCGGGGTCGGTTGCGGTCGGCCAGTTGCCGTTCGATGCGATGACGAGCCGTCGTTTGGGGTCGATGAAGATGCCCTGCCCGAAGATGCCCTGCGCGGCGAAGCTGCCGTCGTCGTTGGTCCACCATTGATACCCGTAGCCGCGCCCCGGCTGATCGATCGCGGCCTGCTTGGTCGTCGCGGCGGCGAGCCAGTCATCGGGCAGAACTTTCTCCCCGCCAGCCACGCCGCCGCCGAGAATGAACAGACCGAAACGGGCATAATCGCGCAGGCTGGCCGATACGCAGCAACCGCTGATCTCGTGCCCCGTCGGGCCGAGCATCCAGACGGCGTCCTGATCCATGCCGAACGGCTTCCATATCTTTTCGGACAGATAGGATGAGAGTGTCTTGCCCGTCGCACTCGACACGAGGACGCCGATCAAATTGGTCTCGCCGGTCTTGTAGACCCATTTCGACCCCGCGGGCGCCTCGCGCGGCAAGGTCTTCATATAGCTGACGGTAATATCCTCGCCCGCGATGGGCTTTTGCAGATTGAACTGCGCCACGTCCGATTTGGGATCGGTATAATCCTCATTCCAGCGCACGCCCGAGGTCATCGTGAGAAGCTGGCGCACGCTGACGTCGTCATAGGCCGAACCGCGCAGTCCGGGGATATACTGCGTCACCTTGTCGTCGAGGCTCTTGATATAGCCGTCCTTCACCGCCGCGCCGACGAGCGTCGAGGTAAAGCTCTTCGCGACCGAAAAGCTCGTCCAGCGTCCCGCAGGACCATAGCCGAGCGCATATTTTTCGAGCCGGATTTTGCCGTCCTGAACGATGATCAGCCCTGCGTTGCGCTGGCGCGCCATATGCGCGTCGATGTCGACCCCGACATCAAGCGGCTGTCCTTCGGGCAGCGGATAGACGGGACCCCCCGCCGCAATGGTGTGCACGACGACCTTGGGCACCGATTCCATCGTACGGAAAGCGGCGTCGCGTTGATCCTGGCTCCAAAACAGCACATTCTGATCCTTTGGCATGGCGTCGGTGGTCTGTGTCGCGGCGGGGCCGGCAAGGCCGGCCAGCGCCACGGGCAATAGCAAGGCGGCCAATCGTCGTCGCATTCCCCTCTCCCTCTACTCGATTACAGTCGACTATGCGTCGATCTTTTCCAGCGTGACCTGCGCGACGTCGATCCCACCGCCGCGAAAGCCGCCTTCGCAATATTGCAGATAATAGCGCCACAGACGGATGAAGCGTTCGTCAAAGCCCGCCGGGAGTTGCCCCGCCGACACCGCCTCGTCGAAGCGTTCACGCCACTGGCGCAGCGTTTCGGCATAGTCGCCGCCGAAGTGGCGCACATTGCCCCACGTCAGCCCGCGCGCTTCGGCCAAGGCCCGGAAGCGACTTTCGGAAATCAGGCAACCGCCGGGGAAAATATAGGCCTGAATGAAGTCGCTGCTCGCCGCATAGCGTTCGAACAGCGCGTCGTTGATCGCGATATACTGGATCGCCGCCTTGCCGCCGGGGCGGAGCAGCCGCGCGATCGCGTCGAGATAGGCGGGCCAATAGGCCTGCCCCACCGCCTCGACCATTTCGACGCTCGCAATCGCGTCATAGGGGCCCTTGGCGTCCCGATAATCGCAGATTTCGACACGCGAACGCCCCGAAAGATCGACCGCCTGCAATCGCGCCTCGGCCACCTCCGCCTGCGACGGCGACAGGGTGATACCGGTATAGAGAACATCGTGGCGCTCGACCGCGCGTTCGGCGAGTGCGCCCCAGCCGCAGCCGATTTCGAGCAGCCGCGTCCCCGACCGCAGGTCGAGCCTGTCGAGGATCGCATCGACCTTGACCTCCTGCGCCTCTTCCAGCGTCATGCTAAGGTCGGTGAACAAGGCACTCGAATAATTAAGTCCGCTGTCGAGCCACAGCCGGTAGAAATCATTGCCCAGATCGTAATGCGCCAGAATATTGCGCTTCGAACCGCTGCGGCTGTTGCGGTTGACGATATGGGCGGCGCGATTGATCCAGTGCAGCGGCCCGCGCGAGCGCGCGACATTGCCCAGCGTTTCGCCGTTGCGCATGAACAGATCGAACAGCGGGACCGGATCGGGCGAACTCCATTCGCCCAGGTCCCAGGCCCGGTACCAACCGACCGATCCCGACATCGCGAGGCGCACCAGCGCCGACCAGCTTTTCAGATGAACGATCGCGGTCGGGCCCTTGCCACGTCCGCCCAGGATGCGCACGCTGCCATCGGGCAGATGTCCCTCCAGCGTCCCCTTGCCCAGCCCGGCATCGATGCGGTCGAGCAGGCGATGGAACAGCCCCGCCGGGGCGCGGCCGACGAGGCGCGCGATAAAACCACCCGACCGAAAAGCCCTGTCGGCGCGAAGAAGCGCTTTGCCGCGACGGGGGCTGACATGGGTGTTCATTAGCATTCCCTGCCGCAAAACCTGCGCCATGACAATCAGTTGTCGTCGGCCTTCATGACGTCATAAGCCGCCAACGCCCGCGCGCGGGCTTCGCGATGCCCAATGATTTTCGGGGGATAGCTTCGCGGACGGCGGCCGAATTCGTCGGGATCGTGGATTGCGGGCTCGCCGATGTCGGCCAGTTCCGGCACCCATTGGCGGATATAGGCGGCGGCATCGAATTTCTCCGACTGACTGAGCGGCGCCATGATGCGCGGAAACATGTTCGAGTCGACACCCGACCCCGCGACCCACTGCCAATTCACCGCATTGGACGCGTAATCGGCATCGACCAGCGTATCCCAAAACCATTGTTCGCCGCGCCGCCAGTCGATGAGCAGATGCTTGATGAGGAAGCTCGCGGCGATCATCCGGACGCGATTGTGCATCCAGCCGGTTGCCCAGAGCTGCCGCATGCCGGCATCGACGATCGGATAGCCCGTACGTCCCTGTTGCCAGGCGGCGAAATCGGCGTCGGCCTCCTTGCCACTCCGCCAGGGCAGCGCGGTATCGAAGGCTTCGCGGGCACTGCGGCCGCCGTAATCGGGATATTGCAAGATCACCGTCTGCGCATAGTCGCGCCACCCAATCTCGGCGAGGAACACATCGACCGATCCCCCCGCGTCCGCGACGGCATGCCAGATCGCGGCGGGCGAAATCTCGCCGAAGTGAAGATGCGGCGACAGGCGCGAACTGCCTTCGATCGCGGGCAGGTTCCGTTGCTCGTCATAACGCGCAGCGATCTCGGCAAAAGCGCCGAGTCGCACCTGCGCGCCCGTTTCGCCCGGCGTCCATTCGCCTTCGAACCCCGTCGCCCAATTGGGCCGGGACGGCAGCAGTTTCCAATCGTCGAGTCGGTCCGACGCCGGCCAGCGGTCGGGCGCATCGAGGCCTTCGGGCGCATCCACGGGCACAGGCGGCGGCATATGATCGCGCAGCGCGCGCCAGAAGGGGGTGTAGATTTTATAGAGACCGCCGCTGCCGGTCTTCACCGATCCCGGCGGCGCGAGGTAATTGCCGTCGTGACACATGAGATCGAGGCGCTTCGCGACCGCGCGCTCGGCATTGCGCCACCACGGCTCGTAATGACGGAGGCAATGCACGGCGCCGGCCCCGCTTTCCCCGGCAATCTTCGCCAGTTCGTCCTCGCACTTGCCGCGCCGCAGGATCAACCGCGAACCGCGCGCGCGCAGGCTTTCGTCGACCCGCGCGAGGCTGTGATGCAGCCACCAGCGCGACGCGCCGCCCATCGCCCGATGCCGCGGCGTTTCGTCGTCGAGAATATAGACGGGAATGACCGGACCCGACGCCGCGGCAGCGACAAGCGCCGCCTGATCGGCGAGCCGCAGATCGCTGCGAAACCACAGGATCGTCGGCGGCGCCATCACGGATAGCTGGCGGTATCGGGTGCGGTCACGCGCACCGTGAACTGGTCGCGCGCCAGCGGCTGCATATAGCGCTGATCATGCAGGACGATCGCATCGCCGTCGCGCGTCGCGACCGGCATCCGTGCCCAGAACAGGAAGGCGCGCGCGGGCGGATCGGACTTCAACCACGCGCGGAGGCGCATGTCGTCCATGCCCGTCGGAACCCCCGGCTCCACCGTGCTCCCCTGCCCCAGCGCATAGGCGCCGCTGCCATAGCGCCCGCCCCCGCGCCAAAAGATATCGCGCCGCCAGAAGGCGATCGGCGGCGGGCTCGCGACGACCAGTGCGCCGCCTTGTCCGCTCCGGCGCAGCAGGTCGGCCGCCTGCGCCTCGGCCTGCCCCGTCATGACACCGTTGGCTAAGATATAGGCGCAAACGGCGGTGAAACCGATCCAAGCCGGACGTCGCCAGTCAGGCGCCCCGCGCCGTTCGCGTCGCATCGACAGCCAGACCGACAGGCCGAGCGCCAGCCATATCCACAGGTCGATGATGAACAGCGTATCGCCATAGAACCAGCGGTGGCTGAACGGTTCGAGCAGCCGCACGCCATAGTTGTTGAGCCAGTCGAGCGCCGGGTGGCTGAGGCACCCGATATAGGCGAGCGCGAGCAACCAGCCGCGATGCAAGGGCGGCCTTGTAGCGGGCCGCGTTCCCCGCCGCGTCTGCCAGCGGTCGAAGGCGATCATCGCCGCCCACAGCAGGACCGGCAGCAAAAGCAGCGCGATCGGCCCATGGGTGATCCCGCGGCGCATCGCGAGCGATTCGACGCCATAAAAGGCGCAGCTTGCATCGATGTCGGGCAGGTTCGCGGCGAGGATCAGCGTCGGCATCGCCAGCGCGGTCTTTTTCTTGAGCCCCATTTGCCCAAGAACCGCGCCGACGAGGCTGTGGGTCAGATTGTCCATGCGCCCCTATAAAGCCGACGCGCGCATCGACCGCAAGCGATCAGAGATCGGGCCCGCCTTCGCTGACCGTCCAGGTCTGCCCTTTCTTGAGCAGGCTCTGCAGATCGGCCTTCTTGCCCTCAGCCGCCGCCTTGTTCTGGCGCCATACGTCGGCTTCGAAAGTCGGACGCGGATCGTCGTAGAGGACACCGAGCGCCATCGGGAATTCGCCGAAGCGCATTTCCACGAGCATGTGCGCGACGCTGCGGTTGGTGACGTCGTGGACGATCACGCCCGCCGCCTGCCAGTCGCCATCGACGACATCGACGACCTTGAGCGTCAGCGCCTCCTGATCGAGCGCGATGCCCTTCGCGCCCTTGGCAAACAGCATCGGTTCCCCGTTCTGGAGCCAGAGCTGGCGGTCTTCAGCGCCCTTCGGCGCGGCGAAATCCTGGAACACGTCCTTGTTATAGACGATGCAGTTCTGGAAGATTTCGATAAAGGCCGCGCCCTTGTGCGCATGGGCCGCTTTCAGAACATTCGGCAGTTCCTTCGACACATCGAAGCCGCGCGCAACGAAGCGGGCGCCCGCGCCGAGTGCGAAGGCGCAGGGCTGCGCCGGGCGGTCGACCGAGCCGAACGGGGTCGACGGGCTGTTGGTGCCGACGCGGCTGGTGGGCGAATATTGCCCCTTGGTCAGCCCGTAAATCTCGTTGTTGAACAGCATGATCTGGCAATCGAGGTTCCGCCGGATGAGGTGCATCGTGTGATTGCCGCCGATCGACAGACCATCGCCGTCGCCGGTGACGATCCACACGTCGAGTTCGGGATTGGCAAGCTTCAGCCCCGTCGCGAACGCCGGCGCACGGCCATGGATCGTATGGAAGCCGTAGCTTTCGACATAATAGGGGAAGCGCGACGAGCAGCCGATCCCGCTGATGAACACGGTGCTTTCGGGCACTGCGCCAATTTCGGGCAGGGTGCGCTGCACCGCCTTCAGGATCGCATAGTCGCCGCAGCCGGGGCACCAGCGCACTTCCTGATCGGTTTCCCAATCCTTGAGCGTCGTCGTGCGGGCGATGGTCGTCATCTCGTTCACTGGAGCGCCTCCTCGATGGCAGCTTCGATTTCGGCAATCCGGAAGGGCTGGCCCGACACCTTGTTGAGCGGCTTGGCATCGACCAGATACTGGTCGCGCAGCACCGTCTTGAGCTGGCCCGTGTTCATTTCGGGCACGATCACCTTGTCATAGCTTTTGAGCAATTCGCCCAGATTGGCGGGGAGCGGCCAGATATGGCGCAGGTGAATCTGGCTGACGTCCTTCCCTTCGGCGCGCTTGCGGCGCACCGCCTGATGGATCGGGCCATAGGTCGATCCCCAGCCGACGATCGCAAGCTTGCCGCCCTCGGCGCCGAGTTCGACGATCTGGTCGGGAACCTTGACCCCGTCGATCTTCGCCTTGCGAATGTCGGTCATCGCCTGGTGATTTTCGGGCGCATAATTGATGTGACCGGTGTCGATCTCTTTCTCGATCCCGCCGATCCGGTGCAACAGGTCGGGCGTACCCGGCTTCACCCACGGGCGCGCGAGCTTTTCGTCGCGGCCATAGGGTTTGAAGCCGCCTTCGGGTACCTGGGTCAGAAATTCGACCGGGAAGGCTTCATAGGCGGTCAGGTCGGGGACTTTCCACGGCTCGGCCGCGTTGGCGATATAGCCGTCGGTCAGCAACATCACCGGCGTCATATATTGGACCGCGATCCGGCACGCCTCGATCGCGCATTCGAACGCGTCACCCGGCGAGCGCGCGGCGATCACCGGCATCGGCGCATCGCCGTTGCGGCCATAGACAGCCTGATAGAGATCCGACTGTTCGGTCTTGGTCGGCAGGCCCGTCGACGGGCCGCCACGCTGCGAATTGACGATGACGAGCGGCAGTTCGGTCATGATCGCGAGGCCCATTGCCTCGCCCTTCAGCGCGATACCCGGTCCCGACGAGCTGGTGACGCCCAGCGACCCTGCGTAGCTCGCACCGATCGCCGAACAGATGGCGGCGATTTCATCCTCGGCCTGAAAGGTCGTGACGTCATATTCCTTGAGCCGCGACAGATGGTGGAGGATTGCCGATGCGGGCGTGATCGGATAGCCGCCGAAGAACATCGGCAGATGCGCAAGCTGCGCCCCGGCGACAAGGCCGAGCGCGATGCCCTCGGCGCCGGTCAGCGTACGATAGAGGCCGGGTTCGGCGGGCGCCGGCGCGACATGATGCTGCTTGAGCGGTCCCGCGAGTTCGGCGGTTTCGCCATAGGCATGGCCCGCATTGAGCGCCGCGATATTCGCTTCGGCAAGATTGGGATCCTTGGCGAATTTCGCCTTCAGCCACTCGATCAGCGGCTGGCGGTCGCGGTCGAACATCCACAGCGCAAGGCCGAGCGTCCACATATTCTTGCAGCGCAGCGCTTCCTTGTTGCCGAGCCCGAACGGTTTGACCGCATCCATTGTCGCCTGACTGATGTTGAGCTTCAGAAGCTGCCATTTCGCAAGGCTGCCATCCTCGAGCGGGTTGGCGTCATATTTCGCCTTGGCGAGATTGCGGTCGTTGAATTCACCCTCATCGGCGATGATCAGGCCGCCGAGCTTGAGCACGCCGACATTGGTCTTGAGCGCCGCGGGGTTCATCGCGACGAGCACGTCCGGGGCGTCGCCCGCAGTCGTGATCTCGCTCGACCCGAAATTGATCTGGAACGCCGAAACACCGAACAACGTCCCCTGCGGGGCGCGGATTTCGGCCGGAAAATCAGGGAAAGTCGCCAGGTCATTGCCCGCGAGCGCGGTCGAAAGCGTGAACTGACCACCGGTAAGCTGCATCCCGTCGCCGCTGTCGCCCGCGAAACGAACCACCACTGCGTCGGAAAGGGGGGACTGCCGATCTTCGGCCCGGTCCTCGACCACTGTCGCCATTTTCTGTTCTGCCTTTAGAGTCCTGCGAATTGCCGGAATGGGCCTAGGCCCGTCTTTCGTCGCCCGCAATTCAGAAAAATTTGTGCGCTGCAAAGCGGATCGGCGCGCGCCTGCCGCAATCAGTTTCCAATTGCCATTGAATTATGCCGCCCGATGGCGAATAGCAGCGGCAACAACATAGCAAAGGGATATGACGGATGACCGACGGCACGACTCCTTATGTTCGCCCCGATGTGGCGGCGTTTCTTGCCTTCCTCAACGCCCAGGACGGCCCCAAGATGGAAGAGATGCCGCCCGAGGCGGGGCGCGAGATGATGCGCGTGATGGGCCAGATGGCCGACGTGCCGCGCGGCACGATCGCGAAGGTCGAGGATCGCACCATTCCCGGACCCGCCGGCGAGATTCCGATCCGCATCTATGACAACCGTCCCGATCGCGAGCCCGGCCCGGTCATGGTCTTCTACCATGGCGGCGGCTGGGTGATCGGCGATCTCGACACGCACGATCCCTATTGCGCCGAAGCGGCGCGTCAGCTCGACATGCCGGTGATCGCCGTCGACTATCGCCTCGCACCCGAACACCCCTTCCCTGCGGCGCCCGAGGATTGCGAAGCGGCGACGCGCTGGGTCGCCGACAATATTCCTTGCACCGGGCTGGTCCTGTCGGGCGACAGCGCGGGCGGCAATCTGACCATCGCGACCGCGCTCGCGCTGCGCGATACGCCAGCCGCGAAGCCGGTGGTCGCGATCCATCCGATCTATCCGGCGGTCACGACGCATCAGGACTGGCAAAGCTATCGCGATTTCAAGGATGGCTATCTGCTCACCGAAGGCGGCATGACCTGGTTCGGCGATCATTATGCCGCCGATCCCGCCGATCGCCGCGCATCGCCGATCGATTTCGACGCCGCCGGCCTGCCGCCGACCCTGCTTGTGACCGCGGGGCTCGATCCGCTGCGCGATCAGGGCCGCGCCTATGCCGGCAAGTTGATCGCCGCCGGGGTGCCGACGACCTACCGCGAGGCCGCGGGCACCATCCACGGCTATATCTGTCTGGCGCAGGGCATCCCGAGTGCCAAGGACGACATCCGCGGCAACCTGACCGTCCTCAAGGCGATCGTCGCCGAAGCGACCACATGATCGACGCCAGCGCCCTTCCCTATCGCCCCTGCGCCGGGGTGATGCTCGCCAATCGCCATGGCCGCGTTTTCGTCGGCCAGCGACTCGATTCGGCCGAGGACGCGTGGCAGATGCCGCAAGGCGGCATCGATCCCGGCGAGGATGCCGAAGATGCCGCAATCCGCGAGCTCGGCGAGGAAACCGGCGTCCATGCCGGGCTGGTCGATATCATCGCGCGCAGCAAGACCGAGCATTTCTACGACCTGCCCGACCATCTGATGGGCAAGATGTGGGGCGGGAAATATCGCGGTCAGCGCCAGTCGTGGTTCCTGATGCGCTTCATGGGCGAGGATAGCGATGTCGATATCGCGACCCGGCATCAGGAATTTCGCGCCTGGCGCTGGGCCGAACTCGACGAGCTCGAACGGCTGATCGTCCCGTTCAAGCGCCAGCTTTACCGCGCCGTCGTCGACGAATTCCGCCCACTGGTCTGATCGCGCAATGCGACGGCGGTGCGAAAGACGTCGGCGAACATCGCCGGCGTCAGTCGCCCGGTGTTCGTGTTGTAGCGCGAGCAGTGATAGCTATCGACCAGATGGCGCCCGTCGGGCAGGCGATGCACCGCGCCATGCGCAAACCGATAGGCGGCGAGCCGCCCGCCCACAGCCTGAACCGCCGCGTCATGCGCAATTCGGCCGAGTGCGATCAGCACCCTGACCTGTGGCAGCGCCGCGAGCTGTCCCTCGAAATAGGGTCGGCAGGCGGCGATTTCGGCGGGCGTCGGCTTGTTCTGCGGCGGCAGGCATTTGACGCTGTTGACGATGATCGTTCCGTCCAGGCGCAGCCCGTCGTCGATCCGCCCGTCATAGACGCCGCGGCTGAGCCCGAAGGCGGCGAGCGTTTCGAACAACAGGTCGCCCGCATAATCGCCAGTAAACGGCCGCCCGG
This sequence comes from Sphingopyxis terrae subsp. terrae NBRC 15098, assembly GCF_001598815.1. Lineage (GTDB taxonomy): Bacteria > Pseudomonadota > Alphaproteobacteria > Sphingomonadales > Sphingomonadaceae > Sphingopyxis > Sphingopyxis terrae. The sequence continues at coordinate 78,235 of NZ_BCZQ01000004.1, read as the reverse complement.
TGCGGTTGGCACCGTGCTTTCCCGGCGCGAGCCCGGCGATGGCGAGCCACGCATCGGGATCGCCGAAAGCATAGACGGGGGCATTCCACCAATCGGGATGCTCGGCGCGACAGGCGGCACGCAACCCGACAAGGCGCGGGCAACGTCGGCAATCGCGCGGCGGCTCGGTACCGAGCAAGGGGCTGTCAATCTTCACCCCGCTGCGATAGGCGCATGGGCATGACCAGCGCAACGCCCCTGCCCCTCTATGCCATCGGCCTTGGTTCGAACCGCCGCCACGTCCGCTTCGGCGATCCGCGGCGCGTGTTGCACGCCGCGCTGGCTGCGCTCGAAAGCGACGATATCGAACCCGTCGATGCGAGCCCGATCGTCGCCAGCGCGCCGCTCGGTCCATCGCGTCGCCGCTACGCCAACGCGGTCGCGCTCGTCGCCTCGCCGCTCAGCCCGCCCGAAATGCTGGGCCGACTGAAAGCCATCGAAGCTGCTTTCGGACGGCGGCGGGGCCGGCGCTGGGGCGCACGCACGCTCGACCTCGACATATTGCTGTGGTCGGAGGGCGCATGGAGCGATGCGGCGCTCACCGTGCCGCATGCGGCAATGACCGTGCGCGATTTCGTGCTCGGCCCGCTCCGCATGATCGCACCCGCCTGGCGCCATCCACTCAGCGGCCAAAGCGTCCGCCAACTCGCCGCGCGTCTTTCGCGGGCAAAGCCGGTTGACCACGGCGCTTCGGCGCACTAGGGCGACGGCTCGCTTTCGCACACCGCCCCCGCGCGGTCCGCGATGGGCCCTTAGCTCAGTCGGTAGAGCAACTGACTTTTAATCAGTAGGTCGCTGGTTCGAACCCAGCAGGGCTCACCATAACCGCCGGAATTGGCGCCTTACCTCAGGCGAAGTGCAGCTTGCGATATTTGCCGCGGAAGTAGAGCAAGGGATCGCGGCGCGGTTCGAAGATTGCTTTCAGGACGCGGCCGACAAGAATGAAATGATCGCCGCCCGGATGCACTGCCTCGCGCGCGCATTCGAAACTGCTGAGCGATCCCGACAGCACCGGCGTGCCGAACTCGCCGATCTCCCACCCGGTTGCCGCGAAGCGGTCCTCGCCCTTGCCCGCAAAGCGATTCGACGTCGGCTGCTGGCCGATCTGGAGCACATTGACCGCGAAATGCTCCGCTTCGCGCAGCACCCCCGCGCTGCCGGCGTTGTTGGCGATGCAAACGAGGAGGAGCGGCGGGTCGAGCGATACCGAAGTGAAGCTGTTGGCGGTGAGGCCGATCGGCTGGCCCGCCGCATCGATCGCTGTGACGACGGTAACGCCGGTCGCGAAACAGCCGAGTGCGTCGCGAAAGGTCCGCGCATCGGACCCAGCGCGATATTCGGGCCAGCCGCGCGGCGCGCGGCGCTCGAGAAAGTCGATCAGATGCGCGCCAAGCGCATCGATCCGGTCTTCGGTGACGACCAGCGCGGCGTCCTCCACCTCGACCAGTTCGCCATCGGGGAGCTGGCCGACGAACCCCGCCGCCGAGGCGCGCGAGACGAGTTCGCTCATCGCGCCGCGGACATAGAGCGTCGGCAAGGCTATATTGGGGGCGATCCCGGAAAGCCGCTCGGTCACGGTAGCGGCGTCGAAGGCTTCGAACAGCCGGGCGTCCCATGCCGCCTGACCAGGCGCGCGGTTGGCCGCTTCGCGCAGGCGGTCACCGATGCGCCGCGCCATCGTTACATCGTCACTGACCGGCAGGTCGACGAGCACCAGCCCCGAGGCGAGCACCGCCGCGTCGCGTTCGAGCGCGGCAGCGGCGATCCATCCGCCCAGGGTCGAGGCGACAACGACCGGCCGCGTGCCGAGCTGCGCCAGCACCGCGCGCAGATCGCCGACCAACGCATCGAAATCATAGCGCCCATCCTCGGGCCACTCGCTACCGCCATGACCCCGAAGGTCTAGGCTGATAACGCGGCGGCCGGCCTGTTCGAGCGCGTCGGCGACATTCGACCAGATCGCGCGCGTCTGACCGGCACCGTGAAGCAGCAGCACCGCCGGGTCATTATCCGATCCGATGACGTCGGCTTCGAGGCGGATTCCCGCGAAGCCCTGATAATGAACGATGCTCATGCCGTGAAAATCTCTTTCGTCCGGTGCCGCGGCGGCGACCGATCGGGCATGATTATTTTCGCTTGTTGATGCAAGTCAAAGTGGGGGAACCGCACCATTGCCAAAAGCGGATGGCAGGTTCCGGTGATCGAACCTGCGTTCATGGCAACCCTGCACCAGTTGCCACCCAGATCACCTCCCCCAACTGCCCTGCCGGCGTCCCACCGGCGGGGCATTTCTTTGGGAAGGCCGTTCAGGCGCGAAACCCGGTCAGTCGCTGATCGAGGACAGCCTCCGCCTCGGCTATGATGCGGTCGATCAATTCCTGGCAGCTCGGAATATCATGGATAAGGCCCTGGACCATCCCGGCCCAGAACACACCCTTCGTCAGATCTCCCGTTTCGAGGAGTTCGCGGCCGGCCTTGCCGTTGACCAGTTCGGCGACGTCGGCAAAGGTCGCATCGGGCTGCGCAAGGCGGCGCACCACCTCCTCCGACACTGCGCTCTTGCCGACGCGCGCGGTGTTCTTGAGGCTGCGGAAGATCAGGAAGCTGCCGCGCTCGTCATTATCGACATAGGCCTGCTTCACATTGTCGTGGATCGGCGCTTCCTTGGTCGCGCAGAAGCGCGTCCCCATGTTGATGCCTTCGGCACCGAGCGATAGCGCTGCGACCAGCCCGCGTCCGTCGCCGAAGCCGCCCGAGGCCAGCATTGGAATCTTCACCTTGTCGGCTGCCGCCGGGATCAGGATCAGCCCCGGAATATCGTCTTCGCCGGGATGGCCCGCACATTCGAAGCCGTCGATCGAAATGATGTCGCAGCCCGCCTTTTCGGCCGACAGCGCATGACGCACGGCGGTGCATTTGTGGAGGATGGTAACGCCATGGGGCTTGAGCATTTCCCAAATCTCGCGCACCGCCTGGGTGCCCGCCGTTTCGACGATCTTGACGCCGCCGTCGATGATCGCCTGCGCATAGGCCTTGTAATCGGGCGCGTTGATGGTCGGAAAGACCGTCATGTTCACGCCGAAGGGCTTGTCGGTCATCGACCGGCAGCGTTCGATTTCGTCGCGCAGAGCGTCAGGGCTTGGCTGGGTCAGCGCGGTGATGATGCCGAGGCCGCCGGCGTTCGACACAGCGCTCGCCAGTTCGGCATAGCCGACGCTCTGCATGCCGCCCTGCACGATCGGATGCTCGATACCCAGCATTTCGGTGATGCGCGTCTTGAAAGCCATGGTCCATCCTTCCCTTCTGTCTCTGCCGTTACGGCACCGTTGCTTCTCCCTTGAATTAACTTGACGCTTACGTCAACGTCGGGTTGAGAGACGATATAGTTAGACAGCGAAGGGAATCGGAATGGCGGCGACGCACCAAGGCATATCGGATCGGGCGCTGGCGATCGCAGCCAAGGTCGAGGCCTTCGTCCGCGAGACGGTGGTCCCTTATGAGAAAGACCCGCGCCGCGACCATCATGGCGCACCGACCGACGAGCTGGTGATGGAAATGCGCGAGCATGCGCGGGCCGCGGGCGTGCTGACGCCGCACATCCTGTCCGATGGCAGCCACCTCAATCAGCGCGAGACGGCGGTCGTCCTCATCAAGTCAGGGCTGTCGCCGCTCGGTCCGCTCGCCTGCAACACGATGGCGCCCGACGAAGGCAATATGTATCTGCTCGGCAAGGAAGGCAGCCCCGAGCTCAAGGAACGGTTCCTCAAGCCGATGGTCGAGGGCCGCGTCCGATCGGCCTTTTTCATGACCGAACCCGCCGAAGAAGGCGGTGCGGGGTCCGATCCGTCGATGATGAAAACGACCTGCCGCCCCGACGGCAATCATTGGGTCGTGAACGGCCGCAAGACCTTCATCACCGGCGCGGAGGGCGCGCGCGTCGGCATCGTCATGGCGAAGGCCGAAGAAGGCGCATGCATGTTCCTCGTCGACCTGCCCGATCCGGCGATCCGCATCGACGAGATTCCGAACACGATCGACAGTTCGATGCCCGGCGGGCACGCGACGCTGACCATCGACAATCTGCGTATCCCTGCCGATCAGATGCTGGGACAGGCGGGCGAAGGCTTTCGCTACGCGCAGGTCCGCCTGTCCCCCGCCCGGCTGTCACACTGCATGCGTTGGCTCGGCTGCTGCATTCGCGCGCACGAAATCGCGACTGACTATGCCAACCGGCGTGAAGCCTTTGGCAAGCCGCTGATCGAGCATGAAGGCGTCGGCTTCATGCTCGCCGAGAATATGATCGATCTGAAGCAGGCCGAACTGATGATCGACTGGTGCGCCGGCGTTCTCGACACCGGGTCGCTCGGCACGGTCGAAAGCTCGATGGCAAAGGTTGCGGTCTCCGAAGCGCTGATGCGGATCGCCGACCGCTGCGTTCAGGTGATGGGCGGGACCGGCGTCACCGATCGCACGATCGTCGAACAGGTGTTCCGCGAGGTGCGCGCCTTCCGCATCTACGACGGTCCGACCGAGGTTCACAAATGGAGCCTTGCCAAGAAGATCCGCCGCGACTGGAAGGCCGGACGCACCTGATGCCCCTGTCAGTTGCGCTTTGCCGCCCGATCCTCCAGCCGTAGCGTCAAAACGACTTGACGTTTACGTTAACGTCCGGATGATGGGTGAAAACATAAAGGGTAGAGGACTCGGACCGATGTCGATTTTGCACGACGAAGGACAACAGGCGATCGCCACCGAATCGCGCCGCATATTGGAAGCGCGCGTGCACAAGGACGATCTGCTCCCGCTGCTCCAGACAAGCGGGCGCTATCACGAAGCCTTCTGGGCCACCGCGAAAGAACAAGGCTGGACCGCGCTGGCCTTGCCGGAAGCCCATGGCGGCCTTGCGCTCGGCCTAGTCGAACTCGGCCTGATCGCGCACCAGGCGGGCCGCACGCTCAGCGGCGCACCCTTTCTGACCTCGAATTTCGGTGCGGCAAAAGCGATCGAGCTATACGGCAGCGATGATCAGAAACAGCGCTGGCTACCTGGACTGGCAAGCGGTGACGTCATCGGGGCGGTCGCGATTGCATCGGGGCCTGACGCCCTGCCCGCCCATCCCAAAGTCACGCTGACCAATGATCGCCTCGATGGGGTGAAGGACGGCGTTTCGGGCGCATTACATGCCGACGTCGCCATTGTCTTCGCCAATGGCCCGGGTATGCCGGTCCTCGCGTTGGTCGATCTTGCCAAGGTCGAAAAGACGGCGATCGACAGCTTCGACAACAGCCGCTGCCTCGCCGACCTGCATTTTGCCGATACGCCCGCCGAGACGCTCGTCAGCGGAAGCGCCGCGCGCGCGGCGGCGCTGCACATTCTGGCATTGCAGGCCGTCATCACCGCGCACGAACAGACGGGCGGAGCCGAGGCGCTGATGGAAATCGCGCGCGACTATGCCGTCACGCGCAAGGCGTTCGGGCAACCGATCGGCGCCTTCCAGTCGATCAAGCACCGCATCGCCGAACTCTACGGCCTCGTCGAACTCGCGCGCGCCAATTGCATCCACGCGGCCTCGCGCGAGGGGCAGAGCGACTTCGTGACGGCGGCCGCCGCGGCGCGGCTTTCGGCGACCGAAGCCTATGACACCGCGGCGCGCGATTGCGTGCAGATCCACGGCGGCATCGGCGTGACCTGGGAAATCGGCCTGCACCTACATATGCGCCGCGCCCGCACGCTGGCGCTTGAACAGGGAAGCAGCCTGTTCTGGGAAGATATATTGGTCGACCGCCTGGCAGGAGAAGCAGCATGAGCGATCTCGAAGCCTATCGCGCGAAGGCCGCAGCCTGGTGCGAATCCGTCGCGCCCACGTTCGGCAAGGCGGCCCGCAAGGGCCTGAGCGTCGAAGAGGATCTCGCGCTCGGACGCCGCTATCAAAAGGCGAAATTCGATGCGGGCTTCGCGGGCATCAACTGGCCTACCGACCTCGGCGGACAGGGCCTTGGCCATATCGAGAAGATCACCTTCGAAGCCGAGGAGATGAAGCACGGCTTCCCGAACGTCTATTTCGGCATCTCGCTCGGCATGCCGGTGCCGGTGCTGATGCAGTTCGGCTCTGACCGCGATTTCGTGAAGGAGCGCGTGCTCAAGGCGCTGCAGGGCGAAGAAATCTGGTGCCAGCTCTTCTCCGAACCATCGGGCGGCACCGATCTTGCCGGCCTGCGCACGCGCGCCGAAACCGATGGCAACGGATGGAAGATTAACGGCCAGAAAGTCTGGACGAGCTGGGCGCAATATAGCGACTATGGCGTCATCGTCGTGCGCACCGACCCGACCGTCGCCAAGCACAAGGGCCTTACCTATTTCTGGGTCGACATGAAGGCGCCCGGCGTCACCGTGCGCCCGATCAAGCTCGCCGGCGGCGACAGCCACGTCAACGAAGTCTTCTTCGATGATGTGAAGATCAGCGACGACCACCGCATGTCTCCGGTCGGCGGCGGCTTCTCGGTCGCGCTCGCGACCCTGATGATCGAACGCTATGTCGCGACCGACAGCGCCGGATTCGGCCCGCACCTCGACCTGTTCGTCGATCTGGCGAAAGACCTGATGATCAATGGCCGACCGGCGATCGAGGATGGCCGCATCCGGCAGCAGATCGCCCGCAACTATGCGATGCGTTCGGGACTCGATTCGATCAATGTCCGCGCACGATTGATGATGCAGGCGGGTATGACGCCGGGGCCCGAAGGCTCGCTCAACAAGCTGGTTGCGGTTCGCTCGCGCCAGAAGCTGTCCGAACTCGCGATCGACCTGCAGGGCGTCGGCGGCTTCCACTTCGACGAGCATGCCTCGCCCAAGGACGATTGGGCATCGAGCTGGATCAACGCGCCGACCGGCCGCATCGCCGGCGGATCGGACGAAACGCTGCTCAACACGATCGCCGAGCGCATCCTCGGCCTGCCGCAAGACCATCGCCCCGACAAGGGCGTCCCCTTCAACCAGATTCCAGCCTGAGGAGCCTCCCCATGAAACTCGATTCCTCGACCGCGGCCGTTGTCACGGGCGGCGCGTCCGGTCTTGGCCGCGCAACCGCCGAAGCCCTTGCCGCCGCGGGTGCGAAGGTCGCGATCTTCGATATCAACGACGCGCTGGGCGAAGAGGTGGCGCATTCGATCGGCGGCCTGTTCGTCCATGTCGATATCACCGACGAACAGTCGGTTCTCGACGGCTTTGCCAAGGCGCGCGCCGCTCATGGTCAGGAACGCATCGCGGTCCACTGCGCGATGACGTCGCGCCGCGGCAAGACGCTCGCCTATGACAAGGAAACGGGCAAATTTCGCCGGACCCCGACCGCCGATTATGAATATGGCGTCGCGGGCATATTGACCGCCAGCTACCGGATCGGATCGATCGCGGCCGAAGGCATGGCGACATTGCCCGAACTGGAAGACGGCGAACGTGGCGCAATCATCTTCACCGCCTCGGTCGCGGCGCAGGACGCGCAGATCGGTCAGGTCATCTACGGGTCGGCCAAGGCCGGGGTAAACGGCCTCGTCCTGCCGATGGCGCGCGATCTGATGGACCTCGGCATCCGGGTCAATTCGATCATGCCCGGTGTGTTCGGCACCCCGCTGCTCGGCAATATGAACCCCAAGGTCAAGGAAAGTCTCGAAGCGTCGGTCCCCTTCCCCAAGCGGCTCGGCAAGGCCGAGGAATATGCCAGCCTGGCGATGGAAATGATCCGCAACACCTATTTCAACGGCCAGGCCGTCCGCCTCGACGGCGCGATCCGCATGGCGCCCCGGTAAACCTCGCTGTGGCCGCATAGCCCCTCGTCAAGACTTTCAAGGAAGGAACATCGTCATGGCCGAAGCCTATATCATCGACGCCGTCCGCACGCCGCGCGGGATTGGCAAGCCCGGCAAGGGCGCACTGTCGCATCTTCACCCACAGCATCTCGCCGCGACCGTCCTCGCGGCGATCCGCGACCGTAATCATCTCGACACGGCAACGGTCGACGATATCGTCTGGTCGACCTCGTCGCAGAACGGCAAGCAGGGCGGCGACCTTGGCCGCATGGCGGCGCTGTCGGCTGGGTACGACACCAAGGCCAGTGGAACGACGCTCGACCGCTTCTGTGGCGGCGGCATCAGCTCGGTCAATTTCGCCGCGGCGAGCGTGATGAGCGGCATGGAAGATTGCGTCATCGCCGGCGGTACCGAGATGATGAGCTACACCACTGCCTTTGCCGCCGAGCAGGCAAACGCAGGGCTGCCGCCGCGCCTGATGGGATCGGGCCATGAAGCGCTCGACGAAATCCACCCGCAGTCGCACCAGGGCATCTGCGGCGACGCGATCGCGACGATCGAAGGCATCAGCCGCGAAGCGCTCGATGCGCTCGCGCTCGTCAGCCAACAGCGCGCCGACAGGGCGATCAAGGAAGGCCGCTTCAACAAGTCGGTCGTGCCCGTCCTGAACCCGGACGGCAGCGTCGCGCTGGACCATGAAGAATTCCCGCGCCCCGAAACCACCGCGGAGGGTCTTGCGTCGCTCAAGCCCAGCTTTGCCGCGCTCGCCGATTTCGACATGGGCGGCGGCTTCACCTTCCGGAAGCAGATCAACCGCCGCTATCCCGACCTTGAAATCCAGCATTTCCATCATGCAGGCAATTCGTCGGGCGTTGTCGACGGCGCCGCCGCGATTTTGCTGACATCCAAGGATTATGCCGACAAGCATGGCCTGAAGCCCCGCGCGCGCGTCGTCGCCTATGCCAATATCGGCGACGATCCGACGCTGATGCTCAACGCCCCGGTTCCGGCGGCCAAGAAGGTGCTCGAAAAAGCGGGACTGACCAAGGACGACATCGACGTCTGGGAAATCAACGAAGCCTTTTCGGTGGTCGCCGAAAAGTTCATCCGCGACCTCGACCTCGATCGCGAAAAGGTGAACATCAATGGCGGCGCGATGGCGCTCGGTCATCCGATCGGCGCGACCGGTTCGATCCTGATCGGCACCGCGCTCGACGAACTCGAACGCTCGGGTGGCCGCTATGGCCTCGTCACCATGTGCGCCGCGGGCGGCATGGCACCGGCCATCATCATCGAACGCATATAAGACAATCATCGTCATTGCGACCCCGGCGAAAGCCGGGGGAAGCAATCCAGGGCGGCTTACGCCCCCCTGGATTGCAGCGTCCCCCGGATCAAGTCCGGGGTCCTCGCAATGACGATGCAGGCATGGGAGACACGACATGGCCGGACCCCTCAAGGGCATCAGGATCATCGAATTTGCGGGGATCGGTCCCGGCCCCTATTGCGGGATGATGCTCGCCGACCATGGTGCGGAGGTGATCCGCATCGATCGTCCCGGCGGTTTCATGGACCCGCGCGATCCGCTGTCGCGCAACCGCACCTCGATCGCGCTCGACATGAAAAATCCCGATGCGGTCGCGATCGCGCGCGATCTGTGCAAGAGCGCCGACGGCATCATCGAAGGCTATCGTCCGGGCGTCATGGAGCGGCTGGGGCTCGGCCCCGATGTGCTGCTCGCCGACAATCCCAGGCTTGTTTACGGACGCATGACCGGCTGGGGCCAATATGGCCCCTATTCGCAGGCGGCCGGACACGACATCAACTATATCGCGCTGTCGGGCGTCCTCCATACCGTTGGCCGCGCGGGAGAAAAGCCGGTGCCGCCAGTCAATTATGTGGGCGATTTCGGCGGCGGCGGCATGATGCTGGCCTTCGGCATGGCAAGCGCGCTGCTGCACGCCGCGAAGACCGGCGAGGGTCAGGTCATCGACTGCGCCATGACCGACGGGTCGGCATTGCTCGCGGGGATGAGCTGGGGCTTTTATGCCATGGGTCGGCTGCGCGACGAGCCGGGGGTGAACATGCTCGATACCGGCGCCCATTTCTACGACACCTATGCGTGCGCCGACGGCAAGTTCATCTCGATCGGCTCGATCGAGCCGCAATTCTATGCCTTGCTGCGCGAAAAGACCGGGCTCGACGCCGATCCCGCCTTCGATGCGCAGATGGACCCATCGCAATGGGCACCGCTCAAGGACAAGCTGACCGCGTTGTTCGCGACCAAGACGCGCGACGAATGGTGCGCGCTGATGGAAATGACCGACGTGTGCTTTGCTCCCGTCCTCTCGCTCGCAGAGGCGCCGCAGCATCCGCACAATGTCGAGCGCGAAACCTTCCTCTCGGTCGGCGGCGCCACCCAGCCCGCCCCTGCCCCGCGCTATTCGGCGACGAAGGCCGACACGCCGCGTCCCGCGCCGGCGGTGGGCGCAGACGGCGACGCGGTGCTTGCCGCGCTCGGCTACGACGCCGAGCGAATCGCCGCGCTGCGTAGCGGAGGCGCGGTCCGCTGAACCGATGCGGCGACCGGGCGCCGATCCGCGCCCGGCAACGCCATCTGCAACTTGCCAGAACAGACCGCGGGGCATAGCCTGTGCGCGGTACAGGAGACGTGATGATGGGCGAATTTCTGAGTGTCGAGCGGCGGGGAAAGATCGCCATCCTGACGATGATCAAGCCCGAGAGCATGAACGCGATCGGCACCCATGCCGACTGCGACGATATCGTCAACACGCTCCGCGCGCTGGGCGAGGATCGCAGCGTCAGCGCAATCATCCTTACGGGCAGCGGCAAAGCGTTCAGCGCCGGCGGCAATCTCAAGTCGATGCAGGATCGCAAGGGGATCGGCGTACTCGATCAGCCCGATTCGACCCGCGCCAATTATCGCCGCGGCGTGCAGGCGGTGATCCGCGCGCTGATGGACTGCGAGATCCCGATGATCGCCGCGGTCAACGGCCATGCCGTCGGCCTCGGCTGCGACCTTGCCTGCACCTGCGACATCCGTATCGCGGCGGAGAGCGCCAAATTCGCCTGCAGCTTCATCAAGGTCGGCATCGTCCCCGGCGACGGCGGCGCCTGGCTTCTCCAGCGCGTCCTCGGCTATCCGCGCGCGGCCGAACTCTTCCTGACCGGCGACCGCTTCGATGCGCAGACGGCAAAGGACTATGGGCTTGTCACCGAAGTCGTCCCCGACGCCGAACTGCTCGACCGTGCGGTGGCGATCGCCGAGCGCATCGTGTGCAACCCGCCCCGCGCGCTGCGGCTCACCAAGCGGCTGCTCCGCGAAGCGCAGCACAGCCGGATGAGCGACATCCTCGAACTCAGCGCCGCCTATCAGGCGATCGTCCACGAAACAGCCGACAACCGGGAGGCGATCAACGCCTTCGTCGAAAAGCGCCCACCCGTCTTTACCGGAGAATAGCCATGATCGCCGACCGCGTCCTGCCGCTTTCGGGCATCCACAATTTCCGCGACTATGGCGGCTATGCGGTCGAGGACGGCGGACGGCTGCGGCAGGGACTGCTCTGGCGTTCGGCGCACCACGAACAGGCGACCGACGCGGATCTGGGCGCGGTCGATGCGCTGGGCCTCGAAACCGTGATCGACCTGCGCGGCGACGATGAGCGCGAAATGCATCCCTGTCGCCGCTCCGACAATTTTTCGGCGCGCGTCCTGTTCGCAGGCGGCGTCACCGCAGGGCTGGCGCCGCACCTTCAGGCAGCGGGCGGCGCGATCGAAGTCGAGACGGCACGGGCACGAATGATCGATACCTATGCTGGCATGCCCTATCGCTCGGCGCTCGTCGCGACCCTGCGCCTCTATCTGGCGGCGCTCGCCGAATATGATGCGCCGAGCCTGGTGCACTGCGTCGCGGGCAAAGATCGCACCGGCTTTGCGGTCGCGATCGTCCACCGGCTCGTCGGTGTGCACGAGGATGATCTGATGCACGACTATCTGCTCACCAACACGGCGGGCAAGATCGAGGAACGTATCGCGCAGGGTGCCGCACACATCCGTGCCCGCTATGGCGCCGAGATCAAGGACGAGGCGGTGCGCGCGCTGATGTCGGTCAATCCCGCCTATCTCGACGCCGCGCTGGCGACGGTGCGCCGCGATCATGGCGATATTCCGAGCTATGTCGAGGCGGTGTTGAATTTCACCCCCGCGATGCGCGAAGCCCTGATCGACAAGCTAGTCGTATAGTCCCTTTCCTCAAGGGCGGATTATTCGCCCTTCACCAGCACCCCGCCCTTCACGACCGCGGCGACATGTTCGAGCCGGGTCACATCGGCAAGCGGGTCGCCATCGACCGCGATGATGTCGGCGTAGCGACCGACCGCGATCGCGCCGAGGTCGTTCGTCATGTCGAGCGCTTCGGCGCCGCTGACCGTCGCGGCGCGGATCGCCTGGAGCGGGGTCATCCCCCACTCAACCATCTTTGCGAACTGCTTGCCGTTATCGCCGTGCGGATAGACGCCGGCATCGGTGCCGAACAGCATCCGCACCCCTGCCTTCACAGCGCGCTGGAAGGTCTGGCGCTGGGCAAGGCCGATCGCCTTTTCCTTGTCGAGGCTTTCCTGTTCGGTGCCGTTGGCGGTCCCGGTCGCGAGGATATAATCGTCGTTATAGATATCCATGTCGAACCAGGTCTTGTGCTCGATGGCGAGCTTGATCGCCGCATCGCTCGCAAGGCTGGCATGTTCGATCGTATCGATGCCGGCAAGGATCGCCGTCTTGATCCCGTCGTCGCCATGCGCGTGGGCCGCGACCTTCAGCCCCAGCATATGCGCCTCGTCGGCAATCGCCTTCATCTCGTCGAAGGTCAGTTGCTGCGCGCCGACGCTGTCGCCGAGCGAAAAGACGCCGCCGGTCGCGCAGATCTTGATGACGCGCGCGCCATATTTGTGCAGCCAGCGCACCTTCGCGCGCGCCTCTTCGGGGCTGTCGATCACCGACGCCTCCTTGCGGTCCATCGAGGGCGGCAGCCCGCCGCTGTCGCAATGGCCGCCGGTCGCGCCGATCGCCCACCCCGCCGGAATGATGCGCGGTCCCTGAATGAAGCCGCCCTCGATCGCCTGCTTCAGCCCGACGTCCTCGAAATCGGCGGAGCCGACATTCCGTACGGTGGTGAAGCCCGCATCGAGCACTTTCTTCGCGTTGGCGACGCCGACGACGGTCCAGAAGCTGTCGGTATAGCGCAGCCCTTGATAGCCGCCGACTTCGGCGAGCGAGGTCAGATGGACGTGCATGTCGATGAGGCCCGGCAAAAGCGTGCGATCGCCAAGGTCGATCTGCCGGACGTCGGAGCCCCAGCGCACGGTGCGCGCATCGGCGATGCCGGTAATGCGCCCGTCGGGCCCGACGAAGATCGCGGGATGCTCGACGGTCTTGCCGGTCAGCACGTCGAGATAGCGCGCCGCGGTAATCACCGTCTTCTGCGTCGCCGCCGCGTCCTGCGCCGACGCTGTCCCAACGGCGAAAATCGCCGCCGCACCGATCGCGATTCCCCGGAGAAAACTGCCGAACTTCACACTGGATTGCATCACGCGTCCGCCCTCTGTTGCTGCCCGCAGACTTGATGGCAAAAGGCGCCCGTGTAGGACAGCGAAAATTGCGTCAGGCGGCGATTTTATGCTGCGCAAGATAGGCATAGTCGGCGCGGCACGCGTCCGCGACGGCCTGGGCCTCGGGCGACAGCGCCGCCGCCGGCTTGTCGGGCGCACCGAAGCCCGTGCTGGCCGCAACCGCGTCATACCAGTGCGACGCCCATATGCCGTCGGTGGCTTGGATTCCGGGTTGCCACCGCAACATGGCGGCGTCCCATCCGATGCCGAGCGCTGCGCACAATTTCTGCAGCATCGCCGCCGGATCGCGCAATATGTCGGCGCTGTCGATCACCGGCGGCGCATGGCCGAGCCGGTCGGCCTCGCGGTCGAAAAACTCGACCTGACGCGCGGTGCCGAGATGGTCGGGGCGGACCATCACGCGCTTGGCCGCATAGCTCGCGACGACGCGCGCCGGGTCGCGGATCAGGAAGGCGTGGCGAAGCCCGGGCAGATCGTGATGCGCGATCGGGCCGACCATATGGTGCGCCATATGCTTCTGATACCAGATCGGCGTGGCGGCGGGATTCGGCCCCGACAGGGTGTGCGCGACGCTGCGCCAATCGCAGTCCATCGACGCCATGACCTGCTCCATCATCGGCTGCGGGTCGCCGGTTTGCCGCAGATAGGCGCCGTAAAAGGGTTCGTCGGTGACGAAGCTGTCGGCTCGGCTGCCGAAACTGCGCATCATCGCGGTCGACAGGTTGCGCGGCCCCGACCACATGGCGATGCGGATGCAATCGGTCACGGTCGTCCCCGCACCGCGATATCGGCCTCGATCAGCGCGCGATAGAGGCCCTGCAGGCGTTCGACCATCGGCCCGCGCCCATCGGTCAGCTTGCGCCCGTCAATCGTGTGCGCCGGCACGACGCCGGCGAAGGTGCCGGTCACGAATGCCTCGTCGGCTCCATAGACATCGGTCAGCGAAAAATTCCGTTCATGGACCGCTATTTCGTTGTCGCGGCAGATACGGATGACGTTGCCGCGCGTGATCCCGCCAAGGCAATAATCGCCGGTCGACGTCCACACCTCGCCCTTGCGGACGATGAAGAAATGGGTCGAATTGCAGGTCGCGACGAAGCCGTGCGGATCGAGCATCAGCCCCTCGTCGGCGCCGGCCTGCGCCGCCTGGATGCAGGCGGTGATGCAGTTGAGCTTGGAATGCGAATTGAGCTTCGGGTCCTGCACCGCGGGATCGCCGCGGCGGACATGGACGGTAAAGAGCGACAGCCCCTTTTCGACCGTCGCGGGCAGCGGATCCTTATATTCGGCAATGATGACGATCGTCGCGGGCGAGACGATAACGCGCGGATCCTGATAGGGGGTCGAGCGTATCCCCCGCGTCACCATCAGGCGGATGTGGCACGCGTCCATCCGGTTGGCATCGATCGTGTCGTAGAGCCGCCGTTCGAGCGCTTCGCGCGAAATGCCGATGTCCATCGCGATCGCCTTTGCGCCCTCCCACAACCGATCGAGATGCTGGTCGAGAAACGCCATGCGGCCGCGGTGAACGCGGATCCCCTCCCACACTCCGTCGCCAAGCATGAAGCCGCTGTCGAACACCGACACGCTGGCTTCGGCGCGCGGAACGAGCGCGCCGTTGACGTTGATGAGGATCGCGTCGTTGCGCGGATCGGGGACGAAGTCGTGCGTGCCTTGTGCCATCATTCCAACCTAGCCGCTTGGACGGCGCTGTCGAGCGGTCATGCCGGCCCGGCGCGCTCCGAACGCGCCCACCACGCCGCCGCCAGCGCGAAAGCCGCGCCGAGCAGGGTGCCGCCGACGACATCGCTCGGCCAATGCACGCCGAGCATGATGCGCGACAGGCCGGTGAGGCCGATCATCAGCATCGCGAAGGTCCATGCTGGCCGCCGCCATCGCACCGGCGCAAGCAGTGCCAGCGTCAGGTAGAGCGCCGCCGCGCTGGTGGCGTGGCCGCTGGGATAGGAAGCGCTGCTGACATGATCGAGATGGGCGATCAGGTCGGGGCGCGGGCGGTCGAAGGCCGCCTTGAGCAGGCTCGACGCAATGTTGGCGAACAGCACCGCGGCCACGATCGCGAGCGCCGGACGCCGCCCGCCCCAATAGCGCACCGCCGCCGCGATCAGGCCGACCAGTACCCAACGCGGCGTGCCGCCGCCGATCCAGCTTATCGCCTGCATGAAGGCGATCAGTGGTGGCGGACCGGCGCCGTCGGGCCACGTAAGATGCCGCGCGATCGCGGTGTCGAGGGCCGCGCCATAATCGGCGCGGGTCAGCAGGCCGAGCATCAGCATCGCGACAGCAAGCATCACGACGATGACCGCCCTGTTCCGCAAGCGCGCCGGTGGTTGCGCCACGATCAGGCTTGCCTCATCCGGTCGGCGGCGGGCTTGCGCCATGCCTCGAGATAGGCGGCAAAACGGCGCAGTTGCTCGGTGCCGCCGTCGACGTCATTGTCCATCAGCCGCAGCACGCCCGGCCCCTGATCGGTGCGATAGGCGAGATAGAGTCCGTGCCGGAAACGCGCCCCCAATCCAACCGATACGGAGAGGTCGCCCGGAAGGCGATCGGCGCGGTCGACGAGAAGCTGCGTGATGTCGTGCGCATCGACCGACCCGATCCCGGCATCGTGCAGCAGATCGGAATAGAGGCGCCCGTTCTCGATCCTGGCCGCAACGCGCGCCGTGGCCGCCCGCCCCCCATGTCGCGCCGCATAGAAGAGGCAGCCGCATCCGCCCCCGATCACCACGATCATATGCAACGGTACCAACGGATCGCGCCGCGGCGCCGGCGCCGGCCACAAGCCGCCGGCGAGAGGCACTGTCGGCGGCGGCGGGGCGTGGGCGTCGTCGTCGTACATCAACCCGGCCACAAGGAAAGCCGCAACGGCAAAGGCAAGGAAGAGAAGGGCCTTCCCGCTATTGCCGCCGCGCGCATAGTGAAGGATCGACGGGTTCAAGCGCGATCAGATATGCAGCGCCCGCCCATAGGCGCCAAGCACCGCTTCGTGCATCGTCTCGCTGATCGTCGGGTGCGGATAGACGGTGTGCATGAAATCCTGTTCGACCAGCTCGGCGGTCTTGCCGACGGTATAGCCCTGGATCATTTCGGTCACTTCGGCGCCGACCATATGCGCGCCGAGCAGTTCGCCGGTCTTGGCGTCGAACACGGTCTTCACGAAGCCCTCGACCTCGCCAAGCGCGATCGCCTTGCCGTTGCCGATGAAAGGGAAATTGCCGACCTTGACGTCATAGCCCGCTTCCCTGGCCTTCGCCTCGGTCAGCCCGACGCTCGCGATCTGCGGGTGGCAATAGGTGCAGCCGGGGATGTTCTTCGCATCCATCGGATGCGGGTGCGCGTCCTTGTTGCCCAGTTCCTTCGCAATCGCCTCGGCCGCGATCACGCCTTCGTGGCTGGCCTTGTGCGCGAGCCACGGCGGCGCGGTGACATCGCCGATCGCCCACAGGCCCTTCACATTGGTGCGGCAATAGGGATCGGTGTCGATATGCCCCTTCGTCGTTTTGACGCCGAGCGCTTCGAGGCCGATATTTTCGGTGTTGGGAACGATGCCGATGGCGACGATCGCATGGCTGTAGTCGCCCGCCTGAACCTTGCCGTCCTTCGTCTTGATCTTCGCCGAAACGCCGCTCGCGGTTGCTTTCAACTCCTCGACGCCGGCGCCGGTCAGGATCGTCATGCCCTGCTTCTTCAGCGATTTTTCGAGAAAGCTCGACACGTCGGCATCCTCGACAGGGACGATGCGGTCGAGCATTTCGACGACCGTCACCTCGGCACCCATATCGTTGTAGAAGCTCGCGAATTCGATCCCGATCGCGCCCGATCCGATGACGAGCAGCTTCTTGGGCATTTCGGCCGGGGTCATCGCGTGGCGATAGGTCCAGATGCGCTTGCCGTCGGCGGGCGCGAAAGGCAGGTCGCGCGCGCGGGCGCCGGTGGCGACGATGATATGCCTGGCGGTCAGCGTCTCGCTGCCCTTGTCGCCCTTCACCTCGACCTTGCCCGCACCGGCGAGCTTGCCGTCGCCCATATGAACCGCGATCTTGTTCTTCTTCATCAGGTGCGTGACGCCCTGATTGAGCTGTTTCGCGACGCCGCGCGACCGCTTGACCACCGCATCGAGATCGGCGCTGATGCTGGCGGCGGCGAGGCCATAATCCTTGGCGTGGCTCATATAGTGAAAGATCTCGGCCGAGCGCAGCAACGCCTTGGTCGGGATGCAGCCCCAGTTGAGGCAGATGCCGCCCAGATTCTCGCGCTCGACGATCGCGGTCTTCAACCCAAGCTGCGCCGCGCGGATCGCCGCGACATAACCACCGGGGCCGGAGCCGAGGACGATGAGGTCGTAATTTTCAGCCATGTTACGCCACCAGTCCGAGCGGGTTTTCGACGATCTGCTTGAACGCCTGCATCAGTTGCGCCCCATCCGCCCCATCGATGGCGCGGTGGTCGAAGCTGCCGGTGGCCGACATCACGGTCGCGATGGCGAGCGCGTCGTCGACGACATAAGGCCGCTTCTCGCCCGCACCGATCGCCATGATCATGCCCTGCGGCGGGTTGATCACCGCCTCGAACTGCTTGATGCCGAACATGCCCATGTTCGACAGGCTGGCGGTGCCGCCCTGATATTCGTGCGGCTGGAGCTTGCCTTCCTTGGCGCGGCCCGCAAGTTCCTTCATCTCGGTCGAAATCTTGCTGACCGACTTGTCGTCGGCGCCGACGATGATCGGGGTGATCAGGCCAGCCGGCACGCTGACCGCGACCGAGATGTCGGCGCGTTCGTAGCTGATGAGCTGATCGCCGGCGAAGCTGACATTGCATTTCGGCACCTGGATCAGCGCCTTTGCCAGCGCCTTGATCAGCAGGTCGTTGACGCTGAGCTTGACGCCCTGCGGCTCGAGTGCCGCGTTGAGTTCGCCGCGCAGCTTGAGCAATTTGTCGAGCTGGACATCGACCGTCAGATAGATGTGCGGCACCTCCTGCTTCGACTGGGTCAGGCGGCGCGCGATCGTCTTGCGCATATTGCTGAGCTTTTCCGCGCTGTGCGGGATGTCGGTTTCGAACGGCTGCGCGGGGGCGGGCGCAGCGGCGGGTGCGGAGCTGGGCGCGGCCGCGCTTGCCGGGGCGGCGGTCGACGCAGCAGCGCCTTCGAGGTCGGCCTTGACGATGCGGCCGCCGGGTCCGCTGCCGGTGAGCGCAGCGAGATCGATGCCCTTGTCGGCGGCGATGCGCTTGGCGAGCGGGCTCGCTTTGATCCGCTCGCCCTGCGCGGCAGGGGCCGGGGCGGCGGTCGGCGCCGGAGCGGGTGCAGCCGCGGGAGCAGCCGCGGGAGCAGGCGCGGGGTCGGCCTTGGCGGCAGGCGCCGGTGCAGGTGCAGGCGTAGGCGCAACCTTGGTGCTGCCCGCATCCTCGTCCTCGCCGGCGATAACGGCGATCACGGTGCCGACCTTCACATTGTCGGTGCCTTCGGGGATCAGGATTTGCGCGATCGTGCCTTCATCGACCGCTTCGAATTCCATCGTCGCCTTGTCGGTTTCGATTTCGGCCAAAAGGTCACCTGACTGGACGCTGTCCCCCTCCTTCACCAGCCATTTGGCGAGGGTCCCTTCCTCCATCGTCGGCGAAAGGGCGGGCATCTTCAGTTCAATCGGCATCGTCGCTTTTGTCCCTGTCAGTCTCGCAGGCGCAGGCCTGCCGCTACGGATTCGTCCTCGTCATAAGCGCATCGCGGGTCAAGGTCTATCGGGCGGAACTTGCCTTTCATACGAATGTGACGCACTGTCCGCCCGCAAAAGGCATAGCGGGGGCCGGGGCATGCGCACCTATCTGGTGGTTATCGACGACAGTCAGGAGGCGACGCTGGCGCTGCGCTTTGCGGCGCGGCGCGCGGCGCGCACGGGCGGCGGCGTGATGGTGCTGGCGATCGTGCCGCCGCAGGATTTCGTGGCTTTCGGCGGTGTCCAGGCGACGATCGAGGCCGAAGCGCGCGAGCATGCCGAAGAACTGGTCGCCGCCGCCGCCGATGCGATCGCGCAGGAAGCGAATGTGACGCCGCAGATCATGGTCAAATCGGGCAAGCCCGCCGAGATCGTGCGCGACGTGATCGGCGCAAACGACGAGATAGCGGCGCTCGTCCTCGCCACCGCCGCGAGCGGAGCGCCGGGCCCGCTGGTGGCGCATTTCACCGGGCACGACGCGGGAACGCTGCCATGCCCGGTGATGCTGGTTCCGGGCGCAATCGACCTCGCCCGGCTCGACGCGCTTAGTTAGGCCGCCGCAGCGCGCGGGAGCGCTGCCGCGCCCTTCGCTTCGAACAGCGCGAGTTCGAGAACGACAATCGCCTGCACGATCAGGATTGCGATGCCGGTCCAGCTCATCTGGCCCGCGAACATCGCCAGCACCGCAAAACTCGCCGCGACCCAGCCGAGATTGCCGATGGCGATCAGATTGGCGAGCGCGCGGCTCGGGTTCTTCTGCCCGGCAACGAACAGCATCAGCGCCGCCGACGGTAACCCGATCCAGCCTGCGGCCGCGATAAGCCCGGTCGGCAGACCGAGCAGCGCCGCGACCGGCGCGGTCGCGAACACGCACGCCAGGAACAGGATGCTGCAGGTAATCGCATCGATGACGAGGCTGTTCTTGAGATTGAAATAGGACATGATGGATTCTCCTTTCGAACCCCTCCTGAATGGCGCCGCGACGTCATCGCGTCGATTACGCGCCAGGTAATGGAAATCGCGCACCGCCATCGCTAACCAGAGGCAAAAGGAGACAGGCGATGCAGATGGTTCCGCTCGGCGAGCAGCTTCGCGAATGGCGCGCGCGGCGCCGGATGAGCCAGATGGACCTCGCCCTCGACAGCGAAATTTCGACCCGGCACCTGAGCTTTATCGAAACGGGACGCTCGAAACCGAGCGCCGCGATGCTCCAGCGGATCGCCGATTGCCTGGACGTGCCGCACCGAGCGCGCAACGCGATGCTGCTCGCCGCCGGATACGCCCCCGATTATCGCGAGCGCCCGCTCGACAGTCCCGAAATGACCGGGATGAAGGCCATTGTCGACCATGTGCTGAAAGGGCACGCGCCCTATCCCGCGCTCGCAGTCGACCGGCACTGGAACATGGTCGCCGCAAACGATGCCATCGCGATCCTGACCGCGGCCGTGTCCCCTGCCCTGCTCGAGCCGCCGGCCAACGTGCTACGCATCGCGCTCCATCCGGAAGGGCTGGCGCCGCAGATCGTCAACCATGCCGAATGGCGCGCGCATATCCTGCACCGCCTGGATCAGCAGATCGAGGCGAGCGCCGATTCCGGGCTCGCCGCGCTGCGCGACGAAATCGCCGGCTACCCCGCGCGGCCGGGCGATCAGCCCGCCCCGCCCGCAAGCAGCATCGCGGTCCCGCTGATCGTCGACACCGCCGCCGGGCGGATCGGCTTCGTCTCGACCGTGACGATCTTTGGAACGCCCGTCGACATCACCCTGTCCGAACTGGCGATCGAGGCCTTTTTTCCGGCAGACGCAGAGAGCGCGGCGTTGCTGCAGCGACTGGCGGCGGTGCCATAAGGTTCGTCGGCGCAAGGAGCCGAAGGCAAGGAGGCAATCTCCGGCGTTCCGCGTTGCGGAAGATTGCAGGCTGGAGAATGCTTCGTCGCTGCGCTCCTCGCAATGACGAGCGACGATTATCGGCGCTTGCCTTGATGGCGGATATTGCCGGGCCGTCCGCGTTTACCGACCGCATGCTTGCCCGCCTTCTTCACACCGTCGCGGCGCGGCGGTCGATTGCGGAAGCCGCCTTCGGGCGCGTCGGGCAATTCGAAACGCAGCGCGCCGCTCACCGGGTTCGCCTCCATCAGCCTGAGGTCGAGCCGCTGGCCGACGCTATAGCTGACCCGGCCATGCTCGCTGTCGAGAGTCCGCGCGGCTTCGTCGTAGAAAAACCGCTCGCTGCCGAGCATCGAGACCGGCACCAGCCCGTCGCCGCCGAGGCCATCGACGGTCGCGAAGAAGCCGAACGGCTGCACTCCCGTTATCCGCGCCGGGACGATTTCACCGACCTTGCCGGCGAGATAAGCGGCGACATAGCGGTCGACCGTCTCGCGCTCGGCCTCCATCGCGCGGCGTTCGAGCCCGCTGATCGCCTCGCCGATGCGCGAAAAGCCCTTTTGGTCGGCCTCGCCGAGCCCGCTGCGCTCGGGCAGGCCCTTGGGCTTGCCGGGCACTTCGAGACGATAGCTGTCGACCAGCGCCCGGTGGACGAGCAGATCGGCATAACGGCGGATCGGTGAGGTAAAATGCGCGTAGCTGCCAAGCGCGAGGCCGAAATGACCCGCATTGGCGGGGCCATAATAGGCCTGCGTCTGGCTGCGCAGGATCGCCTCCATGATTTCCGGCAATCGGTCGTCGCCCGAAAAGCCGTCGATCAGGCGGTTGAACACCGCCGGCGTAATGACCTGTCCCAGCGCGAAGCTTTGTTCGAAGCTTTCGAGATATTCCTTCAGGCTGACGAGCTTTTCGCGGCTCGGCGGTTCGTGGATGCGATACATCACCGGCGATTTCTTCGCCTCGAGCGCCTTCGCCGCCGCGACATTGGCCGCGATCATATAATCCTCGATCAACCGGTGCGCGTCGAGCCGTTCGCGCACGCGTATTTCGGCGATATTGCCCTGCGCGTCGAGAATCACCTGCCGTTCGGGCAGATCGAGGTCGAGCGGCGAGCGCGCCGCGCGCGCCTTGGCGAGCAAGGTCCAGCAGCCCCAGAGGTGGCGGAGCGCCGGCATCACGTCGGCGTCCCAGCCCTTGTCGGGCGCGTCCGCATCATAGGCCGCCTGCGCGCGTTCATAGGCAATGTTGGCGCGCAGCCGCACCAGCGCGCGGGTGAAACGCCATGACGTCACCTTGCCATGCTTGTCGACGGTCAGGTG
Organism: Sphingopyxis terrae subsp. terrae NBRC 15098; assembly: GCF_001598815.1. Lineage (GTDB taxonomy): Bacteria > Pseudomonadota > Alphaproteobacteria > Sphingomonadales > Sphingomonadaceae > Sphingopyxis > Sphingopyxis terrae. The sequence goes on along the minus strand of NZ_BCZQ01000004.1, from coordinate 55,809 downwards.
GCACGCCATCGCCGCGCGGTCCTGCCCTGCTTTCAGCGAGCAGACGCCCGCCGACAGTGTTTCGGGCAGCATCGGAACGACGCGGTCGGGGAAATAGACGCTGTTGCCGCGGCGCCGCGCCTCGCGGTCGAGCGCACCGTCGGGGCGGACATAATAGCTGACGTCGGCGATCGCGACGATCGCCTTCCACCCGCCCTTGTTGCCGGGGTCTTCATCGGGGACCGCCCACACCGCATCGTCATGGTCGCGCGCATCGGCGGGGTCGATCGCGACGATCGGCAGATCGCGCAGATCCTCGCGCCCTTCGGGCGTCAGCGGCAGCGTCGCGGCGCGCTCGGCCTCGGCGAGCGTCTCGTCGCCGAACACATGCGGGATATCGTGCTTCGCAATCGCGATCATGCTGAGCGAGCGCGGGGCGAAAGGGTCGCCGATGCGGTCGATCACGCGGGCCTTGGTCGCGGGACCGCGTCCCGACAGTTCGGCCCTGACCAGGTCGCCGATTGCCGCATCTCCCATGTCAGCCACGGCGAAGTCGAACCGCGCGCGCTTGTCGGCGGGGCGCAGCCAGGTCATCGGCTTGCCGCCGGGGCCGGTATCGGCAACGAGCACGCCGATCACGCTTTCACCGCCGGACTGGAGCTTTTTCATGGGATGCGCAACATGGCCGCTGCCGCGCTCCTCGGTGCGGGCAAGGATACGGTCGCCGACGCCGAGCGCACTCTTGCGGCCCTTTTCCATCACGCGCAGGCGCGGCGCCGGGCCGCTGCCTTCCCAGCGGTCGGGTACCGCCCAGACCGTATCGCCCTCGACCGCTGCGACGCGCAGCACGGTGACTTTGGGAAGGCCGCCATGCTTGTGGAACGCCCGCCCCGGGGCCATGTCGACGACGCCTTCGTCGGTCATGTCCTTGAGCAGCGCCTTCAGCGCGATCTTGTCGGCACCGCGCAGCGCGAAATGCTTGGCAATCTCGCGCTTGCCGACCGCACCGGGGCTGTCCTGAATGAAGCGCAGGATCTGCTCGCGCGAGGGGAGACCCGCCGGCTGCGGCCGCTTCGGCGCCTTTGCCAATTAATAGGTCCGCCCGATGAGCACGCGTTCGACCGCGGGCTCGCCGGTGAAGAAGCAGGCGCCGTCGGCGGGCGCGGCGTCGAGGGGAGTGTTACGCATCGTCAGCTTCAACGCTTTCAACTGCTCAACGATCCCTTCGAGCGCGGCGCCCGTCGGGCGCGACCATTGCACCTCGGCCCAGCCGACGAATTTGTCGTCACCGCCGAAATGCGCCGCAAGGTCGGTGACGTCCCGGCGGATGTTGGCGTCGAGGCGCGCCTTCGCGTCGGCATAAAGCCCCTGCTGGATCGCCTGAAGAATGGTCGCGGCTTCGGCGACGAAGGCGTCTTTCGCGACGAAGGCGGTGTCGAGCTTGCCGCTCTCCTGATACAATCGGTCGCGGCGGATGACCGCGACATTGCCGCCCGCAACGTCGCGCGGGCCGACCTCGACGATGATCGGCGCGCCCTTCTTGACCCAGCCCCAGCGCTTGGTCTGCGCCTTGTTCGCGCCGGTGTCGAGCAGCACGCGAACCGGTTCGCGGAACGCGTCGAGCGCCTTCAGCTTCATCTCGAGGTCGCGGCAATAATCGAGGATCGAGGCGTCCTCGTCATTGTCGCGCAGCATCGGCACGATGACGATCTGGTGCGGCGCGATGCGCGGCGGACAGCGGAGGCCATCGTCGTCGCCATGCGTCATGATGACGCCGCCGATCATGCGCGTCGACACGCCCCAGCTCGTCGTGTGGCAAAGGCTGTGGCCGCCATCCTTGTCCTGATAGCGGATATTTGCCGCCTCGGCGAAGCCGGTGCCGAGATAGTGCGAGGTGCCGGCCTGCAGCGCCTTGCCGTCCTGCATCATCGCCTCGATAGAATAGGTCGCGACGGCGCCCGGAAAACGCTCGTTTTCAGGCTTTTCACCGGCGACCACCGGCATGGCGAGGACGTCCTCGGCAAAACTGCGGTACATTTCGAGCGCACGCAGCGTCTCGGTCATCGCATCGCCCTCGTCGGCGTGCGCCGTATGGCCTTCCTGCCACAGAAATTCGCTGGTGCGCAGGAACATGCGCGTGCGCATTTCCCAGCGCACGACGTTCGCCCACTGATTGACTTTGAGCGGCAGATCGCGCCAGCTCTGCACCCAGCGGCTCATCGCGGCGCCGATCACGGTTTCCGAAGTCGGGCGGACGATCAGCGGCTCCTCGAGCTTCGCCTCGGGATCGGGGATCAGCTTGCCCTTGCCGTCACCGATCAGTCGGTGATGCGTGACGACCGCCATTTCCTTCGCGAAACCATCGACATGATCGGCTTCCTTCTCAAAGAAGCTCAAGGGAATGAAGAGCGGGAAATAGCAGTTCTGAACCCCCGCGTCCTTGATCGCGGCGTCCATCACCGTCTGAATCCGTTCCCAGATGCCATAGCCCCACGGCTTGATGACCATGCAGCCGCGCACCCCCGATTCCTCGGCAAGATCGGCTTCGGCAATGACATCCTGATACCAGGCCGCGAAGTCGGCCTGACGGGTTACGCTGAGCGCATGCTTGATCATCTGTCCTGTTTTCTGTGCTGGGGGCGGGAGAGGCCCCGATGTGTCATTTCTTTTTGGCGAGCTCGGCCTTGAGGTCGGCGATTTCGGCCTTGAGCGCGGCAATTTCGGCATCCCTGGCCTTGCCGCCGCCGACACCCGGGATGAAGGCGCCCGCCGCCTGCTGGAACATTTCCATGTTGCGGCGCGTCAGTTCGGCGAGCGGGTTCGATCCCAGCGCGCCCTCGAACGCGGCACGCACATCCTGCTGGTTCTTGCGGAACGCGGTCATCGACGCTTCCAGATATTGCGGCACCATCGACTGCATCTTGTCGCCGTACATGCCGATCAGGTGGCGCAGGAAATTGACCGGCAGCAGCGTTTCGCCGCGCGTTTCGGTATCCATGATGATCTGGGTAAGCACATTATGCGTGATATCGTCGCCGCTTTTGGCATCGACGACCCGAAATTCGCGCCCCTCGCGCACCATGGCGCCCAGATCGTCGAGCGTGATGTAACAGCTGCGTTCGGTGTCATAGAGCCGCCGGTTCGCATATTTCTTGATCGTAACGACGTCGCCCTCGGCGGTCGTCTTGGACTTGGCCATGCTGCGGCGGCTCCTCTTCCGGCGCGGCGCGCGATCGCTTGCCGCGGCGCCGATGTGACAAAGTCCGGCATTAGCATCAATCCATGACGCGCCGCAACATAAGTAGGGTGCGGCGGCGAATTTGCCGACAAGCGCTGACGCGGACGATGCTGATCTGCCGAAAGCGCAGCCTTTTGGCCGGCTCAGCACCATTCGCGCGCAAACCGCGCGCCCAGCCCCGTCAGCAGTTCATATTGCGACAGTCCGCTCGCGGCGGCGGTTGCCGGCAGGTCATAGTCAAGCGCCAGCCAGTCGCCCTCGCCTATGCCTTCGGCGGCGCTTGCGCCGAAGGCGGTGAGATCCATCGAGACGCGGCCGATCAGTGGCAGGGCGCGGCCCTCCCATGTCGCGCCGCCGGTACCGGCGTGGCAGCGCAGATAGCCGTCGGCATAGCCGAGGTTCGCGACTGCCACCCGCGTGGACCGCGGGGCGGTCCAGGTGGCGCCATAGCCCACCGTTTTGCCCGCCGGGACAGTCCGCACCTGCAGCACGCGCGTTTCGGGATAAGCGACCTGCCGGATTTGCCCCGCCGCCTCGCCGCGCGGTAAGCCGCCATAGAGCGCAAGCCCGGGACGGGTCAGGTCGAAGGCATAGTCGGGGCCGAGGCAGATGCCGGCGCTGTTCGCGAGGCTGTAACGCTGCGCCGGGATCTCGCTGCGCACCGCGCGGAAAGCAGCAAGCTGCGCCGCATTTTGCGCGCTGTCCTCATCCGCCGAAGCCAGATGGCTGAGCAGATTGACGATGCCGAGCCCGTCGAGCGCCCCGCCCAGCGCCTCTTCGACACGCAGGCCGAGCCGGTTCATGCCCGTGTCGACCATCACGTCGCACGGACGGCCTTCGCCTGCCGCGCGCCAGCGCGCCACCTGTTCGACGCTCGCGAGCACAGGACGCGCGGGCAGCGTGCGCGCGGCGACCATGTCGGTCGCGCCTACGCCGTGCAGCACCGATAGCGACACGCCCGCAGGCAAGGGCATCAGCGCCGCCGCTTCGGCCCAGGTCGCGACGAAGAAATGCCGGCATCCCGCCGCCGCAAGATGGCGCACGATGGCGCCGGCGCCGAGGCCATAGCCGTCGGCCTTCACCGCCGCGCCGCACGCCGCGGGGCCGCTGCGTTCGGCCAGCCAGCGCCAGTTATGGACGAGCGCGGCGGAATCGAGACGGAGCCGGAGCGGCGAAGCAATGTCGATCATCGCTTCGCCCTAGCCGGGAACGAACCCGCCGCCAATGGCCGTTCAGGCGTCGGCGGCGCGCTTGTCCCATTCGCCGGGCACGGGCTCCTTGAGCATCAAGGCGGCGACCAGGAAAGCGACGAGCACGACGCCCCATGTGTACCACAGGCCCGCATAGGCATTGCCCGTCACCGCGGCGATCAGGCTGGCGATGAACGGGAGGAAGCCCCCGAAATAGCCGGTGCCGATATGATAGGGGATCGACAGCGAGGAATAGCGTACGTGCGGCGGAAACATCTCGGCGAGCAAGGCGGCGACGGGGCCATAGGTGAAGCCCGACAGCGCGCTGAGGCCGAGCAGCGCGAGCAGGATTACCGCAAGGCTGGCGACCCCCGGCACCTGCTTGTCGAAGCCATAGCCCATCGCCTCGAGCGCGGGCTTCAGCAGCGCCGGATCTTCGCTGGCGACCTCGCGGCCGCCGATATGGATTTTCACGCTGTCCAAGCCGCTTCCCGACGGCTGCACCTTATAGGGCACGCCCAGCTTGGTGAGTTCGGCAATCGTGCGGCCGCAAGCCGTCGTCTGCTGCTTCTGTTCGAAGGGATTGTAGGAACATTGGCTGCCGGTCACGACGACCGGCGCCTTTGCCGCCGCCTCCTTGAGCGCAGGATTGGCAACTGCGCCCATCATCCAGAAGAGCGGAAAGAGGACAACCAGCGTCACCGCATAGCCCCAGACGATCGGCTTCTTGCGCCCGATCCGGTCCGACAATTTGCCCGCCCAGATGAAAAATCCCATGCCGAGCGCCGCGGCGAGGCCCACGATGACCTCGGCCGCGGTATCGTCGACCTTCATCGGGCCTTTCAGGAAAGCGAGGCCCGAGAACATCGCGGTGTACCAGATGACCGTCAACCCCGCCGCAATCCCGAACAGCGCAACGAAGATGCGCTTGGGGTTGCCGGGATAGGTAAAGCTTTCCTTCAGCGGATTCTTGGCGATCTCCCCCTCTTCCTTCATCGCCTGAAACACCGGGCTTTCGGAGAGTTTGAGCCGCATCCACAGCGAAATCGCGAGCAGCAGCAGCGACAGCAGGAATGGCACGCGCCAGCCCCAGCTTTCCCAGACATCGGCGGGCATCGCCGCCTTGCACGACAGCACGACGATCAGGCTGAGGACAAAGCCGCCGACGACGCTCGCCTGGATGAAGCTGGTATAGAAACCGCGCCGTTCGGGCGGCGAATGTTCGGCAACATAGACCGCGGCGCCGCCATATTCACCGCCGAGCGCCAGCCCCTGCAATATGCGCAGCAGGATGACGATGATCGGCGCCGCGATGCCGATCGTCGCGGCCGAGGGGATCATGCCGACCCCGGCGGTGGCGATCCCCATCAGGGTGACGGTGACGAGGAAGGTATATTTGCGCCCCAGCCGGTCGCCGAGAAAGCCGAACAGCACCGCGCCGAGCGGCCGGAAACCGAAGCCGACGGCAAAGCCGGCCCATACCAGCAGCACCTCCAGCGTCGCGTTGTCGCTCGGGAAAAAGGCTTTGCCGATGATCGCGGCTAGCGTGCCGTAGATGAAGAAATCATACCATTCGAAGATGGTGCCCGCCGACGAGGCGGCGATGACCATGCGAATATCCTTCGCGGTCGGTTCATAGACCGCGCCATGGTCGGCGACGGCGGCTGCGTCGGTCATATACTCTCCCCTGCCCCGGTTCGGGCTTGTCACCGTTTCTAGCGGGCGCCGAACCGCGCGCAAGCCTTCGCTTGGCGCCGCGGCCTATCGGTGGCAGATTGCGGGCCATGCAGTTCATCGACCTTTCGATCCCGATCACCAACGACGTCGTCTCCGACCCGCCGGTGATGCGCCCGCAAATCAGCTACATGACCCACGAAACGACGTGGGAACAGATTGCGATGTTCTTTCCGGGACTCGCGAAGGATGACCTTCCCGACGGCGAAGGCTGGGCGGTCGAAAGCCTGACGTTGAGCACGCACAACGGCACGCATATGGACGCGCCCTGGCATTTCCATTCGACCACCGATGCGGGCGCAACGCCTGCGCCCAGCATCGACGAGGCGCCGCTCGACCTCTTTTTCCGGCCCGGCGTCAAACTCGACTTTTCGGATCGTCCCGCCGGCCATGTCGTCAGCGCGGCCGAGGTGGAGGCCGAACTGGCGCGGATCGGCCACACCCTCCAGCCGTTCGACATCGTGCTCGTCCAGTCGGGCGCGATCTACGGCACCGACAATTTCACCGATCAGGGCTGCGGCATGGGGGCCGAGGCGACGCTTTATCTGACGGAACGCGGCGTGAAGGTCGTCGGCACCGACGCATGGAGTTGGGACGCCCCGTTCAGCCACACCGCGAAACGCTGGGCCGAAACGCGCGATCCTTCGATCATCTGGGAAGGCCATAAGGCAGGGCGGATCCGGCCCTATTACCAGATCGAGAAGCTGACGGGGCTCGCTGCGCTGCCCCCGACCGGCTGGACGCTGTCCTGCTTCCCGGTGAAGATCGAGCGCGCGAGCGCCGGCTGGATCCGCGCGGTGGCGTTGATCGATGGCGCACCGGTTTCGCACACCGATTGACGGCGGCGGGCGAACGGCGCAGCATCGCGCCATGGCTTTCACGATCACCCCCAGCGGTCAGGCGTGCGGCGCCGCGATCACCGGCATCGACCTGACGCAGCCGCTTTCGGCCGACGTCGTGGCCGACATCCGCGCGGCGTGGCTCGACCATCATGTCCTCGCCTTTCCCGGCCAGTCGCTGGGTGACGATGATCTGGAGCGGTTCACGCAATATTTCGGCGGCTTCGGCGACGATCCCTTCATCGCACCGATTGCGGGCCGCCGCCATGTCATCGCGGTCAAGCGCCGCGCCGACGAAACCGCGCCGCTATTTGCCGAAAACTGGCACAGCGACTGGAGCTTTCAGGCGCGGCCACCGGCCGGAACCTGTCTTTACGGCATCACCATCCCGCCCGTTGGCGGCAACACCGAATTTGCGAACCAGCATGCGGCGCTCGCCGCCATGCCGGACGCGCTGCGCGCCCGGATCGAGGGGCGCCGCGCGATCCACAGCGCGCGCGGCGGCTATGCCCCCTCGGGCATGTATGGCGCCAACGACAAGGGCCGCAGCATGGACATCCGCCCCGGCGAAGCGGCGATGGCCACGCAGGCGCACCCGATCATCCGCCGGCACCCCGAAACGGGCCGCGAGGGCCTGTTCGGCTGCGCGGGCTATATCGTCGGGATCGAGGATATGGACGATGCCGAAGCGCTGCCGCTGATCGTCGAGTTGTTGCACTGGCAGGGGCGCGAGGAATTTCGTTACAGCCACAAATGGGACGCGGGAACGCTGCTGATGTGGGACAATCGCTCGGTCCTCCACCGCGCGACCGGCGGCTATGACGGCTATGACCGCCTGCTCCACCGCACGACGATCGCCGCGTGGGACGGCTGACGGCCGCACAAAGCGCCACCTATTTCGCACCATCTCCGGAAAGCTCTCCCATGCGTCTCCTCGCCCTTGCCCTGCTTCCCTTTGCCGCTTTGCTCACCGGAGGCGCCGCGCCGGAGCGCCCGCGCGCGCCGTTCGATGGGGCGTGGATGTCCTGCGAAACCTATCGCGGCGCGCAAATCTGTTCATACAAGCTGATGCGGCAAAGTGGCGCGCGCGTGTGCGGCGTTCAGCAATATTTCGCCACCAATGCCTATTATGTGCAGCGTTTTATCGCGAAGGCCGACGGTAACAGCGCGCATGTCGAACGCATTTGCGGCGATCCCGGCTCCGAAACGTCCAGCTATTGCCCCGGACGGGCCCCCTCTGGAGCCGCCAAGGTCGGATGGGAACCAACCGATCGGGTACTCCATGCCTGCGGTAAACGATTGTACGCAACCGCTCCCGGCCAGAGCTTCAGCTGCGCGAGCGCGCGCCCCGATACGGGCGTGCCGAAGGTTCGCTCGCTCGCCGGAAACGGCCCCGCACCGGAGGATGCCGTATGGCTGGCCTCGTGCATCGAGGGCAACGACGACTAGCGGACGCCCGGCGCTAGGCTCGGTCCCTCTCGCGGCTCAGTGTCGATACGACGCCCCAGGCGATCAGCGTCTGCCCCGCAAAGTAGAGCGGCCAGACGAGCCACAGGGTGACGTCCTTCGAAAGCGCACCGCCTTCCCCGGCGAAGATGAAGAGGTCGCTCGCCAGGAACAGCATCGCGCCGATCCCGGTGCGATAGCGCGGAAAACGGCTCGTCCACGCCGAAGCTGCCATCGCGGCGACGAGCGCGGTATAGCCGACCGCCGCCGCGCCGTCGGGCGCACCGCGCGTCAGCCCCCACGCGATGACGAGCGCCGCCGGAACGGTCAGCCAGCCGAGCCAGCGCTGCGGGGCCGACAGTGCCGGGCGCCGGTTACGCCAGTAAAGGATGATCGCGGTGACATGCCCAGCCGCAAAAGCCAGCGCGCCGACGATCAGCCCCCTGGCGTCGAGCAGATAGTCGCCGAGCGCCCCGAAACCGAGCGCCAGCGCGATCAGGCGGCCATCGGTGCCGCGCGCATTCGCGGCGGCCCACAAGGCGAGCAGCGCAGCCCCGCTCGTCTTCCACGCCCAGATCGCGGGGCCGTGCCAATGCTGATGAACCGCGACGAAAAAGCTGACACCGCCGACCAGCGCGAGCCACCAAAGCCACCGCGCGCGATCCCAACCCCGTTCATCGCTCATCGCCCACCCCTTTGCATCTTGCTCACAAGGCGCCTACTGCGCGGCGGATCGGGTACAAGTCAACGGATAGCGTATAGTGGCTCACGACATTCATATCATCGGCGGCGGCCTCGCAGGATCGGAGGCGGCATGGCAGCTTGCCGAGGCGGGCTACCGCGTGCGCCTGTCCGAAATGCGCGGGGGCGGCGACATGACCCCGGCGCATCAGGGCGACACGCTCGCCGAAATGGTGTGTTCGAACAGCTTTCGCAGCGATGACGGCGACAGCAACGCCGTCGGTCTGCTCCACCGCGAGATGCGCAGCCTCGGCTCGATCATCATGCGCGAAGCCGATGCCACAAAAGTTCCCGCCGGGTCGGCGCTCGCGGTCGACCGCGATCTCTTTTCGGGCGGCGTCACCAAAGCGCTTGCCGAGCATCCCAATGTCACGATCGTGCGCGAACGCGTCGACACGCTGCCGACCGAGGGCATGACGATCGTCGCGACGGGACCGCTCACCGCCGCCAGCCTCGCGGAGAGCATCGGCGTCGCAACGGGCAAGGACGCGCTTGCCTTTTTCGACGCGATCGCGCCCATCGTTTACCGCGACAGTATCGACATGGACATCGCCTGGATGGCGAGCCGCTGGGACAAGGTCGGGCCGATCGGCGACGGCAAGGATTATATCAACTGCCCGATGGACAAGGATCAATATTACGCCTTCGTCCAGGGGCTGATCGACGGCGACAAGACCGAATTCAAGGACTGGGAAAAGGACACGCCCTATTTCGAGGGCTGTATGCCGATCGAGGTGATGGCCGAACGCGGCGTCGAAACGCTGCGCTTCGGGCCGATGAAGGGCGTCGGGCTGGACAATCCGCGCACCGGGCGCTGGCCCTATGCCGTCGTCCAGCTCCGCCAGGACAATGCGCTCGGCACATTGTGGAACATGGTCGGCTTCCAGACCAAGCTGAAGCATGGCGCGCAGGTCGAGCTGTTCCGCACCATTCCGGGGCTCGAAAAGGCCGAGTTCGCGCGGCTAGGCGGTCTTCACCGCAACAGCTTCATCCGGTCGCCCGAACTGCTCGACGGCCAGCTTCGCCTGAAATCGGCGCCGCATATCCGCTTTGCGGGTCAGATCACCGGCTGCGAAGGCTATGTCGAAAGCGCCGCGATCGGCCTTGTCGCCGCGCGCTTCGCGATCGCCGAGCTCAGCGGTCGTTCGCTACCGCCGCCGCCGCCCGAAACCGCGCTCGGCGCGCTGCTCGGCCATATCACCGGCGGCGCCGACGCCGCATCCTATCAGCCGATGAACGTCAATTTCGGGCTGTTCCCGCCGGTTGCGGAGGATGTCCGCAAGAAGGACCGCAAGCTCGCCTATACGCAACGCGCGAGCGCGGCGCTGGCCGAGTGGATGAAAGTGGCGGAAGGCGTCGCCGCGTAACGGCGCGCGCCTCCGGCAATCAGGGTGCGTCACCCAATATCCAGTCGATACCTGCGGCGACATGGATGCGCGCCGTATCATACACCGGCAGCACGTTTGCGTCGGGATCGACAAGCATCACCAGTTCGGTGCAGGCCAGAACAAGCGCCTGAATATCCTGCTTGGCGATGTCGGTGATGAAGGTACGCATCGTCCGGCGCGAATCCTCAGTCACCTTGCCCTGCATCAATTCGTCATAGATGATGCGGTCGATCTCCTCGGCGCGGCTCGCGTCATAGGGGGCGAGCGTCAGGCCGTGGCGCACGAGCCGCTGGCGGAACCAGGGTTCGGTCATGACGTTGCGGGTGCCGATCACTGCCGCCGCCTTCACGCCGTCGGCGCGCATCTTTTCGCCCGTTTCGTCGACGATATGAAGCAGCGGGATCGAAATCGCCGCAGCGACGTCGTCCGCCACCTTGTGCATCGAATTGGCCGCGATCATCAGCGCCGTCGCCCCCGCCGCCTCGAGCCGCTGCGCCGATGCGATCAGCACCTCCTTCGCGTGATCCCATTGCTCGGGGGTCGAGAGCCGCGACAGGTCGCAATAATTCAGGCTTTCCATCAGGATCGGCGCCGAACAGCCGGTGCCGACCCGCTTTTGCAGCCCCTTGTTGAGATGCCGATAATAAAGCTCGGTCGATGCCCAGCTCATTCCTCCGATCAAACCGATTTTGCGCATGGATGACGTCTATCCCTTCATCGTCACCCCGGCGAAGGCCGGGGTCTCGCCGTCCATTTCCGACGCGAGGTTGAGATCCCGGCCTTCGCCGGGATGACGATTCGGGTCAATGCCCCTCAGTCCGGAGGCGGCGGGCCCGTCGGGGCATCGCATCCGCTTTTCTTTGACGCGGCTCGCCGCGCGCGGCAGACTGGGACAATGGACGCGATCCGGCACTATTTTCTGGCCCAGCTCGCCGAGCAGGAAGCCGAAGCGGCCCGGCACCTTGGCGACGGCTATTGGACCGACAGCCGCACCAGACGCAACGTCGGGCTGGACGAGCTGCAGGCGATCGGCGCGATGAAAACCATCGCGCTCGACCCGCGCCCCGGCGAGGAAGATGCGCACATCTATTTGAGCCGCCTGCTCGCTGATCTCGATGATGTCGCGAACCGCTTTCGCGCGGCCGCGTCCGATCCCGACGGTTATGGTATCGCGACGATCGGCACCGTCGCGCGCCGGCTTGCCGCGTTCGACTCGGACCCTAGTGTCCGCTTCCGCTCAGCGCCTTGACGATGTCGTCGGCCATCTTCTTGGCATCGCCGAGCAGCATCATCGTCTGGTCCATGTAGAAGACGTCGTTGTCGACGCCAGCATAGCCGACGCCGCCCATCGAGCGCTTCACGAACAGCACGGTCTTTGCCTTTTCGACGTCGAGCACCGGCATGCCATAGATCGGCGACGACTTGTCGGTCTTGGCGGCCGGGTTGGTCACGTCATTGGCGCCAATCACAAAGGCGACGTCGCATTGCGCGAATTCGCCGTTGATGTCCTCAAGCTCGAACACTTCGTCATAGGGAACATTCGCTTCGGCGAGCAGCACGTTCATATGGCCGGGCATGCGGCCCGCGACCGGATGGATCGCATATTTGACGTTCACGCCCTCTTTCTTGAGCATGTCCGACATTTCGCGCAGCGCGTGCTGCGCCTGCGCCACCGCCATGCCGTAGCCGGGAACGATGATGACATTTTCCGCCTGGCTCATCAGGAAGGCCGCGTCCTCGGCGCTGCCAGGCTTCCACGGGCGCTGTTCCTTCGAACCGCCCGCACCGCCGCCCGAATCGTCGGCGCCGAAGCCGCCGGCGATGACGCTGATGAAGCTGCGGTTCATCGCGCGGCACATGATGTACGAAAGGATCGCGCCCGACGAACCGACGAGCGCGCCGGTGATGATCATCGCGGTGTTGCCGAGCGTGAAGCCCATCGCCGCCGCGGCCCAGCCCGAATAGCTGTTGAGCATCGACACCACGACCGGCATGTCGGCGCCGCCGATCGGGATGATCAGCAGGAAACCGATCAGGAAGCTCAATGCGGTGATCGTCCAGAAAACCCACGGCGACTGGTCGGTCAGGAAATAGGCGACCAAGCCGATGATCGCGGCGAGCGTGCCGAGGTTGATGACGTGCCGCGCGGGCAGCATGATCGGCGCGCCCGACATATTGCCGTTGAGCTTCAGAAAGGCGATGACCGAGCCCGAAAAGGTGATCGCGCCGATCGCGATGCCAAGGCCCATTTCGATCCGGCTGACCGCAAAAATCTGCCCAATCTCGTCGGCGATATGGAAGGCGCCGGGATTGAGGTAGGCCGCCGCCGCCACCGCAACCGCCGCAAGCCCGACGAGGCTGTGAAACGCCGCGACGAGCTGCGGCATCGCGGTCATAGCGATCCGGCGCGCCATGACGATGCCGATGATGGCGCCGATCGCGATCGCGCCCAATATCTCCGCCATCGCCGTGACATCGATCCCGACGTAACTGTTCGCCGCATCGCCGCTTTTCCAGGGGGCGTGGGTAATCAGCGTGGTGACGACCGCGATCGTCATGCCGATCATGCCGAAACGGTTGCCGCGCCGCGACGAAGCCGGGCTCGACAGGCCGCGCAGCGCGAGGATGAACAGGATGCCCGAGGCGAGATAGGCCAGCGCCACCCAGGGATTGATCGGTGCTACTTCGTGCATGGTAAGGCTTGTCCCCCTGCCGTCATCCCGGCCAAAGCCGGGATCTCATCCTTGCGTCAGGCTTTGACGTGGAGACCCCGGCGTTCGCCGGGGTGACGATTGATTTCCGACGGTTAACGCTCTTTTTTCTTGTACATTGCGAGCATGCGCTCGGTGACCGCAAAGCCGCCGAAAATATTGATGCTCGCCATCACGACCGCGGCAAGGCCGAGCCATTTCGAGCTTGCCGAGCCCGCCGCCGCGCTGGCGATCAGCGCGCCGACGATGATGACCGACGAAATCGCGTTGGTCACGCTCATCAGCGGCGTGTGCAGCGCCGGCGTCACCGACCAGACGACGAAATAGCCGACGAAACAGGCCAGGACGAAAATCGAAAAGATGGAAATGAAATCCACGGCGCGCTCCCCTGCTGATTCCGCGTCGGCACCTCTTGCCGTGGGAGCGCAGGCCTGTCGACTCCAAAGCTGTCAAAAAGTCACGCCCGCGCATCTCCGGGCAGGAAATGGCGGGCGGTTTGAGAAATATAATTACGTGTCAGGACAATTTACATCTTGGGGAGCAGCACCGCGTCGACGACATGGACGATACCGTTCGCCTGTCCCACGTCCGCCTGCGTCACCGCAGCCTTGTTGCCGCTCGCACTCGTCAGGATGATCGCATCGCCCGATTTGGTCGCGGTCAGATCCTGGCCATCGAGCGTCTTGAGCACCGCCTTGCCGCCGCCCGCATCGATCTTCGCCGCCAGATCGGCGGCGGTCAGCCTGCCCGGCACGACATGATATTTGAGCACGCCGGCCAGCACGACTTTCTGCGCGGGACGCGCCCAGCCGTCGCGCGTGACCGCCGGAACCTGCGCAAAGGCGGCGTCATTGGGCGCAAACAGCGTGAAAGGCCCCGGCCCCGACAGCGTATCGGCCAGCCCGGCCTGATTCACCGCGGCGGTCAGCTGGCTCAATATCGGCGAGGCAGCCGCATTGGCGAGGATCGTCTTGTCAGGCGCCATCGCGGCACCGCCGACCTGCGGATTGGCGCTTGCGGTGACGACGTCGTTCATCGCGCCGCTTTCTGTTTCGGCTTTGGGCGGCTCGGGCGTCTTGTTGCAGCCGCCGAGCGCCAACGCCGCCACCATGGCACTCATGAACAAGCCGGATTTCGTCACCTCTGATCTCCTTGCTGAAACGGCCCGAACGGCCCCGTGCCACATCGCGCGGCACCGCGATTCGCAACGCCATTGGCGCGCGAAAGTTTCAGAAGAAAGTCAGCCGGACGCGCCCAGCGGAACGCCTACCCCAGCAGCCGCTCGTTCACGACCTTGCCGCCCTGCGTCAGCCGCACGGCATTGCCGATTTCCTCGTCGAGCACCGGCTTGCCCGCTTCCTTGTCCCAGAAGGCCGACAGGAAATTGAACAGGTTGCGGCTGAACAGCGCGCTGGTGTCGGCGGGCATCAGTGCCGCGATATTCTTTGCGCCGATCACGGTGACACCGTGGATCTGCTTCGTTTCGCCGGCCACCGAGCCTTCGACATTGCCGCCGCTTTCGGCCGCCATGTCGACGATCACGCTGCCCGTGCGCATCGTCGCGAGCTGCGCGTCCGAAATCAGCCGCGGCGCGGGGCGCCCCGGGATCAGCGCGGTGGTGATGACGATATCCTGCTTGGCGATATGCCCCGACACCAGCTCAGCCTGGGCTTTCTGATATTCGTCGGACATTTCGGTGGCATAGCCGCCCGCACCTTCGCCCTCGATCCCCGCGACGCTTTCGACGAAGATCGGCTTCGCGCCGAGGCTGAGGATCTGTTCCTTGGTCGCCGAGCGCACGTCGGTCGCGCTGACCTGCGCCCCCAGGCGCCGCGCGGTCGCGATCGCCTGGAGCCCGGCGACGCCGACGCCCATGATGAACGCCTTGGCCGCGCTGACGGTGCCAGCAGCGGTCATCATCATCGGAAAGGCGCGGCCATAGGCGTTTGCCGCCATCAGCACCGCCTTGTAGCCCGCGAGATTCGCTTGGCTGGACAGGATATCCATCGACTGCGCGCGCGTGATACGCGGCATGAATTCCATCGCCAGCGCCTCGATGCCGAGCTTGGCATAGTCGTCGACCCGCGCGCGCTCGCCAAACGGGTTGAGCCCCGCCGCCAGCCACGCCCCGTCGGCAAATCCCGACAGGCTCTTGGGATCGGGGCCCTGAATGCCGAGGATGATATTCGCACCCTTCAGCACATCGGCGCGGCTGCTAACGCTCGCCCCTGCAGCGGTGTAATCGGCGTCGGCGATCGAGGCCGTAACCCCCGCGCCACTTTCGACGGCGACTTCAGCGCCCAGGCCGATGAATTTCTTCACCGTTTCCGGGGTCGCAGCGACACGGGTCTCGCCCGCGGCGAGTTCCTTCAGCACGGCGATGCGCATGACCGGCGCCGCTTAGGAAGAGATCAGAAGGACGACGACCACGGCGGCGATCACGGTTGCGATCGTGCCGACCTTCAAAAGGCCCAGAAAGCCTTCATAGGTCTGGTTCGCCGTTTTCATATCCTGTTCCGCCATGGCCATTCCCCTTTGCCTTGTACCCGCTTGATACGTGGTATCCGCTTGTTTCCTGCCCGCCGGCGCTGCGCCGGGCGCCCGCCAGAATCGGATATCGCGCCGGTCTTAGCCATGCGCCCCCCGATGCTCAATAGCCCGTTTTGCGCCGCGGCGCACCGCGGGCAAAAGCCTGGTGGCCTTAATCCGGCCTTTACCCATCCCGGTTACACATGGCGGCTACCGCGGACACCGGCACCCTGCGTGCCGACAAAAGGGGCAATTGGGAAGCGATGGCGAACGCGCGCGACACGCGAATGGTGATGATCGTCGACAGCGAACCGGCGCAGCAGCGATTCCTTTCGGCGCTGGTGTCGCGGGGCGGCTGGCGCAGCGTCGTCGCCGCCGACACCGACACCGCGCTCGCGAAGCTCGGTACCCAGGAAGGCATGGCGCTCGACGCCGTGCTCGTCGATCAGGGCGCGCCGGGTGTGCCGATCCCCGAATTCATCGCCGAACTGCGCCGCTGGCGCCCGGCGCTGCCGCTTATCGTCATCACCATGCGCAACGGCGTCGAAGTCGCGGTTGCCGCGATGCGCGCAGGCGCGAGCGATTTCGTGCAAAAGCCGATCGCGCCGGACCGGCTGCTCGGCGCGCTCGACCGCATCGTGTCGCAAACCGGTCCGCAGGGCGAATTGCGCCCGCTCACCGAAAAGCTGCGCGCGCCGCTCGCCTTCGAAGAAATCATCGGTTCGTCGCCCAATTTCCGCAGCGCGCTCGCGATTGCCGCCAAGGCCGCGCGCGCGCGCGTGCCGGTGATGATCAACGGCAAGCCGGGCACCGGCAAGGAAGTCTTTGCCCGCGCGATCCACAGCGCCAGTCCGCGTGCGCGCGGCCCGCTGGTGATGGTCGATTGTTCGGCGGTATCGCCGGGGCTTATCGGATCGGGGCTGTTCGGCCACGAACGCGGCGCCTTTCCCGGCGCCTTCGACCGGCAGGTCGGCCGGCTGGTGCAGGCCGATGGCGGCAGCATCATCATCGACCATGTCGAATGTATCCCTCTCGACACGCAGGCGAAACTCGTCGAATTTCTGAACGGCGGCGAAGTGCAGATGATCGGCGGCTCGATCCGCCAGACCGTCGACGTCCGCATCATCGCAACGAGCGCCAGCCCGCTCGACAAGCTGATCGAGGCGGGACATTTCCGCGAAGACCTGTTCTACGCGCTGTCGACCGCGCAATTCACCCTGCCCTCGCTTTCCGAACGGCGCGGCGATGTCGGGCCGCTCGCCCGCCATCTGCTCACGCGCATCGGCGGCCTGCCCGGCATGGGCCCGATCGGCATCACCGACGATGCGCTACGCCTGCTCGCCGCCTATGCCTGGCCGGGCAATGTCCGTCAGTTGCAGGACGTGCTCTTCCGTGCCGCGGTCGAAAGCAAGACCGACGTGCTGACGAGTGCCGACTTCAAGGCGATCGAAGCCGCCCTGGGCGGCAGCGTGAGCGGAGACGCCAATGTCGCGATCAACGGCGAGGCGATCGGCATCACCCTCTACCTCCCCGACGGCAATCTTCGTCCGCTCGAGGATATCGAAGCCGATGTCATCCGCCTCGCCATCGGCCATTACCGCGGCCGCATGAGCGAAGTCGCCCGCCGGCTCGGGATCGGGCGCTCGACGCTGTATCGCAAGCTTAGCGATCTGGGGATCGACACCGCGGCCTAAGCCGCGCCGATCGCCTGCTCGATCTGCGCCGTGTCGGCGTTGGTCAGCGTCTTGGCGAGTTCGCCGACCAGCCGCTTTTCCAGTTCGCGATGATAATGGCCGCGCATCACGCCGAGCGTGTGCGGATCGGCAATCACGAGCAGTTTTTCGATTTCGTTGTCGAGGATTCGCTTGTTGAGAAGCGCGGCGACGCCAGCGGCGTGTCCCCGCTCGTCAAGGTCGCGGGGTTCGGGCTTCGCGCCGCCGCGGTTTCCGGCGTCGACCTCCGGGCTGGCCGCATCGACAAGGTTGATAAGGTCGGCATCGCCATCGTTGCGAAACAGAACGAAGCGGTTGCCGTCGGCAACGGCGACATGGGCGCCATGGGGAAGTTGCATGGAAGTCTCCTTCGGAGCCCGCAATCGGAGCGGGCCTTCAGGAAGGGGACGCATGACAGTGCTGCAGGGTTTCCTCTCCCGCGACCGATGGAGGAACTCAGGCGGTCAGCGCCGCATCCCGCAGCCCGCGCCACACCCGCAACGCCTGCCGGTTTTCGGCCACATCATGCACCCGCAGCAACTGTGCGCCCTGCGTCGCAGCCTGATAATGAAGCGCGACCGTGCCGCCAAGGCGCTGGTCTGCAGAGGCTTCGTTGTCCAGTGCCCCGATCAGGCGCTTGCGGCTCGCCCCGAAGAGCAGCGGGCAGCCGAGGGTGTGGAAGAGCGCAAGGCCATTGATCAGCGCCAGATTGTCGGCGACCCCCTTGCCGAAGCCGATGCCCGGATCGACGATGATCTTTGCGGGGTCGATGCCCGCCGCGATGCAGTCCGCGACACGCTCGGCGAGCATGTCGTAAACATCGAACAGGACATGCGCGTAGGTGCCGCCTTCGTGCGGATCGCTCTTTGCCGACGGCGCGTGCATCAGCACGACGGCGCAGCCCGCGCGCGCCACGACCTCCATCGCACGGTCGTCGTAGCGCAGCGCCGAAATATCGTTGACGATCGTCGCCCCGGCGGCGAGCGCCGCCTCCATGACCGCCGCCTTGCGCGTGTCGATCGACACCGCGGTTCCCCCGCGCGCAAGCGCCGCGACGACATTTTCGACGCGCTTGACCTCATCGCCTTCCCAGACCAGCGGCGCGCCGGGCCGGGTCGATTCCCCCCCGACATCGACGATCGCCGCCCCTGCCGAGGCCATGGCGAAACCGGCCTCGATCGCCGCTGCCTCGTCGACCGTCTTGCCGCCGTCGGAAAAGCTGTCGGGCGTGACGTTGAGGATGCCCATGATCTGCGGCTCGCCGAGCCGTACCGTGCGCGCGCCCAGCGTGAGCGCGCCGCGCGGTCGTTGGGTCGCGGCCCGCTGCGCGCGCGCTGCCTCGGCGAGCCGGCTGGGCATCGCGGCAATCCAGTCGTCGAGTTCGGCCACCGGCACCACCGCCGAGCGGATTATGTCATTGTCGCGCAGGCTGACATGCCAAGCGCCGAACCAGATCATCGCGTCGGCGAGGCGCAGACAATGGCCGTCGAGTTCGTGCGGCCGATCGACGAAGCAGGTCGGGCAGAGGTAAACGCGCGCATCCTCCCATGTCGTGCCGAAGTCCGGCTTGGTGAGTGGAACGAACATGCAATCCCTTTCCCCTCGCCCCCGCGGAAGCGGGGGCCGTAGTCGGCTTGTCGCGGCGCGGCAGTGCGATCTAGCCCACGGCCCCCGCCTTCGCGGCGACGACCAGGCTTATGCCTCGTTCGCGAGCAACCAGTCCTGCCGCACCGTGTCGATCACGCGCAATTCCTTGCCCGTATCGACGTGCCAAAATGTCCAGCCGTTGCAGCTCGGCGCGCCCTGCACGCCCGCGCCGACCTTGTGGATCGACCCCGCGGGTTGCCCCTCGCATTCCAGACTGCCGTCGACACGCACCATCGCCTTCCAGCGGCGCTTCGTATCGGTGAGCGTCGTTCCCGGTGCAATCATGCCGCATTCGACCAGCGTGCCGAAGGCGACGCGCGTTGCGGCCTTGGGCGCCATCATCGTCCGCACCGTGCTTTCGTCGAGCGGCAGTGCCATTTCGATGCGCTCCTTTGCCGCTTCGATATAGCCGTCCTCGCGTTCGATGCCGATGAAGCGGCGGCCGAGGCGCTTGGCGACCGCGCCGGTGGTTCCAGTGCCGAAAAACGGGTCGAGGATCACGTCGCCGGGGTTCGAGCAGGCGAGCAGGATGCGATACAACAGCGCCTCGGGCTTCTGCGTCGGGTGCACTTTCGTGCCGCCCTTCTTGAGCCGTTCCTGACCGCCGCAGATGGGGATCAGCCAGTCGGAGCGCATCTGAAGTTCGTCGTTGAGCGTCTTCATCGCGCGATAATTGAAGGTGTAGCGCGACTTTTCGCCCATCGAGGCCCAGATCAGCGTCTCGTGCGCATTGGTAAAGCGCGTGCCCTTGAAATTGGGCATCGGGTTCGCCTTGCGCCACACGATATCGTTCAGGATCCAATAGCCATTGTCCTGAAGCGCGGTGCCGACGCGGAAGATGTTGTGATAGCTGCCGATCACCCAGATGCTGCCATTGGGTTTGAGGATGCGCTTCGCTTCCTTGAGCCACGCATGGGTGAAACGGTCATAAGCCGCGAGACTGTCGAACTTGTCCCAATCATCGTCGACGGCGTCGACCTGGCTGCCGTCGGGACGATGCAGATCGCCGCCGAGCTGGAGGTTATAGGGCGGGTCGGCGAAGATCATGGCGACCGATGCCGCCGGCAGGCTGCGCATCATGGCGATGCAGTCGCCTTGCAGGATGGTGTCCAGCGGCAGATCGAGCGGGGCCGCTTTCGGCGTCCGCTGTTTTGCGGCCGGCGCCTTGACCCGTTCCATAACACCCATGTTTCGCTCCTGCCCTTGTCCGAAAGAAGCCCCTGATGAGTCCGGCGGAGTCCGCCGTCAAGCGCAGGATTCTAGGGATTCCGCCTCTCGAAATGGTTAACGCGTCGAGAACGAAAGGAGTCTGCCACGACATATGGAGTCTCGCGCGACTCGGGGACTCAACCACTGGTGGTGTGGCCGTCAGGACTCAGCGGCGAATTTTTTTCGATTTGGCGCCCAACCAAGTGCCATTCGGGTTCAAATTCCCGGATCGACCCCGGTGAGGTCGACCGAACGCTCCCACAATTCGCGCCCCAGCTTCGGGTCGCGCGCCGCCTTGGTCGCGCGCGCGGGTCCCGACGCGCCGCTGATCTCGCCCAACCCCTGCGGTCCCAGATAGTCGCCGCCCTGCACATGGGCGCCCGTTGCCGCCTGCAAGGTCGGCCAGGCGCCCTGCGCCGCGCTGTTGAAAAACGGCGTGGCCAGCGGCGTCATCGACCGCAGCGGCCACGGCAGATGGCGTGTCAGCTCGGTGAGCGCGACACCCGGATGCGCGCCGATCGCCTGTGTCGCCCGCCCCGCCGCGCCCAGCCGGCGATCGAGCTCGAACATATAGGACAGATTGGCGAGCTTGCTCGCCTGATAGCGCGACCAGCCATGATAGCCGCGCCGGGCATCGAGATCGCTGAAGTCGATCGTTCCGCTCTTGTGCGCCAGGCTGGCCGTGACGACGATCCGGTCGTCGACATGACCATGTATCAAGCCGGTAAAGGCAAAGGTGCCGAGGTGATTGACCGCGAACTGCAATTCGAAGCCCTGCGCGGTCAGCGACCGCGGCGGGATCATGACGCCCGCATTGTTGACGAGGACGTCGATGCGCGGCCCGGCGCGTACCGCGGCCGCCGCCTCGCGAACCTGATCGAGATCGGCGAGATCGAGCCGCACGAAGGACAGGTCGGCGCCCGGAACATCGTCCGCGATGCGCGCCATTGCCGCCTCGGCGCGCGCTGCGTCCCGGCAGGCAAGTACCACCGCCGCCCCGCGCGCCGCCAGGATGCGCGCGACTTCAAAACCGATGCCGGCATTGGCGCCGGTGACGAGGAAGCGGCGACCGGTCTGCGCGGATACATGCTCTGCCGTAAATCCGCTCATCGCCCTCTCCCGTTCGTCAGATCAGCGTCAGCTGTGCGACCGGCGCAAAGCTCGCGCGGTGGAGCGGTGTCGGCCCCAATTGCCGCAGCGCCGCCAGATGCTGCGCGGTGCCATAGCCCATATTCGTCTCCCAGCCAAAACCGGGAAAGCGGCGCGCCGCATCAGCCATAAAGCGGTCGCGATGCTCCTTGGCGATGATGCTCGCCGCCGAAATACAAGGGTGCAGCGCATCGCCGTCGACGATCGCCTGCGCGCGCCAGCGCCATCTGGGCAGGCGATTGCCGTCGACCAGCACCTCGCCGGGCTCGACCCCCAGCGCCTCGATCGCGCGCGTCATCGCAAGGAAAGTCGCCTGCAAAATGTTGATGCTGTCGATCTCGGTCACGCTCGCTTCGCCGACGCCCCAGCGGCAACGCGCCTTGATTTCTACCTCCAGCGCGGCACGGCGCTTCGCGCTCAATTTCTTGCTGTCGTCGAGACCGTCGATCCCGTCGTCGCACAGGATCACCGCGGCCGCGACCACCGGACCCGCGAGCGGTCCGCGCCCCGCCTCGTCGACGCCGACGACGATCATATCCGCCACGGCGGATAACGCCGGTATTCACCCGCCTGATAGAGGCACAGACGATTGCCCGCGGGATCGGTCAACCGCGCCTCGCGCCAGCCCCATTCCTCGTCGCGCGGCATCTGGTCGAAGCGCACCCCGCGCCGCGCGAGATAGGCGACCCAGGCGTCGAGCGCGCCGCTTTCCAGATAGGTGGTCGTTCCGCCCGCGTCGCCGTCGCCGACATGAATCGAGAGGGTGACGCCGTTCGCCGCCTCGAAGCGGGCATAGCCGTTTGCGCCGCTATCGACGATCTGCGTCAGCCCCATCTGTTTGTAGAAAGCCACCGACGCCGCATAATCCGTCGCGAGCAAGGTGAGCTGGTTGAGTGCGGGGCCGGTAAACAGCCCGTCGTTCCGCACCCCCTGCTGCCCCATCGGGCCATGCCCCTCGCCCAATCCAGGCGCATCCATCAGCGCCAACCGCACGAAGTCGCGTGCGCGCGCCACCGCGGGCTCGAGCGGCATACCCTGCGCCAGCCCGGTCGCGATCGCGCTGGCAAGCGTGCAGCCGGTACCGTGGGTGTTCATCGTCGGGATACGCGGGGCTTCCCAGCGCGCCACTTCGCCCGCATCGGCTTCGATCAGCCGGTCGACCACGGTGTCGCCTTCGCCATGCCCGCCCTTGGCGAGCAGCGCGCAGCCATGCGCCAGCACCGCCGCCTCGCCGCCGAGCGCCGCCAGTTCGCCAAGATTGGGCGTCGCCACCGCCGCCCGGTCCAGCAGCGTCTCGAACGCGCGGATCGTGTCGGCGTCCGCGAGCACCGATCCGCTGGTGGCGACCATGACCGGGTCGAACACCACCGCGGCCCCGGCCATGTCGGGCCGGCGAAGCCGTTCGGCGACCGCCGCTGCGGTTGCCGCGCTGCCGATCATGCCGATCTTCACCGCGTCGACGCCGATGTCGGCGACGACGCTGTCGATCTGCATCAGCACCGCCTCGGCCGGGACCGCGTGGACGCCCTGGACGCCCATCGTATTTTGCGCCGTAATCGCCGTGATCGCGGTCATCGCATGGCCGCCGAGCATGGTGACGGTCTTGATATCCGCCTGAATGCCCGCACCGCCGCCGCTATCGGAGCCGGCGATAATCAGAACGCGTGCGGTCAACGCTTGAACTTTCGCTCCGTCGAAGCGGGGAATTTCGCCAGCGCGGCGCCTTCGCGCAGCGGACGGTCGAGCAGGTCGCCGCCGCAATTGGGGCAGCGTTCGTCGAGCTTGTCGGCGCAGGTCGCGCAAAAGGTGCATTCGAACGAGCAGATGAAGGCGCCGTGGATGTCCGCGGGCAAATCGCGGCCGCAGCGTTCGCAATCGGGTCGCATTTCAAGCATGAATATATTCCTTAAAAACCGTTCGCCCCAAGCTTGTCGAAAGGGGGCCCTTCTCCTGCTCCGCTCATAGAGAAGAGAATGGTGCTTCGACAAGCTCGGCACGAACGGGGATGAGACTATTCGGTTCTCAATTCGCCGCCGCCGCGCGCACCGCGTCGCAGATCATGTCGACGACCTGTTCAACCTCGCCCGCATCGTCGCCTTCGGCCATGACGCGGATGACGGGTTCGGTGCCCGAGGCCCGGATGACAAGGCGGCCGCGGCCGTCGAGCATGGTTTCGCCCTCGGCGATCGCCGCCTGCACCGCCGGGGCGTCGAGCGGTTTGCCGCCGGCGAAGCGCACATTCTTCAAAAGCTGCGGGACCGGGTCGAATTGGTGGAGCAGTTCGCTCGCCGGTCGTCCGGCGCGGACGAGTTCGGCAAGCAATTGAAGCGCGGCGAGCGTCCCGTCGCCCGTCGTCGCATGATCGGACAGGATCATGTGCCCCGACTGCTCGCCGCCGACGTTGAAACCGCCCGCCTTCATGCGTTCGAGGACATAACGGTCGCCGACCTTGGTCCGCTCGAGCCGCAGCCCCTCGCCCTCCAGAAAGCGTTCGAGGCCAAGGTTCGACATCACCGTCGCGACGACGCCGCCGCCTTTCAGCCGTCCCTGCCGCGCCCAGCTCGCCCCGATCAGCGCCATGATCTGGTCGCCGTCGACGATGCTGCCCTTTTCGTCGACGACGATCAGCCGGTCGGCGTCGCCGTCGAGCGCCACGCCGATGTCGGCGCCGCTCGCCACCACCGTTTCCTGAAGCAGCGCCGGCGCGGTCGATCCGCAACGGTCGTTGATGTTGGTGCCATTGGGTTCGACGCCGATCGCGATCACGTCGGCGCCCAGTTCCCAGAATACGGTCGGCGCGCTGTTGTAGGCGGCGCCATTGGCGCAATCGAGTACCAGCTTCAGCCCGTCGAGGCGCACCGAGCCGGGTAGGCTCTGCTTTACCGCGTGAATATAGCGCCCGCGCGCGTCTTCAATCCGTTTGGCGCGCCCGATATGCGCGGGTTCGGCAAGCGCCGGCGCCGCTTCGAGCAACGCCTCGATCTGCATTTCGTCGGCATCGGACAGCTTGTAGCCATCGGGACCGAACAGCTTGATTCCATTGTCGTGAAAGGGATTGTGGCTGGCGGAGATCATCACGCCCAGATCGGCGCGCATCGACTGCGTCAGCATCGCCACTGCAGGCGTCGGCATCGGGCCGACCTGCACCACGTCCATGCCAACGCTGGTGAACCCCGCGACCAGCGCATTTTCGAGCATATAGCCCGACAAGCGCGTATCCTTGCCGATCACGACGCGATGTTTGTGCCCGCCGCGCAGGAAATGCGCGCCCGCCGCCATGCCGACGCGCATCGCCACTTCGGCGGTCATCGGCACCTTGTTGGTCAGGCCCCGGATCCCGTCGGTTCCGAAAAACTTGCGCATGCCGTCTCCGCTTCCTAATCCTCGGGGTTCACGCTCGCCCACCCCGGCAGTCCGGACGGCACTAAGTCACCCATATTTGCTTGGCAAGCAGGCCGGAGGTTTTGAACTTGAAATCGGCATGGATCATCCTGTCATCGCTGATTGCAGGCATGCTGCTCGGCATCCTGCTCGACATGGCCGCCCCGGCGGCGGGCACCGCGTCGCTTCCCTATGTCGAAACCGTCGGTCTGTTGTGGCTGAAGGCGCTGACGATGACGATCATCCCGCTGATCGTCGCGCTGCTTATCACCGGCATCACTGCGACCGCCGACGCCGCGCGCGCGGGAACGCTTGCGGCGCGGTCGGTCGGCATCTTCATGGTGTCGATCTTCCTCACCGGCCTGATGTCGCTGCTCGTCACGCCGCTGTTGCTCCGCCTGTTTCCGCTGTCGCAGGGCGCCGCGGCGGCGCTGCGCGGCGGGCTCGGCGGCGCGACCGAAGCGCCGCCCTCCCCGACATTTTCGGATTTCATCCTCGGCCTGATCCCCGCCAACCCGATCGCCGCGGCGGCGGAGACGACGGTCCTGCCGCTGATCGTCTTTACCACCATCTTCGCTTTCGCAATGACGCGCATCGCCCCCGACGCACGCGCCAGCCTGTCGGGACTGTTCAAGGCATTGGGCGACACGATGCTCGTCGTCATCGGCTGGGTGCTCGCGCTCGCCCCGATCGGGGTGTTCGCGCTCGGCTATGCGCTGGCGATCAAGGCCGGGCTCGCGGCGTTCGGCGGTCTCCTCCACTATGTGCTGATCGTCTCCGGCGTTGGCGTCTGCTGTATCCTGCTTGGCCTCGCGCTCGCCTGGCTGGTCGTCGGCGTCGCGCCGGCGCGCTTCGTCCGGGCGATGGTGCCGACACTCGCGGTCGCGCTGTCGACGCAAAGCTCGCTCGCCAGCCTGCCCGCGATGCTCCGCGCGACCGAGGATCTGGGTGTCGATCCCAAAAAGGCCGATATCGTGCTTCCACTTGCGGTCGCGCTTTTCCGCTTCACCAGCCCGGCGATGAACCTGGCGGTGGTCGTCTATATCGCCTGGCTGTTCGGCCTGACGCTGTCGCCCTGGACGATGGCGGTCGGCCTTGCCGTCGCGATGGCCGCGGCGCTGAGTTCGGTCAGCCTGCCCGGATCGATCAGCTATGTGACCTCGATTGCGCCGATCGCGGTGTCGATGGGGGTGCCCGTCGCGCCGCTGGGGCTGCTCGTCGCGGTCGAGACCTTTCCCGACATATTCCGGACATTGGGCAATGTTATCGCCGACGTCGCCGCGACCAAATATGCCGCCGACGGCGTTCGCGACGAACCAGAAGGAGAAGCAGCATGAAATATCGCAAGCTCGGCCACGGCCTCGAAGTCTCGGCGATCGGCGTCGGCTGTATGCCGATGATCAAGGGCGGCAATATCCTCTATGGCGAAGCCGCCGATATGGACGAGGCGACGCGAACGATCCACCGCGCGATCGACATGGGTGTCACCTTCTTCGACACCGCGCAAATCTATGGCCCGTTCACCAATGAGGAACTGCTCGGCGAAGCCATCAAGGGCAAGCGCGACGGTCTTGTCATCGCGACCAAGTTCGGCTTCCGCTTCGACGGCAAGCAGATCGTCGGCGTGGACGGCAGCCCCGACAACGCGCGGCGCGCCTGCGAAGGCTCGCTCCAGCGCCTCGGTATCGAGACGATCGATCTCTTCTACCAGCACCGCGTCGACCCCTCGGTGCCGATCGAGGAAACCGTCGGCGGGATGATGGAGCTGGTCAAGGAAGGCAAGGTGCGCCACATCGCGCTATCCGAAGCCGGTCCCGAGACGCTGCGCCGCGCCGCCAAGGCCGCGCCGATCACCGCCTTGCAGAGCGAATATTCGATCTGGGAGCGCGACGTGGAGGATGAAATCCTGCCGGTCTGCCGCGAATTCGGCATCGGCTTCGTCCCCTATTCGCCGCTCGGCCGCGGGTTCCTTGCGGGCGCGGTGCGCAGCCGCGACGAGCTGCCCGAGCATGACTGGCGCCGCAACGACCCGCGCTATTCGGAGGAAAATCTGCCCGCCAACCTGCGCATCGTCGATGCGATCGGCGCAGTCGCCGACCGGCACGGCGTGTCGAAGGCGCAGGTCGCACTCGCGTGGCTGCTCGCGCAGGGCGACGACATCGTCCCCATTCCCGGCACCAAGCGCCGCGCCACGATGGAAGACAGCATGGCCGCCGCCGACCTGACCCTCAGCGCCGACGATATTGCGGCGATCGACGCCGCCGCGCCGAAGGGCAGCACCAGCGGCCCGCGCTACGGCGAACAGGGAATGCGGATGGTGCGGCTTTAGGGTTCGGGTTTCGGCCGGAACGAGTCCCGTCGCCCCCCGCGAAGGCGGGGGCCGCTGTCGGTTTATGCAGCGCCGCAGAGAAAAGGCCTATTGCGGCCCCCGCCTGCGCGGGGGCGACGTTCTGAAGCAACGTCCGCTAACGACCGATTGCGGACGTTTTGCGATTACTGCATTATCGAACGATGATTGGACACCTTCGCCACGTAACACCGACCTACGGATGGGGATGGGTGAGCGCCGATGGCGTTGGCCGTGGAACCCCCGAACCCTTCCGGTTCGGCTGCGACGGCGCTAATGGAACCGAAGGCATCATACTCGGCGACCATGAGCTTGCTGGCGCGACTGTTCGCCTGTCGCCGCGTCACACGACGCGGGAGGGCCATTTCAACGTTGAGATCCGGCGCGACGGTTTGATGCTCGCGCAAGGCTACGCAGAAGCTTAACCAAAGAGCCGTTGGCTCCCTAAAAGAATGTCCGCTTCCCACCCCAAAGCCGCCGTCCCCTACTCGCTCCGATCCAGCCGTTGGCTCAAATCTTCGACCTTCTCGACCAGTTCGGCGATGCGCATACGGTCGATTTTTTCGTGCAGGCGCATGATTTCCAGTTCGGCGCGCAGGTTGATTTCATAGTCGAGCCGGGCCGACAGCCGGTCCTTCGCCGCCTGCCGGTTCTGGCTCATCATGATCACCGGCGCCTGGATCGCCGCGAGCATCGAGAGCATCAGGTTGAGGAAGATATAGGGATAGGGATCGAAGACGAGCCCCGCCCGCGCGAGGACGCTCGAATTGAGCAGCATCCACGCGACGAGCACGACGCCGAAGGCGATGATGAAACCCCACGAACCGCCAACGGCCGCCACCCGGTCGGCCAGCCGGTCGCCGAAGCTCGCTTCTTCATCGTCGATCTCGCCCGCGTTGCGGCTGGTCGGTGCGCGTTCGGCGATGGCGCAGATGACGCGCTGTTCCTGTTCGTCGAGTTCGTCGAACGCGCGCCCGAGCAGGCGCAGCGCCATGTCCGCGATCCGGGCTTCGTCATTCATGGCGATCAGCCGATCCAGCGCCAGATGCCCGCGGCCATATAGCCAAGCGCGCCATGCCCCCAGGTCGCCGCGAGCCACAGCAGGATGCCGCCGAACAGCGCATGGCCGCGCGGGATCGCATCGCCCCACGGCGCCGCCCCCGCAACCTGGCGCCCGAACGGCACGAAGCTCGTCCGCGCCGCCCAGTGGCGCCACGCATCGCCCATCAACCGCGCCTTCTTGGCGTCCTGCCCCGCCGATCCGACGAGCGCGAGGAAGGCGATCGTCGCCGACAGCAGCAACTGCGCGCCCGTCGGCATGACGAGCGCGTGGGCGAACGCCCACAGCGCAAAGCCCCACATCATCGGATGACGGGTAATCGCGAAAACCCCGCGAGGCGCCCCCTGGGCGGCGAACGCCGCCTTGGGCGACGGCAGCGCCGGATTGCCGATCAATGACCCCATGAACAGGATGCTCGCAAAGAGCACGATCAGCGTCGCCAGCGCCCACAATGGATCGTCGACCGTCCACAGCGGCGGTTCGGGCGGCATCGCGCGCCACGCCTGGACGAGCGGAATGAACGTAGCGAAGGCGACGATCGAATAGACGATCTGGAACCCCCGTTCGCCGAGCCGACTTGCCAGCCCGTCGCGCAGCGGGTGCGACAGGAGGAGGTGCGAGCCGACAAACAGCACCGCGGTTGCGATCAACAACGACATCGGGTTCATCGGCTCGCCTCCTTCATCTCGTGGCGCGCTCAGTCTGTCTGGCGCTTACCGGTCATAGGCCTTGGGCAATGCGCCTTCTTGCGGCGTCGCATAGCGATCGCGCAAGCGGTCTTGTCGCGTCACGAGCGATTGGCGCTTGCCGTCGATCCACACCGCAGTCGGCCGGCTGCCGAGTTCAAGCGGGTCATTGTCCCAGATCACGACATCGCCGACGCGCCCGGCGCGCAGCGATCCGATCGTGCCGTCCATGCCGACGGCGCGCGCGGGGGCGCTGGTGATCGCGGCGAACGCCTGATCCCAGTTCAGCCCGCTGGCGCCCGGCAGCTTGGTCAGCGCGACCAGATTGCCGGCATATTGCGTGGTATATCCCATCTTGTGCGCGTCATCGTCGTCGAACACGCCGACCGAAACATCGACGCCCGCGGCTTCGAGCCGCCCGGCGTTCGATTGCGTCGCGCCCAGCCGTTCGAAACTTGCGGGCAGATCACTCAACGGCGAGACCAGCACCGGCACCTTCGCCGCTGCGATGTCCCGAGCGACAAGCCAGCCCTCGGTCGCGCCGACGAGCACCAGCTTCAGCGCCGGAAATTCGCCCTTGAGCTTCAGCACGTTCAATATGTCGGCGGCGCGATCGACGCGCACGAACAGCGGGGTCGTGCCGTTGATCACGCGAACCAGTGCGTCGGCGTCGGCGCGCTGGATCAGCGCGTCGCTGCCCCATTCGGCAAGCGTCGCGGGATTGCGGGCATAGCTGCGCGCCGCGAGCAATTGTTCGCGGAACATCAGGAAGGTCGCCGCGCGGCTTCCCCCCGCGTTCGATGATCCGCCTTCACCGAATTCGATGAATTGCAGCGCGCGCGGGCGCGTCACCATGTCATTGTCGTCGCCCAGATCGACGACCGCCCCCTGGCCGGCGAACAGCCCGCTGCTGTCGCCCGGCGCGACGATCGCGCGGGTGACGCCGGCGGCGCGGTTGACCGCGACGGGCGAGCCCATCGGGTTGAGCGCGGGCGCGATGTCGATACCGGCCGAAAAGCGCGAACGGCGAGCCGAACGGTCGTTGCTGCCCTGCACGGCATCGACCTCGACCAGTCCGACGCGGCTGAACGCCGCGACGATGCCGGGCGTTACCCAATGGCCGCCGGCATCGACGCGCTCGATCCCCGCAGGGACCGCGACGCCCGCGCCCGCGGCGACGACCTTGCCGCCGCGCACGACGACGGTGCCGCCCTCGATCGGGGCGCTGCCGTCGCCGATGACGAGCCGCGCGTTGGTGATCGCAACATCCTGTGCCGCGACCGGGGCCGCGATCAGCGCGGCGGCGGAAAGCAGAAGCGCGCGCATCATTTCACATCTCCCTCGCCGGGCTGACCCAGCTCGAAATCGCTCACCGGTCGACGTTTGGGGTCAGTCGCGTCAAACATCAGCGCGCCGTCGATCCAGACCTTTTCGGGCCGCGTATAGACGCTGAACGGGTTGCCGTTCCACAGCACGACGTCGGCCATCTTGCCCGGCTTCAGACTGCCGGTCTTGTCGGCGATGCCCAGCGCCTTGGCGGGATTGTACGACAGCCAGGTCCATGCCTGTTCGTCGCTGATCTGCATCCCCATGCGCCGCCCCGCGGCAAGCCCCTTCGCCGCTTCCTGATTCAGGCGCTGAATCTGGTTCTCGTCGTCCGAATGAACGATCGTGCAGGCGCCCGCCTTGTAAACGAGCGCGATATTTTCGGGCACCGAGTCATAAGCTTCCATCTTGAAGCCCCACCAGTCGGCCCAGATGGCGGCACAAATGCCTTCCTTCGCGAGCACGTCGGCGATCTTGTAGGCTTCGACCGCATGGTGAAAAGCCGAAACCTTATATCCGAACTCGTGGCTCATATCGATGACCTGCGCCATTTCATCGGCGCGGTAGCAATGGTTCTGCACCAGGATTTCGCCCGACAGCACGCCCGCGAGCGTTTCCATCGCGAGATCGCGATCGACCGGCTTTCCTTCGTCGAGCTTCTTCTTATAGGCTGCGGCCTTGGCCCAGGTCGCGCGATCGACCGCGAAATTGCCCATGCGGGTCGAGGGCATGCGCCCCTTGCTGCCATAGACGCGCTTCGGATTCTCGCCGCACGCCATCTTCATGCCATAGGGGGCACCGGGGAATTTCATCCCCTGCACCGTGCGCGCCGGAACATTTTTGAGCACGACCGAGCGGCCGCCGATCAGATTGGCGCTGCCCGGCAGAATCTGGAGGCTCGTCACCCCGCCATTGGCGAGCGCGCGGCTGAAACCCGGATCCTGCGGCCAGACGCTATGTTCGGCCCAGACTTCGGGCGTCGTCGGGCTGGTCGCCTCGTTCCCGTCCGAATGCGCATCGACCGACGGGCTCGGATAGACGCCGAGGTGGCTGTGGATGTCGATCACGCCGGGGGTGAGATATTTGCCGGTGCCGTCGACGACGTCATAGCCCGCGGGGATCGCCGTATCGGGGCCGCCGATGCTCACCACCTTGCCGTCGGCAAACAGCGCGACGCCATTGTCGATGCGTCCGCCTTCGCCGTCGAAGATCGTCACGCCGCGCACCGCCGTCGGGCGGCCTGCATAGGCGTGATAGGTCGACGGATAAGGATCCTTGTTGAACTTCACAGGCTTTTCGGCGCTCGCGGCCGGCTTGTCGCCCGCCGACTGCGCCGAGGTGCCCGACGCCGCGCAACCCGCGAACGCCAGCGAAACGGCAGCCAGCAGACTGCCCTTCACGCCCCTGATCATATGCTTATGCCCCCTTCGGTTCGGGATGCGTCCCCGCCGCTTGCGGTTCGGCAAGTTCGCCAGCTCCGGCAACGCTGTCGTCGCGGTCGCGCAGCGTGTCGAGGTGCATCCACTTCTTCACGATAGGCGACAGCGCCAGCACGACGACGCTGACGCCGATCGTGATGAGGCCGATTTCCTGATAGATGGCGAGCGTCGCCTCCTTGGTCATGTCGCCGCTTTCGCCGCCGGTCGCTTCCCCGATCTTGCCGGCGACGAAATTGCCGACCGCGGTCATGTAGAACCAGGCGCCCATGATGAGCGACGCCATGAACGACGGCGCGAGGCGATTCATCGCGCTCAGCCCCACCGGCGACAGGCACAGCTCGCCGGTCGTGTGGAGAAGATAGAGCAGGAAGACGAAGAGGACGGGCGTCGCGACCTCGGGTCCGACGCTGCTCGCGCCCCACACGAAGACGAGGAAGCCCGCCCCGACCTGCGCGAGCGCCAGCGCGAATTTCGCCGGCGCCGAGGGTTCGAGCCCGCGCTTGCCCAGCCACTGCCACAGCGCCGCAAAGACCGGCGCGAAGAGGATGATGTAGATGGGGTTGATCGACTGGAACACCGACGCGGGCACGCCGCCCTTGTCGACATAGCGGTCGGTGTAGAGGTTGAAGCTGCCGCCGGCCTGTTCGAACAGACCCCAGAACAGCGGGTTGAGCGCGATCAGGAACAGAATGGCGAAAATGCGTTCGCGCGGTTCCTTCTCGAGCTTGAAGGCCTGGAACAGCACCCAGCCGAGCAGACCGAGGCCCGAAATGACGAGCAACGTCTGGATCACATCCTGATACTGGACGAGCGCCCACATCACGCCGACGGCGACAAGGCCGACGCCATAGATGCTCCACTCCTTGGATTTCGCGAGCGGTGCGGGTGCCTCGCCGGCGCCGAGCAGGACATTCTTGCCGAGCACGAAGACGATCAGGCCGGCGACCATGCCGATGCCGGCAAGGCCGAAGCCATAGGCCCAGCCGATCTTCTGGCCGAGATAGCCGACGAGGATCGTGCCGAGCGCCGCGCCGACGTTAATGCCCATGTAGAAGATGGTGTAGGCCGCGTCGCGGCGCATGTCGGTCAGGCGATAGAGCTGGCCGACCATCACCGAGATATTGGCCTTGAGGAAGCCCGAGCCGACGATGATGAGCGCGAGCGCGAGCCAGAAGATGTTGATCGCTGGATCGGCCTGCTTCGTCGCGGCATCGGTGATGCCGTGATCGCCCTCGAAGGCCATGAACAAATGGCCGAACGCGAGGAGCACACCGCCGAACAGCACCGCCTTGCGCTGCCCCAGATAGCGGTCGGCGAGATAGCCGCCGAGCACGGGGGTGATATAGACGAGCGCGGTATAGGCGCCGTAGATCAGGTTCGATTTGCCGTCCGAAAACAGCCAGTGCTGCGTCAGGTAGAAGATCAGCAGCGCGCGCATGCCGTAGTAGGAGAAGCGTTCCCACATCTCGGCAAAGAACAGCATGTAGAGGCCCTTGGGATGGCCGGCGAATTCAGGTTTCTTGCTGGCGGCGACCAAAGCGCCGATGCTCAAAAAGACCCCCAGGATGACCAGCGCAATAACCGCGATCCAGTCCCCCTCGTCCCATAAGGCCATATCTTTCATCTATATGCGTCCCTTTTCCCGGATGGTTTTGCCGCGGACTTCTGCCGCGCGAATGGGGCAACCTAGCGCGAAAATTGCGTATGGGAAGAATCTAATTGCGCATGAAACCAAAGCGCCCGGCGCGGCGGGGTTGCGCGGATGCGGGCGAGACGCCACATGGCGCGCGATGTTCAACGACACCTCTTCGCTGAAAAGCCACCTCGCCACGCGCCGCTCGGGCAAAGCTCGCGACATGGTCGCCCCCGGGCCCGACGCGGACGAATTGCGCGCGATCATCGAACTCGCGCTGCGCACGCCCGATCATGGCAAGCTCGCCCCCTGGCGCATCATCACGATCGCGCCCGAACAGCGCGATGCCTTTGCCGCGCTGCTCAAGCAGGCATGGGTTGCCGAAAATCCTGGCGCGGCCGGCATGGATCTCTCTGCGCTCGACCAGTTTGCGCAGCAGGCGCCGACGCTGCTGCTCCTCGTCTCGGCGCCCGTCGCGGGCAGCAAGATCCCGCTGTGGGAACAGCAGATGTCGGCGGGAGCAGTCGGCATGAACCTGCTCCACGCCGCGCACGCCCACGGCTATGTCGGCAGCTGGCTCACCGGCTGGGCGGCGTTCAGCCCGAACGTCGGCGCCGCGTTCGGGCTGCGCGAAGGCGACGCGATCGTCGGCTATTTCTTTATCGGCACCCCCGGCGCCGACCTGTCGGAACGCCCGCGTCCAGATTATGACGAAATCGTCAGTGCTTGGGACATTTAGTGTCGCCTAATATCAGTAGAAACTAATTTTCTTCAATTGACTGTGCTGCTGTCTTATGGCATTAAGGCGGCATGCTCGATCAGACCAAACCCGTTTATCAACGGCTTCGTGACGTGATCGCCAATGCGATTCTCGACGGCACCTTTCGCGATGGCGACATGCTCCCGTCGGTCCGGTCGCTCGCTGCCGAGGAAGGCGCCAACCCGCTGACCGTCGCCAAAGCCTATCAGACCTTTCAGGACGAAGGTCTGGTCACGGTGAAGCGCGGGGTCGGCATGTTCGTCGCCGAGGGTGCGACCGATCGCCTGCGCACGCTGATGCGCGAAGATTTCCTGACCAACGTCTGGCCGCCGGTCGCCGAGCAGATGCGCCGCATCGGCCTCGACGCGCGGACGCTGCTCGACCTCACCGACGCCTGATCGTCATTCCCGAACGCGACGAGCGGGGCCGCTGCGCCGCCGCTGCGCGAAGACACGATGCTGCGTCAGCCCTTTCCACTGACGCCGCCACCTGCTAGGCGCCCGGCGCCATGTCCCAGAACCACCCCGACCGCCGCACCTTCGCCATCATCTCGCACCCCGACGCGGGCAAGACGACGCTGACCGAAAAGCTGCTCGTTGCGGGCGGCGCCATCCATATGGCGGGCGAGGTCAAGGCACGCGGACAGGCGCGGCGCGCCCGCTCCGACTGGATGAAGATCGAACAACAGCGCGGCATTTCGGTGACCTCGTCGGTGATGACCTTCGAACATCAGGGCCTTGTCTTCAACCTGCTCGACACGCCGGGACACGAGGATTTCAGCGAGGACACCTATCGCACGCTCACCGCGGTCGACAGCGCGGTGATGGTGATCGACGCCGCCAAGGGGATCGAACCGCAGACGCTCAAGCTGTTCGAGGTGTGCCGCCTGCGCTCGGTGCCGATCATCACCTTCATCAACAAGGTCGATCGCGAAGGCCAGTCGCCCTTCGAACTGCTCGACGAGGTCGCCGACCGGCTGGCGCTCGACGTCTGTCCCATGAACTGGCCGGTCGGGATGGGTGGCACCTTCTCGGGCCTCTATGATCTGGTCGAACCGTCGCTCGCGGTCCCCGGCAAGGAAGCCTCGCGGGCGTTCGAGGGCGAACGGATCGCGCTCACCGGCCATGACGATCCGAAGCTCGCGGCGGCGGTCGATTCGCGTGCGCTCGATCAGTTCAACGAAGAAATCGAGCTCGCCTCCGCGGGCTATGCGTCCTTCGACGTCGACGCCTATCGGAACGGCGACCTCACCCCCGTCTATTTCGGCTCCGCGCTCAAGGAATTCGGCGTCGTCGATCTGCTCGCCGGGCTCGCGGCGCATGCGCCGGGGCCGCAGCCGCAGCCTGCCGAACCCGCGCCGGTACGGCCCGACGACGATGCCGTCACCGGCTTCGTCTTCAAGGTGCAAGCGAATATGAACCCCGCGCACCGCGACCGCATCGCCTTCATGCGCCTGTGTTCGGGCAAGTTCGAACGCGGGATGCGGCTGACGCAGGGCGGCACCGGCAAGGCCATCGCGATCAGCCGCCCGATGCTCTTCCTCGCGCAGGACCGCGAAATGGCCGAAGAAGCCTGGCCCGGCGACATCATCGGCATCCCCAACCACGGGACGCTGCGCGTCGGCGACACCCTTTCCGAGCGCAGCGACGTGATGATCACCGGCCTGCCGAACTTCGCTCCCGAAATCCTGCGCCGCGTCGCGCTCGTCGATCCGACCAAGACCAAACAGCTCCGCAAGGCGCTCGACGACATGGCCGAAGAAGGGATCATCCAGGTCTTCTATCCGGAGATCGGCGCCAACATGATCGTCGGCGTCGTCGGCCAGCTCCAGCTCGACGTGCTGATCAGTCGGCTCGAGGCCGAATATAAGGTCGAGGCAAAACTCGAGGCCAGCCCGTGGGATACCGCGCGCTGGATCGCCAGCGATGACGCCGCCGCGCTCAAGCAGTTCCAGGCCGACAATCGCGGCGCCGCCGCCACCGACCGTGACGGCGCTCCGGTCTTCATGGCCAAGGATGCGTGGGAAGTCGGCTATGTGACGCAGCGCAACCCGTCAATCCGCTTCACCGCGACCAAGGAACGGGTGTTCGCACCGGCCCAATAATCTCGCCGCCCCCGCGAAGGCTGGGGCGACCTACATCAGAGCAGGCTCAGCAAATCTGCGGGCGCAGCGGCCGTGTCGCTCTCCTCTTCTTCGCCCTCGAACTTGCTCAGCGTCACGCCGAGCAGCCGGATCCCCTGCTCGACCGGCAGCAAGGGGGCGAGGATCGCCTCCCCCGCCGCGAGCAGCGCCGCCCCGTCGGCGATCGGCGCCGCCACCGACTTCGCGCGCGTGATCGTGCGGAAGTCGGCATAGCGCAGCTTCAGCGTCACCGTCCGTCCGCGCGCGCCCTTCTTCGCCGCCCGGTCCCATACCACGGTGCAGACATGGGCGAGCGCCTCGCGAATTTCGGTGTCGCTGACCAGGTCGTTGAAAAAGGTCCGCTCGCCGCCGAGGGACTTGAGCGGCCGATTCGACCGGACGCGGCGATGGTCCACCCCGCGCGCCAGATTATAGAGCCATTCGGCGCTATTGCCGAAATGCGCCGCCAGCCACGCGCGGTCCTGCGCCGCCAGATCGGCGCCCGAAAAGATGCCGAGCCCCTCCATCTTCGCGGCGGTCACGGGGCCGATGCCATGGAACCGCCGGATCGACAGCGTCTGGACGAACGCCGCGCCTTTCCCCGGCGGAATCACCGTCATCCCGTCGGGCTTGTTCTGATCAGACGCCAGCTTGGCGATGAACTTGTTGTACGACACGCCGGCCGAAGCAGTCAGGCCGGTTTCGGCGCGGATGCGTTGCCGGATCAGCCGCGCGGTCGCCGTCGCGCTGCCCAGTTCCGCCTTGTCGCGCGTCACGTCGAGATAGGCTTCGTCGAGCGACAGCGGTTCGACATCGTCGGCGTAGTCGTGAAAGATTGCGCGGATCTGATGCGATATCGCGCGATAGGCGTCGAACCGCGGCGGCACGAAAATCAGCTCGGGACACTGGCGCTTCGCGGTGATGCTCGGCATCGCCGACCGGACGCCGAATTTGCGCGCTTCATAGGATGCGGCGGCGACCACCCCGCGCCGTGAAGACCCGCCAACCGCGACGGGTTTGCCGCGCAGCGCCGGGTCGTCGCGCTGCTCGACCGAGGCGTAAAAGGCGTCCATGTCGACATGGATGATTTTGCGAACCGGCACCTCGCCGCCGTCCGCTTCGCTGTCGCCGGTCTCGCTCACACGCCGATTCCTAGCATGTTGCCACGATGTTCTCAATCGCCGCTGCGTGTTCCGCTTGACGACCCCGCCCCAAACTGGCAATCGCGCGCACCTTGGCGAAGCGGGTATAGCATAGTGGTAATGCTCTAGCCTTCCAAGCTAGCTAGGCGGGTTCGATTCCCGCTACCCGCTCCAGTCCTCTCCGAAACCCGCAGAAAGCCGCCATTCGGAGGCGGCAATGCGGATTCCCTCACCTATAGCGTTACACACAGCATCCCACATATTTCTAGCGGAGCTTGGCCACGATCGGTCCGCACCTTGGAAGGGGGTCGCGCGATGACTCGCCAGACATACCTCCTGCGCAAGACGGGCCGATATCATTTTCGCCGTAGATTCGCATTCTTGGGAGCTTCCGGACGTTCTATAATGGTCGCTTTGAGAACAGCGGACCCGGTAGACGCCAGAAACTTGGCACGCCGACTCGCCGCGCGATGGGATAAAGTGACGCTAGCCATGGAAGAAACCTTTGAGCGCGGGACTCTGACATTGTCCGAACAGCAAAGCCTCATGCGCAAGGCTCTTGAAGACGAACTTGCAGATGCCACGCGCGCCAAACGCGGAAGCTTGCATGCCGACATCGCCTCCCCAGCGCAGCGCAAGGTGTTGATCGCCGCCTACCGAATTGTTGGCGCCATGCCTCACGACACTGGCGCCGTCGGGCAAGCCCAGATGGACGAGGTAATCGACGAAAGCTGGACCGCCGAGGAACGGGCGCTGCTTGGAAAGACCCTTCGTCTTTTTGTGACGTCGAATACGATCACTCGGACCCAAGTCGACGGCGCCCTTGCCGCGCTTGGCACTCCAGTGAACGAGAGCACCCGCGCGGAAGCGCGTTGGATGATGTTCAGGGGCCGCATTGAGGCGCAGGAGCGCGCGGCCCTCATCGAGCACCCGCTTTTCGCGGACAGCGTCGTTCCGGGCGTGGATCTCTTAGATGATGCAAAGGTGGAGCAAGCAAGGAGGGTGGTGCATGCTCCCGTCCTTCACGAGATTACTAAGCCGGATCCGGGCGTCGCGAGCCGTCAATGCACCCCAACCGCCGAGCATTGGTTGTTCGCCAAGACATCGACGGTGCGTTTTAGCGAACAGATCGACGAGCTGGAAAGGCGGATGTTCCGGGTGAACGAATGGCAGCCGGACAATGGGAGGACGCGGCAAATGCTTGAAGCGTTTGCCTGGCTTACAGGCGACAAAATCATGTCGGATTATGAGCCCTCGGATATCGAGACATACGTATCTCGCTTGTCCTGCATCAGGAAAGATTTCGCGTGGGGCAGGCTATATGAGAAGGGGGAAATGGCGGTTCCCTACGACCCAGGAAAATTCCCGGAGGAACTGAAAGACGTTCCGCCCGAACAGCAACGCAGTAGCAGGACCGTAAACTCGCACATAAGCAAGCTGCAGGCTGCAAGCCGGGTCCTCTCGAAGAACTACTGGCTGCCAAAAGCCGGTGCCGGCAACGTTATGATCTTCGACGAAGCAAGGAGGTTGGTAGTCATAGAAGACGCCGTTCGAATGCCATGGACGCCGGAGCATCTGCGCACGATGTATTCGCTTCCGCTTTGGCAAGGAGGGGGTGGGCAGCATGCCCGAGTCAAGTTTGCGGGTCGTTCGACAGTGTATCAGGACGCCGCCTATTGGGCACCGCTTATCGCCACCTACACGGGCATGTCCCGTGAGGAGATTTGCGGTCTCGAGTGCCTCGACTTTGACTTTGCGAGCGAAATCCCATTCCTTTTGGTTCAGAAAAATATGACGAAATCCAAGGATGGGGTGAAGCCCGCAGGTCTAAAACGTCTCTCCCGGCACAGAGTGATGCCACTGCATCCCGAACTCATTGAATTGGGGCTGCAGGACTATGTGCGCAACATCGAGGCCGAAGGCCACAAAATGATTTTTCCCGAGCTTTATCTCGCGGACGCCAAGTATGGCGGCGGGGGCGAGAAAGTCCCCGCTTTCGGTGGCCGCCGCTTCTACGCAATCGCTTGGCGTTTCATCATGGACGCCACGCATGCCAAGCATCCGTTGCCAGAAACCGCAGGCGGCAAGAAGTCCGATTTTCAGTCTCAGCGAACCTTCAATATGTCGGTCCTCGCCGCGCCCGGCGTAAGCGAAACGCTAATCGCAGACCACATGGGCCATGCTCGCAAAGGGACTGGTCCGCGAAATTATGATCGGCGTGCACTAACACTGGGACAAAAGCGCGAGTTGTCCGAGCGCCTTGAGGTATTGGTGCGCGAGACGCCGGTCGTAACGAATCATGTGCCGCGGCAGTCAATCGTCACTCTGCTTCCGCTGAACCAACGGTCCCGAGTTGGTTCGGCAGAAGGCCGAAACGCCGCAGAAAGATTTTGCGCTGATTAGATTGAACATTCAGTTCGCGGGGAAAACTCGTGACGTTTAGCTGATCTGCAATGGCCAAAGTGGCGCAGGAGGGCGCAATGTTGCGTTTATCGTGCTCGCCCTTACGTGACCCGTGTCGCCACCAAGCCGAGGACCAGCGTTACTTGCTCGCTGGAAGCAATTTTAGTTCATCTGCATTCCTTTGGTGAGCTATGCTAATTGCCCAGGCTGGTTGGCAAGGATGGGGCAATGAGAAAAGGATTGGCTATTATGATTGGTGGAGCGATAGTCCTGTCCACAGCTGGGGCGCTATGGTTGCCGACGGCTGCTGCAGCCGACGAACTTATCGGACTTGTTTGCGATGGACAGACAACCTGGCCGGCTTCCATTCCCGACACTGTCTCACAGGAACACTTTATCGTCGATCGCCATGGCGGAAAAATCATCCATCGTGGTTCCCGGCCCTCCGATGTGTTGGCGGAATATGCATTGACCATCGATCGGGATCGATACCGCGGAGAACGTCAGGAGGAAGGACGGACCAATGGCGGGTATCCTATCCATCGTTTCGAGACAGTGTCCCTTTCGCGAGACGACGGGGCCATAGAATCTGTGTCGCATGCCACGACCTCGTTTCCCGATGGCCCCATCACCCAAACGACACGGTTTGAGGGGCGGTGCGAAATCGAGGCTGCCAATTCGATCGTCGAGAGCAGGCCACCCAAATTCTAACTCGCGAGGACAAATTTAACTAGTTGCTTGGGGGTGCTGTGTTCACACAATCTTGTAAAACAGTCCGGCTCAAAGTCTCCGACGTCGCTCTGCGAGACGTTTTTTCGGACGTTGTCAGAGTTCACATGATTCACCGCGCCTTTGCCAGAGCTGGCGAAATTATCCGCATCGAATGCGACGGGAAGGTCGCCTACGCCGTAGCAAGGGGCCCCGCTGGCGTCGGAGAGACCGGGATCGCGATGGACTTGGCGCTTCGTAGTCGGCTCAAGGTTGCGCCGGGGCAAGATCGAGACTTCCTGTTCAGGAAGGCTGGTCCGTGGGGGCAGCTATGTTGGGCATGGCGGGCAACTGACGCCATGCCGCGGATCGCCGCACGCCTCGGCGTCCTATCTGTGATGCTTGGTCTCATCGGATTTGGGTTGGGCGTTATTTCCCTCATTGGAAGTAGCACGCCTGTGTCCGTATCAGTGCAGCTGTCGCTATAGTCGATGTGCTCGTAGAGGTAGCATGCTGGCAACTGCGGGTGGCAATGTTGCTGCGCGATCCGGGTTAGCGTTCATGTAACGTGAAACCCATATCGCTGGCGATGCCGAGCCAATTTCAATTGGTGCACCTCAGTCAGAGACAAGGCGCGCGGCGTGCCGAGCACGCAGCGCGCATGTTCACTCAGCGAAGGGGCAAAGATGACCTGCCCATCGTCGCGGAAGCTGATCAATCCCGCATCGAATGCCGCGTCCCAGTGCGCAGCCAACAACAGGCCGTTATGAACGTCTAGACGCTCTGCGTCGCTTTCACATTCGGCCCACGGGACGATATGGCTAGCGCGGAGCAAAGCCGGATCCTCTATGCCGGTCAGAGGACACCGTGCGTTCCAATAGCCCATAAGCGCGCGGCGGAAATGATCCTGACCTATGCGCACTCGGGTCAGGCGTTCCGCCTCGGTATTGCCAAGTCCCGCCACTGCAGCTTCGAACTCGTGCAACGGAAGCGTCGGCAATGTGCTGGCAAGAACGTAAGCTCGGTGTAGGGCCGCCCGAAGATCGCCTTGCTCGGCGAAGGCGAATGCGGCCCGCATTCCTTGCGGAACAGGTTCGGCTGCGGGCGCGCCGAGTTCTCCCGCGACGCCAGCATGGCCTACGGACAAAAACCAGGCCGCTCCATGCTCAGCAACCGCAAGGCCGATTTCTCCGGGGACGTTTATGTCGGAACGAAAATAGACCCAGCCGTCAGCCTCTCCATTTTCCTGACGATAACCGTGGTTGTAGGCCGCTTCCTTCAATTCGGAGCGAAGCGCAGCCGAGATGTCGCGAACGCGGGCTTGAGTTGACAGCACGTGCTAGAGGTCCCTTCTGAAC
Source organism: Sphingopyxis terrae subsp. terrae NBRC 15098 (assembly GCF_001598815.1). Lineage (GTDB taxonomy): Bacteria > Pseudomonadota > Alphaproteobacteria > Sphingomonadales > Sphingomonadaceae > Sphingopyxis > Sphingopyxis terrae. The sequence goes on along the minus strand of NZ_BCZQ01000004.1, from coordinate 13,932 downwards.
AATCGGGATTCCTGCGGTGCGCTGCTCAGCTGCAGCACGGTCCAAGGTTTCTCTCGCAGTTTTTCGGGGGGAGCCGTCGTGGTGGTGATGATGTATTGAAACTGTGGCTCGTCCGTCTGACTCTCAACCCAGAGCGCCAGTTCGAATATCCGATGATAGATCCCAAGACCCAAGTCTGCCTCGCGGGGACTGTCATGTAGCCAGAATCCGGGCAGTTCCGTCTTGCCTTCCATCGTCAATAATAGGGCTGCCAGGTCGAATGCGACGACCTTTAGCGAGTCGACGGCTGCGGTCGTCAAATCGCCGTGGAGCGAAATCACCGGCTGGATGCCATTTTCATTAAGCTGCACGCTGCCTTGGGCGCCCTCCGGGACAAGAAAACGTATCGTCATGCCGAACAAGGAAGACAGCCGCTCTACGATCCCTTGTGCCTCTTGGCGGATAGATGCGGCCCAGCTTCGTTCTCTGGCCTCGGCGGCGGTTTCGCTCTGAAACTCGACCTCGTGCTTGGTGATTTCAGCAAGATATTCCGGGTATCGTTTCGTCAGCGTAACATAACCGCTCGCCGATGCGAGCGCTTCTCTGGACTTTGTCGCGGCGTCCTCCAACGCCTTATACGCTGCCTTCGCCTGCTCAAAACGCTGCCGTGCGAGCGCGGCATCCGGTTTCAATGCTTGTTGCTCTTTAAAAAGCTTGCTTCTCCGTTCAACCGCCTTGCCATGGTCCTCACGCAGCCGTGTCAGTAGCGCAACCTGTTCATCGAAAAACTGCTGTGCTCGGGGCGGCATCGGCTCACCACAGGTCGGACACAGCGGATCGGATGCGTCTTGAGCGTCAGCTGCCGCGCGAGGCACCTGCACATCGAGCGCTCGAATAGTCGCATCAATTTCGGGTATGGTCGCGTCGATCTCCGTTAGGCGGTCTTCTATTGTTCGAAGCTCGCCTTTCTTGTCCTCGACGAGCTTCGCCGCCTCCTGCAACTTCTGGTCGATCTGCGGGTCGGCGCGCAATTGTTCGGCGCTGGCTGCTGCGGTTGCCTTTCCGATCCATAAGTCGAATGTGGTATTTTCTCCCGGGTCGCCACCGAACATATCTTGCAGGTTTTGGGCGACGTCATCGCGAACCCATTCAACCCGCTGTTTACGCCGCGCTGCCTCCTCCGCCTTCCGCTTGTGTCCCTGCGCCCGCCTCAATGCGTCGATCTCGTCTTGCTGGAGCGCCTTCAGCAGCAGTCGGATCACCCGGACACGATCAGGCTTGGACATATTTCGAGAGGGAGAGCGCGACTGGGTTTCTGGTGCGCGCCAGTCAAGGATATCGAGCAGGCGGCATTCCTGATCGCGCGTCAGCCAAGCGAGCGCCAATTCCCAAGCGTCATCAAGGCTGCTTCCGATCGGCATGTGTTGTGCGGCCGACGGCATCACTTTGCTCGCGATCGCCTGCCGTAGTGGGCTGACGGTCGAGTTGGGAATTTCTCCCCTCGCCAAGACGTCCAGCGATCCGCCTTTCTGCGCATAGTGCCTGCCGCTTCCGGCACCTGCGCCTATTGGACGGATGACATTCCACAATTCGCCATCGAGCATGATTTCGGCGCCCACATGGGCGTCAGGTATCGCATCAGCGATCCGCTGGCGTTGCGCGTCGGTGCCATAGCTGTCCTCTCCGAGGCAATAGCGGATCAAGCGGCAGAAGCTGGTCTTGCCGCCGCCGTGGCCCATGTGGCCAGCCTCTCCCTGAGCATCGGGGGACCAGACGATGTTAAGACCGGGGCGCAGCGGGACATCCTGGATTGGCGGCTTCGCCATCGCGCTCCAGATTACAAGCCGCCTGATCCAAAGACGCGGGCCATCGCCGTGGATCGGCTGAAAGCCGTCGAGCGACGTGGCGAAAAGGTCAGGCAGCGGCGGCTTGGGCAACGAAAGTCTGCTCCATTGGGCTCAACGTGGCGGTGGCCGCATTGAGGTCGATCGAACGCAGCGCATGCCAGACGAAGTCGGCGCGGCCTTCCGCCCATGGCGGCAGCGGATTGTCATATATTGCGGCTCCGCGATCAACGGTTCCGGTTTCGACGTCGTAGCGCCATGCTCGTCTTGCCGCGAGTTGAGCCTGCGCCGATGCGAAATGCACGAGCCGAGAAGCCGAGAAGGATGGCACACCAGCCGAAATGGGCAGTGCCGAGGCGTCGCCGACAAGCCGCTGCCATTCCGCTGCCGAGGCGACAGGTAAGTGCGGCATCAGCAGATGGGGCTGCGCCGCGTAGAGGAAGGCGAACGTCACCTCGCGTAGCGGACGGGGCTGTCGCATCCGCTTTACGATGGCGGAAAGGAGCATGCGCACGTCGACCTCATCGTTGATCGCGCCCTGCCACTGACCGTTCGCGAGCGATGCCGTATTGGGGGCCGCCGCGACTTGCGCGTCATAGGCGGCAAGGACCAGGCGCTGAGTGCGGTATTCGCCATATTTGGCGATCTCGTTCTTCTGGAGGACGCGGAAGGTTTCGGACGGATAGTCGGCGCCCATCAAGTCCTTGGGATCGAGCACGTAGCGCAGCTCGTCGCGGGTCAGGCCATAGGCGAGCGCATACCAAGCATCGAGCTCGGAGCGCAGCTGTGCGCGCCTATCCTCGTCCCAGGCGAAGGGCGCGCCCTCATAACCCAGATCGCGCGCGAAGGGGGCCATGGCATGGCTGGTATAGCTCAGCTCCAACACGCGCGGGACGATGAAGGCGAGGTCGGCTTCGGTATAGACTGTGGGTGGAAGTATGGGGAGTTGTTCGATCAAGAAAAATGTGATGTTAACACCACTAGTTTTGTTTCGGACAACAAAGTCATTTGATAGTGATGCAAAGTTCGCGATCATGCAAGCATATAGGGCAGGGCTTTTCTGGGAAAAAACATATAGTATGCTATCTCCTCCCGCTGCCAGGTAGTGTGGAAGAACGATCATGGTTCGTTCGTTTCCGACGCCCATAACTTTATTGGAAAACATGCAGAATGAGGATTGGCTTCTGCTCGAGATCCTCGCTTTCAGCTCATGGTCTGGTAGCCAATAAAACGGGTCGGGTTCAAAATTTGGATCCGACAGTTGTTGTAGAGTCGAGTCCGGTAGCACCCGGTGGCCGCGATCCTCACGATCACCGTATGACGTCCGCCTGTGATCAAAAAAGCCGAACATCTTAGACTCGAGCAGTGGCACATATCGATCCGATGCTTCGCTGTGCGTCCAGTCAGTTCCAGCTTTTGTCCACCCCGCTGCGGCTAATTGCGCTGCGGTTCGAAATAGAGCGCTGTCGTTCGACATATCGAACATTCGCATGAAGCTGATGCCCCAAGGGTTGCCTTCCTCGCCTTTAATTTCTTCGATTAGCACAGGAACCCGATCATAGATTGCGGCAATCAGTCGAGCGTCCTCCCGCGCACGAAAGACAGGGGCTGTCTTTGTGTTCGGGTTGATCCGCGCGATCTCGTCGGGCGACAGGGTAAATCGGCGGCGACGATCTTCTAGTTGCGACGGATCGGTGAGGAAGAAGGCAAACTCGGCCTCGCGAACGTCGCTCCCGATCACAAGCAGGCTAAATTTGGCGCTGCGGTGAACGCCGGAGAACAGCGGCCGGCTGTTTTCGAAGTCCATTAGGCGAATTAGACGCCGCTCGCTCACCAGATGCCCGAAGAATGGCGCGGTGGTCGCGTCAGTGGCAATTCCGGTCGGCACGATCACTCCTGCGCGGCCACCCTCCCGCGTCAGGTTAAGGAAATGCTCGGCGAACAGGGCATAGGTGTTGACGTCGCCAGTGCCGGTATAGGCGTAGCGCCCGCCTTCATCACCTGAAACGCGGGCAAAGGCGCTGGTCGCCTCGGCGACGCGCTTGGCGGTCTGGAAGGCGTCGAACAGCGCGCGGTCGGGGGTGCCCGGCTCGGCGCGGCGGAGCGCGTCGATCATCTTCGTGCGTGCCGCCGCGTTGGGTGCATCGGCGATGGCGGTGCCGGCGAAGAACTCCTGCTCCTGCAGCTTAATCCGCTCCCACGGCGGATTGCCCAGCACCACGTCGAACCCGCTGCGTTCGATCATCACATCGGGGAAGGCGAGCGGCCAGTGGAGCACGCGTGCCGCCTCCGCCGCGTCGACCGCAGCGCCCTCCATCGGCCCATAGACCTGCCCGCCGCCGAGCTTCGCGTGCACCTCGGAGGTCGTCGGCACCATGTTGCGCCCGGGATTGAGCGGCACTTCAGTCTTGGACATCAGAAAGGCGGCGACATAGAGGTCGCAGGCGACCCGCGTCGCATAGCGTGCAGGATCACGCCGCCACGCTTCGAACGCCTCGCGCTTCTTCTCTACCTGTCCGACCGTATCCTCAGGCATTCGGCGAATGGTGGAAAGGTTCGCGGCCAGCCGCGGGGGCGGCATCGAACCCGTGCTGCCCGCCCAGTCGAACTGGCCTTGGCCCTTCTTCGACGCTTTGTTCTGCTGGGCGTAGTATCTAGCAGCGTTCTTGTCGTCGCCTGTCAGTGGCTTGTATGCGGCGTCGGGCACCCCCTCCTCCAGCGCGTCGAGGCTGAATACTCCCAGCAGCGCATCGCCGCAGCGTATATTCGCGTCGAGGAACCCCAACGGCTGCCCTGGGGAAACACTCTCGATCCACAGCGCCACTTTGGCGAGTTCGACCGCCATTGGGTTGCGATCGACGCCATGAATGCAACGACCGACGACATCGCGCAGCGCCGCCTGCTCGTCGGGCGCGTCGGGATCGCGCAGTTCTGCGACTTTACCCGCCATCCGCCGCGCCGCGCCGAGCAGGAAGTGGCCGGAACCGCAGGCGGGGTCGATCACCTTGAGATCAAGTATGGCGTCGACGCCGCCATTCGCCTCGGCCTTCTCCAGCACCGGGTTGAGCGCGCTGTCGAGCAGCGTCTCGACTAGGCTGTCAGGCGTGTAATAGCTGCCGCTGGTCTTGCGAGCATTGCCTTTGGCCGCGGCCAACGAGAACTCGCCTGCCTGGGTGAGGGCGGGACGTAGTTCGAGCAGGCTTTCGTAGACGCTGCCCAGTTCTTCCGTGCGCATGTCGCGCCAGTTGATACGCGTGCGCATGCTGTCGACTTCGATGAAGCCAAGGCTCCAGATCGCGCGCAGGAAACGGCGATTGGGAATGCGCGCGGCGTTCATCGTGGGCGTGCCGCCACGCGCGAACAACCCGCCCAACGCGGGAAGTCCTAGAAGTGGCTGCCCCTGTTCGAGTGCCGCAAGCGTGACCTGCATCCCCTCCCATCCATCGTGGTGAGCGTCATAGGCTGCGCGGCGAGCGGAACGTTCGCGCCAGAAGGCGAAGCTGTAGCTCCCCTCATAGAGTGCGCGCGCCTCGCGGCCCGTAGTGCGCGGGTGGAGCAGGTCGCGATCCTCCGCCACCGCAAGGAAGATCAGGCGATAGACGGTGCGCAGGAGCTCTTCGAACAAGAGCATGGTAGCCGCTGGATCGCTGGCGATTTGGTCCCGAACGGCGGGGTTCGCTTCGATCAGTCCCTGGCCCAGCTCGATCAACGCGGCCTCGACGCCCTCGCGCAATCGTTCGCGCGCGGCGGTGCCCTGTTTCAGTCCCCCCTCGCGGGCCTGCTCGAGCGGGGCATTGCTGGGCGATGCGCCGGCGGGTCCGAAGCGGCTGGCATGGGTGAGCAACCACCAGGCGGTAAAATCCGCGAACATCTCATCGCGAAACATCGCGCCCAGATCGGCCTCGATCCATGCGGCGCGGGTAAGGCTGGCGTTATCACGCATCAGCCGCACGCGATCGCCCGCGAAGACCAGGCCCCAATAGAATGCTGGGTTAGCGTTGAGCCAGTCCTGCAACAGCACTATCGGGCTGCGTCGCGGGCGGCCTTCGACGCCGTCGCCGAATTCAGACAATGCTCGGGTGAAGCCGATCGGGCGGCCGCGTTCGTCCTGCGCCGGCGGCGCGACGACCACCGGAACACGGCCGTCCCGGTTCTCAAGTGCGATGCGATAGCGGCGGGTGCCATCTTGATGTTCAACCGGACCCTTCAGGTCGTCGAAGCCGAAGACCTTGCTCAGCAACTCGCGCGCGAAGGCGGCGGTCTGCGTCGTTGTGGGCGCATCGATCTTGGCGTAATCACGCCAGATGCCCTGACCGATCCGGAAATAGCGAGAGATTTCGTCAGCCAGCGTCAGCCCCTTGGGCACCTCATAGCTGGCGGCTAGTTTCGCGTCGCGCGTCGCCCCAGCGATAGCGGCGACCTGTTCGGGCGCAATCAGCCCGCCTTCGATGGTGATCGCTTCCAGGCCGAGCTCGGCCGCCTTGCGCAAGTGCCGGGCCATCAATTGGCCTCCGGCACGAGGACGTAAAGGCCGATGACATCGGCAGGCAACACCGGCGACACTTCGGTGGTCACGCCGGCTCCGGCGGTGGCTGTCTTCACCCGGTCGTGATCTTCGCTCAGAGCCGTAGCGCGAGCCTTGGCATAGGCTTCGATCGCGCCCTGATAGCCCTCGATCCGCGAGCCCGCTGCCTCGACCTGCCGTGCAATCACCGTAGAATCGAGATTACCTGACGCCACCGCTTCGAGCAGCGCCAGCGCCTCCGCACCGTTTGCAAGTTCGCCGTCGGGGCTGAACGCGAGTGCCGTTGCCTCCTCAGCAAGCAGGGTGCGCCGCCCGCTCGTTACCAGCGTGAAGCGAAGCCGAAGGAGCAGCACAGTTGTCAACTTGGCGACGCTACGCGTGCGCCAAGCACCCGCGCGACCGAGCGCCACCCGACCTTCTACTCCACCGGGATCTAGCGCGCCCTCCGCCATCGTTTCGGCCAGCAGTGCCACCAACGGATGCACACGTCCGATATAACTGACATCAGGCGGCGGATCGTCCCGGAAGCTAACGGGGCGAGTGCCCGTTAAGCCCCGCGCGGCGAGTCTTTCATGCAGGCGTTGCGGCAGGCGATCATAGTTGATCCGCCACTGGTTGCCTTGTTCGCCGATCCCGCCCTGCGTGATCCGACCGAGCGCACGGCGCGTGAACCGTTCGACCTCAGCTGGCCCGCCGTTGAGAGCGCGCAGTCGCTGCCATTCGGGCAGCACTTCGGCAGGATCAAGCGTGTTTTGCGCATAGATCGCGCGGCTCTTCTTCATATTTTCCTCGGCATCGCGCCAAACTGACTCGACTGAGGGCGCGCCGCTGCCGAAGTCGAACGCCCCTTGTGCACGCGGATTGCTCGATCGGAGCAGCATCGCCTGCATCAGCGCGCTGGTGACGCTGGCACTGTCTTCCGGCACAGGAACCGTGACCCCGGTCGCCTGGCGGATACTCTCGGCCTTGCGGGTGATCACTTTGAGGACGGCGCCATCGATCATCGAATTCTCGCCAAACATCATCAGTGACCACACCGTCGGTGACTGTTGGCCGAAACGGTCGACCCGCCCCTCGCGCTGCTGGTGGCGGGTTGGGTTCCAATTAAGATCGTAATGGACAACGGCGTCGAACAGCATCTGCAGATTGATGCCCTCTGACAGGCAATCAGTGGCGACCAGAATGCGCTGCGGATTATCCTTCATAGCATCAACCCGTCCGCGACGCTCGTCCGGGGTAAGGCGGCCCGTCACGACCTGGACGTCGAATTTCTTGAACGTGTCGCGTAGCGCCTGGCCTACCGCCTCGGCAGTGGAAATGAAGCGGCAGAATACGACCGGTCGCGCGCCTTTGGCGATCAACTTTTTGAGTTCGCGGATAAGAGCGCGCAGCTTGGGATCGTCATCCGTTCGCGCGGCAAGTGCATCCGCTTGCGCGATCAGCTCATCAAGCGTGGTCCGTTCCTCCGCATCAATCGCCGTGGCTGGCTCGACATCGGAATCGCTGAACGTCCCTTCGTGTTCGTCCGTGAGTATCGGCTCCAGCGACGCCTCTTCGGCAATGCCGGCCAATCGATTCCTGAGCGCACTCGCTGCCGCTGCCGGTGAGGACCCGACGCAGCGCATCAGCGCCAGCGTCCCCCAAAATGCCAGCCGCCGCGCTCGCTCGCCGTCAGCACGTGTCGCGACACCAATACAATAATCGAGCACATCTTCCTGGAATGTCAGGAATGCATCAACCAGCTGATAGGCGAGTTCGCCGGTCTCCGCCTTAGCGAATGCCCGCGCTTCGCCCCATTTGTCTTGAATGTCGGGGCGCCGACGTTGCACCAAGTGCCGCGCCAGCCGCCTTCGCCAAGTTTCGCTATTATCTGGCACGGTCAGCGAGGGGTCGAGCAGGCCTAGCAGCCGCTGAAACGCATCCTGGTCACCGCTATGCGGTGTTGCCGTTAACAGGATCAAATGGCGGGTAGACGTGTCCGCTAGTTCGCGAAGTAGGGCATAACGCTGATGTGAGCTGCCTTCTCCACCACCGACGCACGTATGCGCTTCGTCGACGATTACGAACGGCGGACAGGCGCGCGCGAACTCGGCGCGCCGCCCCTCTGTCTTAATGTAGTCGAGACTGACGACAGTCGCCGGATAGGCGGTGAAGATGCTTTCGGACAGTGCAAGCCCACGCTCGAGTGATCGTGCGCGTGCCGACGTTACCGCGACGGCATCGATGTCGAACTTCGTCGCAAGTTCCTCGACCCATTGCTCGACTAGATGCGGCGGGCAAAGCACAGTGAACCTATCAACCTCGCCGCGATCCATCATCTCCCGCAGAATCATGCCTGCTTCGATTGTCTTTCCGATACCTACGTCGTCGGCGATCAGGAGCCGCTTCACATCCTGGCGCAGAGCCATCAAGAGCGGCACAAGTTGATAAGCGCGAGGCTCGACGCCGAGGTGAGCCGCGCTTCGGAAGGGTCCAGCTCCGCGTCGCAGCGAAAGGCGCAAGGCATCGGCGAGAAGCTGTGCTGCTTCCTGCGTATCGAGTTGATCAGGCGTGGGATGCGCAAATGCTGCGCTCCGCAATGGCTCCGATTCGAGCGCGGGGGCGAACGTAATCGCATCCTCTTCCGAGCCGGACAGCGGACGAACGCGCAGCAAGTCGTCGGCCGGTTTGCCGAGCACAATCCATTCACGCCCTCGCGCGGTGACAAGATCCCCAGTCTGTAACTGCGCGGGTGTCATGCTGTTACTCCGAGGGCGTCCGCAAGCGGCGCAGGCATTGTCGCAGTAGGAGATCCGGGCAGCTCAATCAGTTCGCGTCCCCAATCCCTGCAATGCGCTATTAATGAGGCTGGCGCTGGCGCTATCACCGCCATCACCATCCGGCTAGGCCAGCAGAGCGGATAGTTGATGCCAGCGATCGTTTCGGCCTCCGGTAGCGGCGCCTTCCAGCGCGCAAGTGCATCAAGCCAAGGCTCGTCTGCGGCGCCAACCGCAGCATCGGCGGTGCAGCGAGTCATACTATCAAGAAGCGACCTGACCAGCCCGTCGCGACGATCAATCATCAGATGATCGGGCTGGTTGTAATAAGACAATAGGCATCGGTAGCAGCCCGCGACGCACGGTTCCGCCGCTGGGTCGTCGATCAATGCGTCGTCTTGGCGATGCAGATGCATAAGTTCAATTGCAACTTCAGCAAGCCGCCGCCACCGACTGGGATCTTCCATCAATCGCTTCAGCACGCCCGCGCCGCCTTCTGATGCTTCGTAAAGTAGCAGGGCATTACGATCATCGCGGGTGGGCAGGGGTTCCCCAAGCAGTTCGCCTGCCTCAAGAACATGTTCTGCTTCAATCGCACGGACCAACGCGTGCTGGAGCGTTGCCAGCTGCTCGTTGGTTAAGCCCAAACCCGGATCAAAGCGAACCAGCAGTGCGTTTTTGGTATCCTCCACCATCGGCACAATCGTCTGGCGGCGCGTGCCTTTGACAGGATCAGCGCCTTCCTCCTCACCCTTGGCCTCGTTCTTCAGCCAGCGACCCGTCACAGTGTCGATGTCGAACCCGAACGCTTCCCTTTCTTTGCGCCGCCTAAGGCCAAGGTTGAGCCGTGAGAGCCGCGTCTGCGGCCCATAGCGGGCTGCCAATAGCGGCGCGCCGTCCGCAGCCAGTGACAGGCGTTGCTCGCCATGGCTATCTGCGCTCCAACGAAACACCGTGCGAATTTCGAATCCGCGGCGCTGGCGATCCTCGTCATTGGCTGTGATCCGTGCACCGGGCTGAGCATCGACATTTTCGATACGGAACAGCTCGGCAATTCGGCCCTCGCTGGTGAGAGTGTCGCCGCATACGGTGCACTGTTCCAGCGTGATTTCCTCATGCGCAGCCCCGCAGGTCTGACAGCAGACGAAGGTTTGAGTTGCGAGCTGCTGATCGTCATTCAGCGAACCCGCCGGCAGCTTGGCCCGATGACATCGATAGGCCTTGCCCTCGTGATATACGAGCGCGTTTGGACCAAACTCTGCGATGGCGAGGAAACGCGGTCGCTGAAGCACCGCCGATGCCTTCTCCTGATCGATAAAAGCGTAAAGTGGAAGTCGCGGAAAGTTGTAGCCAGGTAGGAAACCCTCGGTCGCGAGATACCGATAAGTGTAGAAGTCGGACCCAGAGGAACTGGTGCCCGTCTCAAGCAGCTGCACCTGCCGGTCAGCACCCAAATAGCGGCTTCGAGCTTCAGCGCGATCCTTGGCTGACAAACCGGTGCGCTGTGCGATTGCGTTTGCGGCTTGCCTCTCGATTGCGGCGGATTGGTAGAGCGTGCGCCAGCGGTCGAAGGATTCTTCAAAAGCCTTCGCCGCACCAGACCACAATTTAATAACGAACGCCTCCACATCGGAGAGCTCATCCGGCGGCTCGGCAGGCAGGGCTGACCGCACCACGGCAACAGCACGAGCAAGTGCCACCTCGTGGGCGGTCGCGGTAGCAAACGCCCGCTGCAAGCGGCTCGCTACAGGATGTGTCTCAACATCCATTTGAAGATTATCTGGGATCGCAGTGCCGATCGGCTCAGAAACGCTAGCCAGCCACTCGGCCTGAACATGGCTCGCCAGCAGATCAGGATTTACTAGATCGATGGCCGGTGCCCGCACGACACCAGCTACAAGGTCCTTGCGCCGCTCGAAATAATATTGATCGTGAGGGCTCTGCGCCGCGCAATAGGTGATTACGAGCGCTGCTTGGCCGCTCCGGCCGGCGCGCCCTGCACGCTGCGCGTAGTTCGCGGGCGTAGGTGGGGCATTGCGGAGGAACACGAGATTAAGCTGCGAAATGTCCACACCCAGTTCCATCGTGGGCGAGCAGAACAGAAGCGGTAGAAAATCGGTGCGCTCACCGCGCTCGATCATCTTGTGGCGCACTTCGCTGATCCGGTCCTTGTCCGCCCGTCCATAGCGGAACCGATCCTCGCGCCATTGCCGCACGTCAGAATCGACCTGAGCCGTATGTTCGCGACCTTCGAAAGAGAAGGGCATTCTCCCGCTCTCGCTTAGACGTTCGGAGACGTCGGCATACAGGCGCGAGAAAAAACGATTGTCTTGAACCGGGTTCGCCTTGCCATCGCCGGCGTGTAGCTGAATCGCGCCGGGCGCGAGCCGCCACCCACCGTGGCCGACTCTGCGGACAATTTGATGCGATTCTGCCGCCTCAAGCATGGCATTAATCAGCGGTTCGCGCTCCTTGGCCGGCACGCCTCCCAGCGCCTTGTCGATCATCTTGCCGATTGCACTCTGCGCCGATGCTTTGATCGTCCCCGGGTCGGTCCTGCCGTCTGGCTTGCCGACGATAAGTGTGCCTTGCCGAGCGAGGTCGCGCTCCTCTTCTTCGCGGGCGATCGACCACGGCGCCTTGATATACTCTCGCGACCGCTGCGCCACTTGCTCAAGCACGGTCCGGTCGAGCGCGTCGACCTGGATCGCCAAACCCTGACGCATCGAGTCAAAGAGATTACGGAACAGTTCCGCTCGCTTTTCGGGGAGCGCCGCAGCAAGGTGGGGATCGCGCTCGCACTCCATTTGGTCCGCGGCAAGCATTTCTGCGCCGGGGTAGCGCACTGCAATCAGCGCGAGCTGATCAAGATTTGGATTGGTATAGCGCCATCCGCGCCTGAGGTCGTTCCATAGCCGATGCGCGAGCACCTGATTGATAGCGCGCTTCGCCTCATCCAGCGCGGCGAAGCCCTTCGGATCGGGGTTCGACATCCATTCCTCGCGACGCGTGACGATCTCGGGGTCAAAACCGAGTGCACGGCGTAGAGCGTCACCGAACTGCTCATGGGAGAGACCCTCAGCGCCCGCCTGCCGCACCGCGCGCAACATCGCCGCGCGCAGCAGCGTGACGAACACAAAGTCATTGAAATGACCCGACTGCAGCGCCGCGTCCTGCCGGTTATCGGTGAAGCTGAGCAATTTCCGTCGGTAGCGATCCTCTGGTGTGGCAGCCTGCTCCATCCAGTCGAGCGCCGCGGTAGTGATCAATGTGGTTGCCGAACTGCGCCCTTCGGAAGAGAGGCTGGCGAGCTTGTTGATATCGCGCGCTTGGCTTGCTGGCTGATGGCCGCAATGTGGACAGAAGCGAAAGCGACCAGGAAAAAACCAAGCCGCAATGCCGTCGGCCGCCGCTTGCCCGTCGGGTCCAAGGACAAGGCGCTGCCCTTCATGCTTTCCGCGATGGCTCGACTTCAGACGCCGACCCTTGGCTCCTTCGTCGATCCAATCATCGGGGTAACTGTCCACGTCGCCTGCGAAATCCAGATCGCCGGCTGCATCTGGGACCAAGAATCCGTGCCGATATCCGTCATGATCGCTATCGTCCTTCGGAGTTACGTCAATAGATCGTGCCAGCACTCGTCCAGAACGGTCGATCGAAACGCTGTGCACTTCCTGCCCGCAGTGGCGGCAGAAGAAGAGTGGATACAGACGGGCATCAGGCTTTTGCCGATCGAACTGCTCGGCTGCCAGCTGAACACGCCGGATCCCAGCCCGCTCGAGAGTGGCATGGGCGTGACCCGCTCCGCCGAGAAACCGGTGGAGCTTGAACGCCATGAATGCGCCGCTGCTCGCATCAAAAGCTGTGCTCATCGCTACCAGCCGCTGACGCAGCGCAGCCGCGCACTGGTCCATGTCGAGGCCTGTCATGCTGGCGAGCTCTTCCGCCGCGTCAGTGAGGGTCCGTGGCTTGCGACGTTCAAGTGTTTCGCCCGCTGCCAAACCGATATTGAGTTCGATCCACACCGCGAGCGCATCGGTTTTCCAGTCGGTAGCGACATCCGGATCTAGCACTGCCTGTGTCAGCGCTCCCGTGAAGGCCGCCTCGCCACTATCCCATTCGGTCGCCCGGTCCAGTGTTTCAATAATGACGTCGTCCGGCAATACTTGGCTGCCGAACAATGTCGTGCCAACGCGCGCGACTGTTTCGCGCCCGCCATCCGCCTCGCCCGATGACATCGTTGCGGACGTTCCGATACAAAGCATCCTTGGCGAGCCCATACGCTCTCGGACACGTCGCACCAGCATCGCCACGTCGGCACCTTGCCGACCACGATAGGTGTGCAGTTCGTCGAGAACGAGGAATTCGAGGTCGCCCATGTTGGCGATGACCTGCCGGTCAAGATCGTCTTGTCGGGTCATCAGCAATTCGAGCATCATAAAATTGGTCAAGATTATGTCTGGCGGATTGGCGGCGACACGTTTGCGCTCTGCGTCTCCTTCTTGGCCGGTATAGCGTGCGTAGGTCGGCTTAAGGTCTTCTGGCAGTCCGCTGTCGCCAATGAACTTCTCCAGTTCCTCCAATTGTGAGTTCGCAAGAGCATTCATCGGATAGATGATGATAGCGCGTGTCCGTCGCGCTTCGCGGGCGCGCCGAGCGCGAAGGATGCAATCAATGATCGGAACAAAGAAGCACAGTGACTTTCCGGAGCCCGTCCCTGTGGTAACGATGTAGTTCTTGCTGAGCTTGGCTTTGTGAAACGCCTGCTCCTGATGGCGATGTAAGATGAGGGGCTTACGCGGTTGGCCCAGCGCAAAAACGTCTAAGT
>NZ_BCZQ01000003.1 GCF_001598815.1 Sphingopyxis terrae subsp. terrae NBRC 15098 | reverse complement strand
CGGCTCAACAAGGAGGTCAAGCGCCGCGCCGACGTCGTCGGAATCTTCCCGAACGAAGACAGCATCATCCGCCTCGTCGGGGCTGTGCTGATGGAGCAGAACGACGAGTGGCAGCTCCAGCACCGATACATGCAGATCGAAGGCATGGCCGAACTCAACCAACCCATGATCGAGGAGGAAAATCAGCCCCTACACATCACCGCCAAAGCCGCCTGACGATGGCCCACGGCCACAGCCGAAATTACACCACCTTGACGGACGCGACCCCGTCCGCTTATTGAGCTTTGCAAGCGCCACAAGTTCCTCCATCATATTACGCGAGGGTGGCAGATTCGAAAAGTAATAAGGACGTAATAGAAAATCACCGCTTCGCAGGGTAGGTCGAGGATAGAATATCGTAGGCTGAAGTCAACAAAAGCTTGGTTTTTCGTACCTTGGCGTAGAAAAAGAAGCTCTGGGGTATTTGCAGTAATTTCTTGCCAAGGTTGGGGTCGAGGGTTCGAATCCCTTCGCCCGCTCCATCGCCGTTTGTACGGCGTGCCTCTCCAAACTACTCGATCATACGACTGAGATGGGCTTTAAAACCCTGTTGTCTCCAGCAAATTTGGGACGAAGGTTTGGGTCCGAACGCGAGTGTTTGAGCAGCCGACTTAAAAATATAGGAAAATCATAGCGCTATACGCGTATTACGTCGCATGCGAGGCAAATTCTGTCTCCACATAGTCTCCATATGACTCAGTTTCGGGGTTGTCCGCTAGGCGCCTCATCTCGGCCATTTGCGGCGTGCATCCCGGCGCCAGAAAGCGGACATTATATATGCTGCCCCAAGCGACCGAAAAGTTGGACGCTGGAGACTGTCCGGACTCGCGCTTCAACGCCGAGGATGCGCCGATCTTCCAGATCGCCGACATCGGGCTGGTTGGGGACCTCTTCGATATCGTACCGGATTTGACCCGAAAGATCTGAGTGATGGCGCTGCCCGTCCTAAGGAAAGCAATTCGCAGGCAGGGCGAGCACCACCTATTGCCTTCCTATTCGCGCTGATGGATTTGCGTCGCGCCGTCCGGTTCTGGTTTCGCGGATCACGGGATGGCGCGCCTGGCGGCACTGCGCCGCCGTCGATCGATGCGAACGACTTGGCGCTGCCGGAACGGACGTCCTCGCCGATGGCAATCCCGATTTTTCGCGCGGTCTGGATTGCAAGTCTCGTCTCGAATTTCGGGGCTCTCATCCAGCTCGTCGCGGCAGCGTGGATGATGACGATCTTGACGGCGTCGCCGGTCCTGATTGCGCTTGTGCAATCATCGACGACTCTGCCGCTCGTCCTTCTGTCGCTGTGGTCCGGGGCGGTGGCGGATAACCTCGACCGCAGGATCATATTGATCGTGGCCCAGCTGTTCATGCTGGCGACGTCGCTGTTGCTTGCGCTTGTTGCGTGGGAAGGCGGACTCACCCCCTCGATCTTGCTGCTTTTCACCTTCGCTATCGGCTGCGGCACCGCGCTCAACTCTCCCGCTTGGCAAGCATCCGTCAGCGACATGGTACCTCGCTCCGAGCTTCCCGCCGTCGTCGCGTACAACAGCATGGGTTTCAACATGGCGCGAAGCTTCGGGCCCGCGGTTGGGGGTGCGATCATCGCGGCCTGGGGCGTCGCCGCTGCATTTCTGATCAATGCCCTATCCTATATGGGGCTGATCGCCGTGCTGATCCGTTGGCGTCCGCCTCGCGTCGAGCGTTTGCTGCTGAGGGAGCCGATCGGATCGGCGATGCGTGCAGGGATACGCTACGTGCTAATGTCGCCCGCGCTGAGCGGATTGATGGCCCGCGCTGCATTCTTCGGAGTTGGCGCCGCTGCAATCCCCGCGCTTCTGCCGATTGCGGCAAAGAATTTTGCCGGAAGCCCCTGGGCTTATGGCCTGTTGCTGGGAGCGCTCGGGGGCGGCGCAGTCGTCGGCGCAAGCGTTCCTCCCTCGGCTAGACGGCGTTATAGCGCGGAGGCATCGGTGACGAGCGCCACGTTCGCGGTTGGCATGGGCACGATTGTTTTCGCGGTCAGTGAGGCATTGCTTTTGAGCTGCGCCGCTATCTTCGTCGTCGGGGCAGGGTGGCTCGTGACGCTCTCGACCTTCAATGTAACGGTGCAGCTTGCAGCTCCCCGTTGGGTCGTGGCGCGCGCGCTTGCGATTTACCAGACGATGGCGTTTGGCGGCATGACCGTGGGCAGCTTGTTGTTCGGCTGGATCGCGGAGCGCGCGAGCATAGAAACTTCGCTGGTCGCGGTCGGCCTCGTAATCTTGGCGTGTCTCGCCGGCGGACATTATCGCCCGCTTCGGGAGACCGAGGCGCGGGTCTCGATCCACTCGACAGCTGGCGCGAGCCGCGCATGGCGATCCCGGCCACAGCGCGAACCGGTCCGATCCTCATCGCGATCGAATATCGGGTCTCGCCAGCATGCGAGGCGCGGTTCCTGCGAGCTATCGCGGAACGCCGCCGTGTCCGGCTGCGGGATGGAGCGCGCGACTGGGAGCTGGTACAGGATCTTGCGAACCCCGAAATCTGGGTCGAGCAGTTTTTTGTTGCGACATGGGTGGAGTATGTCCGGCACAATCAGCGCCGCACCAAGGCGGATGCCGGGAACTGGGCCGAGCTGCGCTCATTCTCCGTAGGCGATGACGGGCCGCGCGTCCGGCGCTTCGTCAAGCGCGCGGCGGGGCGTTAAGCGAGAAAGGTGGCGGCGGTTTCTTGCCTTCGTCACGGCAGCCTGTCACCCGGCCGCGGGGCAGTTCGAGAAACATAGAGGACAACGGCCGCATCGTTGCACGGATACGCTAGTGCAGAGGCTGTCCACGTAATCACGTCACGACCACCACCTGCCTTCCCCAAAAGCCCGATGAGGGCCGGAACATTCGGCCGCGACCCGCAGCAGGGCGGCGGTTATTGGGTGATCGATGCCGTGTCGACACGCGCCATGGCGGCGAGCGCCATCATCAGGGCGAGCGCCGCAAAGGCCATCGTATAGATCGGCTCGCCGGGAAAAAACGCTTGCATGATCGACCCCATGACGGTCGCGACCAGAAGCTGCGGGATGACGACGAATATGTTGAAGAGACCCATGTAGATGCCGAGCTTTGCCTGTGGCAGGCTCGACGCAAGGATCGCATAGGGCATGGCAAGGACCGAGGCCCAGAAGATACCGATGAAAATTTCGCTGAAGATCAGCTGCGTCGGATCTCGCAGCAAAAAGAAACTCGCAAAACCGATCGCGCCGCAGGTCAGCCCCACCATGTGCGTCCGCGCCTGTCCCAGATGGCGCGACAACCACGGCAGCAGCGTCAGTGCGGCAACGGCCGCGACACCGTTATAGATCGCGAAGAGCTCGCCGACCCAGTTGCCCGCGGCCTGATAAACCGCACTGGCCGCGTCGGTCGTGCCGAAATGATATTGGGCGACGATCGGCGTGGTATTGATCCACATGATGAACAGCGCCGACCAGCTGAAGAACTGTACCGCCGCGAGCCGCTTCATGAGCGGCGGCATTCCCGCAAAGTCGCCGACGATGCTTGACAGCATGTTCTTTTCATAGCCGCGGCGCGCGAGCGCGATGGCAATCATGCTGGCCAGGCCATAACCGATCAACAGCGTGCCGAGCAGCAGCACCTCGCGCAGCAGCGCAAATTCGACCTGAATCAAGATGACTGCCAGCCCGGCGGCAATCCAGCCAACGTTGCCGATGTGGCTGCGCGACGCCAGCGCGCGCCCGGCCGGAGCATCGTCTGCATTCGCGGGTTCGAACGCAGCCATCTGCGCAGGGGTATATTCGCTGGTCGAAACGACGGTCCACAAAACTGCAAGAAACAGGGCTAGTCCGCCAAACCAGAAGGCATAGCGAACCGTATCGGGAATCTGCCCCGGTGGCGCGACATTGGCGACGCCTGCCGCCTCCATCAGCGCCGGGAACAACGAGCCGACGACCGCGCCGGCACCGATGAAGGCGGTCTGCACCGCATAACCGATGCTGTGCTGATCCTTGCGCAGCATATCGCCGACGAACGCCCGGAAGGGCTCCATCGAAATGTTGAGCGATGCGTCGAGAACCCACAGCATCATTGCCGCAAACCAGATGGACGGGCTTTCGGGCATGAGGAACAGCGCGATCGTCGCGAGCAGGGCGCCGGCAAGGAAATAGGGGCGCCGCCGACCAAGGCGGCCGAGCCAGGTACGGTCGCTCATGTGGCCGATGATCGGCTGGACGAGCAACCCGGTCAGCGGTGCCGCGACCCACAGTCCGGGCAATTTCTCGATATCCTCGCCCAACGATTGGAAAATGCGACTCATGTTCGCATTTTGCAGCGCGAAACCAATCTGGATGCCGAAAAAGCCGAAACTGACGTTCCACATGCCGGCGAAGCCCTGCCGCGGCTTTTCCATCATCTCTCTCCCATGGCCGCCGACGGCTGTTGTCGGCAAGACGTGTTGCAGCGGGCGGCGTGCGGGGCAAGCGCGCGGCAACCACGTATACGAATACGTTGACTAAACTGCTGTGCTTTGTCGCCTGATCAACCGGGCGGGCAACATGCGTTGCTCGACCGGTCGCCCGTCGATGCTGGCGAGAAGAGCATCGACAAGGAGCGTCCCTGCGCCCTTCATGTCCTGCATGACCGTCGTGAGCGTCGGTGAGGTCAGGCCAGCGGCGGGAATGTCGTCGAAGCCGATGATCGCGACATCTTGCGGGAGTTTCAGCCCTGCTTCGGAGAGTGCGCGCATTGCGCCGATCGCGATCAGGTCGCTCGCCGCGAAGATCGCGTCGAATCGCTTTCTGCCAGCGAGCAACGACTGCGCCGCGGCATAGCCCGATGCCTCCGAGGATATGGCGTCGCGTTGAAGCGCGGCATCTGGCACGATGTCGGCGGCACGAAGCGCCCGGCACAGACCGGTGTAGCGGTCCTGAAATTCGGGCGCATGGTCCGACGCATCGCCGAGGAAAGCGATCGCCCGGCGGCCTATTTCCACCAAGTGTGCTCCCGCCTGTTCGCCCGCGCCGACATTGTCCGACCCGACCGTCAACCCGATCCCCTCGCTCGACACCGAGCCCCAGCGAACGAAATTAGTGCCCATCTCGACCAGATGCTCGAGCTTGCTGAGATACAGCTGATAGTCGCCATAGCCGAGCAGGATGATTCCGTCCGACCGGTGGCTGTCCTGATAGGCGACGTGCCAGTCGTTGTGCATCTGCTGAAAACTGATGAGCAAGTCATATCCGCGCAGCGCGCATTCGCGGGTGATGGATCCCAGCATCGACAGGAAGAAGGGGTTGATCATCGATTCGTCGGGCGTCGGATCTTCAAAGAAGAGCAGCGCGAGCGTGTGGGTGCGTTGCGAGCGCAGGCTCGACGCATTCTTGTCGACCATGTAATTCAGTTCGCGTGCGATGCGTTCGATATTGGCCCGGGTCGCAGCGCTGACCGATTTGCTGCCGCGCAATGCGCGCGAGACCGTCGGCTGCGAGACGCCGGCAAGATAGGCGATGTCGAAACTCGTCGGCTTGACGGAGGGTGGTCGGCCCATGCTGTTCTCCCGGTCGCGGCGCCCTTATCGTTGGTCGCTCGGCGCGTACAAAGTAACCGGCGACCGCGGTCCTGCCAAGATTTTGCAAGTCCCATCGCGCTTCGAACAGCCGCTGTGGCATTTGGGCGACACGTCGGGAATGCGCATATTATGCGTATACGTATACCCTATGGCCCTCGCAGCCGATTGGCCTCAATTGCGAGGGCGAAAGATGGGATCATCCCACGCATCGGAGAGGATAGTCGCGGCTGGCAGCCGCTTCCCTTGATGCTGGGCGCGCGATCCCGTCGAAGCCAGGGGAGCATAGATGACAAACAACAAAAGCCTTCGCCGCGGCGCCAGTGCCCTCGCACTTGGCCTCGCCTCGATTGTCTTCGCGCCGAGCGTCGCCTTGGCACAGGATACCGGCGCTTCGTCTGCGGACGATTCGAGCGGCGAGGGCGAGATCGTGGTCACCGGCTTCAGCGCCAGCCTGCAAAGCGCCGTCAATGCCAAGAAGAACCGCGACCAGGTGGTCGAATCGATTTCGGCCGAGGACATCGGCAAGCTGCCCGACGCCTCGATCGCCGAATCGATCGCGCGCCTGCCGGGCCTGACATCGCAGCGCGTATCGGGCCGTTCGAACGCGATCTCGATCCGCGGTTTCGCGCCCGACTTCTCGACCACGCTGCTCAACGGCCGCGAACAGACCTCGACCGGCGACAACCGTGCGGTCGAATATGACCAGTATCCCAGCGAAGTCATCAACCAGGTGCTCGTCTACAAGACTCCGATGGCGTCAATCGTCGGGCAGGGGCTTTCGGGTACCGTCGATCTGCGCACGATCCGTCCGCTCGACTATGGCAAGCGCGTCATCTCGGTCGGCGGGCGGGGCAGCTGGGCCGAAATCGGCAAGCTGAACGCCGGGTCGAAGAAATATGGCTACCGCGTCAACGGGGTGTACGTCGACCAGTTCGCGAACGACACGCTGGGGATCGCATTGTCGGCAAGCTATGTCGACGAACCCTATCAGATCCAGGAATTCAACGCGTGGGGCTATGCCGGCGACGGTACCGCGGCGAACCCGGTGGTCATCGGCGGGTCGAAAAGCTACGCGACCTCGACCCAGCTGACGCGGCTTGGCCTGCAGGGCACGGTGCAGTGGCGGCCGAGCCCCAATTTCACCTCGACGATCGATGCCTTTTATTCGGACTTCAAGGACGACCAGATCAAGCGCGGCATCGAGCTGCCCCTCGCCTTCGGCGGCGCCGGGGTCAATGTCACCGACGTCGACAGCAGCGGCCAATATGTCTTCGCGCGGTCGGGCACCTTCACCAATGTCGAGGGGGTCGTGCGCAACGACGTCTTCGAACGGCAGGCAAAGCTCTACAGCTTCGGCTGGAACAACCGCTGGGAAGGCGACGACGGCTGGAACGTCACCGCTGATATCAGCCTGTCGAATACCGACCGCAACGAACTGATCCTCGAAAGCAATGCCGGCACCGGGCGCGGCGCGGGCGTCGGCGCGACCGACACGATCGGCTTCAGCAGCGACCGCAACGGCACCGTGTTCAGCCCCGGCCTGAACTATGGCGACTATGATCTGATCCAGCTCACCAGCCCGCTCGGCTGGGGCGGCGACCAGACCGGTGTCGACGGTACGAGCATCCGCGGCGGCCAGGACGGCTATTACAACAACCGCATCATCAAGGACGAGCTCTGGCAATATCGCGTCGAAGTCGAACGCGAGCTCGACGGCTTCCTGAAATCGGTGCAGTTCGGCGTGAACTATACCGATCGCAGCAAGAGCCTGGTTCCCGACGAAGCCTTTGTCGGTCTCGTCGCCAACACCGACGGCCTGACCAGCGTGCCGATCCCCGAACAATATCGCCTCGGCACGACCAACCTGTCCTACCTCGGGCTGGGCCCCGTCGTCAGCTACGACCCGCGCGACCTGCTCGCGGCCGGCATCTATCAGCTGGTCGCCAATCCCTATGGCGACGTCGTGGTCAAATCCTACGACGTGTCCGAAAAGCTGATGACCACCTATCTCCAGGCCAACATCGACCAGGAAATGGGCTCGTCGGTGCTGACCGGGAATGTCGGCGTGCAGGCGATTTTCACCGACCAGAACTCGAACGGTGCGAGCGCCGCCTATATCGGCCAGAATGCGAATGGTTCGCCGAACATCCAGGGCATCCCGCAGCGTGCGAGCACCGACTATGTCGATGTGCTGCCCAGCCTGAACCTGTCGCTGCGTACGGCCAGCGATTTCGTGGTCCGCTTCAGCCTGGCGCGCGAGATCATCCGCCCGCGCCTCGACGACATGCGCGCGTCGCTGAAATATGGCACGACGATCGGCGACGTCGGCAGCGGCGTCTGCCCCGTCGGCCGCCAGTGCGCCGTCGTCCGCGGCGACGCGGGCAACCCGGACCTGCGTCCGTGGCGCGCCAATGCCGCCGACCTGACGTTCGAGAAATATTTCGGGTCGAAGGGTTATCTGGCCGTGCAGCTCTTCTACAAGGATCTGAAGAGCTATATCTACAATCAGGACGTCGCTTTCGATTTCACCGGCTATCCGATCCAGGATCCGGGCCTCGACGTGAACGGCAATCCGATCATCGTGAACTATCTGGGCACCGCGAACGTCCCGATCAACGGCAAGGGCGGCAAGCTTTACGGCGTCGAACTGGCGGGTACCTTGCCCCTTGGTGAGCTGGTATCGGCGCTCGACGGTTTCGGCGTGACGGGCGGTGCGTCCTATACGAAGACCAAGATCCAGCCGACACCGGGTGCGCCGGCCCAGGATATTCCCGGCTATTCGAAATGGGTCGCCAACGGCACCGCCTATTTCGAGAAATGGGGCTTCAACGCTCGCGTCAGCGCGCGCTACCGGTCGAGCTTCATCGGCGAGCTGTCGGGCTTCGGCGGCAATCGTGTCCGTCGCCGCGCCCGCGCCGAGACGATCGTCGATGCCCAAATCGGCTATGACTTCCAGCCGGGCAGCGCGCTCGAGGGGCTGTCGCTCTTCATTCAGGGTCAGAATCTGACGAACGAGCCCTTCGTCACCGACGATCCGCGCGATAGCCGGGCGGTGATCGACTATCAGGTCTATGGCAGCCGCTACCTAGCGGGCGCTTCGTTCAAATTCTGAACCCTCCCTGACGGGGGCGGCCGGGTCGCGCCGCCCCCGTCCTCTTGTTGCGCTACAGGGCAGAGGCTGATCTTATGTCCCCCATGCGGCTAGTTATCATCGGCGGAGGCACGGCAGGCTGGATGGCGGCCGCCTGCTTGCGCCGCTTTTTGCCGGCGGGCTGGTCGGTGTCGCTCGTCGAATCGGACGAGATCGGCACCGTTGGCGTCGGCGAAGCGACGATCCCGCAGATCCGTCTGTTCAACGACGCGCTCGGAATCGACGAGGATGAGTTTCTTGCCGCGACGCAGGGCACGATCAAGCTCGGCATCGAATTCAACGGCTGGACGCGGCCCGGTCATCGCTACATGCACGCCTTCGGCGCGGTCGGGCGCGGGCTCGGCCTGCTTGAGTTCCATCAATACTGGTTGCGCGCGCGGGCGGCCGGGGTAGCCGAAACGCTCGACCATTATTCGCTCAACGAGCGGGCCGCGTACGCGCGGCGGATGCAGCGCGACGCGCCTCGCACGTCGCCGCATCTGCTCGAGATGCCCTATGCATTCCATTTCGACGCCGCGCTCTACGCTGCCTTTCTACGCCGCCGCGCTGAAGCGAGCGGTGTCGAGCGGATCGAGGGAAAAGTTGTCGATGTCCGTCTGAATGGCGAGACCGGCGATGTCACCGGCGTCGCACTCGATGACGGGCGGTCTGTCGAGGGCGACTTCTTCATCGACTGTTCGGGCTTTCGGGGCCTGCTGATCGAGGGCGCGCTCGAAACCGGATATGAGGACTGGTCGCACTGGCTTCTCAACAATCGCGCGGTGGCGGTGCCGTGCGCGCACGGCGCCACGCCGCAGCTGCCGTGGACCGGCGCGACGACGCGCGACGCGGGTTGGCAGTGGCGTATCCCGCTGCAGCACCGGATCGGCAACGGTTATGTCTATTGTTCGGACCATGTATCGGACGACGAGGCCGTCGCGACCCTGCTTGCCAATCTCGACGGACCCGCGCAGGCGGAACCGAACCGGCTGCGCTTCGTCAGCGGCAAGCGGCGCCGGATGTGGAACCGCAATGTCGTCGCGCTTGGCCTGGCTAGCGGCTTCATGGAGCCGCTCGAATCGACGAGCATCCATCTGGTGCAGGCCGGCATATCGCGGCTGCTCAAGATGTTGCCATCGGGTGCTACCGACCCCGCCGTCGCCGCCGAGTTCAACCGGCAGAGCGACTTCGAGTGGGAGCGTATCCGCGACTTCATCATCCTGCATTTCAAGGCAACCGAACGCCGCGACACCGCCTATTGGCGCGATCGGGCAGAGATGCCGGTTCCCGACACGCTCGCGGCGAAGATCGAACTGTTCCGCGCCCAGGGGCTCATCTTTCGCGAGCATGAGGAGCTGTTCACCGAATCGGGCTGGCTGCAAGTGCTGGTGGGGCAGGGGGTTGCGCCGCGCGCGTGGCATCCGCTCGCCGAGGGGATCGGCGCCGACGACCTTGCGCGCTATATGGCCGGCGTTGCGGCGATGGTCGAAGCGGAGGTCGCGCAAATGGCGAGCTATGACGATTTCCTTGCGGCAACCTCGCGCGCGGCGGTGGCGGCATGATCCGCGGGCTCGCAACGCTTGCGTTGATGCTGGCGCCGCTTCCGGTGCTGGCGCAGGCCGGCCTCGCCGACGTCCGCGCGCGTCCCGCGACCGACGAAGTGATTTATTTCGTGCTGCCCGACCGGTTCGAGAATGGCGACCCGCGCAACGATCGCGGCGGGCTGACGGGCGACCGGCTCGCAACCGGTTACGATCCGTCGGCCAAGGGCTTCTATCACGGCGGCGATCTTGCCGGGCTGACCAAGCGGCTCGATTATATCCAGGGGATGGGCGCCACCGCGATCTGGTTCGCCCCTATTTTCAAGAACAAGCCGGTGCAAGGACCCAAGGGCGACGAGAGCGCTGGTTATCACGGCTATTGGGTGACCGATTTCACGCGTGTCGATCCGCACTTCGGGACCAATGACGAATTCCGGGCTTTCGTCGACGCGGCGCACGCGCGCGGGATGAAGGTCTATATGGACATCATCACCAATCACACCGCCGACGTCATTCGCTACACCGAAGGCGACGGGACGGGGTACCGCTATCGCAGCCTTGCCGATTATCCCTTTTCACGGCGCGGCGGTGCCGGCGGCGCGGCGATCAATCGGGGTTTCGCCGGCGACGGTGATCGCTCGCCCGAAAACTGGGCGAAGCTGACCGATCCATCGTTCGCCTATACGCCCGTCGTGCCGAAGGGTGAGGAAAAGGCCAAGGTGCCGGCGTGGCTGAACGACCCGATCTATTATCATAATCGCGGAAACAGCGACTGGGTCGGCGAGTCTGCGCTCTATGGCGATTTTGCAGGGCTAGACGATCTCGCGACCGAGAATCCGAAGGTCGTGCAGGGCTTCATCGACATCTATGGCCGCTGGATCGACGCGTTCGGGATCGACGGATTCCGCATCGACACCGCGAAGCATGTGAACCCAGAATTCTGGCAGGCCTTCGTGCCGGCGATGCTGGCGCGGGCGAAAGCGCGGGGGATTCCGAATTTCCACATCTTCGGGGAAGTCTATAACGACGCGGTCGACCCCGGATCGCTGGCGCGCCACACGCGCGTCGCCGGATTGCCAGCGGTGCTCGACTTCAGCTTTGCGCGCGCGGTGATCGATGCGGTCGGCGGAACAACCGGAACCGCCGTGTTCGAACGGCTGTTCGATGGCGATGTGCTGTACAAGGGCGGGCCGGCCGCGGCGCTGCAGCTCCCGACCTTCCTCGGCAACCACGACATGGGCCGCTTCGCGATGTTCGTGAAGCAGGCAAACCCCGGTGCGAGCGCCGACGACCTGCTGAAGCGCGTGATGCTGGGCCATGCCATGCTGCTGACGCTGCGCGGTGTCCCGACGATCTATTATGGCGACGAGCAGGGCTTCGTGTCCGACGGGGGTGACCAGCTCGCGCGCGAGGACATGTTCGCCTCGATGGTCGACGTCTATAACGACAACGACCTGATCGGCACCGATGCGACCACCGCGTCGGCCAATTTCGACCCGGCGCATCCGCTCTACCGCGAGATCGCGGCGCTTTCGGCGATCCGCCGCAAGACGCCCGCGCTGCTGCACGGGACGACGAAGCTTCGCGCCATTTCGGAAAAGCCCGGCTTGCTCGCGGTCTCGCGGTTCGATCCGGACTCCGGCCGCGAAGTGCTACTGGCGTTCAATACGTCTGCAACGCCCGTCTCGGCCAATATTGCCATCGACATGAAAAGCGCGGCCTTTACGTCGCTCCTTGGCGACTGCCCGGCGCACGCCGCCGCACCGGGCAGCCTGTCCCTCACTCTCCCCGCCTTCGGCACCGCCATATGCCAGGCCAACGAATAAGCGGAAAAACGACGCGTGACGACGAACCATAGCCTTGCCAAACAACCGCACGCCGTCGCCGACGCCGACCTGCCGTGGTGGAAGGGCGCGGCGATCTACCAGATTTATCCGCGCAGCTTTGCCGATTCAAACGGCGACGGGATCGGCGATCTGGCCGGCATCACCGCGCGGCTCGATTATGTCGCCTCGCTGGGTGTCGATGCAATCTGGCTGTCGCCCTTCTATCCCTCGCCAATGGACGATTTCGGATACGACATTGCCGATTATTACGGCGTCGATCCGATCTTCGGGACGCTCGACGATTTCGACGCGCTCGTCGCGCGCGCGCACGCGCTGGGTCTGAAGGTGACGACCGACCTTGTCTTTGCACACACGTCGGACCGGCACGACTGGTTCGCGACCAGTCGCGCGAGCAGGGATAATGCGATGGCCGACTGGTATGTCTGGGCCGATGCGAAGCCCGACGGCTCGCCGCCGACTAATTGGCAGTCGGTGTTCGGCGGTCCGGCATGGACGTGGGACGCGCGGCGCGGCCAATATTATATGCACAATTTCCTCGGGACCCAGCCGCAGCTCAACGTCCACAATCGCGCGGTGCAGGATGCGTTGCTGGACGTGGTCCGCTTCTGGCTCGACCGCGGCGTCGACGGGTTCCGCATCGACGCGATCAATTTTGCGATGCACGATCCCGAATTGCGCGACAATCCTCCGGCGCCGCCGTCGAACAAGGTCCGCACCCGGCCGTTCGATTTTCAGCTGAAAATCCACAACCAGTCGCATCCCGACATTCCGCTGTTCCTCGAACGCATTCGCGCGCTAACCGACGAATATGGCGGCAGCTTCACCGTCGCCGAGGTTGGCGGCGACGATGCGGTGCGCGAGATGAAGCTGTTCACCGCGGGCGACCGGCGCCTGAACAGCGCCTATGGTTTCGACTTCCTCTACGCCGACCGGCTGACGCCGAAGCTCGTTCGCGAAGCTGCCGAGCAATGGCCCGACGCGCCGGGTATCGGCTGGCCGAGCTGGGCCTTCGAAAACCACGACGCGCCGCGCGCGGTGTCGCGCTGGACGCCCGCCGGCGTCGATGCCGCCGCCTATTCGCGCATGAAGATGGCGCTGCTGTGTGCGCTGCGCGGCAACATCATCATCTATAATGGCGAGGAACTGGGGCTCGATCAGGTCGATATCCCGTTCGAGATGGTCAAGGATCCCGAAGCGCTGAAGAACTGGCCGCTGACCTTGTCGCGCGACGGCGCGCGGACGCCGTTGCCGTGGGCGGGGGATGCGGCGCATGCCGGATTTTCGTCCGCCAGTCCGTGGCTGCCGCTGGGCGACGCGCACGCCGGCCTCGCGGTGGACCGGCAGGATAGCGACCCCGCGTCGCTGCTCAACCTGACGCGGCGGCTCGTCGCGCTGCGGGCAGCGCATCCCGCGCTCCGTCACGGCCGCGACGGCGGCTGGGTGGCCGAGGGCGACCTGCTGGTCTTCGACCGCGTGACCGAAGGCGAAACGATCCGCTGCCTCTTCAACCTCGGCGGAGAGGCGATCGACATTGCCGCGCAGCATCGCGGCGGAATGCCGATCGTGGCGCTCAATGGCGCCGACGCCGACACCCTGCCGCCTTGCGGTGCCCTCTGGATCCGGATCGAACATTGATGTCCATGCTTCGCCTTGCCCCGCTCGCGCTTCTCGCCGCGTCGCCCGCTTTCGCGCAGGAGGCGCCAGCGTCGGTCACCGCAACCTCGCCCGACGGTAGCCTGGTGCTGACCGTCGCGACCGACAACGATCAGCGGCCGACCTGGTCGCTGTCGCGCAAGGGGCAATTGCTGTTCGCGCCGTCGAAGCTCGGCTTCCTGCTCACCGACGGGATCGGCCTCCAGCGCGGCTTCGCGATCGAGGGCATCGAGCGCGCGAGCGCTGACGGCCGCTGGGAGCAGCCTTGGGGCGAACGCCGCTTCGTGCGCGACCACCACAACGAACTGCTCGTTCGCCTGCGCCAAAACGAAAGCTGGGGCGGCCACGCGATGAACGTCCGCTTCCGCCTGTTCGACGACGGCATCGGCTTCCGCTACGAACTCCCCGAACAGGCGGGGCTCAAGACCGCGAAGATTGCTGACGAAATCACCGAATTCGACCTGGTGCCCAAGGGCACGGCGTGGTGGATCGCGGCCGGCGAGTGGAACCGGTACGAGCAGATCTATCAAAAGACGCCGGTCGATGCCGTCGCCACCGCGCACACGCCGATGACCGTGCGGCTCGACGACGGGACGCATCTGTCGTTCCACGAGGCAGCGCTCGTCGACTATTCGGGGATGTGGTTGAAGCGCGCCGAAGGGCAGAAATTCCGCGCCACGCTGGCACCCTCGTCGAAGGGGCCGCGCGTCGTGCGCGACCTGCCGTTCGCGACGCCATGGCGCACGATCCGCATTGCGGGCAGCGCGGCGGGGCTGGTCGAAAGCGACCTCGAGCTCAATCTCAACGAACCGAACAAGCTGGGCGATGTCAGCTGGTTCAAGCCGATGAAATATGTCGGCATCTGGTGGGGCATGATCCGCGGCGATTGGACTTGGGCCGAGGGGCCGAAGCATGGCGCGACAACCGAGCGCACGAAGGCGACGATCGATTTCGCGGCGAAGCACGGCTTCGGCGGCGTCCTGGTCGAGGGCTGGAACAAAGGCTGGAACGGCAACTGGTTCGGCCACGGCGACGAGTTCAGCTTTACCGAGGCGACCCCTGATTTCGACCTGAAGGCGGTTACCGACTATGCTCGCGCCAAGCATGTCCAGCTGATCGGACACCATGAAACCGGCGGGAATATTAAGGTTTACGAGGCGCAGCTCGACGATGCGATGAAGCTGTACGGCCGGCTCGGCGTCGGGACGGTCAAGACCGGCTATGTCGCCGATGCGGGCGGCATAATCGCGCCGGGCGACACCGCCGACAGCGTTGCGATGGAGTGGCACGACGGCCAGCGCCAGGTGCAGCATCATCTGAAGGTCGTCCAGACCGCCGCCAAATATCATGTGGCGGTCGATCCGCACGAGCCGGTGAAGGACACCGGCCTTCGCCGTACCTATCCCAACTGGGTCGCACGCGAAGGCGCCCGGGGCATGGAATATAATGCCTGGAGCGCCTTCGCAAACGGCCCCGATCACGAACCGACGCTCGTCTATACGCGGATGCTGTCGGGGCCGATGGACTTCACGCCAGGGGTCCTCAGTCTCGAGGGTGCGAACCATGCGGCGCTGGCTTCGACGCTGGCGAAGCAGCTCGGCCTCTATCTCGCCATCTATTCGCCGATCCAGATGGCGGCCGATTTCCCCGAAACGCTGGAGAAGTTTCCGCGCGAGCTCGATTTCATCTCGAAAGTGCCGACCGACTGGTCGGAAAGCCACCTGATCGCGGGCGAGGTCGGGGATTATGCTATTTTCGCGCGCAAGGACCGCAACAGTGCTGACTGGTATGTTGGCGGCGTCAACGATGCGACGGCGCGGACGTTGACGCTGCGCTTCGACTTTCTGGAACCGGGCAGAACCTACGTCGCGACGATTTATGAGGACGGCGACGGCGCCACTTATCTGACCGAAGCGCGGCACAGCATCGCATACGACAGTATCAAGGTGAAAAAGGGTGATAGCTATACCCTGTGGCTCGCGCCCGGCGGCGGCGCCGCCATGCGCCTTGCCGCGGGTAAATGATACGCGTCCTGATTATGGCCGACCCTACGGATCGCGATAACGACATCACCTATCGTCGATAGGACTATTTTGGAGAAGCAGGATGGCCCATACGCCCGCCCCAACCAGCGCCGGGGATGCAAGAACGGAAGCTTATGTCGACGCACCGGAGCTGCGGCTGTTCGTCATGGGGCTGTTCTTCATCTTCGGGGGGATCACGTCTCTGAACGACGTGATTATTCCGAAGCTGAAGGAGCTATTCACTCTCAACTACACGCAGGCAATGCTCGTACAGTTCTGCTTCTTCACCGCCTATTTGCTCAACGGGATACCGGGGGCGAAGCTTGTCAAGAAGATCGGCTATATGCGCGGTGCGGTCGCGGGCCTGCTTACGATGATGGTAGGCTGTCTCCTGTTCATTCCAGCATCGCAGAATGCGACCTATGGCCTGTTCCTGCTTGCGCTGTTTGTCCTCGCGAGCGGGGTGGTTATCGTGCAGGTCGTTGCCAATCCGCTGATCTCGCTGCTTGGTAAGCCTGAGACAGCGCACAGCCGCCTGACCTTCGCACAGGCGTTCAACTCGCTGGGTACCACGCTGTTCCCGGTCGCAGGGTCGACGCTTATCCTCGGCGGTCTGGCAAAGGTGAGCGCCGATCAGCTATCGGGCGCCGAGCTCGACGCCTATCGCACTTCCGAAAGCCTCGCGATTGTGCATGGCTATCTCGGCATTTCGGTCGCGCTTGCGGTCGTGGCGGCGACCGTTTGGATGTTCCGCGATCGCCTGAAGGGCGAGCGGCATGAGGCGAGTGCCGCGCTTGCGGGTTTTGACCTGCTGAGGCGTCCGCGTTTCGGCTTCGGCGCTCTCTGCATCTTCCTCTATGTTGGCGCCGAAGTGTCGATCGGGTCGCTGATCGTCAGCTACCTGATGCAGGGGCACGTCCTGGCCCTTCAGGAACAGGCAGCGGGCAAGCTCATCGGACTCTATTGGGGCGGCGCGATGGTTGGGCGTTTCATCGGATCGGCAGTGATGCGCGTCATCAGTCCGGGCAAGCTGCTCGCCTGGGTCGCGGTCGGCGCGATCGCGCTGATCCTTGTCTCCACCAGCACGACCGGCGCTCTGTCGGGCTACAGCCTGCTCGCCATAGGCCTGATGAACGCGATCATGTTCCCGACGATCTTCAGCCTCGCCTCCGAAAAGCTCGGTCCCCGCGCCGCCGACGGGTCAGGGATCATCAATATCGCGATCTTTGGAGGTGCCGTGGTCCCGCTCGCGACCGGTGCAATCGCGGACCTCACCGGGCATCTTGGGCTCGCGCTCCTCCTTCCCGCCGCTTGCTATGCCGTCATCGCTGCCTTCGGCCACTATGCTCGGCGGCCGGCATGACGGCATCGCATTTGCCGGGGCAAAAGCTGCCTGTGGTCGCAGGCTCGGGTGGATCGGCAAGCAACGAGCAATGCGCCAGCGCGGCGCTCGCAACTTTCGCCCCATAAGCCGGAGCTTGGCATGCCCGCACTTCTGGAGCGAATGACCGGCTGGGTCTGGTCGCGCCCCTATCTCCTGCTGACATTTACCGCACTGTTCTGGGCTGGCAATTCGATTGTCGGTCGCGCGGCGCGCGATGTGATGCCGCCGGTCGCGCTAGCCTGGTGGCGATGGGCCTTGGCCTTTCTGTTGTTGTTGCCGTTTGCATGGCCCCATCTGCGACGAGACTTCGCTACCCTCAAAACGCACTGGCGCTGGCTGCTGTTGCTGGGGGCTCTGGGGATCGGAACCTTCAACACCCTCCTCTACACCGGCCTTCAAACGACCACGGCAGTCAACGGCCTGCTGCTCCAGTCGATGCAGCCTGCGCTGATTCTCATGCTCGGTGCTCTCGTTTTCGGGGAGTATGTCCGGTTGCCGCAGGTCATCGGCATATGTCTCTCGATCACCGGGGCGCTGATGATCATTCTGGGCGGTGATCTGTCCTCGCTTCTCGAACTGGAATTCAATTCGGGAGATCTCGTGATCTGCGTCGCGGTTGTCGTCTGGTCCTTCTATTCCGTTCTGTTGCGCAAACGTCCGGCCGTTCATCCACTGAGCTTTCTGGCGGCAACCTTCGTGATCGGCATTGTCGTGATCGCGCCCTTCTATCTGGCCGAGATCATTGACGGCCGATTGATAGAAAGCAGTTCTGAAAGCTGGATGGCGATTGGCTACGTCTGCCTGTTTCCCTCGCTTATCGCCTATCTCTTTTTCAATCGCGGGGTCGAGTTGCTCGGTTCGGCAGCAACCGGGCTTTATCTCAACATCATGCCAGTTATCGGCGCCATGCTCGCCGTATTTATCCTCTCCGAACCGTTCAGATGGTTCCATCTTGTCGGCATGAGCCTGATCGGCGCAGGGATTTTCAGCGCCTCCCGCATTGCTCGTCAATCAGTCGAACAGTCCATTCCTGCCGACCGCTGAGCATGGTTTGTCATTTTGGCGGCGCCCACCAGCGGGCGTTCATGCCGAATATTCGCGTCCGAGCGCCGCATCAGCACGAAAGACCGGGGTGGCGGTCGATCGAAACCGTTGCAATCGAGTGACGCTTGCGCTTCCGGACATGGAAAGGCGCCAACTTTCACGCTCGCGATGGGACCTGACACATCACGCCCCCGGGCCACGCATCGCGGAAGCGCCTTCGCTTGAAGGCGCCAAACCCAAGGCGCCGCGCGCGATCAGCAGCGCTTGCCGGAGCCGGCGGGTCCGGTTTGGGCCGATCCCATGAATTTCGTGAAATATCCGGACCGCCACCGTGCGGATTTCTGCTTTCCCTGGCCGGCGCCGGCCGTTGATCGAGGAAACGATGACGGGGTAGCGCGACAGGAACGGTTTTGGCTGCATGCTCATGTCCTTCCATTGAACGGCCCACGCCGCGTGCCGGGGCCCGCTGGCGCTTTCGATCCGTGTTTGCGCCTTCGTCCTTCCATCCACATAAATGGGGCGGCGATCGTCAGCAATATCGCGGCCATCGACAATAGCTCGCCGCGGACCAGACGCATGGCGATCGCGAGAGACAGAGCAATCAGGAGCGCGGGAGCGCTCCATTCGGGGTGATGCGATCGTCCGAAGGCGCTCCACACCGTGATGACCGATGCGGCCGCCACCGCGAAGCTCCCCAGAACCAGCCCGAGGGCTTCCATCAGGTCGCTGAGCATCTACACTATCGTTCGCCTGCTGGCGCCGATCGACCAATTGTCGCGAAGATCGGCGACGCGCATAATTATATCGCATTACGATATAAAAATCAATCGGGTGTCGAACCGGCCAGATCCCGCCGGACAAAACGTCTTCGCTTCGTCTCGGCGCTCTGCTGCGCTCGTCGCGCCTTGAGCAAGTCCTGGCGGGATAGTATCCCCACCACTTTGCCCGTCTCGCGTTCGACGATCGGCACGCGCGCAACGCCTGTCTCGACCATGAGGTCTGCGACAATGCCGCAGGGCGTTTCGGGATGAGCCACTGCTTGCGATGCGTCCGAAAGCGTTTCGCCGAGCGTCGCGGCCTCATCGAAAGCACCTATCTTCCATCGCAGCGCGTCCGATCGCGATGCGAGCCCGACGAGGCATCCCTCGGCATCGACGACAGGATAACTACGATGAATCGCCTCGTCGGTGAAAAATCGCAGAGCCGGGCCGATCGTCATTTCGGCCGGCAGCGTGTCAGGCGCGGGCGTCATGAGCTGGCCAGCCTGCTGCATGTCGAGCGGATCGACGATATATTCCTGCAGGATGTGCCGTCCGCGGCGAGCGATTTTCTCGGTGAGAATCGAGCGCCGCATACACAGAACGCTGATTGCATAGGCGAAGCCGGATCCGGCGATAAGGGCCGGAAGCGCATCGAAACGGCCCGTCAATTCTGCGGCAAATATGATGCCGGTAAGCGGCGCCCGCATCGCGCCACTCAGGATGCCCGCCATCCCGATCATCGCCCAGAAGCCCTGCGAACCGGGTAGCCAGAGACCGAGGATGTAGCCCGTTGCTCCCCCCAGAATGAGAAGGGGTGCGAGCACCCCGCCGGACGTCCCCGACCCGAGAGCCACGAGCCAGACAATGGCTTTTGCAATCAGCAGGACGATGGCTGCGCGCAACGCCATCGAGCCATCGATCAGCGACTGGATATTCGAATAGCCGGCGCCAAGAACGCGCGCATCGATCAAACCGCCAACGCCTACGACTGTGGCCCCGATCGCCGGCCACCACATCCAGTGGACCGGCAGACGGTGGAACAGGTCTTCGACCCGGTAGAGGAAGGTGGAAAGCAGCGCGGCCTGCAGGCCTGCAACTATCCCGATGCCGGCCGAGGCGGCGACGATCCAGCCGACGTCCGGCGAGGGCCAGATACCGGGGAACATCGCGCCATCTCCGATCAGTCCGGGGCGCCATGCAGCGGCGACCAGAACACTGATGACGACCGGAACAAAGCTTCTCGGCTTCCATTCGAACAGGAGAATTTCGACCGCGAGCAGGATCGCGGCCATCGGCGTTCCGAAAATGGCGGTCATGCCCGCGGCAGCGCCGGCCACGAGCAAGGTCTTTCGTTCCGCCGCGCTAAGGTGAAAACACTGGGCAAAGAGCGAGCCGACGGCGCCACCTGTCATGATGATCGGTCCTTCGGCTCCGAATGGCCCCCCACTTCCGATCGAAATGGCGGCAGATATCGGCTTGAGAATTGCGACTTTCAGCGACAAGCGGCTTTCACCGAACAGGATCGTCTCGATCGCTTCGGGAATACCGTGGCCGCGGATCTTCTCCGAACCGAACCGCGCCATCAGACCGATGATCAGGCTGCCGATCACGGGGACGGCAACCACGGCCAAACCCACGGCGGCATCCGAGATTTCCGCCGCTTCGGCCGAAATCCGTCCAAACCAGAAGGCGTTGGTGGCGAGGGCGATCGATTTGATCAGGACCCACGCGCCGAACGCCCCGCCTGTGCCGACCACCGGCGCCAGAAGCGAAAGAAATATCATTCTGGCGTCGGCGCTATGGTCGGCAAGTTGATGGCCGGAAATCGTTCGTGCAGAAGGAAAGCTCACCATATGCCTCTTTCGAATGACGGAGGCGGCGCAATTATATCGTAATGCGATATAATTCAATCAGGGGCGTTCATGGCTGCGAATTCGACGGACATCGATTATGCCGCACTGGCCGAATTCCGGTACGCGCTGCGGCGCTTCCAGGTTTTCAGCGAGACCAAGGCAGCGGAAGCGGGGTTGAAGCCGCAACAGCACCAGGCGCTGTTGGCGATCCGCGGGGCGCCGCCCGACGAAGCGACGGTCGGATATGTTGCACGGCGCCTGATCGTGAAACCTCACTCCGCGTCCGAGTTGATAGACCGGCTCGAGACATTGGGTCTTGTTCGCCGCGAGCTGACGCAATCCGATCGCCGGCGGGCTTTGCTCAGACTGACACCACAGGCACTTGATATCCTGTCAATTCTGTCTGCGGCACATCGCGAAGAGCTGCGACAACTCCAGCCCCTGCTCGTCAAGCATCTGTCGAAGCTCGGCTAGCCGAAGGCGCCGGGAACGGCCGCGTCCCTGAGATACTCCCCCGGAATCGGCGAGCCGCCGCGCGCGGGCTGCGCGCTCGAGGTTCAGCGCAGGAATTCAACGAAGAACCGCACTCGCCCAACCGCTTCGACTCTGTGCGCGATCGTAGGTTCGACAATGCCCGGTTCGCTCTCCGGCGTGATGATTATTTCGGAAGCGAGCCGTCGTTCGTCGGTCACAAGGTAGCGCAATCTGCCCTCTTCGACGTGAATCAGACCCCAGACGCCCTCTTTCGTCGCATGGTCGCTCATCAAGGCAGCGGGCGTCGTCGCTTCAGTAAATGTGGCGGTTCGTTTGTAGGATCGAACACCGGCGGGCAGGGTGGTCGTCATGATCTCGCCAATCGTTCACGCTGGAACTGGACGCTAAGCTGCAGGCTTTCGGCGATCCGCGCTGCCTTCGCCTGAAGTGCGGCCGCAATACCCGGATCGAGAAGATCTCCGGTGGTTCTTCGCCACAACGCCAGCCAGCGGTCGAAATTCGCCTTGGTCATGGCACCTTCGTGACGCAGATGGGCGACCATCGGCTGGCCCTTGTAACGCCCGCTCGTCAGCATGATCGACGACCAGAATGCTTGCAGCTTTTCAAGATGCTCGTCCCAGTCCGCGATTGCGCGGTTGAAGACCGGACCAAGAACCGGATCGGCCCTGACCCGCGCGTAAAATTCGGGAATGAGCTTCGCGAGGTCCTGCTCGGATAATTGCGGTTGCATTCGGTCTACCCGGTCAGGCTGCTAAGGCGTCTTCATAGGCTTGCGCCTCGGCTGCGATGAGAATGTCGGCGAGCATCCAATAAGCCTCTCCCCAAGCCGCCAGCACCTCGTCGGTAGCGACGTCGGCCCCGAGCACGTCGCGGATCGCAGGAAGCCGGGCTTCGGCGACATAGGGATAGTGTTCGGCCTTGACGCCGGTCTCGACATGGCGCGCGACCATGCGCGAGACCGCCGTGCCGAGGTTCGCAAGCTTGTCGATATTGCGCGCGTAGGCAAGGATGGCGCCCGCAAGGCGTCGCGGCTGCTCGCCGCTGCGCTGGGCCGCCTTGTCGAACAGCGCCTCAATGGCAGGGTCGCAAAAGAGCCGCGTGTACATGGCGGTGGTGATCTCGACGCCGTGCTTCTCGAGCGCCGGAGCGGTCGATTTGACGATGGCCATGGCTTGGGGAGAGGCGGTGCGCATAGTATATTCCTTTGTTTCGATAGGTGTCGCGGCGGTCAATCGGCGGGGCGATGGGTCAGGATTTCGGTCAGGGCATCGGTCAATTCGTCGCCCGTCAGCGGCTTTTCTATCAGCCGCGCGCCGAGCGCCACGGCCGAGGCGCGAACGACGCGGTCAGGATGCGTCGTGAGCACGATGGCTGGCGACGAGTTCCCGGCGGCGCGAAGGCCGGCAAGCCATGCCAGTCCGTCGCCGCGAAAGCCCTGGTCGACGACCAAGCACACGGAACCGGTGGCGCGGTCGGCGTCGCCGCGAATGTCAAACCCCTCGAGCGTCAGCAAAAAACCGAGCGCGGAGCGAAGGGCGAGATCGCTCGCCAGAAGTGTAACCGGCCGATCCATGCCCTTCTCTCCTTGCCTTGGGCCTGCGCTCAAGCCGCCTTCTTCCAATTGGGTTCCAGCGTCACATGCGGCGGACACTCGGCCACCGCGCCGACGGGCAGACCGGCGAGCTCGTTGGCGAAGCCGTGGTTGACATCGCGGTGGTGCGCCTCGTCGGCGCGAACGACCAGGACGACGTCACGCAACGTCGCATCGGCGGGCAGGCCCCAATAATGTTTGGCGATCTGGGGGGCCGGGACGTTCGCGCTGCGGCCCTCGTCGATCTCGGCAAGATAATGTGTGTAGCTGATGACCGCCTCTTCCTCGAAATAGCCCACGACGCGGTGCGCTGTCTTGGAACTGATGAGATAGAGCGCGAAGAAGCAGACATAGAACACCCATTGCACGCCGATGATCACCGCCCGCTCGAAGAGCGTCGGCTTGGAGATCTCGATGAAGGTCATGAGGTGCATGCGCTCATTCTCGGCCTCGTCCATGAGCGTCTTTATCCAGCCCCTGTCGTCGCACATGCGGCGCAGGCACGTGAGATGGTTGATCGTGGCACCGACCATGCCCGGCACAGCGGCGACCGTTTCCAGAACCACGGCGCGATGACCGTAGCGCTCGGCGAAAAAAGTGTCGGCGCACCAGCGCAGGGCCTTGGTGAAGCCATAAGCGACACGATCGGACAGACCCTTGGGGTTGTGATGGACGCTGAGATCGATGAAAGGGGCAGTCATGGGAACATCTCCGTTCCGGCGGCAGGGGTAGAGATGCCGTCGATGGGGATGAAGTAGGCCGGAGAGAGGAGCGCGGAAATTTGGATGATGTCCCTACCGTACCTCCCCTAAGGGATTTACCGGAGGTCCAGCGTGCCAGCTTTGTGAGCCGCTTTCTGCCCCGGCTTCCGGTGGCGCAGGCGCTGGCGCTCGCATTGGTTGCCATCGCCTCGGGCGCCGGCGTCCGCCTCGCTTTCGCCGACGAGCTGGGCCAGCGCGCAACCTTCATCTTCTTCGTGCCCGGCGTGGTCCTGGCGGGCGCTCTTTCGGGATGGCGCGCCGGCCTCCTGGCGGCCCTGGCGGGCGCGGCGGCGGGCTTGTGGTGCGACAGCCTGTCGGGCCCTCTTGCCGGCGGGAGCTGGATAGCGGCTGCGTCATTCCTGCTAATTTCGCTGGCGATTGCCATCGGCGGCGAATGGTTCCAGCACGCGCGGGTCGAAACCGAGAGGGCTGCCGCCAGCCTCGCCGCGCGCGAAGCGCATCTCCGTTCGGTTCTGGAGACGGTGCCCGACGCGATGGTAGTCATTGACGAAGCTGGCGATATCCGTGACTTCAGTCCAGCAGCGACACGCATGTTTGGCTGGCCGGCAAAGGAGATAGTGGGCCGCAACGTGCGCCTGCTGATGCCTGAACCCTACCGCGGCGCGCATGACGATTATCTCGATCGCTACTACCGCACCGGCGAACGGCGGATCATCGGGAAGGGGCGCGTGGTCGTAGGAGAGCGGCGCGACGGCTCGACCTTTCCGATCGAATTGTCGGTCGGCGAGATGCGGGCCGGCGGCGAACGCTTTTTCACCGGTTTCATTCGTGACCTCACCGAGAACCAGAAGGCCGAGGCGCGTTTACAGGAACTGCAGAACGAACTCGTCCACGTTTCCCGTCTTACCAGTCTGGGCGAGATGGCGTCGGCGCTGGCGCACGAGATCAACCAGCCGCTGTCGGCGATCGCCAATTATCTTAAAGGCAGCCGGATCCTTCTGGCGCGCGAGGAGGTTGCGATGGATCGGCTGACCGACGCCGTTGAACGGGCGGCGGCAGAAGCTCTGCGCGCGGGCGACATCATCCGGCGGCTGCGCGATTTCGTCGCACGCGGCGAAACCGAGCGAACGGTCGAAAGCCTGCCCAAGCTCGTCGAGGAGGCGAGCGCGCTTGCGCTGGTAGGTGCGCGCGAACATGATATCCGCATTCGCTTCGCCTTCGATCCAGCCGTCGATCTGGTGCTCGTCGACAAGGTGCAGATTCAGCAGGTGGTGCTCAATCTCGTCCGCAATGCGGTCGACGCTTTTGCCGATACGGCCGCGGGAAACCGCGAAATGACGATCGGGATCGAGTCCGATGGCGACATGGCCCGGGCCACCGTGACCGACAATGGCCCCGGCATCGATCCCGCCGTGGCGGCGCAATTGTTTCAGCCCTTCATAACCACGAAGCGCACCGGTATGGGCGTGGGCTTGTCGATCTCGCGCACTATCGTCGA
Source organism: Sphingopyxis terrae subsp. terrae NBRC 15098 (assembly GCF_001598815.1). Taxonomy (GTDB): domain Bacteria; phylum Pseudomonadota; class Alphaproteobacteria; order Sphingomonadales; family Sphingomonadaceae; genus Sphingopyxis; species Sphingopyxis terrae. The sequence goes on along the minus strand of NZ_BCZQ01000003.1, from coordinate 541,206 downwards.
GGCACATGGCGGGAAGATCCGGGTCGATCCGGTGCCCGGCGGCGGCGCGCGGTTCAGCTTCACCTTGCCGAGAATTGGCCACGAGGAGTTAATTGATGGCGAATGATCCGATCGTCTATGTGGTCGACGACGATGACGGCGCGCGCGGTTCGCTCGAATTTCTGCTTGATTGCACCGGCATCCGTGTCCGGGGCTTTGCGTCTGCCGACGCCTTTCTAAAGGCATCACCGCCACTCGATGGCGCTTGCGTCGTGACCGACGTACGGATGCCAGGGACCAGCGGGATGGAGTTGGTGGAGACATTGAAGGCTCGGGGCGCGTCTATCCCGGTCATTATGATTACCGGTCATGCCGATGTCCCGCTCGCCATTCAGGCCATGAAGGCCGGTGTCGCCGATTTCATCGAGAAGCCTTTCGACGATGACATCATGCTGGGTGCAATCCGGCGGGCGCTGACACAGCAGACCGGTAGCGAAACCGCGCGGGCGGAACGACAGGCGATCATGGACCGCATGGCCGCGCTTTCGGCGCGCGAGCGCGAGGTTGTCGATGGTCTTGTCGCCGGCAAGGCGAACAAGGCCATAGCCTTTGATCTCTCGATCAGCGCACGGACGGTCGAGGTCTATCGGGCGAATGCCATGATGAAGATGCAGGCGAAAACGCTGTCGGACCTCGTTCGAATGGCGACGATCATCCAGCTCGACGGGCAGCGGACGCAGGATTGATCTTTCGCCAGTCCGCTGAATCGTCCGCTCGGCGCAACGTCTGCCCGAACGCCGGATCCGCAGGGAAAGCGCCCGCAACCGCCGCCGACCACCGGCGTTCCTGGTTGAAGCCACGCAGATGCAGTTGCAGGTTTCAACATGAATTCTATTGAAAGTCTGATCGAGGAGGTGCGGCAATGTCAGACATGCGCTCTGCATCTCCCGCATGGAACCCGCCCCGTTCTGCAGGCCTCGCGCGAAGCGCGACTGCTAATCGCGAGCCAGGCTCCAGGATCTAAAGTCCACGCGTCGGGCGTTCCGTTCGCCGATCCATCGGGCGATCGGCTGCGCGCGTGGACCGGCCTGTCGGACGACATCTTTTGCGATGCGCAGTCAATTGCGATTCTTCCTATGGGGTTTTGCTATCCCGGGCGCAGCGCGGGCGGCGACGCCCCTCCTCGCCGGGAGTGCGCGCCGCTTTGGCGATCACGCCTTCTCGCCCACATGCCCCACATTCGTCTTACCTTGCTCGTGGGATCCTACGCGCAGGCGGCCGCCTTGGGGCCCGGCAAGGTGGAAGAGCGTGTCCGCCATTACCGAGACTATCTACCGGATTATTTTCCGTTACCTCATCCATCCTGGCGATCACAAATTTGGATCGAGCGAAATCGCTGGTTCGAATTCGATGTTCTTCCCGCTCTCAAATCCGCCATGAGACAGGCGTTGGGAAAAGGGACGGACGATGATTGAGGCCGCCGCCCTGTCGATTTACACAATCGGCCATTCGACACGGACGATCGAAGTCTTCGTCGATATTCTGCGTGCCGTCGGGGTAACGCAAATCGTCGATATACGGTCTCATCCGCGCTCGCGAACCAACCCTCAATATAATCTCGACACACTTCCGCGCACGCTTGAGCAATATCAAATTGGCCATGTGTATCTGAAGGACCTTGGCGGGCGGAGGCCGCGGCAGCTGTCGGTCGATCCGGCCACGAACGGTTTCTGGAAGAACCAGAGTTTTCACAACTATGCGGACTATGCCACGACCAAGCCGTTCCAGGTCGCACTCGCCGAACTACTTGAACGGGGCGGCCAGAAGTCCAGTGCCATAATGTGCTCCGAGGCTGTCTGGTGGCGCTGCCACCGGCGGATTGTGGCCGACTATCTGTTGAATAAGGGATGCGCCGTGTACCACCTTATGGGGGCAGGCCGGGTAGAGCCGGCAAAAATGACCCCGGCCGCCACACCGGTCGAAAGCTACCTGATATATCCCGACGAGCCGGCCCCCAGTCTTGGCGCTCGGAGAACGACATAATTCGGAAGCGAACTGCGCGGCCCCATGGCGGCCTTTGACGGCGCCCCGGCTTGGGTTTGGCCCCGACGACGAGATCCGGAAATTTCATCCAGTCCGCCTCCTGCATCAGGGTGTCAGCGTCGAGCCGCTCATCCTGCAGTTGGCGGTCGATCGCCTGCTTGAACCCACCGAATATTTGGCGCGCTCACCCGGTAGGTGAAGCGGTCCCGAACCGGGCGCATTCCGCCGCCCTTGGCCGATCGGCAGTTTTCGATTCAACTGCGAAGACGGCAAAAAAACCTATCATCGCGCAGAACGACAGGCGCCGTCGCATGCGGAAAATCGAAAAGCGGCGCCGCGCCCACTCGATATGGGTAACGGCGTCGGCCTTTTCGGTTCCGGGCCGCCGCAACGCTCCGCGAGGGCGTACCTGTCCTGATCAGGGAAGCGCGGCTGTTATGATGATTTCGACGCGATAGTCGGGCGTCGCGAGCTTCACCTCTCCGGTTGCCCGCGCGGGGGCATTGGCGCCGCCAACCCACTGATCCCATATCTCGTTCATCGCGCCGAAATCGCTCATGTCTGCAAGCCAGATCGTGGCGGTGAGCACATGCGATTTGTCGGTTCCCGCCTCGGCGAGGAGCGCATCGATCTTGTCGAGCACCGCACGGGTCTGCGCGGCCGTGTCCTCGCCGGGTGCGCCGATCTGGCTCGCGAGATAGACAAGGCCATTATGGATCACGGCCTGGCTCATGCGCGGGCCCGAATGGAGGCGTTCGATAGTCATCAATTTTCCTTTCCGTCTGTTTCAGATGTAGCGATCTATTCCGAGACCGGCGGGATCGATCGGCGGACGCTCGCCGCCGACCAGCGACGCGACAAGCCGCCCCGATCCGCAAGCCATCGTCCAGCCCAAGGTGCCGTGTCCGGTGTTGAGAAAAAGGTTCGGCACCGGGGTCGCGCCAATTACCGGCGTGCTATCGGGCGTCATCGGACGCAACCCGCTCCAGAAATGCGACGGTGCGTCCGCGTCGGCGGCGCCCGGGAACAAATCGTCCAGCGAATGGCGCAACGTCGCTTCACGCTGTGACGGCAGCGTCCCGTTGAAGCCGGAGAGTTCGGCCATACCCCCGACCCTGATCCGGTCGCCAAGCCGCGTGATCGCGATCTTGTAGCTCTCGTCGAGCAGCGTCGATACCGGCGCTCGGTCTGCATCGGCGACGGGCAGGGTGATCGAATAGCCCTTGACCGGATAGACCGGCAAGGACAGTCCGGCGGGGCGCAGGATCAAGGGTGAATGGCTGCCGAGCGCGACCACATAGGCGTCGCCTCGGATCAGTCCCGTGTCGGTACGCACGCTGTCGACGCGGCCTTCGCCTATCTCCAGGCCGAAGATATGCGAGCTGTAGCGGAGCTCGACGCCCATTGCAGGCAGGTGGGCGGCAAGCTGGCACGTGAACAGGTGACAGTCGCCGGTCTCGTCGCCGGGCAGACGCAGACCGCCGACGAAACGGTCCCGCGCCGCCGACAATCCGGGCTCGGCAGCGACGCAAGCGTCCCGGCCAAGCAATTCATAGGCGACGCCGTAATGTTCGAGCACCGCGATATCGCCCGCGCTGTCGTCGAACTGCTTCTGGGTCCGAAACAGCTGGAGGGTCCCTTGCGAGCGCTGTTCATAATCGAGCGGCAGTTGCCCGCGCAGCGCGATCAGTTCGTCGCGGCTAAATTCGGCAAGCCGTATCATGCGGCTCTTGTTGAGCGCATAACGCGCCGATGTGCAGTTTCGCAGCATCGCGACGATCCATCGCAGCATCGCCATGTCGATGCGCGGCTTTAGGATCAGCGGGGCATGTTTCATGAACAGCCAGCGCATGGCTTTCAGCGGGATGCCTGGCGCTGCCCAGGGCGACGCATAACCCGGCGATATTTCGCCGGCATTGGCGAAGCTTGTCTCGAGCGCTGGCCCGGGTTGTCGGTCGATGAGTATGACCTCATGACCCGCTTCGGCCAGATAATAGGCAGACGTCACGCCGACGACGCCGGCACCCAGCACGACCACTCTCATGCCGCTTTTCCATCAGGCGCATTGCGCACCCGTCCATTTTCGATGACGAAGCGGGTGTGCCGCCTTCCGAGACCGGTCATGATTTCGTACCCGATGGTTCCGGCATCCCGCGCGACATCGGCAATGGATTGCGAAGGGCCCAGCAGCTCCACAAAGTCTCCCTCCGAAATATCCGCTTCGGCAAGGCCGCCGATGTCGACCGTCAGGCTGTCCATCGAAATGCGCCCGACGATCGGAAGCCGCACGCCCCGGTGCCAGACGGCGCCCTTGTCGCCGAGACTTCGCGGCCAGCCGTCGGCATAGCCCGTGGCGATTGTTGCAAGCCGTTGCGCCGCCGCCGCGACATGGTCGAGGCCATAGCCGACCCCCGTGCCAGCCGTGACGGTACGAATCTGCAGGACACGTGCCTCCAGACGCACCGCCGGACGCAGGGTCTCTGCTTTCGTGACCGGGGCGACGCCGAACAATGCGATCCCGGCGCGCACCAGATCGCAGTGGAAATCCGTTCCAAGAAACGCGCCGGCGCTGTTCGCGATCGACTTCGGAACGCCAGGAAAATACGCCGCGACCGCCTCGAAGCGGCGGAGTTGGTCGATATTTGACTCGCGTAGCGGCTCGTCTCCGCAGGCAAGGTGCGTCATCAACAGCTTGAGGTCGATCTCCTCCGGCAATCCCGGCTCTCGCGCGGCGGTCACCGCGGTTTCGGGCGTGAGGCCGAGCCGCGACATGCCCGTGTCGACCTGCAGCGCGGCTGGTAGCGGCCGCGCGGCTGATCGGGCATGGGCGCGCCAGGCGGCGAGCTGAGCGGGGGAATTCAGCACGGGAACAAAGCCTGCATCGCAGCAGGCCGCTTCGCTGCCGGGGTCGAGACCGTTCAGGATCAGGATCGCGCAGTCGCGGCCCACGCGCCCCTGGAGCTCCTCCGCCTCGCTTAGCCGCGCGACAAAAAAGCTGCAGCAGCCGGCGTGGAGAAGCGCAGGTGCGACATTTGCGGCGCCTAGACCATAGCCGTCAGCCTTGATGACGGCTCCGCACATCGCGGGCGCAACACGCCTCGCAAGATCCCGAAAATTCGCAGTGATCGCATCATTGTCGACGATGAGGCGGCTCGAATGGGGCGGCGACTTCGATTCCAACTTCCTCTCCCTCGCCGCTGAGAGTAGCGCGCACTATGCGCAATTTTTCGCCGAATTGACCAATAGCAGTGCTGATTTCCGCATTTCTTGAAAGAATCTTCGAACAGATGGAGGAATCTTCGTGCCGAGTCTGAGTGATATGGATCGCCGCATCCTGAATAGTCTGCGACTGAATGCCCGGATCACGAACAGCGATCTCGCCGCCGAGGTCGGACTCTCCCCCTCGGCCTGTTTGCGCCGTGTGCGGCTCCTCGAACAGTCGGGTGTGATCAGAGGTTATACGACGATCGTGGCGGGTGGGTCGCCGGACGAAGGGACGATCGCGATCGTGCAGGTGGAACTCGAACGCCAGTCGGAGGAATATTTGCTGCGTTTCGAGGCAGCGCTCCGCCGGCACCCGGAAGTTCAGGAATGGTTTCTTATGACGGGCGATGGCGACTATATTCTACACGTTCAGATTGGAGGAATCGACGATTATGGCGCGTTCCACCGCGACGTTCTGTCCCGGCTGCCCGGGGTGGCGCGGATTACGTCGAGCTTTGCGATGCGCAGCCATCGCAGGATGTAGCTGCGGTACCCGAATGCCGGCAACCTCAGCAGCCGGCATGATAATCGATCTTTGCCCGAATGCAGCGGCTCACCGGGCCGCCGGCGTATGCCGCCGCGGAAGGCCAAGCTTGACTTCCGCGGCCGGAGCGCCATCTTGAGGACGTCATGAGCGATAACGCTTCATCTCCCTCGCGCTTTGCGCACTATGTGGGCCGGCTGCTCGAACGCTAGCCGCCCCGGCTCCGCGCGTGGCGGACCCGGGGTGTTCCTCGACCGCAGACAGCGCTTCGAGCCCGATCGAAAGCGATGATCGACGCTTCACTATCCGACGCGGGGGATCCTTGGATCCTGCACCGGCGCGCAGATTGTCCCGCTCAGAGACCTTGTCCTCGAATTGCTGCAACAGCGCGCCGCCAGCCTCCGGTTGGCGGCCATGGAGATTTACGTGACTGCCTCCCGGGAACAGCAGCTGCTGTTCCGCCGAATAGTAGACAAAGCGGCGCGCCGCGCGAGTTCGATGCTCGCGCTTCCGCACGAAGCTGCGCGCCTGCGTGCCGTTTCCGGCCACGGTCTTACCCCGATCGACCAATTGGAACAGTCACCCCTCGCGGAAGACCAATTGCTGGCGGCGGCGCTGCGTTTGTATCCCGGCGCGGCGCGGCCCAGAGCCATGGTCGCCGCGCTGCGGCGCCACTTCACGACCCCCCCGGGCTGGCTTGCCGTGGAGGCGCAGCGCCGTGCAGCCTGGGGCGATGTCGCCGGACGCGGTCTGCCGATTGAACGCGCGGCGCAGTGTGCGGCCGACATCGAACGCCGCCTGAAGGGTGTCAGGGCCGAGGTCTCGGTCAAATTGCGCGCTTATGCCGACCTATATGCCGATCTTTGGTGCGACCCGCGAATAGCAGCGCCGGCGTCCGTCCGCCGCGAAATGCTCGCCTTGGTGAGCGCGCTGCAAGCACGCTGCGTGGCGTTGGCCGACGAGGAGCGCGCGCCATGAACAGCCCATTATTTGGCTCGCCAGGCGAGGCTTCTCGGTTGAGTTGCCGAATGCGGATGCTGACGCTGGTCATGTTCGTCACCCTGTTTGTCACCGTCTGCTGGGGCGTCGGCACGATAATTGTCGGAGTTGAATGATGATGCGCGAATGGTCGGAAGCAAGCTTCCATTGGAATTACACTGTCGGAGACATATTCGGCCTGCTTCTCGTCGCGGTGGTCATCGGCCTGCACAGCCCGATGCTTGCCATAACGCAAAGGCCGGGACGCGGATGGTTGGTCACCGCCTGTGTGTACTTCTCGATCATGGCCGCGTTTATTTCAACGAGTCCCGCCCAATCCCGTCTCGCCACCGCCCAGATCGCCGAAGTCCGGCGATGAGACGCGGCTTTTTTGAGGATCCGGCATGCTGCGCGCTCTCTAGCGGCACCCGAAAGACACGAAAAATGAGCAAATACAAGGCACAAACGGAGATATGGCGGCCGCGGTCGCCCGCATTGAAGGCTGCGGGGAAATGGCTCGACCGCTATCCCGACCTTGGAAGGCAGGAGCAAGCCGCGCTGATGCGGCAGTTTCGGACCCTGTCGCTCGCCGAGCAGGCCGTGATCATCGGCGACGTCCGGCTTTCAGGAAAATTGGCGCAATTTTATGGCGATCACGAACCCGACCTCGAGGCCCCATTAACAGGGTTCGCGATTTCCCTCCTGTTGCCCGCGGCGCTCGCGGTCGCCGGCTTGCATCCGTTGCTCAGCTGACCGCGCGGCAGCCGGTCAACGCCCCACTCTCACATCTGGCCTGATGCAGGTCGCGGAGCTTCCCTTGCCCTTCGTTCGTTTCATCCCGCTCGCCACGAGCATAGCCGCGGCGCTCATTTCCCTTCCCAGTCTTCCGGCGCCCTGGGCATGGGCGATGCTCGCCGCAGGCATCACATTCTCATGCGTCGGGCTCTACGATCTGCGACAGCCGCTGCATTCGGTACGCCGCAACTATCCGATCGTCGGCCGACTGCGATGGTTCTTCGAGGAGATTCGTCCGGGCCTACGGCAATATCTCTTCGAGGACGATCATGAGGAAACGCCCTTTTCGCGGAGCCAGCGCTCGCTCGTCTATGCGCGGGCCAAGAATGAGGTCAGTGAGCGAGCATTCGGCACCCTCGTTGACGTTTACGAAAATGGCTACGAGTTCATCGCGCACTCGACGCGCCCCGTTCCTGTCGCCGATCCGGCCGCTTTTCGTATTCCGATCGGCGGCGAAGCCTGTCGCCGGCCATATTCGGCGTCGATCTTCAATATTTCTGCGATGAGTTTCGGCGCGCTCAGTGCGAACGCGATCCGCGCACTCAACAAAGGGGCGAAGCTCGGCGGCTTTGCGCATGACACGGGCGAAGGTTCGATCAGTCCCTATCACCGCGAACATGGCGGCGATCTCATCTGGGAGATCGGCAGCGGCTATTTTGGCTGTCGCGACGAACAGGGCGCCTTCGATCCGGAACGCTTTGCAGAGCAGGCGGCGGATCCGCAGGTACGAATGATCGAGCTCAAGATCAGCCAGGGAGCGAAGCCCGGCAAGGGGGGCATCCTGCCCGCCGAAAAGGTGACCCCCGAAATTGCCGCGACGCGGGGCGTTCCGATGGGGCGCGACTGCATTTCCCCGCCGGGCCACTCGGCGTTCAGCACCCCGATCGAGCTCCTCCAATTCATCGCGCGTCTGCGCGACCTGTCGCAAGGCAAGCCGGTGGGCTTCAAGCTCTGTGTCGGGCAGCCGTGGGAGTTCATGGCGATCGTGAAAGCCATGCTCAAGACGGGCATTCTTCCTGACTATATCGTCGTCGACGGCGCGGAGGGTGGCACCGGTGCGGCGCCGCTCGAATTCACCGACCATCTCGGCATGCCGCTGCGCGAAAGCCTGCTATTCGTCCACAACACGCTGGTTGGAGCGGGTCTGCGGCAGAAGATCAAGATCGGCGCCGCCGGGAAGATCGTCAGCGCTTTCGACATCGCCACGGTGATGGCGCTCGGTGCCGACTGGACCAATGCCGGACGGGGCTTCATGTTCGCGATCGGCTGTATTCAGTCGCTGTCCTGCCACACAAATCTGTGCCCGACGGGGGTGGCGACGCAGGACCCGATGCGCCAGCGCGCGCTTGTCGTGAGCGACAAGGCCGCCCGTGTTTATAGCTTCCATCGCAATACGCTGTTGGCACTGTCCGAGATGATCGCCGCCGCGGGTCTCGATCACCCCGGCCGGCTTGGCCCGCATCATCTTGTTCGCCGGGTCAGCCTCACGGAAATCCGGTTATTCTCCCAGCTGCACATTTTTCTGGAAGATGGAGAATTGCTGAGCGGCGCGTCGGATCGCGATTTTTACAGCGCCGCTTGGCGACTCGCACGCGCCGATAGCTTCCAGATTGCAATATAGCACCGGGGGCGAGCGCATCGTCCACGTCGCCCGTAGCCCCGGGGCGGCGCCGGACCGATCGCAGGTGGGGCTGTTCTTTTCGGGAACCGCGGGCGATCATTCGGTGCCAATGCGTCGCGCCGCCGGACATCTCCGCGTCCCTTATGGAAAGGGCGGCGAAATGCAACATTTGGGTGAGCCAGCGTTGATACCGGCACCTTCGATCGCGATCAGTGCCGGGGCAATATAGGAATCCGGAGCATGAGGACTGCGGGCGCCGGAACCGGTGCTGCGGATGTGACTTGGCGGGGCGTGCTAAAGCGCCCTCGCTCGCGACCGCATAATCGGCTTCCGGCGCGGCGGCGAGCCCGGCGCGGGCCTTTGCAGCCAGTGCCTCCTTTTGGCTCCCCGCCCGGCGGATATCGCGCGTAAAGGTTCCGAAGCGATCGGTGTCGATCGGCGGACGCGGCAGAAACGCGAGGCCCAGCGGCGCCAGGGTGGGAATGATGACGCGCTCCTTGCCGTGCATCGTCGCAACGACGGCAGTCTTGCCCTGCATGTCAAAAGGATGGATCACCGGCTGTTCCGATCGACGGAGCGAAATAGTCCGAGCGCATCACCTCGACATCCGACAGGAATGTTACGCCCGGGCGCCGTTCGAAGAGGCGCGACAGGCCGCTGGCGACATCGGCGATGATCGCCTCGTCGCCGACGCCCACGAACATCACGAGGCCGCTTTCGTCGTTGAAGATGGTCCTGCCCTGATGAAAGCCATGATGGCCCATGCCGGCGACGTCGCGGATCATGGTCCAGCCGCTGACGCCGGCCGCGCGCAACAAATCTTCGATCAATGCTCGATCTTCGGCCCGCATCACGATCTCGATCTTGCGGCGCCGGTGCAACGGAAGTGTGTCGTCCTTGATGGTCATGATCAAATCTCCTGCTTTAACAATCGATAGCGAGAAGGCTCCGGCCTTCGCTGCAGTCGGCGCCATCTTCGCGCCAGCGCCGCGCGCGGGCCGTCTCGGGATCGATCACGATGAGTTGCACCCAGCCCTTGCCGAACAGTCGCCGGAGGATGTCGCTAGACTCCACCAGCGCGGCCACGCGATCGAATGGCGCGTGAACGACGGTCAGCAGACGCTGGGGGATATGGTGAGGAAGACCGTCGTCGCAAAAGAGCGACTGGCGAGGCAGGCCGATCTTGAGATCGCCGCCATTGCCCTGGACGACGCCGATGCCGCCGATGACATTCTGGGTGACCTTGTCGCCCGAACCGTAATTCTGATTGTCGATCGTCGAAAAGAGATATTGGCAGTTGATCCACTGCGCCACGACCATGGGCGCCGTCAATATGGTTGCCAGCGCACTACCATCCGTGTCGGTTCGCCAATCATAGCTATGGAGGAAAGCGCGTCCTTGAAGGTCGATCATGCGGGTGAGGTCGCGCGGGCCAACAATGAAGGCGGCGTTTCCGGCCAGGCCCCACTCGGGCCTGACTTCGCCCCAATGCACGGCACCTGTCAGCAGGTCAGCCGGCGCTCTGCCCAGCAACAGTGCGCGGCGGGCACGATTGGCCTCGGCGGCGCGGGCGAGACTGGCCGAAAGCGCCGCGAGGTCGGCAGCGTGGGTGGGGGGGATCCGATCAACATCGAAGATCACGACCTCATCCGTGGTCGTATTATGCTCGGCAGCCACGAAATAGGTTGATCCCGGCATCGCAATACCCTCCTTGGCCAGGCCCGAACGGACATCTTCATCGTTCAGCATCGCTGCAAGCAGTCGCGCGTTCGCGCCGCCGGCATGGCCGCCGCAGGCGCCGCAATCGAGCGCGGCCGCATAGGGATTGTTGACCGCACTTGCGCCATGGCCTGTGAGCACCACAAGCCTTGCGGTATCGGGCTGCAACCCGGTCAGTCGGAACAAGGCCGAGGCATAGCCAATCTTGTCGGCGAGCGAGAAGCTGGCATGATCCTCACGGGCATCGCCCGTGGGGGCGAGAGCGCGCTGCCGGCGCGTCCGAAGCGCAGCGGCTGCGCGGCCCGTAGCGTGCGGCGCAAAGGTCCGTGCCAGCATCAAGGCAGCGGCAAGCGGTCCGGTCGCCTCTGCCGCGGCAAAGGCCGTCGCAGGCCCAGCTTTCGCAGCCGCGAACAGATCGGTAGTGCAGGCATCGCCACGCGCCCTGTCAGCGATTGCCTCAGCCTCGCTTTCCCGGCCGGGAACCGGACGCTCCGAAATGTCGTGACGGGGCGAGAGAAGCACCGGCAGCAAGCGGGCGCGATGGGCACCAGCGAAGGGATGCAGCGCGATGGGTAGACCGAAAAATCCGGCATAGCCGAAGGTTTCATAATTGCCTTCTGCTTCCAGAGCTCGCCGGAAGGGCTCCGAGCGCACGTCGATGCAGAAGACCAGCTGGGCATCGGGCCGAGCTGGCGGATTGCTGGTTCGAGCGGCCTTTTGCAGCGCCGGTATGAGGCCGTTTGCATAGCTCCGCTCGGCCGCCGTCATGAACAAGGCGCCAAGCCTGTCGTCATCGACTCGCGCCACGATATCGAGCCTTTGGGCATTGCGCGGGCCGAGCGCCTTGGCGGTCAAACCGAAGTGCGCCAACAGCGCGGCGCGCCTATCTTTGCCGGCGGACGGCGCGCCGAGCGGCGCAGACAATGCGTCGGCGCGCGCCAGCAAGATCCAGAGCGCGACGAGATCTGCCATCGTTGCCGGAGCATCGGCCACGCGGTCAGGGTCGGCATGTTCGCTGCGCCAGCGGATATGGCCTGCCCATCCGGGGAGACGTGCAACCAGGCCGGACAGATAAGCGAGCGGGTCAACCTCCGCTTCCAGGCTCGCCAGACTTTCGGAAATTGCCTCGAGCGGGTCGCGCGGAACGCTTAGCAGCAACGCAGCGCCCCGAGCGCCGGTGAGCGTCCGGTAATCCGGGTCATAGGCTGCCATAGCCAGCACGGCGCGATAAAGTCCGAGGTCGCGGTTGGGTAATGGCATCGCCGTCATGCCATGGTCGAAAAAGGCGCCGCACCATTTTGCGATAAATGCAGCATCGGAGCCGAGTCCTGCTCTCCGCTCGGGCCGATCGCCGCGTCCGATCACCAGCAGGCGCGCCATCAGCGCGTCGAGCATCGTTACGCCCGGCGCAATGGGAGCCGCGGCGCGATAGATGCCGCCCAGATGTCCGATGGCCGCATCGCGCAAGGCGGCTTCGTCGATGCGGCCATTATCGAGGAGCCGCCGCCACAGCGCGAGCGGCAGGGTGCGGTGGGCGCCGAAAAGCTTTGACGCCTCCGCTACGGCCTGCGCGAAGGGCAGCTCCTCGAAACCCGCCAGCGGGTTGACGGCAATCGCGCTTTCGAGCGGCCATAGCGGCGCGACCGTACGCGCGGCGAGCGCAACGAGCCCGGCGACTTGGGTCCGGGCGAGCCGGTCATCGGTGCGTTCGATGGGAGCAATCATGGTCATGCGAGGTCTCCGGTACGGGTGGCGCGAAGGGCGCCGGCGTTGAGAAGGCGGACGTAGAGCGCCGGCGGGAGCGCTGCGCCGCGCGCCATCCGCGCGGCTTGTAAGAGCCATGCGACAAGGAAGAGGGCGGCGAGCGCAATCAGCAAGGGTGATGGAAGCAAGGGTTCGGCGTGCGCTTCATAAAGGCTGGCGATCAGCAAAAGACCCGCGGCGTTCGCCGCGATCAGGGCCGTGACCAGACCGACCAGCCGGGCGCGCGCGCGGCGCGGGGCGGGAGCGCCATATCCCGCAATCAGCGTAGCGGCGGCTGCGGCGACGGCGAGGGTCAGCGCCACCAGCTCTCCGCCCACTTCGGCGGTAAAGGCGAGATAGACGCCTGCAAGCAGCGCGACGAGGGCAGCCATGCGGACGGCGGCGCGCGAAATCGGAACCCCCTCGCGTTGGCGCATTCCGATGAGCGAACCTGACCCGAGAAAGAGCCAGGCTTTGAACAATCCGTGGGCTACGATGTGCCAGAGCGCGGCGGCATAGGCGCCAAGGCCGCAGCTCATGATCATGAACCCCATTTGCGAGACCGTCGAACCGGCCAGCGCGCGCTTGGCGTCGGGGCGGACCGCCATGATGCCGAGGCCCCAGAGGGCTGCAAAAAGACCCAGGCCGACCGCGGCATAGCGCGCCGCAGGCGCTGCCTCGAGAATTGGCGCGAGACGCAGCAGCAAGAAGCCGCCGGCATTGACAAGCCCCGCGTGCATTAGCGCCGACACCGGCGTTGGTGCTGTCATCGACGAAAGCAGCCAGGCCGAGAAAGGCGGCAGCGCGCATCGCGCGGCCGCTGCGATCACGAGAAGCAGCGCCGCGAGGTGCCCGGCGAGAGGCGAGAGGCTGCCGCTTCGCGAAAGCGCGGCACTTATATCGGTTGTTCCGCCATGTCCCCCGACAATCGCGAGTGCGGCGAGAAGCGCTAGATCGCCGATCAGGAAGGTCCGCCGCGCGCGCGTGGCGGCTTCGCGAGCCTCGGGAAGCGCATTGGCGTGCCCGATGAGGCTGGCCAGCAAAATGCCGCTCGCCACCCAGGCGGCGGCGAAAGCCAGCAAATCGTTCGTCAGGACGAAAAGCAGCACCGATCCGATCAGCAGGGCGATCCGCGCAAAATAGGACGGGCGCCGCGGATCGCTTCGCATGAATCTGCGTGAGAAGGCCGCGACAATCGTACCCACGAAGAGGATCATCCCGGCAATGACGAGCTGAAGAGCAGAGAGCGGCCTTGGTCCTTCGCCGGCCAGAAAAGCGAGACCGGCAATTCCGACAGGTGCAATCCAGATGGACGGGTGCGTGCTCGTCAGCGTCGAAGCGGCGGCGTTTCGTGCGATGGCAGCGGTCATGCGAATTCCTTTCGCATCGCCGATGCCTCATCGTCAAAAATTGATAAAACGATTTTTTGAAATGCCATTCATTGACAATTGAAATGATTGTTGCACATTGCCGCCATGGTCAGCGCGCCCAACCTCGACCTCGATCTCCTCCGCTGCTTCGTGACGATTTCCGAAGTGGGGAGCTTTACCCGGGCTGGCGACCGGCTCGGCCGGACACAATCGACGATCAGTCTGCAAGTGAAGCGGCTCGAGGAGCAGCTGGGCCGGACGCTCTTCGCGCGTACGCCCCGATCGCTCAGCCTCACCGATGACGGCAAGCGCTTGCTTGGTCCGGCCCGGCAGCTGCTGCGCCTCAATGACGCGGCAATTGCCGAGCTGTTCGAACCCGATATGGCGGGACGCGTCAGGCTCGGGGTGCCTGAAGATTTTGCCACCGCACATCTGCCTGCTGTATTGTCAGCCTTTACAAAAGCGCATCCTCTCGTCGAGCTCGAGGTGACCTGCGATCTCACGCTCAACCTTCTCGACAAATTTCATGCCGGCGCATTCGATTTCGTGCTCGTCAAGCGCGAGCCGTCGGCACCGCTTGAGGGCGTGCGGGTGTGGCGCGAGCCGTTGGTCTGGGTGGCGCGCGATCAACTGGCGGCTACGGGCCTTGCGAGCATTCCGCTCGTTGTCTCGCCCGAGCCGTGCGTCTATCGCAAGCGCGCGGTCGATGCGCTCGAGGCGATCGGTTGCGACTGGCGTGTCGCCTATACTTCGACGAGCCTCGCGGGCAGTCTTTCGGCGGTTAGCGAAGGCCTCGGCATTGCAGTTCTCCCTCGCGAAATGGTGCCGCCGCACCTGACGCCGATTGCCGGTGAAGCCGAGCTTCCGCAGCTTTACGACAGCGAAATCGCGCTGATCGAGGCGGCGGGCCTGTCCGACACGGCGCACCGCCTTGCTCAACATGTTGTCGCCGCGCTTGAACGCGGTAGCTAGGATCAGATAGTTCGAGTCGGCGCAAAAAATGCGGGTCGGTGGAGCCAAGAGGCAATCCGATGAATTCGTTTGGCGGCAGCTAGCGACTTGTCGGATGGTCCATCTGCCTAAGTGGTGTTCGACCGGCTTTTGCGATCGGCCCCTAAAACGCGACTGACCTCTACCTGTGAGAGTTTCAGACGCCGATAGGCGTCAGAAAGTGTTCGGTGCCCGACTGCGGTCGCCATGGTCTGAACTATGGGGAAAGCCATTTTGCGCTTGCCCTGTTGCTGCCCGGCGCGCCACCATTCGCGTTGCAGCAGGAGCAGGCCTTCGGGCAGCATGGCGTTGCGGTAGCGGCCGCCTTTACCGCTGTCAAACGGCGTTCAAAAGGGACCCCCGATCGGCGTCGAAGAGGGACACCCTTTTCGGATAATATGATGCTGGTTTGTTGAAGATGGCCTTGCGCTGCGTGCGGCGGAGGGCGGGCGTAGCCCGACCGGAGGCGCGCGCAGCGCAAGATAGATTTTTGAAGGCGCCGAAGGTGGCTGTCAGCTGCGGTTTTTGAAGCGCCAGCTGTCGTTGCCCGTCTCGACGATATCGCAGTGGTGGGTGACGCGGTCGAGCAGCGCCGTGGTCATCTTGGGATCGCCGAACACGGTCGGCCATTCGCCGAAGGCGAGGTTCGTGGTGATGATGACGCTGGTCCGCTCATAAAGCTTGCTGATGAGGTGGAACAGCAACTGCCCTCCCGAGCGGGCGAACGGGAGATAACCGAGCTCGTCGAGCACGATCAGGTCGAGCCGCGACAGCTGCGCCGCCAGGGTCCCGCCTTTGCCGATCCGGGTCTCCTCTTCGAGGCGTGTCACCAGGCGTATCGATCGCTCGCCGAAATCCGTCAGCGAATTGCTGCGGTCCGATCGCATCTTGAGGCTGCTGCCCCCACGGAATGGGCCGACGCGGACTCGCGGGTCGACCTGAAACTGCCGAATGGCGTCCGCTTCCTGATGTCGTCTGAGGAGGATATCCGCGACTGGATCATGCCGAATCTCTACTTCCATGTGACAATGGTCTACGCATTGCTTCGCAATGCTGGGCTCGCCATCGGCAAGATGGATTTCATGCCGCACATGGCCCGGCACAAGGTGGCGGCCGAATAAGGGGCGCGGGGGGTTATACTATTATTGCGTCGATTGCCCGTTCGAGCTCGGCAATTCTGAGAGGTTTGCGAAGAACTGGCCGGCCATCAAATTCAGCCGCCATGATCGTCGCATCTCCGCTCGTCGCTATGAAAGCCTTCCCGGCATCGCTCAACGCGGCAGCGACCGCCTCGCTCGTTTTGCCATCGGCAAGGTGAACATCCAATATTGCGAGGTCGAAATCTCGCTTTGCGACGAGATCCAGCGCCTCCGCAACGGTCGCTGCGGTTGCCACGATCTCGTTTCCAAGGACGTCGAGATACCCCTCGAGCATCATCGCCACCAGCGGATCGTCTTCTACAAGAAACACCCTTAACGTCATCCGTCCCTCATGGATCCGAAATCTGCAGCGCCAGTGTCTTCGATCACACGTCCCGTGCCCCTACCTTTCGTAGCGCTCAAAAGTTCCACGCCGAGATGTTCGGCCACGGAGAATATGTCCTTGTCCCCGCGTCCGCACATATTGACGATGATGATGCTGTCTTTCGGCATCGTGGGCGCGATTCTGGCAACGGCGGCGATAGCGTGACTGGGCTCAAGCGCCGGGATGATACCCTCTGTTCTGCAAAGAAGCTGAAATGCCTCGAGCGCTTCGGCGTCGGTCGCGGAGGTATAGACAGATAGGCCGCATACGTCCCTTCCGGCGCGAGAAGCTGCGCGCACCGCGGGCCAGCACCTTTGAGACGCTTCGCGACAGAAAGTAGAATCTCGGACCATGTCGGACGATCTCAGCTTCTGGTCATTGTCCAGGCCCGCCGCCAACTGGATGACATGACCAAAATAACCGAATCGCCCGCCCCGAGTGCAGACACGCTTTCGCCTGCATCCACCCTGTTCCGCGATCTCCAAAGCCTGAAACTGTCGATTGAAAAAGTCGAAGCCGAGGTGAACGCATTTATCTCGCTCCAGAAGCGCACAACCGGTGTCGCATTTCGGGAAACGCTCAATCAAGCAATCGAATCCAATATGGATTTCGCGTCCTCGTCATTCCTCCCCGGCGCACCACAGCTTCATGAGGTCGCTGCGTCCGACCGTGAGGACTTGCACGCATTAGCTCGACGCCGGTGCATATGTCGTTGCTCAGCTTGCCTTCGGCATTTTCGGCGCGTGGGCCGGGCATCTGATGTTCGACCTTCCGATCTTACAGTTTTCGACAAAGGCGAGAACCGGATTGGGGCAGTGGACCGCCGAGTTCGTTGCGACCTTCGGCCTCGTACTGACGATCCTCGGTACCGCGAGATACAAGCCACAGGCCGTGGCGGCGTCGGTCGGGCTCTATATCACCGCTGCTTACTGGTTCACGTCATTGACGAGCTTTGCAAATCCGGCGATCACCGTGGTGCGCGGCCTGTCGAACACATTTGCGGGTATCGCGCCGCATGACGTTCCAATGTTTGTTGTTGCGCAATTCGCCGGGGCGATCGCGGCAACCGCAATCGCAAGCACCCTGTTCGGCGAGCCTTTTGGGCCATCGGCTATTTCTCCATCCGCGCCCGAAAGCTGACTGGCGCAGCCGGCCAGCCGCGTTTGAGCACTCACTGTCGCGCCATTTCCATTTTTGCGTCAGTGCCGATGTCAAGCAATCGTGCAATCTCGTCGGACGTTCGCTGCACGGCAAGCTTTAGCGCCTCGTCGATGTGGACATAGTCTTGAGTTACATTCTGCGAGGCATGACCCAGCATTGCCCGGATCGTAAGCTCGGAGAATCCCAAATCTCCGGCAACGCTTCCGAAGGTATGGCGAAGCGTATGCGGTGTAACTCCCGTGATACCCGCCAAGCCGCAAACCCGTTTCAGGCAGTCGCTAACAGCCGTGAATGGGCCATCGCCCGCTGCGGACGGAAAGAAGTGGGAATTGCCGACTATCTCCACCTGAGCTTCCAGAATGCGGATGGCGGCCGGTCCGATCGCTCTTACTTGCGCTCCGCCCTTGGTATCCGGAAAGACAACGTATCCGCGATCGGCATGGAGCCAGGCTCGCTGCATTGCTTGCGCTTCTTGCCGCCGATAGCCGGTGAGCAATAGTCCTCGCAACACACCGAGGGCGATCGGGTTCTCCCCATTGGCTTCAGCGTAGGCGATCGCCTTTCCCATCATCATGATCTCGGCCACGCTCAAACGACGAGTCCTTTTCTTTCCCGCGAGCTTCTTTGCTCCCAGCGTCGGATGGACCTCGAGCAGGCCTTTGTGCTTCGCATGACCAATGATTGCCTGGAGCGTTCCGACGCAGCGACCCGCGACGCCGGGACCGCCGGTCGCCCTGCCACCGCGGCCTCCGGTGCGCGGCTTGGCAGTCTTTCCGTTCTTCACGTCGGTCTGCATCTGTTCGACATCGGCAATTTTCAGATGCTTCACGACACGTTTTCCGAGCAGCGGGACGATGTGCGTCTTTATGCGACTCTCGTCCATGTCGAGCGATGATGACTTTATCGGAAGGCTTTTTCGTCCGAGGATGTTCCCGGCCCGTGCTTCAGTGAGATACCAATCGCACATCTCGGCCACCGTCATGCCGTTGCGCGACTGCCGGACCTTGTCCGCTGGATCTCCGCCGACGATGACCTCCGCCAACTTCAGCCGCGCGAGATCACGCGCTTGCTCGACGGTGAGCACGCCAAAGCGGCCCAGGTTCATGCGCCGCTGAATGCCCTCGGCATTGCGGTATTGAACGATGAAGGTCTTCAGGCCCGATGGGAGAACGCGAAGTCCGAATCCCTTAATCTCGGTGTCCCAATAGATGAGTTGTTTCGAGGCGGGCGATACCACCGCGTCGATCGTACGCTTTGTCAGCTTGCTCGTCGGCATGTTGCCACTCCTCTTGCTGACAAAATCTCAGATCACGCAATTGTCAGCAAATTGTCAGCGCTGAACGGCACTCCAGCGGCTAGTCGAGGATAGGGCGTCGTAGAGATAATCTCAAGAAAATAAGCAATTATGGGGCAGTGGCGTAGAAAAGGAAGAAATCGAAAAGTGTCACGATCAAGTTGCCAAGGTTGGGGTCGAGGGTTCGAATCCCTTCGCCCGCTCCAGTTTTTCCCGACATCGGAAATAGCCAAGACGGGCCGGTCAGGCCCAGGCTTCGCGGTACAGCGCCTCGATCGTTGCCGTGTCGGGGATGCGGGGATTGTGGCCCGGGGATCCCGATGCGAGCGCCTGTTCGGCCATCAGCGGCAGCAATTCGGTCCAGCGCGCTTCGTCGATACCATAGCTTTTGGGGGTCGGGACCGCGAGGTCGCGGTTGACGTCGCGCAGCGCTTCGACCAGCCGCGCCACCGCCGCCTGGTCGCCTTCGCCGTCTGCCGCCAACCCCATCGCGCGTGCGCAGTCGGCATAGCGCGGCAGCGCCGCCGGCGCCGACCAGGCGGTCACGGTGGGGAGCAACATCGCGTTCGACAGGCCGTGCGCGACATGGAAATGCGCGCCGATCGGGCGGCTCATGCCGTGGACGAGGGCGACCGAGGCGTTGGAGAAGGCGATTCCGGCCTGCAGCGACCCCGCCATCATCGCCTCGCGCGCCGCGCGATTGCCGGGTTCGGCGCAGGCGGTGCGCAAATTGGGCCAGATCGCGCGCATCGCGGCGAGCGCCATGCCGTCCGAGAAAGGATTGGCGAGCCGCGACACATAAGCCTCGATAGCATGGGTCAGCGCGTCGATCCCGGTGTCGGCGGTCAAGCGCAGCGGCTTGGTCAGCGTCAGCTCATAGTCGACGATCGCGATGGTCGGCAGATAGGCGAGGCCCGCGCACAGCATCTTTTCGTCATTGGCCTCATCGGTGATGACCGTCACGCGGGTCGCTTCGGATCCGGTGCCGGCGGTGGTCGGGATCGCGACGATGGGCAGGGCTGGGGCATCTTCCTGATGCGGCACCTTGCGCGCGCGCATTGTGCCGCCGCGTACGGCGAGCACGGCGACCGCCTTCGCCGTATCGATGGGGCTGCCGCCGCCGAGCGCGATCACGCAGTCATGCGCCGCTTCGGCGACAAAGCTGCGCGCCGCCTCGACCGATGCGACAGTGGGGTCGGAGATGACGTCGCAATAGGCGCGCGCCGCAATCCCCGCATCGGCGAGGATTGTCAGCAGCCGGTCGAGCGTGCCGTTCTGCGCAAGGAAAGGGTCGGTCAGGATCGCCGGGGCGGCAAGGCCGAACTGGGCGAGCGCCGCCGGAAGCTCGGCGATCGTGCCGCCGCCGATGCGGATCGACCGCGGCAGGAAGATCGAGGCCATGGCTATGCTCCTTCGCGCTGCTCCGTCAGAACAGGCCCGGCAGTTCGCGCTGCGCGGCGCGGGGATCGGCCGGCATCAGCATCTCCGGCGCGGCCGGTGCGGCGGCGAAGCTGCGCGCGGCGATGCCGGCGGATGCGCTTGCGATCCGCGCCGTGCAGCTTTGTCCCGACAGGAAATCGATTGCGGCGCGCACCGATGCCTCGCGCACGTCGCCGAGCGGATAATCGAGATCGTCCGCGGCGGCGCAGCTGTTCGCTATCTTGGGCGCCAAACCGGTAAAATAGTCGCTCGGCCCGCTCGCATTGCCCGTCGAAAAGGCGATCACGCGCATCCGCTCGTCGCATTCGCTCTTGTCGAGCGCGATCTGGCCGACGGGCTTGCCATAGGTATTGCTGCCGACGAGCGTCATATTGGTGCCGAGCCAGGGCAGCATGCCGTTGATGACGAGTTCGCTGGCCGACGCAGTCGATCCGGTGCCGATGAAGGCGATGCGCGTCGGTGCGATCGACTGCGCGGTCGGCGTGAAATTGTGGGTCTTGTCGTTCGCGGATTTCGACGCGCGAAAGCTGGTCCGCGAAAAGACATCGCTTGCCGCGCGGTTGCGGCCGAGCAGGTCCCCGAACAACTCGGCGGTCGCGACAAGGCCCCCGCCATTGTAGCGCAGATCGACCACGACATTGGTGATCCCCTGGTTGTGGAAATTCAGGAAAGCGTCCTTCAGTTGATCATCGGCCGAACTGATGAAGGTCCGCAGGTTGATATAGCCATAGCTCTGGCCGCCTTCGGTGATCACCTTGGCGCCATAGCGGTCGGACACGGGGTCGATATTATAGTCGGCCTTGGTGACGCTGACATCGCGGGTACCGCCCGCATCGCTGATCCGCAGCAGGCGCGTAACGCCGGGGTCGCTCGGCCCCAAGGCATTGGTGATGCCAGCGGTCCCTTCGCTCGCGACGATGTCGGCGACGCTGCGCAGATTGGCGGCGCTGGTCCCGATCGCCAATATCTGCGTGCCGCGATCGATCCCGGCGGCGAGGGCGGGGGCGCCTTCATAGGCTTCGGCGATAATCACGCGCTGGGTCGATGGATCGTAGGTCAGACGAACGCCGAAACCGGCGCTCGACCCGCTGCTATAATAGGCCTCTTCTTCGGCGATCGAGGTGACGTAGGTGAAATAGCGATCCTTGCTCTGCGCCCGCGCAGGCGCCACCAGCGCGTCGATATAATCCTGCACCGTCGAATAGCTGGCCGGATTGACGTTCGTCGCGACGTCGTTCGGGAAGAGATACCATTCGTCGATCACCGACTTGGCAAAGGCCTGCTGTGCCGACAGGCCGCAGCTTGCGGTCGGCGTGGGGGTCGGGCTGGGTGTCGGGGTGACCGTTACCGGCCCGCTCCCCGCCGTGCTGCCACCTCCGCCGCCGCACGAGGCAAGCATCAGCGCCGCCATCGTCAATGCGGTCAGCGACACCCTCGGTTTCGCCATGTCCCTACTCCCCTTCGTCATGCTCCGGCGCGGTATCGCCGCGTCCTTTGAACCCTTGCGCGATCACATATAGCTCGGGCGACCCCTTGCGGCTTGCCGGGGGCTTTGCATGTTTCACGCTCGTGAAATTCTGTTTGAGCAGCATCAGCAATTCGCGGTCGGCGCCGCCGGCGAACACCTTGGCGACGAAAGCGCCGCCGGGCAGCAGCGTCTGGACCGCAAAATCGGCGGCCGTCTCGGCGAGAGCGATAGTACGCAGATGGTCGGTCTGCGGGTGGCCGACGGTGTTGGCTGCCATGTCGGAGATGACGAGGTCGGGTGCGCTGCCGAGCGCCTCGATCAGCGCGTCGGGGGCGGCGTCGTCCATGAAATCCATCTCGAGGATCGCGACGCCTTCGATCGGTTCGCAGGCGAGCAGGTCGATACCGGCAACGCGCGCGCGCGGGTTGGCCTTGCGCACCACCTGCGACCAGCCGCCGGGGGTGATGCCCAGATCGACGACCGCGCGCGCCTTCTTGAGGAAGCCGAATTTGTCGTCGAGCTCGATCAGCTTGTACGCGGCGCGCGAGCGATAGCCTTCGGCCTGCGCGCGCCGGACATAGGGGTCGTTGAGCTGACGCTGCAGCCAGCGCGTCGACGATGCGGTGCGGCGGCGCGCGGTCTTGACGCGCTCGTGCAGTCCGCCGCGCCCGCTGGCGCTTCCGCCTCCGCCCTTGCGCCCGCTCATTTGCGATACTCGCGCCGGGTGACCGGAATGTCGCGCCCCTGCATCGCCAGCGTGCGCAATATCCCTTCGCGGATGCCGCGATCGGCAACGCCGACGCGCAGCGCGGGCCACAGATCGATGATGCTTTCAAGGATCGCGCAGCCCGCGACGACGAGGTCGGCGCGTTCGCGGCCGATGCAGGCGATTTCGGCGCGGTCGTCGAGGCTCGCCTCGGCCAGCCGGCGGCTGATGTCGCGCATCGCGTCGGTGGGAACGACCAGCCCGTCGACCGCGCGCCGATCATATCGCGGCAGATCGAGGAAGACGCTCGCCAGGGTTGTCACCGTGCCGCTCGTGCCGAGCAGGCGCAGCGGCTGGCCTTCGTAGCACTTCACCCGTTCGGCGAAACCGGCGAAGGCCTCGCGCGTCACCGCGCGCATATGCGCATAGCTCGCCTGCCGGGCCGAGAGATTATCCTCGCTCGGCGGCGCATGTTCGGTCAGCGAGACGACGCCCCACGGCACGCTGATCCAGTCGCGGATCGCAACATCATGGTCGGATATATCGACGTGCATCAGCTCGGTCGAACCGCCGCCGATGTCGAAGATCAGCGCCGGACCGTCGCCGGGTTCCATCAGATTGTGGCAACCCAGCGCGGCGAGTCGCGCTTCCTCGGCGGCCGAGATGATGTCGAGCACGATACCGGTTTCGCGGCGCACCCGGTCGGCCAGTTCGACCCCGTTGGCGGCGCGGCGGCACGCCTCGGTCGCCACCGCGCGCGACAGGGTGACATGGCGGCGGCGCAGCTTGTCGGCACAGATGGCGAGCGCGGCGACGGTGCGGTCCATCGCGGCTTCGCTGATCCGGCCGGTGCTGTGTAGCCCTTCGCCGAGGCGCACGATGCGCGAAAAAGCGTCGATGACGACCAGTTCGCCTTCCTGCGGGCGCGCGATCAGCAAACGGCAATTATTGGTGCCAAGGTCGATGGCGGCATAGCTGCGCGGCCGTACGACCGGCACGGGCCGCGGGGGCGGTGCCGTCTTGTTTCGTCCCTTTGCCGCCTGTCCTGACCGCGGCGGTCGGCCCGATGGCGCTGCCATTTGCCGCATGATTTAAATGACCTGTCTCAACTCACCCACCCGCGATCAGCCGCGGGCGTGCACTTGAGACCGAACCTAGGCGCGCCCCGGCGCGATGGCAAGGTGCATGGCGCAGCAAAACCCCGCCCGGCGCGGGGCCGGACGGGGCAAGGGAGACTGTCTTTTGTTGGGGCTCGGGCCTGCCTTAGCGACGGCAGCCGTCATTGCCCTTGTCGATGGCGCGGCCGGCGATGGCGCCGACGGCGCCGCCGATGATCGTGCCGACGGTGCGGTCGCCGCGGCCGGCGATTTCATGGCCGGCGAGGCCGCCCGCGATCGCGCCGATGATGGTGCCGCCCGTGCCATTGTCGCACTGGCGATAATTGCGGCGGTCGTAGCGACGATCGTAGCGGCGGTCGGCCCGATAGTCGCGGCGGTCATAGCGGCGGTCGTAACGGTCGTGGCGACGGTCGTCGCGACCATAGCCGCTGTAATAGGTGCCGTAGCTGCCGTCGTAATAGCCCTGCTGGGCGGCGGCCGGCGTCGCCACGCCCAGCGTCGCGGTCGACATCAGGGCGGCGAGGGAGAGCGTCATCATCTTTTTCATCGTCTTTCTCCTTCAATCTCTTGTGTCTGCCCGGTGCGGGCGGTGGGTCGATGAAGGGGTTTTGCCCGATTCGGCTTGAGGGAAGCCTGAACATCATTGTTGGCATTCGTTCAGCTTCGCGCGCCCGGACGCCGGGCTTGCCTGCAAGGAAGGTTCGGGCCTATCGCCGCGGCGATGCGCCGCCTTCTCTCCGCCGCCGCTATCTTCCTCATACTCGGCCCGCTGCCCGGAACCGAGCAGCGGTTGCGTGTCATGGACCGCACCTCTCAGCGGATCGAGGCGCGGCCCCTGGTCTATCCGGCGGGCCAGACCGGGATGCTGCGCTTCGTGCGCGGCTGGCGCCTCGTCAGCCCCAATGCCATGTTCGGCGGCTTTTCGGCGCTGGCGCTGACCGGACCCGACCGGTTTCAGATTGCCGGCGATAACGGCGTCCTGGTCCGCATGACCCTGACCGACGAGGGGCAACCGCGCGCGGCGCATATCGGCACGATAGCGTCACCGACCGGTGGTGGGCGCTACAAATCGCAGAGCGATGTCGAATCGATGCTGGTCGATCGGCAAAGCGGACGAACCTGGCTGGCGCTCGAAGGCCTCAACCAGGTCTGGCGGCTCGACCCGACGCTGACGCATATCGAATCGCGCCGCGCCTTGCCCGAACCGGCCTGGCCGTCGAACAGCGGGCCGGAGGCGATGGCCCGGCTGGCCGACGGCCGGACCCTGATCTTTTCCGAAGACGCGCATAGCGATCCGCGGGGACGAGAGGCGCTGCTCTACACGGGCGACCCGGCCGCACCGGGGCCGGCGCCGCTGCGCTTCTTCTATGATGCTGAAGGAAAGGGGCTGGTCAGCGACGCCGCGCCGCTACCCGACGGCCGCGTTCTGCTGGTTCACCGGCGGCTGGGTCTTTCCCCGATCTTCACGACGACCCTCGCGATCGTCGACCCCGCCGATATCGCGAAGGACGCCGTCGTCCGGTCGGTGGCGATCGGTCAGGTTCCGGCGCCGCTCGCCGACAATTATGAAGGGGCGGCCGTTATGCGGCGGGATGGCCACACGTTCGTGTGGCTCGTCGCGGACAATAATTTCAACGCCTGGCAGCGCAGCCTGCTCGTCGAATTCGAACTCGTCGACCTGCCGGACAGCAAAAAGGCCGCGCGGTAAAACCGGCGGCCTTTTTGTCGCAGTACGTCGAAGGACGAATCAGGCGGCCTTTTCGGCCAGCTTCTTCGCGACTTCCTTCTTGATCTTGCGGGCGTTGTCCGAAAGCAGATTGTCGCCGGTCTTCATCAGCCAGTTGTCGAGGCCGCCATTATGTTCGACCGAACGCAGGCCGTGGGTCGACACGCGCAGCTTCACGCCCTTGCCGAGCGCGTCCGACAGCAGCGTCACATTCTGCAGGTTGGGCAGGAAGGTACGCTTGGTCTTGTTGTTGGCGTGGCTGACATTGTGGCCAACCTGGCGGCCCTTGCCGGTCAGTTCGCAAATGCGCGACATCGTCTTCTTCCTCACAAAATCTGGGCGGCGTGCCGGTTGGCGCGAAAGGCGCCGAAGGGACCGGGTGGGCCGGGAAAGGCGCGCGCTTATCGGCTTGCCGGAGATTCGTCAAGTCATTAGGGCAGATTCCACTGACGTGGAAGGCGGCACCGGCGCGCTCCCCCACCCGGCCTCCCCGACGATAGCAAGCTGGGGGAGGCCGGGTGGAGGAGCGGGCCGGTGCCGGGCTTTCCTGCGCAGCAGGAAAAGATGATGCCAACCCGTTTCCCGCTTCCCGAACCCATGCGCCGCGCGCTCGACCTTGCCCGGATCGCCGCCGATTGGGGCGAAGTGCCGGTCGGTGCGGTCGTCGTCAAGGACGGGGCGATCGTGGCCGAAGGCCATAACCGCCCGCGCGAATCGCACGATCCCACCGCGCATGCGGAGATTGTGGCGATTCGGGCGGCCGCGGCGAAGCTTGGCAACGAGCGGCTCGACGGCTGCGACCTCTATGTCACGCTGGAACCCTGCGCGATGTGCGCGGGCGCCATCGCCCATGCCCGAATCGCGCGCCTCTATTATGGCGCCGACGATCCGAAGGGCGGGGCGGTCGCGCATGGTCCGCGCGTCTTCGCGCAGCCGACGATCCATCATCGCCCCGAAATCTACGACGGGATCGGTGCCGGCGAAGCGGCGACGCTGCTCCGCGATTTCTTCGCGGCGCGGCGCTGACGGTCAAAATCCCAGCAATTGATCGACCCATTGCGGCACCAGCTGTGTCGCCGGTCCCTGCCGCGCCTCGTCGAACCAGTAGCTGCCCTGGCTCGGCTCCATGTTGAGCTCGAGCGTGCGTGCGCCCGCCTGCCGCGCTTCGCGCACGAAACCCGCGGCGGGATAGACCGCGCCGGAGGTGCCGATGGAAACGAACAGGTCGGCGCGGTTGATGGCGCGATATATGTCGTCCATCCGATAGGGCATCTCGCCGAACCACACGACGTCGGGGCGCAGATAGCCAACCATGCCGCACGCCGGGCAGGCGGGCCGGTCGATCAGCGTGCCGGTCCACGGACTGCGGCGGTCGCACGCGGTGCACCACGCGTTCAGATGTTCGCCGTGCATGTGGATCAACCGCTTCGCGCCCGCGCGCTCGTGCAGATCGTCGACATTTTGCGTGACGATCAGCAACTCGCCGGGCCAATGCGCGTCGAGCCGTGCCAGCGCGGCATGGGCGGCGTTGGGCTGTTTGGTCTGGATCGCGGCGCGGCGCGCATCGTAAAAGCGGTGGACCAGATCGGGATCGAGGACGAAGGCTTCGGGCGTCGCCACATCCTCGACCCGGTGCTGTTCCCAAAGCCCGCCGCTGTCGCGGAAGGTGTCGATACCGCTTTCGGCCGACACGCCCGCGCCGGTCAGGATCACGATGTTATGGATGCCGCTCATGCGGCCTCTCTATCGGGACGCACCGGCGGCTTCATCCTTTTTCATCAATCCGGCCCGTGCCGGGCGAGCCGCGCCTCGACTTTGCGCGATCCGAAGCGCTAAGGGGGATGGGGTAAGGGGACGCGTCATGACGAGCATCGGCATCATCGGCAGTCAGGGACGGATGGGCGTCGCGCTCGCCGCCGCGATTTCGGAGGCGGGGCAGCGCAGTTGCGGCGTCGACAAGGGTGGCGATGTCGCGCGGCTCGTTGCCGCCGCCGACGTGCTCGTCGATTTCTCGTCGCCCGGCGCGCTGGAGGCGACGCTCGACGCCTGCCTTGCCGCAAGGAAGCCCATCGTCATCGGCACGACGGGGCTTGAGGAGCGCCACCATTATCTGATCGACGATGCCGCGAAGGATATCGCGGTACTCCAGACGGGCAATACTTCGCTTGGCGTCACGCTGCTTGCGCATCTGGTGCGCGAGGCGGCGGCGCGGCTCGACGCCGATTGGGATATCGAGGTGCTGGAAATGCATCACCGGATGAAGGTCGATGCGCCGAGCGGCACCGCTCTGCTGCTTGGTCAGGCAGCCGCCGAGGGGCGCGGCATCAGCCTCGACCGCTGCTCCGAACGGGGCCGCGATGGCGTCACCGGGGCGCGTGGCCATGGCAAGATCGGCTTCGCATCGCTGCGCGGCGGGACCATCGCGGGCGACCATGATGTCATCTTCGCCGGGCCGGAGGAAATGATCACCCTGTCGCATCGCGCCGAAAACCGCATGATCTTCGCGCGCGGCGCGGTGCGGGCGGCGCTGTGGCTGATCCACCAGCCGGCGGGTCGCTACACGATGCCGCAGGTGCTCGGCCTCTGAACGGGCTTGCGGCGCGCCGATTTCGGCGTATTGCTCTCCTAATACGGCATCGCTGCCAACGTTGAGGGGAGATATCGCGATGAACCCAGCCGCCGAAACCGCGCGCTACATCGACAGCCTGGGGCCGCAGGCGCTGGCGAAGGCCGCCGCCTATACGCACGGTAATCACTGGCTGCTCTTGTGGGGCTTGCTCGTCGCGGCGGCCGTGACCCTGCTTTTCGTGCGGCTGCGGGTTCTCGATCGCATCGATACGCGTCTGGCGCGGCGCGGCTGGGCGCTGCGGACCTGGGTGCTGTGCGCGGCTTTCTTCCTGCTGTCGGCGCTCGTCACGCTGCCGTGGGACATTTACACCGGCTGGATTCGCGAGACCGCTTATGATCGCACCAGCCAGCCGCTCGGCGACTGGCTCGGTCAGGCGGCGATTTCGACCGTCATCACCGCGCTGCTCGGCGGGCTCTTCTTCCTCGGCGTCTATGCGCTGATCCGGCGCACGGGCAAGCGCTGGTGGATCTGGTCGGGCGGGCTGGCGGCGATCGCCATTTCGGCGTTTCTGCTCGTCGCGCCGATCGCGATCGAGCCCCTGTTCAACAAATATACGCCGGTTCCCGAAGGGCCGGTGCGCGATGCGCTCGTCGAGATGGCGGCAAAGGCCGACATACCGGCGGACCGCATCTATATGTTCGACGGATCGCGCCAATCGAACAATTTCACCGCCAATGTCTCGGGCATCGGTCATTCGGCGCGCATCGCGATCTCGGACGTCGCGATCGGCAAGGCTTCGCTTGACGAGGTGCGCGCGGTGACGGGGCATGAGATCGGCCATTATGTGCTCGGCCATATCTGGCGCATGGTCTTCGTCTTCGCGGCGCTCGCGGCGCTGCTCTTCTTCGTGGCCGACCGGTTCTTCCCGCGCCTCGCGCGGCTGTTCGGCAGCGATGCCGAGATCGGCGATCCGCGCGGCTTCCCCGTCCTGCTTTTCTTCCTGTCGCTGTTCAGCCTCGTCACCCTGCCGATCACCAACACGCTGATCCGCATCGACGAGAGCGAGGCCGACCTCTATTCGCTCAGGACCGAAAACCGCCCGGACGCGCTCGCGACCGCGCTCGTCAAGACCGCCGAATATCGCAACCCGCGCCCCGGTGCTGTCGAGGAGACGATCTTTTACGATCACCCCTCGGTCGAACGGCGCGTGCGCGTCGCGATGGACTGGAAGGCGGCGCACCCGCCCGCGGCCGAATGAAGAAGGCCGACATCTTCGAATTCTATCGCCGCCTTGCCGAACTCAACCCGAGTCCGGAAACCGAACTGGAATTTGGCAACACGTACCAGCTGCTCGTCGCGGTGGTGCTGTCGGCGCAGGCGACCGATGTCGGGGTGAACAAGGCGACGCGGAAGCTGTTTCAGGACGTGAAGACCCCGCAGCAGATGGTCGACCTTGGCGAAGACGGCCTCAAGCAGCACATCAAGACGATCGGGCTGTTCAACGCGAAGGCGAAGAATGTCATCGCGCTCAGCGAAATTCTCGTCCGCGACCATGGCGGCGAAGTGCCTGCCGACCGCGATACGCTGGTCGAATTGCCCGGCGTGGGACGCAAGACCGCCAATGTCGTGATGAACTGCGCCTTCGGGGCGGAAACCTTTGCGGTCGACACGCATATTTTTCGCGTCGGTAACCGCACCGGCCTTGCGCCCGGCAAGACGCCTCTCGCGGTCGAAAAAAAGCTCGACAAGGAAACGCCGCAGCCCTTTCGCGTCGGCGCGCACCACTGGCTGATCCTGCACGGCCGCTATATCTGTAAGGCGCGCACCCCCGAATGCTGGCGCTGCCCGGTTGCCGATCTGTGCCGTTACAAGCCCAAGACGCCCGCGCCGAAGGGCTGGCAGGCTCCCTGACAGCGCGTCCGCCGGGCGGTCAGGCGACCGGCCCGACGCGCGGATCGGGATCGAGCCGTATCCGCGGTAAAGTGCGGCCGCTCAGCTTCGCGAACAGGCGCGGGACAAACGCGTGGCGCTGCGCCCAGGCCCAATAGGCCTGATAGACGGGATCGCCGAGCAGATGCTTTTCCTCGGTCTTGGCGCGCCAGTAATAGACGCCGCTGACCGCCGCGAGCAGGATGGTGTTGCGCACCGCGTCGGCGGCGCTGCCCGACGTGACGAGGAAGGGCAGCGAGCCGATCCACCAGCTCAGATTCTTCGACACATAGGCGGGGTGCCGTGTGAAGGCATAGGGACCGTGGGTGATGACGCCGCGGTGGGTCAGGTTCGAAAAGCGGATGCCGAACGCCATCGTCGCCCAGGCGTAGATGCCGACCAGAACGACCAGCGCCACACCCCACAATGTCATCAGCGTGTCGTGCCCTTGAAGCCAATAACCCCAGTCGGACCCGTTCACCGTATAGTCGAGCGGTCCGCCGTTCATCAGGATGAAGGGCGGATAGCAGACGAGCGCCGCAACCCACGCCATGCCATAGGGATTGGCGGTGCGGATATGCGCATCGAGCGGCTTGAGGGTCAGGATATAGCCGACGGTCGCGACATGGACATCGACCAGATAGAGCAGGTTGATCGTCCAGATGCCGGTCATATAGGGATTGGCGAGGACGTCGCGCATCGGCACGCTGGCCAGTGACGAGAAATTGCCCGGCACGATCGACAGCATGAAGGCGGTGAAAAACCCCTTCACCGCCCAGGCGCGCAGATGATGCGCGATCGCGCGTCCATCGACCGGCTGGACGCGTCCCGCCTGCCGCGGCGCGATCAGCCAGCGTCCGAACTGGTAACAGCCGTCGCGCGGTTCGACCATGCGGCGGTCGAGCCACAGCATATAGGGCACCGATACGAGCAGCAGCCACGGCACCACCCGTTCGAGCAGGTCCATCGAGAAAGCGTAATTGCCCTCCCAATAATAGCGCATCACGGCATAGAATCCGGCGATCAGCGCCCAGGTCGTCCACAGACCGGCGATCTTGGTCAGGCTGATGTCGACCGTCTCGCGCCACGGGCGGCGCAGCGACCAGTCGATGCCGGTCGACGGATTACGATGCACCTTGTCGACGAACAGCGACCACAGCACCATCGGCACGCCGCAGGCAAGAACGCTGGCGATCGCCGAATTGGGGCCGTTCATCGGCCCGCGCTGTCCCCAGTCGACGCCCAGATAGGCGGCAATTTCGGGCGCATAGCGCGCGATCAGCAGATAGGAAAACAGGCCCAGGATACCCACGATCCCGACCCCGGCGCTGACCGCTGATCGGGGGCGCGAAGCGGGCGCTTCGATGGCGTCAGCCGCCGTCTCGGCGGCCGCCGGAACGGCAAGATCGGGCATATGGGTCACCCCCTCGTCCTAGGCCGAAATGGTAAGCAAGCCGTCAACGATAATCCCCGATTCGCGGCGAAAATGCCGCCCGATCGATCACAGTTGCGACGGTTTGACACCGTTCACCGCGAGTCAGGTTCGATTCAACCCGACTCGGCCGCTGAAGAGTCGCGATGCTCCGCCGGCGCTGGTAAAGGCCCCACCAAGTCGGGGCGGAGGGCTCCATCAGAACAACAAGACGGGGTCGTAGCTTGTCTTCGCAATCGACGGGTCTGCGCCATTGGCGCCAGCGTTTCAATGCGCTGTTCCAGGACCATGAAATCTTCATTCGCACGCACGGCCATGTCCGGTTTCTGCGTATCAGCGCCGTTTGGCAAAAGCGCGTTGCGCTGATCGCCGGCGCGGTGCTGCTCGCTTGGGCTGCGATTACGCTCGCCGTGTTCGTCAACCAGCTGCTCACCGCCGACGAGCGCGCCGAAGTCGCGCAGAAGCAGGCGGCTGCCGCGGCTGCCGAGCAGCGCATCGCGCGCTATCGCGACCGCGTCGGCGAAATCGCCGCCGATCTCGACGAACGGCAAAAGCAGCTCGAACAGTGGCAGCAGGATTATTTTGGCAACGAAGCGCTGCCCGCGCCGGCGAAAGCGGCCGAGGGTGCCAAAGCCGACGACACCGCCGCAACGCCGCTCAAGACCAGCGCCATCGATCCGCGCCTGCCCCCCGAAGCGCAGGCGCTCGCCCGCATAGAGGCGCGGCAGGAGGCTTTTTCGTCGCGCCTGCTAGCCGCGGTCAACGCCCGCGCCGCCAAGGCCGAAAGCGCAGTCGCAAAGCTCGGCCTCGATCCGCGCGCGCTCGTTCGCGACGCCTCGTCGGGCCGCGGTGGTCCGCTCATCCCCTTCCAGCGCCGCGGCGGCAATGCGGGCGCGCTCGGCACCAGCTTCGCCGCGCTCGAAGGCGCGCTGTTCCGTATGGAAGTGTTCGAACGCACGCTCGTCGCAATCCCTTCGGGTCAGCCCGCGCATGTGCTGATGCTCTCCTCGAGCTATGGCTATCGCAGCGATCCCTTCACCGGCGCCGGTGCGATGCACGCGGGGCTCGATTTCCCGGGGCCGATCGGCACGCCGATCCTCGCTGCCGCACCCGGGCGCGTCAGCTTCGTCGGCCAGAAGTCGGGCTATGGCAATGTCGTCGAGGTCGATCATGGCCAGGGCATCCTGACCCGCTACGCCCATTTGTCGGGTTTCAACGCCAAAGTGGGCGACCGCGTCACCGCGGGGCAGCAGATCGCCCGCATGGGCAGCACCGGCCGCTCGACCGGCAGCCATTTGCATTTCGAAGTCCGTTTGAACGGGGTCGCGGTCAATCCGCGGCGTTTTCTGGAGGCCAAAGCCGATGTTCTCGAAGTCAAAGACGACGCCCGACAGCGGGTCGGCGCCCTCGCTTCCGCCGGTGCCCGCTAAGATGGCGACCGGCGCGCGTCATACCACTTTCTCGATCATCGGGTCGGATGTGGTCATCACCGGCAATGTGTCGGCCACCGTCGACCTGCACGTCGACGGCAAGATCGAGGGCGACCTGAAATGCGCCAACCTCGTCCAGGGTGAGGCGAGCGAGATCAAGGGCGGTGTCGTCGCCGAAACCGCCAAGCTTGCGGGGCTGGTCGACGGGTCGATCGAAGCGAAGACGCTGATCATCCACGCCAGCGCGCGGATCACCGGCGACGTGACCTACGAAACGATCACGATCGAAAATGGCGGCAAGGTCGACGGCAAGCTGTCGCATCGCCGTGCGGGTGCGGCCAAGGCGCCCCCGGCGCTCGAAGTCGTCGGCGAAAAGCCGGCCTCGTTCGGCGCCTGACCGACCGCGATTTTCCGGTCGGCACGATGGTCTGCTGGCAATGGGGCCGCGGCGAAGGTCGCGGCTTGATTGCCAAGCGCTTCGACCGCCGCGTCGAACGCACGATCAAGGGCAGCCGGATCGTGCGCAACGGGAGCGCGGCCAATCCCGCCTATCTGATCGAAATGCTCGACGGGCGCTGCGTGCTCAAGCTTGCGAGCGAACTCGCACCGGCTTGACCGGTATCGCCCGCGGGGTATCGGCTCAACTTCGGGTCTTGCGCGCCGGCGCGCAGGCGCCATAGTCGCGAGCCATGCGCACCCTTACCGCTCCGCTCGCCCTCGCCGCCGCCTTGCTGGCCGCCGCGCCCGTCCACGCCAAGCCCGCCGACGCGGGTGCCGCGAAGAAGATCCTGATCGACAGCGTCGCGATCCCGACCGTTGCGGGACGCGGCAAGGTGCCCGAACTTGCGGCCTATTATGCCGAGGTGCTGAAGGCGGCGGGCTATGCCGACGGCGATATCGTCATCACCCCGATGGGCGAAACCGCGACCTTCGCGGCGACGCTGCAGGGAACGACGAAGGACAAGCCGATCCTGCTGCTCGGCCATATGGATGTCGTCGAGGCCGACGCGAAGGACTGGACGCGCGATCCGTTCGTGCCGGTCGAGGAGAATGGCTATATTTTCGGGCGCGGGTCAGAGGACAATAAATTCGACGTCGCGATGATGGTCGCCACCATGGCGCAGCTCAAGAAGGACGGCTTCAAGCCCAAGCGCTCGATCATCCTGCTGCTGTCAGGGGATGAGGAAACGTCGATGATGACGACGCGTGCGCTCGCCGCCAAATATAAGGACGCCGAACTCGCGCTCAACGGCGATGGCGGCGGCGGCCTGATCGGCGAGGACGGCAAGGCGCAATATTACGGGCTGCAGGCGGGCGAAAAAACCTATGCCGACTTCACGCTGGAGGTCACGAACCCCGGCGGTCACAGCTCGCGCCCGTCGCCGACCAACGCCATCGTCCAATTGTCGAACGCGCTCGCCAAGGTGGGCGCCTATCATTTCAAGCCGCAGCAGAACGAGTTGACCAAGGTCGGTATGCCGATTGTCGCCGATCAGGTCGGCGGTGCGATCGGCGCAGCGCTCAAGACCTTTGCCGCAAACCCCGCCGACACGGCGGCGATCGCGACGATTACCGCTGATCCCGAATATGTCGGCCAGATCGGCACCACCTGCGTCCCGACGCTGGTCAACGGCGGTCACGCCGAAAACGCCCTGCCGCAGCGCGCGACCGCCAATATCAACTGCCGCATCTTTCCCGGCGTGCCAGTCGAGGCGGTGCGCGCCGAACTCGAACGGGTGATCGCCGACCCCGCGGTCGCAGTGAAAACCGATCCCGACGCCAGCGCCAGCGACGCTTCGCCGCTGCGTCCCGATGTGATGGCGGCGGTGACGAAGGCGGTCCATGCGCGCTTCCCGGGCCTGCCGATCATCCCGTCGATGAGCGCAGGGGCGACCGACAGCTATCATTTCCGCATGCTGGGCGTCCCGAGCTATGGCGTAGCGGGCCTTTTTTCGAAGGCGAGCGACAGCTACGCGCACGGGCTCAACGAGCGGGTACCGGTCGATGCCATTCCCGGCGCGCTGGCACATTGGGACAGCCTGCTGCGCGACCTGGCGAAATAGGCAATTATTCAGGGGGAGCGGGGGAGGGCGAAAGCAGCGCCGTCACCGCGCGCTCGACCATCGCCGCCGCTGAATCGGCGCCGAAGCTGCTCGCGTCGAGCGACAGTTCGAGCCACAGCCCGTCGACCATGGCGGTAAGCAGGATCGCGAGCTGGTCGGGGTCGCGCGCGCCGCACGGCGCGAGCAGGTCGCGCAGCCGGGCGCGATAGCCGGCATAGCTATCAGCGTGGATCGCCGCCATGCGCGCGTCGCTGCGCGCGAGCGCCCAGAAGGCGGTCCACGCGCCGAGCAATTGCGGGTCAGTCACCGGCGGGCGGAAACTGGCGGTCAGATAGGCGGTCAGCCGCGTGTGCGGATCGGGGCCCGCCGCATCGGCGGCGGCGGCGAAGACCGCATCCATCCGGTCGCTCGTCGCCTGATAGGCCGCGGCGATCAGATCGTCGATGCCGCCGAAATAATGACGCAGCAACCCCGGCGATACCCCCGCCTTTGCGCAGATCGCGCGGACACTCGTTCCCGCCAGCCCAAGCTCGGCAAGGCATGCCGCGGTCGCGTCGATCAGGTCGGCCCGGCGGGCGTCGGCGCTTTCGCGCGTAAAGGCTTGGCGAGCGGCGGTCATGTTGTTATACATGTGTATAACAAGGAACGAGCCATGGCAACTGCACCCCTTCGCGATTCGCATCCCGATCCGCTCGACGGCTGGTCGCTCCCGGCCTGGACCTATAGCGACCCCGATTTCTACGCCGCCGAAATGGCGCGCATCTTCCGACCGAGCTGGCAGGTCGTCTGTCATGACAGCGACATTCCGGCAGCGGGCGACTGGCACAGCATCGATTATTGCGGCGAAAGCGTGATCGTCGTGCGCGGCGCCGACCGGGTCGTGCGCGCCTTCACCAATGTCTGCCGCCACCGCGGGTCGCGGCTGGTCGACGGCGCGGCGGGCTGCGCGAAGAAGCTCGTTTGCCCCTATCACGCCTGGACCTACGAACTCGACGGGCGACTCTCGGGCGTTCCCGATTCGGCGAGCTATCCCACGCTCGACAAGGGGAAGGCGGGGCTTGTTCCCGTCGGCCTCGAACAATGGCGCGGCTTCTGGTTCGTGCGGCTGGAGGACGACGGCGGCCCGTCGGTCGCCGCGATGATGGCGCCCTATGAAGCGATGGTCGAACCCTATCGTTTCGAAGAACTCGGTGCATTGGGGCGCGTCACGTTGCGCCCGCGCGATGTGAACTGGAAGAATGTCGGCGACAATTATTCGGACGGCCTGCACATCCCCGTTGCCCACCCCGGTCTGACGCGGCTGTTCGGCAAAAGCTATGGCGTCGAAGCCGAAGATCGCGTCGATCGCATGTGGGGTGATCTCGTCGACCGACCGTCGGCGAACTGGTCCGAGCGGCTCTATCAGCGGCTGCTGCCGCCGGTGCCGCATCTGCCGCAAGCGAACCAGCGCCATTGGCTCTATTTCAAGCTGTGGCCCAATGTCGCCTTCGACATCTACCCCGATCAGGTCGATTTCATGCAGTGGCTGCCGACCGGCCCGACGAGCTGCCTGATCCGCGAAATCAGTTACGTGCTTCCTGATGCGCGCCGCGAGATGAAGGCCGCGCGCTATTTGAACTGGCGCATCAATCGTCAGGTCAATGCCGAGGATACCGCGCTGATCACCCGCGTCCAGCAGGGCATGCAATCGCAAAGCTTCCAGATGGGACCGCTCAGCGACAAGGAAGTCTGCCTCAAGCATTTCTGTGCCCGGATGCGCGCGATCATCCCCGAAGCGCGACTGGAGCAGGCGCCGGCGGCGGGGTGGAGCCGCGCTTGACCGGCACGGCGCCCGTGGTGATCGTTGGCGGCGGTCCCGCCGGGATGGTCGCGGGGCTGCTGCTCGTGCGCGCCGGGGTGGCGGTGACCGTGCTCGAAAAGCACGCCGACTTCTTTCGCGATTTTCGCGGCGATACGGTGCATCCCTCGACGCTCGACCTGTTCGACGACATCGGCCTGCTCGGCGCTCTGCTCGCGCTTCCGCATGCCGCGCTCGACACGATGACGCTCGACCTGCTCGGGCGCCGCTACACGATCGCGACGCTCAAGCATCTGCCCGTTGCCGCACCCTTTATCGCGATGATGCCGCAATGGGATCTGCTCGACTTCATCGCGCGCGAAGGCCGCAAATATCGCACCTTCGACCTGCGCATGTCGACCGAAGCAACCGGATTGCGCCATGATCCGACCGGCCGCGTCGACGGCGTAACGCTGGCGAGCGGCGAAACGCTGCCCGCACGGCTCGTCATCGCAGCGGACGGGCGCCGGTCGGTGCTGCGCGATGCCGCCAGGCTGCCGCTCGACGATCTCGGCGCACCGATGGATGTGCTATGGTTCCGGGTGCCGATGCCGGCGGACCTGGACAGGACCGAAGTCCCGCTCGGCACGATCGACAAGGGCGGAATGGTCGTCGCGATCCCGCGCGGCGATTATTGGCAGTGCGCGCAGATCATCGAAAAGGGCGGCTTCGCGGCGGTCGAAGCGCGCGGTATTGCGGCCTTTCGTGAGACCATTGTTTCGATAGCGCCGGGCCTTGCCGCCGGAATCGACGCGATCGCCAGCTTCGACGACGTCAAGCTGCTGTCGGTCGCGCTCGATCGGCTGACCCGCTGGTGGCAGCCCGGACTGCTCGCGATCGGCGATGCCGCGCACGCGATGTCGCCCGTCGGCGGCGTCGGGATCAACCTTGCGGTGCAGGATGCGGTGGCCGCGGCGAATATCCTCGCGGCGCCGCTCGCCGCCGGTGCCGATCCCGATCCGTTGCTCGCGCAGGTGCAGGATCGTCGATGGAAGCCGACGACAAGGATGCAGGCGCTACAGCGCTTCGCGCACCAGCGCGTCGTCGAACCGATGCTGCGCGGCGAGATCGATCATGTCCCGCTCGCGATCCGCCTGCTCGACCATATCCCGCTGCTGCGCCGCATTCCCGGCCGCATACTCGGCCTCGGTTTCGGGCGGCAGCATGTCCAGTCCCCCCTTGCGAAAGATTTTTCATGACCAAAGCCTATGACGCGCTGATCATCGGCGCCGGCCACAACGGCCTTGTCTGCGCCTTCTATCTTGCCAAGGCGGGGCTCAAGGTCCGCATCGTGGAGGCGCGCGATGTCGTCGGCGGCGCCGCCGTGACGGAGGAGTTTGCGCCGGGTTTCCGCAATTCGGTTGCGAGCTATACGGTCAGCCTGCTGCAACCGAAAGTGATCGCCGACATGAAGCTCGCCGATCATGGCTATCGCGTCATCGAACGGCCGATCAGCAATTTCCTGCCGCAGGAGGATGGCGGCTACCTCAAGCTCGGTGGCGGGCTCGAACGGACGCAGGCCGAGTTCCGCAAGTTCAGCGCCCGCGATGCCGAGGTGCTGCCGCAATATTATGACGCGCTCGAGAATGTCGCCGAGCTGCTCCGCGATCTTGCGCTGCGCGTTCCGCCCAATGTCGGCGAAGGGATGCGCACGCTGCTCGACGGCGCGCGGCAGGGGCGGCGCTTCGCGACGCTCAGCCTCGAACAACAGCGCGATGTGCTCGACCTCTTCACCAAGTCGGCGCGCACGATGCTCGACAGCTGGTTCGAGAGCGAGGCGGTCAAGGCCGCCTTCGGCTTCGATGCCGTCGTCGGCAACTATGCCAGCCCTGACACGCCGGGCAGTGCCTATGTCCTCCTCCACCACGTCTTCGGCGAGGTGAACGGCAAGAAGGGCGCGTGGGGCCACAGCGTCGGCGGTATGGGCAGGATCACCGAGATCATGGCCAAGGTCTGCCGCGACATGGGGGTCGAGATCAGCCTCGAAAGCCCGGTCGCCAAAGTGCTCGTCGACGGCGGCAAGGCCGTGGGGGTCAAGCTCGTCGGCGGCGAGGAGATCGCCGCGGCACGGGTGATCGCCAATGTCGGACCCAAGCTGCTCTACGAACGGATGATGGACGCGGGCGACCTGCCTGCCGACTTCGAACGCCGGATCAAGGGTTTCAAGGCCGGTAGCGGCACCTTCCGCATGAATGTCGCGCTGTCGGAGCTTCCCAAATTCACCTGTCTTCCCGAACCCGGCGAGCATCACCAGTCGGGGATCATCCTCGCGCCGACGCTCGATTATATGGACCGCGCCTTTCTCGACGCGAAGCGCGACGGCTGGTCGAAGGAACCGATCGTCGAGATGCTCATCCCCTCGACCGTCGACGACAGCCTCGCGCCCGAAGGCTGCCATGTCGCCAGCCTCTTCTGCCAGCAATTCGCGCCCGAGTTGCCGGGCGGACGCGACTGGGACGATGAGGAGGAAGCCGCAGCCGATTGCATCATCGACACGGTCGAAAAGCATGCGCCCGGCTTCCGCGCCAGCATCGTCGGCCAGACGCGCCTCAGCCCCAAGGGTCTTGAACGCAAGTTCGGGCTGGTCGGCGGCGACATCATGCACGGCAACATGAGCCTCGATCAGCTCTGGTCGGCGCGGCCGGTGCTCGGCAATGGCGGCTATCGCGGCCCGGTGAAAGGGCTTTACATGTGCGGGGCGGGAACGCATCCCGGCGGCGGCGTCACCGGCGCGCCGGGGCATAATGCGGCGCAGGTGATCCTGCGCGACCGCGGTCTATTCGCGCCCCGCTGGCGCTGAGGCCGCGCCCCCGCGGCGGCGCATGAGCAGATAGATGGGCAGCCCCGCCGCGGTCATCGCGACGCTCCACAGGCTCGCCTCGATCCCGGCGCCGTAAAAGGCCCAGCAACTATAGCCGAAGCCGACGAGGGTCAGCGCCGCAAAGCCCGGCGAGACGCGCAGGCTGCCCGCCTGTTCCAGCCGCAGCGCCGACAGGCTGCCGACGACATAGAGGATGATTGCGGTCGAGGTGGTGATGAGCACCATGAAGGTGAAAAGCTCGGCGAGCCCGCGCGAATAATTGGCATAGACGACGATGCTCGCGAGCAGGCTCGACGCGATCTGCGCCATTTGCGGCGACCCGAAGCGATTGTCGCGCCCGAAAAGGGAAGGGAGCAGGCCGCGATGGGCGAGGTCGCGCGGAATCTCGCCCTGCAGCATCACGAATCCGTTGAGCGCGCCGAGCGCGGCGATCGCGGCAAAGACCGCGACGATATCGCCCGCCAGCGGGCTGACCAGCGTTCCGAAAAAGGTCGCATAGGCGGCGTTCGACTGTTGCAGCGTTTCGACGGGCAGCAGCATGGTGACCGCGGTGCAGGACAGGAGATAGAGGAGGCCGGTCGCCGCGGCGCCGATCAGCGTGGCGCGCGGAATCATCCGTTCGGGATCGCGCACCCGGTCGCCAACGACGGCGGCGCTTTCGAAGCCGAGCAGCGCGAACAGCGTCAGCGTCGCCGCGCCGCTCACTGCCGACAGGCTGACCGGCTGGGTATGCGCCATGCCCGCAGCATGGCCTTCGCCGGTGCCGAGCAGCCAAGCCGCGACCAGCACCGCGCCGATCACCGGCACGAGCTTCAACAGCAGCGTGATGATCTGCGTCTCGCCCGCGCGGCGGATGCCCGACAGGTTGATGAGCGTGAACAGCCACAGGAAGCCGATCGCGACCAGCGCGGGCAGCGGCCCCTTGTCGCCCAGCCGGGGGATGACGATCGAAAGATTGCTGACCGCCGCGACGGCGAGCGTCGCATTCGCCGTCCAGCAACTGATCCAGTAGCTCCAGGCGACGGTGAATCCCGTGCCGGGGCCGAAGGCGGCATTGGCGTAGGTGAACGTCGCGCTGCCGCCGGGCAATCGCCGCGCAAGCCGCGCAAAGACGATGGCGAGGCACAGGGTGCCGGTGATCGTCACGCCCCAGCCGATGACGGCGTTCCAGCCGAGCGGCGCCAGATCGCGGGGCAGGAGGAACACCCCCGACCCGATCATATTGCCCATGACGAGGGCGACGCACATGGCGAGACCGAGCTTCTGCCCGGCCTCGCCCTGTTGCTGTGCGGGGTTCGTCACCCGGTCAGAACTTGGCGCCCAAGCGTGCGCCGATCGTCTGCGGCGTGTTCACCAATATCTGCACCCGGCTGTCGCACTGGCCGCAGTTGGAGAAGCGCGACAGTTCGGCCCGCTCGTCGAAGGCATTCTGGAGGAACAATTCGAAGCTGTATTTGCTCCAGTCAAAACCGACCGCGAAGTCGACCGTCGTTGAACCGCGGATCCGGCCCAGCGCGTTCGCGACATCGACGCGGATGTCGGGGGTCGCCGAACTGCGATGCGCAACGACCGATTGCAGATGCAATTCGCCGGGTCCGACCGGGAATTGATAGCGGATCGTCGCATTGCCGTTGAACCGCGGTGTCACCGGCAGTCGCGTTCCCCGCGGCGCGGCGATGCTGTTGTCAGGATCGGCGGTACATTGATAGGTCGGGTCGTCGATCGCGCACAGATTATTGCGCGTCTTGGCATCGGTGTAGGCCGCAGCCGCCGCGATCGTCAGCCCATCGACCGGGCGGATGTTGACGTCGGCTTCGATACCCCGGATGCGCGCATTCGGCCCGTTGTGGATTTCGGTAAAGCTGTTGAGGCCGAGGAAGGAGAATTGGAAGCGCTTCCAATCTTGCTGATAGATCGCCGCGTTGAGGCGGACGAGCCCGCCAGCCAACGTCGTTTTGATCCCGATTTCATAATTGGTCAGGAAGTCGGCGTCGTAAGGCGGAATGGTCGCACGCCGGTTGATCCCGCCCGGGCGGAAGCCGCGCGACCAGGTGGCATAGGCCATGACATCGTCGCTGGGTTTCCACGTCAGGTTCAACCGGTGGGTAAAGCCATCGTCCTTGGTCCGCTTCGGAACCAGCTTGCCGTTCACATAATCGGCAAGGTTGGTGCAGGGCCCACCCGGCACCGCCGCAGGGAACAGCGTCCCGCCCGGATTGTCGCGCAATATGTCGCCCGTGGTCGTATAGCAGCCCGCGACCCCGGTGCGTGAGCTGCCCGCGCCATTATAAGGCGGGCCGTCGGGATTGCGCCCGAACCCGAAGAAGCCGATCAGGCTGT
Source organism: Sphingopyxis terrae subsp. terrae NBRC 15098 (assembly GCF_001598815.1). GTDB lineage: Bacteria > Pseudomonadota > Alphaproteobacteria > Sphingomonadales > Sphingomonadaceae > Sphingopyxis > Sphingopyxis terrae. The sequence goes on along the minus strand of NZ_BCZQ01000003.1, from coordinate 499,362 downwards.
TGTCATATTTGTAAAAACGGCCGCCGCCGGTGAGCGTCACCGTCGGAGTGATGTCGAAGCTTGCCTCGCCGAAGATCGCATAATCCTTGTCGACGCGCTTCTGCTGGGTCAACCACAGCGTACCGGGGAGGCCGTTGACCGACAGGTCGTCGGCAAGGCCGGGGACGCGATAGTCCTGATGAATCTGGTTGCTCTGCCGCTGATAGAACAGGCCGGCGACGACGCGGAACCGTTCTTCCTGCGGCGAAGCGATGCGCAGTTCCTGGCTGAGCTTGCGGAAATGGTCGGTGCCGATGATATATTGCCGCGGGTCGATCGTGTTGCCGGCGTTGTCCTCGAAGAAAAAGCAACCTGCCAGGCCGCTGCACTGAAACTCACCTTCATAGGTGTAGTTTGCGTACAACTGGTCATAGGCTTCAGCATAGTCGGTATAATCGTTGATCTGATACGCCTTGCGGTCGAGATAGGCGCCCGCATAGGTGACATCGAAATTGCCGAGCTTGCCTTCGATCGTCAGCGCCGCCTGAATGAACTTGTCGGTACGCATGTCCGGGTAGAAGCGCTGCACCTGCAAATCGCCGACGCGCGGATCCTGGGCGAAGGTGCCGTTGCTCTTTTGATGTTGGTAGAGCAGCGTCGGCGTGACCGTCCAGTTTTCGTCGAGATCGACCTTCAGCGCGGCGCGGCCACCATAGATTTCGGCGTCATTGAAATTCTTTTTTTCGAAGGCATTGTTGTTGACCGTTATGCCCGGCTGGTTGCCAACCAGGTTGTTGCCTTCGTCCAATATCGGAGCGCCGAGGAAGCTGCGCGTTCCCGGCACATTGTCGATATAGCCGGCATCCTTCTGATACCAGCCGACGAGGCGCACTGCCGCCATCTCGCTGAGCGGTGCGTTGATCATGCCTTCGAGTCGGCCGCCCATGCCGCCATGCTTGACGCTGTTGAGTTCGCCGTCGACGCGGCCTTCGAAGCCGGCGGTGTCGGGCTTGTTGGTGATGATGCGGATTGTCCCCGCCTGCGACGAGGCGCCGTACAGCGTGCCCTGCGGTCCGGCGAGCGATTCGATGCGCGCGATGTCATAGATATGAACGTCGAGCGTGCCGCCGATCGTCGTGACCGGCTGTTCGTCGAGATAGACGCCGACGCTGGGAAGCGACCCCGAGTGGTTGCCGTCGCCGCCGCTCGCCACGCCGCGCATATAGACGGTGGTGACGCCAGGCTGGCTCGACTGGAAGGCCACACTGGGCAGAAGTTTCGAAAAATCCTGGAAGTTGGCGACGTTGAGCTGATCGAGCTTGCGCGTGCCGAGCGCCTGGATGCTGATCGGAACGTCCTGAAGATTTTCCTCGCGCTTCTGCGCTGTGACGACGATCTCGTCGCTATTCGCCGCGCCCGGCCCCTCCTGGGCGAACGCGGTTCCCGATGTCATGACTGCCGTGGACAGCGATGCCAGAAGCAACGCCCGGTGCGAAAAATGGACTCGCATGCAAGACCCCCCTTTTCTGCGCTGCGCCATATGTTGCAGCGCAAGCGAAGAGGTGTGCCAGCTTTCTTTCGATCGTCAATCGAGACGCGCGTGCAGCACCCCCAAAGAACGCAGATTCCCGGTCACTATGACAAAATTGCAACAATCATGCGCCGCGCGCGGGATAGGCGTCGAGCGCCGGGCCGAGCGCAGTTTTCAGGGGATCGAGCCACGGCTCCATCGCACGCCACTGGCCGACGCCATCGCGGTTGATCGGCCGCCGTACCTGTTCCGAACTCGCGGTGCGAACCGCGCGGTCGCTTTTGTGAAATTCGAGGCAGGCCTGTTCGAACGGCACGCCGAGCCAGCCGAGCATCGAGCGCACTTCGGCTTCGAGATCGGCGAGCACATCTTCATGAAAGACGCGGTGAACATGGCCGGGCAGAACGCCGTCGAAATGGTCCATCAGATCGACATAATCGGCATAATAGCGCCCCATGTCGGCAAGATCGTAGCTGAACGCCTGGCCGCGCGCAAAATGCTGTTTGAAATTGGAAAAGCAGCAATCGAGCGGATGCCGCCGCGCGTCGATGATCTTCGCATTGGGCAGGATCAACCGGATGAAGCCGACATGCAGCCAGTTGTTCGGCAACTTGTCGATATAGAAGGGCTTGCCGCTCTTGCGCTGGATCTCCGTCTGGTGAAGATAGGTTTCGCCAAGGTCGCGGGCCTGTTCCGCCGACAGTTTCGCGATTCCGCCCATCCCGCGTGCCGTGGCGAAGAGCCTGGGGATGTCGGGCAGTTCCATGGTCCCCTCGATCATCGAGTGGCTCGACAATATCTGTTCGATCAGCGTCGATCCCGCGCGCGGCATGCCGACGATGAAAATGGGATCGGGCGCATCGGCGCCATGATCGGACCGCGAAGCAAAGAAATCTGGCGTATAGAGCGCCTTGGCATGGTCGACCGCAGCGCGCGTCTGATCGGCGTCATAGTCGAGCAAGGTCCGGCGCAAGCCATTGCCGCGCGCGTAATGGGCAAAGGCCTCGGCCGGGCGCTGCCGGTCCTCCTCCGCCTTGCCGAGCGCGAAATGGAGGTGGAAACGATCCTCGACCGCCAGATCGTCACGGCCGAGCGGCGCCTGCATCGCATCCAGATCAGCGTCCGAAAAGCGGAAGGTCTTGAGGTTGGCGAGGCTCCACCACACCTCGCCGAGCGCGGGGTTGAGCGCCAGCGCCCGGCGATAGGCGGCGATCGCGTCCTCCTGTCGCCCGACCGTCTTGAGCATATGACCGTAGGACATCCAGATGCGCGGCTGGCGATCGATGCCTTGCAATACCCGCTCGTAGAGTGCGAGCGCCTCGTCGAACTCGCCGACGCGTCCGAGCGCAGCGGCCTTCAGGTTGGCGTTCATCAGATTGTCGGGATCGACCTGCTGCAGCTTTTCAAGTTCCTCGACCGCCTCGGCCGAACGGCCCTGACGGTGGAGGATCGTTGCAAGGTTCGACCGTGCGGCGAGAAATTCGGGCGCCAGTTCGATCGCGCGGCGCAGCAGCGCTTCGGCGTCGCGATAGCGTTCGATACGCGCCGCCAGTTCGGCAAGCATGCGAATCGCCGTCACGTCGAAGGGGTCTTGCTTGAGATGCGCCTTCAGTGCCGGCTCTGCGTCGTGCAGTCGCCCCTCGGCGAGCGCGAGCGCGGCCGTCATCAGCTCCGGGTTGCGGATCGCCCGTTCGATCGTCGCCTGAACGCGATCGGACGTCATGCTCAGCTCTTGGACCGGGCCTTGGCGATGGCGCGCTTCAGCGCGTCATAGCCGACCTGCCCCTGGAAAAGCTGGTCCCCGACGACCCAAGTGGGGGTCGCGTTGAGTTGAAGCTGGGTTGCGATCGCGAGGTTCGCGTCGAGTTCGCGCTGGAACAGCGCCTCGTTCGCGGTCGCGTCGGCGCTGCCGTCGGTGACGACGCCCGCGCGCTGCGCCGCGGCGGCGATCGCCGAGGGGTCGAGCGAACTCGCTGCGAACATCGCGTGGTGAAAAGCGTCATATTTGCCCTGCCGCGCCGCAGCGAGCGCCATCAGCGCGGCATCGCGGCTTTGCGGCGAGATGATCGGCAATTCGCGGAACACGACCTTCAGCCTTTTGTCCTCGCGGACCAGCCGGTCGACGTCGGGCACGCTCGCCCGGCAGAAGCCGCAGGCATAGTCGGTGAAGACGACCAGTGTGACGTCGCCGTCGGCATTGCCCGCCCAGGCGCCGGCGTAAGGCTTTTCGAGTGCGGGGCGGATCGCGTCGATCGCCTTCGCCATTTCGCGGTCGCGCTGCGCCTCCAGCGCTTCGGGGATGATCTCGGGATTGGCGCGAATATAGTCGCCGACGATTGTCTCGACCTCGCTCTTGCTCATGCCGCCGCCGAAGCGGCCGCCAAGCCAGAAGGTCGCGCCGAGCAGTGCGAGCGCGGCGATGCCGCCGATCAGCAGGGTGCGCGTCGATACGCCGTCCATCATTCCTCCCTGGCGCTGCGGCAAACGGCCCGCGGTCATCGCCTTGGCGCGCGCGGGCTTGGGTTTGGCCGGGGCTGCGACATGCGGGGTGCGATCATCGTCCGGCACGGCGGCTATCGCCGCGGCTTTGGCTTGCGTTTCGGCCAAGGTCGCGGGGATCGCCTCGCCGGCAAAGAGGGGGAGGTCGCCGGCATTCTGGGCGTCGGCGGCGCGCGCCTCGGCTTCTTCGCGCGCGAGCAACTGTTCGAGCCCCGACGGCGGCGGCGCAAGCTCTTCGGCGGCCGGGCGCAGCTTGTTCGCGGCATCGCCGATGCCGTCCTTGCCGGCGCGTGCAACCTGACCTGCGACCTGGCCGATTCCGGCCTTCGTCTTGCCCGCAACCTCGCCGATCCCGCGTCCGGCTTCGCTGGAAATTTTCGCGACCTTGTCGCCCAGCGCCATCTTGCCCCACGCCTCGCCGCTCGCGCTCGCCGCGCTGCGCGCTGCCTTCGCCGATCCGCGTCCGACCGCACGCGCGGCGCGCGCGGCGCCGCGGCCCGAACGCTGCGCAAGGTCGCGCGTCCGCCGCGGTATCTCCATCGCCTCGACGCGCGCGGGGATATCGGCGCGTTCGCCGACATCGATCGTCCAGTCGGCGAAAGCCTCCGTCCCGCGCCGGATCGCGCCCCACAGCCGCGCCGCGCCGGCCTTCAACTGCTCCCCCGTGACGCGCGGATCGCGCGCCGGCGCGGGCTTCGGCGTATAGCGGCCGACGTCGATGCCGACGGGCGGCGCGTCCTTCGGCTTCGCCAGCCCCTCGTCGGCGCGCGGCATCGGCTCGGGCGCCGGCGACGGGTCGCGCAACCACGGCTGATAATATTCGTCTTTCTTGTCTGTCACTTGTCGCCCTTGTGCATTCGCGAAATTGCGATGCATCCCCGAATTTCGTCGTGAATCTAGCGCCGTTTGCGCGTCCGTTCTACCTCGGCGCGCGCAACCATCGAAATATCCTGTGCACGAATCCAGTCGGGCGACCCTTGCGGCAAGCCCTGCATCGCCATTTCGGCATTACGCAGCGCGAGCATCGGCTGTCCACCCTCGAGACTATAGCGTTCCGCCGAGGCGAGCGCGGCGCGCGCCTGATCGCCGCGGTTCGCATAGACGATGCCGAGCTGATACCAGGCGAACGGATTCTCGTTATCGAGCGCGACGGCGGTTTTCAGCACCTTTTCGGCCTCTGGGAAATTGGCCGGATCCTCGGTCGCGATCAGCGCATGGCCGAGCGTCGAGGCGATCAGCGGCTGCGATTTCGAATTGGCGACCGCTTTGCGCAGCGGCGGGATCGCTTCCTTGGGCCGCCCGGATTCGAGCAAGACCTGGCCTTCGAGCTCGAGGAAATACGGGTCTTCGGGATTGGTGGCGATCAGGGCGTCGACCTCGTCCAGCGCCTTTTGCGGATAGGCGCTCTTGTGCCAGGCGTAAGCACGGGCGTAGCGCGCGGGCACGCTCTTGTCGCTTTCGGGATATTTGCGCAGCGTCCGCTCGGGCTCTTCCATATAGCCGAGCAGCTTGGCCTTCACGCGCTGAAAGCGGGCTTCGAGCTGGGGATCGCTTGGCTTGTCCCACGCCGGATCGACGACATAGACTTCGCGGAGCGCCTGGATGCGATCGCCCGACAGCGGGTGCGTGCGGCTGTAGGCCTGATCATCATCCTGTTTGACGGCGTAGCGGAATTCGAGATTCTGCAGCTTCTTGAAGAAATCGAGGCTGCCTTTGCCGCTGATCCCTGCCTTCGACAGATATTGCGCACCGGCGGCGTCGGCGGTCGCTTCCTGAACCCGGCTGAACGCCAGATATTTGCCGAGCGCGGCCTGTTGCCCCGCCATCATGATGCCCATACCGGCATCGCCGCCGCCCGCCGCGATCGCCGCGGCGCCGAGCAGCAGGCTGAGCAGCGAGATGCCCGTTGCGGTCTTGGCGCCGTCGCTGGCGCGGATGGCGTGGCCGCCCATGATATGGCCGAGCTCGTGGGCGAGTACGCCCTGCACTTCGTTGGCGCTGTCGGCGGTCTCGATCAGGCCGCTAAAGACATAGATGTCCTGACTGCCCGCCACGAACGCGTTGATGCTGCGATCGCCGAGCAGGTGGACGCGCACCTGTCCGGGACGCAGCCCCGCCGCGACGAGCAGCGGATCGACCATGTCCTGGAACAGCGCCTCGGTTTCGGCGTCGCGCAGCATCGACTGCGCCATCACCGGCCGCGCAGCAACCGCCACCATGGCGACGAGCGTCAGCAGCAGGCGCAGCGCGGCGCGCCAGGCGCCCGGCCGGGCCAGGATGTGGGACGGGGATGGCGCGATCATCGCCGCCCGTCTTGCGCCGCGCGTCTGAACCTCGAATGAAGCCATGGAGACTTATTGGGGCGCCAGCCGCGCGGGCGCAAGGTGCGTGATGGCCGCTACTGCGGCGCCTGTCCGAAAAAAGGGCCCCCGCTTGCGCGAGGGCCCGTCTTTTCATGCAATTCAGGCCCGTCAGTTGCCGAAGGTGCGCTGCCACCAGCCGCGACGGGGTCCGCCCTCAGGGGCGTCGCCTTCGGCGTCGGCAGGGATGGCTTCGACCGTGGAATCGCCCTGCGGAGCGCTTGCGGTTGCTTCGGCGGGCTGCGCTTCGGCGGCGGCCGCCTTCTTGCTGCGGCTCGCGCGCTTTTTCGGCGCGGGCTTGGCGGGTTCTGCTTCCTCTACCGGCACGTCGGCGACAGGAGCCTCGGGCGCTTCGCTGCTTGCGTCGGCGGCTTCGGCCGCGGCCGCTTCGGCAGCGATCGCCGCCTTGGTCTTGCGCGGCGCGCGTTTGCGCTTCGGCTTTTCGTCAGCCGGCGGCGCTTCGGGGGCAGCAGCTTCGACGGCTTCCGGTTCGGGCGCGCTCGTGTCCGCGTCGCCTGCCTCGGCCTCGACGGCTTCGACCTCGACCTTCTTGCGACCGCGGCCGCCGCGGCGACGACGCGGCTTGGCTTCGCCTTCCTCGCTCGCTTCGGCGGCTACGGGTTCGGCCGCACCATCGGCGCCGGCTTCGTCGTCGCCGTCGGTTTCCTCGGCCTCTTCGGAAGCCGTTTCGCCCTCGGCGGCTTCGTTGCCCTCGTCATCGCGGCGACCGCGACGACCGCGGCGGCGACGCCGGCGGCGCTTGTTGCGTCCGCCTTCGCCATCGGCATCGCCCTCTTCACGCTCGCGTTCGCGGCGCGCGGGGCGTTCGGCTTCTTCTTCCTCTTCTTCGATATCCTCTTCGTCGACGATATCGTCGTCATCATCATCCTCGATCGGCGCGATCGGGGCGAAGCTGCGGCGCTGAACGGGCGGCGGGCCGCCGACCTCGATCGCCATGCGCGCGCCTTCGGTTTCGCCGTCGGGCAGGATTTCGACGCTGACGCCGTACAGATCCTCGATATCGCGCAGTTCGCGGCGCTTTTCGTTGAGGAGATAGAAGGTCGCTTCCTGGCTCGCGCGCAGGATGATCTTGCTGCCCTTACCGCGTGCGGCCTCCTCTTCGATCAGGCGCAGCGCGCTGAGACCCGCCGACGATGCGGTGCGGACGAGGCCGGTGCCTTCGCAATGCGGGCAGGGGCGCGTCGACGCTTCGAGCACGCCGGTGCGCAGCCGCTGGCGGCTCATTTCCATCAGGCCGAAGCCCGAGATGCGGCCGACCTGGATGCGCGCGCGGTCATTCTTGAGCGCATCCTTCATCGCGCGCTCGACCTTGCGGACGTTCGAGCCATGATCCATGTCGATGAAGTCGATGACGATCAGGCCCGCCATGTCGCGCAGGCGGAGCTGGCGGGCGATTTCGTGTGCCGCCTCAAGGTTGGTGCTGAGCGCGGTCTGTTCGATATTATGCTCGCGCGTCGAGCGGCCCGAGTTGATGTCGATCGACACCAGCGCCTCGGTCGGGTTGATGACCAGATAGCCGCCCGATTTCAACTGGACGACCGGATTGAGCATCCCCGCAAGCTGATCCTCGACGCCATAGCGCTGATAGAGCGAAACGGGGTCGGCATATTGCTTCACGCGCCGGGCGTGGCTGGGCATCAGCAGCTTCATGAACTGCTTCGCCGCCTTATAGCCCTCTTCGCCCTCGACGAGCACTTCCTCGATGTCGCGGTGATAGATGTCGCGGATCGCACGTTTCACAAGGTCGCTGTCCGAATGGATCAGCGCCGGCGCGCTCGACCCCAGCGTCTTTTCGCGAATCTCGTCCCACAGCCGGGCGAGATAGTCGAAGTCGCGCTTGATCTCGGTCTTGGTGCGGCTCATCCCCGCGGTGCGGACGATGCAGCCCATCGACGGCGGCAGGTTGAGCTCGTCGATCATCGCCTTCAATTTGCGGCGATCGGCGCCGTTCGAAATCTTGCGGCTGATCCCGCCGCCGTGCATCGTGTTGGGCATCAGCACGCAATAGCGGCCGGCCAGCGACAGATAGGTGGTCAGCGCCGCACCCTTGTTGCCGCGCTCTTCCTTGACGACCTGCACCAGCATCACCTGGCGGCGACGGATGACGTCCTGAATCTTGTACTTGCGGCGCAGCGACATGCGGCTTTCGCCATTTTCATCCTCGTCGCGGCGTCCGCGTCCGCGGCCGCCCTTGCGACCCCGGCCCCGCCCGCGGCCCCGTCGACCCTTGTCGTCGCGATCGTCGCGCGCTTCTTCGCCATCTTCGCCCTCGGCGTCGTCCGCGGAATCTTCGCGGCCATCGTCGTCGCTGTCCTCGCCGATGGTTTCGGGGGCGGCAACGGCGGCGTCATCGTCGCCGGGCTCGTCGACATCGGCCACATCGCCTTCCAGCTCGTCGAGGTCTTCCTCGGCGCGCATCGCGGCTTCGGCGGCATGCTCCGCCTCTTCGCGCAGCAAGGCTTCGCGGTCTTCCTTCGGAATCTGGTAATAGTCGGGGTGGATTTCGCTGAAGGCCAGGAAGCCGTGGCGATTGCCGCCATATTCGACGAACGCCGCCTGCAGCGACGGTTCGACGCGGGTTACCTTGGCCAGATAGATATTGCCCTTGAGCTGCTTGTGCTCGGCGGACTCGAAATCAAACTCCTCGATGCGGTTTCCCTTGGTGACGGCGACCCGGGTTTCTTCCCGGTGCCGCGCGTCGATCAACATGCGCGTGGTCATTATTATCACTCCAGGCGCGCCGCAGCGCGCCAAACAAAAAGGCCGCCGCCGCCCGTGGAGGGCGGCTGCGGTCGATAGGGTTCAAACGGAAAAAGACGTTATTGCCGCGCGTGGCCCGCGTCCGGTCCTGGACGCGCATGCGGTCTTCCGTCACGTCGACGCGCGGCGCAAATGCGACTGCGTCGGCATGGGAAGAGGGCATGGCAAGCCTCATACGGCATCAACCTGTTACGGGGTGACCGTTATGGCAGGCGACGCTGGAATGGGGTCGGCCGCCGCCCGGTCATCCGGGTGGACTGACGGACATGTCTTTCCCCGCATGTCCGGCGCCGGGGAGGCCATGAACCGCGAATCGCGCGGGTCAGCCTTTCCCCTCAAAAGGCCGGACGGGATCGGGTCGGACACCGTCAGTGTGTCGGGTGCTAGCATCGGCACGGACCAACGGCAACCCAAAGCACGGCAGACACATGGGAATGTTCGCGCACGCCGACAAGGCGTTTTGCACAATTCGTGCTGAATCGCCTGTTAACCGTGCCGGTTGACCGCGATTTGACGGGCGATGGCTAATGGCTGGTTCATCCTTTTTTGCGGCCGGAGCCCTCATGTTTTCGAATAAGCGCTGGACCATCGCGCGCCGGGGGCGGCATAACCGGGCGATGGGCCTGATCCTTGTCCTGATTGCGACGATCCTGTCGATACCGGCGGCGATCGCGGGCGATATTCGCGCGGTCGAAATCGGCGACCGCGATGTGACGCTGCGCTTTGCCGACGTCGTCGCGGGCGCGTCGGCCTTCGTCCTCGCCGGACCCGACCGCATCGCGCTCGACATTCTGGGCGCCGATCCGGGCCGTTCGCCGCAGGGCAGCGGCCTTGTCAGCGCCGTGCGTCAGGGGCGGCCGGCCGCCGATACGGCGCGCGTCGTGCTCGATCTGGCGCGGCCCGCCGTGGTCACCGACGCGCGCTTCGCCGCCGACGGGCGCAGCCTGTCGCTACGCTTGCGTCCCGTCTCGGCCGACGAGTTCGAACGCGCCGCCAAGACGCCGCGCACCGAATGGCAGCCGCCGCTCAACTTTCGCGCCAAGCCCCCCGAAAAGCGCTACAGCGTCACCGTGCCGATCGGCGCACCCAAGCCGGCGCCGGCGCTGCCCAAGATCGAAGGGCCGAATAATCCACGCCTGCCGCTAGTCGTCATCGACGCCGGCCATGGCGGGCACGATCCGGGCGCGATTTCGCCGCACAGCGGCAAGCGCGAAAAGGATATCACGCTGGGGATTGCGCGCGCGATTCGCGACGATCTGATCGCCAGCGGCCGCGTCCGCGTTGCGCTCACGCGCTCGGACGACCGCTTTCTGGTGCTCGAGGAACGCTATGGCATCGCGCGGCGGCTGAAGGCCGACCTGTTCATTTCGATCCATGCCGACGCGGCCGAGAATGAAGAGGCGCATGGCGCGTCGGTCTATACGCTGTCCGAAGTCGCCTCCGACCGCGAGGCGGCGCGGCTTGCGGCGCGCGAGAACAAGGCGAATATCATCAACGGCGTCGATCTGGGCGCGCACAGCGGTGAAGTCTCGTCGATCCTGCTCGACCTGACGCAGCGCGAGACGATGAATGTCGCGTCCGATTTCGCCCGTCTGCTCCAGCGTGAGGCGGCGGACGATGTCACCTTCCGCACCACCGCGCACCGTTTTGCATCCTTCGTCGTGCTCAAGGCCCCCGATACGCCGTCGATCCTGTTCGAAACCGGCTTCATCTCGAACAAGGATGATTCGGAATTTCTGGCTTCGGCGGCGGGGCAGAAAAAGGTCGCGCGCGGCGTCCGCGACGCCATCCAGGTTCATTTTGCGCGGCAGATCGCCGCCGTCGGCCGCTGAACCAAAAAGTTAGTCTTGACTAACTTTTTGCGGGCGCGCAGCTTCCGTCCCGTTCGCGGCGGGAGAGTGGCATGGCGACGGCAGAAGCAGGGTGGAGCAACTGGTCGGGCAGCGTGAGTGCTCCAGCCAGGGTGGCACGACCGACGAACGAGGCGGCGCTTTCCGCGCTGGTGCGCGAGGCCGCCAAGGTGCGCGCGGTCGGCGCCGGGCACAGCTTCATGCCGCTATGCCGGTCGGACGAACTGATCGTCAGCCTCGACGCGATGACGGGCGAGCTCAGTATCGCCCCCGATCGTCAGACCGCGCGCATCCCGGCAGGATGGAGCATCAAGCGGCTGACCGAGGCGCTGTGGCAGCACGGCCTTGCGCTCGCCAACCAGGGCGATGTCAATCCGCAGGCGCTGGCGGGCGCGATGGCGACGGGCACGCACGGGACCGGCGTCAATCTCGGCTCGCTGTCGACCTTTGCGCGGGGCTTCCGGCTGATCGGCGCCGACGGCGCGACGCGCTGGTGCGACGCGCAGGAAAACCCCGATCTGTTCGCGGCGCAGCGGCTGTCGCTCGGGCTGTTCGGCATCGCGACCGAGATCGAGGTTGCCGTCGTCCCTGCCTTTCATCTGGTCGAACGGATCGAGAAAAGGCGCTGGGACGAAATCCGCGAAAGCTACGACGAGCTTGCCGAGCAGCACCGCCACATCGAATTCTGGATATTTCCGCACGCCGAGCATGTGATCCTGAAGACGTTGACGCCGTGCGACCCGTGCGATCCGCCGCGCTCGACGAGCGATGTCGACGAAAGCGCGTTCCGCCGCGCGCTCGACATCGCGGCCTTCGCGCCCTTTCTGACCCCGCTGCTCCAGCGCGCGATGATGAAGACGCGCTTCGACGGCGAGCGACGCGGCCCCGCGCACAGCATCTTTCCGTCCGACCGCACGATCCGTTTCGAGGAAATGGAATATGAACTGCCGCGCGCCGCGGGCCTCGCCGCGCTCGACGCCGTGATCGGCTGGATTCGCGCCGGGCGTTTGCCCGTGACCTTTCCCTTCGAATATCGCACCGTCGCCGCCGACGATATCTGGATGAGTCCGATGAACGCGGGGCCGGTCGCTGCGATCTCGATGCACCAATATGCGAAAATGCCATGGGCGGATCATTTTGCCGGTGCCGAGGCGATTTTCCGGGCGCATGGCGGGCGGCCGCATTGGGCGAAGCGCCACACGTTGACGCGCGCCGATGTCGATGCGCTCTATCCGATGGCCGAACGCTATCGCGCGGTCCGCCGCGCCGCCGATCCGCATGGCAAATTTCTGAACCCGCATCTGGAGGCGCTGTTTTCATGAGCGACGATCTGACCCTGCACGCCCATCTCGTCGGCCGTCAGGGGGCGCGCGCCGACCTCAATACGCCGGTGCTCGTCCTCGATATCGAGGCGCTCGACCGCAATATCGCGGCAATGGCGGGGCTGGCCGCTGCGCGTGGCATCGGCCTCAGGCCCCATGCCAAGACCCACAAGAGCGTCGATATCGCGAAGCGCCAGCTTGCGGCGGGCGCCGCCGGGGTCTGCTGCGCGAAGATCGGCGAGGCGGAGGCGCTTGCCGATGGCGGCATCACCGGCATCCTCATCACCTCGCCGGTCGCCGCGCCGCACGCGATCGAACGGCTTGCGGCGCTGGCGACGCATGCGGACGGGCTGATGGCGACGGTCGATCATCCCGATGTCGCAAAGCGGATCGATGCCGCGCTTGCGGCGCAGGGCGCGACGCTGGACGTGTTGATCGACATCGATCCCGGCATCGCGCGGACCGGCGTCGCCTCGCCCGAAAAGGCGGTCGACCTTGCGCGCGCCATCGCCGCGCTTCCGGCGCTGCGCTGGCGCGGCGTCCAATATTATTGCGGGTCGCAGCAACATATCGAGGATTATGCCGAGCGCCGCGCCGCGATCGTCGAGCGCACCGACTATCTGAAGACCGTGCTCGCCGCGCTTGCCGACGCGGATTTCGCGGCGGAAATCGTCAGCGGATCGGGGACGGGAACGCACCATATCGACCTCGACCTCGGCGTCTTTACCGAGCTGCAGGCGGGCTCCTACGTCTTCATGGACAAGCAATATTGCGACTGCGATCTGACCGGCGACGGCGCGGTACCGTTCGAGGTTGCGCTCGGTGTCGATGCGCGCGTCGTCAGCGCCAATCATAGCGGCCTCGTCACCATCGACGCAGGCTTCAAATCGCTGTCGACCGACGGCGGGGTCGCCGTGGTCCGGCGCGGCGCGCCCGCGGACAGCTTCTTCGCCTTCATGGGCGACGAACATGCCGCGCTGGTCGCGCCCGGCATCGGCGAACGGATGGCGCCGGGCGATCCGGTGACGCTGACCGTCCCGCACTGCGACCCGACCGTCAATCTCTATGACCATTATCATGTCGTCGCAGGCGACACGCTCGTCGCCATCTGGCCGGTGAGCGCGCGCGGCCGCGCGCGATGAGCGTCGCGGCGAAGGCGCCGCCGAAGCAGGACCGCGCGCGCGCCACCTATGACCGGCTGCTCGATGTCGCGGGCCTGCTCCTCGCCGAAGAGGGCATCGAGCGCATTTCGACCAACCGGATCGCCGCCGAGGCGGGGCTGAGCCCGCCCGCACTCTATCGCTATTTCGGCGACAAATATGCGGTTCTTGAGGCATTGGGCCGCCGGCTGATGGAGCGGCAGAATGCGGTGCTGGAGGCGTGGATCGAGCGGCACCGGCGCGGCGGCATCGCGGCGATGGCCGGGCATATCGGCGAACTGCTCGCCGAAACCGCCGCGGTGACGCGGGTCGAACCGGGCGCGGTGTGGACCTTGCGCGCGCTCCACGCGACCCCGCGGCTCGTCCATGTCCGGCTCGAATCGCATCGCCACGTCACCGACCGGCTGACCGATGCATGCGCTCCGCATTTGCCTGCTATTGGCCGGGACATGTTGTGGCGCCGGCTTCGCCTCGCGGTCGAGCTTGGCTTTGCCGCCGAAGAGATGACGAATGAAGAAGACTGCGTGCCGGCCGATTCCGTCCTTGCCGATGTTACCGCCATGCTGGGCGGACTGTTGCTCGACCTGACCCCCCTCCCGCAAGCGGGAGGGGTTGGGGGTGGGCCCGGACAGTCGGGTGGCCCACCCGGCTGCGACTAGCGAGCAAGCTCGCAAGTCTCGCTACCCCTCCCGCCTGCGGGAGGGGGATGCCCGACCACCGCAAGCCGCTTCCCTTTCGGCGAAGCAGGCTTTAGAGGCAGGCCAATCATGGTCGCCGACAGCACGTCCCACTTCCGTTACCGCCTGCGCCGCGACAGCAACGCCGTCATTGGCTGGTTCCGGCAGATGTGGACGCGGCGCTGGTTCCGCTGGCTCGGCTATCTTGCGCTGGCGGGCGTGGCCGCACTGGCGCTGCTGTGGGCGATCTTCGCGCGTAACCTGCCTTCGGTCGACCAGCTGCGCGACTATCAGCCGCCGCTGCCGACGATGGTGCGCGACGGCGAGGGCAAGCCCGTCCACAGCTATGCACGCGAGCGCCGCGTCCAGCTGGAATATGCCGAATATCCCCAGCTTCTCGTCCGCGCCTTTCTCGCGGCCGAGGACCGCACCTTCTTCGAACATGGCGGGATCGACTATCCCGGCATCGCGACCGCGATCCTGACCAACCTGAAGCGCGACGGCCGTCCGGTCGGCGCGTCGACGATCACGCAACAGGTGGCGAAGAATCTGCTGCTGACGGGCGAGGTCAGCTATACTCGCAAGATTCGCGAGGCGATCCTCGCCAAGCGGATCGAGGCGGCGCTGACGAAGCAGCAGATCCTCGAACTGTATCTCAACGAGATCCCGCTCGGCCGTCGCAGCTTCGGCGTCCAGGCCGCGGCGCGCGCCTATTTCGACAAGGATGTCGATCAGCTCGCGCTTCACGAAATGGCCTTCCTCGCCATTTTGCCCAAGGCACCCGAAACCTACGGCCGCGCGCGCAATACCGACAAGGCGATCGCGCGGCGCAATTTCGTGCTTTCTGAAATGTTCCGCAACGGCTGGATCACCGCGGCGCAGCGCGACGCCGCGCAGGCGATGCCGCTCGGCCTATCTGAAACGGGCAACAAGGCGGTCGCGCAGGTCGGCGGCTATTATATGGAAGAGGTGCGCCGCCAGCTGATCGACCAGTTCGGCGAGACCCCCGAGGACGGCCCCCTCAGCGTCTATGGCGGCGGGCTTTGGGTGCGCACCCCCTATGACGACAAGATGCAGCAGGCCGCGACCGGCGCGCTGCGCCGCGGCCTCGTCCGCTACGACACCGGCAAGGGCTGGTCGGGACCGATTGCGCGGATCGAGGCCGACGACAAATGGCGCAGCCGCCTCGCATCGAGCTTCATCGGCATCGACTACGACAATTGGCGCGTGGCCGCAGTGCTCGCCAAAACGGCCGGCGAGGCGCGCATCGGCTTTGCCGACGGCGAAGAGGGCCGCCTGCCCGCAGGCGCCGCGAGCATGGGCTATCGCAAGACGGGCGGCAGCGCCTTTTCGGCGATGCGCCCGGGCGACCTGATCGCGGTCAAGGCGACCGGGCCCGGCGTATATACGCTGAAGAACATCCCCGAAGTGTCGGGCGGCATGGTCGTCGAAAGCCCCCATTCGGGCCGCGTCTATGCGATGCAGGGCGGGTTCGACGTCCGCCTGTCGCCGTTCAACCGCGCGACCCAGGCCGAACGCCAGCCGGGGTCGACGATCAAGCCCTTCGTCTATGCGACGGCACTCGACAATGGCATGACGCCGGCGACGCTGATCGTTGACGGCCCCTTCTGCGTCTATCAGGGCGCGCGCTTCGGCAACAAATGCTTCCGCAACTTCGGCGGCGCGAGCGGCAGCGGCGAGCATACGATGCGCTGGGGCCTCGAACAGTCGCGCAACCTGATGACGGTCAGGACGGCGAGCCAGATCGGGATGGAACCGATCGTCGAAACGATCAAGACGATGGGGATCGGGACGCACGAACCCTATCTGTCGACCGCGCTCGGCGCCGGGTCGACGACGGTCGAAAAGATGGTCAACGCCTTTTCGATGCTCGCGAACCACGGCCGCGAGCTCAAGCCCCGACTGATCGACTATGTCCAGGATCGCCGCGGCAAGGTGATTTTCCCCAAGAACTGGAGGCCCTGCGACGGGTGCAACAGCGACGATTGGGATGGCAAGCCGATGCCGCGCTTCACGCCGTCGGGCAAGCAACTGATGGACCCGATGACCGCCTATCAGGTCGTCCATATGCTCGAAGGTGTCGTCCAGCGCGGGACCGCGCAGGTGCTGCGCGATCTGAACGTGCCGCTGTTCGGCAAGACGGGGACGACCACCGGCCCGACCGACGTCTGGTTCGTCGGCGGCACCCCCGACGTCGTTGCCGGGCTCTACATGGGCTATGACCAGCCGCGCAGCATGGGCGGCTATGCGCAGGGCGGCAGCCTCGCCGCGCCGGTCTTCAAGCAATTCTTTCTCGAATCGCTGACCGACCGGCCGCCGGTGCCGTTCATAGCGCCGAAGAATATCCGTATGGTGCGTATCGACCGCCAGTCGGGCCGCCGTGTCTATGGCGCGTGGCCGGGGACCGATCCCAAGGCGGCGATCATCTGGGAAGCCTTCAAGCCCGAAAGCGAACCGCGCCGGACGATCCGCGAAGAAGAGATCAAGCCCGCCGCCTCCGCCAAGCGACCCGATGCGCCGGTACAGGAAGGCAATGGCCGGCGCAGCGACGCCGACTTCCTCGACGACCGCGGCGGTATCATCTGACGGCTTGCCTCGCGCGGCTGAGCCACTATGGCCGTCGCCTACAGTTTCAGGAGCAAAGACCATGCGCGCCGAAGCGCAGGATCATGTCGATACCATCAACGCCGCGCTGGCGCTCTTGCGCCGTTTCCTTGACTGGGACCGCGCGGTGCGCCGCCTCGACGAACTCAATGCGAAGGTCGAGGACCCGACGCTTTGGGACAATCCCAAGGCGGCGCAGGATGTCATGCGCGAACGCCGCCGTCTCGACGAGGCGATCACCGCGACGCGGTCGATCGAAAAGGAGATGGGCGATACGGTCGAACTGATCGAGCTTGCCGAGATGGAGGGCGACGAGGCGCTGGTCGATGACGCGGTGCAGTCGCTCGCCACGCTGGCGGCGCGCGCCGAAGAGGACAAGATCAAGGCACTGCTCGCGGGCGAGGCCGACAGCTATGACTGCTATATCGAGGTTCACGCCGGCGCCGGCGGCACCGAAAGCCAGGACTGGGCCGAAATGTTGCAGCGCATGTATATGCGCTGGGCCGAAAAGCGCGGCATGAAGGTCGAACTGATCGAGTATCAGGCGGGCGAACAGGCGGGCATCAAATCGGCGACGATGCTGGTCAAGGGCGAGAATGCCTATGGCTATGCCAAAACCGAGAGCGGCGTTCACCGCCTCGTCCGCATTTCGCCCTACGACAGCTCGGCGCGCCGCCACACCAGCTTTTCCAGCGTCTGGGTCTATCCGGTGATCGACGACAATATCGAGATCGAGATCAACGAAGGCGACCTCAAGATCGACACCTATCGTGCTTCGGGCGCGGGCGGGCAGCACGTCAACACGACCGATTCGGCGGTGCGTATCACGCACATCCCGACCGGCATCGTCGTCGCGAGCCAGAACGACCGGTCGCAGCACAAGAACCGCGCCACCGCGATGGGCATGCTGAAGGCGCGAATGTACGAGGCGGAGCTCCAGAAGCGCGAAGCCGCGGCTTCGGGCGAATATCAGGCCAAGACCGAAATCGGCTGGGGCCACCAGATCCGCTCCTATGTCCTCCAGCCCTACCAGCTGGTGAAGGATTTGCGCACCGGCGTGACCTCGACTGCGCCCTCCGACGTGCTCGATGGCGCGCTCGATCCCTTCATGGCGGCGGCGCTGTCGCAGAAGGTGACGGGCGAAAAGGTCGAGGTGGAGGATATCGACTGATGCGCCGCCGCGCGGCCCGGCCTGCGGCACTGCCGCTGTTCGCCGCGCTGGCTGCGCTGTCGCTGCTCGGGGGATGCAACGCGCCGTGGAGCGACAATAGCGACCGTCCCGAAACCGCGCGCGACTTTCCGCCCGCCGACCGTCCGGTCGCGCCGATCACCTCGACCAAATGGTCGACCGAAGAGGCGCGCGACCGCGTCAACGAAGCCGACGACATCATGGATTCAGCCGACGTGCGCCCCGGCATGACCGTGGCCGACATCGGCGCCGGCGATGGCTATTATACAGTGCGGCTCGCGCCACGGGTCGGCCAGTCGGGCCGCGTGCTGGCGCAGGATATCCAGCCCGAAGTGATCGAGCGGCTCGCCGACCGTGTCGCGCGCGAACGGCTCGATAACGTGTCGCTCAAACTTGGTGCGGTCGACGATCCGCGCCTGCCCGCGGCCAGCTTCGACCGCGTGTTCATGGTCCATATGTATCACGAGATCGGCGAGCCCTATGCCTTTCTGTGGCGCCTGCGCCCGGCGCTGCGCCGGGACGGGCAGGTGATCGTCGTCGACGGCGATCGTCCGATCGCCCAGCATGGCACACCCTTTCGCCTGCTCGTCTGCGAATTCGAGGCGGTGGGCTTCAAGCTTCTGTCCTATGACGACAAGGCGCACGCGGGCGGCTATCTCGCGCGCTTTGTACCCGATGGTCAGCGCCCGGCGCCCAAAGCCATCAAGGTCTGCAAGAACCCCTAGGGTCCTGACCCTAGTAGACCAGCAGCCTGTCGTCGGCGCGCGCGTCGGCAAGGAAACTGACGAGGCCAGCGGCGCGCACCTGCGGCACCAGGTCGTTCGCCGTCATGCCCGCGAGCGCGATACCCGACTGACAGACGAACAGGTCGACATCCATCGCCATCGCCTCGGCGATCAGTGCGGCAAGCCCCGGCTGGCCGACCGCCTCGCGCGCGCTGTCGCCGGCAAAGGTGACGGGGGTACGCAGCAGCGCCGCCGCCTCGCCCTGCAGGAACAGCCGCGCCGGGCGGCCGAGCGCCGCGGCGGCGATCCCCGTCTCCAGCGCGGCATAGAAGCGCGCGCCGTCCCGGCTCGCGACGATGATGCTCAGGCGCTGCATATCGGACATATCGGCTCCTTTGCGACACCGACCTCGCGCCAGCGGCGATCGAGCATGTCGAGGATGGCGAGGCGGCCGGTCAGCGGTTGGCCCCAGCCGGTCAGCGCGCGCACCGCTTCGAGCGCAGCCATCGCTCCGATCATTCCGGCGAGCGCGCCCATCACGCCCGCTTCGGCACAGTTGATGCCTGGTCGGTCGGGATCGTCGCCGACCAGACAGGCGTAGCAGGGGCTGTCGCCGCGCCAGCCTTCATAGAGCGCGATCTGTCCCTCGAACGCGCCGATGGCGGCGCTGAGCAGCGGAATCTCGCGCGCGACCGCCGCGCGGTTGACCGCGAGGCGGGTGGCGAAATTGTCGCATCCGTCGAGGATCAGGGTCGCACCGGCCAGCAGCGCTTCGGCATTGCCCGTATCGAGCCGCGCCTCGACCACCGCCGCTTCGACATGGGGGTTGATGCGCCGCGCGGCGTCTGCCGCGACGACCGCCTTGGGACGGCCGATGTCGGCATCGGTAAACAGCGGCTGACGCTGCAGATTGGAAAGTTCGACGCGATCATCGTCGATGATCGTCAGCCTGCCGACCCCCGCTGCCGCCAGATAGGTGATCGCCGGACAGCCGATCCCGCCCGCGCCGATCAGCGCGACATGCGCCGCCTTCAGCTTCGCCTGCCCCGCGCCGCCGAATTGCGGCAGGATGATCTGGCGCGCATAGCGGTCGAGTTCGGCGTCGCTGAGCAAGACCTATTCGCCCGGCCGCCGCATCTTCATCGCCGCGAGCGACCCGACATTGGCGGGCGCATCCTGGTCGCCCTCGCTCTGTTCGTCGGCCGTGCCGCTCGCGACCCCGGTCGATCCGAAGCCCCCCGCGCCGCGCACCGTTTCGTCGAGCGTCTCCACCTCGGCAAAGATCGCGCGCTGGACGGGCGCGGGCACGATCTGCGCGATGCGGTCGCCGCGTTTGATTTCGAACACCTCGTCGCCGAGATTGGCGAGGATCACCTTCACCTCGCCGCGATAGTCGCTGTCGATCGTCCCCGGCGTGTTGAGGCAGGTGATGCCGTGCTTGATCGCGAGGCCCGAGCGGGGGCGCACCTGCACCTCATAGCCTGCGGGAATCGCCATCGCGAAGCCGGTCGCAACCGCGTGGCGCGCGCCGGGGCGCAGAGTCAGCGTCTCGGCCGCGACGATGTCCATCCCCGCTGCGCCGTCGCTGGCATAGGCCGGAACCGGCAGGCCGCCGCCGTTGGGCAGGCGCTGGAGGCGGATCTCAATCATCGGCAAGGGGGACGCGGGTATCGAGTTCATCGGCGATTTTTTCCATCAATTTGCGGGCGACGGCTTCCTTGGGCAGTCGGTCCCAACTGTCGACGCCAGCCTTGCTGACGATATGAACGCGGTTCGTCTCGCCGCCCATCGGGTCCGCCGAGACATCGTTGGCGACGATCAGGTCGCAGCCCTTGCGGGCGAGCTTTGCCTGGGCATGAGCGATCACGTCGTTGGTTTCGGCGGCGAAGCCGACGAGCAGCGGCGGCCGCTTGGCGCTCTTCGCGACGCTCGCCAGAATGTCGGGATTTTCTGCCAGCGCGAGCGGCGGCACCTCGCCGCTGCCGTCCTTCTTGATCTTCTGCGCCGATGTGTCGGCGGCGCGCCAGTCGGCAACTGCGGCGACCATGATCGCGGCGTCGACGGGCAGTCCCGCCTCGACCTCGGCCGCCATTTCGCGCGCGGTTTCGACATCGACGCGAACCACCCCCGGCGGCGTCGGCAGCGGTACCGGCCCCGCGACCAGCAGCACCTCCGCGCCCGCTTCGGCGGCGGCGGCGGCGATCGCGAAGCCCTGCTTGCCGCTCGACCGGTTGGCGATGTAGCGGACGGGGTCGATCGGTTCGTGGGTCGGTCCCGCGGTGACGAGGATGCGGCGGCCATAGAGCGGGCGGTGGCGCGACGGCGCGAAATCGGGCTGGCCGCCGAGCGGCCGGACAATCGTGCCTTGCGCCAGCGCCGCCTCGATCGCCGCCTTGATCGCTTCGGGCTCGGGCAGGCGGCCGGGGCCATATTCGCCGCACGCCATTTCGCCCTCGTCGGGCTCCATCACCGTCACCCCGTCGCCGCGCAGCGTCGCGACATTGCGCTGGGTCGCGGGGTGCAGCCACATGCGTACGTTCATAGCGGGCGCCGCGAGCACCGGCTTGTCGGTCGCGAGCAGCAAGGTTGTCGCCAGATCGTCGGCGATGCCCCCCGCCATCTTTGCCAGCAGATCAGCGGTCGCGGGGGCAACGACGACCAGGTCGGCTTCGCGTGAAAGCTGGATATGCCCCATCTCGACCTCGTCCTTCAGGTCGAAAAGATATGTATATACTTTATTTTCGGACAGGGCGGCGAGCGTCAGCGGGGTGACGAACTGCTCGCCCGCGCGCGTCAGCACGCAGCGCACGCTATGGCCGGCCTTGCGGAGCAGGCGCACCAGCTCGATGGCTTTGTAGGCGGCGATGCCGCCGCCGATGATCAGAAGGATACGCCGATGGGTCATGACCCTATCCTATAGGATGTCCGCGCCCGCGATCCACGCAGATTCTGACCGCTCAGACCGCGGGTACGGAAACCGGTGACGGCACTGCCCGGATCGACCGGTACAGGGCAAAGAGTGCGGCGGGCGCGAAGATAAGCCCCACGAACAATGTCGGTTCGATCAGCATCGCCCAGTAAAAATTATTGGGGCGAGCGAACAGCATCAGCATCGCCGCATAGCCGAGCTGGACGATCAGCATCGTCGTTCCCAGCCGCGACCGCCATGCGGCCCAGCCAAGCAAGGCCAGCGGCACCACCGGCACCATCGTCCACGCCGGAAGAAAGCGGAATGCCGACGACACATGGACGAAGGACAGATAAGCAGGCCATCCGCCCATCCCGCTCCAGCCTGGGGTGGTCATATCGTCGGGGCGGACAAAGGCGGTCAGCGTCGCCGCGTGCCACGCCATCAAGGCCAGGAAACCCAGTCCGATGCCAAGCCAGCCGGCGGCGGCGCGCCAATCGCGGTCGATCAGCGCGAACAGGCCCAGCAACATCGCCACGGGCAGCACCGTTTCCCGCATCGCCAGCGCGAGCGCGATCACGGCCATCGCCGGCCAGGGGCGGGCAGGGCGATAGAGGGCGAGCGCCAGCGCGATCAGCACGCCCGCCACCACTTCGTGCATCAGCACCCATTGGCGCGATACGATCTGCGACATGTTGGCCGCCATCAGAAGCGCGCCGAAGCGCGCGTAGCGCGGCAGGTCGTCATCGGCCATCAACCGCTTTCGCCACAGAAGGATCGCCGCAAGGCCGGTCAACGTCAGCAGCGCGACCGACCCGCGCAGGCCGATCACCGCCATGATTTCGGCTTGGGTGGGTAGGCGCACCGTAAAGAAAGGATGCAGCGGATAGCGATGCGCGCGCTGCGTTTCCGTCGCGGCAGGATAATAGGATTGGCCCGCCTCCATCTTGCGCAGGATGTTGAGGTACAGCGCATGGTCGCCGACCATGCCTTCGAACTTCATCGATGTGGGCTTGGCGGGCTGTACCCTCTTGCCGCCCACGCCGCCGCTCCATCCGGCCACCATCAGCGCGGCGAGCAGGACCAGCACGACCGCGGCCCAGAGACGCGGGATGGCCGAAAAGCGGTTCCAGCCGGTGCCGGCCGCCGGTGCTATTTGCGCCACGTCAGCGCCGAAGACATGGCGAAATTCCAGATCGCGCCCACCAAGACCCCGGCGACGCCCGCGACCCACCAACGCTCATTCTGCCCGGCGAGCCAGGTGCCGATGCCGATATTGGCAAGCGCGCCAACCGCCGAGATCGCATAGAAGCTCGCCAGTCCGCCCAGCACCGCCCAGCCCTTGAGCTTGCGGTCGGCGTAGGTGAAGCTGTTATTGAGGAAGAAATTGAACGCGATCGCGGTCACGACCGCGCCGGTCTGCGCCATCATGAAACTGTTGCCTGCGGTCAGCAGCGCCCACAGCACCGACAGGTGGACGAAGACGCCCAGTCCGCCGACCATCAGGAATTTCAGCAGACGGACCGGCACGAAGCGGCCGATCGTCTTTTCGGCGAGCAGTTCGGCATATTCGGCGATGACGCGCGCGCCGATCTTGCTCTCGCCCGCTTCGCGGGTGCGGAATTGATAGGGAACTTCAGCGACGCGCAGCGGCGTCGGCGACGACGCCAATATGTCGGCCAATATCTTGAAACCGATCGCCGACAGGCGCGGCAGCGCTGCTTCGAAAGCTTCGCGGCGCATCGCGAAAAAGCCGCTCATCGGATCGCTCACCTTGGTGCGCAGCGCGATCTGACCGATCTTCGTAGCAAACTGGCTCATCGACACGCGCAGCGCGCTCCATTCGCCGACGCCACCGCCATCGACATAGCGGGTGCCGACGGCGATGTCGGCGTCGTTCGACGCCACCGCGTCGATCAGGCGCGGCAGCGCGTCTTCGCTGTGCTGAAGATCGCCGTCCATCACCGCGATCACCGGAGCGGCCGTCGCCAGCACTCCTTCGATCACCGCTGACGACAGGCCGCGGCGGCCGACGCGCTGAACGATGCGGACGTGGCGCGAGGTGCGCGCGATACGGCGCACGACGTCGCTGGTGCCGTCGGGCGAATTATCGTCGACGAACAGCACTTCCCAGCCGCGACCGGCAAGCACGTTCGTCAGCTTCTCGACCAGCCGCTCGACATTGGCGGCCTCGTTGAGCGTCGGGACGACGACCGCGACTTCGAGCGGGAGGGTGTCAACCGACACGATCGGGTCGGCAAGGGCGGTTTCGTGGTGCATGTCGGGTGAAGATGCCTCGGTTCGATCGAGCGGTACCGCCCTGTTGGTCCTCAAAAAACGCTAGCGAATTAAGGTAAATCTTTGGTAATCACAATCGGCCTTGGCAGCGGCGATCAACCGCCCAGCGCAAGGAGGATCGCAGCGCCTGCGGCCGCCCCGGCGAGCGCCGTCAGCGCATAGCGCCAGGCCGTCCGCTTTTCGCCCTTTTCCCACATCAGCCGGACATCGGGGAGCGGCGGCGCGGGCGGAGCAGCACCCGGCTTCGGCAATTGCGCGTCGAGGCGGCGGATGATGTCGGGGATCAGCGCCAGCGTCCGCCCCTGTTCGCGCAGTCCGTCGGCCAGCGCGGCTTCGGGGCCCAGTTCGTCGCGAATCCAGCCTTGCACGAACGGTCCCGATACATCCCACATGTTGATCCGCGGATTGAGCATCGTGGCCACGCCCTCGACCATCACCATCGTCTTTTGCAGCAGCAGAAGATGCGGCTGGGTCTGCATGTCGAAGTCGCGGGTGATGGCAAACAGTCCGTCGAGCATCTGCCCGACCGACAGCTCGCTCACCGGTTTTCCGCGCATCGGCTCGCCGACCGCGCGCAGCGCCGTCGCGAATTCCTCGACGCTGTGATAGTCGGGGACATATTGCGCCTCGAAATGGATTTCGGCGACGCGGCGGTAATTGCCTGTGGTCAGCCCATAGAGGATCTCGGCGAGCCAGTAGCGCGCCTGCCGGTTGATCCGCCCCATGATACCGAAATCGACCGCCGCGATCGTCCCGTCGGCCTTCACGAACAAATTGCCCTGGTGCATGTCGGCGTGGAAGAACCCCTCGGCGATCGCCTGCCGCAGAAAGGCGTGGACCAGATTGGTCGCCAGCTTTTCCATATCGTGCCCCGCCGCGACGAGCGCCTCGCGGTGCGAAATCTTGATCCCGTCGATCCAGTCGAGCGTCATGACGCGCGACGCGGTGCGGTCCCAGTCGATCGCAGGCACTTCGTAGGTCGGCTCGGCCGCCATTGCCTCGCGCAGTTCGGACGCCGACGCCGCTTCGCGGCGCAGGTCGAGCTCGCGCAGCGTCCAGCGGCGGAAATTGGCGATCACCTGTCGCGGCCGCAGCCGTGCGGCTTCGCCGCCCAGTGCCTCGAGGTGCGCGGCCGCCCATTCATAGGTTTCGATGTCGCGCGCGAACTGCTTGTCGATGCCGGGGCGGCGAACCTTGACCGCGACCTGCCGGCCGTCGGTGGTCACCGCGCGGTGAACCTGCGCGATCGAGGCCGAGCCGACGGGGTCGGGATCGAATTCGCTGTACAGGCTTTCGAGCGGTGCCTCGAACGTCGCCTCGATCTCGGCACGGATGCGGGCAAAGGCCACGGGCGCGAGCGCGTCCTGCAGGGTCAGCAGGTTGCGCGCCGCCTCTTCGCCGACGAGATCGGGACGCGTCGCGAGCGTCTGGCCCAGCTTGACCGCCGCAGGCCCGATCGCCTGGAAGGCGGCGGCATAATCGGGCACCTTGGGCTGGATCGTGCCGATCCGTGCGATACGGCACAGCCGCTTGACCCCCGGCGGCGTCTGTGGCGCGGTCTCGATCCCGCGCAGCGCGCCGTGGCGCGCCAGGATGCGGCCCCACTTCAGCAGGCGGGCAATATGGGTGACGGGTCGGGTCACCTTGGCCCCCCTCCCGCTTGCGGGAGGGGGTGGGGGTGGGCCAGCAACGGCGACGTTGCCCACCCCGCTGTGACTAGCCAGTAAGCTGGCAAGTCTCGCTGCCCCTCCCGCGAGCGGGAGGGGGTAGTTTCGCTTATCGATCTCACGCCTTCCACCCGCTATGGATCGCGACCAGTCCGCCCAGAATCGGTTCGACTTTCACCGCGGTAAAGCCCGCATCGCGAATCATCTGCGCAAAACGCGGCATCGGCGGGAAGCGGCGGATCGATTCGATCAGATAGCGATAGCTGTCTTCATCGTCGGCGATCAGCTTGCCGAGCTTTGGTACCAGATGGTGCGAATAGGCGTCATAGACTTGTGCAAAGCCGGGCCATTCGTTGGTCGAAAATTCGAGGCAGAAAAAGCGCCCGCCATAGCGCAGAACGCGGTGCGCCTCTTTCAGCGCGGCGGGAATGTCGGTCACGTTGCGGATGCCGAAGGCGATCGTGTAGGCGTCGAAAAACTGGTCGGGA
Organism: Sphingopyxis terrae subsp. terrae NBRC 15098; assembly: GCF_001598815.1. Classification (GTDB taxonomy): domain Bacteria; phylum Pseudomonadota; class Alphaproteobacteria; order Sphingomonadales; family Sphingomonadaceae; genus Sphingopyxis; species Sphingopyxis terrae. The sequence goes on along the minus strand of NZ_BCZQ01000003.1, from coordinate 473,303 downwards.
AAGCTCAGCTTTTCGGCATTTTGTTCGGACCATACCAGCGTGTCGATGCCGCGCTCCGCCGCGCGTTCCATGCCGACGCCCAGCATGTCGGGATTGATATCGGCGACCGTGATGCTCGCGCCCGACGGCTCCATGCGAAAGGCGATGTCGCCCGTGCCGCCCGCCATGTCGAGGATCGCTTCGCCCGCGCGCGGCTTGACGCGCCGGACAAAGCGGTCCTTCCACAGCCGGTGCATCCCGCCCGACATCGCGTCGTTCATGATGTCATATTTGCGCGCAACGCGGCTGAACACCTCGCCGACCATCGCGGTCTTCGCGGTCGCCGGGACCTGTTCATAGCCGAAGCTGACGGTGTCGGGGGTGGTCATCGGGTGCGCGCCTTTGCGGGGAAAGCCTGTTTCAGCAGCGCCTTTAGCCGGGCCTTGCCGCGCGCGCAAATGCCAGATACCGCTGGCGCGAAATGCCCGAGCTTCCCGAAGTCGAAACCACCGTGCGCGGCCTCGCGCCCTTTCTCGAGGGGCAGCGGCTCGTCACGGTCAGCACCTTCCGCCCCGATCTGCGGCGCCCCTTTCCCGCCGACCTTGCGCAGCGGCTGACCGGGGCGACGGTTACCCATCTCGCGCGGCGCGCCAAATATGGCATCGTCTCGACCGACCGCGACGACCATATGATCTTCCATCTCGGCATGTCGGGGCGCTGGCGCACCGAGGGCGGCGAAGCGGGCAAGCATGACCATCTGCTGCTCGAAACCGGCGCCGGACACAGGCTGTTCCTCCATGATCCGCGGCGGTTCGGGTCGGTCGATCTTGTGAATGGCGACCCGCTCGCGATCTTTCCAGCCTTCGTGACGCTGGGGCCGGAGCCGCTGTCGGACGATTTCGACGCCGCCTATCTGGCCAGCGCGCTCGCCGGCCGTCGCGCGCCGATCAAGGCGATGCTGCTCGACCAGACGATCGTCGCGGGACTCGGCAACATCTATGTGTGCGAGGCGCTCAACATGGCGCGAATCGCGCCGACCCGCGCCGCGGCCGACGTGTCGCGGGCAAAGCTCGGCGCACTGGCGCCGGCGATCAAGGCGGTGCTGGCGGCGGCGATCGCTGCCGGCGGTTCGACCTTGCGCGATTTCCTCAGTCCCGAAGGCGACCTCGGCTATTTCGCCAAGGATTGGCGCGTCTATGGCCGCGAGGGCGAGCGCTGCGAATGCGGCGGCACGATCGTGCGGATCGTCCAGTCGGGGCGGTCCACCTTCTATTGCCCCAAATGCCAGCGGTGAGCGTGATCGGATGCCGCTTTTCCAGCGAAAAGCGTTGACCTTCGGAGACATGCTGGCTATGGGCCCACCCTTCGAGCAGGGTCCGGTCAACCGGAACCGGCCGCATCCGGACATTGATTCGCCGTCCACGCGCGATTCGGCTGCTCCGCTGCTGCTGTGCTCCGACCGTTGAACCGATTGGATATTTTGAGGAACTTATGGCCAATACGCCGCAGGCAAAAAAGCGCATCCGTCGCAACAGCGCGCGCACGCTGATCAACAAGAATCGCGTGTCGCGCATCCGCACGCTCGTGAAGAAGGTCGAAAACGCGGTTGCCGCCGGCGACAAGGCCGCCGCGACTGCAGCGCTCGCAGCGGCGCAGCCCGAAATGGCGCGCGGCGTTGCCAAGGGCGTCCTCCACAAGAACACGGTTGCGCGCAAATATTCGCGCCTGACCAAGAGCGTGAACGCGATCGCCTGATCCGCGCACGCCGCACCGTCCCGAAAGGGCACAAAAAAGGACCCGCCGGCCAAGCGCCCGCGGGTCCTTTTTTGTTACAGCGCGATGGCAAAGCTGTTGCAGCGCGGTAAGTGACGGATTTATCGCGATTCGTTTACCATGACGTTTTCGCGTCGCATTAAACATATGAAAAATATAGGAAATATTGCCCTCCAACGCGTTTCCGCGCCCCCTTGCGAGTCAAGAATTTTATTTCAGATTTTTTACGCTCCGCACCCTTGATCGACTCGTCTCCCCCTGCCTAGAAAAAGGCGTCGTTGGCCTTCGCCGGCGGCCGCCACATCGACATGATTCGGAAAGCTTCGGGCTGCGCGCCCGGGACAGGATGCTTGCGCCCCGGCGTGGGCGCCCGGATCGGCATGTGGTGGGCTGCGGGGCGATCGGGCCGCCGTGGGGGCATATCGGGGGCATGGATTGTGGTGCAAAGCGGGGACAGGCGTGACGACAAAGCAGGCATGGAAGCGATGAACGCCGATGCCGCGACGCTTTGGCCGCGCGTGGCCGAAGGGCTGCGCCGCGATCTGGGCGCGCGCACCTTCGACCATTGGCTGAAGCCCGTCCGTTTCGCCGAATATTGCACCCTGTCGGGCGTCGTGACGCTGGAAACCGCGAGCCGCTTTTCGGCCAACTGGATCAACGAACGATTCGGCGAGCGCCTCGAACTGGCGTGGCGCCAACTACTGCCCGCGGTGCGCAGCGTGTCGGTGCGCGGCGGAGTCGCCGCTGCCGAGCGGGCGACCGTGCTCGCCTCGGCGCCGCTGCCGAGCTTCGAGGCGTCAGCGCCGGCTGCCGTGCGCGCCGCCAATCCCGCGCTGCTCGGCTTCGATCCGCGGCTCTGTTTCGATCGCTTCGTCGTCGCGCGCTCGAACATCCTCGCTGCCAATGCGGCGCGCCGCATGGCGATGGTGGAAACGCCGCAGTTCAACCCGCTCTATCTCTGCTCGGGCACCGGGCAGGGCAAGACGCATCTCCTGCAGGCGATCGCGCAGGACTATGCTGCCGCGCATCCGACCGCGACCATCATCCTGATGTCGGCGGAAAAATTCATGCTCGAATTCGTCGGCGCGATGCGCGGCGGCGACATGATGGCGTTCAAGGCGCGGCTCCGCGCTGCCGATCTGCTGCTCCTCGACGATCTGCAATTCGTGATCGGCAAGAATTCGACGCAGGAAGAGCTGCTGCACACGATCGACGACCTGATGACCGCGGGCAAGCGGCTCGTCGTCACCGCCGACCGGCCGCCCGCGATGCTCGACGGGGTCGAGGCGCGGCTGCTGTCGCGCCTGTCGGGCGGGCTTGTCGCCGATATCGAGGCCCCCGAGGACGATCTGCGCGAACGCATCATCCGCCAGCGCCTTACCGCCATGCCGATGGTCGAAGTGCCCGACGACGTCGTCGCCTATCTGGTCCGCCATTTCACGCGCAACATCCGCGAACTCGAAGGCGCACTCAACAAGCTGCTCGCCTATGCCGCGCTGACCGGCGCCAGGGTCGATCTGGCGCTCGCCGAAGATCGGCTCGCCGAAAATGTCCGCAGCGCGCGCCCGCGGATCACGATCGAGGAAATCCAGCGTGCGGTCTGTGCCCATTACCGGCTCGACAAGGCCGAAATGGCGTCGAAACGCCGCGTCCGCGCGGTCGCGCGCCCGCGCCAGGTCGCGATGTATCTCGCCAAGGAACTGACGCCGCGCTCCTATCCCGAGATCGGCCGCCGCTTTGGCGGGCGCGACCATTCGACGGTGATCCACGCGGTCCGCACGGTCGAGGCGCTGCGCGTGACCGACAGCGAACTCGACGCCGAAATCGCCGCGATCCGGCGCAGCCTCAACAACTGATCCACAGACTTATACCGGGCTTATCCCCGGACTTTTGCCGGGATCGGCGGGCGCTTCGGCCGCCGCGAAACTGCGCCCATTTTGACATCGGCATATCCTAGGGTCTTCACCCTACGGCGGCTTGACCGAAAGTTTCAGCTTGCTACTGATCGCGGGACATAAAGAAACCAAAAGCCCCTTGGAGAAGATGCCCGATGCACCCGTCTGTTCATGCCGCCAGTTCGCCCGACAAACCCGCGGTGATCGTCGCCGAAACCGGCGAGACGATCAGCTATGCCGAGCTCGACGCAGCGTCGAACCGCGCCGCGCAGCTGTTTCGCAGCCACGGGCTGAAGCATGACGATGTCGTTGCCTTCATGCTGGAAAACACCCCGCATTATTATGGTCTGACCTGGGGCGCCCAGCGCGCGGGGCTGCGCTATGTCTGCATCTCGTCGCGGCTGACGCAGGACGAGACCGACTATATCCTTGAAAATTCGGGCGCAAAGATGCTCGTCGTCTCGGCGAGCCTCGCGTCCGCGGCGCTCCAGCTCGAAACGCGGATCGAGCGCTATTCGATGGGGGGCGAGATTGCCGGATGGACCCGAATCGAGGACGCGCTGGCCGCGATGCCCGCGACGCGCATCGCCGACGAACGCGCCGGGGTCGACATGCTCTATTCGTCGGGGACGACCGGCCGGCCAAAGGGGGTCAAGGTACCGCTGCCCGAAGAGGAGGAGATCGACGCGCCGAACAGCCTCGTGATGCTCGCCTCGGCGGCGTTCGGGATCAACGCCGACAGCATCTATCTTTCGCCCGCGCCGCTCTATCACGCCGCTCCGCTCCGCTGGTCGATGACGATCCACCGGCTTGGCGGCACCGTCGTGCTGATGAAGAAATTCGATCCCGAAGCCGCGCTGGCGGCGATCCAGCATTATCGCTGCAACGCGGCGCAGTTCGTGCCCACCCATTTCGTCCGCATGCTCAAATTGCCCGCGGAGGTGCGTGCGCAATATGACGTGTCGTCGATGAAGAGCGCGATCCACGCTGCGGCGCCGTGCCCGGTCCCGGTCAAGCAGGCGATGATCGACTGGTGGGGGCCGGTGCTGCTCGAATATTATGCGGGGTCGGAGGGCAATGGCATGACCTTCGCCACCAGCCAGGACTGGCTGGCGCACAAGGGCACCGTCGGCCGCGCGATCCTGGGGATCGTCCACATCGTCGGCGAGGACAATGAAACCGAAGTGCCGGTGGGCGAGGAGGGTGCGGTCTTCTTCGAAAGCGACAATGTGTTCGAATATCACGACGACCCCGAAAAGACCGCGTCGAGCCGCAATTCGAAGGGCTGGTCGACACTCGGCGACGTCGGCAAGCTCGATGCCGACGGCTTCCTTTATCTCACCGACCGCAAGAGCTTCATGATCATTTCGGGTGGGGTAAACATCTATCCGCAGGAGATCGAAAACCATCTCGTCACCCATCCCAAAGTTGCCGATGTCGCGGTCGTCGGCGGCCCGCACGAGGAAATGGGCGAGGAGGTGATCGCGGTGATTCAGCCCGCCGACATGGCCGACGCGACCGATGAATTCCGCGACGAGCTTGGCGCCTATGCGCGCCAGAAACTGTCGGGCGTGAAGGTGCCGCGCCGCATCGATTTCATGGAGGCGCTGCCGCGCCACGATACGGGCAAGCTCTACAAGCGGCTGCTGCGCGACCAATATTGGGAAAAGAAGGCGTGAACGCACCCCGCGTCAAGACGCGCGACCGTATCCTCGCCGCCGCGCTGCGCCTGTTCAACGAACAGCGCTTCGGCAGCGTATCGACCGCGGCGATCGCCGCCGATGTCGGGATCGCCGAGGGCAATCTCTGGTATCATTTCCGAAGCAAGCGCGCGCTCCTCGACGCGATCAGCGCCGATTTCGCCGAGGCGATCGAAGAGCGGCTGCAACTGCAGCCGTCCGATGACGGCGATCTGATCGAAGAATATGTCGCACTGCTCGCCTGCATGCAGCGCGAGCTCCATACCTTCCGCTTTCTCTATCGCGACCGCGCCGATTATGGCGAATCGAGCCCGATCATTCTCGACCACATCGACGGCTGGTACGAACGCGTGCACGGCCAGCTGATGCTCTATCTCGGCGCGATGATCGATCGCGGCTACCTCGACTGGTCGCGCGCGCGGCTCGGCGATCTTTGCACCAATGCGCTCGTGATCCTGCGCTTCGGCCTCGAATATCAGCGCGAGATGGACCCGGCGGCGGTCGGCGACCTCGATAGCGCGCGCTGGACGGTCGAACGGCATTTGACCTTGTTCGAGGACCGGCTCGATCCCGCTGTGGCGCGCCGCTTCCACCGCGCGATCGAACAGGCCGACCTGCAGGCCTGACGCGCCTTTTCATTTGCAAAGGATCGATCATGCCGCGCCATCTGGAATTCTTTTTCGACCTGTCGTCGCCCTGGACCTATCTGGCGTTCACCAACGTCCAGCCGCTGATCGCGCGCACCGGCGCCAGCGCGACCTTTCGGCCGATCCTGGTCGGCGGGGTGTTCAACGCGGTGAACCAATCGGTCTATGCGGTGCGCGAACAGAGCGACAATCGCAAGCTGCAACATAGCTGGAAAGTGCTGGGGGACTGGGCGCGGCTCGCGGGGGTGGAGATGAATTTCCCCTCCCGCTGGCATCCGGCAAAGAGCGTCGCGGCGATGCGCTTCGCCACCGCGCTCGAGCCCGATCAACCGGCGCTGATCGCCTTCGCCCGGGCGGCGTTCGAATCCTATTTCGGCGCGCAAGACAATCTCGACGACCCTGCGGTGCTCGAAGCGGCAGCAACGCGCGCGGGCCTCGACGGCGCGGCGATCCGCGATGCGGCGGCGAGCGATGCGGTCAAGGCGCGGCTGCGCGCCAATACCGACGAGGTGATCGCGCGCGGCGGCTATGGTTCGCCGTCGATGTTCGTCGACGGCGATGATATGTATTTCGGCAACGACCAACTGCCGCTCGTCGAAGCGGCGCTTTTGAAAGCCTGAGAGGACTCTCCATGCAGGACCGTATTTCGATCACCATGCTCGACGACGGCATCGCCGACGTCCGCCTGATCCGCACCGACAAGATGAACGCGCTCGACGGGGCGATGTGGGAGGCGCTTGCGGCGGCGGTCGACCAGCTCAAGGCGACCGCGGGGCTGCGCGTCGTCGTCCTGTCGGGCGAGGGGCGCGCCTTTTGCGCCGGACTCGATCTCTCCAGCCTCGGCGGCGAGCGCGATCCGGGCGCAAGCAGCGCTGGCGGCGGGCTCGCCGAACGGACGCGCGGCCTTGCCAACAACGCGCAATATGCCGCCTGGGGCTGGCGCGAACTGCCGGTGCCGGTGATTGCGGCAGTACACGGCGTCGCCTTTGGCGCGGGCAGCCAGATCATGGCCGCCGCCGATATCCGCATCGTTCATCCCGATACGCGCATCGCGATCATGGAAATGCGCTGGGGCCTTGTCCCCGATGTCGCCGGCATGGCGCTGTGGCGCACCCAGGTTGCCGACGACGTGCTGCGCGAGATGATCTACACCAACCGCGAATTCAATGGCGTCGAGGCGAAGGCGCTGGGCTTTGCGACGCATGTCGCCGAAGAACCGCTCGCCAAGGCGATGGAACTCGCGGCGGTGATCGCGGGCAAGAATCCGCATGCGATCCGGGGCGCGAAGCGGCTGTGCAACATGCTTGCCGACGCGAGCGATGCCGAAATCCTGCAGGCAGAAAGCGACGAACAGATAAAGGTCATCCGCACCCCCAATCAGATGGAGGCGGTGATGGCGCATATGCAGAAACGCAAGCCCGACTTCGCCGATTGACCGGAGGCGTCAGAGCATCGATTCATCAGAGTAAGCGCAAGAACCGCGCCGCATTGCCCCAATCGGCGGCGCGGCGGGCGCGCGCCTTTTGCGCTTCGCTGTCGGCGCCCCAGCGGCGTTCCTGATACAGCTCGTCGAGGCTGACCGCCCCCCACAGCATGTCGGCGGCGAACGCGTCTTCGACGAGCGCGAGCCCGGCGACGAGCGAACCGCCGATGGTGACGAGCGGCGACAGCGGCGCGAGGCGAAAGGGATCGAGCGCGTGCACCGCCTCGCGCAGCGCCGCCACCGTTGCGGCGGGCTGGTCGATCGGGAGCACGCCCTGCGCCAGCGCGAATTCGATGCCGTGCCGCGCCTCCGCCCAGGCGAGCAGCGGATTCCAGGCCGCCGCCTGTTCGCCTTGCAGCGCGGCATCGCGGTCGTCGCGGTAGCAGAGAAGGTCGGTCTGGGCATAGGCGGCGATGGTTTCGGCAAAGGCCGCGCGGTCGCCCGTCGCCAGATCGATCGCGGCGTTGGCGATACCGGTCATCGGCATCGCCGCCGGATCGATGTCGCTGCCCTGCGCATTCCATTCGGCGGCGATCGCTTCGGCAAGCTCCTCGCTCGGCACCACCAGCGGCGCGCGCGCGGGGGTGCGCACCGGGCGCCCGTCAAGCGCGATGCCCCGGCCGCCGTCCTGCGGGACGGTCGTGGCAGTCTTCCAGAAGCGTTTCATGGCGCGGGCGGTGTCCGCCAGCGGCGCGCCAGGATGCGCGGCATGATTGCGAAATCGAACACGCCGGTCAGGACGACGATCACGCCGATCCAGCGATCGGTGGGCTGACCGGCGATGGCCCAGCCGCCCCGGATCAGCACGAAACCCGCCATGATGAAAAGCGCGCCGACGATTCGCATCGCCGACAGCGCGAAAAAGCGCTTCTTGGCCAGCCGGTCCTGTTCGTTGCTCATGCCCCCGCCTTATCGCCTGCGAGCTGGCGCATCAAATGCGCGAGGGCGCCGTGGCCCGTCCGCTCGATTCCCGCTGCCACGCGCTCGCGCTCGGCTGCATCCTTGTTCTGCGACAGTTTCACCGTCGGCCGCCATGCGCTGATCCGCATCTCGAAGCCGGTGATTGCGCCGGTCAACCGCGCGAAATGGTTGGCGTCCATCTTGGCGCGCGTCCACGGCGGATTTTCGCCGGCGCGTGCCTCGTGCAGCGTCGACAGCGTGTCGAGCTGCGCGACCAGTTCGGCATCGCCCAGCTTGCGCGCCACGCCTTCCATCTCGACCGCGACATAATTCCACGTCGGCACCGCGGTTGCGGCGTCGGCGTACCAGTTGGCGCTGACATAGGCATCGGGGCCCTGCACCACCGCGAGTGCCGGCGCGCCGGCAAGATGCTTCGTCAGCCCGTTACCGCGCGCGAGGTGGAATTGCAGCGTCGTCGCGTCGGCGCTGAGCACGACGGGGGCGTGGGCGACGCGTGGGCCGTCGGGCGTCGCCGCGAAAATGGCGGCAAAGCCGATTTCGCGCACCAGCAGCGCGGCGAGATCGTCCTGCCGGGGCCGGAACGCCGGATTGGGGTGCATCAGCGCGGCTTTCGCGGCGCCGGACCGCGGGCGCCCGTCTTGGCGGCGCCGGGCTTCGCCGGGCCGCGCTTTGCAGGCGGTTTGCCGCCCGGCTTCGGTGCACCGGATTTCGCCGTCCCCGGTTTCGACTTCGCTGGTTTGGCCGCCCCCGGTTTCGATTGGACCTTCGCTTCGGCACGGCCGCGCCGTTCGCCGCGCCTTGCCTTGCGCACCTGCTTCGCATGCGCCTTGGCCTTCGCCTTCTGCACCGTCTTGGTCGATGCGCGCGGCGCCTCTTCGGTCAGGAGGTCGCCGAGCAGCGGGTCGAAGCCCAGCGCTTCCAGGCTTTCGGCGAAATGCGGCGGCAGCGGCGCGCTGATGTCGATCGCGCCGCCATCGGGATGGTCGATGCGCAGCCGGCGGCTGTGCAGGTGCAGTTTGCGGCTGATCGTGCCGGTCAGGAACGCGCCCTTGCCGCCATATTTGCCGTCGCCGACGATCGGATGGCCGATCGCCGCCATATGGACGCGCAATTGATGCGTGCGGCCGGTCAGCGGCTGCAGTTCGACCCACGCCGCACTGTTGCCCGCGCGTTCGATGACGCGATAGCGCGATTTCGACGGCAGGCCTTTTTCGTCGACGTGCATCTTCTCGCCGCCCGATCCGGGTTGCTTGGCGAGCGGCAGGTCGATCTCGCCCTGCGCGATGTCGGGGACGCCGACAACGATCGCCCAATAGGTCTTGCGCGCGCTGCGGTTCGAAAATGCCTTCGCGAACCAGGCAGCGGCGCGCGGGGTGCGCGCGACGAGCAGCGCGCCCGACGTATCCTTGTCGAGCCGGTGGACCAGCTTGGGGCGCACGGCGGCATCGCCCTGCAGGGCGCCGAGCAGGCCGTCGACATGACTGTCGGTCTTCGTTCCGCCCTGCGTCGCGAGGCCCGGCGGCTTGTCGAGCACCAGCGCGCTCTTGTCGCGGTGGATAACCATCGCTTCGGCGAGCGCGACATCGGCCGGCGACAGCGCTTTTTCCTTGCGCGGCCGGGGGCCGGATGGCGCCGCGGGCGGCACCGGCATCGCGATTGTCTGCCCCGCCTCGATCCGGTCCGAGACATCGGCCTTGCGCCCGTCGATGGTCAGCTCGCCCGACCGGGCCCAGCGCGCGATCAGCGCGTGGGGCGTGCCGGGCCGGTGCCGTTTGAACCAGCGGTCGAGGCGGATGCCGTCATCTTCTTCGGCGACAATGGCGCTGTCGCCGCTCATGCCGGAAGCTGCCGTATCGTCGCCATTCCGACGCCGCACGCCGCAATGCCGATGATGACCGACGCGCCGACATAGGCAGCCGCCTGCGCCATCTGGCCGCGTTCGAACAAAGTCCAGAATTCCATGCTGAAAGAGGAGAAGGTGGTGAAGCCGCCCAGCACCCCGACGCCCAGGAACAGTCGGGCCTGATCGCTGCCGCCGCTGCGCGCGAGCCAGCCGATCAGCAGCCCCATCATCAAGCTGCCGGCGATATTGACCGACAACGTCCACCAGGGAAAGCCGGGGCCAAGCCGCGCGAGCAGGATCTGGCCGACCAGGTGCCGCGCACCCGCGCCGATCGCACCGCCGACCATGACAGGGAAAAGTCCGTTCATCCGCTCGCCCTAGCCGCAAAAGCGCGTGGCGCAAAGCGGGCGATCGCCCGTTGATGGTCGCATCGCTCCCTGTCGGCGACCGGGATCATCGCCAAGGGGGCTTGACGATGAGAACAAAACATGTCCAGATCGGACCTTCTTCCCGTCCGTCGGCGCGCGTCGACTCAGGCTATCGTTGTGCTTGGGTCCGTTTCGGCGGCAAATGGGAACGAACAAAAGGTGAATAGAGCCGCTGTGACGGCATAGTTGTACCGCGATGGACCAGGGCGACAGGGAAGGGCGTCGAAATGGAACAGATGATCGATATGCGACCGGCGAAACCGGTCTTTCCTTTAGGGCTGAACGAAACGCGGACGGCATGGTCGGCGCCGCGCGACGAAGGGGCGCCGGCGCGCCTGCTTTTTGTCGGCTGCGATGCGGCCTGTCCCGACGTTGACCGTGTCGCGGGGGTGCGGCTTGTCGCGGCGGTGCCGTCGATGCGCGCCGCGGGGCATCTGCGCGCGATGATCGCCGCCGACATATTGTGGATCGCCGGAGCGGAGGCGATCGAGAGCGAAACCTTCGCCGACCTGATGGCGGCGGCGGCCGAACGGCAATGCGGCCTTGTCTGCGAAACGACGCTTGCCGCGCTCGATCGCGTCGCTGCTGCCGTGCCTGACGCTTTGCGCACCCAATGGCTGGTCGATGCCGACCCCGCCGAACGCCTCGTCGCGCTTGCCGCAGCGCGCCCGTCGGCGCGGCTCGCCGTCCACGATATTTCGCGCGACGAGGCGATGGAGCGGATCGACCGGTTGCAGGATGAGGTGGCGCGCATTTCGCGTCTGCTGGGCGAACTCGCGGGGCAGCCGGGACTGGCGGGGGCGCCGCGCCCGGGTGGCGGCATCGTCGGCTATGACGCCGGCGTGCGCGCGCCGACGCGCGATTTTTCGGTGATGCCGCGCAGTTTCGAACCCGAAGAGCGCACCCGCGACCGTCAGCGCGCCAAGGCGGTGCGCCACATGCTGCGCCAGCGCCGGATGCGCGAGCAATATTTCGCCGCCGATCTGTTCGCCGATCCCGCCTGGGACATGCTGCTCGATCTCTATGCGGCGCGGCTCGAGCGGCAGCCGGTGTCGGTGTCGAGCTTGTGCATCGCCGCCGCGGTCCCCGCGACGACGGCGCTGCGCTGGATCAAGACGATGACCGATGCGGGGATTTTCCTGCGCGAAGCCGATCCGCAGGACGGGCGGCGCATCTTCATCGCGCTGTCCGACGGCGCGAACGAGGCGATGGCGCGCTATTTCGAGGCGCTCGACGAATAGGCGTCGGCGCGCCCAGGGGAGAGGGCCTTCAAACGCGAAAGGGGCGCGGCCCCCCGGCTACGCCCCTTTCCCCCCTCAACCCCTTCCTCTGGTGGAAGGGGCAAACTTTGTTCAGCGCGCGGCCATGCGCACCGGCTTGCCCGCCGATGCCCACTGGATCGCCTCGCTGCCGCCCATTTCGCGGACGAAGCAGCTCTGGCCCTGGGCCTTGAGGCTGCTGCACAGCTTCACGGCGTCGGCGCGCGAGCCGAGTCCGTTCACCGTCAGGCGGAAGAAAGTGCGGCCATCGACGACCGCCGAATGGCTCGAAGCCGGATATGCGGCCAGCACGCCGTTGCGCTTTTTCAGCACGCCCCATTTTTCCTTGGCGATGCCCAGGCTGTCATAGGCGCCGAGCTGGACGGCCCAGCCCTGCGGCTTGGCGGCATCGAAAGCGGCGACGCGCGGCATGACCTTGGCGACCAGTTCCTTCGCTTCGGGCGAGGGCTTGCGAACATAATCGCCCGCGACGCGCGGTGCGGCGCGATAGGGCTTGGCGTCGGCCATGATGACCGGCGCGGCCTTGGGCTGCGGCAGATCGGTGACGGGCACGACGCCATTGGCGTCGCGTTGCGGCATCGGCAGTTCGACCGTGCGGATAGCGCTGTCGGCACTGGCGAGCAGCGGCGGCGGCGGCGCAAACTGATCGACCGGCGCGGGATCGGCGCTCGCCAGAACCGGGGCGTCGGTGGCCGGCGCGGTGTCGGCGGCGGCCATCTGCGTACCGGCGAAATTGCTGAGCGCAAGGCGCACCGGCATCCCAGCATCCTGTTGCGGCGTCGTGCCGATCAGGCTCGCGACGCGAAGTTGAGAGTTGGGCTGTTCGGCCAGTTTCGACCATTCGGCCATGCGCGTTTCCACCTTCGCGAGCGACAGATCCTGCGACGCGACGATGCGCGCCTGCGCCCAGCGGCCCGACAGGGCAAGCGCCAGCGCCAGATTCTGCCGCGTGCGCGCGGTCGCGCCTTCGGCGCGCGCGGCTTCGGTCAGGATATAGATCGCCGATTCGGTGTCACCGGCCAGCGCGAGCGCGAGGCCGAGATCGGGGGCCGGAACGGTATCGAAATTTTCCTTGAGCAGCGACACCGCCTGCGACGTCTTGCCCTGCGCGATGTGCGCCAGCGTCATCGCCAGCACCGTGTTGCTGTCCTTGACGCCCAGCTCCATCGCTTCCGACAGGGCGTCGGTCGCCGAGGCGAAGCGTCCGTCGTTCAGATAGGCCTGGCCGAGCAGCGCGCGGTAATGGCCGTCGCGCGGGCTTGCCGCGACCGCGGCTTCGGCAAGACCGACCGCCTTGCTGACCTTGCCGTCCTCAAGGGCGGCACGCGCCTTCTCGGCCGACGCGGCGGCAACCTCGGGCTTGCCCGCGGCATCGTTCGGCCCCGCGGCGACCTTGCCGGGTGCGGCGCACCCGGTCGTGGTAACGCCCAGGACAAAGCCCGAAACGGCCAGCTTCATCAGCATGTTGCGGTTCATGTCAGGTCCCCCTTTATCTGGTCCGGATCAGGCCGACTTGCGCAGCGGGCGCGCGGCGGGCAGGCGGCTCGCCATCGCGTCGATTTCGGGCAAGGCCGACAGATAATCGTCGAGCAGTTCGGTCAGGATCGTCTGCGCCGACCGGTTCGTCACCGCACTTGCAAGCCGCAGGCGCAGATGGCGTTCGGCGTCGAGGCGGAGCGTGAACGCCGCCTTTTCGCGGGCGCGCTGCGTTCGCGGCGCCTTGTCCTTCTTCGCCTTGGGTTCGGGCCGCGCCTCGACCTTGCGGGCGACGGCCGCGACGCGCTCGATCAGCGATTCCTGCTGGCGAACGATTTCGGGAACTTCGACTGCTTCGGGAGCAAAGTCGGCCGCGGGCGCGCCCGTCAGATCGACCGGCGTCGGATCGAGCGGCGCCATGTCGGCGGGCGCCAGGTCGGCCGCTTCTTCGGTGATCAGTTCGTGGCCGGTGCTGGCGTCGACCGCATGTTCGGCGGCGGCATTATGATCGAGCACCGATCCGGCGAGCAGCGGCTTCAGATCGACCATGCGTGCCGGTTCCGACGACTGCTGCGGGTCGACATCATAGCCCATGTCGTTCCAGCCCAGATCGTCATAGCCCTGCTGACCGAAGGTCGCTGCCGGGCCGCTGCCGAGCGGCTGGCGGCGCATGGCAGGCCGTGCAGCGCCCTTGCGGGCCAGTAGTCCGGCGCTCAGCGATGCGAGGGGTTTGGGTTCGCCCATTTTTTCTACTCCCCCGTTCACTGGCCGGCCATGCGGCGGCCGAAACCGCCGCCCATCGGGCGGACGGTGCCGTAGCCGGGCTGTGCCGGCATCGGAGCGGAGAAGACGGTGCGGCGGAAATTCTTTTCCAGCCGGTCGTTGATGTAGGTCCAAAGCTGGCGGATCTCGTCGGCCGAACGGCTGTTCGGATCGACCTCCATCACCGTGCGGCCATCGATCATCGAAGCCGCATAATCGGTGCGATGGTGTAGCGTCACCGGCGCGACGGTGCCGTGCTGCGACAGCGCAACCGCCGCTTCGCTGGTGATCTTGGCTTTCGGGGTTGCCGCGTTGACGACGAACACCAGCGGCTTGCCCGCGCGTTCGCACAGGTCGACGGTGGCACCGACGGCGCGCAGGTCGTGCGGGCTCGGACGCGTCGGGACGACGATCAGTTCGGCGACCGAAATCACGCTCTGGATTGCCATAGTGATCGCGGGCGGGGTGTCGATGACCGCGAGCTTGAAGCCCTGCTGGCGCAAAATCTCGAGATCGGAGGCCAGCCGCGCGACCGTCGTTTGCGCAAAGGCCGGCAGATCGGTCTCGCGTTCGTTCCACCAGTCGGCCAGCGAACCCTGCGGATCGATGTCGATCAGGACGACCGGACCGGCGCCTGCAAGCTGGGCCTGCACCGCCAGATGCCCCGACAGGGTCGTCTTGCCCGACCCGCCCTTTTGTGAAGCCAATGCCAGAACGCGCACTGCTGTCCCCCTGATAAAATCAACGAATTGGCGGGGGAATGCCATGCAGGGAGCTAAAATTGGGTTAACGATGATAAAAAGAAGGTGAACGAATTGCGCAGAAACAAGGTTAACAAGGCGTCAGCAACGACCTGTACCGAAGCGGGGCAACTTCGGTCCGCCCGGCCCCTATGCTAAGGGGCTGTTAGCCATTTGGGGCTAGGACCGGCTCCCGCGACTGCCGCCCGCCCGGTGCGGCGCAAGTCATTGGAGAATAAGATGCGTTCATTTCGCACCGCGCTGCGCCTCGCGCTTCCGATCGCTTCGGCCCTTGCGCTCGCGATGCCCGCCCAAGCCGATGTCAAGGATGGCGTCGATGCGTGGCAGGCTGGCGATTTCGCGAAGGCGGTGGCCGAATGGCGGCCGCTGGCGCTCGCCGGCGATGCCGATGCGCAGTTCAATCTGGGGCAGGCGTACAAGCTCGGGCGCGGCGTGCCCGTCGATCTGACGCAGGCCGAAAGCTGGTATCGCCGCGCCGCAAAACAGGGCCATCTGCAGGCCGAGGATAATCTCGGCCTCGTCATCTTCACCGCCGGGCGGCAAAAGGAAGCCATGCCCTATATCATCCGCTCGGCCGAACGCGGCGAACCGCGTGCGCAATATGTGCTCGGCACCGCGCTGTTCAACGGCGACCTCATCGCCAAGGACTGGCCGCGCAGCTACGCGTTGACCAAGCGCGCGAGCGACGCCGGACTGACCGTCGCTTCGGCGCGCCTGGTCCAGCTCGACCAGCTCGTCCCCCTCGATCAGCGCCAGCGCGGGCTGGCGATGCTGCCGCAGATGGAAAAGGACGAAACGCGCGCGCGGCTCGCGGCGGTCAGTGCTGGCGCCCCGGCGCCCGATGCAGCGCCCGCGCCGACGATCCGCACCGCCAGCCTGCCGGCCTCCGAACCGGGCGCGAGCTATACGCCGCCGCCGCTCATCGAGCCGCAGCCCTCCGCCACGAAGCCCGCCAAGGCGCGCGACGCCGCCACCGCCGCGAGCGAAGCGACCGCCGATGCCGTCGCCGCGACGGCCGCCGCCAAGCCGGGGACCAGCTATGCTGCGCCGCCGCTGGCGGGCCCGCTGCCGGCAACCCCGGCCGCGGCTCCGGCGCCCAAGCGTATCCGCGTCGAACCGGCGGCGACGCCCGATGCCGCGCCCAAGCCCGCGCCGGTGCGCGCCGCAACTGCCGGCCCCTGGCGCGCACAGCTCGGCGCCTTTGCGGTTGATGGCAACGCGAAGAAATTGTGGGCGGCGCTGGCGCGCAAATATCCCGCCGTTGCGGCCCAGACCCCCGCCTATGTCAAGGCGGGGTCGGTCACGCGCCTTCACGCCACCGGCTTTACGACCCGCGCCGACGCCCAAGGCTTTTGCGCCACGCTCCAGAAGAGCGGACAGGCCTGCCTCGTCGTCGACAAATAGCCGTCGGCGCGGCAGACCCGCTTCGCGTTACCTCAACTCGCTTCAGGGCAGCCGCTTGATTGCGGGCGGCGTCCAGCGGCCTTCGCGGGCCGCGCGCTCGGGCAGGTAGAGGCGCAGGTTCATCGAAAAGGACCCGGCGGGGGCGGGCAGCCAGTTGGCCTGTTTGTCGGCGCCGGGGTCATCCTTCTGGATATAGAGGTCGAGCGATCCGTCGGCATTGAACGCCAGCTTGTCGCGATCGCCGATCGCATAGCGGTCGATCGGATTGTCGACGAAGAACTGATCTTCGCCATACATGGTCAGCGACCAGAAGGCGTCGGCGGGCGGAAGCTGGTCCTTGTCGAAATGCAGCACATAGCGTGCGGCACCGGTCAGCGGCTTGCCCTCGCTGTCGAGCGGCGCCATCGGGTAGATGGCTTCCTCGGGCGGCAGCGCACCCAGCCCGGCATAGGCAACGAAGGCGCGTTGCAGATAGTCATTGCCATAAACGCCCAGCGCATTGCCCAGCGCGACCCAATTGTTGCGCGTCAGCGCCAGCCGTTTACGGCGATCGAGCATCCGCTGATAGGCGTCGGCCGCGGCGCGCGTCAGGCCGCGCTGGACCGCCGGATCGGCCTTTGCGAGGTCGAAATCCTGCCCCGGAACCAGCCCCACGCGCTCCATGCGCAGCAGGATCGCGTAATCGGTCGCGTGCGGCGGATTGCGCTTCATCACCTCGGCGAAGCGCGCGAAAAAGGCGCCGGGCGTCATCTGTGCGACCTGGACCACCGGCGGCGTCTTCATGTCGACGCTGCTGTCGACCGTCGGCATCGTGGCGGCGCGCGGTTTGCCCCATTGCGACAGCGGCGCAGCATCATAGCCTGCCTGCAGGCGGTGGACATGGTCGTAATCGGCGGGGCCGTTGGTTTGGATGCGCCCGATGATCCACCCCATGTCGGTCGGGCTGCGCACCATCCGCATGCCCTGGGGCAGCTTGCCCTGCCAATGCGGACCGACCAGCGCGACGGTACCGCCGTCGTTGCCGGTCGTGCGCGTACCCAGCGATGCGAACACTTCGGTCCACATGTCCATGATCGGCACGACATGATAGCGGCTGGCGGTCTTCGGCAGCGTCAGGACGAGCGGTTCCTTGCCCACGTCATACCATAGCGAGGAATAGAGCGTGTCGGCGTTGGGGCGCACGACATCCTTGAAGGTCGCGTCGGGATAGGTCTGCATGTGCGAGAAATCGTTCATCGGCGCGCGCAGCCGTCCGGGCGCACCGGCATTGGTCGAGACGCGTCGGGTCGTGTCCATCAGCACCATCGGATAGCCATAGGTATAGGCGTCGAGGCCGATCTCATAGGCCTCCTCCTCGCTCGCCGGAGCCGCCTGCACGGCCGTGCCCGACAGCGTGCTCGCGAGCATCGCCAGCAGCGCCAACAGATATTTCATCGCACCTCACTCCTCTTTCCACTTTGCATGGACGCCGTAGCGGGGCGGGCGGGCGCAGTCTGTCATCGGGGCGACAATCTCGTTAGGAAAATTGCCGCCGCAGCCTACTATGCGCGGCGGGAGGAGAGGCCATGGCATCGCAGTCGCGGGAAAGCGTGGGGGAAGGCACAGCGCCGGCGCACGGCGACCGGCTGGCCGTGCTGCGCCGCTGCCCGCTCTTCGCTGCCTGGCCGGAGGCGCGGCTTGCCGACCTTGCCCGCATCGCGCGCACCGCCGACTATCCGCGCGGCGCCGAAATCTTCGCGCGCGATCCCGAACAACGCGACATTTTCGTGATCGCGGCAGGCGGGGTCGAGGTCAGCCGCGGCAGCGCCGCCGGACGCAAGTTCGTGCTCAGCCTGTCGGGGCCGTTCGAGGTGCTCGCGCTTGTTCGCTTGCTCGACGATCCGCCGATCCGCTTCGCCTACCGCGCGCATATGGATACGACGCTGGTGCATCTGCCGGTCGCCGGGCTGCGCGCGATCCTCGACGCCGATCCGATCCTGTGGCGCGACATCGCGCTGCTGATGTGCGCGCGGCAGGGTGACAGCCTGCGGCTGCTCAACGACCAGCAGCTCGGATCGCTCGACCAGCGTATGGCGTGGACGCTCGCCGACCTCGCGCGCATCCACGGCATCGCGGGCGAACAGGGGACCGACGTGGGCTTGCGATTGCCGCAGGAGCAGTTGGGCGCGATGCTCGGCGTCACGCGCCAGAGCGTGAACAAGCTGCTGCGCGGTTTCGAGGAGGCGGGGCTGATCGCAATCGATTACAACCGCATCACCATCCGCGACCCCGCGGCGCTCGATCGCCTCGCGGCGCAGCGCGATTAGGCGACCTGCCCCGGCACCGCCGACAAAAAAAGGGGCCGCAAGGCCCCTTTTCGATCCGGCAAGCGACGCGCGGCGTCAGCCGGCGATATGTTCGGCGAGGACGGTGAGGCCGGCTTCGTTCACTTCGGCAAAGCCGCCTTCGACCTCGATCGTTTCGGGCTGGGCGCCGTTCGTCGCATAGATGGTCAGCGGGCCGTTGCGCAACGTCGCCATGAAGGGCGCATGGCCTTCGAGCACCGAGAAATCGCCTTCGCTGCCCGGCACGGTGACCATATAGACGTCGCTCGACCGCTCGAGGCGGGCGGGGGTAACGAGTTCGAACTTCAGAGCCATATCTCTATTCCTACAACCCCTCCCCCGAAAGGGAGGGGCCGTTATCCTCAGGCCGCGTCTTCGGCGAGCTTCGCGGCCTTGGCGACCGCTTCGTCGATACCGCCGACCATGTAGAAGGCCGCTTCGGGGAGATGGTCGTATTCGCCATCGACGACGGCCTTGAACGACTTCACCGTTTCCTCGATCGGCACGAACTTGCCGGGGATGCCGGTGAAGACTTCGGCGACGTGGAACGGCTGCGACAGGAAGCGCTGGATCTTGCGTGCGCGGGCGACGACCAGCTTATCTTCTTCCGAAAGCTCGTCCATGCCCAGGATCGCGATGATGTCCTGCAGCGATTTGTACTTCTGCAGCGTTTCCTGAACGCGGCGGGCGGTTTCGTAATGCTCCTGGCCGACCGTCGCGGCGGTCAGAACGCGGCTGGTCGAGTCGAGCGGGTCGACCGCCGGATAGATGCCAAGCTCCGAAATCGCGCGGCTCAGCGTCGTGGTCGCGTCCAAGTGGGCGAACGAGGTGGCGGGAGCCGGGTCGGTCAAGTCGTCCGCCGGGACGTAAATGGCCTGCACCGAGGTAATCGAGCCCTTGGTGGTCGAGGTGATGCGTTCCTGCAACGCGCCCATGTCGGTCGACAGCGTCGGCTGATAGCCCACGGCCGAGGGAATACGGCCGAGCAGCGCCGACACTTCCGAACCCGCCTGGGTAAAGCGGAAGATATTGTCGACGAAGAACAGAACGTCCTGGCCTTCCTGGTCGCGGAAATATTCGGCCATGGTCAGGCCCGAGAGAGCCACGCGAGCGCGGGCGCCCGGGGGCTCGTTCATCTGGCCGAACACCAGCGCCACCTTCGACCCGTCGGGGGTGGGGTTGCCGTCGGCGTCCTTGGCGATAACGCCGGCGTCGAGGAATTCGTGGTAGAGGTCGTTGCCTTCGCGGGTGCGTTCACCGACGCCCGCGAACACCGACACGCCGCCGTGGCCCTTGGCGATGTTGTTGATCAGTTCCTGAATAAGAACGGTCTTGCCGACCCCGGCGCCGCCGAACAGGCCGATCTTGCCGCCCTTGGCGTAGGGCGCGATCAGGTCGATGACCTTGATGCCGGTGACCAGGATCGCCGCTTCGGTCGACTGGTCAACGAATTCGGGAGCCTTGGCGTGGATCGGTGCGGTCATGTCGCTGTTCACCGGGCCGCGCTCGTCGATCGGGTCGCCGATGACGTTGAGGATGCGGCCAAGCGTCTGCGGGCCGACGGGAACCGAAATCTGCGCGCCGGTGTCGGTGACGGGCTGGCCGCGGGTCAGGCCGTCGGTCGCGTCCATCGCGATCGTGCGGACGGTGTTCTCGCCAAGGTGCTGCGCGACTTCGAGGACGAGGCGGTTGCCATTGTTGTCGGTTTCGAGCGCGTTCAGAATGGCGGGCAGCGGGCCGGTGAACTGGACGTCGACGACGGCGCCGATGACCTGTGCGACGCGGCCGGTCGCGGTGCCGGTCGCAGCAGCCTTCGGCGCAGCGGCCTTCTTCGGCGCAGCAGCCTTGGGCGCGGCGGCCTTCTTGGCGGGAGCCTTCTTTTCAGCGGGAGCGGTAGCCATGGTCTTCTTCCTTGGGTTGATCGATTAGAGCGCTTCGGCGCCCGCGATAATCTCGATAAGTTCGGTGGTGATCGCCGCCTGACGCGTGCGGTTGTAAACGATGGTCAGCTTGTTGATCAGCTCGCCCGCGTTGCGCGTCGCATTGTCCATCGCGGTCATCGACGCGCCCTGTTCGGACGCGGCGTTTTCAAGGAGGCCCTTGAAGATCTGGATGGTGACGTTGCGCGGCAAGAGGTCGGCAAGGATCTCTTCCTCGCCCGGTTCATATTCGACCGCGGCGCCGCTCGACGCCGGAACGTCGGCCGGCGGCGGAACCGGGATCATCTGCTGGCCGGTCGCGATCTGGAGCAGCGCCGAGCGGAACTTCGAATAGAAGAGGTGCGCGACGTCGAAGGCGCCGGCTTCGTAAAGCTCCATCACCTTCGCCGAAATCTCGTTCGCCTGATCGAAGCCGATATCGCGGATGCCGGTCGTTTCATACTGCTCGATGATCTGACCGGGGAAGAGGCGGGCGATCACCGGCCGGCCCTTGCGGCCGACGAGGAAGAAGCGAACCGTCTTGCCTTCGGCCTGCAGCGCCAAAGCCTTGTCGCGTGCCGCCTTGACGATGTTCGAGTTGAACGCGCCGGCAAGGCCGCGGTCGCTGTTGAGCACGACGAGAAGGTGCGTGTCGCTCTTGCCGGTGCCCGACAGCAGCTTGGGCGCCGAATCCGACGCGCCGACCTTGGAGGCGAGGCTGGCGACGACGCCTTCGAGCCGCTCGGCGTAAGGACGCGCAGCTTCGGCCGCGGCCTGCGCCTTGCGCAGCTTGGCGGCGGCGACCATCTTCTTGGCCTTGGTGATCTTCTGGGTCGATTTGACCGAGACGATCCGCCCTTTGAGTTCCTTAAGCGATGCCATTACGGCCCCTCTTGTTCGTCAGCCCGGCGCAGGAGGCCGGGCTCACGGTAACTTGGCTTACGCGAAAATCTTGGCGAAGGCGTCGAGCGCCGCGACCAGGCTCTTCTTGGTGTCGTCGCCAAGATCCTTGGTGTCGCGGATCGCCTTCAGCACGTCGGCATGGTCGCTACGCAGATAGGCGAGCATCGCCGCTTCGTAGCGCGACACGTCGGTCGTCGCGACAGCGTCGAGATAGCCGTTGGTGCCGGCAAAGATCGACGCGGTCTGCTCTTCGAACGGCATCGGCTGGAACTGTGGCTGCTTCAAGAGCTGCGTCAGGCGCGCGCCGCGGTTGAGCAGCTTTTGCGTCGACGCGTCGAGGTCCGAACCGAACTGCGCGAAGGCTTCCATTTCGCGATACTGTGCGAGCTCGAGCTTGATCGAGCCCGACACCTTCTTCATCGCCTTGGTCTGCGCGGCCGAGCCGACGCGGCTCACCGACAGGCCGACGTTGATCGCCGGACGGATACCCGCGTTGAACAGGTTGGTTTCGAGGAAGATCTGGCCGTCGGTGATCGAAATCACGTTGGTCGGGATGTACGCCGAAACGTCACCCGCCTGCGTTTCGATGATCGGCAGCGCGGTGAGCGAGCCCGAACCATTGTCGCTGTTCATCTTCGCAGCGCGCTCGAGCAGGCGGCTGTGGAGATAGAAAACGTCGCCCGGATAGGCTTCGCGGCCCGGCGGGCGGCGGAGCAGCAGCGACATCTGGCGATAGGCGACGGCCTGCTTCGACAGATCGTCATAGACGATCACGGCGTGCATGCCGTTGTCGCGGAAGAACTCGCCCATCGTCACGCCGGCATAGGGGGCGAGATACTGGAGCGGCGCGGGTTCCGACGCAGTCGCAGCGACGACGATCGAATATTCCATCGCGCCATTTTCTTCGAGCTGGCGGACGATCTGCGCGACGGTCGAACGCTTCTGACCGACGGCGACGTAGATGCAGTACAGCTTCTTCGATTCGTCGTCGCCCTTGTTGACGTCCTTCTGGTTGATGAAGGTGTCGATCGCGACGGCGGTCTTGCCGGTCTGACGGTCACCGATGATCAGTTCGCGCTGGCCGCGGCCGACGGGGACGAGCGCGTCGAGCGCCTTGAGGCCGGTCTGGACGGGTTCGTGAACCGAGGTGCGCGGGATGATGCCCGGCGCCTTGACTTCGACGCGCATGCGCTTGTCGGCCTTGATCGGGCCCTTGCCGTCGATCGGGTTGCCGAGGCCATCGACGACGCGGCCGAGCAGACCTTTGCCGACGGGGACGTCGACGATCGTGCCGGTGCGCTTGACGGTGTCGCCTTCCTTGATCTCGCTGTCCGAGCCGAAGATCACGATGCCGACATTGTCGGCTTCGAGGTTGAGCGCCATGCCCTTCACGCCATTGGCGAATTCGACCATCTCGCCGGCCTGGACATTGTCGAGGCCATAGACGCGGGCGATGCCGTCACCGACGGAGAGCACCGAACCGATTTCGCTGACCGTGGCGTCGGTCCCGAAATTGGCGATCTGGTCCTTGATGACCTTGCTGATTTCAGCGGCGCGGATTTCCATTATTCAGCCTTTCATCGGGCAATTTGGCGTCGGGCTGTTCAGCCCTTCATCGCCTGGGCGAAACTGTTGAGACGGGTACGGATGCTGCCGTCGATCAGCTGGCTGCCCAGCTGGACGACGAGGCCGCCGAGAATGGCGGGGTCGACGGTGGTCGCGATCTTCACGTCGCGGCCGACACGGGTCTTGAGGTTGGCGGCGAGCGCTTTCAACTGCTCGGCGCTCAGCGGGTGGGCGCTGGTGACCTTGGCGGTCACTTCGCCGCGGTGCGCCGCGACGATCGCATGATAGGCGTCGATCATCGCGGGCAGATCGGCAAGGCGGCGATTCTCGGCGAGCACGCCCAGGAATTTGGCGGTCAGCGAATCGAGCTTCAGCGCCTTGGCCACTGCCTCGATTGCCTTTTCGGCATCGCCGCGGGTGACGACGGGGCTCGAAATCAGGGTCGCCAGATCGGCCGAATCGGTCAGCGCGGTCTGCAGCGTCGCAAGGCTCGCCTGAACGCCGTCGATCGCCTTCGATTCGCTCGCCAGATCGAACAGCGCACTGGCATAGCGGCCCGCGAGGCCCGCCGTGATGTTGCCCTGAATGCCGCCGGAATTCTCCACGCGCGAAAGTCCTTCTCTACGATCCCGTGGGGGATTTGGTCGCGCGGTTTTCGGGGAAATTCGACGAACCACCCCCGCGCGAAGTCGCGGCGCGCCTAGCAACGATTCTGTTGCAATGCAAGGTGGGGGTGGGAGGAATCCGCTTCACCTTCCGCCCCCCTCTGCGTCGCGCTTGTCGAAGCGCCCGACTTTCTCCAAACAGGTGCGAAACACGGATCGCGCCACGACAGGCGCGGCACGCACGGAAGAGGGCAAGGCCGATGGGCGAAATGATCCGCATGACGATGGACGATGGCGCGGAAATCGCCGTCTATCATGCGCCGGCAGAGGGCGAACGCCGCGGCGGTCTGGTGCTCGTCCAGGAAATCTTCGGGGTCACCGATCATATTCGCGAGCTGTGCGACGAATATGCGGCCGACGGCTATGAGGTGCTGTCGCCCGCGCTGTTCGACCGCGAGCATCCGGGGTTCGAAAGCGACTATTCGGGGCCGCAGTTCGAGCGCGCGGTGCAGCTGGCGCGCGAACTCCATCCGTTCGAGCAGAGCCTGAAGGATGCGCAGACGTGCATCGACGCCCTGAAAGGCGCCAAAATATCTGGGGGGCCGGTCTTCATCACCGGCTATTGCTACGGCGGGTCGGTCGCGTGGCGGATGGCGCAGATCAGCCCCGATCTGGCCGCCGCTTCCTCCTATTACGGCAGCCTCGTCCCGACGATGTTCAAGGACGAGGCGCCGGGGTGCGCCGCCATCGCCCATTTCGGCCGCTTCGACGGCGGCATTCCGATGGAGGGCGTCGAGGCGCTGATCGCGCGCGATCATCCGACCGCGCAAATCTTCGTCTATGAGGCGGGCCACGGCTTCAACAGCGACCGCCGCAAGGATTATCACGAACCGAGCGCCGACCTCGCGCGGGACCGCACGCTGATGCTGTTCAAGGCGTGCGGGGGGTAGCAGTCGCTACCACGGCCCCGCGCCGCATCAGGGCGCTGGCTTTGCTCCCACCCCTGCCGCCGCCTTCTGGCATTGATAGACGAGCCGCTCGTTCGGGCTGGCGGGCAGCACGGCGCGAATCGCCTCCTGCTGCGTCGCCAGGCCAGCAAGCGCGTCGGCGTCGGTGGTGCAGGCCTTCAGCGTGATTCCCGAACGCGCCTCGCGCGCCAGCTTCATCGTGTCCGCATCGAGCAGATAGCGGTCGACGCGATAATCCTTCGCCGCCGGATCGATCGACGCGACGGTCACGGTCGCCTCCTCATTGGGAACCAGGATGCGCTGCCAGCGGCCGTCGGCGCCCATCGCATATTGGGTACGGTCGTTGACGCAGCCGTTCGCGGCGATCGCGACGGGGACGTCGGTGGTCGACGACACGGTAATGCGGCTGCGGTCGGGGCGGATCGTGCAGAGATAATTGCCTTCGGCGAGCTTGGCGCCGTCGGGCTTCGCCGTATCGGCCGTGTCGCCTTCGACCGCGTCGAGCGCCGCATGCGCATCGGGCCGCGTCGCAAAGAGCAGCGCCGCGAACAGCATCAGCGCCGCCCCGGCGCTCCCCGCGATCTTGGCGCCGCGCATATTCTTCTGATTGTAGAAGAGCAGCGCCGCCCCGGCGCCGAGCGCGCCGATCACGAACAGCACCCCGGCAAGCGCCATGCGGTTCTCACGCGCGGTCATCGCCGCTTCCTCGGCGCGCGCGGCCTTGAGGTCATGGTCGAGCTTCGCCGCCTCGTCGCGCGCGGCATTGGCCTGCGCCAGCGCGCGCGCATCGGCTTCCAGCGCGGCGCGGTCGCGGGCGTCGGCCTCGGCCATCGTCAGGCACGGCGTTCCGACGCTCGCGAAACTCTGTCCGGCATCGCCCAGAAAGCGCGTCACCTCGCGCCCCGCGATCGCGAAGGCGAAGGGCGAATCGCCGTCGTCGGCGCGGGTGATGAAGGTGTTGATGCCGACGATGCGCCCGCAACTGTCGACGAGTGGCCCGCCCGAATTGCCGCGCGCGATCTTCGCCGTGTGGACATAGGTGGCGATGCCCTCAATCGCCTGGGTGTTCGACAGATTGCCCTCGCTCCGCACCGGGCTGCGCGGGGTGATATAATCGGTCGCGCTCTGCGCGGTCGCAAGGTCGACATTGCCCGGATAGCCGAGCGCGACGACCTCTGCCCCTGCCTCGAACGGCCCCGAATAGATGACTGCGGCGGGCACGCGCCCCTCGGTCATTTCGATGAGCGCCAGGTCGCGCTTGGTATCGATCGCGATCAGCTTGCCGGCGTAGCTCTTCTGCCCTTCGGAGGGGACGACGCCGAGCGCGACATTGTTCGGATATTTGGCCGCCGATTCGACGACATGGGCGTTGGTGAGGATACGCGTCGGCGAAATGGCGATGCCGCTGCCATGCCCGAAGCCGACCACCTCGCCATCGACCATCGCGACAGTGACGACGCGGACGACGCTGCGCGAAACCGCGCTGATATCGTCAGCGGCGCGGGCGGGAACCGCGAGGGCGACGAGGGCAAGCAGGGGGGCGAGGAAGCGTGCGAGAAGACGGGTCATGGCCGCGAACCTAATCACTGCGCGCGCGAAGGCAAGTTAGAGGTAGGGGCGCCACATCATCAGCCACGCCCCGGCGCTGCCGACCAGAATGACGAGCGCGCTCGTCGCCAGCAGTGCGGTCACGGCGGATCGCGCCGCGGGCTTGCTCCGCGCGCCGGTGCGCAGATAGAGTTCGGTCACGCCGAGCGGTAGCAGCGAGTTGGCGAAGGCCAGAAAGATGTCGAACGGGCCGTCCATCGCCGTGCCGATCCCCGCGCCGCCGGCCGCGATGCCCCATGCCATATAGCCGACGCGCATGAACCAGACCGCGCTCGCCACCGCGAACAGGCGCAGCGTCCAGCGCCGGTGAGCCGCAAACCGGCGCGCCCGCGCATCCCGCCATGCAAGCGCGCCGAAGAGAAGAATGAGCAGCGCATCGAGGCTGATCCCCACCGCGCCCGCCCAGTGCAGCCACGTGCCGCGAACCCAGGTCAGCCAGAGCCCCCCGAGCGCGAGCACCAGGGCGCTGAGCAGATAGAGCCGGCCGTTCCAGCGGTGAACGGCGGGCCAGCGCCCTCGGATCGCCGGGATCAACTGCACCAGCCCGCCGAAGGTGATGACCGCCGCCATCAGCACATGCGCCGCAAAGAAGAGATTGCCGCCCGGATCGCCGGGCACAAAGCCCTTGATCAGCGGCTTGGCATTCCAGGCGGCGAAGTCGCCCGACAAGGACGGCGGGTAGTAGAAGAGCAGGATGAAGGCGGTGAAGAGCAGCTGGCCCGCCGCGATCGACAGGAAGCAGAGGGTCGCGGAAAGCCGGAGCCAGTCGCGCGGCGCCGCCCGCTTCCCGCCGGTTTGCGATAGGTCGATGGTCGCCATTCGATAGTCTCCACTGTGATCCGTCGATGCCGGGGTCTCGAAACTGTTGTTTTGATTGAAAAATTCAGTGGCGCGCGCATCGTCCGGCTTTGAGCGCAAGCATCGGGACGCATCGCCGCGCCTGGCATGACATATCGGCGAGCAGACAAAGGAGCCGCATATGACCTATCGAATGCGCTATCGAATTCAGGGGCTGGACCCCGCGCCTTTCGCCCCGCTTTTCGCGCTCGACGATGAGGCGCTGAGCGCGCGGAACGCCCGCCGCGTCATTGCCACCGCCGACCGCGGTTTTCCGTGCCGGGTCAGCCTGGAGGACGCAAGGGCGGGCGAGGAACTAGTACTGCTGCATCACCTCAGCCACGATGTCGCCACGCCCTATCGCAGCGCCTATGCCATCTATGTCCGGCGCGGCGCGGCGCGCACTATATGGCGCGATCGGACGCCGCCGGTGTTCGAGGGGCGCCCGCTCGCAATGCGCGCCTTTGGTGCCGACGGTATGCTGCAAACCGCGCGGCTCGCAGGGCCGGGCGAAGCCGACGCCGCAATCCGCGACCTGTTCGCGGACGCCGGCATCGCCTATATCGACGCCCATAACGCCGCGTACGGATGCTTCGCCGCGCGGATCGAGCGGGATGCGAGCGAGGGAGCCGAGCCATGAGCGCCGACAGCATGACCGATGCCGATCGCTGGGCGGCGGTGCAGCGCCGCGACCGCGCGCTCGACGGGCGCTTCGTCACCGGCGTGCTGACGACGGGCATCTATTGCCGGCCGAGCTGCGCGGCGCGGCATCCGGCGCGTGCGAATGTCCGCTTCTTCGCCGACGGCACCGCGGCACGCGCCGCAGGGCTACGTCCGTGCAAGCGCTGCCTGCCCGACGATGTCGCGCGCGACGAAGGCGCCGTGATCGCCGCAATCGCCGCGATCAAGGGCAGCGAAGAGCCGCTTGCGCTCGCCGATCTTGCGGCGCGTACCGGCTATTCGCCGACCCATTTTCAGCGCGTCTTCACCCGCCACACCGGCCTGTCGCCAGCCGCCTATGCAAGGGCGCTGCGCGAAGAGCGCGCCCGCGCGGCGTTGAGCGAGGCGGGGCGCGTGACCGACGCCATCTATGACGCGGGCTTTTCGGGGCCGTCGCGCTTTTACGACACGATGGAGGGACGCATGGGAATGACCGCTTCGGCATGGGTGAACGGCGGCAAGGGCGCGACGATTCACTGGGCGGTGGTATCGACGAGCCTTGGCGACATGCTCGTCGCGGCGACCGCAAAGGGCGTGTGCCGCCTGAGCTTCGCCGAAGGACGCGATGCGCTCGAGGCGCGCTTCCCGGCGGCCGAACTGGTCGAAGGCGGCGCCGATTTCACGGCGCTGCTGCAACAGGTGGTCGATGCGGTCGAGGCGCCGGCGGCCGGTTTCGACCATATTCCGATCGACGTGAAGGGCACCGCCTTTCAGGAAGCGGTCTGGCGCGAACTGCGCAAGATACCGGCGGGCGAGACGCGCAGCTACGCCGACATCGCGGCCGCGGTCGGCAAGCCCAAGGCGGTGCGCGCCGCGGGCAGCGCCAACGGCGCCAACAATGTCGCGGTCCTCATCCCGTGCCACCGCGTCGTGCGCAGCGACGGCTCGCTCGGCGGCTATGCCTATGGCCTGCCAATCAAACGCGAACTTCTGAAAAGGGAAATCAAATGACCGACAAAGTTGCGGCCTTCCGCGCTCTTCACATTCCCGGCGACCCGCTGATTCTGGTCAATATCTGGGATGCCGGCAGCGCGAAGGCGGTCGCTGCGGCAGGCGCCAAAGCGATCGCAACCGGAAGTTACGGCGTGGCGGGTGCGCAGGGGCGCGCCGATGGCGAGGATTTTCCGCTCGCCGATGTTTTCGAGAATCTGGCGCGCATCCTGTCGGTCACCGACCTGCCGGTCACGATCGACATGGAATCGGGCTATGGCGCCGATCCTGCCGGCGTCGGCGTCTCGGTCGCGCGGGCAAGGGCGGCGGGAGCGGCTGGGATCAATATGGAGGACCGTATGCCCGGCCGGAACGATCTGCTGCCGATCGCGGAGGCGCAGGCGCGCTACCGTGCCGCGGCCGATACCGGCATTTTCGTAAACGCCCGCTGCGATGTTTTTCGCGGCGCCGATGCGGCGAAGGACGGCGAACGGCTTGTCGCCGCCGTGCTCGAGCGCGCCCGCGCCTATGCCGATGCCGGTGCGGGGTCGCTGTTCGTCCCCTTCCTTGGCGATCCGCGCTGCATCGGCGCGATCTGCGAGGCGTCGCCGCTACCGGTCAATATCCTGCGCGCCAAGGGGGGGCCGACCCATGCCGAACTGGCGGCGCTCGGCGTCGCGCGGATCAGCCACGGGCATCAGCCGTGGGCGGCGGCGATGGCGTGGCTGACCGGTCAGGCGCAGCAGGTGCTGGGCGGCGCCGAACCCGATTATTGAGCGGCCGTTGCGGGCCGCGCCACGGCGTACATTTCCTTTGCCATCGTCTTGGTGAGCGCCCAGCGATCGTCGCCTTCCTTGTAGAGATCGAAGTGGGTGCGGCCGGGAACGAAGCGGAAGCTCGCCTTGGCGCCCAGGCCGTCGAGGACGACCTTCAGCCGCTCGGCTGACTGGTTGAGATAAAAAGTGTCCGCAGTGCCGACGGTCAGATGAATCTTGCCGTCGAGGTCGGGTTTGAGCCGTGCCCAGTCGCGCGCGATGATATGCGCGATGTCATAATGATCGCGCCAATAGGTGACGACGGCGGGGTCGATCTTGCCGGTCGCGCGATCGAACATCGCGCAGGGACGTCCATCGGGGCATTTGGGCGAAAAGACCCAGTCGAAGCTTGCAAGCTGGCCGCCATAGGGGCCGAGTACCGCCTCGAGCCGGGCGAACTGGCGAAAGGTCGCGACGACCTTGCCGTCGTCGCGAACGAGCGGCCGGTCTTTGCCGTCGCTGCCCGCATAGGCATTGGCGGCAGGCGCATAGAGGTCGATATTCGTGAAATCGTGAAAGTCGCTCGGGTCGGGCGCGGTCGGCCAGCTTCCGCCGAACAGCTTGGGATAGGCGACCTGCAACCAGAGCGTCGACCAGCCGCCCGAACTGTGTCCGGTCAGGAAACGGCCCGACGGACGGGCGTCCATGCGATATTTCGCCTCCAGCGCGGGGATTGCCTCGGTCGTCAGCGCCGTACCCCACGGGCCGTTGTTGGCCGAATCGGCAAATTCGTGCGTCCCGGTCGCGATATGATGGTCGAGGAAAACCCAGATCATCGAGGGCAGCTCGCCCTTCGCCATCATCGCGGCGGTGCGCGCGGCGCTTGCCCGCGCGCTGTCGTTCGTGCTGCCGAAACCGCCGTCCGAATAGACAGTGGGATAGGTGTCGCCGCCCCTGGCATAGCCCGGCGGCAAGGCGACCCATCCCTCGATCGCGGTATTGCGTCCCCAGAAACGCGAGAGGGCGGTGCTGTGCACCGAAAGCGGCTCGACCGACGTCAGCCCGGGTTCGATACCCGCCCGCGCCTCGGGCGAAAGTGCGGCAAGCCAGGCTGCAAAATCCTGCCCTGCGATCTCGCGGTCGAGCGACAAGGTCGGCACCGGCCCCGGCAGGCGGGCTTCGACGACGGGTGAGACCAGATCGCCCGCGCCGCGTCCGCCATAGTTATAATCATGGTTGCGGTCGAACACCGCCTGGATGCGATAGGTGCCCGGCGCCAGCGTCGACCAGGCGGCCGGAAAGGCATCGACGTCGGTGCCGACGATTGCGGTCCGGCCCGGCTTGAGGCTGCTCACCTCGATCGCCGCGATCGCCGTGCCGGTCGGCTCGAACGGCGACGTGTCGACCGCGTCCTGGGGTTTTGTGCCGGGCTCGACCTTTTGAGCAAAGACGATCAGGCGCCCGCTGTCATCATCGCCGAGATCTTTGGGCGTGATGACCGGAACCGCGATCGGCTCGGCAAGAAGCGGCGTGGCGCCGACGGCAACGAGGCCGGTGGCGAGGGCGAGCGCAAGGCGCAGGGTCGAGCGGGACATGACCGAGGTCTAGCCCCAATGTCGGCCCTGTAAATGCCGATTCGCCTCAGACGAAACTATAGGGATCGACGTCGATCGCGAGGCGCACCTTTGCTGGCCAATCGATGCTGCTGATCCAGTCGCGGATAGCGCCCTGCAGGTCGAAGCTGCGCGGGGCGTGGAGGAGGAGGCGGAAGCGGTGGCGGCCGCGCAGCATCGCGAGCGGCGCGGGCGCTGGCCCATAGATGGCGAGGCCGTCGGCGACGGGCGCCTTTTCGCCCAGCCGCTGCGCGACACCGCGCGCAACCTCGATATCTTCGGACGAGATGACGAGCGCGGCGAAGCGGCCATAGGGCGGCGCCCCGGCGAATTTGCGCGCCGCCGCTTCGGCGGCATAAAAGCCTTCGCGGTCGTTGGCGACGAGCGCCGCCATGACGGGGGCGTCGGGTACGCGCGTCTGGATCAGCACCTCGCCGGGCTTCACGCCGCGCCCCGCACGTCCCGCGACCTGCGCGATCTGCTGGAAGGTCCGCTCCGCGGCGCGCAGGTCGCCGCCGTCGAGGCCGAGGTCGGCGTCGACCACCCCGACGAGCGTGAGATTGGGGAAATGATAGCCCTTGGTGACGAGCTGGGTGCCGATGATGATGTCGACGAGCCCACCCTCGACCGCCTCGACAAACTCGGCCGCCTTCGCGGGCGACCACAGGGTGTCGCTGGTGACGATCGCGGTGCGCGCCTCAGGAAAGCGTAAGCTCACCTCGTCGGCAACGCGCTCGACGCCGGGGCCGCACGCGACAAGGCTGTCCTCGTCCTCGCATTCGGGGCAGAGGCGCGGCGGCGGCATCACATGACCGCAATGGTGGCAAGCGAGGCGGTGGACGAGCCGGTGCTCGACCATCCACGCGGTGCAGTTCGGGCACTGAATGCGGTGGCCGCAGGTTCGGCACAGCGTCAGCGGCGCAAAGCCGCGGCGGTTGAGGAACAGCAGGCTCTGCTCGCCCTTCTGCAACCGGTCGGCGAGTGCCTCGACGAGCGGCGGCGCGAGCCAGCGGCCGCGATCGGGCGGATCCTGCCGCATGTCGATTGCGGCAAGATCGGGCAGCGTCGCGCCGCCAAAGCGGGCGGGGAGCACGATGTGGCGATAGCGTCCGGCCTCGACCTGCGCGAGGCTTTCGAGCGCGGGGGTCGCGCTCGCAAGGATCACCGGCAAGCCTTCGAAATGGCCGCGCATCACCGCGACGTCGCGCGCGTGATAATGGACGCCATCCTCTTGCTTGAAGCTGGTTTCATGCGCCTCGTCGACGACGATCACGCCCAGATTGGCGTAAGGCAGGAACAGCGCCGAGCGCGCGCCGACGACGATCTTCGCCTCGCCGCTTGCGATCGCGTGCCAGGCGCGCCGCCGCTCGACCGATCGCAGCCCGCTGTGCCACGCCACCGGCTCGCAGCCGAAGCGCGCGGCAAAGCGCGTCAGCATTGGTTCGGTAAGCGCGATCTCGGGGAGCAGGACGAGCGCCTGCCGGCCGGCATCCACGGCGGCGGCAATCGCTTCCATATAGACTTCGGTCTTGCCCGATCCGGTGACGCCGTCGAGCAGCAGCGTCTCGAACCCGCGGGCGGCGACGGCGTCGCGCAATTGCCCGGCAGCGGCCGCCTGTTCGACCGAGAGGTCGGGCGGCGCGAATGCAGAGTCGGGCTCCGGATAGGGCTGATCGGCCGACACGCTCACCGCCTCGAGTGCGCCCGTCTGGACGAGGCCACGGATCACCGCCTCGCTGACTTCGCCCAGTGCCGCGAGTTCGCGCACAATGCCCTGCCGTGCGCCGATCTTTTCGAGCGCAACGGTGCGTTGCGGCGTCATCCGCGCCGGTCGTTCGCCCGTCGCACGATATTCGACGATGGGGCGCCGCGCGTCGGCAAAGGCGGCGCCGGGCAGAACCATGCGCAGCACCGATCCCGGGGGTGCGAGATAATAGTCGCTGGTCCATTCGACGAGGCGGCGCAGCGGGGCGCGGATCGGCGGCACCGGCACGACTTCGAACAAATTGCGCAGGCGGTTGTCGCCGACGGGCTCTGGGGCGCCGAAGCTATCGTCCTCCCACACGGCGCCGCCCAGCCGCCGCGGGCCGAGCGGCGCGACGACGACGCTGCCGAGCGGCGCGTCGCTGCCGTGCGGGACGCGATAGTCGAGCGGGCCGAGGGCGGCGGTCAGAAGGAGGACGCGGGCACGGGTCATGGAAGCGATGACGATATAGGAGCGCGGCGAAAATAGGAAAGCGCGCTATGCCTCGCCGAGCCGGTATCCGATGCCGGGTTCGTTGCGGATAAGTGTGGGCGCCGATGGGTCGGCCTCCAGCTTCAGCCGCAGCGCGCGCACCACGACGCGGATATAATCGGTATCGCCAGCATGCGCCGGACCCCAGACGCGGGTGAGAAGGTCGTGATGGGTGACGAGCCTGCCGCCTGCCGCGACGAGTACTTCCATCACCGCAAACTCGCGCGGCGTCAGTGCGACCGGCATGTCGCCGCGGCGCAGTTCGTGGTGCGCGGCATCAATGCTGATCGCGCCATGGCGTTGCAAGCCGTCGGCGCCGATCGCGCGCCCGGCGCGGCGGAGCGCGGCGCGCAAGCGGGCGAGCAATTCGTCGCCGTCGAAGGGCTTTACGACATAATCGTCGGCGCCCAGGTCGAGCGCCGCGATCTTGTCCGCCGTTGCGTCGCGCGCGGTAAGCACGAGCAGCGGTGCGGCGATCCGCTGACGAAGCGCCGCGACCAGCTCGATTCCGTCCATGTCTGGCAAGCCCAGATCGACGATCGCGGCGTCCGGGGGCGCGCGCTCGACCTCGGCGAGCGCCCCGCGCGCATGGTCGACGGCGACGGCGGTAAAGCCGCCGCGTTCTAGAACGCGCGCGACGAGCCGCCGGATCGCCGGTTCGTCGTCGACCACCAGCACCCGCGTCATACGCGCGCCGTCTGGCGCTGCGGAAGACGCAGCGTGAAGCGTGCACCGCCGCCGGGGGCATCGCCCGCGGCCACCGCGATTCCCATGGCGTCGGCGAAGCCCTTGACGATAGCAAGGCCAAGCCCGCTCCCGCCGCTCCGGTCGCCGCCTTCGCCGCGCGCGAAGCGCTCGAACAGACGGGACCGGAGTGTCGGCGGCACGCCCGGCCCGTCGTCGTCGACATGGAATTCGACGAAGCCGTCCGCCGCCATCGCACTGATGCGGATCGCCGCGCGTGCGTGACGACCCGCATTGGCGAGCAAATTGGTCAATATGTGCGTCAGCAGGATCGGGTCGGCGGCGATCAGCGGCAGATCGGCGGGCAGATCGCGCGCCACTTCGCGCGCGGCCAGCTGCGGCGCGAGCCGTTCGGCAGCGCTGTCGATGCAGTCAACCAGATCGACCGCCTCGATCGCCGGTCGCAGGGCACCGCTTTCGATCCGGGCCGCACCGACCAAATCGTCCATCATGGCACCGAGCCGCTGAACCTCGGCGAGCGCCCGGCGGCGCATGTCGGGATCGCCGCCCAGCGCCGATATCTCGCCGCCCAGAACGGTCAGCGGGGTCCGGAAATCATGCGCGAGCGCCGCCAGCAATGTACCGCGCAGCGCATCCTGATCCTCCAGCCGTTCGCGGGCGCGGCGTTCGGTGTCGAGCGCGCGGCGGTCACGGGCCTGACCGATCAGCCGGGCGAGCGCCTGCAATTGCTGAGCCTCGGTCGGCGTACGGGTGCCGCCGCCCGCCGGCCGCGCGACGGCAAGCAGCGCGGTGCCATCGGGCCGACCGGGTGCCAGCGGCAAGAAGCTCCAGTCGCTGGCGGGCAGCGCGGTGCTGCCATGACCCGTCGCCTCGGCGCCGTTGGTCGCCCATGCGGCAGCCGATCGATCGAGGCTCGAAAAGGCGGCATCGCTTGCGTCCGGTTCCGTTCCGGCGATCAGGCGCGCACTGCCATAGCGTTCGCCGATCAATGCCAGAGCGCGATCCAGCGCATCGGGCGTGTCACCACCCAGCAGGCCAGCAAGTTCGGCTTGTTCGGCGCTTGCCGCCGCCTGCGCCCGCGCTTCGGCTTCGCGGCTTTTCAGCGCGGTGGCGAGGCGGCTTGTCACCAGCGCCACCACCAGCAGTACGACGACGCTGATCACATGGTCGAAACTGTCGATGCGAAAGGTGAAGCGCGGCGGCAACAGGAAGAAATTGAAGGACAGCGCCCCGGCGACCGCCGCCACCAGTGCTGGTCCCATGCCCCCGTGAACCGATGCGAGCAGAACGGGCAGCAGGAAGAGCAACGCCGCCGATGCCAGACCCAGATGGCTGTGCAACAGGCTCGTCGCCAGCGCGACCAGCGCAACCCCGGTCAGGGCAAGGATATAGGCGGCGGGCTGGACGCGCATGACCCTCTCATAACCTGCTAGAGTTCGATCTGCGAGCCAAGTTCGACCACGCGGTTGGTCGGCACCCCGAAGAAGGCGGTGGGGTCGGCAGCGTTGCGATGAAGGAAGCGGAAGAGCAGCAGGGGGATCAACGGCATCGCCGGCCGCGCCGCCGCGCGGATCGCATTGCGTCCGACGAAGAAGGATGTTCCGCCGGAGCCGGCGAGCAGCCCCGCGGTGCCCAGATCGCTCGGCACATCGATATGGTCCATATAACCGTAGGTTAGCCGGGCTGCGACGAAATCGGCGCCGAGCGGCGTTTGCGCGAGCCGGTCCGCAGATGGCACATGCGGCGCCCGCGCGGTCGCGACGGTGAGCAGGATGTTGCGGGCATGCAGCACCTTGTTGTGTTTGAGGTTGTGGAGCAGCGCGCTCGGCGCACGGTCGGTATCCTCGGTCAGATAGACGGCGATGCCTTCGACGCGGGGCGGCGGACGCTTGGCGAGCGCGGAGGCGAGTTCGCTCATCGGAATGCCCTGATCGGCTCCGCGTCGCAGCGCGATGGCGCGGCCGCGCCGCCAGGTCGCGATCAGGCCGATCATCACCGTGCCGACCAGAAGCGGCACCCAGCCGCCTTCGACGACGCGCAGGATGTTCGCGCCAAAGAAGATCAGGTCGATGGCGAGGAAGGGCAGGAACAGGAGCGCGGTCCAGAAGACATCCCATTTCCAGAGCTTCCACGCGACGATGAAGGCAAGACAGGTGGTGACGACCATTGTGCCGGTCACTGCGATGCCATAGGCGGCAGCCATCCGGCTGCTGCTCTGGAACCCGAAGACAAGGAGCAGGATGCCGGCGAGCAACAGCCAGTTGACCACCGGCATATAGATTTGCCCTTGCTGGTCGGCCGAGGTCTGGCGGATCGTCATGCGCGGCAGCAGGCCGAGCGCGATCGCCTGCTGCGTCAGCGAATAGGCGCCGGTGATCACTGCCTGGCTAGCGATGATCGTCGCCAGCGTCGCGAGGATCACGAGCGGCGCGCGCAGTGCGTCGGGCGCCATCAGAAAAAACCAGTCGGCATTGGCAAAGGGCTGCCCGGCGGCCTTCGCCGCCGCGAGCGCCTTGAGCGCGAGTGCGCCCTGGCCCAGATAGTTGAGGGTCAGCGCCGGCCAGACGAATCCCAGCCAGCCAAGCTGAATCGGCTTGCGGCCGAAATGCCCCATATCGGCGATCAGCGCCTCGGCTCCGGTGACGGTCAGGAAGACGGCGCCAAGCACGAACAGGCCGGTGGTGCCATGGCTCGTCAGAAACAGGACGGCGTGGACGGGATTGAAGGCGAACAGGATTTGCGGGGCATCGGCGATGTGCCACAGGCCGAGCAGCGCGAGTGCGACGAACCAGACCGCGCATATCGGGCCGAACAGCCCCGCGACGCTCGCTGTGCCGCGCGCCTGGATCATGAAAAGGCCGATGAGGATAGCCACCGTCAGCAACAGGATCGCGGGCAGCGACATCACCGGCGCGATGCCTGGAACGGTCTTCAGTCCCTCGACTGCCGACAGAACTGACAGTGCGGGGGTGATGATCGCGTCACCGAAGAAGAGTCCCGCGCCAATGGCGCCGAGCGCCATTACGACCGGCCAACGTCCCTGGGTTGCGCGGCTGGCGAGCGCCATCAGCGAGAGCACCCCGCCTTCGCCGCCATTGTCGGCGCGCAGCAGGAAGAGGACATATTTCATCGTTACGACGATGATCAGCGCCCACAGTGCGAGCGACAATACGCCCAGAATTTCGGCGCTGCCGATCCGGCCGCTGGTCTGCGCGAGTGCTTCGCGAAACGCATAGAGCGGGCTGGTGCCGATATCGCCGTAAACGACGCCAATCGCGCCGAGCGTCAATGCGGCGAGGGTGGAATTGCGTGATGTTCTGGATGCAGCCGTCATACTCAAAGCCCCATATGCTGGAGCATCGCATGTGGTGCGTATCGGTGTTAGCGCGCCATGGGGATCGCGCGGCCGGCGCGTTAAAGCAACATTAAAGCGCCGGCCGAGGGATCAGCCGATCACATCGCCTTGATATAGTCGACCATCTGGCCGACCACGGTTCCCCAGCCGTCGTGGAAGCCCATTTCCTCATGCTTCTGGCGCGCGGCGCTGTCGCCGTGGACCGCAACCGCGCGATAGAGCGTGCTGTCGCCCTGCGGCGTCAGGAACAGGCCGGCGGTGAAGAAGGGCGCGGGCGCGGGGCGGAAGCCGGGGAGCAGCGTGTCGGTGAAGATCAGCCGTTCGCCCGGCACGACTTCCAGATAGCAGCCGCTGTTGGGAAACTCCTCGCCCTCCGGCGAGCGCATCGTCGTGCTGAAGACGCCGCCGGGGCGCAGGTCCATCTCGCAGGCGGTGACCGTCCAGGGCTTCGGCACGAACCAGTGCACCAGATGCTCGGGTGTGGTCCAGACCTTCCACACAAGGTCGGCGGGCACGTCGATCACGCGTTCGAGGACAAGGTCGAGGTCGGGATCGACCGGGCTGAGCGGAAAGGTCATTCGGGGGTCTCCTTCTTGTTTTTGAGCGAGAGCAGATAGGCATCCATGCGGTCGAGCCGGCCTTCCCACAGGCGGCGCTGGGTCGCGAGCCAGTCCTCGGCCAGCCGCAGCCGGTCGGGGGCAAGGCTGTAGGTGCGGACCCGGCCATGCTTGCGCGAATGGACGAGGCCGCAGCCTTCGAGCACCTTGAGGTGCGCGAGAAAGGAGGGGAGCGCCATCGGGTGGTGCGCCGCAAGTTCGCTGACCGACGCCGGTCGTTCGCCCAGCCGTTCGAGAACCTGCCGCCGTGTCGGGTCGGCGAGGGCGCGGAAGATGCCGTCGATCATCGCCGGTTCGGGCGCAATCGGGGCGTCGGGCCGGATGGTCGACATCGCAGTCTCCTTTCGCCAACCCTCTTAGAGCGCTCCAATAGTTAGGTCAATGCCTAACTATTGGAGCGCCGCAATATGGCGCGCGATCGCGGGCGGAGCGGGGGGTCAGGCGGTGGCGATGCGGCGCGGTCGGGCGCGGGCGGGCTTCGGCCGCCGGAACCAGAAGGTCCACACCGCAAAGCTGCCGAGCATCGCCATCGTCAGCCCCGACAAGGTCATGACGATGCGATAGCCGAGCCCGCCGACCTTGGCGGCGTGCAGCGGATAGGCGTTGTTGAACGCCTGTGCGGCGGGCGCCATGGCGAGCGCGTCGCGCGCACCCAGCAGCCGGCCCGTCTGCGCATCGAACCACAGCGTCGAGCGCCCGTTGGGAAGCCATTCGGCCTGTCGGCGCATCCGCAGCATGATCGGGTCGCCCGCCTTGCGCGGCAGGCTGAGGATGCGGAACTCGCCGTCGGGAAAGCGGCGGCGCGCTTCGGCGAGCATCGCCGCATAATCGGGCCTCGCGGCGAGCGGGCCGCCCTTATATTTGGGCGGTGCCATCGACTTCTCCGCCGCGGCAATCGAACCGAAGGGTGCGACGACCGCCATTGCGAAGGGGCGGAAGATCATCATCGTCCCGGTGACGACCGAGAGCAGCAACAGCGGCGCCATCACGATCCCCAGGTCGCGGTGATGCGTGACGATCGCCGGCCGGCTCATCCGCTTGGGCCACAGGCGCAGACGGAAGGTCCGGCGCGTCCGCCACAACAGGATGACGCCCGACACGATGAAGAACAGCCCGCACAGGCCGGCGATGCCGATCACCCACTCGCCGCTGTCGCCGGCGAAGAGATGGTGATGGAAATCGAAGATCCACAGCTCGGGCCGCTCCCACTGGCTGGCCCAGCGGGTGACGATCTGCCCCGTCTGGTCGGCATAGGCACCGGCGCCTTCGCCGAAGCGGGTCTGGTGGAGGC
Source organism: Sphingopyxis terrae subsp. terrae NBRC 15098 (assembly GCF_001598815.1). Classification (GTDB taxonomy): domain Bacteria; phylum Pseudomonadota; class Alphaproteobacteria; order Sphingomonadales; family Sphingomonadaceae; genus Sphingopyxis; species Sphingopyxis terrae. Next base: position 433,999 of record NZ_BCZQ01000003.1, on the reverse strand, counting down.
CAAAGCCGTCGCGGGCATAGATGATGCCCTGCGCACCCGGCTTCGCCATGATCGCCTCGGTCGCCCGCGTAACGCTGCCAAGGTCGGTGCGCAGCGGATCGCCGCTATGCGGCAGCCCGATCCACGCATCCTTGTGGATGAGGATCGCGCCGGTGAGGCCCAGAAGGCCAAGCACCAGCCCGATCAGCCCGCCGGTCCAGCGGTGCAGCGTGTCGAGCAACTGCATCAGAAGCGATAATCCCAACCGAGGGTGAAGGTGCGACCGCGCCCGGCGAAGTTGAAGAAATTATCGGTCGGCCGCTGGGTGTCGCTCGCATAGGCGATATATTGCCGGTCGAACAGATTCTGCACCGCCAGGCTGATGCCGCCGATCCGCGTCTGGTAGCGCAGGAAGGCGTCGGTCAGATTATAGCCCTCGAAATCGTTCCGCGGGTCGCGCATCGGGCCGGTGAAACTGCGCGCAAGATAGAATTGCGTCTGGACGCGCGCCGACAGTGGCCCCTTGGCGTAGCTGGCGGCCAGGTTCAGCCGGTCGGGCGAGATATTCGCACCGTCGAGGTCGGTTTCGACGATGTCGTCGCCGTCGGCATCATATTTGCCGTCGAGATGGGCATAGCCTGCCGAGACGGTCAGGCCGTCAATCGGCAGCTTGACCGCCAGATTGATCTCCAGCCCCTCGATCGCGACGCGCTGGCGCAGCACGTCGAAAATGCCGTCGGGCCGGGCGACGAGCAATTGCCCTTCCTTGCTCGACGACCAGAAATAGGTCGCACTCGCATCGAGCGGGCCGCGCTTCACCTCGACGCCGATCTCGCGATTGTTCGATACGATCGGACGGATGTTCAGGAAATTGTCGATCTCGACCCCCGGCGTGCTCACCGCGCGGGTGATGCGGCCGACGTCGGGGGCGGTATAGCCCTCGGCATAGCTCGCATAGGCGCGGATGCCGGGGATGGGCTCGACGATCACCCCGCCGTTCAGCAGCACGTCGTCGAAACTCGGGCTGCCGCCCTTGACGAAGGTGCGGCCGGCGCTCGCGAGCGTGGTATAATCGTCGATGCTGATCTTCACATTCTCGTAGCGCGCGCCGCCGGCGAGGCGGACGAGGCCGTCGAACAATTTGAGATTGGCCTGTCCGAACGGAGCGAAGCTGCGGAAATCGGTCGGCGGCACCCAGACGCGGTCGGTGGCGATCAGCCGCTGCTCGGTCGAATCCCACAGCGCGTCGAAACCGGCGATCAGCGTCAGTGCCTCGAAACCGGGCACCGCACGTTCATAGCTGAGCTTGGCGCCATATTTGCGGCTGCGGTTCTGCGATTGATCGAACAGCGTTCCGACCGGCGCGATCTGGACGTCCTGGAAGGTCGCGATCGGATTGGGTTCGCCGCCGAAGGTGTCGCGGGTGCGGTTCCAGAAAATCTGGCCGACGAAATTCCCGCCGCTAAGGTTGCTGTCGGTCAACGACAGCGCCAGGCTTTCGGTGCGGCTCGCGGCGGGATCGCCGGGCGGGGTGCCGCGCGCCGCGCTGGTCGGCAGGCCGGTCGCACGATTGCCTGCCACCGCGACATAATCGCCGTCGCCTTTCAATTCGTAACGGCTGGCGATCAGGTCGAGCCGCATCGTGTCCGCGACCTCGTAGCCAAAGCGCCCGAACAGCGAGAGCGTCTTGGAATCCTGCGTCTCGCCCTGCGTAAGATTGATCCCGACCGGACGGCCTTCGCCGTCGCGAAAGATGCCGCGCACCTCATAGGCGGCGCCGACCGACGCGTCGAAGCGACCGGCCCGATACTGGATCAGCCCCGCCGCCTTGCCGCCCATGCCGGCTTCGGAAAATTCGTCGTCGGCGGTGCCCTGCAGCAGCAGTCGGCCGCTGACGCCTTCGGTCTTCGGCGCACCGACCGTCACCTGATTGACGATACCGCCGGTGCCGCCGATCCCCTGCAGCGCGTTCGAACCGTAAATGACCTCGACCCGGTCGATGAAGAAGCCATCGATGGTGAAGCCGTCGCGGCTGCCGTCGCGCAGCGGGGTCGATTGCGGAATGCCATTGATCGCATAGAGCGGCGAGCGCCCGCGCAACGTCTCACCGGCGCCCGACAATTTCTGACGCGTCGGCGAAAAGCTGGGGGTCAGCGTTGCGACCGCGTCGGTGAGCGATCCCGAAATCAGCACCTGCTGGTCGAGCGCGTCCTTGCCGATGACATCGACCGTCAGTGGCAGGGCGTTGGGCGGCAGGATCGTGCGCGCCGCGGTGACGACGATATTATCCTCGCCCTTCGTGTCGGGCGCCGCGGTCTGCGCGAGCGCGGGGGAGGAAAGCGCGGTGCAGGCCAGCGCCGCGGCGACAATTTTGCGAATCATTCTCAACTCCTGTTAAGCAGGCCGCTAGTGCGACTGATTCGCAAATGCAAGGGGTTTCAGGGCAGAATTTGGCCGAGCGCAATTCCTTTGCCGCTTCGCCTTCCTGGATGGCGCTTAGGATGACGAAAGCGGCACACGCCGCGTCTCGCTGGCCGACCCGCCGCTATTCGATGGCCCAGCTGAGCCGCGATCGGAACTGCGCGGGGCGCGGCTTTCCTTGCGCGTCGAGGGCGGGCAGGAACAGCCCGCTTCGCATCAGGACCTCGCATGTCTTGCGATCAAGGATGTCGCTGCCGGCCGATTTTGTGATGTGGCAAGCGGTCGGGCGGCCCGAAGGTGCGACATCCAGTATGAACTCGCTGGCGCCTTGCGCCCGTGTACCGGGATAATCGGCAGGCAGGATCCAGCGTTCGGGGCTGATTGGCGTCAGACCATCTTCGTCGGTGGCGTCGGAGTCCGCGCCCGCCTTGTCGGGCTTGGTCCAGGCTATGCGTAGGCGCGGCAACGCTTGCCGTTTACCGTTGCGGTCGACGCCCGCCGTTGCCCAGCCCAGCTTTTTGAGCGCGAGCGTGCAGGACGCATCGGCAATCGCCTGCCCGCCCGGCACACTTCCCGCCTTGCACGTCGCCGCGTTGCTCGCTTCGTCATGGCGCAGCGTTACGATCGCTTCGCCCGCCGCTTCGTCCGCGAGGCCGACGAGCAACCGGTCGGCGTCGGTGGCACGCGCCACCGGCATCGACGGTTGCGCGGCCGCCGCGGATGCCAGCGCCAGCGCGCCCGCGATCGTCGCGCCGGTCCGGGTCAACCCGCCAGCACCTTGGCCATCATCCGCTCTTCCTTGGCGATCCATGGCGCCATGCTCGGGCGCGACAGAATCGCCTCGCTCCACGCGGCGATTTTGGGATAGGTCGCGGCATCGATCGTCACGCCGCAGTGACGGACATTGACCAGCGGTGACACTGCCGCCAGATCGGCGAGGGTCAGCCGGTCGCCGACCAGATAACCCGACGCCGGGATCGCGCTTTCCAGATAGGCGAGCAATTTTGGCAGCTCCTCGGCTTCGGCTTCGGCGGCGGCGGCGAGATCGCCTTCACGGCCCAGGAATTTGGGGGCGACGATGCGGTTGAAGAACATCTTGCCGCCGCAGGCGGCGAACACGGTGTCGCCGAACTCGTCCCACCACACGGTGCGGCCGCGCGCTTCGGGGTCGGCGGGGATCAGCGCTGGTTCGGGATATTTCGCTTCCAGATAGTGGATGATCGCGCTCGAATCGGCGAGCAGGAAGCCGTCGTCGTCGATCGCCGGCATCTTGCCGAGCGGCGACGCGGCGCGAAAGCCGGGATCAGGATCGCCGATGCCCACGCCCTTGAGCTCGAAATCAAGACCCTTTTCACCCAGAAAAGCGAGCAATTTGCGCACGAAAGGCGATACGATCGACCCATAGACTATCATCTTGGCATCCTCCTGTTTCCTGCCCGAACATAGGCGGTCGGTTGTTCGCTGCAACCTGTTCGATGATTACAGCAATGCGCAACAAATGCTGCTTGCTATCGGTCGCTTGGCATGCTCCTATTTGTGACAGAGGGGGGCGCTGCTACGGCAGCAATCATCAGGATATGTGTAATGCGCCCTTCGCTCTGGGCAGATCGGCTGATGGCCCTTTCGGTCCGCTTCGTCGGGCTTGGCATCCTGGCAGCCGCCCTCGCGGCGGCGGTCGCCAGTTTCTTTTACAACAAGGCGCAGGAGGATGAGCAGGCGACCCGCGTCGCGATGCAGGTCAACGTCCGGCTGCGCGATCAGCTCGCGGTGCTCGAAGGGGTGCGCGCGCTCTATCAGTCCGACACGGCGGCGAGCGGGCCGGGGGTCCGCGCCTTCCTCGCGGCGCTGCGGCCGCAGGTGCGCGCGCCGGTGATGCAGGGGGTCGGCATCGCCGTCGCGATCCAGCAGGACACCCCCGCCGCGGCCGAGGCGCAGCTGCGCGAAAATTACGGCAGAGAGATCAAGGTCTGGCCGCGGACAAGTGAGCCGATCGGCTTTCCCATCGTCCTTGTCGAACCCGACAATGATCGCAACCGCGGGGCGCTCGGCTACGACATGTACAGCGAACCGATCCGGCGCGAGGCGATGCGCCGCGCCTGGCAGACCGGCCAGCCGGCAGCGAGCGGGATCGTCGAACTGATCCAGGAGCGTAATGCGCAGCATAAGCAGCCGGGCTTCCTGATCTATGTGCCTGTCTACGCCAACCCGCCGGTGGCTGCAGACGCCGCGCCGTCTGCGGTGCCGCCGCCCTCGCCAGCGCAACCGATCGAGGCCTTTGTCTACGCGCCGTTCCGCATCGAGAATCTGATGCGCGCGGTGCTGGGAAACCAGCTCGACACGGTCGACGGGATCGAAGTCTATGCCGGCGAAGGCCCGTCGGCGCCGCTCGTCTTCCGTCATGGCAAGGTCGGCTGGGACGCGCATCAGGAGACGCTGCGCGTCGCCGATCGCCGCTGGACGATGCGGCTGTCCTACGGCCGCTTCATCGACCGGCTGGGCCGTCCGCTCGCGATCCTGCTATTCGGCGCCGCGCTCGCCTGGCTCGCGGTGCAATTGCACCGCCTGCAGCATCGCCGCCTCGGCGTGGCGCAGGCGCTGGCTGAGGAGAAGGAGCGTCATGCCGAAGATCGCGAGCTGATGATCGGCGAAATGGCGCACCGCATGAAAAACGCCTTCGCGCGCATCGGTGCGCTCGCGCGGATCACGCTGCGCGAGGTCGACAGTCTGGAGGCGTTCGAGGCGAAGTTCGACGGGCGGCTGCGCGCGCTGTCCGATTCGAAGCAGATGCTCGTCACCGGCGCGGTCGATACGGTCGACCTCGGCCGCATCGTCCGGCGCGAACTCGACATTGCGGGCTGGGACGCACAGCGGCTTGCCGCGGTCGAAGGCCCGGACGTGCGGCTTGACGAAGAGGGCGCGCAGGCTATTGCCCTTGCCGTGCACGAACTGGTGACCAACAGCGTCAAATATGGCGCGCTCGGCGGTAAGGGCGATCTTGCGGTCGGCTGGCGCCGCGACGGCGGCGATGTCGAGCTGTCGTGGATCGAGAGCGGCCTGCCCGAAACCCCGCACATCGAAAGCGAAAGCTTCGGAACCCAGTTCATCCGCTCGCTGATCGAACGCCAGCTCAAGGGGCAATGGACCCGCGCTGCCGCCGATCACGGCCTGTCGATCGTCATCCGCTGGCCCGATCGTGTCGCCGCCGCCTGATCCGCGCTGGCATATCTGGATCGATCGCGGCGGCACCTTCACCGACGTCGTCGCGCGCTCGCCGGCGGGGGCGGTCGTCACTGCCAAATATCTTTCCGAAGACCCGGCGCGTCCCGGCGACGCGGCGGTGGGTGCGATCCGCGACCTGACCGGCGCCGGGACAGGCGCGCTGCCGCCGCTCGCGGTGCGCATGGGATCGACCGTTGCGACCAACGCGCTGCTCGAACGCAAGGGCGCGCCGACCCTGCTCGCGATCACGCGCGGCTTCGGCGATGCGCTGACCATCGGCTATCAGGATCGTCCCGACCTGTTCGCGCGCCGGCTCGACCGCACGCCGCCGCCGCACGCCCAAGTTGCCGAAGTTGCCGAGCGCGTCGGTCCCGACGGCGAGTTGCTGATCCCGCTCGACGAAGACGCCGCGCGCGCCGCGCTGCAAAAGGCGCGCGCGGACGGCATCGACAGCATCGCGATCATATTGATGCATGGCTATCGCTACCCCGCGCACGAACGGCGCCTGGCAGAGATCGCCGCCGAACTCGGCTTCGCGCAGATTTCGGTCAGCCATGAAGTGAGCGCGCTGATTAAGCTGGTCGGGCGCGGCGACACGACGCTTGCCGACGCCTATCTGTCGCCGGTGCTGCGCCACTATGTCGGCCAGTTCTGCGCCCAACTTGGCGACGATAGCCGTCCGCAGTTCATGAAAAGCTCGGGCGGGCTCGCGTCGGCCGCGGCGTTCCACGGCCGCGATGCGATTCTTTCGGGCCCCGCGGGCGGCATCGTCGGCATGGTCGGCACCGCCGCGCCGCTGGGCAAGGATCGGCTCATCGGCTTCGACATGGGCGGCACCTCGACCGACGTCAGCCATTATGCCGGGCGGCTCGAACGCGATAACGAAAGCATCGTCGCGGGCGCGCGCATCCGGGCGCCGATGCTGCGTATCCACACCGTCGCCGCCGGGGGCGGTTCGATCTGCCGCTGGGACGGTGCGCGCCTGCTCGTCGGACCCGAAAGCGCGGGCGCCAATCCCGGCCCCGCCGCCTATGGCCGCGGCGGGCCGCTGACCGTCACCGATTGCAACGTGCTGCTCGGCAAGATTCAGCCCGAACATTTCCCCAGGCTCTTCGGTCCGGCGGGCGACCAGCCGCTCGATCGCGCCATCGTCGCCGAAAAATTTGCCGCCATGGCGGCCGAAGTCGGCGACATCACGCCCGAGGCGCTTGCCGAGGGGTTGCTCGCAATCGCGGTTCAGCAGATGGCGAATGCGATCAAACGCATCACCATCGCGCGCGGGCATGATGTGACGCAGGGCTATCATCTCGTCGGCTTCGGGGGCGCCGCGGGGCAGCATGTGTGCCTCGTGGCCGACGCATTGGGGATCGACCGGATCCTGCTCCATCCGCTTGCCGGGGTGCTGTCGGCCTATGGCATGGGCCTCGCGCGGCCGTCGGCGATCCGTGAGCGTACGCTCGCGCTGCCGCTCGGCGCGGGCTGCGTCGAACCGCTGCACCGCGCGGAGGCCGAACTCGTCGCTCAGGCGCGCGGCGATCTGGCACCCGACGTAACGGTCACACACGAAACCCTGCTGTTCGTGCGTCTTGCCGACAGCGACAATGCGATCGAGCTGCCGACCGGAAACCCCGCAGCGGTGCGTGCCGCCTTTGTCGATGCCTTCCGCGCACGCTTCGGCTATGCGCCGCACGACGATCTGGTCGTCGATCGCATCCGTGTCGAACTGACCGAAGCGGGCGACGCGCCCGCGGCTCTGCCGGCCCCCGCGCCAGAGGCCGAGGTCGCGGCAGAAACCGTCACCGCCTGGCTCGCGGGCGGACCCTGCGCCGTCCCGCTCCATCAGCGCAGCGCGCTTGCCCCCGGCCGCAGCATCGCGGGCCCCGCGATCATCGTCGATCCGCTGTCGACGACCGTCGTCGAACCCGGCTGGACCGCAACGGTCGAGCCCGAGGGGACGCTGCGGCTCGTAAAACCATCGGCGACCCGTCCCGTCGCCTCGCCATCGCAAGGCGATAGTGACGATCCGGCCGCACCCGATCCCGTCCGCCTCGAAATCTTCAACAGCCTGTTCATGGCGATTGCCGAGGAAATGGGCGGCGCGCTTCAGCACAGCGCTTCGTCGATCAATATTCGCGAACGGCTCGATTTTTCCTGCGCGCTGTTCGACGGTGAAGGTCGGCTCGTCGCCAATGCGCCGCACATGCCGGTGCATCTGGGGTCGATGGGCGAAAGCGTGCGGACCATCCTGCGCCAGCGCGGACCCGGCCCGGAGGGGCGTCCGCGCGACGGGCGCGGCATCCGGCGCGGCGACGCCTATGCGCTCAACGCTCCCTATGACGGCGGCACCCATCTGCCCGACATCACCGTCATCATGCCGGTGTTCGTCGATAGCGAAGCCGATGCCCCCGCCTTTTTCGTCGCGGCGCGGGGCCATCACGCCGATCTCGGCGGGATCGCGCCCGGATCGATGCCGCCGGGCAGCCGCAATATCGAGGAAGAAGGCATCATCTTCGACAATATGCTGATCGTCGATGACGGCCATTTCCGCGACGCCGCCGTGCAGGAGCATCTGACTGCAGGCGACCTGCCGGCGCGCAACCCGGCGCTCAACATCGCCGATCTGAAGGCGCAGGTCGCCGCCTGCCAGCGTGGCGCCAGCGGCCTTGCCGACCTCGCCGCCGCGCACGGCGGCGCGACCGTCGCCGCCTATATGGCACATGGTCAGCGTCAGGCGGAGGCGGCGGTGCGTCAGCTCGTCGCGCGGCTGGGCGATGGGCATTTCCGCTATGCGATGGACAATGGCGCCGAAGTCGTCGTGGCCGTGACGGTCGATCGCGCGGCACGCCACGTCACCATCGACTTTACCGGCTCGTCGGCGACGCTCCCCGATAATTTCAACGCGCCGCTGCCGGTCGTGCGCGCTGCGGTGCTCTATGTGCTGCGCACGATGCTCGACGACCCGATCCCAATGAACGAGGGCTGCCTGGCGCCGGTGACATTGATCGTTCCCGACGATTCGATGCTCTCGCCGCGCTATCCGGCCGCGGTGGTCGCGGGCAATGTCGAAACCAGCCAGGTCATCACCGACGCGCTGTTCGCCGCCTTCGGCGCGATGGCGGGGGCGCAGGGGACGATGAACAATTTCACCTTCGGCAACGAAGCCTACCAATATTATGAAACGATCGCCGGCGGATCGGGCGCCGGCCCGGGCTTCGACGGCACTGCGGTGATCCAGACGCATATGACCAACAGCCGGATGACCGATCCCGAAGTGATGGAGGCGCGCTTTCCGGTGATCGTCGAGGAATTCTCGATCCGCAAAGGGTCGGGCGGTCTGGGCCGCTGGCGCGGCGGCGACGGCGCGACGCGCCGCATCCGGTTCCGCGAACCGATGGCTGCGAACATTCTCGCTAATCGTCGCCGGATCGCGCCCAGCGGCCTTGCGGGCGGCGCCGACGGCGCACCGGGCCGTAACTGGATCGAGCGTGCGGACGGGACGACCGAAGAACTGGGCGCGACCGCAAGCGCGGACCTGGGCGCGGGCGACGCCTTCGTCATCGAAACCCCCGGCGGCGGCGGTTATGGCGAAGCGGAGGGGGATTAGATGCTTGTCCTGATCGGGATTGCCATCATCATCGCGGGCTTCCTGCTCCGCTTCAATCCGCTGCTCGTCATCATGGCGTCGGCGCTCGCGACGGGTCTGGCCGCCGGGCTTGACGTTACCGCGATCATCGCCGCCTTTGGCAAGGCGTTCAACGATACGCGCTATGTCAGCATCGTCTGGATCGTGCTCCCCGTCATCGGCCTGCTCGAAGCCTATGGGCTTCAGCAGCATGCACGCTCGCTGATCGGGCGGATCAAGGGCGCGACGCTCGCCCGGCTGCTCGCCTCCTATCTGCTACTGCGCCAGGCGATGTCGGCGGTCGGGCTGACGTCGGTGGCCGGGCATCCGCAGACGGTGCGTCCGCTCGTCGCGCCGATGGCGGAAGCCGCCGCGGAGGCGCAGGGCGTCGCGCTGAGCGATACGCAGCGCGACGAGATTCGGGCCTATGCCGCCGCGACCGACAATGTCGGGCTGTTTTTCGGCGAAGACATCTTCCTCGCCATCGGGTCGATCCTGCTGATGAAGGGGCTGCTCGAAGGCTATGGCTATGTCATCGAACCGCTGCATTTCTCGGTCTGGGCGATCCCGACCGCGATCGCGGCCTTTTTGATCCACGGCTTCCGGCTGCGGCTGCTCGAAAAGCGGATGCTGCGCGCGCCGGGGCAAGGGACCGGCGCATGATCACGCTCGGTTTCGTCTATGTCCTCGCCGGACTGACCTTCGCGATCTTCGCCGCGCTCGGCCTCGGTGATCGCAGCAATCCCAAACGCTTCGGCAACGCCGCCTTCTGGGGGCTGCTCGCGCTGTCGATGCTCGCGGGCGACCGCCTCGGCGATTTCGGCAACGGGCTGCTCGTGCTCGCACTTGTCGCCATCGCCGGGACGGGCCAGATCGGCCGCGCGCCGGGCGGCGAGGTGGCGGCGGCCGTGCAGGCCGAACGCGCAGCGAAATACGGAAATTTCCTGCTTGTCGTCGCGCTCATCATCCCGGCGGTCGCGCTCGCCGGCACCTTCCTCTTCAAATGGGTGCCGGGGCTTGCCGATCCGAAGCAGGCGACGTTGATCTCGCTCGGTATCGGCGTGCTGATCGCGCTTGCCGTCGGCATGGCGCGGCTGCGGCCCGCGCTCCTGCTCCCGGCGCAGCAGGGGCGGCGCTTGCTCGACGCGGTCGGCTGGGCGGCGATCCTGCCGCAGATGCTCGCCAGCCTCGGCGCGGTGTTCGCGCTCGCCGGGGTCGGCGAAGTCGTCGGCGACCTTATCGGCGCCGCGATCCCGCAAGGCAGCCTGTTCGGCGCCGTCGTCGCCTTCGGGCTCGGCATGGCGCTCTTCACCATGGTGATGGGCAACGCCTTCGCCGCCTTTCCGGTGATGATCGCGGCGGTCGGCATGCCGCTGCTCATCAAGCAATATGATGGCAATCCCGCGGTCGTCGCCGCGATCGGCATGCTCGCAGGCTTCTGCGGCACGCTGATGACCCCGATGGCGGCGAACTTCAACCTTGTCCCCGCCGCGCTGCTCGAGCTCAAAAACCCCTATGGGGTCATCAAGGTGCAGATCGGCACCGCGATCCCGCTGCTCGCGGTCAATATCCTCTTCATCTGGCTCTTTGCGTTTTAGCGCCGCCTTCAAATTTCCGTTCGCCCTGAGCTTGTCGAAGGGCCGTTCTTGCTTCTGCAGCGTCGAAAGAGAAGAACGGCGCTTCGACAAGCTCAGCACAAACGGATAGAGAAATTCCGGTAATGACCGACCTCACCCCCGACCACGCCGTCCGCTTTGCCACCGCGACCCTGTCGCATCTCGGCCGCGAATATCCCTACAAGATGGACCTGGTGCTGAACGGGCCGGAGGACGCACGGCCCCCGTGCGAGCATCACCCGATCTTTCACGGCAGTTTCGACTGGCATAGCTGCGTCCATGGTTGGTGGCAGATCCTTCGCCTTGCGCGCCTCTATCCCGATCTGCCCGTCGCGGCCGAGATCCGCGCGCGCGCCGATGCGATGCTCGTGCCGGATAAGGTCGCGGGCGAGCTTGCCTTTCTGGGCCGGCCGATGTCGGCGGGTTTCGAACGGCCTTATGGCTGGGCGTGGCTCCTCGCGCTGCATGCAGAGGCCAAACAGCACAACGCCCCCTGGGCCGTCGCGCTCGAACCGCTCGCGCTCGCCTTTGCGGCGCGCTTCCATGCCTTCCTGCCCAAGCTCACCTATCCCTTGCGCGTCGGCACCCATTTCAACATCGCTTTCGCGCTGCTCCTCGCGCGCCACTGGGCCGCGCTCCGCGACCCCGCGCTCGTCGCCCTGGTCGATGCCTGCGCGCGCGACTGGTTCGCCGGCGACCGCGATTGTCAGGCATGGGAGCCCGGCGGCGACGAATTTCTCTCCTCGGCGCTGACCGAGGCGCATCTGATGGCGGTCGTGCTCGGCGATGCCTTCCCGGCGTGGTTCGACGCCTTTCTGCCCCGCGCAGCTGCGCATCAACCCGCAACGCTCTTCGCCCCCGCGACCGTGTCGGACCGCAGCGACGGTAAGATCGCGCATCTCGACGGCCTCAATCTCAGCCGCGCTTGGTGCTGGCGTGCGATCGCCGCCAAGCTCGGCGCCGCGCACCCCGTTACCCCCGTCGCCGAAGCCGCCGCCGAGCAGCACCTCGCCGCCGCGCTCCCGCACGTCACCGGCGACTATATGGGCGAACATTGGCTCGCGAGCTTCGCGCTCCTGGCATTGGACGGCCTCGCCGATTGACAAGCCCCCGCGTGGACGCAAGAGACGGCGTAAGAGGGGAGACGGACTGCACATGAAAACCCTGCGCCCGACATCGTTCGACGTCGCCGAGCGCGCGGGCGTGTCGCAGTCGACCGTCTCGCGCGCGCTGCGCAGCAGCCCCGGCGTCAACGCCGAAACGCGTGCCCGCGTCGCGCAGGCGGCGGCCGAGCTTGGCTATGTCGTCGATCGCCACGCCTCGTCGCTGCGCCTCAAGAGCAGCGAGACGATCGCGCTCGTGACCATCTGCCGCCCTGGCGAGGACCGCAGCGCGATCAACCCCTTTTATTTCGCGCTTCTCGGCAGCATCGCCGCCGCCACCTCGGCACGCGGTTTCAATTTGCTCGTTTCCTTTCAGGAGAGCGAAGCCAATTTCCGCGCCGATTTCGTTCGCTCGGGGCTCGCCGACGCGATGATCGTCATCGGCACGACCAGCAACCGCGCCGCGTGGGATTATTTCGCCGCGGCGCAGGCATCGGGGCATGATTTCACCTGCTGGGGCAGCCCCGGCGGCGACTTCCACTGGATGCGCAGCGATAATGAGGTGGGCGGGCGCCTCGCCGCCGATCATCTCGTCGCCACCGGCCGCCGCCGCCTCGCCTTCGTCGGACCGCAGCGCTCGCCGCAGCGCCAGTTCGACGAGCGCCGCGACGGCTTCACCGCCGCGCTCGCTGCGCACGGCCTCGCCCCCGTCCTCGCCGAGCCGCCGCCGGCGGAAGATCGCCATGCCCAGGGTATCGCCGCGGCACGCGCGCTGCTCGCCGCGCATCCCGACATCGAGGGTATTTTCGCCGCCAGCGACATGCTCGCGCTGGGGGTGCTTCAGGGGATCAAGGATATGGGGCGCAGCGTGCCCGGCGACGTCGCGCTGATCGGCTTCGACGGCATCCGCGCCGGCACGCTCGCCGACCCTGCGCTCACCACGATCGAGCCCGATCTCGACGCCGCGGGCGAGGCGCTCGTCGCCATGGCGCTGGAGGATGATGCCCACGCCCGCGACGGCACCCGCATACCCGTCCGCCTCGCGGTGCGCGGTACCGCCTGACGCGATTGTTCGGGCGGGATCGTCATCCCGAATAACAAAGCTTCGGGACCGCGGCGTTTGTGTCCTTGTCCGGGAAAATTTCGTGCGCCGCCCGCGGACGAATGGCCGGGTTCGCGTGCATCATCCGCCGCCACCCCCTTGCAATTCCTGCCTTCCGGCGTAAGGCGGCGCGGACATAAACCCGCGCGTGCGACTCCGCTTGCCCCGCTCTCCTGGCTTGGGCGGCCGGCCGTCATTCCCCGCCGCGCCAACATGGGGACTGCTGACCTATGACCACCACCGGCCACGACACGCTGGGAACCCGCTCGACGCTGAGCGTCGGCGGCAAGAGCTACGCCTATTATTCGCTCGAAAAGGCGGCAGCAAAGCTGGGCGACGTTTCGCGCCTGCCATTCAGCATGAAGGTGCTGCTCGAAAATCTGCTGCGCTTCGAGGACGGCGGCTTCACCGTCTCGACCGATGACGTCCAGGCGCTCGTCGACTGGCAGAAGGATCCCCATTCGAACCGCGAAATCCAGTATCGCCCGGCGCGCGTGCTGCTGCAGGATTTCACCGGCGTTCCCTGCGTCGTTGACCTTGCCGCGATGCGCGATGCGATTGCCAAGCTCGGCGGCGACACGACCAAGATCAACCCGCTCGTCCCCGTCCACCTCGTCATCGACCACTCGGTCATGGTCGACGAATTCGGCACGCCGAAGGCGTTCGAGCAGAATGTCGAGATCGAATATTATCGCAACGGCGAACGCTACGACTTCCTGAAATGGGGGTCGAAGTCGCTGTCGAACTTCAAGGCGGTGCCTCCGGGCACCGGCATCTGCCACCAGGTCAACCTCGAACATATCGCGCAGGCGGTGTGGTCGAGCGAAGATGCCGACGGCACCACCGTCGCCTATCCCGACACCTGCGTCGGCACCGACAGCCACACGACGATGATCAACGGCCTCGGCGTCCTCGGCTGGGGTGTCGGCGGGATTGAAGCGGAAGCGGCCATGCTCGGCCAGCCGGTGTCGATGCTGATCCCCGAAGTCGTCGGCTTCAAATTCACCGGCAAGCTGAAGGAAGGCGTCACCGCGACCGACTTGGTGCTCACCGCGACGCAGATGCTGCGCGCCAAGGGCGTCGTCGGCCGCTTCGTCGAATATTTCGGCCCCGGCCTCGCCTCGCTGAGCCTCGCCGACCGCGCGACGCTCGCCAATATGGCGCCCGAATATGGCGCGACCTGCGGCTTCTTCGGCATCGACGACAAGACGATCGATTACATGCGCCTGACCGGCCGCAGCGAAGAAAATATCGCGCTGGTCGAAGCCTATGCGAAGGCGCAGGGGCTGTGGATCGTCGACGGCGCGGCGGACCCCGTGTTCACCGACACGCTCGAACTCGACCTGTCGACCGTCGTCCCGTCGCTCGCCGGGCCGAAGCGGCCGCAGGATCGCGTCTCGCTTCCCGATGTCGACGATGTGTTCAACGCCGACATGGCAAAGGTCTATAACAAGGCGCAGACGCGCGTGCCGGTCGAGGGCAAGGATTTCGACATCGGCGACGGCGACGTGACCATCGCCGCGATCACCAGCTGCACCAACACCTCGAACCCCGGCGTTCTCGTTGCCGCGGGGCTCGTCGCCAAAAAGGCCGACGAGCTGGGCCTGAAGCCCAAGCCGTGGGTCAAGACCAGCCTCGCGCCGGGATCGCAGGTCGTCACCGACTATCTCGAAAAGGCCGGGCTGCAGAAGCATCTCGACAATATCGGCTTCAACCTCGTCGGTTATGGCTGCACCACCTGTATCGGCAACTCGGGTCCGCTCGCCGAGCCGATTTCGAAGGCGATCAACGAGAATGGCCTCGTCGCCGCGGCGGTCATCTCGGGCAACCGCAACTTCGAAGGCCGCGTGTCGCCTGACGTGCGCGCCAACTTCCTCGCCTCTCCGCCGCTCGTTGTCGCCTATGCACTCAAGGGCACGGTGATCGAGGATTTCACCACCACCCCGATCGGCACCGGCAAGGACGGGCAGGACGTGTTCCTCAAGGACATCTGGCCGACCAACCAGGAAGTCGCCGACATGGTCGCCGGCGCGGTCGACCGCGACATGTTCGAGGCGCGCTACGCGCACGTCTACAAGGGCGACGCGCACTGGCAGAAGATCGAGGTCGAGGGCAGCGACACCTATCAGTGGCGCGCCGGCTCGACCTATGTCGCCAACCCGCCCTATTTCGAGGGCATGTCGATGACTCCGGCGCCGGTCAGCGACATCGTCGGGGCAAAGCCGCTCGCGATCCTCGGCGACAGCATCACCACCGACCATATTTCTCCGGCGGGCAGCATCAAGGCGGATTCGCCGGCCGGAAAATGGCTGATGGAACATCAGGTCAGCAAGGCCGACTTCAACAGCTACGGCGCCCGCCGCGGCCACCACGAAGTGATGATGCGCGGCACCTTCGCCAACATCCGCATCAAGAATGAAATGGTCCCCGGTATCGAGGGCGGCATGTCGCGCTATGGCCAGGAAGTCATGCCGATCTACGACGCCGCGATGCGCCACAAGGCCGACGGCACCCCGCTCGTCGTGATCGCCGGCAAGGAATATGGCACCGGCTCGTCGCGCGACTGGGCGGCGAAGGGCACCAATCTGCTCGGCGTCCGCGCCGTCATCGTCGAAAGCTTCGAACGTATCCACCGCTCGAACCTTGTCGGCATGGGCGTGCTGCCGCTCCAGTTCATCGAGGGGCAGACCCGCGAGACGCTGGGCCTGACTGGCGACGACAGCTTCACCATCACGGGCATCGCCGACATCAAGCCGCGCCAGACGGTGACGGTCGAAGTCACGCGCCCCGACGGTTCGACCTTCAGCTTCGATACGCTGTGCCGGATCGATACCGCGAACGAGGTCGAATATTATATGAACGGCGGCATCCTGCACTATGTGCTGCGCAAGCTCGCGGCCTGATTGCCGCAGGATAATCGGCAACACGCGCCCGCCCCCTTACCGGGGCGGGCGTTTTCTTTGGGGATAGGGCGATGAACCTGCTTCAGATCATGATCGAGGTGATCGGCTGGACCGCGGCCGCGATCATTCTGGCAAGCTATGTGCTGCTCTCGCTCGGCAAGCTCGAACCGCGCGGCGCGGCCTATCAATGGATGAACGTCGTCGGCGCCACCGGCTTCGTCATCAATTCGGGCTATAACGGTGCCTTGCCGTCCGCCGGCCTCAACATCATCTGGGCCGCGATCGGCCTTTTTACCCTGTGGAACGTGCGCCGTCTCAGCCGCGCGGACAGGTGCTGACCCCAAGCAGCGAATAGGCGGGGCAGCGGCTCGACAGGCCGGTGAGCAGCGGCACCACCCCGATATAGCCCCACGGGCCGATGCGTCCGTACGCGGCGAGAACGATCAGCATTACGCCAACGACGATCCGCAGCAGGCGGTCGATGGTGCCAACATTGCGTGCAAACATATCCAGACTCCCGATTGCAGGTGCGACACGGAAGTTTTGACGCGCGCGCGGCGCGCGGTCATTGCGCTGGATCAAGAGACGCGGCCCGCCCCTTTCGGGCCGGGCGGCGGGATGGTGGGCGCTGACGGGCTCGAACCGCCGACCCTCTCGGTGTAAACGAGATGCTCTACCAACTGAGCTAAGCGCCCCATCGCGTGGGAGCGGCGCCCCTGCCACAGCCAGACGCCGCTGGCAAGTCGCTGGCGTGTCAGCCGGGTGGGGGGTGATCGCGGTCGTCTCCCAGCGCCAGTTCGCGGCTCACCCCGATCGCGTCCAGAAAGGCGGGATCGTGGCTGACGACGATCAGCGCGCCGTCATAGGCCGCAAGCCCGGTTTCGATCGCGGCGAGCGAATCGAGATCGAGATGATTGCCGGGTTCGTCGAGGATCAGCATTTGCGGCGGCTGCGGCGCGCCGAGCACGCAGGCAAGCCCGGCGCGAAGCATCTGCCCGCCGCTGAGCGTGCCGACGATGCGGTCGGCGGCGTCGGCGCGAAAGCGGAAGCGTGCGAGCGCGGCGCGGCAGGCATTGTTGCCGACCCCGGGGTTGCGCCGCAGGAAATTGTCGGCGATCGAAAGTAGCGGATCGAGCAGCGCGACGCGCTGATCGAACAGCGCGAACGGCACACCGACGCGCACGCTCCCCGACCAGGGCGTCAGTGTTCCGGCGATCAGCGCGAGCAGCGTCGATTTGCCCGATCCGTTTGGGCCGGTGATTGCCAATCGCTCGGGTCCCGTGATCGTGAGCGACAAATCATCGATGACGGGTGCGCCGCCGTCATAGCCCGCGCGGACATGCTCCAACGCTACGACTGTCCGCGAAGCCGGGAGGCCCGTCGACGGCAGCGCGATCGCCAGCGGATCTCCGATCTCGATCCGGCTGCGCGCCGCGGCGAGCGCCTGCTCGGCCTGTCCCTGCTGGCGTTCGGCCAGCCGCCCGGCGGCAGCGCGTGATTCTTCGGCGCGGCGCTGCATTGCCCCCATCACGATGCGCGGCATGTCGCCGCGTGCCGCATTCTTCCGGCCCCGCGAATCGCGGCGATCCTGCCGCTCGGCGGCGGCCTGCGCCTGGCGATGGGCCTGATCGACGCGCTTCTCTGCGGTGGCAAGGTCGGCCTCGACGGCCGCCTGTTCGACCGCCTTGCGCGCGCGATAGGCGCTCCAGCCGCCGCCATAGCGGGCGGCGCCCGTCGCGGTCAGTTCGACGATCGCATCCATTTCCTCGAGCAGTTCGCGGTCGTGACTGACGACGATCGCGCCGCCCTGCCAGTCGTGCAGGATTGCGCGCACCGTTTCACGGCCTTGACGATCGAGATTGTTGGTCGGTTCGTCGAGCAGCAGAAAATCGGGCCGCGCGAATATTGCGCCGGCGAGCGCGGCGCGCGTGCGTTGCCCACCCGAAAGATGCACAAGCGGGGTTGCGGCATCGAGTGGCAGGTCGACACCGGCCAGCGCCTCGTTGATCCGCGACGCCAGCGTCCAGTCGGCCTCTGCGATATCGTCGAGCGACGCCGTCCCCGCTTCGGCGCGCGCGAGCAGGGCCAGCGCCGTGCGCGCGCCGAACAGATCGGCAATCGTCGCATCGGCGGCAACCTGCACCGTCTGGTGCAGCATGGCGATGTGCGCGCCGCGGCTGATCGCGCCGTTCGTCGGCGTTGCCTCACCCGCGATCAGGCGCAACAGGGTCGATTTGCCGACGCCGTTGCGCCCGACGATACCCGTGCGTTCGGGGCGAAACTGAAGGTCGAGATCGGAAAATATGCGGCGACCGTCGGGGGTCGACCAGCCGAGGCGAGAGAGGGTTATCGTAGACATGGACAAGGCTTTCCTGAAGGCAAGGCTAGGGGCGATGCGTTCAGTTGCGGTCCATGATCCTCTGACTCCTCTAAAAGATGACGGATGACAGATAGCGCCCCGGTGGCGACGGGGCAAGAGCGGGGCCGATATTAGAGCCAGCCGATCCGCTTGAAGCGCCAATAGAGGAGCGCACATACGCTGCCCATCAGCCCGAGCGCGAAGGGATAGCCGAAAGTCCAGCCGAGTTCGGGCATATGCTCGAAATTCATGCCGTAGATGCCCGCGATCGCGGTGGGCACGGCCAGAATTGCGGCCCAGGCCGCAAGCTGGCGCGTGATCGCGCCCTGCCGCTGCTGTTCGAGCAGATTGTTGGTGTCGACGACCGACGCCGCGACATCGCGCAATCCGACGAGGCGGAATTCGGCGCGCTGCACATGGTCCCAGATGTCGCGGAAAAAGGGGCGCACGGCATCGTCGATGCACGGCAGGTCGGCATCGCTGGTCAGGCGCGATGCAACATCCTTCATCAATCCGACCAGGCGTTGAAAACGGATGATCTCGTGCCGCTGGCCGTAAAGATGCCGGATGTCGTCAGCGTCGAGCGGCGTGTCCATGACGCTTTCCTCGACCGTGAGCAGCCGGTCCTCGATCGCGTCGATCACGGGGAAATAGCCGTCGACGATGAAATCGAGCACCGCATAGAGAACATAATCGGGGCCGTGCGCCAGTTTCGCCGGCAAGGATTCGAGCCGTGCGCGCACCTCGCTGTGCGTCCGCGCCGACCCGTGACGGACACTCACGATGAAGTGACGGCCAAGGAAGAAGGCGGTTTCGCCCGACTGGATCGTATCGCCATCGCGATTGCCGGTGCTGGCGACGACGAACAATTGCTCGCCATAGGCTTCGACCTTTGGGAGCTGGTTGGCCTTCAGCGCATCTTCGACCGCCAGCGGATGCAGGCCGAAGCGCCTGGCGATCCCCTCAAGCTCGCCGGGGGTCGGCTCGAACAGGCAAAGCCAGAAGAAGTCGCCGGGATCGCAATGGTCGGGAATGGCCTCGTTCGGGCCCAGCTCGCGCACGAGCTTGCCATCATTATAGAGGCGGGCGGCCTTGATCGGCATCGTCAAACTCCCTCGACTGCCCGCTGCAGATAGCGGCCCGGACGGCCGAGGGAAATAACTCAAGCCGGAAAGGCGTCGCGTACGCGGCGTTCGAGCACCGCAAGCGGGATGCGTCCGGCACCGAGCACGACGTCGTGGAAACGCTTGATGTCGTAATCGCGGTGCGACGAAACCTCGTCACGCAGCCGGCTGATCGCGGTCTGACCGACCTTGTACGAACAGGCTTGCCCCGGATAGACGATGTAGCGGTCGATCTCGGTTCGCGCCGAACTTGGCGTTTCGGACGAGTTTTCGACCATGAAGTCGATCGCCTGCTGGCGATTCCAGCCCTTGGCGTGCAGCCCGGTATCGACGACGAGGCGCGACGCGCGAAACGCATAGGACGCCAGATAGCCGATCTCGCCGAGCGGATCGTCGTCGTACATCCCGAGCTCGGCCGCAACCTGCTCGGCATACAGCCCCCAGCCTTCGCCATAGGCCGTGACGTAAGAGGATTGGCGGTAAAGCGGCAAGGCCGCGTCTTCGAACTTAAGGGCATTTTCGAACAGATGCCCCGGTGCCCCCTCGTGAAAGGCGAGCGTCGGCAGCGTGTATCGCGGCCATTCGTGCGTATCGCGCAGATTGATGAAGAAAATGCCCGGGCGCGACCCGTCGGGCGTACCCGCCTGCGCCGAACCGCCGGGGGCGCCGATCTCGATCTCGGGCGGCACGCGGCGGATTTCGTAGGGCGCGCGCGGCATCCGGCTGAAAACTTGCGGCAGTCGCGCGCGAATCGTGGTGAGCCGATCGTTGAGATAGGCGAGCAGCGCCGCGCGCCCCGTATCGTCATTGGCGAACAACTGGCCCTCGGTCGCGGTCAGCGCGTCGAGCCGCTGGCGCAAGCTGCCCTCTTTAAACCCCTGCGCCGTCAGCAGCTGGTCCATGCGCGCGTGCAGATCGGCAAGCTGGTCGAGTCCCAATTGATGGATCTGCTCGGCGGTCATGTCGGTGGTCGTGTGCTGCGCCAGCGTCGCCGCATAATAGGCGGGACCGTCCGGAAGGCGCGATACGCCTGCGTCGTCACCAGCCTTGGGCAGCAGCGCCGTCAGCAGGTCGATCTGACGCGTCAGCGCGGCGCGGATCGGCCCTTCGAATATTGCCTGCGCACGTGCATCATAGCCGGTGAGGCCGGTGGCTTTGGCGCGGCGCGTGAGCGAGGCGACGATCGTCTTCGATGCCGCATCGCCGTCGCGTAAACGGCCGAGCTGTTGCAGGGCCTGTTCGATGATGAAGCGCGGCGCGACGACGCCCATCGCGGCATTGGCGCGCACGATCGCGCTATCATCGTCGAGGAGCGCCGGCGTTGCCTCCATTCGCGCGATATAGGCATCGGCGTCGGCCTTGGTCTTCACCGGATGCTGGCTGTCGAGAAAGGTGCTGACGCCGGTATAGAAGCCGCCGAGCTGCGTGATCGCATAGGGACCGGCGCGGTGCGCAAAGCCGCCGGTGTGATAGGGGAAGCGGGCCAGTCGCTGGCGGGCCACAAGATCGAATTCGGCGCTGTCATAGGCCACTCGCGCATTATCGCCGAGCGCACCGCGATCGATCGCGTGCAGTGCGGCAAGGTCGGTGTCGATCCGGCGGTCGCGTGCGGTCCGCGCGGCGGCCGACCAGTCGGGAAATCGCGCTCGCAGCCCGGCGCGCGCACCGATATCGAGGCCCAGGCTCGCGGCGCGGGTCGGGTCGTCAATCAGCGCCTGATCGAACTGGCGGGTGAGCAGTGCATCGAGGCGCGCGTCGGCGCTGTCCGCACCCCATGCCGGCATCGCAAGCCCCGCCGACGCCATGCCCATGCCCGCTAGCAGCGTCCGGCGATCCAGCGCGAAATCGATCATATTTGTCCTCCTGTCATGCCGCGGACCCTATGGTTTCGGGGGCTTTGCCGCAAGCATGTGTATTGGTCGAATAAAACCCCTTGCCAAGCATGCGCTACAAATGTAGCACGCTACAAATGTAGCGCAAAAGGTGATTCGCATGTTGTCGAGCTTGCCCCCGCGGGAACGCGAAATTGTCGATATTCTTTACGAACGTGGTGCGTCGACCGTGACCGAAATCGGCGAGGCTTTGCCCGCCGAACTGTCCGGATCGGCGATTCGCGCAATGCTCAAGCGGCTCGAGGCCAAGGGCTTCGTCGTTCGCGAGGCCTCGGATCGCGGCTTTCTCTATGCGCCGAGCGTCGAAGAGAAGACGGCGAGCAAATCGGCGCTGACCCAGGTGGTGCGCGTCTTTTTCAACGGATCGGCGACCAGCGCCGCCGCGGCTCTGCTCGGCATGCAGGACAAGATGAGTGCGGGCGATCTCGATGAGCTGGAAAAGCTGATCGCTGAAGCGCGCGAAGGGAGGACGAAATGATGATCACCGCCGCGACCCTGCTGGGTCTTGCCTGGAAATCGGCGATCATCGCCGGGCTGACGCTGGTGTTGCTGCGCCTCGCGCGGTCGCGTTCGGCAGGCGAGCGTTCGCTTATCGCGCATGCCGGGCTGGCGGCGCTGCTGCTGCTGCCCGTGGCGACGCTGGCGCTTCCCGAATGGGCCCCGCTGCCCGCCGGCTGGGTGGAAGCGTCTGCGCCTGCAATGTCGGCGCCACCGACGGTTGTCGAGGCGCCTCCCGCGGCGGCGACTCAGCCCGGCGCTGCGGCGTCGGCGATGGCTGCGGATCGCAAAGCCGATGCCGGTTGGACGCTGCCCGCGATGGCCGACCTTGCCATATGGGTGTACAGCTTTCCCCTGTTCCTGCTTGCCCTTTTGATGACCGTTGCCGTGGTGCGCCTGTTCGCGATGCGCGGCCGGGCCGATGTGCTGGTTCAGCCTTCGTGGCTGTCGGCCCTCGCCGAAGCGCAGCGGCGGATGGGCTTCAAGCACGGGACCGCGCTGTTGGTCAGCAACGAACTGCGCTCGCCGATCAGTTGGGGCGTGGTCCGCCCGACGATCGTGCTCAACCCCGCCGCGGTCGATGCCGTGGCCGAGGCCGAAGCGATTATCGCGCACGAACTGGCGCATGTCGCGCGGCTCGACTGGGCGAAGCTGCTCGCGGCGCGCCTTGCCTGCGCGCTGTTCTGGTTCAATCCGCTCGTCTGGATGCTGGCGCGCGAAAGCCATCAATTGCGCGAGGAAGCGGCCGATGATGCCGTCCTGCTCGCCGACATCGACGGTCCCGACTATGCCTCGCTGCTCGTCGGTGCGGCGCGTCACGACAATCAGGGCGCGCTGCTTGCCGCCCACGGCGTCGCGCCGGCGCAGAACAGCCTGAAGCGCCGGATCACCCGCGTGCTCGACGGCAGCCTGAAGCGCGGACCCGCCAGTGCGAGCTGGGTTCTGATGAGCCTGGTGCTGCTCGCCGGCGTATCGGCGCCGCTTGCCGCCTTTTCCGCGACCGCCACACCGTCCGCGTCGGGGCCTGTCCACACCCCCGTCGCAAC
Organism: Sphingopyxis terrae subsp. terrae NBRC 15098; assembly: GCF_001598815.1. Taxonomy (GTDB): domain Bacteria; phylum Pseudomonadota; class Alphaproteobacteria; order Sphingomonadales; family Sphingomonadaceae; genus Sphingopyxis; species Sphingopyxis terrae. The sequence goes on along the minus strand of NZ_BCZQ01000003.1, from coordinate 411,115 downwards.
CGCCCCGGCCGCGGCATTGCAGTCCGCCGCGGCCGTGGGTTCGGCGGCCGAGCGGACCGACAAGCCGGCCTCTGCTGCTGCCGGCAAGCCGCTGTCGCCCGACGATCTTGTCGGCATGCGCGCGGTCGGCGTGACGCCCGACGATGTCCGCAAGATGCGCGAAAGCGGCCATGCCGATGCCGACGACATTATCGCGGCCAAGGCGACCGGCGTCGACCCGGCCTATATCAACGCGATGCGCCGTGTCTTTCCGAACGCCGATGTCGGCGATCTGGTTGGCGCGAAAGCGGTGGGCATCGACCCGGCCTATGCCCGCGACATGCGGCGCTATTTCCCCGATGTGAATCTCGACGATCTGACGGCGATGCGCGCCATGGGCGTCACCGGCGACTATGTCCGCCAGATGCGTGCCGCGGGCCGCGCGATGCGCGACCCCGACGATGCGATCGAGGCGCGCGCGCTGGGCAATTGGGGCGGGGCCTATAGCGAAGTCCGGTCCAGCTCGGGCGCGACCGCACGCATCGGACCGGACGGAACGCTCGAGGCGCGCAGCGCCGACGGCAGGGTCGCGCGGATAAGTCCGCCGCGCCCGCCAGCACCGCCTGAAAATCCCGCAGCGCCGCAGGACTGACCCTTCGGCCACTGGCCGAAGCCAAGCCGCCGCTCATCGAAGCCTGATTTTGAAGCGCCGCTGCGGCGGCGAGCGATGACGCTCGCCCGGCGCACGGAGGAGGAGTGCCCCCAATGAAACCACAATCGAAGACATTATTTGTCGCCGCCGGCAGCGTACTGTTGACCCTGATCGCCTGCGCTGCCCCTGCGCAGCCGACCGCGGCCTCGGCCCAGGAGAGCAGCGCGATCCGCTGGGATGTTTCGCAACCCGACGACGGCGACGGCGATCCGCGCCTGCAGCTTCGTGCCAAGCAATCGACCAGCAGCGTTGCTCTCGACGGTGCCCGCGCGGAATTTTCCGCGGCGCGGGACACGCTGGGCGGCGGGCGCGGTCCGGTCAGCTTCAGCGTGGTGCACGCGGCGGGCCGCCTCGATTGCACGGGCAGTCTGCACGCAGCCTATGAGGGCGAGGGACAATGCCGCTTTGCGCCCGATGCCGGCTTCGCGACCGCGCTGGAGAGCCGCGGTGTCGGCACGCCGACGCGCAAGGAACAACTCGCCATGTTGATGGTCGATGCGACGGTGGAACTGGCCGACGGCCTGATCGACGCGGGGCTTCGTCCGCACATCGGCGAACTTGTCGCGGCGGCAGCGTTGAAGGTGACGCCCGCTTATGTCCGCGACCTCCAGTCAGGCGCGCTTCGGCTCACCTCGATCAACGATGCGATCGCGTGCAAGGCGCTGGGCGTCGACCGCGACTATGTGCGCGGGCTGGCAGAGGCCGGTTACGCAAAGCTGACCTCCGACCAGGTGATCAGCATGAAGGCGTTGGGGATTACCCCCGACTATGCGCGCTCGATGAATGCGGCAGCCGGAGGCACGCAGTGATGCGGATGACAAGTGGACTCGCGTTGGCGGCCGCCCTTGCCGCATCGATGACGGCGACGACGGCGAGCGCGCAGGATGCCGCGGTCGACAGCGCCGCCCCGCCGCCGGTTCCGGCTCCGACCGCCGCTCCGGCGAGTGGCGGCAGCGCGCGGCAGGTCTTTACCCCCGCCGACTTCGTCCGCTACGCGCCCAAGAACGCCTACGACATGCTCAATCAGGTTCCGGGCTTTTCGATCCGCGACAATGAACAGCTCCGCGGGCTGGGGCAGGCGACGGGCAATGTCCTGTTCAACGGCGAGCGTCCCTCGACGAAGTCGGACGATATGGTGACATTGCTGTCGCGCATTCCCGCCGGAAATGTCGAGCGCATCGAAATCGTCGATGGCGCCTCGCTCGATATTCCCGGCTTGTCGGGGCAGGTTGCGAATATCGTTTATCGCGCCGACGATTTTTCGGGCCAATTTGCGTGGAAGCCCGAGTTTCGCGCTCATTATGCGCATCCGCTCTACACGCGCGGCGACATTTCGGTCCGTGGCCGCAAGGGAACGATCGAATATGAACTGGGTCTCTATAACAATGATTCGGCGCGCAGTTCCGCGGGTGGGCCGACGATCATCACCGACGGCGACGGCAACATCATCGAGCGCCGCCACGATGTCTGGCGCAGTCCCTATGACACGCCGAAGCTTTCAGGGCGGCTGACCTGGGACGGCCCCGCCGATACGGTGGGCCATCTGGGCGCCCATTATCAGCGCATCTATAATCCCTATGTCGAATTCGGACGTCGGACGCGCGACGGCGCCCCAGAGGAATATCGCACCGTTCGCGAAAATCCGAACAGCTGGAATTACGAAATCAACGGCGATTACCAGTTCGGGGTCGGCCCCGGAAAACTGAAGCTGATCGGGCTGCGGCGCTTCAGCCATGAACCCTATTCGCAGGAAGTGATCACCAGCTTTTCGGACGGATCGCCTGCGGTGGGCGATCGCTTCACCCAGACGGGCGATATCGGCGAGACGATCGCGCGCGGCGAATATCAGTGGAAGATGCTGGGCGGCGATTGGGAGTTGTCGGGGGAGGCGGCCTTCAACACGCTCGACAATGTCGCGGCGCTTTATACGCTCGATCCGACCGGGACGTTCGTCGAGCTTCCGTTCCCGGGCGGCACCGGCGGCGTGAAGGAGGATCGCTACGAAAGCCTATTGAGTTTTGGCCGCAAGATCACCGACAAACTGAACGTGCAGGTCGTTGCGGGCGCCGAACGGTCGACGATCACGCAAAGCGGCGTGAACGGCCTGACCCGCAGCTTCTTCCGACCGAAGGGATCGCTGTCGATCGCCTGGGCGCCGGCGCCCGATTTCGACATGTCGCTCAAGATCCGGCGCCGCGTGCTGCAGCTGAGCTTCTACGATTTCCTCGCACGCGCTTTTCTGAACGACGACAACCAGAATGGAAGCAACACCGATCTGCGGCCGCAGCAGGACTGGAGCTATGAACTGGAGGTCAACAAGCGGTTCGGGGCGTGGGGATCGACGAAGCTGTTCTTCGTGTACCGCGACGTCGAAGACCGGGTCGATGTGATCCCGATCGGCGATGGCGAAGGCGTCGGTAACATTGCCAAGGCGCGCGCCGGCGCGATCGACTGGACCTCGACGATCAATCTCGATCCGGCCGGCATCAAGGGCATGAAGATCGAAGCGCGGCTGCTGCTTCAGAAAAGTTCGCTGCGCGATCCCTTCACCGGCGAGACGCGCCAGTGGAACGGCTTTACCGACCGGGTCGTCGAGCTGAGCCTGCGCCACGATATTCCCGGCAGCGACTGGGCCTGGGGCACGAGCGCCAACCATTCGCATTACCAGCCGGTCTATCGCCGCAACCAGATCGACACCGCGTGGGAGGGGCCTGTGTTCGCCAACATCTTTGTCGAAAACAAGGATGTGTTCGGCCTGACGGTCCGTGCGACGGTGGCGAACATCCTCAATGCAAGGTCGAAGCGCGACCGTACGGTGTGGACGGGATTGCGCGGCGAAAGCCCGATTGCCTTCGTCGAAAAGCGCGATCGGTTGATCGGGCCGATCTTCGCTTTCTCGGTTCGCGGGAAATTCTAGAGCGGGCGATCCGATTGCATCGGATCGCCCGCTCTAGATTCTTGTTTTTCCGCATTTTCTGGATCGTCAGGTGATTCCACCTGACTGGAAAATGCTCTACGCCGCGTAGGCGTCGATCGCGGCGAGATGACGCGCCTTGGCGTCGTCATCGAGGAAGGCGCCGAGAAAGCTGTTGCGGGCGAGCGTGACAAGCTCGTCCCGCGACAGGTCGAGCGCATCGGCGACGGCGGTGTAATTGGCGTTCACATAGCCGCCGAAATAGCTGGGGTCGTCGCTGTTCACGGTGGCAAGAAGTCCGGCGTCCAGCATCGTCTTGAGCGGATGCGCGGTCATGTCGTCGACGACGCAAAGCTTGAGATTGGAAAGCGGGCACACGGTCAGGCACATCGCGTCATCGGCGAGCCGCGCGACGAGGGCTTCGTCCTCGAGGCTGCGATTGCCGTGATCGATGCGATCGACGCCCAGAAGATCGAGCGCTTCGTGCACATATGCCGGCGGCCCCTCCTCACCGGCATGGGCGACGAGGCGCAGGCCGAGGTTGCGGGCGCGGGCGAAGACTCGCTGAAACTTCGCGGGTGGGTGGCCGACTTCGGACGAATCGAGGCCGACACCGTCGATCCGGTCGAGCCAGGGGCACGCTTCGTCGAGCGTCGCCTCTGCCTCCTCCTCGCTGAGATGGCGCAGAAAGCACATGATGAGCCGCGAGCTCATGTCATATCGGGCCTGCGCATCGTCGAGCGCGCGGGTGATACCGCCGACGACGGTCGCGAAGGGGATGCCGCGCGCCGTGTGGCCCTGCGGATCGAAGAAGATTTCGCTGTGGCGAACGCCATCGGCATGCGCGCGCGCGAGATAGGCGGCCGTCAGGTCATAGAAATCCTGTTCGGTCTGCAGAACGCCCATCCCCTGATAATAGATGTCGAGAAAATCCTGCAGGTTCGAAAAGGCATAGGCCGCGCGGACATCATCGACGGTCGCGAAGGGGATGGCGATGCCGTTGCGCTGCGCGAGTTCGAACATCAGTTCGGGCTCGAGCGACCCTTCGATATGAAGGTGCAACTCCGCCTTCGGGAGCGCAGCGATAAAGGCCGCCCGGTCCGCCGGGGTAGCAAAAGCGTCAGCCATGCGGCGTCTCCGTTCCTTCGCGCAGGATGATCGCCGCCTCGGGCTTGTGGCGGCGTATTTCGTCGACCGTCAGCCCGTCGATTTCGTGCGGGAAGATTAGCCATTGGTCGGTTTCATGGACGAAGAAGTCGGGCTTGAGATCGGTGACGTTGCGGCGCGGTTTGTAATAGACGGTCGCGATCCGGATATCGCGCGGCATGTTGTGGCGGCATCGCGCCCTGAGTTCGGCAAGAAAGGCCCGGATGCTGCGGCCGCTGTCGAAAACATCATCGATGATGAGCAGCCGGTCGTCGGGATCGAGCGTATCGATCAGATAGCCGAGCGCGAAAACCTTCACCTGCGTGTCCTGGCGGTCGATGCCGTGATAGGAGGAGGTGCGGATCGCGATATGGTCGCTGTGGACGCCGTGATATTCCAGCAATTCCTGCACCGCGATGCCGACGGGGGCCCCGCCGCGCCAGATGCCGACGAGATGTGTCGGCGCAAAACCGCTGTCGATCACCTGCATGCCGAGCCGCAACGAGTCGGCAAGAAGGTCGTTGGCGCTGATGTAGATCTTGTCGGTGGTCATGGGCCGGAGTTATACGCAGGCGAAGCGCCGGGCAAGGCGCGGCGACGGGGCGTCCTCTCCCCCCGGCCGCCCGGGCCGCCCCGCAGCCAAGATGCTATTTGCGGGTGGCGGCGGTCTGGTCGCGCAGCGCCTTGAACTCGCTGCCGCTCTTCCAGCCGGGCCATTTGCCCGAGCGCGCGAGTTCGTCGCCGATCGTGTAGAAGAGCGCGATATCCTGGGCGGCGCCCGCCAGATTCCAGCTTTCGTCCCACGCGTCGCAAGCCTGATGGTAACAGCGGCCGGTATAGTCATCGACCCATTTTTGCCCTGCTTCCTTGCCGCCGTCGACAAGGTCGGACACGCCGGCGATGCCCATGAGCAGCAGCACGGGGACGCCGCGCTTGGCCATGCTGAAATGGTCGGCGCGGAAGAAGAGGCCGCGTTCGGGGAGGCTTTCGGGCGATACGGTGCGGCCCTGCATCGCGGCGACGCGGGCAAGATCATCCTCGAGCGTGCCCTGGCCCTTGCCGACGAGAATGACGTCCTTTGACTTGCCTGCCGTCTGAAGAATGTCGATGCCAAGGTTCGCCACCGTCTTTTCAACCGGATAGACGGGCGCCTGCGCATAGGCCTCCGACCCGAGAAGGCCGCGCTCTTCGGCGGTCCAGAAGGCGAAAAGCAGCGTGCGATCGGTGGGCGGTGCGGCCTTGAAACCGCGCGCGATTTCGATCAGCGCCGCAACGCCCAGCGCGTCGTCGTTCGCACCGGCGCGGTAGACGCGGCCCTTTTCGTCGGGCTTGCCCTCGCCATAGGCATCCCAATGCGCGCCATACATCACGACCTCGTCGGCCCGGTCGGTGCCCGAGATTTTGGCGAGGACATTCTGACTGCGCACGACTTCATGCGTGACCGGAATCGACGCCCGAAAGCCGGTGCCGAGGTCGACGGGACGAAAATCCTTGCGCCGGGCGGCAATGCGCAGCTTTGCGAGATCCCGACCGGCGGATGCAAACAGCCGGGTCGAGGCTTCGCCCGAAATCCAGCCCTGAAGCGCGAGGCTGGTGGCCTTTTCGGGCGGTACGACGAGGCTGTAGTTTTCGCCGCCGGGGCTTTTCACGACGTTCCAGCCATAGCCTGCGCCGTCGGTGTCGTGGACGATCAGCGCTGCGATGGCGCCGCGGCGGGCCGCTTCTTCGAACTTGTAGGTCCAGCGGCCATAGTAGGTCATCGTGCGGCCGCCGAATTTGCCGAAGCTGTCTTCGCCCTTCGTCGCGACGAAATCGGGGTCGTTGACCAGAAAGACCGCGACCTTGCCCTTGAGATCGACGCCCTTGAAGTCGTCCCAGCCGCGTTCGGGCGCGTGGACGCCATAGCCGACGAAGACCATCGGCGCATCGGCGATCGCCGCCACATCCTTGTCCTGCTGGCTCGACACATAGATATCGGTGCCGAGGGTGAGCGGGGTGGCGCTGCCCTGCCGGTCGAAGGCGAGCGCGGTCGGGGTGCCGAGGCGGGTATGGAGCAGCGGCACGGGCTGCGTCCATTCGCCGTTCGGGCCGGCGGGTTCGAGCCCGAGCGCCTGAAGCCGGCCGATCAGATAGCCGACGGTGCGTTCTTCGCCGACCGTTCCGGGGGCGCGGCCCTGAAACTGGTCCGACGCGAGGGTGCGGACCGTCTCGGTCAGATTGGCGGTGCTGATATCCTGCGCAAGCGCGGGGACGGCAAGGGCGGCAGCGAGCAGGGCGGCGAGAGGGCGCAGAAACATCAGGGGAGCGGGCTCCGTTGGTTGGGGAAGCGCCGACCCTAGCAGGATGCGCGGCAATTGGAACCGCCATGGAGCAGCGAGGGCGAGAGGCGCCCGCCTATCCGGCCGCCAGCTTGCGATAGCGCGAGGGCGGGACGCCAAAATGGCGCGTGAAGCGCGTGGTGAAATGACTTGGCGTGGCAAAGCCGGTGGATAGCGCGATGTCAGTGATCGTCCGGTCGCTTTCGCGCAGCAGCCGCGCGCCCGCAGCGAGGCGGGCATCGAGAATATATTGCCAGGGCGAGCAGCCGAAGGCGGTGCGGAAGGCGGCGGTGAAGCGCCGCACGTCCATCCCGACGAGCGCCGCGAGGCTTTCCAGATCGTGCGGATCGTCGAGCGTGGCATGGATGGCGTCGGCCAGAAAGCGGCGCACTTGCGTATCGAATGCGAGCCGGCGCGGGGACGGGGCCGCCGGACGCCCATATTGGTGGCGGAGATGCAGTTCGATCGCTTGCGCGATCGCGTGCGCGGCCATGGCGCCGACATCGTCGGCCGGATCGGCGATCAATTCGGCAAGCCGCGCTGCGGCGGCAGCAAGAAAGGGATCGCGGTGCCGGACGCGGGCGGGAAATTCGCCGCCGGCAAGGAGCGGCGGCGGCAGGCCGATTTCGACGAACCGTGCGAACCCGCCCTGCGCGAGGGCGGCGTAGCGCGAAGCGGCCGGCACCATCCAGATGTCGCCGGGAGCGGGCAACGCGCGCCCCGACGGTCCGTTGGAAAAGACGCATTCCATGCGGTCGAGCCGGCCGTCGAGGTGGACGATGATCGTGTGACGATCCTGTTCGATGGTCCAATCGGTCGGCAGAGCCAGTTGTTCGGTGGCCGCGACGACGTCCATCCGGCCAAGCATCGCGTGCGCACGCCGCACCACATGCCGCGGTGAAAGCGGCCGGCTGCCGTCCCATGGACCGGGGTGCTGGTTGGTCAATCAAGCTCCTTGCGAGTCCCCACGACTCGATGTGCCCGATTTGAAAACTGCGCCGGATTCGGGAAGCGGGCAAGGTCGAACATGCCTAGCTGATCGTCCCTCCTCCTGGGCGGAGCTCCGCCCAACAGACTGAAAGGACAAGGCTATGGTCGACCACAGCATCAAGGGAAAGACCGTGCTGATCGCCGGCGGCGGCAAGAATCTGGGCGCGCTGGTCGCGCGCGATCTGGCCGAGCAGGGCGCCAAGGCGATTGCGGTTCACTATAACAGCGCGGGTGCGGCGGCCGAAACCGAGGCGACGGTCGCGGCGATCCGCGCCGCCGGTGCCGAAGCGGTGGCCTTTCAGGCCGACCTGACCCCCGCGGGCGCCATGGAAAAATTGTTCGCCGATACCATCGCGGCGATCGGCCGGCCCGACATCGCGATCAACACGGTCGGCAAGGTGCTGAAGAAGCCGTTCGTCGAGATCAGCGAGGAAGAATATGACGCGATGAGCGCGGTCAACAGCAAGACCGCCTTTTTCTTTCTGAAGGAAGCGGGCAAGCACCTCAACGACAATGGCAAGATCTGCACGCTCGTCACGTCGCTGCTCGGCGCCTACACGCCCTTCTATGCCGCCTATGCCGGGACGAAGGCGCCGGTCGAGCATTTCACCCGCGCGGCATCGAAGGAGTTCGGGGCGCGCGGCATTTCGGTGACCGCCATCGGTCCGGGGCCGATGGACACGCCCTTCTTCTATCCCGCCGAAGCCGCCGATGCGCAGGCGTATCACAAGTCGGCGGCGGCGCTGTCGGCCTTTACCAAGACGGGCCTGACCGACATCGCCGACATCGTTCCGTGGATCCGCATGCTGGTGTCCGACGGGTGGTGGATGACCGGGCAGACGATCCTGGTGAATGGCGGCTATACGACCAAATAAGGCGCGCGCGGGCGCCGGCCGGCCTTCAATCCTTGGCGGCCGGCGTCCATCCTTTCTTGTATTTTTCGAACCAGGCGAGGATCGCCGACGCCTTTGCCGCGGCCTGCGACGGGCGGGCGGCGATGCCGCCGTGGCTGGCGCCCGGCACCTTCACCAGCACCGTCGGGACGCCGCGCAGACGCAGCGCGGTATAATATTGCTCCGACTCGCTGACCGGGGTGCGATAATCCTCGCTGCCGACGACGACCATCGTCGGGGTCTTGACGTTGCCGACCAGCGACAGCGGCGAATGGCTCCAGAACGGCGTCTGATCCTCCCACGGCATCGCGCCGATCCAGTAGCGGCCGAAGAAGGCGGGACCGTCGGCGGTGAGCGCCTGCGTCGTCCAGTTGATGACGGGCTTTTGGGCGACCGCGGCCTTGAAGCGGTCGGTCTTGCCGACAATCCAGCTCGTCAGCACGCCGCCGCCCGACCCGCCGGTGACGAAGAGCGCGTCGGGATCGGCAATGCCGAGGTCGATCGCGCGGTCGACGATGCTCATCAGGTCGAAATAATCGTTGCCGGGATAATTTTTGTCGATCGCATTGGCGAAGGACGCGCCATAGCTGGTCGACCCGCGCGGGTTGGACGAGAGGACGGCATAGCCCGCCGCGGCATAAAGCTGGTTATCGGTCGAAAAATGCGGCCCATAAGCGGCGAACGGCCCGCCGTGGATTTCGAGGATCAGCGGCACGCGCTGCCCCTCGCGATAGCCCGGCGGCAAGGTGAGCCAGCCGTCGATCGACAGGCCGTCGACGATCGACGCGGCGGTGATCTTGCGCACCTCGCCCAGCGCTTTCACCTCGCGCAGCGTGCGGTTGAGATCGGTCAGGATGCGCGTCTTGCCGGCGGCCGCGAGTTCGACCTCGGCCGGCCGCGCCGGGCCGCCGCCGGTGAAGGCGATCGCGTCATTGTCGGCGACCGAAAAGCTGCCCCCCGAATAGGGTCGGTCGAGCCCGCTGCTCGTCAGCCCGCTGGCGACGGTGCGGACCGATCCGTCGAGACCGATGCGCGCAACCTTGGTTTCGCCATGCTCGTCATATTGGGCATAAAGGCCGCGTCCGTCGGCGTCCCACGCGAGGCCGTCGACGCTGAAATCCCAGTCGGGAGCGATGCGGCGGCTGTTCGATCCGTCGCGGTTCATCACGTAGAGGCCGGTGTTTTCATACGCGCGCAGCCGGTCGTCGAACCCCAGATAGGCGATCATCCGGCCGTCGGGCGACACCAGCGGATTGGCATCGGGGCCCTTGCGCGTCGTGAGCTGGGTGATCGAGCCGCTCGCGACGTCGAGCGCATAGATGTTGCTTTCGAGCGGATCGCTTTCCCAGTCGGGGCGGCGGTCGGCGCTGAAATAGAGCATTGCGCCGTCGCGCGACCAGCTGAGCGGACCGCCGTCATGATAGGGGCCGAAGGTGAGCTGACGCGGCGCGCCGCCGGTTGCCGAGACGAGGAAGATCTTTTCGAACCCCGGCTCGATATAGCCCTGGCCGTCGGCGCGGTAGGTGAGCAGGTCGTGGACCTCCAGCGGCTCGGCCCATTTGGCGCCTTCGGGCTTGTTCGAGGGGGCCTTGCCGAACCGCGGCGCATCGTCCTTGACGAGCATCGTATAGGCGATCGACCGGCCGTCGGGCGACCATGCGATGCTCGACGGGCTGGTCGGCAGGCCGGTGAGCTTCACCGCCTCACCCCCGTCCATCCAGCGCACCCAGAGCTGGACGCTGCCGCCCTCGGTCGAGGCATAGGCGAGCCGCTTGCCGTCGGGCGACCAGCGCGGCGAAAAAGCATCGCCGCCGCGTCCCGCGACGGGGACTTCGGCGCCGGTTTGCGTGTCGATCAGCCAGATCGTGCTGACCGCGCGGTCGGACATGATGTCGTTCGCGCGGCGGACATAGGCGATGTGGCGCCCATCGGGGCTGATCTGCGGGTCCGATGCGGCGGCGAGGCCGAAAAGATCCTCGCCGGTGAGGCGGCGCTGCGGCCCGGTCTGCGCGCTGCCGGTCGCGTCATCCTGCGCGGCGGTTGTTGCGGCGGGGGCGCTTGCGGGCTCGGGGGCGGTGCTTTGCTGCGCGTAAAGCGGCTGCGCTGCGAGGGTGAGAAGGCTCGCGCCGAGCAAGGCGAGTTTGCGCATCATAAGGGTGCCCCTTTTTCCGGTGGATGGTTGAGGGTGTAACCATCTGGCGCGGGGCGTCAATCGAGCGGGTGGGGATGGGGTAGGGGGTTGTGATTTTCTTCTCCCCTCCCGCTGCGGGAGGGGCTGGGGGCGGGGTGCGACGGTGCGACCAGCCCACCCCGCTGCGACTAGCGAGCAGGCTCGCAAGTCTCGCTGCCCCTCCCGCCTGCGGGAGGGGGGGGGCAGCGTGCGACCTTGGCGCCGTTTTCTGGTTTGGGCAACGTAATAACCATATAGGTTATTTTATATTGACATCGTTACGCTCATATGGCACAAGTATCACATCATGAAGAATTGCGATTCGGGCCGGCGCCCTTCCGATGCGGGGGGCGTTCCGGCCCGTTGTTTTGGGGATCGGCGCATGGGCAAGGCAAGCGGTGAGGATGCGATGGGACCGGGAAACGGGCGGCCCGTACAGCGGAGGGCGGCGCGCGCCAATGGGTGGACCAAGGCGCGGCGCGCAGCGTTTTTGGCCGAACTGGCGGCGAGCTGCAACGTGGTGCGCGCGCATGAGGCCGCGGGGATGGCGTCGTCCGGCGTCTATCGGCTGCGCCAGCGGGATCCGGAATTTGCTGCGCAATGGCAGGCGGCGCTGGAAATCGGATATGAAAGGCTGGAGACGGCGCTGGTGCGCCGCGCGCTCGAGGCTGTCGATAATCTGGAACTGGACGAGGCCAGGGAGCCGGTGGCCAAGATGACGGTCGCCGAGGCGACCGCGTTGCTGCGCCTGCATCGCGCGAGCGTCGCGCGCGGCCAAGCCCGCGGTCGGCGGGCGCCCGCGCATCAAGTGCCGACGCAACAGGAGGTCGATGCGATACTGATCAGGCGGATTCGCATGGTGAAGCGCCAGCGGGCCGTTCGCGCGGCGGGCGATCCGCCGACGTTGAAAGACACCGCGTGACGGCGCGCCAGATGAAGCGGCGGCAGGCCGCAAATGGCTGGACGGCGCAGCGGCTGAGTGCCTGGTCGCAGATGATATGGTCGCAACTGGAGCGGCTGACGGAAGCGCAGCGCCGACAGGTTTTGCGAACGCTGACCGTCGAACAGCGCCGTGAAATGGCAAACCGATGGTATGGACTTGAGAATGAGGGCCAGCGCGAGCCGCCGGGAGATTGGCGCATCTGGCTGATCCAGGCGGGGCGCGGGTTCGGCAAGACGCGCGCGGGCGCCGAATGGGTGAGCGAGGTTGCCCGATCCTCGCCCGGCGCGCGGTTCGCGCTGGTCGGCGCGACGATCGCGGACGCGCAGCGGGTGATGATCGAGGGGCCGAGCGGGCTGATTGCGGTGGCGCGCAGCCACGAGCCGGTGCGCTGGATTGCGGGCCGGCGCGAACTGCGTTTCCACAGCGGCGCGATTGCGACGCTCTATTCCGCAGAGGCGGGCGAGGAGCTTCGCGGCCCCGAACATCATGCCGCCTGGTGCGACGAGCTCGCCAAATGGCGGCGCGGCGAGGCGGCGTGGGACAATCTGATGATGGGACTGCGACTGGGCGAGCGGCCGCGCGTCGTGGTGACGACGACGCCGCGCACCAGCGCGGCGATGCGGCGGGTGAAGGCTGCGTCGGGGCTGGTCGAGACGCGGGGCCGGACAGGCGACAATCCGTGGTTGCCCGCCAATTTCGTTGGCGCGATGCTGGAAAATTACGGCGGCACGCGCCTCGGTCGGCAGGAGTTGGACGGCGAGATGCTGGAGGATGTCGAGGGCGCGCTGTGGACCCGCGCGCTGATCGAGCGGTGCCGGGTCGAAACCGATGCGATCGGCAAGCCGGCGCGGGTGATCATCGGCGTCGATCCGCCGGCGAGCACGAACGGCGATGCCTGCGGCATCGTGGTCGCGGCGCTGCTGCGCGACGGGCGGCTGGCGGTGGTCGAGGATGCGAGCGTCGAAACGCCGCCGCCCGCGCTGTGGGCGCAGGCGGTCGCCGCTGCGGCGGCGCGCTGGGGCGCCGACCGGATCGTCGCCGAAAGCAATATGGGCGGCGAGATGGTGACGGCGACGCTGCGCCAGGCCGATGTGACGCTGCCCGTGGTGGCGGTGCATGCGAGCGTCGGCAAGGCGCGGCGCGCGGAACCCGTCGCGCTCGCATACGAACGCGGGCAGGTGGTGCATGCGGGGGCGTTCGCCGCGCTGGAGGATCAGCTTTGCGGCCTGCAGGTGGGCGGCGGCTATGCGGGGCCGGGGCGCTCGCCCGATCGGGCGGATGCGTGCGTTTGGGCGCTGGCGGCGCTGCTCGATGGGGTGCGGAAAGGGCGGGAACCGGGGGTGCGGCGGATGTGATCGTGCATCGATTCCGGTGGGCTCATAAAAAGCGGGACCCCGGGTCAAGCCCAGGGTGACGATCTGCGAGGAATAGCCGGTCGCTTCAGGCAACCAAGGCAGGAGAATATCATGAATTGGTTTGGCCGGAAGGCCGCGCAGGGGGCTGCGCGGCCTGCTTTGTCGCGGGTGTATGGGGCGTGGTCGGCGCCGGCGCCGCTGTCGTGGGAGGCGCAGGTGCGGGCCGGTTATCTGGGCAATGCGATCGTGCAGCGGTCGGTGCGGCTGGTGGCCGAGGCGGCGGGGGCGGCGCCTTTGGCGGCGGGCGATCCTGCGCTCGCGGCGCTTGTGACCGCGACGTCGGGCGGGCAGGGGCTGGTCGAGACGCTGGCGGCGCAATTGCTGCTGCACGGCAATGGCTATGTGCAGATTTTGCGCGACGCCGCGGGGCGGCCGGCGGAGCTTTATGCGCTGCGGCCCGAGCGGGTGACGGTCGAGGCCGATGCGCGCGGCTGGCCGGTCGCCTATCGCTACAAGGCGGGCGGCGAGGCGGTGGCGCTCGCGGCCGAGGATGGCGCCGGGCGCACCGCGCTGATCCACATCAAGGCGCTGCACCCGCTCGACGATCATTATGGCGCGGGGTGCCTGGGCGCGGCGGCGGGCGCCATCGCGGCGCATAATGCGGCGGCGAAGTGGAATGCGGCGCTGCTCGAAAATGCGGCGCGGCCGTCGGGGGCGCTGGTCCACGATCCGGGCGACAAGGGGATGCCATTGTCGGCCGAGCAGGTCGACCGGCTGCGCGAGGAACTGGCCGAGAGTTTTGCCGGCGGGGCCAATGCGGGGCGGCCGCTGCTGCTCGAAGGCGGGCTGAAATGGCAGGCGCTGTCGCTGTCGCCCGCCGACATGGATTTTCTGGAGTTGAAGCATAGCGCCGCGCGCGAGATCGCCATGGCCTTCGGGGTGCCGCCGATGCTGCTCGGCCTGCCGGGCGATGCGACCTATGCCAATTATCGCGAGGCCAATCGCGCGCTGTGGCGGCTGACGGTGCTGCCCTTGTGCGCGAAGATATTGGGCGCGCTGGCGCAAGGACTGGGCGACTGGTTCGCCGACGCGGCGCTGCGCGTCGATCTCGACCGGGTGCCGGCGCTCGCCGACGACCGCATGGCGCTGTGGCGCGAAGTGTCGGCAGCCGACTGGCTGACCGCCGACGAGAAGAAGGCGCTTTTGGGCATGGCGTGACATCGGCGCCCTCGCGGATGCGGGGGGCGCTGTGGTTGGGCCCAGTGACGCCGAGTTAGGCCGATTGCGGCCCCCGCCTTCGCGGGGGCGACGGGAGTATTCGATATGGACGAGGATGAAGCGCTGGCGCGGTTGATCGCGCTGGCTGGGACGGGGGCTGGGACGAGTGCGGCCGGAAGCGCCGACGCGGCGGCGCTGCGGGCGCTGGTCGAGGAAGCGAGCGAGCTGGGGGCGCGGCGGGCGCTGGCGCGGCTGGGGCTCGCCGATGCGGCAGCGCGCGACGATGTTAGCGACCTGCGCCAACTGCTCGGCGCGTGGCGCGACGCGAAGACGAGCGCGTGGAAGGCGGCGGTCGACTGGGCGGTGCGCGGGATGTTGGCGCTGCTCGTCGTCGGGCTGGCGATGAAGATGGGGCTGCCGGGGTTGCTGAAGTGAGCGCGGCCTTCGAACATTCCCTCCCCCCGACCCCCTCCCGCGAGCGGGAGGGGGAGATACGCTTCGCCGGCTATGCCTCGGTGTTCGACCGGGTCGATCGCGGTGGCGATGTCGTGCGCAGCGGGGCTTTCGCGGCGAGTTTGCGTTCGGCGCGCGCGGTGCCTTTGCTGTGGCAGCATCGGCCCGGTGCGGTCGTCGGGACGATCGAGGCGCTGGCGGAGGATGCGCGCGGGCTGCGCGTCGTTGGGCGGGTGACGCATCCCACGGCGGCGCGGCTGGTCGAGCGCGGCGCGCTGACCGGATTGAGCTTTGGCTATCGGGTGCGCGCGGCGCGCGGGGTGCGTCCGCGCGAGCTGCTGGCGCTCGACCTCGCCGAAGTGAGCCTGGTCGCCCAGCCGATGCAGCCGCTGGCGCGGGTGATTGCGGTGGATTTGGTGAAGGAGTGACAAGCATGGACGATATGGAAGTGAAAGCCGACGCGCTCGACGGCGCGTTCGATGCGGTATTGGCGGCCGAGGCAGTCGACGAATTGAAGGCGTCGGTAGCGGCGCTGAAGGCGCAGGTCGACGCGCAGGCGGTGGCGGCCTCGCGGCTGCCGCTCGACGGCGCGAAGGCAGCGGCCGATCCGGCGCGCGACGCCTTTGTCGAACGCTATCTGCGGCGCGGGATCGATGCGGGCGTCGAGATGAAGAGCCTGGCGGGCGCGAGCGGCGGCGAGGGCGGCTATGCGGTGCCGCGCGAAATCGACGGCAGCATCGCGGCGACGCTGAAGGCGCTATCGCCGATCCGGTCGATCGCCACCGTCGTGCAGACGGGGACGAGCGGATACCGCAAGCTGGTCGCGACCGGATCGACGGCGACGGGCTGGGTCGGCGAGACGGCGGCGCGGCCCGAGACGGCGACGCGCAGCTTTGCCGAAATCGCGCCGCCTTCGGGCGAACTCTACGCCAATCCGGCGGCGAGCCAGGCGATGCTCGACGATGCGATGTTCGATGTCGAGGACTGGCTGGCGGGGGAGCTGGGCCGCGAGTTCGCGGTGGCCGAAGGTGCGGCCTTCGTGACCGGCAACGGCACGAACCGTCCCAAGGGATTCCTGTCCTATGCCGCGACGAACGAGACCGACAGCGCGCGCGCCTTCGGGACGCTGCAATATCTGGCATCGGGTGCGGCGGGCGGCTTTGCCGCGTCGAACCCGCAGGACAAGCTGGTCGAGCTGGTCCATGCGCTGAAGGCGCCATACCGGCAGGGGGCATGCTGGGTGATGAACAGCGATACGCTGGCGCGCATCCGCAAGTTCAAGACGAGCGACGGCGCTTTCGTCTGGCAGCCGGGGATGGTCGAAGGGCGGGCGGCGACGCTGCTCGGCTATCCGGTCATCGAAGCCGAGGATATGCCCGATGTGGCCGCGAACAGCCTGTCGGTCGCCTTCGGCAATTTTCGCGCCGGCTATCTGATCGCCGACCGCGGTGAGACGCGGATCCTGCGCGATCCGTTCAGCAACAAGCCTTTCGTGCATTTCTATGCAACCAAAAGGGTGGGCGGTGCGATCATCGATTCGAACGCCATCAAGCTGTTGAAGTTCGCCGCCAGCTAAAGCGGCTGGTGCGCGAGGGCGCCCGGTCCCGGCTCCCTTCCCTTTCGGGACGGGCCGGGCGCCTACCCGCCGGCACGACACACCGACATTATAGCTACATTCGAAAGGATGGCCCTGCCATGCCGACCCCCTTTTTCGCCGACCTGGTGCGCGAGCTGTGCCACGAGGGCGGGACCGGCCCGCTGACGCCGAGCGGCGCGGTGCCCGGCCATCGCCGTTTCGCGGGGACCGTGCCTGTCGATAGAGATTTCCATTATACGATTGCCGGCGTGGCGCAGCCCGACCAGTGGGAGGTGGGCACCGGCCATCTCGATTCTGCCGGACGTCTGGTGCGCGCAGCGATCGCGGCGTCGTCGGACGGCGGTGCCCGCGTCGATTTCGCCCCCGGCCTGAAGACGATCGCGCTGACCGTTGCCGCCGACTGGTTCGAAGCCCAGGCGATGGTCGCGGCCGAAATGGCGAGCGTCGGCGACGCGGTGACGGCGCTCGGTGACGCGCTGGACGGCAAACAACCGCTGTCGACGACGCACGAGGCCGTGCCCGTCGGTGAAGCCGGCGACATGATCACGGTGCGGCGGGGCGCGGATTGGGTGAACATCCCGATCGCGACGCTTGCGTATCGTGATGCCGGTGGACGGGTGCTTGCGGGCGCGGCCCTCGCCGGTGTCGACGGAAGTGCCGCCGAGCCGTCGGTGTCGTTCGCGAGCGATCCCGACACGGGCCTTTATCGTCCCGCCGCAAATATCGTCGCGCTTGCGACGGGCGGAACCGAGCGCGTCCGCGTCACGGCCGGGGGCAATGTCGGCATCGGCATCGATCCCGTCAACAAGCTGGACGTCCAGACGAGCGCCGGGCGGTTCGGGGTTGCCAGCGCCGGGTCGGCATCGGTGCGGATCAGCAGTTCGGGGACGATGCAATATGATACCGGCGCGGCGTCGTCGCACCAGTTTCTGAACAATGGCGTCGACAGCGTCGCGATCAGCAGCGCCGGCAATGTCGGCATCGGCACGACAACGCCTGAGAATTTCGGCGGCTATCGCAATCTGCACATGACCGGCCCGACCGGTTCGCAGATCACCCTGTACGGCGCATCGGACACGGTGCGGGGGTTTCTCTATACCACCGCGAGCGGCATGACCGTCGGCACCTCGACCGCGCATGGGCTGGCGCTCAGGTGCAACAATGTCGAGCGGGTGGTTCTGGAGACCGGCGGCGCGCTGCGCCCCGCCGGAAACAACACGCAGTCCTTCGGATCTGCGACCAACCGATGGTCCGAATTATGGGCGTCGAAGATGGTGACGCCCTCCGGCGTCGCGCTCAGTCTTCAGGCCGGTGCGGGCGGGCAGTGGAACGTGTCCGCATCGACCGGATCCTTCTTTCCTTCGACCGACAATGCCCTGCCGCTGGGCGGGGCGGCGAACCGCGCGAGCACGCTGTATGCCGCGACCGGATCGATCAACACGTCCGACGCACGCGAAAAGACGTGGCGCGGCGCGCTGACGGTGCCGGAGATGGCGGCGGCGCGCCGGATCGCCCTCGAACTCGGCTTCTATCAATGGAACGCGGCCATTGTCGAAAAGGGCGCCGCCGGGGCGCGGCTGCATTTCGGCGTGCGCGCGCAGACGGTGTGGGCGATCATGGCCGACGAGGGCCTGATCGATCCGCTGGTCCCGGAGGCCACGCCCGACAGCCGCTATGCCTTTCTTTGTTATGACCGCTGGGATGGCGGCGCAGATGGCGCGGCGCCCGCCGGGGACAGGTTCGGTATTCGCCCCGACCAGCTTTCGCTGTTCCTGATCGCCGCGCAGGAGGCGCGGATCGCCGCGATGGAGACGGCATGATCGGGAGCGCCCTCGCTTCGCGCGCGATTGCCGATGCGGCGCGCCGAGACCTTGCCGCGGCATGGGGCGGACCCGCGCCTGCCGCGCGGCAGACCGAAATGACCATCGCGCGCGACCGGCCCCGGCGCGTCATCGTGCGCAAGCCCTGACCGAAAGGATTTTGCGGTGACAATGATTGTCAAAGACCCCGGAACGCGGGTCGACTTCGCATTCGAATGGGGCGCCGCCTATCCCGAGGGGCAGGCGCTGGTCGCGAGCGAATGGCTGGCAACGCCCGACGAGCCCGGCGGGGTTACAATCGCCGCCCAGACGCACGAGCTGGAGCAGGCGGCGGTGACGCTGGCGGGCGGGATCGCCGGCCATGTCTATCGGGTGACGAACCGCGTCACGCTGAGCGACGGTCAGATCGACGAGCGATCGATGACGGTGCGGGTGGAGGAGCGATGACGATGCAGAGCGTGACGCCGGGCGAGAGCCCGGTGAGCCTGAACGAGGCGCGCGGCTGGCTGCGGCTGGGCCCGACGATCGACGATGCCGTGGTCGCCGGACTGGTGCGCGCGGCGACCAATATCTGCGAAGCCTTTGTCGGCCAGTGGTTGATCGAGCGCGCGGCGGAGGAAGTGCTGCCGATAAACGGTGCGCCGCTGGTGCCACGGGTGCGGCCCGTCGTGGCGGTCGATGCGGTCGCGCTGATCGGGATTGACGGGGGGGAGGCGGTGCTGGCGGCCGACGCATGGGATGCGGTGATCGGCCGCGACGGCACCGCGCGGGTGACGCTTCACCAGACGAGCGGCGCGGTGCGCGCGCGCCTGTCCTACCGCGCCGGCATCGCCGCCGAGGCGAACGGGATTCCCGAGGCGATCCGCCAGGGCATCGTGCGCATGACGCAGCATCTGCACGATGCGCGCGACGGCGCCCCGGCGACGCCGCCGGCGGCCATCGCGGCGCTGTGGCAACCCTGGCGGCGGATGACGCTGGGCGGTGCGGCATGAGCGGCGCGGAGGCAGCGGTGCGTGCGCGGACATTGGCGCTGTTGCAGGCCGACGCGGAGCTGGCGGGGCTGGTCCACGGGATATTCGACGGCGTGCCGGCGCGGGCGACCGCGCCATTCGTCGCGCTCGACGCGGTCGAGGCGCGTGACTGGGGAACCAAGGACCGCGCGGGACGCGAGGTGCGCCTGACGCTGGCGGTGCACGGCGCGGGCGCGGTCGATGGTGCGACGGCAGCGCGGATCGAGGCGATCGCCGCGACGCTGCGCGGCGGCGCCGACGGCTGGACGGTGGTGGGCGCGCGGGTCGAACGGACGCGAACGCGCTTCGGGCGCGACGGCGGCTGGCGGCACGAGATGGTGCTGCGATGCCGCTGCCTGGTTGGCGATGGTTAGGGTGGGGGGATAATCAAATGCGGCCGGGATGGGGTGGGAAGCTGCCGCCCTCCATTTTCGTCATCCCGGCGAAGGCCGGGATCTCTCCGGTGCGCTATTCCGTTAGGTAGAGATCCCGGTCTTCGCCGGGATGACGATGAAAGAAAGATCGGCCGACAGCCGCAAACGGCCGAAACCGGTCGTGTCATTTCCGATGCGATGGTCCGCCCGCTTCATCCCCCGTCCTAGTCGGCGGGCATCGTCTTGGTTTCGGTGTAGTCCTTGAACTTGTCGATGAAGGTCGAGTGGTAATCCTCGACCTGCGAATCGGCGTCCTCGGCCGCTTCGGCGGCAGTGTCGCCGTCGGCGCGATCGAGCGCGATCACCGCGTTGCGGAACGCATCGCGTTCGGTGCCGCACGCTTCCTTGAGCGCGAGTTCATATTCGGCTTCGCCCATCTTTGCCTCGAGCGACTTCTTCATGTGGTCGCGCAGGCATTTGGTGAAGACCGCGCGCGAATTGTCGACGGCGGCAGCGGGCGACGGCGCCATGGCAGCGAGAAGAATGGAAAAAACAAGCATCCTGCGACTCCCCAGTTTGCGGATGATTATGTGCGAGGAGATGTAGACGATGGCTATCGAAAATGGGAGCGCCTTTCTGCTGAAGATCGGCGACGGCGAAACGCCGCCGGCCTATCGCACCGTTGCGGGTTTGCGGACGACGCAAATGTCGGTGAACGGCGAGGCGGTGAATGTGACGACCAAGGATTCGGGCGGGTGGCGCGAGCTGCTGTCGGGCGCCGGGGTGCGATCGGTGTCGGTGAGCGCGGCGGGAATCTTTACCGGCTCCGACGCCGAAATTCGGCTGCGCGGCCATGCGCTGTCGGGGGCGATCGACGATTATGAGCTGAGCTTCGAAAGCGGCGAGCGGCTGCGCGGCCGGTTCCTGGTCACGCGGCTCGACTATGCGGGCGATTATAATGGTGAGCGCAATTACACGCTGAACCTGGAATCGAGCGGCGCGGTGGCGAGCCTGTGAGCGCGGCGGCGAACGCCTTGCGCGGCGAGGGAGAGTTGCGGATCGGCGGAGCGACCCATGTGCTGCGTCCGAGTTTCGGCGCGCTGGTCGCGGCCGAGGCGGAGCTTGGCCCGCTGTTCGCGCTGGTCGAGCGGGCGGCGGACGGGCGGCTGGCGCTGGGCGAGATGGCGACGCTGTTCTGGCACTGTATCGCCGAGCGGCCCGCCGCGCTGACCCGCGAGGCGGTGGGTGAGGCGGTGGTTGCCGCCGGGCTGGCGGGTGCGACGCCGGCGCTGCGCCTGCTGCTCGGGCAGATATTGCAGGGGCGATGAGGTGGCCGACGATCGGCTGGCCCCCGGCGCGCTGGCGCTGGCGGGCGTGATGGCGCGCGTCTGCGGCTGGCGCCCCGGCGAATTCTGGGCCGCGACGCCTGCCGAGGTGGCGGCAGTGCTGGCCGGCTGGCGCGGCGACGATGATGGCGGCGGCGGCATGATGTCGCGGGCGGCCCGCTCAACGCGCCGTGCGCAGCATGGCACCGCGCCTTTGCAGCCGGATGTGCCGCCGCCGGGTTGGGGCTCATCTGGTCGCTCTCCTACGAATTATTCGATGCCTATTGCCCCGCGGACTGGAAGCAGCGCGATAGCGAGGGGAACCCTGCGCTGACGGGCTGGGAACCGCCATCGACCCTGTTGTCGCCCGCCCACGCCGAGGCGATGGGGTGGTTGCAACTGGTGGCGCGCGCCCTTGTCGCACTGGCGGTGGAGGCCGGTTTGCCGGTGCGGTTCCAGGTCGGCGAGCCCTGGTGGTGGGACGCCGGCGCAGGGCGGCTCTGCGTCTATGACGCGGCGACGACGGCGGCATTGGGGAGCGCGAGCGTCGCGATTCCCGATGTCCGCGGCGCGCTCGATGCCGGGCAATGCGCGATGCTCGACGCATTGGGGGCGCTGCTGGCGGCATCGACTGCAGCGCTGTTGGCGGCAGCGCGCGATGCGGCGGGGGCGAGCGATTTCCGGAGCCATCTGCTCGTCTATCTGCCGAGCGTGCTCGATCCCGCGGCGCCCGAACTGCGCCGCGCCAATGTGCCGCTCGGCTGGGCGGCACCGGCGTTCGATGTGCTGCAGCTTGAGGATTATGACTGGGTGACGACGGGACGCGGCGCCGCAAGTGCGGGCGCGCGCGCCGCGATGGCGGTGCGGCTGGGGTATCCGGTGTCGGCGCAGCAGTATTTCGCGGGCTTCGTTCTCGATGCCGACGACCGCGCCCAGTGGGCGGCGATCGCCGCGGCCGCCGACGCGGCAGAGGCAGCGGGTGTAGCGCGCGCCTTTATCTGGGCGTTGCCGCAGGTCGCGCGCGACGGCTTCACTTGTTTTGACGGGGAGGATGCGGTGCAGGCTTTCGATGCGGTGGATTTTCCGCTGGCGATCGGGCGCGAGGCGATGGTGGCGACCGAATTTTCGACGCAGATCGTCAGCTCGGCTTCGGGCCACGAACAGCGCGCGAGCGAATGGGCGGAAGCCCGGATGCGCTATGACGCGGGGCCGGGCATACGCTCCGAAGCCGATGTGCGGACGCTGGCCGAATTCTTTCGGGCGCGGCGCGGGGCGGCGCGCGCCTTTCGCTTTCGTGATCCGTTCGATCATGCTTCGGCGGGCGATGGCGGCGCACCCGGACCGGGTGACCAGTTGCTGGGAGAGGGCGACGGCGAAACGCGGCTGTTCGCGCTCGTCAAACATTATGGCGTGGGCGATGCCGAACAGGAACGGGCGATCCGCCTGCCCGTCGCAGGAAGCGTGCGCGTCGCGGTGGGCGGCGTCGAGACGGCGGCCTTTGTTGTGACGGGCGAGGGCGCGGTGCTGCTGGATGATGCCCCCGCGGTTGGGGCCGCTGTTACGGCGGGCTTTCTGTTCGACGTGCCGGTGCGCTTTGCCGATGACCGGCTGGAGGTCAGCTGCGCGACCTTTCTGGCGGGCGAGATTGCGAGCGTGCCGCTGATCGAGGTGCGGGCGCCATGGTGAGCGAGGCCGAAGCCGCGCCGGCATGGCTGCGCGCCGAAGTGGTGACGCTGGCGTGGTGCTGGCGCCTGTCCCGGCGCGACGGGGTGGTGCTGGGCCTGACGTCGCACGACCGCGACCTGTTGATCGATAGCGTTCCCTATCGCGCGGCGCCGGGGATGAAGCCCTCGGCGATCGAAACGAGCGACAGTCTGGATGCGTCGACGATGGACCTTGAAGGCGCGATCAGCAGCGATGCGATTGCGGCGCGCGACCTGGATGCGGGGCGCTGGGACGGCGCGGCACTGACGCTGTTCGTGACCGACTGGACGGCGCCCGAGGTGGCGCCGGTGACGGTGGCGCGGGGGACGCTGGGCGCGATCGAACGGCGCGGGAGCGCTTTTGCGGCCGAATTGCAGGGCATTATGCAGATGCTCGACCGGCCCGTCTGTCCGGCGACATCGCCATCGTGCCGCGCGGCGCTGGGCGACCCCGCGTGCCGGATCAATCTGGCGCCGCTGACCCATGCGCGCCGCATCGTGGCGATCGACGGGCGCGAGGTAACGATCGATGCCGCGCCGCCGCCCGGCACGATGGCGTTCGGCGAGCTGTGCTGGCTGGAAGGGGCAGCGTGCGGGCTGCGCACTCCGGTGATTGCGGCGGCGGGCGCGGTGCTGACGCTCGCCGAGATGCCGCCGCTGCTTCCGCCCCTGCCCGCGCGGGTGCGATTGATCGAGGGGTGCGACAAGCAATTGGCGACCTGTCGCAGCCGCTTTGCCAACGCGGTCAATTTCCGCGGCGAGGCACATCTGCCGGGCAATGATCTGCTGACGCGCTATCCCGGTGGATGAGCTTGGCGCGCGCGCCTTTGCAGCCGCGCGCGCGATGGTCGGGGCGCGGTTCGTCCCGCAGGGGCGCGACCCGCGCACGGGCGTCGATTGCGTCGGGCTGGTCTGGGCGGCCTATGCCGAAGCCGGACGGATGCTGGTTGCGCCCGCCGCCTATCCGCTGCGCGGATGGAGCGGCGGGCGGGTCGCGGCGGGACTGACGGCGGCCGGCTTTGGCGAAACGGTCGACGCGGCGCGGGTCGGCGATGTCGCGCTGATCGCGCTGCCCGCGCGGCAGTTTCACCTGGCGCTGATCGGTCCGGCGGGGA
This sequence comes from Sphingopyxis terrae subsp. terrae NBRC 15098, assembly GCF_001598815.1. Classification (GTDB taxonomy): domain Bacteria; phylum Pseudomonadota; class Alphaproteobacteria; order Sphingomonadales; family Sphingomonadaceae; genus Sphingopyxis; species Sphingopyxis terrae. Next base: position 387,080 of record NZ_BCZQ01000003.1, on the reverse strand, counting down.
TCGTTCATGCCCATGCCGGGCTGCGCCGCGTGGTCGAGGCGCCGTTCGATCGGGCGGTGCGGAGCGCGCGCCGCTGGCGGCTTTCTGATTTGGAGAAATGATATGGCGACTCTGGTGCTGACGGTCGTCGGCGGCATCGTTGGCGGGCCGGTCGGCGCGGCGATCGGCGCCGCCGTCGGCCAGCAGGTCGACGCGGCGATCTTCAAGCCCAAGGGGCGCGAGGGGCCGCGGCTGGCCGACCTGAAGGTGCAGGCATCGACCTATGGCCAGCAGATTCCCAAGCTGTTCGGCACGATGCGCGTTGCGGGCAGCGTCATTTGGGCAACCGACCTGATCGAGCGGCGCACGAAGAGCGGCGGCGGCAAGGGGCGGCCTTCGGTGACCGAATATAGCTATGCGGTATCGCTGGCGGTCGCGCTGTCCTCGCGGCCGATCCGGGCGGTGCGGCGCATCTGGGCCGATGGCAATCTGCTGCGCGGGGCGAGCGGGAGCTTTCGCGAACGCTGTGTCTTTAGGAGCCATGACGGGGGCGAGGATCAGGCCGTCGATCCGCTGATTGCCGCGGCGCTGGGCCCGGCTTCGGCGTCGGCGCTTCGCGGATTGGCCTATGTCGTGTTCGAGGAGCTGGAACTGGCGGCCTTCGGCAACCGGATTCCATCGCTGACCTTCGAGGTCGAAGCCGATGCGGGGACCGTCGATGCCGGAAGCGTGGCCAACATATTGCTGGGCGATCCAGGCCGTGCGGCGGGGGTTTGGCCCTTTGGCGGCTATGCCGCGTCGGGCGATCGCGCGCGCGACGCGCTGGCGCCGCTGTTCGACGCCGATGCCGTCCGGCTGCGCAGCGCGTCGGCGGACTGGCGGCTTCTGCCGGCAGAGGCCGAGCAGCCCATCCTTGCACCGGATGCCTATTCCGAAAGCCGACGCGATTGGAGCGCGTCCGACATCGTCGAGCATCGGCGCATGCCGCTGGGGGCGCTGCCTGCTTCGATCCGGCTGCGCCATTACGAGCCCGAGCGCGACTATCAACTTGGTCAGCAGATGGCGATCGTCGCCGGCGGAGGTGCGCGCGAGGACCGGATGGATTTGCCCGCCGTGCTTGCCGCCGGTTCGGCCCGCGCGCTGGCGCAGCGGCTCGCGGCCTCGGCGACCGATGGCCGCGAAACGATCGTCTGGGAAGCGGATCTGGCGGCGCTGGCCCTGCCCGTTGGCGGGCTGATCGCGCTTCCGGACGGGGGTGTCTGGCGCATCGCGTCGCGCAGCGTGAAAGCGGCGTCGGTCCGCGTCGAGCTGCGGCGCTATCGGCCGCCGAGCGTGGCCGAGCTTGCTGCGGACCCCGGCGCGCCCGTCGTTGCCCCCGACTGGCCCGATAGCGAGGGCGTGGTGCGGCTGTTCGATCTGCCCAGCATGGGCGCGGCCGCCACGGCGCCGCGGGTGCTGGTTGCCGCGGCCGGCGAGAATGACGGCTGGCGCGGCGCCGATCTATGGTTTCTGGGCGGCGCCGATATAGAGCCGGTCGCGATCGGGACGGCGCGGCCGGCACTGGCGTTGGGGGCGCTGGCCGCGCCGCTGGAGCCGGGGCCCGTAGGCCTGTTCGACCGGGTGAACGGGCTGGACGTTGTACTGACCAATCCCGTGATGACGCTCGAATCGATTGGCGACGCGGCGCTGCTGGCCGGCGGAAACAGGGCGATGGTCGGCGGTGAATTGCTGCAGTTCGGTACCGCCGACTCGTTGGGGGGAGGATTGTGGCGGCTGACCGGGCTCCTTCGCGGTCTTGCCGGGACCGACGATACGATGGCGCACGGCGCGGGCGAGCCGTTCGTCCTGCTCGATGATGCCGCGCTGTGGCTGCTTCCCGACGATATGGCGCGGCAGGCCGAAAGCGGCGAGGCAAGCGTCGAATGGGCGCGGCGGGGCGGCGTTGAACTGGTCGATGTGCCGGTGCCGTCGGCGGCGCGGGCGCTGCGGCCGCTGTCGCCGGTGCATGGATATATGCGCGCGGCTGCCGATGGCGCGATCGAGGCGCGCTGGGTGCGGCGCAGCCGTGCCGATCACGGCTGGCGCGATCAGGTCGATCTGCCGATCGGCGAGGTCCGCGAGCTGTGGCAGGTCATGCTCGTGCCCGCGGTGCCGGGGCTCGGCCCGTGGGATTGCCCTGAATCCCGACTGGTTCTGGATGCCGCGCTGCTGGCGGTAATACCGGCGCGAAGCGCGCTTTCCGTTCGGCAGGTCGGCGACTTCGGTCTTTCCCCGCCGCTTGTCCTCCCGCTCGCCTGATCCTCTGCTTTCTGAAAGGATTCCCACATGTCGGACAATCTGCAGACCCCGCGCTTTGCCCTGCCCATGCTGTCGGTGGCGCAAGCGCAGAAGGAGACGACGCATAACGAGGCGCTCGTCCTGATCGACGCGCTGCTTCACGCCGCCGTCGTCGATGGGCCGCTGGCGACGCCGCCTGAAGATCCTGCCGAGGGCGATTGCTGGATCGTGGATGAAGCCGCCATCGGCGAATGGTCCGGCGAGGCGGGCCGGCTGGCGCTTTGGACCGCGGGCGGTTGGCGGTTTGTCGCGCCCTCTCCCGGAATGCGGATAAGACGGATCAGCGATGGTGCCGCGCTGTGGTTCAACGGCTCCGAATGGACTGTACCCATGGCTATTGCGAATCCCGAAGGGGGGACGACGATCGACCTGGAAGCGCGTGCGGCAATAGACGCGCTGCTTGCGCTTATGGTAGCGCATGGTATTATGATCGCTGGCTGATTTTGTTTCTGTTCGCGCAGGAAGTGCGACTTTTTGGCAACAGATTGTCGATTTGTTTACTTGCGTGGAACCAAAGGCACGAGTAGGACGTCTGTCGAGACGTAATCTCAATTGAAAGGGGAATCCATTATGAGGAAGCTTGCCGTCGCTGTGGCGTTGGCCTCCACTGCCCTTGCGTCGCCTGCTATGGCGCGCGACAACTCGTGGTATGTTGGTGTCGGTGGTGGTGTCATGATCGTCGAGGACATCGACCTCGATATCGGCACCGTCGCTAATGCGGGAACGCTCGATCATCGTACCGGTTATGATTTCGAAGGCACTGTCGGTTACGACTTCGGCGGTTTCCGCGCTGAAGTCGAAGTCGGCTATCGTGAAGCCGATATCAAGGGTGGCACCTTCTCGGCGCCCGGAATTCCGTCGAGTTCGGCTGGCGCAATCTTCACCGGCAGCACGCCGCTGAATGGCGACTCGAACGCGCTGAGCTTCATGGCCAACGGTATGCTCGACTTCGGAGACGACGATGGCCTGCAGGGCTTCATCGGCGGTGGCGCCGGTGTTGCGCGCGTTTCGGTCCAGCCGGTCTTCGCAACCAACTTCCTGGACGATTCCGATACGCGCTTCGCGTGGCAGGCAATCGCCGGTGTTCGTGCGCCGCTGACCAAGCATTGGGATGCCGGTCTGAAGTATCGCTTCTTCAATGTCAGCGATCTGAAGATGGTCGACCAGCTTGGCCGCGACGTTTCGGGTCGTTTCCGTTCGCACTCGCTGCTCGGAACGCTGACCTACAACTTCGGTGGTGCGGAAGCGCCGCCGCCGCCGCCGCCGGCTCCGCCGCCGCCGCCGCCGCCGCCGCCGCCGGCTCCGCCGCCGCCGCCGCCGCCGCCGCCGGTTTGCGAACCCGGACCGTATATCGTGTACTTCGACTGGGATCAGTCGGCGATCACGCCGGAAGCGGCTGCAACGCTGGACAACGCGATCAGCGCTTACAACCGTGGCTGCAGCGGCCAGCAGGTCATGCTCGCCGGTCACGCCGACCGTTCGGGTTCGGCCAAGTACAACGTCGGTCTGTCGCAGCGTCGCGCCGATGCCGTGAAGTCGTACATGACGGCTCGTGGCGTTGCCGATGGTTCGATCACGACGCAGGCGTTCGGCGAAACCCGCCCGGCCGTTGCAACCGCCGATGGCGTCCGCAACGACCAGAACCGTCGCGTGGAAATCACTTACGGTCCGAACTCGGGCATGTAAGACCGGTTTTCATTCCCGACGGGGATTGGACGAAAAAGAAGGGCGGTACCGCAAGGTGCCGCCCTTTCTTTATGTATGCTTTTCGATGACACCTCCGGCTGATGGCAGGGCTTGCCGGGGCGACGACGCGGAATTTGAGTCTTGCTCCTCAACATAAATGATATATCATATCTGTGAGGCGCCGCGGTGAACGGGTGGGCCTCGGACAAGGCGGGCGCGCTGGCACGCGAGGGTGAGGTGTTGGCGCTCTCGATGACAGGGAGAGACAGAATGCGTCGACGCCGCAGCATCTTTCGCGCCGATCCGAACGGCAGCCCCGACATCAACACCACGCCGCTGATCGACGTCATGCTCGTGATGCTGGTGATGTTCGTCATCACCATTCCGCCGCCGACGCATAAGGTCGATGTCACACTGCCCGCCGGCCCGGCGCCTTTCGAAGTTCGCGACGAAAATCGCGTCAGCATCGACACCAGCGACATCATTCGCTGGAACGGCAACGCCGTCGACTTGGCCGAACTGGGCCAACTGGTGAAGGCAGCGTCCGAGCGCGCGGTTCCGGCCACGCTGCTGTTCGAACCCGACGCGCAGGCGCGCTATCTGCGTGTCGATCAGGCCATCGGCGCGATCCGTCGTAACGGGGGCAGCAAGATCGCGTTTCCGGGTATCCAGCGGTACGGCGGCTTGGTCTGACCGCCGACTTCGTACCGATGCCCCGTCTCGGAAGTGCCGGTCAGGCGGTTGGCGCCGTCCCGGGGCGCAGATGTTGCATCATATAGCCGGCGTAGTCGGCCTTGCCGAGCGGCACCCCAAGATGACGCATGACGGCATAGGCCGCGACGATGTGGAAGTAGAATTGCGGCAGCGCCCAGTCGCGAACATAGGTCGCGGCGGTCAGGTCGAAAACCATGCCGTTGGGCAGATCGAAGCTGACCGGTCGATCATCGTCCACGCCGAGCGACACGGGGTCGATCGTATCCAGAAAAGTCAGCGTGCGGGCGATCTGATCCTGCATTCCCGCAAAGTCGGCGGCGTCGTCGGGGAATTCGGGGCCGCCCGAGGCGCCAAGCCGGGCGAGCCCGCTGATCGCCTGGCCGCAGGCGAAACGGATCTGCGTCGGCAAGGGGAACATGTCGGGCGCCAGCCGGCCGGCGGCGAATTGCAGCTCGCCGATGGCATTGTCGGCACCCCACGCTTGCGCCTTTGCAAGCTGCGCCGAGAGCGCGCCGAGCGCATTGACGTAGGCGGGAACGGTGAGATCGTAGAGCGACATCGCTATTTCTCCATCACGGCTGCCTGATCGGCGGCAAGGTTATCCTGGAACTGCAGGCGCGCGAGCCGCGCATAGAGACCGTCGGCGGCGACGAGATCGTCGTGGCGTCCTTCCTCGACGATACGGCCTTCGTCCATCACGATGATGCGGTCGGCGGCGCGGACGGTCGCGAGGCGGTGCGCGATGACGACGGTGGTGCGGTCGTGCATCAGCGCCTCGAGCGCATCTTGAACGAGTTTTTCGGACTCGGCGTCGAGCGCCGAAGTCGCCTCGTCGAGCAGCAGCAGCGGCGCGCGGCGGAGCAGCGCGCGGGCGATTGCAACACGCTGACGCTGGCCGCCCGACAGGCGGGCGCCCCCTTCGCCCATGAAAGTGTCGAGACCATCGGGAAGCTTGCGCAGAAATTCTTCCGCATTGGCGGCGCGCGCGGCGGCCCATAGCTCGTCATCGGTGGCCAGCCAGTTGCCATAGCGCAGATTGTCGCGCGCCGAGGCCGCGAATATCACCGTTTCCTGCGGAACCATCGCGATCCGGGCGCGCAGGTCGGCGGGATCGAGTTCGGGCAGCGCGACGCCGTCGAGGCGGATTTCACCGCCTTGCGGATCGTAGAAGCGTTCGGCGAGCTGGAAGAGCGTCGATTTGCCGGCACCCGACGGGCCGACGATCGCAACCGTTTCGCGCGCGCGGATGGACAGGCTGAAATCGTGCAGCGCGGGTGCGTCGGGGCGCGTCGGGTAGCGGAATTCGACATGATCGAATTCGAGCGTGCCGGTCGCGGTTTCCGGCAGAGCGCGAGGGGCCGGCGGCGGGGCGATGCTCGGCTCGGCGATCAGCAGTTCGTTGAGGCGTTCGGCGGCGCCGGCCGCGCGAAGCAGATCGCCATAGACTTCGGTCAGCGCGCCGAACGCACCCGCGACAAGGCCGCCGGTCAGGACGAAGGCGGCAATGGTGCCGCCCGTGATCGTGCCCGCGGCCACGCCTTCGGCCCCGTACCAGAGCAAGGTGGTGATGGCGCCGAACAGCAGCCCGATGACGATCGCGGTCATCGTAGCGCGGAGCCGGATGCGGCGCTTGGCGGTGGCGAAATTGGCTTCGACGGCGCTAGTGAAGCGCTCCGCCTCGCGCGTTTCCTGCCCGAAGGCCTGGACGATCTTCATGGCGCCGAGCTGTTCCGCCGTGGTTGCACCGATGTCGGCGACGCGATCCTGGCTCGAGCGCGAGACATTTTGCAGGCGGCGCCCGAGCAGCACGATCGGCATGATGATGACCGGGATACCGAGCAGAATTCCGCCCGTAAGTTTCGGCGAGAGCGAAAAGAGATAGGCGATCCCGCCGATGCCCATGACGGTGTTGCGAAGCGCAACCGAAACCGTGGTGCCGACGGTCTGTTCGATGATCGCCGTATCCGCCGTCATGCGCGAGGCGATTTCGGAGGGGCGGTTTTCTTCGAAAAAGCCGGGGGCCAGGCGCAGAAGGTTACGCTGCACCGCCTCGCGGATATCGGCGACGGTGCGTTCGCCGAGCCAGCTCACGAAATAGAAGCGGAGCGCCGTCGCAATCGCGAGGATGAGGACGATCACGTAGAAGAACCGGAAATGCGGGCTGACATCGCCGCCGCCGGCGACGAAGCCCGAATCGATCATTTCCTTGAACTGATAGGGGATTGCGAGCGTCGCGATCGCCGCGATGCCGAGCGCGATCGCCGCAATCAGCAGCTGGAGCGGATAGCGGCTGGCATGATGCCAGACCATGCGCAGGCTCGACAGCTTGCGGGGCGGGTTCGGTTTATCGGATTTGGTCGCCATTGGTCATCGCCCTAGCAGCCGCGCCGGTGCCGCTCAACGATGCAGAATGGCGATCTGCTTCAAGGACCATGAAGCCAGGCTGCGTAAAGGGAGCGCGGGACCGGATCGCCCGCGCTCCCTTCGGCTCAGCGGTTGTCGCGCTGCGCCCGCACCGCACGCAGGCCCGCGCGCGTGATGCGATAGGGCTGCCGCCGCGCGAAGCGATGAAGCCGCGGTGGCGGAGGCGCTGGAACAGGCCGAGGCCGCCGCTGTCCCGGAATATTATCCATCAAGCGCCGCGCAATGATTTTGATGCATTGCACAATGACGATGTTGCCCTAGACTGTGGACCAACAGGGATGCCGGAAGAGCGCCCGACCGGACGCAAGGAATTCAGATTATGCTGTACCACGCTTTTGACATGCAGCGGAGCTGGCTCGCGGGCGCGAGCGCATTGGCGACCGCGGGCGCGCAGGTCATCCAGCATCCCGCCAATCCGCTCGGCTATTTCAGCGCGAGCCCGATGTTCGCCTCGGCGCTCGAGGTCTTTGCGCACGCCTCGGCGCCGCGCGGCAAACCGGGGTTCGAACTGTACGAGACGGTCGTCGATGGCGAGACGCTGCGCGTCGGTGAAGCGATCGAGGCGCGCAAGCCTTTCGGCCAGCTCAAGCATTTCCGGCACACGGCAAGCGCCGGCAAGCCCAAGCTGCTGATCGTCGCGCCGATGTCGGGTCATTATGCGACGCTGCTGCGTGGCACGGTCGAGCGGATGATCCCCGACCATGATGTGTGGATCACCGACTGGCGCGATGCCCGCAATGTCCCGCTCGAAGCAGGCAAATTCGATCTCGATGATTATATCGACTATCTGATCGGCTGGCTCGAGCATATCGGGCCGGGCGCGCATATGCTTGCGGTGTGCCAGCCTTCGGTTCCGAGCCTCGCCGCCGCAGCCGTCATGGCGGCCGACAAGCACAAGTGCCGCCCGCGCACGCTGACGATGATGGGCGGACCGATCGACACGCGCAAGGCGCCCACCGCTGTCAACCAGCACGCGACGACGCGGCCTTATGCATGGTTCCAGGAAAATGTGATCGCAACGGTTCCGGCTTGGTATCCGGGCGCCGGGCGCCGCGTCTATCCCGGCTTCCTGCAGCTCGCCGGTTTCATGTCGATGAACCTCGGCAATCACATGATGAGCCATTGGGAAATGTTCAAGCATCTGGTCGATGGTGATGGCGAGAGTGCGGACAAGACCAAGGAATTCTATGACGAATATCGCGCCGTCTGCGACATGACCGCCGAATTCTATCTCCAGACGGTCGATGCGGTTTTCCAGCGCCACCTGTTGCCCAAGCGCGAATTCGAGCATCGGGGGAAGATCGTCGACCTTGGCAAGATTGACGACATCGCGCTGCTCGCGATCGAAGGCGAGCGCGACGATATTTCGGGGATCGGCCAGACCAAGGCGGCGCTGACCCTCGCCACCGAACTGCCGGCCGCCAAGAAGAAATATCTGATGGCGAAGGGTGTCGGCCACTACGGCATTTTCAACGGGCGCAAGTGGCGCGAAGAGATTGCGCCGGTCGTCGAAAAATGGATCCGCGCCAACGGCGGCTGACAGGGTGCCCTGTCGCCCGATTCTGATGATCGGGCGGCGGCGGACCGGGATCACGCGCTTTTCACGGAAAAGGGAGCATTGTCTTCGCCCAAGCTTGGCGAAGCGGGACCGGCGCCCTACATGGAGCGCTCATGCCGCCTGACACCGCTTCTTCCGCCAGCCCGCGCAGCGAGCCGCCGATTCTGGCGACGCTGCGGCGCTTCCTGCCCTATCTGTGGCCGGCGGGGCATCGCGAGCACAAGTTGCGCATTATCGGGGCCGGGCTGCTGGTGCTGGCGTCGAAGGCGGTGCAGCTGTCGATGGGCTTCGTCTATGGCGCGGCGATCAACCGCATGGCGCCGGGGATGCAGGAAGGCGTCGCGCTGACCATCGGGTTGGTGGTCGCCTATGCCGGTGCGCGCTTTGCCGGGGTGCTGTTCGACAATCTGCGCAATGTCGTTTTCGAACGCGTCGGACAGGATGCGACGCGCGAACTCGCGATCGCCACCTTCACCCACCTGCATGCCTTATCGCTGCGTTTTCACCTCGCGCGGCGGACGGGCGAGGTGACCAAGGTGATCGAGCGCGGAACCAAGAGCATCGACACCATGCTCTATTTCCTGTTGTTCAATATCGCGCCGACGATCATCGAACTGACCGCGGTCATCGTCATCTTCTGGACCAAATTCAGCCTCGGTCTGGCCGCGGCGACCGCGCTGATGGTCGTCGTCTACATCGCCTTCACGCGCAAGGTGACCGACTGGCGCACCGCGCTCAGGATGCGGATGAACGACCTCGACACGCTGACCGTCGGGCGCAGCGTCGACAGCCTGCTCAATTACGAGACGGTCAAATATTTCGGCGCCGAGGAGCGCGAGACGGCGCGCTACCGCGAGGTTGCGGGTCAATATGCGAGCGCCGCGGTCAAGAGCGAGAACAGCCTCGCCTGGCTCAATATCGGGCAGAGCTTCATCACCAATGCCGCCATGGCCGGCGCGATGGGCTATACGGTGTGGGGCTGGTCGCGCGGCATCTTCGCGGTCGGCGACGTGGTGCTCGTCAACACGTTGCTCGCGCAGCTTTTCCGCCCGCTCGACATGCTCGGCATGGTCTATCGCACGATCCGGCAGGGGCTGATCGACATGGAGGCGATGTTCCGCCTGATCGACACGCCAAGCGAGATCACCGACGCGCCCGGCGCCCCCGCGCTGCACGTCGCGGGCGGTGCCGTGGCGTTCGAGGATGTCGTCTTCGGCTATGAGGCCGACCGAACCATTTTGAACGGCGTCAGCTTTGCGGTGGGCGCGGGCGAGACGCTGGCCATTGTCGGCCCTTCGGGCGCGGGCAAATCGACGATCGCGCGGCTGCTCTTCCGCTTCTACGATCCGCAGGGCGGCCGCATCCTGATCGACGGGCAGGACATCCGCGCGGTGACGCAGCAGAGCCTGCGCGCCGCAATCGGGATCGTCCCGCAGGATACGGTGCTGTTCAACGACAGCATCGGATATAATATCGCCTATGGCCGCGCCGATGCGCGCGTCGAAGAGATTGCCGAGGCGGCGAAAGGCGCGGCGATCGACGGCTTCATTGCGATGCTGCCGCAGGGCTATGAGACCGAAGTCGGCGAGCGCGGGCTCAAACTGTCGGGCGGCGAGAAACAGCGCGTCGCGATCGCGCGCACCCTGCTCAAGAATCCGCCGGTCCTGATCCTCGACGAAGCAACGAGCGCACTCGACAGCCGGACCGAGGCGGCGATTCAGGACACGCTGGAACGGATCGCCGAACGGCGCACGACGCTGGTGATCGCGCACCGCCTGTCGACCGTCACGAGCGCCGACCGCATCATCGTCCTCGACCGCGGCCGCGTCGCCGAAACGGGCACCCACGACCAACTGCTGGCGATGCGCGGGCTCTACGCCGACATGTGGGCGCGTCAGCAGGCGGAGAGGGAAGAGGGCACGGTTTAGTCCGCATCCGCGTGGAGGGGGGTTCCGTCGCGGGCTCGACTCCCCTATCGCCCCGAGCGATGTCCCCCGACGCTCTTCTCCCCCTGCTCAAATCCACATTCGGTTTCGACGCCTTTAGCGGGCGGCAGGCCGATGTCGTTGCGCGGGTGATGGCGGGTGCGCATACGCTGGCGGTGATGCCGACGGGGGCGGGCAAGTCGCTGACCTACCAGCTTCCCGCCGTGGCCCTCGACGGCTGTGTCGTCGTCGTATCGCCGCTGATCGCGCTGATGCATGATCAGCTGCGCGGTGCGCGCGCGGCGGGGATTCGCGCCGCCAGTCTGACCAGCGTCGATGCCGATTTCGCCGACACGCGCCAGGCCTATCGTGACGGACAGCTCGACCTCCTCTACATTGCGCCCGAACGGGCGACGGGCGAGGGGTTCCGGTCGCTGATGGCGGTGCGCGCGCCCGCGCTGTTCGCGATCGACGAAGCGCATTGCGTTTCGGAATGGGGGCATGATTTCCGCCCCGACTATCGCCTGCTCCGCCCGCTGCTCGACGCCTTTCCGGCGGTACCGCGGCTCGCGCTGACCGCGACGGCCGACAAGCACACGCGCGAGGATATATTGGTCCAGCTCGGCATCCCCGCCGAAGGGCTGATCCTCGCGGGGTTCGACCGGCCGAACATCCGCTATCGCATCGCGCCGCGCGGGGCGCCGGCAAAACAGCTTACCGAATTCATCGCCGCCAATCCGGGGCCCGGGATCGTCTATTGTCCGACGCGCGACGGGACCGAACGGATGGCTGCGAAGCTCGCCGCCGCCACCGGGCGCAGCGTGGCGGCCTATCATGCCGGGCTCGACCCCGAACGGCGCGCGCGGGTGCAGCATGATTTCGTCGCCTCCGAAGATGGCATCGTCACCGCGACGGTCGCCTTCGGCATGGGGATCGACAAGCCCGACGTACGTTTCGTCGCGCATGCCGGGCTGCCGAAATCGATCGAGAGCTATTATCAGGAGACCGGGCGCGCGGGGCGCGACGGCGATCCCGCCGAGGCGTTGATGCTGTGGGGCGCCGAAGATTTCGCGCGGGCGCGGATGCGGCTGGGCGATCTGCCCGAGGACCGGCTGGCAGGCGAGCGCGCCCGGTTGAATGCGCTCGCGGCGTTGGTCGAGACGGTCGAGTGCCGCCGCGCGCTGCTGCTGCGCCACTTCGGCGAAGACCCGCCGACGCGCTGCGGCAATTGCGACAATTGCCTCGACCCGCCGAAGCAGGTCGATGCGACGGTGTTGGCGCAAAAGCTTTTGTCGGCGGTCTATCGCACCGGACAAAGCTATGGCGCGGGGCACGTCGAGGCGGTGCTGACGGGGCGGCGTGACGAACGGATCGCCGCGCGCGGCCACGACAAATTGTCGGTGTTCGGCATCGTCGAGGGGGAGGATGCGCGGCTGATCAAGCCGCTGGTGCGCAGCCTGATGGCACGCGAGGCGCTCGCCGCGACCGAGCATGGCGGGCTGATGTTCGGCCCCGCCGGGCGCGCGGTGATGAAGGGCGAGGTGCCCGTGCTGATGGCCGAGCCGCCTGCCCGCCGCCTGTCGCGCGCCGGGCGCGGCGATGGTGCGGCGGCAAACCCGGTCGGCGACCCCCTGTTCGATGCGCTGCGTGCGACGCGGCGCGACCTTGCGAGCGAGGCGGGCGTGCCGCCCTATGTGATCTTTCACGACGCGGTGCTGCGCGCGATGGCGAGCGAGCGTCCCGCCTCGCGCGCCGACCTTGCGTCGATTCCCGGCGTCGGCGCCAAGAAGCTGGAGGCATGGGGCGATGCCTTTCTGGAGGTGATCCGGCAGTTCTAGGAAAGATCGCTATCGCGCAACCTTGTTGGCACCTTCACGCTTGTCAGCAATCAGCGCAGGTTTATAGATCGCGGCATGAGCGACTTTCGAGCCTTGACCCCGACCTATTCGGTCGCGCCGCAAATCAGCATCGAGGATGTCGCCGCGGCGAAGGCGGCAGGCTTTGCGATGATCGTCAACAACCGCCCCGACGGAGAGGACCCGGGCGCGCCGCAGGGCGATGCCATCGCGCATGCCTGCGCCGCCGAGGGAATGGCCTATGCCGCCATCCCGATCGGCCATTCGGGGTTCAGCCATCCGCAGCTCGACGCGCTCGATACGTTGCTGGGCGATGCGACCGGGCCCGTGCTCGCCTATTGCCGGTCGGGTACGCGCTCAACGCATTTGTGGGCGCTGACGCGCGCGCGGGCCGGCGACGATATCGACATGCTGTGCGATGCGGCCGCGAACGGCGGCTATGATCTGTCGGCGCTGCGGCCGATGATGGACGCGCTCGCAGGTTAGCCATGACGGTGAGCGACCTTATCCAGCTCGCGGGATCGCTGGTGGCGGTCTTGGTCGTCGCCTGGCTGGTCAAGCGCATGGGCCTGGGCGCCGATCCGCGGATTGCCGACGCCGCGCATGCGATCCGCCTTGCCGACGAGGCCGAGACGGGGTTCGGGGGGATAGAGGTCGCGCGCGACCGCGCGGGCTTTGCCGCGATCGTCCGCAACGCCGCGGGGCAGATGATGCTGGTGCGGGCGCACGGCAATCATTTCGCAGCGCGGCCGGTCGACGCAGCCGTGGTTGGACGGCTCGACAAGGATTTCCTGACATTGACGATGCCCGAGCGAACCTTCGGGTCGGTGACGCTGCAACTCGGGAAAGACGCGGGGGTATGGGCGGCGCGGATGCGGGATGTGGCGCATGGATGATCTTCCCAACCCGGTAACCTATGCGGTGCCCGCCTTTATCCTGTTGCTGATCGCCGAGATGATCGTGTCGCTGCGCCGCGACAAGAGCCGGTACGAAACGCGCGACACGCTGACCTCGCTCCTGCTTGGTACCGGTAGTCAAGTGGCCGGTGCGGCGGTCGGCGCGGCGGTCGTCGGCATGGCGGTGTGGGTCTATCAATTCCACCTGTTCGACATCGGCATCGCGCTCAAACAATGGTGGTGGGCGTGGATCCTCTGCTTCGTCCTCGACGATCTGGCCTATTATGCCTTTCATCGCAGCGCGCACCGCGTCCGCTGGTTCTGGGCGAGCCATGTCATCCATCATTCGAGCCAGCATTATAATCTGTCGACCGCGCTGCGGCAGACCTGGACCGGCTTTTTCAGCCTGGCCTTCCTGTTCCGTCTGCCGCTGTTCCTGATCGGCTTTCCACCCGCGATGGTCTTTTTCTGCGGCGGGCTCAACCTGATCTACCAGTTCTGGATTCATACCGAGGCGATCGGGCGGATGCCGCGCTGGTTCGAGGCGGTGATGAACACGCCATCGCACCACCGCGTTCACCACGGCGTCAACCCGCGCTACCTCGACGCCAACTATGCCGGGGTCTTCATCGTGTGGGATCGGATGTTCGGCAGCTTCGTTCCCGAACGCGACGACGATCCGGTTCGCTATGGCATCGTCAAGCAACTCGGCAGCTTCAACCTTTTGTGGGCCGCGGTCCATGAATGGGTCGGGATCGCCAAGGACGTGTGGAGCGCGCCGTGGCGGCACAAGCTGTCCTATATCTGGCGCGAACCCGGCTGGAGCCACGACGGCAGCCGGATGACCAGTGCGATGATCAAGGAGCGATGGGCGGCCGGCCGCCCCGCCGAGGAGCCGGCTGCGGAATAGTCTTCGCCCGCCGCGACAACGCGCTTGCCTCGCGGGCTAATGACATTCATGTAAGTCGCAATTGACCACCGATCGGGTGGCGAGGGGAGCGGCTTTATGGATCAGTTCGACATCATCGTCATCGGCGGCGGCAGCGCCGGGAGCGCGGCGGCGGGACGGCTTGCCGAGGACGGCACGCGGCGTGTCTGCCTGATCGAAGCCGGCGGGTCGAACGACAATATGTGGGTGAAGACGCCCGGTTTCATGCCCTTCATCCCCAAGAAGTCGAATTATCAATATGATACGGTTCCGCAAAAGGGACTAAACGGCCGCACCGGCTACCAGCCGCGCGGGCGCGGGCTGGGTGGATCGAGCGCGATCAACGCGATGATCTATATTCGCGGGCACGCTTTCGATTACGACCAATGGGCGGCGCTTGGCGCGAGCGGCTGGAGCTATGCCGACGTGCTGCCCTATTTCAAGCGCAGCGAGGGCAATGAACGCGGCGCCGACGAATGGCACGGTGACGACGGTCCGCTCAACGTGATGGACCAGCGCTGGCCCAATGTGACGAGCCGCCGCTTCGTCGAGAGCGCGGCGGCGCTGCAATTGCCGCGCACCCCCGATTTCAACGGCGCGCAGCAGGAAGGCTTTGGCCTGTATCAGGTGACACAGAAGGGCGGCGAGCGTTGGTCGGCGGCGCGCGCCTATGTCGAACCGCTGCGCGGGCGCGCCAATTTCGCCATTCGCACCGGCGCGCTGGTCGAAAAAATCATCGTCGAAAACGGCCGCGCGACGGGCGTGGCGATCCGCCGCGGCAACGCGCGCGAGACGCTGCGCGCTGCGGGCGGGGTGATCCTGTCGGCCGGTGCTTTCGGGTCGCCGCAGCTGCTGATGCTGTCGGGCATCGGACCCGCCGCCCATCTGAAGGCGATGGGGATCGATCCGGTGGCCGACCGTGCGGCGGTGGGGGCCGATCTGCAGGACCATATCGACTATGTGTCGAGCTGGGAAACGCGCTCGGGCGACCCCTTCGGCGACAGTCTGGCGGGCAGCTGGCGGATGCTGAAGGCAATCTTCGAACATCGCACCGGGCGTACCGGCATCATGACCACGCCCTTCGCCGAGGCGGGCGGCTTCTGGAAATCGCGGCCCGACGTCGCTGCGCCCGATATCCAGTTCCACTTCGTGCCCGCGATGCTGGAGGATCACGGCCGCACCAAGGTGAAGGGGCATGGTTTTTCGTGCCACGCCTGCGTCCTGCGCCCCGAAAGCCGAGGCAGCGTGACGCTCGCCTCGCCCGATGCAGCGGCTGCACCCATGATCGATCCCGGCTTCCTGACCGACGACCGCGACATGGCGACGCTGCGCGCCGGGGTGCGGATGATGCACCGCATCGTCGCCGCGCCGCCGCTGTCCGACTATGCCGGCGTCGATCGCCACCCGGTGAATATCGACGATGACGCCGCGCTCGACGCGCTGATCCGCAGCCGCGCCGACACCGTCTATCACCCGGTCGGCACCTGCCGCATGGGCAGCGACGCCGACGCGGTTGTCGACCCGACGCTGAAGCTGAATGGCGTCGATGGCCTGTGGGTTGCCGATGCGAGCATCATGCCCCGCCTCGTCAGCGGCAACACCAATGCGCCGAGCATCATGATCGGCGAACGCGCCGCCGATTTCGTCAAATCCGCGCTGCAATAAGCGGCCTTTGCCGCGGCGCGCAAAAGCATCGCGGCGGCCGGAGTCTTTCGCGGCGAAGGCGTTCGGCGCGACCGATTCGGCGGACCGGGGCGTGCAGCCCTCGGCGATGCCTCGCTATACGAGAGGCCTGAAAAAGCGCGGCTTTTCAGGGGTGCCTGCGAAATGGGCAAAAAAAGAGGGCCAGGACTTGCGTCCTGGCCCAGCCTTTCAGGCTCTCCCCTCCTGAAACTGTTGACAGGCTGAATGCCATATTAATGTCATGATGGGAAGGCCTAATTTCGCGGCAGCGCTGCCCTTTTATTGTGCAGTGCAATCTGCACAAAAAAATGGCCGGGGCGCTTTCGCATCCCGGCCATGAGTGGTTCGCAGGAGGAACCTGGTTAGGACCCCGCCGCCCGTTTGAAAGAGGAGAGAGCGGCGGCGGGTATCCTGTCTCGTGATTACATATTGTAGGCGCGTTCCCCATGTTCGCCGAGGTCGAGGCCTTCGCGTTCGACTTCTTCGGTGACGCGGAGCCCGGTGAGCGCCTTGGCGACATAGACCGCGATGACGGTGCCGATGGCGGCCCAGACGATCGCGACGAGGACAGCGACGATCTGGGTTACGACCTGAGGTCCCATCGCGAAATCCTCACCACCGGGACCGCCGAGGCTCGGAGCGTAGACGATGCCGGTGCCGATGGCGCCGACGATGCCGCCCACGCCGTGGATGCCGAACGCATCGAGCGCGTCATCGTAGCCGAGCTTGGGCTTGAGGACGGTGACGACGTAGAAGCAGATGAACGCGGCAACCGCGCCGAGGACGATCGCGCCGAACGGACCCGAATTGCCCGCTGCCGGAGTGACCGCGACGAGGCCGGCGATGATGCCCGAGCAGAAGCCAAGAGCCGACGGCTTGTGACCGCCCAGCTTTTCGGCGAGCATCCAGGCAAGGCCGGCCGAGGCGGTGGCGACGAAGGTGTTGATCATCGCGAGCGCCGCAGAGCCATTGGCTTCGAGCGCCGAACCGGCGTTGAAGCCGAACCAGCCCACCCACAGCAGGCCGGTGCCGACCATGGTCAGCGTCAGCGAGTGCGGCGCCATGATTTCCTTCTGATAGCCGATACGCTTGCCGAGGATCATCGCCGCGACGAGTGCCGAGACACCGGCGTTGATGTGGACCACGGTGCCGCCCGCAAAGTCGAGTGCCGCCGGCAGATCGGTGCCGAACATCTTGCCTTCAAAAAGGAAGCCGCCAACCGCCCACACCATGTGCGCGATCGGGAAATAGACGATCGTCAGCCAGATGACGCCGAAGACGAGGGCTGCCGAAAATTTCATGCGTTCGACCGTCGCGCCCAGAACCAGCGCCAGCGTGATCGCGGCGAAGGTCATCTGGAAACAGATGAACACATATTCGGGCAGCTTGAAGCCGTCCGAGAATGTATCGGCAAGGCTGTCGGGCGTGACGCCGGCGAGAAAGAATTTGCCCCAGGAGATGAAGGCATTGCCTTCGGGGCCGAAAGCGAGGCCATAGCCGTAGCAAACCCAGACGATCATCGCGAGACAGGCGACCGCGCCGATCTGCGTCATCGTCGAAAGCATATTCTTGGTGCGCGTCAGGCCGCCATAGAAGAGCGCAAGGCCGGGCAGGATCATCGCCAGGACGAGCACGGTCGAGGTCATCATCCAGGC
Source organism: Sphingopyxis terrae subsp. terrae NBRC 15098 (assembly GCF_001598815.1). Taxonomy (GTDB): domain Bacteria; phylum Pseudomonadota; class Alphaproteobacteria; order Sphingomonadales; family Sphingomonadaceae; genus Sphingopyxis; species Sphingopyxis terrae. The sequence goes on along the minus strand of NZ_BCZQ01000003.1, from coordinate 369,439 downwards.
GGTATCGCCCTTGTCGACGACGGGTGCGGCTTCGGCCGCTTCCTGCGCCCAGGCGGGCAGCGCCGCGAACAGCGCGAGGCCGCCAGCCGCGGCGCTCGCCGCGATCTTACCGACCCCCATTTTCTTTGCGAACGTCATATTTTCCCCCTTCGTCATCACAGCGCCGCCTCGCCGGTTTCACCGGTGCGGATGCGCACGGCTTGCCCGACGTCGAGGACGAAAATCTTGCCGTCGCCGATCGACCCGGTTCCGGCGCTTTGCTGAAGCGTTTCGACGACCCGCGGTGCGAGCGCATCGTCGCAGACGAGCTCGATCTTCACCTTGGGCACCATGTTGGTTGCATATTCGGCGCCGCGATAGATTTCGGTCTGGCCCTTCTGCCGGCCGAAACCCTTGACCTCGGTGACGGTCATTCCTGCGATGCCCAGCCCGGTCAGTGCTTCGCGCACCTCGTCGAGCTTGAACGGTTTAATGATAGCAAGGATCAGCTTCATGATGCCCCCTTTTGCTTATGGCACCATGTTGCGGTGCAACAGCCGTGCCAAATTGCGACGAGGGCGGGAAAGTTAACATTTTGTGACGGTTTTGGCGCCGGTGGCGTGCCGGATCGTTCACGCGGCAGGCAGGCTAGGCAGGGGTTTGCCTAAATTTTGGGCATATCATTCCCCTCCCGCAAGCGGGAGGGGTTAGGGGTGGGCAACGACGCTGCGATGGCCCGCCCCGCTGCGACTAACGAACAAAGTCGCAAGTCTCGCTGCCCCTCCCGCTTGCGGGAGGGGAATCTGCTCAGTCTTCCATCGTTTTGAACCGCGCCCAGATCGGCAGATGGTCGGACGCGCGCGCGGCGAGCGCGCTCTGGTGGACGCCGGCGTCCACGGCTTCGAGCTCGGGCGAGGCGAAGATGCGGTCGAGGCGCGCGACGGGCTTGCGGCTGTGAAAACTGTGGCCGGTATCGACGAGACGGTGATGCTCGCCGAAATCGTGGAGGCAGCCGCCGCGATTGCGCCATTCGTTGCAGTCGCCCATCAGCACCGTTGGCAGCTTTTCGCCTTCGGCGACATGCGAGAGGATGGCGCGCGCCTGCTGGCGCCGGCGCAGCCCCGAAATGTCGAGATGCATGCCCACGACGCGGAGCCGCGTATCGCCGACGCGCACCGTCGCGGCGACCGCGCCGCGCGGTTCGAGCGTTGGCAGATGGAGCGCGTGACTCTCCTCGACCACGACGCCCTTGCGCACGAGCAGCGCATTGCCGTGCCAACCGATCGCATAGGGGCGGCCGTCCAGCAGGTCGACGGGAACATAGTCGCTATGATCTTCGAACATGTGCGGCGGGATCGCACTCGCGCGCGTGCCGAAGCGGCGGTCGGCCTCCTGCAAGGCGACGATGTCGGCATCGAGCTCGCCAAGAACCGACAGCACTCGCCCCGGATCGCGGCGGCGGTCGAGGCCGATGCCCTTGCGCATATTGTAGCTGGCGACCTTGATCATGGGTGCGGGCGGGATCATGGGAGAGGGCGGGCTGCTTTCATTGCGGTAAAGACGAACGGCGGCGGGTCCGGGTTGCAGCCGCCATCTTCATCCTAGGCGATCCCGAACTCCGCCATCAAGGCGCGCGCGTCGGCAAGATCCTCGTCGAGCACCATGACGCGGACCGGAATCGCGAGCCCGACGCTTTCGGCGATATTCATCCCGGCGTCGAAGCAGACCGCAGGAACTCCGGCGCTTTCGAGGCGACCGCGCAGCAATTCGGCCTCGGCGCCGTTCGGCATCCGCACCAGTTCGACCAGCGCCATTCAGGCGTCGCCCGCGATATAGCGGTCGGTCGGCCGGGTCGGCAGTCCGTCGATGCTGCGCGTGCGGCCCTTGAACTTTTCGGTCCATTCGACCGGATCGGCCTGACGATGATATTTCTGCAGCGTGTCACGTTCGTGCTGCAATTCCATCATCGGCACGCCCCAGCCGCAGCTCGTCTGCACGCTGTCGATATCGATGACGAAGATCTGGCGCGTGCCGGGGAGCAGACTGAACTGCGCCGCGAGCGCATCCCATTCGTCATCCTGCGGCAACACCGCGCGGCCGCGGCCATAGAGGCGCAGGATCAGCGCGCTGCGGTCGAAGGCGCAGAACATGATCGTGATGCGTCCGCGGTCGGCTTGTTCGGCCGCAAGATGCGCATGGGTTTCGTTCCCCGATCCGCCGAGGTCGAGATAGGCGACCTGGCTGCCGGACAAGATGCGGAAGCTGTCGGCATAGCCCTTGGGCGACAGGTTCACGCGCCCGTCGGCGGCCGCGGTCGCGACGAAGAAGATAGGTTGCTTCTCGATGAAAGCGACGTGCTTATCGGTCAGCGCGTCGAAAAATTCGGCCATGGCAAAGCTCCGTTCGGCGGCCGGTCTATCACCAATTCTTGCCCTCTTCTATCGCCGCCTGCTCATCGGCGCGGGTTGCGCGGCCGAGGGCGGCATTGCGGTGGGGAAAGCGTCCGAAACGGTCGATAATGTCGAAATGCTTCTGCGCATAATCGTGGAAGACGGGATCGGCGAGTTCGGACATCAGGCGCAGCGATTCGCGCTGATCGGCGATATCCTCGCTATGTTCGAAGGGCAGATAGGCGAACTGGCGCCGTGCGTCGGGCCAGTGCTGGTCCCAGCCTTGCGCGACGATGCCGCGCGCGATCTGGCGCGCCAGATCGTCGGTTGCAAAGGCCTCTGCGCTGCCGCGAAAGATGTTGCGCGGCACCTGGTCGAACAGGATGGTCGCGGCGAGCGCGGTGTCGGGGTCGGTCAGAAAGGTCTCGGCAGGCTGGCTACGCAGCGCCGCCAGCCAGTCGGCTGCCAGATCGCGCACCGCGACATCGAAATCAGCCCCGCCGCCATACCAGTCGTCCATTCCGTGGCTGTCGAACCAGAAGGTGAGCAGCCTGTGCGGCCAATCGGCGGGCGGCGGCGGGGGAGAGGGGAGGTCGTCGTCGAACATTCCCCTTATCTATCAGTTCGATCCCGCGCGCCGATAGGGGGTAAATTCGCCGAGCGAGACGAAGCCGTTATACATGTGGCTGCTACGGTCGTGCAGTTCGACCGTGTCGATCGAACAGAGCTGCGACGTGGTGGTCTTGGTAACAAGCACATCGTCGCCGTCGAGGCTGTCGGCATTTTTCGGCCGGTTGACCCACAGGGTGTCCCCGATGCGATAGACGATAGCGGTCTTGTCGATGACCTGGCTGCTCGTGACGGCCGAGAGCGAGATGCAGTCGCGCGCCTTGCCGGCGACGCGGCCTTCGAGCAGCTTGGCAAGCTGCGCCTCGGGTGCGAGCTTTTCGCGCGCGGTGGCGGCAGCGGGAACCGCCGCGACAGCGGCGGCGGCGATGATGGCGGTAATCAGCGGACGCATGACAGGGCTCCTGCGGTTCGAAATGTCCTACCCCTCCCCACTCCATAGACGGAGACGCGTGAACCGAGCCTGAAAGCGCCGGCGGAAATCAGCAGGCGCCGTCGGGCAGCGGGATGCCGAGCGGTCCCTTGCACTTCGTTTTCTTGGGCGGTTCGGCGGGGGTGCTGGCGCTGCCGCTGCTGCCGCCCATCGCGCCCATGCCGCCCATATCGGCGCCGACGAGCAGCATGGTGTGCGACCGGAAGCGCACCTTGGCGGTCCAGTCGATATTCCACACCGCATTGCCCGCGGGCTTGGGCGGATAGGAGAAATTGGCTTCGGGACCGAAGGCGTTAAGATTGCCGATCATCATTTCGCCAGACGCTTTCTTGACCTCGGCCGGGATCTGGCAGCTCGTCTGCGATGGCGGCATCACGATCTTTTTCGTGATCAGGTTGGCGACGACCGACGGGGGGAGCCAATCCCACAGGCCGCCGCCGAATTCCTTCGATGCGCTGCTCGTCCACCAGACCATGTCGCCATTGCCGCCGCCGCGGTCCATGCCGCCGATCGTCCATGCGACATAGCCGGTCGCGGGCTGGAGCGCGCCCCAGCGGATCATCACCGATCCGTCGGCCTGTTGCGCGGTCGAGGCCTGGAGACCCGGCATGTAATCCTGCGCGAGATTGAAATTGATGTCCGACCCGACATTGCTGTTGATCCGGTGCGCCCCGATCAGCGACGACCCCGCCTGCGGCTGTTTGCCGCCCTTGCTGTTCGGCCAGTCGACATAGGATTTGCTGTTCGCCTGGCTGACCTCGCGGATGATCGGCACCGCGCTCGAGAAGAGGCCGGGCGGAACCTGTCCCGCCGCGACCTTGGCGAAATCGATGATGACCGGCTGGCCGGGACCGGCCTTGGCGCCGCAGCCCCAATAGAGCAGCAGTCGCCCCTTGGGCCGTTCGAATTCGGGGGTGTAGCTGCCTTCGGCGCGCGGCGGCGCGATCAGCGGCACCGATTTGCCGAGCTTGGCCTGCGGTTCGAAATAATGATCGCCCTTGGGCGGCGGCGCGGTCGGCGACTGGTCGGAGCCGAGACGGAGGTTGAGCGTGTAGGCGACGCGGCTCGACGGGTCGCCGCCGAACATCATGCTCATCGCGCCGCCCAGGCCGCCGCGACCGCCCCCCGCCATCGCGGCGAAACCCGACATCGTCGCGACGTCCATTTCATAGCGTTCCTTGGGGCCGGTGGTCTTTTGCGCCGATCCCGGAACGGCGGCGAGCATCGCGGCAACGGCGGCGACGGACACGAAACGCAGACTCGAACGCATGCAAACCTCCCTGTTGTGGGGGTGCCCCACGGATGATGCGACCGAAATCTATTTTTGTTTGGTCCTCTATATGCGCGGATCGGGCGAACGCCAAGTGAGGGCTGTCACAGTCTTCGTCATTGCGAGCGAAGCAAAGCAATCTCGAGTCATCGCCGTTGCGCAAGGCCGGGCGCTTGAGATTGCTTCGTCACTTCGCCCTTCGCGATGACGCGATTGTCAGGCTGTCCCGCCGACCGTCAGACCGTTCACCAGCAGCGTCGGCTGGCCGACGCCCGCGGGGACGCTCTGCCCTCCCTTGCCGCAGATGCCGATGCCTTCGTCGATCGCCATGTCGTTGCCGATGCCGCTGACTTTGGTCAGCACGCTCGGCCCGTCGCCGATCAGGGTCGCGCCCTTGATCGAGTCCCCGATCTTGCCGTTCTCGATCTTGTAGGCTTCGGTGCAGCTGAACACGAACTTGCCCGACACGATGTCCACCTGTCCGCCGCCGAAGCTCTTGGCGAAGATGCCGTTCTTGACGCGGCTCAGCAGCTCGGCGGGATCGTCGTTACCACCCCGCATGAAGGTGTTGGTCATCCGCGGCATCGGCGCGTGCGCAAAGCTTTCGCGGCGACCATTACCGGTCGGTTCGACGCCCATCAGCCGCGCATTGAGGCGGTCCTGCATATAGCCCTTGAGGATGCCGTCCTCGATCAGCACGGTCTCGCCCGTAGGCGTACCCTCGTCGTCGATGCTGAGCGAACCGCGGCGACCGCCGCCGACCGGGCTTTCCATCGCGCCGTCGTCGACCACGGTGACGCCCGCCGCCGCGACGCGTTCCCCGATCCGGCCCGAAAAGGCGCTGGTGCCCTTGCGGTTGAAATCGCCCTCGAGCCCATGCCCGACCGCTTCATGGAGCAGCACGCCCGGCCAGCCGGGGCCGAGCAGCACGGTAAATTCGCCGGCGGGGGCATCGACCGCGCGCAGATTGACGAGCGCCTGATTCAGCGCCTCGTCGATCGCGCGGTTCCACTGCGCCTCTTCGAAGAGGTGATCGTACATATAACGGCCGCCGAGGCCGAAATAGCCGCTCTCGCGCCGTCCATTTTCTTCGACGACGATCGAGACGTTGAGGCGGACGAGCGGGCGGATGTCGGTTGCGAGGAAGCCGTCGGCGCGGACGATTTCGACCACCGACCAGCTACCCGCGAGCGCGACCGACACCTGCACGATGCGCGGATCGCGCGCGCGCGCAGCGGCGTCGATCTTCTGGCAGAGCTCGACCTTCTTCGCGAAGGGGACGAGGTCGAGGGGGTTCGCCTCGTCATAGAGGTGGCGGTTGGTGCGCGGCGGCGGGCCGGCGGGTGCCTGTTTCGCGGGATCGAGCAACGCCAGCGTTTCGGCGGCGCGACGGATCGCGCCGGCGCTGACGTCGCTGGCATGCGCAAAGCCCGTCATCTCGCCCGTCACGGCGCGCAGCCCGAAGCCGGCGTCGGTCGAATAATCGGCGGTCTTCAGACGCCCGTCGTCGAAGCCGAAGCTCTCGGTCGCGCGATATTGCAGATAAAGCTCGCCATCGTCGGCCTTCGCCAGTGCCTCGCGCGCGAGTTTCTGCGCCAGATCGGGGTCGAGCGCATCGGCGCGGTAGAGGAAGCGGCGGGGATCGGTGGGGCTTGTCATGCGCATGATATAGGCGCGCATAGCGATGGCGCAAAGCCCGTTCGGTGCCGCCGTGCCGCGGCGCTTCAACGACGGGCGGTGCGCGGCCTTGCAGCGCTCCCCGTTTCAGCGGCAGGAACTACAAAAGAAAAGGGCGGGAAAATCCCGCCCTGTCCCTGGTCTCAGTCGCCTTCGCCCGGTTCGGGCGAGAAGAATTTTTCATATTTGTCGTCGACGCCCTTATATTCGTCGGCGTCGGCGGGGCTGTCCTTCTTGGTCGTGATGTTCGGCCATTCGGCGCTGAACTTGCTGTTCACTTCCAGCCATTTTTCAAGGCCGCTCTCGGTATCGGGCAGAATCGCCTCGGCGGGGCATTCGGGTTCGCACACGCCGCAATCGATGCATTCATTGGGGTTGATGACGAGCATATTCTCGCCCTCATAGAAGCAGTCCACGGGGCAAACCTCGACGCAATCCATATATTTGCAGCGGATGCAGGCGTCGGTGACGACATAGGTCATGGGTAAGGGCTCCCTTCGTGGCGGATTGCTGCCGCCCCTTGTTGCGATTCCCCGCCTCCTATGCCGCGTGGCGGCGATGCGTCAATGGTCCGCCGCCAGTTGCGAATCACTCTCATTTCCCGGAGAGGCCGGCGCAGAGGTCAGTCGTTCGTAACAGGCCTGCGCTTCGGGCGCGGGACCGCGGCGTGGCGGCAGGGTCAGGAGGCGGATCACTTCGATGCGTTCGCCGACCGGCAGCACGATCGTCGCGCCGGGATGGACCGCGACCGACGCGCGGCTGACGCGGCGGCCGTCGAGGCGGATATGCCCCGCCGCGACCATCGCCTGCGCGATGCTGCGCGAGCGCGCGAAGCGCAGATACCAGAGCAGCTTGTCGAGCCGGATGCTGCCTGCTGCGCCGGGGCTTGCCATCAGTCCTTGCGCGCCTCTGCCATCAGCGCGGCCAACCCGGCGAAGGGGCTGTTCGGCGACGGGCCGCGCCGGACCGGGCGGTCGGGACGGTCGGTTCGCGGTGGCCGCGCCCCGCCTTTGCTCTGCTGCTGCCCCTGCGGCCGCTGACCCTTTGCCGTGTTCGGCTTGCCGGTCTTGCGCGGCTTGGCTCGGTGCCGTGCCGGGTGTCCATCGGTCGAGGTTGTGGCCTTTGTTTCAGGCCGTTTGTCGCCCGCCTTGTGCTTGCGGCGCTTGCGCTTGTCGGCGGCCTTCAGCCCCGACCAGCGCCAGCGCTGGAGCGCGGGGTCGCCGACGCTGCGAAAGCCGAACGCCTGCAGCAGCGCGCGGCGCGTTTCCTCGTCAAGCCCGAGCGAGATGGCGAGCGCCGGGTCGATGACGAAGCCGGGCGGCGGCGCGGCCGAAACCCCCTGACCTTCGTCGGCGCCGTCAGGATGGTCGGCATGATGTTCGGCTGCACCCGCGACGGGCTCGGTCGGCGGATGCGCGGCCTTCAGACGCGCGGCATGGGCCTGACGCGCCAGCTTTTCGGCCATGTCGATACGCAGCCAGCCCGAGGCGCAGCGGCGGAAGCCTGCAATGCGCAGCCCGCCGTGATGGCCGCTCTTTTGCAGCACCGCGCCCTGCGGCGGCAGCGCCGGGATCGGTGCGCTTCCTTGTTGCGCCGCGAGCAGCGCGGCGCGCCAGCGCACGGCTTCGGGCTTGAGAAGCAGGTGGTGAAAAAGGTCGAGCGACCCGACAGTCAGGCCGAGCTTGCGCAGATAGGGGCGTTCGTCGGCGCTCATCGCGCCCAGTTGCGCCTCGACCTGCGCGCGCGGCGCCATGCCGCCGCCATCGACGAGCGCGGCGAGCAGCGCGCGGACATGCGGCGGGGTGAACAGGTCGCCCGCCGCTTCGCCCATCGCGGCCAGCGGCGCGGCATGGCGCGCGAGCTGTTCGGCGACGAAAATCTGCAACCGCTCGGCGATCGCTTGCACCTGCTGCGGTTCGAGCCGCCGAAGCGACGGGTCGATCTGGATCGCCGGCTGTACAAGTGTCGGGCCGCGCGCGAGTGTCGCGATCGTCTGGCCGTGCCAAGCGAGCCGCGGCGGCGCGCCGGCTTCGCTGACCAGTTCGATCGCCTTGTCCTCGCCGCTTGCAAGCAGCGCGGCGCGGCGGGCGAGTTCGGCGCGCAGATGCTTCTCGGCGGTGGCGAGTAAAAGGCGGTGATCGCTGGCGCGCGCGCCGGGATCGACCTTGAACTGAAAGCCTTTGAGCGTCCCGATCGCTTCGCCGTCGACGGCGACGGTGCCGTCGGGGCCGACCGCGACCGGCAGCGCGGCGTGGCGCTGCCCCGCATCGCGGATCAGCAGCGCCAGGCGGCGATCGACGAAACGCTGTGCGAGCGCCGCATGCAGCGCGTCGGACAATCGCGATTCGAGGTCCTGCGTGCGCTCGGTCCATCCGGCGCCGCCTTCGATCCAGTCGCCCCGCTGGGCGATAAAGCATAATGTGCGGACCGCGGCGATGCGGCTTGCGAGCTGGTCGATATCGCCATCGACCTGGTCGAGCCGGGCGAGGCGGCGCGCGAACCAGTCGGGGTCGATCATCCCGTTGCCGCTTGTGCGCCATTGCCACAGCTTGAGGACGGTGCGGCTATGATGTTCGGGGCCGAGCTGTTCGAAATCGGGGAGGCCGCACACGTCCCACAGGCGCTGCACCGCGGCGGCTTCGTCGGCGCGTGCGCGCACCTCCATGTCGCCCGCCAGATGCTTGAGCACCGCAATATCGACGGCTTCGGGGGCCGGGCGCAGCGCCTTGTGCTCGGGCGGCCGCGCAAGGTCGGCGATCAGCGTGTCGAGCGTATCGAAACGCGGCGCCGGATTGCGCCAGAACAGGCTGGTCAGCGGCGGGAAATGATGGCCTTCGATCGCGGCGATTTCTTCGGGCGTGAAGCCGCCCTGCGGCTGGCCGACGGTACCGAAACTGCCGTCCTGCTGGTGCCGCCCTGCGCGTCCGGCGATCTGCGCCATTTCCGATATGGTCAGGCGGCGGACCCGGCGGCCGTCGAATTTCTGCAGGCTCGCGAAGGCGACATGCTGGACGTCGAGGTTCAGCCCCATGCCGATCGCGTCGGTGGCGACGAGATAGTCGACCTCGCCCGCTTCGAACATCGCGACCTGCGCGTTGCGCGTCTTGGGGCTGAGCGCCCCCATGACCACCGCAGCGCCGCCCGAAAAGCGGCGCAGCATCTCGGCGATCGCATACACCTCCTCGGCCGAAAAGGCGACGATCGCCGATCGTTTGGGCAGGCGCGACAGCTTTGCTGCGCCGGCATAGCTCAGCGTCGAAAAGCGCGGCCGGCTGATGACGTCGATTTCGGGAACCAGATCGCGCACCAGCCCCTTGATGCTCGCCGAACCAAGGATCATCGTCTCTTCGCGGCCGCGCGCGCGCAGCACGCGGTCGGTGAAGACATGGCCGCGCTCGGGGTCGGCGCCAAGCTGCGCCTCGTCGATGCCGACGAAGGCGACGTCGCGGTCGACCGGCAGCGCCTCCATCGTTCCCAGCACATAGCGCGCTTCGGCAGGCCAGATGCGTTCCTCCCCGGTGACGAGGGCGACCTGCGCGGGCCCTTTGATGGCGACGACCCGGTCATAGACCTCGCGCGCCAGCAGGCGCAGCGGAAAGCCGATCATCCCGCTGGCATGCGCCGTCAGGCGCTCGACCGCCAAATGGGTTTTGCCGGTGTTGGTGGGGCCAAGGACAGCCTTGACCGGGTGGGAGGAGTGGGACGGCATTTTCTTGGATGCAACGCTGGCACGGGCGGCGCGGCGGCGCAACAGCGGATCGACGAAGGCGGAGCGATCCGGTCGATTTCCCGATCGCGGCACATCATAACCCGCACGCGCCACGACTGGCCGCAAGCCCGCGCGTTCGCGTGGCCGTTAAATTGACTTTAACGGCCTTTGTTTACAGACCTCGGGTCGAAAACATCATCGACGGCCGGGCTTTGGGGGCCCGTCGAGCGGGGGTTGCGATTTGTTTCAGCGTCACGAACCCATCGCGGGTATGTCGGGCAATGCCGCGACCCTGTCGATGTCGCAGGCGATTTCGCTGCGCCGTGCCGCGGACGAATCGCCCCGCGCGCTGTCCTGGATCGACGCGCTGCGCGACCGTTTCGCGCATATCGACCTCGTCCCCGACCTTGGCGACAATATCGGATCGGCGGAATGGTGGCGCGGGCTGGCCACGCTCACCTTGCTGTGCGGCACGGCCATATCGACCTTTCCGGGGCTGAAACCGCTCGAGATCGGCGGCGCTCCGGCGCTCGACGCATCGGACTTCAACGAAGCGCGCGCGCAGATGATCGTGCCGATCGCCTATGGCGGCGACACCGGGCGCCATATGGCGGCGACCGACGCGGTGCGCCCGCTGGCCCAGACGCCCGAACGGCCGCAGATCGAACTCACCGCGACGCTGGGGCAGGGCGACAGCTTCGCCCGCGTGCTCGAACGCTCGGGCGTCGGCAGCCCCGATGCGCAGGCGATCGCCAGCCAGGTCGCGGGCGCCGTGCCGCTGTCCGATATCGCCGCGGGAACGCGGATCGACCTGATCCTCGGCCGCCGCGCCGCGCGCACGATGCCGCGCCCGGTCGATGCACTCGCGATGCGGGCGCGCTTCGACTTGCGGATCGAGATGGAGCGTATCGACGGCCGACTGGTGATGCGCCGCATCCCGATCGCGGTCGACAATACACCGCTGCGCATCCGCGGCCGGGTCGGCGACAGCCTCTATCGCTCGGCGCGCGCCGCCGGCGCACCGCCCGAGGCGATCCAATCCTATCTGCGCGTGATCAGCCGCCAGATTTCGGTCGGCAGCGATATTCGCGCATCGGACGAATTCGACATCATCCTCGACCATCGCCGCGCCGAAACGGGCGAGAGCGAGACGGGCAAGCTGCTTTACGCCGGGCTGGTGCGCGGCGGAAAGCCGAAACTGTCGATGATCGAATGGACGGTCGACGGCCGCACCCAATGGTATGAAGCGTCGGGCATCGGGCAGCAGCGCGGCGGCATGGTCCGTCCGACGAACGGCCGCATCACATCGACCTTCGGCATGCGCCGCCACCCGATCCTCGGCTACACGCGCATGCATAGCGGCGTCGATTTCGGCGGCGGCTACGGCGCGCCCATTTATGCGGTCAGCGACGGCGTGGTGACGATCGCGGGGCGGACCGGCGGTTTCGGCAACTATGTGAAACTGAACCATGGCGCGGGTCTGGGCACCGGTTACGGCCATATGAGCCGCATCGCGGTGCGCCCGGGCCAACATGTCAATCGCGGTCAGGTCATCGGCTATATCGGGTCGAGCGGCCTGTCGACCGGCCCGCATCTTCACTATGAAGTCTATCGCAACGGCGTCGCGGTGAACCCGCTGTCGGTCAGCTTCGTGACGCGCGCGCAACTCGAAGGCAAGGCGCTCGCCGATTTCCGTGCCCGCATCCGCCAGCTCACCTCGGTCTCGGTCGGCGCCGCGCTGACGCCGGTCGCCGCCCGGCCCGCCGAAGGGCCCAAGCTCGGTTCGCTGGCCGACACCGCATCGAAGCGGGCCGGCGAAGGAATCTGACGGCGGCCAATATCCATTTGCCCGGCGGCCAAGCGCCGCTATGCACACGGGCATGACTCACGCCGCTTTCCCAGACCTGCGCCTGCGCCGCACCCGCCGAACCGCCTGGAGCCGCGCGATGGTGCGCGAGACGCAGCTGACCCCCGCCAATCTGATCTGGCCGCTGTTCGTCTGTCCGGGCGACGGCGTGGAAGAACCGATCGCCAGCCTGCCTGGCGTGTCGCGATGGTCGGTCGACCTGCTCGTTGCGCGCGCGCGCGATGCGGTCGACGCGGGCATCCCCTGTCTCGCCCTCTTTCCCTATACGCAGCCCGACCGGCGCAGCGAGGACGGCGCCGAAGCGCTCAATCCCGACAATCTGATGTGCCGCGCGACCGCAGCGATCAAGGATGCGCTCGGCGATGTGATCGGCGTGCTGACCGACGTCGCTCTCGATCCTTATACCAGCCACGGGCAGGACGGGCTGATCGACGCGGCAGGCTATGTCGTCAACGACGAAACGGTCGAGGTGCTGGTCGGCCAGGCGCTTAATCAGGCGCGCGCGGGCGCGGACATCATCGCGCCCAGCGACATGATGGACGGACGCATCGGCGCGATCCGCGAAGCGCTTGAGGTCGAGGGCTTCGGTCATGTCCAGATCATGAGTTATGCCGCCAAATATGCGTCGGCCTTCTATGGCCCCTTCCGCGATGCGGTGGGATCGCGCGGGCTGCTGAAGGGCGACAAGAAGACCTATCAGATGGACCCCGCCAATGTCGAAGAGGCGCTGCGCGAGGTCGAACAGGATCTTGCCGAGGGCGCCGACAGCGTGATGGTCAAGCCGGGTCTGCCCTATCTCGACGTGGTGCGCGCGGTGAAGGACGCGTTCGCGGTGCCGGTCTATGCCTATCAGGTGTCGGGCGAATATGCGATGATCGAGGCCGCCGCGGCGGCAGGTGCGGGCGACCGCGATGCGCTCGTCCTCGAAACCCTGCTCGCCTTCCGGCGCGCTGGCGCGTCGGGGATTCTGAGCTATCACGCGCTGCACGCGGCGAGGCTGCTCACTGCATGATCGCTTCCGCTTCGCCGCGTCGGCCCCTGTTCGTTCTGACCATCTTGGTCGGCAGTTTCCTGCTCTTCCTCGTTCAGCCGATGGTCGCGCGCATGGTGTTGCCGCGGCTCGGCGGGGCGCCGGCGGTGTGGAACAGCGCGATGCTCGTCTATCAGGCGCTACTCCTTGGCGGCTATGCCTATGCGCATTGGCTCGGGCGTTTCGCGGTGCGGCGGCAGGCGATGATCCACCTCGGCCTGCTGCTCGTTGCGGCGCTGTGGCTGCCGGTCGGCCTCGCGCGGATCGCCCCGCCGGCGCCGGGGCAGGAGGCGTTGTGGGTGCCGCTTCTGCTCTTTGCCTCGATCGGTCCCGTCTTCTTCGCGGTTTCGGCGCAGGCGCCGTTGATGCAGCGCTGGTTCGCCGCCGATCCGCGCGCCGGCGATCCCTATTTCCTCTATGCGGCTTCGAATCTGGGCAGCTTCGCCGGGCTGATCAGCTATCCCGCGCTCGTCGAACCGCTGTTGCCGCTCGCGAAACAGAGCATCGGCTGGACGCTGGGCTATGTTCTGCTGTTCATGCTGGTTGCGGCCGCCGCCGCGGCGCGCTGGGGGCGCGGCCCGGAAAACGCCCAATCGCCGGACACGGCCGGCGACGAAGCCAGGCCGGACTGGCGGCGACAGCTCCATTGGCTGTTGATCGCCGCCGTTCCGTCGGGCCTGATGCTGTCGACGACCACGCATCTTACGACCGATATCGTCGCGATGCCTTTGCTCTGGGTGTTGCCGCTCGGGCTCTATCTGCTCAGCTTCGTGCTCGCCTTTTCCAGCTGGACGTCGCTGACCAACGTCATCGTGACCATCGCCCCGGCGCTGCTGCTGCTCGTCGGCGGGCAAGCGCTGCTCGGGACGGGCGGCGGAACGATGCTCGTCGCGCTGGCGAGCCTCGTCATGCTGTTCGTCGTCGCGACCGCGCTCCACGGCTATCTCTATTTCCTGCGGCCGGGACCGCGGTATCTGACCCTGTTCTATCTCATCATGTCGGCGGGGGGCGTCCTTGGCGGCGCCTTCGCGGCGCTGGTGGCGCCGCTCGTCTTCAACTGGGTCTATGAGCATCCGGTGCTGGTGCTTGCCGCGGCGATGCTTTTGCCGTTGCCTGCGCTGCTGCCGTGGGAAAAATGGCTGGGACTGCGCCGCCCGCTACCCGTCGTCGCCGCACTGGTCGCGATTGCGGCCTTCGCATCGTGGAAGCTTGTGGCGACCTGGGACGGGACGCTGCACGGCGCGCATGTCGTCTGGGCGGCGATCATCGTGGCGGTCGGTCTGCTCGTCATTCGCTGGCGCTGGGCCTATGTCACCGTGCTCTTCCTCTTGATGCTCGGATTCGGGGGCGTCCAGACGCTCGAAAAGGGGCGCGACGGGATGCGGGTGCGCAGCTATTTCGGTATCTATACCGTCACCGACGACCGCTATCATCAGCAGCGGCGGCTCGCGCATGGCACGACGCTGCACGGGCTCCAGCGCACGACGCCCGGCCACGAACTCGATCCGACTACCTATTATGGCCATCAGTCGGGGGTCGGCCTGACGCTCGACAGGCTGCCCGAACTCGCCGGGCCGGATGCCGCCGTCGGCATTGTCGGCCTGGGGACGGGCACCTTGTCCTGCTATCGCAAACCCGGGCAGCACTGGACGATCTTCGAAATCGACCCGGTCATGGCCAATCTAGCGCGCGACCCCACCAAATTCACCTTCCTGTCGCGCTGCGCCGCCGATACGCCGATCGTGATCGGCGACGCGCGCTTGCAGATCGCGAAGCTGCCGCCGACGCGCTTCGATGTGCTGGTCATCGATGCCTTTTCGTCGGACGCGATCCCGCTGCATCTGCTGACGCGTGAAGCGTTCGATGCCTATACGCGCGCGCTACGCCCCGGCGGCATCCTGCTCGTCCATATCTCGAACCGCTTCTTCGATCTCGAACCCGTGCTCGCTGCCGAGGCGCGAGGGCGCGGGTGGAGCGCGGCGATCCGGCTAGACCCGGGCCCGGAGGACAGCGAGTTCGGTGATCTCACCGGATCGAACTGGGTGGCGCTGACGGCGACGCCCGCCCGCCTTGCCCAGTTGACGCACGGCCTGCGTCCCCGTCAGAGTGCCGCCGCGAACGACGCCTGGGTCGCGCTGCGTGGTGAGTCGGGGTTCCAGCGCTGGACCGACGATTATGCGTCCACGCTACCGATACTTCTCTGGGGCAATCTGATCGGGAAACATGAATGACCTACACCGACGTCAGCATCATCAGCGTGAACGGCAAGTCGCCGCAAATCGATCCGAGCGCCTTCATTGCGCCGGGTTGCCGGATCATCGGCGACGTGACGATCGGACCCGACGTCAGCATCTGGTATAATTGCGTGCTGCGCGCCGACGTCAGCCGCATCGTCGTTGGCGCGCGGTCGAATATCCAGGACGGCAGCGTCGTGCACTGCGACGGACCCATGCCGGGCCGTCCCGAAGGTTATCCGACGATCATCGGCGAGGATGTACTGATCGGCCATATGGCGATGGTGCACGGCTGCACGCTCGCTGACCGCGCCTTTGTCGGACTGAAGGCGACGGTGATGAACGGCTGCCGCATCGGCAGCGACGCGATGCTCGCGGCGGGCGCGCTGTTGACCGAGAATAAGGAAATTCCGGACCGCGAACTATGGGCGGGGTCGCCGGCGCGCCGGGTGCGCGAGATCGGCGACGCGCAGGCGGCGGGAATGCAGATGGGCGTTGCCCACTATGTCCTCAACGGACGGATGCACAAGGCGGCGATCGACGGCTGAGTCTTCTCCCCTCCCGCTTGCGGGAGGGGACGGAAGGTTAATTCTCTTCCGGAACCGCCAGCCCGTTCTTCAGCATCACCGGCACCTGCGTCAGCGTGAAGAGGAAGGACAGCGCGGTCACGCCCCAGACCTTGATCGTCAGCCAAGTATCGAAACTCATCCGCCCGGCTTCGATCAGCACGTACATCACATGGTTCGCGATGCCGAGCGCGGCGAAGAACAGGCCCCAGTTGCGCGACAGCAGCAGCCAGCCGCGTTCGGTCATCCCGTCGAGCGCCGACTGGAGCAGATATTTGAGCATCGGCTTCTTGAACCACCAGCCGCCGAGCAGCATCAGCGCAAAGACCGCATAGATGATCGTCGGCTTCATCACGATGAATTTGGGATCGTGGAGATAGACGGTCAGCGCGCCGAACCCGATGACGAGGATACCCGACATCCACAGCATCGGCGAAATCCGCCCGAGCTTCCATTTCGAGATGCCCATCGCAACGAGGATCGCGACCATGAAGGCGATCGTGCCCTTGATCGCGCCCGTAGTCGCGGCGAAGGCACCCTGGCCGCCGGCGGTGAACTTGTAGGTCAGGAAAAAGACGAGCAGCGGACCGAAGTCGATCGCGAAGTTCAGCCAGCCATGCTTGGCGGGCGGCGCGGCGGGGACGGGTTCGGGGCCGCCGGGAAGCTGGTCGAGCGGTTCGCTCATCGGATATTTCCTGCAATGATGCCCGCGATCTCGTCGGGGTCGAAGGGGCGCAGATCGTCGATCGTTTCGCCGATGCCGATCGCGTGGATGGGAAGGCCGTGGCGTTCGGCCGCGGCGACGAGGACGCCGCCGCGCGCGGTGCCGTCGAGCTTGGTCATCACGAGCCCGGTCACGCCCGCCACGTCACGGAACACGTCGATCTGCGACAGCGCATTCTGTCCGGTGGTTGCGTCGAGAACGAGCACGACGTCGTGCGGTGCTGCGGGGTTGAGGCGGCCGAGCACGCGCTTGATCTTGGCCAGCTCGTCCATCAGCTCGCGCTTGTTCTGGAGCCGCCCGGCGGTGTCGACGATCAGCACGTCGATGCCTGTCGCGGTCGCCTGCTTGACCGCATCGAACACGATGCCCGCCGCGTCGCCGCCCTCGGGTCCGGTGACGATCGGCACGCCCAGCCGTTCGGCCCAGACCTTGAGCTGGCCGATTGCGGCGGCGCGGAAGGTGTCGCCGGCGACCAGCATAACGCCATAATCCTGTTCCTGGAACAGATGCGCGAGCTTTGCGATGGTCGTGGTCTTGCCCGATCCGTTGACCCCGATTACCAAAATGACCTGAGGGCGGGGGAAAGCATCGATTTCAAGCGGCTCGGCGACCGGACGCAGCACCGCCGCAATCTCCTCGGCCACGACCCGGCGCAATTCGTCGGTTCCGTTCGCGGCAATGTCGCGGCGTTCGGACAGGCGATCGCGGATACGCGCCGCCATGCCGGGGCCAAGGTCGGCGGTAATCAGCGCTTCCTCGATCCGGTCGAGGTCGTCTTCGTCGAGGCGCGACTTGCCCGTCAGTCCCGCGAGATTTTCGCCAAGCCGTTCCGACGTGCGCCGAAAGCCGCCGAGCAGCCGCTCGCTCCAGCTCGGTCCGCTCATCCCGATATCCTTTCCGCATTCATTCTGTCGCCGTCGCGTGCGCCCGCCCGGACCGGCACGATGGCGCCCGGTTCGGCGGGCGCGGTCAATGTCAGCGCGGCGAAGTTTTCGGCATGGCCGGTTCGGCCGTCGCGCTCGACCAGCATGGTCGTTGTCGACCCCCTCAGCCGGTCCAGCCAGGCATGACGCCGCCGCGCATTGGCCTCGCGCAGCCGCGCCGCCCGCTCGCGCGCCACACCGCGTCCGACCTGCGGCATCCGCGCCGCGGGCGTCCCGCTTCGCGCGCTGTAGGGAAAGATGTGGCCGAAGACGATGTCGCAATCGTCGATCAGCGCCAGGCTGTTCGCGAACATGGCGGCATCCTCGGTCGGAAAGCCCGCGATCAGGTCGGCGCCGATCGCGATTTCCGGGCGCGCGGCCTTCAGCCGTTCGACCAGCCGCACGGCGTCGGCGCGGCGGTGGCGGCGCTTCATCCGCGTCAGCACCATGTCGTCGCCCGCCTGCATCGAGAGATGAACGTGCGGCATGATCCGCGCGTCCTGCGTCAGCAGCGCGAACAACCCATCGTCGATACGGTCCGGATCGAGCGACGATAGGCGGAGCCGTTCGAGGGGCAGGCGCAGCAAGGCTTCGACCAGCGCAGCAAGGCTGGTGCCGCTGTCATCGCCATAGCTGGCAAGATCGACCCCGGTCAGCACGATCTCGCGCTGGCCGCGGTCTATCGCCGTCCGGGCCGCTGTCAGGATCGATTCGACCGTTGCCGAGCGAGCGGCTCCCCGTGCCAGCACCGTCGCGCAGAAAGTGCAGCTATGCGAACAGCCTGTCTGCACGCCCAAGAAAGCGCGGGCGTGGTCGGCGCCGGAGAGGGCGGGGGTGTAGGGAACGGAAGAACGGCCCTTCGACAGGCTCAGGGCGAACGGTGACGGAGGAGCTCCGTCATCCATCTCCGCTCGTGCCGAGCTTGTCGAAGCACCGTTTTCGACTTGGTAGCTTGCCGTTAGCCCCTTCGCATCGTTGGCGACCACCCGCGCACCCATTGCGGCAAAGCGCTCGGCCTCCAGTTCGGCGGCGCAGCCGGTAACGACCACCGCGGTGTCGGGGCGCTCGCGTAGCGCGCGCCGCACGGCCTGGCGGGTCTGGCGCACCGCTTCGTCGGTCACCGCGCAGCTGTTGAACACGATCGTGTCGCGCGCTGTGGCGCGCGTCGCGGCGGCGCGGATCGCTTCGCCTTCGGCCAGGTTCAGCCGGCACCCGAAATTGACGACCTCGACCCGGTCGGCTTCGGCAACGCTCATCCGAATTGCGCCCAGTCGGTCTCGCCCTCGAACACGCGGGTCGCCGCGCCGCTCATCACGATCGGCTCGCCGGGCGACCAGCGGATCACCAGATCGCCGCCGGGCAGCGACACGGTGACGGGCGATTTGACGATGCCGGCGCGGATGGCGGCGACCGCGGTCGCGCACGCGCCCGTGCCGCACGCCTGCGTCAGCCCGACGCCGCGTTCCCAAACGCGAAGCTGAAGCTGATTTTCGCCGTCGAGGCTGGCGACATTGACGTTGACCCGCTCGGGAAACAGGGGGTCGGTCTCGATCCGCGGGCCCAGGTCGCCCAGTGCGACCGCGTCGGCTTCGGGGACGAAGAAGATGATGTGCGGATTGCCGACATTGACCGCCGCGCCATGTTCCAGTTCGTCCCAAGCGACGGGCATGTCGCGGGTGTCCATCGGCATGGCGAGCGGAATATGCTCCCAGTCGAAGACGGGTTCATCCAGCACGACTTCGGCGCCGCCGTCGGCGGGGGTCACGCGCAGCATTCCGCCCAGCGTTTCGATGACTGCGGGCTTGCCGATCAGCGTGGCGACGCAGCGCGTCGCATTGCCGCACGCCTCGACCTCGCTGCCGTCGGCGTTGAAGATACGCATTTTGACGTCGGCCTTCGACGACGGTTCGAGCAGGATAAGCTGGTCGCAGCCGATGCCGTGGCGGCGATCGGCAATCGCATGCGCCCGCGCCGGCGTCATCTCGACGCTGTTCGCGCGCGCATCGATCACGACGAAGTCGTTGCCGAGGCCATGCATCTTGGTGAAGCGGTCCGCCATAGTCCGCGCATGTAAGGGCGCCGACGGGCGAAGTCTAGCGATGTGGCGGCGTCAGGCCGTCTTGCGCAGCACTTCCTCGTCGCCGGCGGGCGGCGGCGTTTGCGGCAGCGCGGGCGCGCGGAGCAGGCCGCGGTCGGCAAGCAGGCGCGCCGTGTCGTCGGCGGACGCGGCGCGACCGAAGAACCAGCCTTGGCCCTTCGCGCAGCCGAGCCGCGTCAGTTCGATGGCGGTTACTTCGTCTTCGACGCCTTCGGCAGTGATCGGCATGGCGAGGCTTTCGCCGAGGCGCACAATTGCCACCACAATCGCCTGCGCATCGGGGCTGCCGCGCATCGCGGCGACGAAGCTGCGGTCGATCTTGATGCGGTCGAAGGGCAGCGCACGCAGGTGCGACAAGGAGCTATAGCCGGTGCCGAAATCGTCGAGGCTGAGCGACACGCCCTGATTCTTGAGGCTGGTGACGATCGAGCGGACGAGCGGCAGATTTTCGAACAGCGAGCTTTCGGTAATCTCGACCTCGAGCTGGCTGGCGGGGTAGCCCGTTTCGACCAGCAGCTTGGTGAGCTTCTGGCTGAACCAGGGGTCCTTGAGCTGTTGCGGCGAAATATTGACCGCGA
This sequence comes from Sphingopyxis terrae subsp. terrae NBRC 15098, assembly GCF_001598815.1. Lineage (GTDB taxonomy): Bacteria > Pseudomonadota > Alphaproteobacteria > Sphingomonadales > Sphingomonadaceae > Sphingopyxis > Sphingopyxis terrae. Next base: position 349,334 of record NZ_BCZQ01000003.1, on the reverse strand, counting down.
GAATGATCGACGGATCCCAGCCTTTGGCGATTTCCATCGCGCGGCGGATGACCAGCAGCGACAATTCGCCGATCAGCCCGCTTTCCTCGGCGATCGGGATGAAGCGTTCGGGCGGGATCATACCATATTCCGGCGAATCCCAGCGCATCAGCATTTCGAAGCCGACAAGGCGGCCGGTCGCGATGTCGACCTGCGGTTCGAAAAAGGGAATGAACTCGCCGCGCGGCATGCCTTCGCGGATGCCGTTTTCGATCTGGTTGCGGACCTGGACCGCCATTTCCATGCCCTGCTCGAACCAGCAATAGCGGTTCCGACCCTCGTCCTTGCAGTGATACATCGCGATGTCGGCCTGGCGGATCATGGTTTCCATCGTCATGCTCGCGTCGTTGGCAAGCGCGATGCCGAGCGAGGCGCCGATGCGGATATGCTGCGCATCGTGGGCGACCGAATCCTCGAGCGACGAAACCAGTGCCGCGGCGAGCGCGTCGATGTTGGCGCGCGCGGCGGGCTCGAACGGGATCATCGCGACGAATTCGTCGCCACCGAGCCGCGCCTTGGTCGCATTGGGCGGCAGGATGGCGGTGATCCGCTCGGCCGCGACCTGCAACACGCGGTCGCCCGCGGCGTGGCCGTGGATGTCGTTGACCGTCTTGAAATGGTCGAGGTCGAGCAGGAACAGGGCAACGTTGCGCTTTTCGGCCACGGCGCTGGCGATGAGTTGCTGCCCCGCAACGATCAGCGCGCGGCGGTTCAGAAATCCGGTCAGCGGATCGGTGTCGGCCAGATAGCGCGCGCGCTGTTCGGCCTCGGTGCGCTCGCGAATCTCGCGGTTGAGGTCTTCGTAACGGCGCCAGCCGAACAGGATCAGCGCAACATTCAGGATCAGCGCCGCCGACAAGACCTTATCCGGCCCGCCGCCGATGCCGATCAGCGTCTGCACCACCGCCTGCATCACATTGCCGCCGGTGCCGACGAACATCACGATCGCGGCGACGACGATTCCCCCTGCGATCATGTCGCGTCGGGCGTCCTCGCTGCGGTTTCGCGGCTTCATCGTCGAATTCATGCTATAGTCCCCACCATTCGCCGCATATGCCGGCAAAGCGGTGAAATTTGCGTTAAGTGGCGCGCCGCTGCGAAGTCCGGGCCAGCGGGCGGTCCGACTTGCCTTTGTGGGCGATCTCGCTTAAGGAGCCGCCGTCCGCCGATTGGATTCGGGTGGGCATATCGACATCCGCGACGGAATTTCTGTCCACGGATAGCCGCTGGTTGGCGAGGTTTCGCTCACCGGCGTGTTTTGCGTTGCGGATCGAGAGAAGGGTTTGGAAGCGCATGTTCGACAGTCTGAGCAATCGGCTTGGCGATGTTTTCGGGAAGCTCCGCGGCCGCGGTGCGCTGACCGAGGCCGACGTGCGCGCGGCGATGCGCGAAGTGCGCATCGCACTGCTCGAAGCCGACGTCGCGCTGCCCGTGGTGCGCAGCTTCGTCGATCAGGTCACCGAACTTGCGGTCGGTCAGAATGTCCTGCGCTCGGTCACGCCGGGGCAGCAGGTCGTCAAGATCGTCAGCGACGCGCTGACCGAAATGCTCGGCTCCGAAGCTGCCGAACTCGACCTTGCCGTCACGCCGCCCGCCGTTGTCATGATGGTCGGCCTTCAGGGGTCGGGCAAGACGACGACGACCGCGAAGATCGCGAAGCGGCTGAAGGACAAGGAGCGCAAGAAGGTGCTGATGGCGTCGCTCGACGTCAATCGTCCCGCCGCGCAGGAACAGCTCGCGGTCCTCGGTAGCCAGATCGACGTCGCGACCTTGCCGATCATCGCCGGGCAGCAGCCGGTCGAGATTGCGCAGCGCGCCATGCAGGCGGCGAAGCTTCAGGGCTTCGACGTGCTGATGCTCGATACCGCGGGCCGCCTCCACGTCGATCAGCAATTGATGGACGAGATGCAGGCGGTATCGCGCACGGCGAATCCGGCCGAAACGCTGCTCGTCGTCGACAGCCTGACGGGTCAGGACGCGGTGCAGGTCGCGCAGCGCTTTACCGAACAGGTGCCGCTGACCGGCGTCGTGCTCACCCGCATGGACGGCGATGCGCGCGGCGGCGCCGCGCTGTCGATGCGCGCCGTCACCGGCAAGCCGATCAAATTCGCGGGCACCGGCGAAAAGCTTGACGGTCTTGAAGTCTTTCAGCCCTCGCGCATCGCGGGCCGCATCCTCGGCATGGGCGACGTCGTCAGCCTCGTCGAACGCGCCGCCGAGACGATTCAGGCCGAAGAGGCCGAGGCGATGGCGAAGAAGATGGCGAAGGGTCAGTTCGACCTCGACGATCTTCGCACGCAATTGAACCAGATGCGCCGCATGGGCGGACTGGGTGCGCTGGCGGGCATGATCCCCGGCCTGAAAAAAGCACAGGCGGCGATGGCGCAGAGCGGCACCGACGACAAGGTGCTGGTCCATTTCGACGCGATCATGGGCTCGATGACGCCCAAAGAGCGCGCGAAGCCCGAAATCATCAATGCGAAGCGCAAGATCCGCATTGCCAACGGGTCGGGTACCACGGTGCAACAGGTGAACAAGGTGCTGAAAATGCATCAGGAAATGTCCACCGCGATGAAGAAGATTCGCAAGATGGGCGGCCTCAAGGGCCTTGGCGCCCTCCTCGGCCGCGGCGGCGGTATCCCCGGAATGGGCGGCGGCGGCGGTGCCGGCGGACTGCCCGGCCTTGGCGGTGCCGGACTTCCGCCCGATCTCGCCAATCTGCTGAACAAGAAGAAATAACCCGGAAAATCAAAGTCAAAGTTAGAAAGTCAGAAGGAAAATATCATGGCTACCACCATTCGCCTTTCGCGCGGCGGTTCGAAAAAGCGCCCCTATTACAAGATCGTCGTTGCCGATTCGCGCAGCCCGCGCGACGGCCGTTTCATCGAACGCATCGGCAGCTACAACCCGCTGCTCGGCAAGGATAATCCGGACCGCGTCAAGCTCGACGCCGAACGCGCGAAGCATTGGGTTTCGGTTGGTGCGCAGCCGACCGACCGCGTCGCCCGCTTCCTCGACGCCGCGGGCGTGAAGGAACGTTCGGCCCGCAACAACCCGAACAAGGCTGTCCCGGGCGAAAAGGCCAAGGAACGCGCCGAGGAAAAGGCCGCGAAGCTGGCTGAGGCCGAAGAAGCTGCGGCGGCCGCCGCTGCGGCTCCGGCTCCGGCCGAAGAAGCTGCTCCCGAAGCCGCTGAATCGGATGCGACCGGCTCGGTGAAGAGCGAAGAAACCGCCGAAGCGGTTGCCGACGCGGTTGCCGAGGAAGTTCCGGCCGACGCGAGCGCCGAGGACGCGGCTGCGATCGCCGAAGAAGTTGCCGAAGGCGGCCCCGTCGCCGAAGCCGGCGAAGAAAAGGCCGAAGGCTAAACCCTTGGCCGCCGCCGATCGTCCCGTCACCCTGGCCGCCATTGCCGGCGCGCACGGGGTCCGGGGCGAGGTGCGGCTCAAATTGTTCGGTGAAGGCGCGGAGGCTCTCCGCGCCTTTTCCGTTTTCGACGCCGGCGCCCGCAAGCTGACGCTGAAATCGGTACGCCCCGCCAATCAGGGGGCGGTGGCAAGCTTTGCCGAAATCGCCGATCGCAGCGCCGCCGAAGCGCTGCGCGGTACGGTGTTGACGGTCCCGCGCTCGGCGCTGCCGTCGCTCGCGCCGGGGGAATATTATCATCACGACCTGATCGGCCTGCCCTGCGTTTCGACCGACGGCGAGGTCGTCGGTCATGTCGTGGCGGTCGAGAATTTCGGCGCCGGCGACATATTGGAAATCGAACGTCCGGCCGAAGCGGGGCACAAGCCGAAGCGCTTCATGGTGCCGATGACCGCGCAGGCGGTTCCTGCCTGGAACGCCGAGGGCGTGACCGTAGCGGCGGCCTTCGTCGAATAGGCGTCGGCGCAAGGGCTTGGCGTTCGCTGCCGGGGCGTCTAGCCTGACCGCCCGCCAACCAGAGAGAGGTCCGCAGAAAGGTCCATGTTCGCTCCCCTGATCCTGTCGCTCGTCCTTGCGGTGCAGTCCGTTCCGGCACAGACCACGCAACTGCCCCCGCCGCCGCCGCCCGTTCCGGCGGCCGTGACGCCCCCGGTCGAGGTCGCGGCGCCCGATACGCGGCCTTATGTCGCGCTCAAGACCGACGCAGGCACGATCGTCGTTCGGCTGGAGGACAAGCGGGCGCCGATCACCAGCGCCAATTTCCTCCGCTATGTCGACAGCAAGCGGATGGACGGGTTCAAATTCTATCGCACGACGCGCAGCTGGGGTGAAGGAAACAAGCTGATCCAGGCGGGCAACCGCGGCGACCCGCGAACCAACTTTCCGCCGATCGCGCATGAGCCGACGACGAAAACCGGCCTTACCAATTGCGACGGCGCGCTGGTGATGGCGCATTTGCGCCCGGGCGATGCGACGACCGATTTCTTTTTGCTGTTGTCCGACATCAAGGGCTTCGACGCCGACGCGCCCGGCGGCGATGGAGCTGGTTTCGCGGTATTCGGCGAGATTGCTTCGGGGCGCGACGTGGCGGAAAAAATCTTCGCGATGCCGGTTTCCGAGACCGCGGGCGAGGGCGTGATGCGCGGCCAGATCCTCGATCCCGCCGTGACCATCTTGTCGGCGCGCCGCGTTCCGGCGCCTGCCGATGCACCCAAAGGCTGTGTGGTGAAGGCGCCCGCGGTTCCGGCGCCGTGACGCCCCCGGACGCCGCCGGACGATTTGGTTCGCGAAGCCGACGAAAGACATGATCATTTATTTTGCGTTCATCTGCGCTGTGGCTATACCGCGCCCATGACTCAGCGCCCTTCCTCTCGCGCCGCCGTGCGCCTGATCGCCGCCGCCCTCGTGATTTCGCCGCTGCTCGCGGCCTGCGCCGGCGGGGGTGGGGTCAAGAAGGACACGCGCTACGTCGCGCGTGACGTGAATACGCTCTATCGCGCCGCGCAGGATCGTCTCGACCGCGGCCAGTACAAGCTTGCCGCGGCGTTGTTCGACGAGGTCGAGCGTCAGCACCCCTATTCGCCTTGGGCGCGCCGGGCGCAGCTGATGAGCGCCTTTTCCTATTATATGGACCGCGAATATACTCCGTCGATCGAATCGGCGCAGCGTTTCCTGTCGATCCACCCCGGCAACAAGGATGCGCCTTACGCCTATTATCTGATCGCGCTCAGCTATTATGAGCAGATCAGCGACGTGACCCGCGACCAGAAGATCACGCAGCAGGCGCAGGCCGCGCTGGGCGAGATTGTGCGCCGCTATCCCGATAGCCGCTACGCCGCCGATGCGCGGTTGAAGCTCGATCTTGTCCGCGACCATCTGGCCGGCAAGGAGATGGAAATCGGCCGCTTTTACGAGCGCAGCTCGAACTGGCTCGCGGCCTCGATCCGCTTCCGCGAAGTCGTCGACAAATATCAGACGACCAGCCACGCGCCCGAGGCGCTGTTCCGACTGACCGAATGCTATCTCGCGCTCGGCGTTCCCGAAGAGGCGAAGAAGTCGGCGGCCGTCCTCGGCGCCAATTATCCCGGCAGCAAATGGTACGAGCGCGCGTACAAGCTGATGGAAAAGCACGCGCCCAGCGCCTGATGCATCGCGCGATAGATTCGCGCTTTGTTCTATTGTAAGGCGGGGCCGGATGCTGACCGCGCTGTCCATATCGAATATCGTTCTGATCGAACGGCTCGACCTCGATTTCGAGGGCGGGCTGGGCGTGCTCACGGGCGAAACCGGCGCCGGCAAGTCGATCCTGCTTGACGCGCTGGGGCTTGCGCTGGGCGCGCGCGCCGACACGGCGCTGGTGCGGCAGGGCAGCGACCGGGCGCAGGTCACCGCCAGCTTTGCGCCGCCGGCAGCAGGCACGCCGCTCGCCGCGCTGCTCGCCGACAATGATGTCGTGCTGGAGGATGGCGAACCGCTGCTCATCCGCCGCACCGTCAAGGCCGACGGCGGCAGCCGCGCCTTTCTGAACGATCAGCCCTGTTCGGCGGCGCTGCTGCGCGAAGTCGGCAGCTATCTGGTCGAAATTCACGGGCAGCATGACGATCGCGGCCTGCTCGCGCCCGCGGGGCATCGCGCACTGCTCGATGCCTATGCGCGCGCCGATGCAGGCGCGGTGGCGGCGGCGCATGCCAGCTGGCGCAGCGCCGGGGAGCGGCTGGCAGCCGCGCGCGCCGCGATTGCCGAGGCCGAACGCGACCGCGAATGGCTGGAGCATTGTGTTGCCGAGTTGCGAACGCTGGCGCCGCAGCCGGGCGAAGAGGCCGAACTCGCCGAGGCGCGCGCCGCGATGCAGAAGGGCGAGCGGATTGCGGGCGACCTTTCCACGATCATGGAGGCATTCGACGGCAGCGCCGGCGGTCCCGCCCTGCTGCGCGGTGCCGCGCGGCGGCTCGATAGGCTGGCGGGCGACCATCCGCTGCTTGCCGAAGCGCTCGCCAGTCTCGATCGCGCGATCATCGATGCCGACGATGCCGAAGCCAAGCTGCATGAGGCGGCACGCGCCCTTGAATATGATCCCGACCGGCTCGAAGCGACCGAGACGCGGCTGTTCGAACTGCGCGCAATGGCGCGCAAGCATGGCGTCCAGCCCGACGAACTGGCCGCGCTGACGGACGATCTCGCCGCGCGGCTCGACGCGATCGAGGGCGGCAGCGCGGGGCTTTCCCGGCTCGAAGCGGCGGTCGCCGAAAGTGCCGCCGCCTACACCCATGCCGCGACCGCGCTGTCGGATCAGCGGACGAAGGCCGCGGCGCGGCTCGATGCGGCGGTGGCCGGCGAACTGGCGCCGCTCAAGCTCGATGCCGCGCGCTTCCGGACGCTCGTAGAACGCCTGCCTGCCGAGCGTTGGGGTGCGGACGGCATCGACCGCGTCGAATTTCTGATCGCGACCAATCCCGGCGCTCCTTTCGCTCCGCTCGCCAAAATTGCCTCGGGCGGCGAATTGTCGCGCTTCATCCTCGCGCTGAAGGTTGCACTTGCCGAAGAGGGTGGTGCCGACACGATCATCTTCGACGAGATCGACCGCGGCGTCGGGGGCGCGGTGGCGAGCGCGATCGGCGAGCGGCTGGCACGGCTTGCCGGCGGAAGCGGAAAAGGCGCGGGCAAGCAATTGCTCGCGGTGACGCACAGCCCGCAGGTCGCCGCCAAGGGCGCGACGCATTTCATGATCGCCAAGTCGAGCGAAGGAACGGTGACGCGCACCGGCGTCCGCGCGCTCGACGAAGCGGGGCGCCGCGAAGAAATCGCCCGGATGCTGTCGGGGGCCGAAGTGACCGCGGAGGCGCGGGCACAGGCAGACCGGCTGCTGGAGGTAGCGGGGTGAGCGCGCAGCCCCTCGACCGGCCGATCCGAAGCATCCTGACCGGCCGACAGGCGCATCTGGCACAGGGCGATGCGCGGGCGGTGCGGATCGATCGGGATTATGGCCCGTTCGGCGCCGCTGCCGACACCGGCGCGGCCGCGCAAGCCGCACTCGCGGCGCTGGTTCCTGAGGGTGGAGAGTTGTGGCTGGTCGAAGGCGAGGCTTGGCCGCTGCCGCCGGGAACCCGCGAGGTAAAGCGCGCCATTCTGACGCAGATGGTTGCGGAAGGGCCGCCGCCTGAACCGCGCGCGGACGATCCCTTCATCGTGCCGCTGGGCGAGGCCAATGCGGCTGAAATGACCGCGCTTGCCGAGCATGCGAAGCCGGGGCCGTGGGGGCCGAAGACGCATCTCTGGTCCCTTTTTCGGGGTGCGTGAGCAGGGGCGCCTGCTTGCGATGGCGGGGCAACGGATGCTTGTTCCCGGCATGGCGGAGGTCAGCGGCGTCGCGACCTGGGCCGATTGCCGCGGCCGCGGACTGGCGCGCGCGTTGATCGGCCATGTCATGCGCGCGATGGCGCAGCGCGGCGAGACGCCCTTTCTGCACAGCTATGCCGACAATGAAGGCGCGATCGCGCTGTATGAATCGCTCGGCTTTCGGGAACGGCGACAGGTGCACGTGCTGGTGATTGCACGGTGATGGACAGACGCACCCATCTTGCCGCGCTCGCGACTTTCGCAGCAGCAGTTCTGGCACCGCGCGACCTGTTGGCCTTGGAGACGACCATGGACGAAGAACAGCCCCATTATGGCCTGATCGGCCAGATGATCGCGCAGCCCGGCCAGCGCGCTGCGCTTGCTGGGATCCTGACCGAGGATACAGACTCGATGCCCGGCAATTTCACCTATCTGGTCGGCGAAGACAGCGCCAATCCGGATGCGCTGTGGATCGTCGAGCTTTGGGCTGACAAGGATGCCCATGCCGCGTCGCTGCAGTTGCCGTCGGTGCGGGCGGCCATCAAAAAGGGCCGCCCGCTGATCGCGGGATTTGGCGCTCGCGCCGAGTTCAGGCCGATTGCATCCCCTCTGCGCTGAGCGATGGCGAGCGGGGCGATGCAAAGCGGCTTGCCGATTTCGCTCGCGGTGATATCCAATTTCCATTGGGGAGGGGGCTATCATGCTGAAATCGATTTTATCCGCGCGCACCAAGGGCTTGATGGCGCTCGCGGCCCTGCTGCTGTTTGCCCTGCCGACGGCGGCACAGGCGGCAAAATGGTATGTCGACAACACACTGGGCGAAGTGAAGCCCGAGGAAAAGAAGACGCCCGCGATGCCGCGGCCGGTCCAACTGATCTTCGAGTTTCAGCGCGATGGCGCGCCCAACCCGCGCGCGACCAAGGAAGTAAAACCCTGGATCATCGAAGCGCTGCAAAAGAGCGGCGCGTTCAGCGAGGTGCTCGAGACTCCCGTCGCCGGCGGCGCCGTGCTCAGCGTCACTTTCAACAATATCGTCAAGAAGGAAGATGTCGACAAGGCGAAGAAAGACGGCTTTCGCGCCGGGCTCGGCTTCGGGCTGTTCGGTGGCGTCGTCGCGACCGACCGCTATGACGTGACCTTCGAATATCTGCCGGGCGAGGGCGCCGCGTCGATCAAGACGCTGGTTCAGCACGCATTGCACATGAAATATGGCAAGAAGGACGTCGAAATTCCGGGGACGCAGGTCAAGAATGTGACCGAGGCGGTGAAGACGGTGGTGCGTCAGGCGACGGATCGCGGCGTCAACAATCTCGTCTCCGATCCCGCTTTCCCGCAATAGATGGCCTGGCGGCGGCTCGCCTTTTTCGCCGCGACGACAGCCCTTCTTGCGCTGGCGGGCTGCGTCCATGCGCAGATCGACGACACGGCGCCGTCGATCGAGACGCTGAAGTCGCTGCGTGCGGCAAAGGTTCCGCCGATCGCGCTAGGTCCTTTCGTCGATGCGGGCGGGCAGGCACCCATTGCGCGCGCCGTTATCATTCGCGGCTCGACGCTCAGCCCGCCGAAGGGGGCCAGCTTCGCCGAATTTCTGGGCATGAGCTTCGAAAAGGAACTGCGAGCGGCGGGGCGCTTCGATGCAAGCGCGCCGGTCGCGATCGCGGGGCGGCTGATCGAAAGCCGGGCCGGCGAGACTCATGCGTCGCTGGGTGTGCGCATCACGGTGCTACGCGGCGAAGGGCCGGGCTTTTCGAAGGACTATCGAGTCGAGACGCGCTGGAAGGGTGATTTTATCGGCGCCATCGCTATCCCCGAGGCGTTCCGGCAGTATAATGCGCTCTATCCCTTGCTCGTGCGGCAGGTCTTCGCCGACCCCGCCCTGTTGGAAGCTTTGAAATCGCCGTGACCACTGAAGCCGACGCCGCCAACGAACTGATGCGTCTCGCCAGGACGATCGCCCATCACAACAATCGTTACCATACCGAGGATGCGCCGGAGATTTCGGACGCCGAATACGACGCGCTCGTCCGTCGCAATAACGAGCTTGAAGCCGCCTTTCCGCACCTGATCCGTGCCGACAGCCCGAACAGACTGGTCGGTGCGGCGGTCGAGGCATCGCCGCTCGCCAAGGTCGCCCATGCGGTGCGGATGATGAGCCTCGACAATGCTTTCGCGGCCGAGGATGTCGAGGAATTCGCCGCCCGCGTGCGGCGTTTCCTGAACCTTCCGGGCGATGCCCTGGTGGCGATGACCGCCGAGGACAAGATCGACGGCCTGTCCTGCTCGCTGCGCTACGAAAAGGGCAGGCTGGTGCAGGCCGCGACGCGCGGCGACGGGACGGTGGGCGAGGATGTCACCGCCAATGTGCGGCATATCGCGGATATTCCGCAGGAATTGCCGGGGGACGCCCCCGACGTTTTCGAGATTCGCGGCGAAGTCTATATGTCGAAATCGGATTTTTCGGCGCTCAACGAACGGTTGATGGAGGAGGGGCGGGCGCTCGCCGAACAGCGCGAACAGATATTCGATCCCGCCACCGTCCGCCAGTTCGCCAACCCCCGCAACGCCGCGGCGGGATCGCTGCGCCAGAAGGACGCGAGCGTCACTGCGGCGCGCCCGCTGCGTTTCCTTGCGCATGGCTGGGGCGAGGTAAGCGCGCTTCCCGCCGATACCCAGTTCGGCGTCATGCATGCGCTCGCGGGCTGGGGCGTTCCGGTGTCGCCGCTGCTCGCGCGCTGCGACAGCGTCGCCGATCTGCTCGCCCATTATGCCGAGATCGAGCGGCGGCGCGCCGACATGCCCTATGATATCGACGGCGTCGTCTACAAGGTCGACCGGCTCGACTGGCAGGCACGGCTCGGCTTCGTCGCCAAGGCGCCGCGCTGGGCCATCGCGCATAAATTCCCCGCCGAACGCGCGCAGACGACCCTTGAAGCCATCGACATCCAGGTCGGCCGCACCGGCAAGCTGACCCCGGTCGGGCGCCTGACCCCCGTTACCGTCGGCGGCGTCGTCGTCTCGAACGTGACCTTGCACAATCGCGACGAGATCGCACGGCTCGGTGTCCGGCCGGGGGACCGCATCGTTGTCCAGCGGGCGGGCGACGTGATTCCGCAAGTAGTCGACAATCTCACCCGCGACACGCCGCGCGACCCCTATATCTTCCCCGACCATTGCCCCGTCTGCGGCAGCGAAGCGGTTGCCGAGGAGGGCGAGGTCGATGTCCGCTGCACCGGCGGGCTGATCTGCGCGGCGCAGAAGTTCGAGCGGCTGCGCCACTTCGTCAGCCGCGGTGCGCTCGACATCGAGGGGCTGGGCGAGAAGAGTATTCAGGAATTCATGGATATCGGCTGGCTCGACAAGGGGCCGGCCGACATCTTCCGCCTGAAAGAGCACCGGGACGAACTGCTCGGACGTGAAGGGTGGAAGGAAACATCGGTCGACAAGCTGATTGCCGCAATCGAGGCAAAGCGGCAGCCCGACGCCGCGCGGCTGCTGTTCGGGCTCGGCATCCGGCATATCGGCGCGGTGACCGCGCGCGATCTGCTCAAGGGGATCGGCGACATCCGGCGATTGCCCGAAAAGGCCGAGCAATTGCGGGCCTGGACCGAGGCGAACCCGCAAGATCCGGACGAATCCGACGGCAAATATGCAAGCCGCAAACTCGACGCAATCAAGGCCATCCTCGAAGTGCGCGCCGACGGCATCGGCCCCGCGGTCGCCGAGGCGCTGAGCGATTTCTTCCATGAGCCGCACAACCGCGCGCTCTGGGACGATCTGTTCAGCGAAGTGTCGCCGCCGCTTTACGTCGTCGAAACCCGCGAGAGCGAGGTGTCGGGCAAGACGGTCGTATTTACCGGCAAACTCGAGACGATGAGCCGCGACGACGCGAAGGCGCAGGCCGAGGCGCTCGGCGCCAAGGCGGCGGGGTCGGTGAGTGCCAAGACCGACCTCGTCGTCGCCGGGCCGGGCGCGGGGTCGAAGCTCAAGCAGGCGGCCGCACTCGGCATCCGGGTGATCGACGAGGCGCAGTGGGCGGAAATTGTGGCGACGGCGGGATAGCACCGCGGGACATATGGTTGGTCATGCGGAGGGGGCGAGGGGGCAAAATGGCTAAGAGCGACTATCTGAAAAGCCTCATGCGCGATCTGGAATCGCATACCGAGGTGCGGCGGTTCGGGAGCGGGTGGCTTTCGGGCTTCTTCGGATTGCTGTTTGCGATCAGCGGCTTTTTCATGGTTGTCGCGCTGCGCTTTCCCGACTGGTTCGCGACGCCCGAGCTCGAGATCGTCAAGGGCTGGACCGGATTTCGCGGGATCGTCCACCTGACTTTGCTCGCGAGCTATGGCCTGTCGCTGCTCAGCCTGCTGCTGCGGCCGCGCAAGGTGTTGGGGCTGACCGCGCTGATGATCGGGCTGGCGGCGGCGTTGATGGGCGGCGCCAATGTCCAGCCCGCCGAAACGCGCGACTGGGGGATTTTTTTCGGGCTCGACTTTTTCGTCGTCAACCTGCTCGTCACCGGCTTCATGTTCGCGCCGCTCGAGCGCGCCTTTCCGCACCGCCGCGCGCAGAGATTGTTCCGCACCGAATGGCGCGAGGATCTGTTCTATTATCTCGTCAGCACGATGTTCGTTCAGATATTGGGCTTTCTTGCGCTCGCCCCGCAGGCGTTCGTCAACGACCATACGAGCAGTTGGGCGGCATTCCGCGCCGGGGTCGCGGCGCTGCCGTGGATCGCGCAGTTCGCCATCGTCCTCTTCGTCTCCGACCTCGCGCAATATTGGTATCACCGGCTGTTCCACAAAATCCCCTTTCTGTGGGGATTCCACGCGATCCATCACAGCGCGAAATCGATGGACTGGCTCGCGGGATCGCGGATGCATTTCGTCGAGATCATCCTCCTCCGTTCGATCACCTCGCTGCCGCTGTTCACGCTCGGCTTCAGCCCGTCGGTGATGCAGGCCTATATCGGCTTCGTCTATGTCTGGTCGTCGCTGCTCCACGCCAATGTCGGCGGCGATTTCAACCGGCTGGGACACTGGATCGCGACGCCGCGCTTTCACCATTGGCACCACGGGCTGGAACGCGAGGCATTCGACGTCAATTTCGCGATCCACTTTCCTTTCCTCGACAAGCTGTTCGGCACCTTTCATCTGCCCAAGGATCGCTGGCCCGAAAATTACGGCATCCCCGAAGATGTGCCGCGCAGCTATGGCGGCCAGTTCCTCTATCCGTGGACGCGGACGGGGAAGAAGATCGACGAGGCGCCCGCCGAATAGGGCATCATGCCCGCTTGCCAGCGCGCGCGGACGGGCATAAGGCGCGGCGCGTGGGGGTTCTTGCCGTCTTGCGCCGTCCCGGCATCCTGTTGCTGCTGCCCGTGCTGCTGGCACTGGCGGCGCGCGTCTTCGTCGCGCCCGGCTGGATGATCGAAAGCGACGCAAAGGGCGCGATCACCGTGCGCGTCTGTTCGGATCCCGCCAATCCCGGCGCGACATTGACCATCCCCATTGAAAAGGCGGGCGACCACGACAGCGGCAAGGGGCAGCAACATTGTCCTTGGGGCGCGCTCGCGGTGGCCCCGATCGTTCCCGATACGCCCGTGCTCCCCGTCGCGCTCGCCGCGGCCGAACCCGCGCCGGTCGCGATTCCCGCGCTTGGCTATGCGCCCGGGATCGCGTCGCCGCTGCCGCCGAGCACCGGACCACCCGCCTTCGCCTGACCCGGTTTGATGACCGTCCGCGCACCTCGCGCGGCGCGGTTCTGCCTGTGTTCAAGCGAAGGATTTTCCATGAAGAGTCACGTGACCCGTGCGGCGCCATTGCTGGCGCTCGCCATTTCCCTGTCGTCCACCGCCCATGCCGCGGACGCCGAAGACCAGTCGACGATCATCGTCACCGCGCCGCAGCTTACCGATGCGGCCGAAGCGCGCGCCGCCAGGATGCCGGGCGGCACCGATGTCGTTTCCTATGAAGATTATGCCGACAAATCGATCGTCAGCCTGCGCGACACGCTGGCCTTTTCGCCCGGAGTCTATCTCCAGCCGCGCTATGGGCAGGAAGTGCGCCTGTCGATCCGCGGTTCGGGCCTGTCGCGCGGTTTCCACATGCGCGGCATCACGCTGCTCCAGGACGGGGTGCCGATCAACCTCGCCGACGACAATGGCGATTTCCAGGAACTCGAACCGATCTTCTTCGACCATCTCGAAGTCTATCGTGGCGCCAATGCGCTGCGCTTCGGGTCGGGCACGCTCGGCGGCGCGATCAATGGCGTGACGCCGACCGGCCGCACCGCCGAGGGCGTCTATCTGCGCGCCGACGCGGGCAGCTTTTCGATGCTGCGTGGACTCGTCTCAGCCGGGGTGGCGAGCGATGCGGTCGATGCGTGGGGCGCGGTCAGCGCCGACACGTCCGACGGGGATCGGGATCATGCGGGGCGGCGGAGCTTTCGCTTTCATTCCAATGTTGGCTTGCGGTTCAGCGATGCCGTTTCGACGCGTTTCTACGCCAGCTTCAATAATATCGACCAGCAGCTTCCCGGCGCCCTGACCTATGACCAGGCGCTGACGACGCCGAAGATGGCGAACGCGGGCAGCGCGGCGGGCGATCAGCAGCGCGACATCGATTCGCTGCGCCTGCAGAACCGCACGACCTTCGATTTCGGATCGGCGACGCTGGAGGTTGGCGGCTTCGTCAACGCCAAATCGCTGTTCCACCCGATCTTTCAGGTGATCGACCAGAAATCGACCGATGTCGGCAGTTTCGCGCGCCTCGACTATGCGGCGGGGCCGGTCGAACTGACGCTGGGTGGCGAGCTTCGCCACGGCAGCACCAAGGCGAAGCAGTTCGTCAACATCAGCGGGTCGCGCGGCGCGCTGACCTTCGATGCCGACCAGAAGGCGCAGACGGCGAGCCTCTATGGCGAGGTCCGCGTGCGCCCGGTGCCGCAGCTTTCGCTGATTGCGGGCGGCGTCTATGCCGATGGCTGGCGCAAGCGCCACGTCAATTACTCGGCGTCTCCGGCGACCGACGGGCGCGTCGATCTCGATGCCTTTTCGCCGAAATTCGGATTGCTGTTCGAACCGTCGAGCCGCATCCAGATTTTCGCCAACTATAGCCGTTCGGCCGAATTTCCCGGTTTCGGCGAGGTGTTCCAGACGATCGGCACCCCGCCGACCAGCGCCGTCGTTTCCGCCATCCGCCCGCAACGCGCGTGGACGGCCGAGATCGGCACGCGCGGCAGCGCGGGCATCGCGCATTGGGATCTGGCGTTCTACCGTTCGACGCTGACCGGCGAGATGCTGCAATTCTCGACGAACAGCAGCATTCCGGCCGCGACCTTCAACGCCGACCGGACGCTGCATCAGGGGATCGAGGCGGCGCTCGAGCTGAATTTCGCGCCATGGGTGCGGCTGCGCCAGATCTATACCTACAGCGACTTCCGCTTCCGCGGCGACAGCCAGTTCGGCAACAACCGCCTGCCGGTGGTGCCGAAGCATGTCTATCGCGCCGAGTTGCGGCTGGGGAGCGAGGCGCTGCACATTGCGCCGAATGTCGAATGGGTGCCCGACGGTCCCTATGCCGATTATCGCAATCTGGTGCGGACGCCGGGCTATGCGCTGATCGGTATCACCGGCGGTGCGCGGATTGCCGACGGCATCGACGCGTTCGTCGATGTGCGCAACATCACCGGCAAAAAGGCCATCGGCGATATCAGCGCGACGATCACCGCGACACCGACGTCGGCGATCTATTACCCCGTCGAACGCCGCGCCATTTCGGCCGGCCTCCGCGCGCGGTTCTGACGGGGAGGAGGGGGATGGCCGACATCAGCCGCATGCCGCTCTATCGCACGATATGGCGCTGGCATTTCTATGCCGGGCTGTTCGTCATCCCCTTCATCCTGATCCTGTCGGTGACCGGTGCGGCTTATCTGTTCAAACCGCAGATCGACCGGTGGGAGGAGCGCGACTGGCGCGGGCTGGCCGCCGCGCAGCGCGTCGATGCTGACGCGCAGGTCGCGGCGGCGCTCGCCGCCTTTCCCGGCGCGGCCTTTCATTCTTATCGCATCCCGGAAGCACCGGGCGACGCCGCGGTGATCCATCTCGGCCTGCCCGGCGGCACAATGCGCGATGTGGCTGTATCTCCGCAGGGACGCGTTATCGGGTCGGCCGATCCCGACCAGCGCTGG
Organism: Sphingopyxis terrae subsp. terrae NBRC 15098; assembly: GCF_001598815.1. Classification (GTDB taxonomy): domain Bacteria; phylum Pseudomonadota; class Alphaproteobacteria; order Sphingomonadales; family Sphingomonadaceae; genus Sphingopyxis; species Sphingopyxis terrae. Next base: position 333,349 of record NZ_BCZQ01000003.1, on the reverse strand, counting down.
ACGGCATGGCTCGCGCGGCTGCACGGCAAGCTGCTGCTGGGGCTGGGCGGCGGCATTCTGGTTGAACTCGCGGCGAGCTGGGCGATCGTGATGATCCTGACCGGCCTCTATCTCTGGTGGCCGCGCGGGCGGGGATTGGCCGGGGTCGTCTGGCCGCGATTGAGCCTTGGCGGGCGCGCGGCGCTGCGCGATCTGCACGCCGTCACCGGATTCTGGGTGTCGGGGCTCGCGCTCGTCCTCCTCACCACCGCGCTGCCGTGGACCGACATCTGGGCGACGGGCTTTCGCGCCGTGCGCGCCGAGATGGGCTGGGTGTCGGGGGTACAGGACTGGAAGGGCGGGCTCGATCCGCACGCCGCGCACGACCATGGCGCGATGGCCAAGGCAATGGATGGGGCGATGCCGGCGCATCGGATGGCGAACGCGGCCGATGCGCCGCGGGTCAAGCTCGACCGGATCGTGCTGCGCGCACAGGCCGAACATATGCCCGCGCCGGCGATCATCCAGCCGCCGGGGGCGCCCAATATGTTCGGGCCGCCCAACGGCAATGTCTGGACGCTGACGACGCAGACGCAGAACCGCCCGCTCGTGCGCAAGGTCAGCTATGATCCGGTGACGGGGATCGAGGTGGCGCGCAGCGGCTTTGCCGACAAGCATGTGATCGACCGCGCCGTCGGCTATGGCATCGCCTGGCACGAAGGCCAGCTATTCGGCCTCGTCAATCAACTCATCGGCGTCGCAACCGCGCTCGCGATGCTCACGCTTGCGGTGTCGGGTTTCCTGATGTGGCGCCGCCGCAAGCCCGATGACGCAATCGGGGCGCCGCCGATGCCGCGCGATCCGGCGCGGTTGAAGGGGGTGGCGGCGATCGTGCTGTTCCTCGCGGCGCTGCTGCCGCTGCTTGCGGCGTCGCTGATCCTGCTGTGGCTCGTCGACCGGCTGATCCTGCCGCGTCTGCCACGGGTCGCGCGCTGGCTGGGGATGGTTCCCGCGGTGCGCTGATCCGCCGACCGGCAAACGGCCCGGCATCCCCCCACAGGTGCCGGGCCGCGCGCTGGCGGGACGTGCTGCGACCCGTTCAGCCCGCCGCGATCGCACGCGGTTCATTGTCCCCCGGCACGGCGCCGGGGATGACCGCATGCATGTCCTTGTTCTCGGGAAAGATCGGCCACAAAAGCTGCTGGCCCAGCGTGGCCGGCGGCAGATTTTCGACGCCATAGCTTTGCGGATAGGCGCGCGTGATCTTTGCGGTGCCGAACAGCACATCCCAGAAGAAGAGTAGATTGCCGAAATTGCCCTTGTAGTTGACCGCCGGGTCGTCGGCGTGGCGGCCGTGATGCGCATGATGCGTCGCGGGGGTGCTGATCGTGCGTTCGACGACCCACATCACCGGGGCGAGCGCCCGGATGCGATAGAGCGGCGCATCCCAGGCGACATCGCTGTGTGCGCCGATGATCACCGCCATCTTCACGATGAGGTAGAAGGCGTAGAACCAGCCGAGTCCAAGGTAGACGAGCACCCCGGCGAACCAGATGCTCGGCATCATCGCATAATAGATGATGTTGTTCCGATAGACGAGCCGGACGCTCATATAGCGGGCATTATGGTGCGCGCGGTGCAGGTTGTAGAGCCACGCGGTGCTGTGCGACGCGCGGTGCCACCAATATTGCATCATGTCCTCGAAGACGAGGAACAGCGCTAGCGCGGCGTACCAAGGGGCGTGCGCCAGTGCGCCTTCATATTGCGGGAACCAGGCGTGGCCGAGCGCGCCGACGATCAGCAGGATCGCGGGCTGGGTCGCGATGAGCAACGTGAAGGTGCTGACGATTTCGATGATGCCGTCGTGGCGCGACTGTTCGGACTTGGCGAACAGGCGCGTGCGGATCAGTTCGAGCAGGCAGAAACCGACATAGATTGCGACGACGATCAGGCTCGATTGGGCCGAGGTAAGCTGCATCCCGATTCTCCCGCTATGGCCTTGTGCCACTTGTCTTTCGCAGCGTGGTGGCACAGAAACCGACTCGACAATGCAAAGAAGTTATCAATTGGCCCTCGCCGAGCGAACGCGCCTTTCGGGCGTCGAACGCGACCGGCTGCTCGCGATGACGTCGCCGCGATCCTTTGCGGATGGCCAGTTCGTCCAACATCAAGGTGATCCGGGCGATGCCTTCTGGGCGGTGATCGAGGGGCATGTGCTCGTCGGCCGCTATGCCGAGGATGGCGCCTTCACCGCCTTTGCCGTGCTGGGGCCGGGCGATATCTTCGGCGAGCTGGCCTTCTTCACCGGGCTGGAGCGCCAGGTCGACGCGATTGCCAGCGGTCCGGCGCGGCTGGTTGCCATCGATCGCACGGTGCTTCGCGCGCTGATGACCGCCGATATCGGCTGGGCCGAGCTGCTGCTGCGCAGTCTGGGCCGTCAGCTTGCCGTGTCGCTCGACATCATCGATGCCGAACGGCGGCTGCCCGTCGCCGAACGGCTGGCGCGGCTGCTCGCGGCAATGGCCGCCGACGCCGCCGACAGGATGACGGTGCGTGCGACGCAGCAACAGCTCGCCGATCTGCTCGGCGTATCGCGCGTCACGCTGGGCGCTGCGCTGCGCGATCTGTCGGCGCGCGGAACGATCGAGCGCGGCTATCGCCATGTTCGCGTCCTGCCGCCGCTTTCGCGCCCGGCGTAGCATGGCTATGGTCGCCGCCATGACGATCCTCCGGCGCCTGCTGCTGCTCCTTGTCCTGACCATCGTGGCGCCCATGGCGACAGCGGCCGAGCGCGGGCCGTTGATTCTTGCGGCGGCCAGCCTTCAGGAATCGCTGACCGACGCGGCCGATGCGTGGGCGGAGCAGGGGCATGCGCGCCCCGTCCTGTCCTTTGCGGGATCGTCGGCGCTCGCGCGGCAGATCATGGCGGGGGCGCCGGCCGACCTGTTCATCTCCGCCGACGAGCCCTGGATGGATGCGGTTGCCAAGGCGGGGCTGCTGCGCCCCGGTACGCGCGCCAATCTGGTCGGCAACCGGCTCGTGCTGATCGCCCCCCGGGCGAGCAGATTGCGCCTTGCCCCGGTGCGCGGCTTTGCGTTGGCGCGCGCGCTCGGCGGCGGGCGGCTCGCGGTGGCCGATCCGAACGCGGTGCCCGCGGGCAAATATGCCAAGGCGGCGCTGACCGCGCTCGGCGTGTGGGGCGATGTGGCGAACAAGCTCGCCCCGGCCGAGAATGTCCGCGCTGCGCTGGTGCTCGTCGAACGCGGCGCCGCGCCGCTCGGCATCGTCTATGCCACCGATGCGCAGGCGTCGCAGGCGGTGCGCGTCGTCGGCACTTTTCCCGCCGCCAGCCATCCGCCGATCCGTTATCCACTGGCGCTGCTCAAGACGTCGCGCAGCCGCGATGCGGCAGCGTTCCGTGCGTTCCTGTTGTCGCGGCAGGCGCGCGCGATCTTCGCGCGCCACGGCTTTACGGCGCCCTGATGCTGTCGGCCGAGGAGTGGGGCATCGTTGCGCTGTCGCTCAAGGTCGGCGGGGTCGCGGTGCTTGCGACGCTGCCGCTTGCCTTCGCGCTCGCCTGGGTACTCGCGCGCTATCGTTTTCCGGGGCGGCTGCTGCTCGATGCGCTGGTCCATCTCCCGCTCGTCCTGCCGCCCGTCGTCACCGGCTGGCTGCTGCTTGTCGCCTTCGGGCCGCTCGGCCCGATCGGCAGCCGGTTGCAGGACTGGCTGGGCGTCACGCTGATGTTCCGTTGGACCGGCGCCGCGCTGGCCGCGGCGATCATGGCGCTGCCGCTGATGGTACGCGCGATGCGCCTGTCGATCGAGGGGATCGACCGGCGGCTGGAAGGCGCGGCGCGGACGCTGGGGGCCGGGCGCTGGCACGCCTTCCGGACGGTCAGCCTGCCGCTCGCGCTGCCCGGCGTGCTGGCGGCGCTCGTGCTCGGCTTCGCGCGCTCGATCGGCGAGTTCGGCGCGACGATCACCTTCGTTTCCAACATTCCCGGCGAAACGCAGACGCTGCCGCTCGCCATCTATTCGGCGCTGCAGGTGCCGGGGGCGGAGGCGATGGTAACCCGGCTCGCGCTGCTGTCGGTCGCGCTGTCGCTCGGTGCGCTGATCCTGTCCGAATGGCTGGTGCGGCGCACCCACGCCGAAAGGGCGCGGCATGGCGATTGATATCGACGTCGAAAGGCGCTTCGGCGCGAGCGTCATCGGGGCGCAGTTCACGGCCGAAGCCGGACTGACCGCGCTGTTCGGGCCTTCGGGGGTCGGCAAGACCAGCCTGCTCAACATGGTCGCCGGGCTGCTGCGCCCCGACCGCGGGCATATCCGTATCGGCGGACGGACATTGTTCGACGACGCCACCGACCTGCCGCCCGAGGCGCGGCGCGTCGGCTATGTCTTTCAGGACGGGCGCCTCTTTCCGCATCGGCGCGTGAAGGCCAATCTCCTCTATGGCTGGCGTCTCGCCGATCCGGCTAATCGCTGGATGACGCTGGACGAGGCCGCCGATTTCCTGGGCATCGGCCATTTGCTCGGTCGGTGGCCGCAAAGCCTGTCGGGCGGCGAGGCGCAGCGGGTCGCGATCGGCCGGGCCTTGCTCGCGGCGCCGCAAATCCTGTTGATGGACGAACCGCTGTCGTCGCTCGACGCGGCGCGGCGCGGTGACATCATGACGGTGATCGAACGGATACGCGACGAGCTGAAAGTGCCGATCCTCTATGTCAGTCACGATCGGGCCGAGGTCGACCGACTGGCGACGCAAATCGTCGAGGTCGGCAAATAAAGTTTCACTTGAAACCATATTGATGGTAGATTGCACGCATGGAAAGCCAGTTTACGCACGTCCACGACACGCCGCCGCCGGGCGCTGCGGCGGATTGGACGATATCGCAGGATTGGGACGCCTTTACCGCCGACGAGCATGCGATGTGGGACCGGCTGTTCGCCCGCCAGTCCGAAATGCTGCCGGGACGCGCCGCCGACGCCTTTCTGCGCGGGATCGACGTGCTCAAGCTCGAAAAGCCGGGAATCCCCGATTATCGCGAGCTCAACGCGCGGCTTATGGCGGCGACGGGGTGGCAGGTCGTGGCGGTGCCGGGGCTTGTCCCCGACGACGTGTTTTTCGACCATCTGGCGAACCGGCGCTTCCCGGCGGGCAATTTCATCCGCACGCCGCAGCAGCTCGACTATCTGCAGGAACCCGACGTCTTTCACGACGTGTTCGGCCATGTCCCGATGCTCGCCGACCCGATATTCGCCGATTATATGGTCGCTTATGGCGAAGGCGGGCTTCGGAGCCTGCAGTTCGATGCGCTGAAGCAGCTCGCGCGGCTCTATTGGTACACGGTCGAATTCGGGCTGATCCGCGAGAGCGGCGGCCTGCGCATCTATGGCGCGGGGATCGTCTCGTCCTACGCCGAGAGCGTCTTTGCGCTCGATTCGGACAGTCCCAATCGCATCGGTTTCGACCTCGCGCGCGTGATGCGCACCGATTACCGGATCGACGATTTCCAGCAGAATTATTTCGTGATCGATAGCCTGGACCAGCTTCTGGAGACGACGGTCAACACCGACTTCGCACCGCTCTATGCCGCGAACGCCGCGCTGCCGCCGATCCCGATCGCCGACATCCTGCCAGACGATTCCGTCATCACCCGCGGCACGCAGGACTATGCGGCGGCGAAAGCCTGAATTTCACCAGCTCCCGAAGCTCGCGTCGGAGGGGCTGGCGCGGTGCAGGGCGCGTTCCTTGCGGCGGTAGCCGTAGCGCCGCCGCTTGGTGAGCAGCAGACAGGGCCATTCCGCGCTGCCGCCGCGCGCGGACAGGCGAAAGCCGTGCGCGCGATAGGCGGCGAGTACGGGATCCATCTGGCGCGCGATCAGGCCGGCAAGAATGGCGCGGCCGCCGGGTGCGGTCGCAGCGGCAATGTCGGGAGCAAGAGTGATGAGCGGCCCGGCGAGAATATTGGCGATGACGAGGTCATAGGGCGCCCGGTGCCTTATGGCCGGATGGTCGGTCCCCGGCGCGACCGCCAGAGCGAGCCGGCCGCCGCCGCGGCCCAGTGGCACATCGTTGATCGCGGCATTGTCACGCGTGACGAATATGCTCGCCGGGTCGATGTCCGACGCAATGACACGCGCGCGCGGCCAAAGTGCCATGGCGGCGAAGGCGAGCAGGCCGGTGCCCGTCCCGATGTCGGCGATGTTGCGCGGCGCGGCGCCCGCGCGGGCGAGGCGGTCGAGCATCGCGAGGCAGCCCGCGGTGGTGTCGTGCCCGCCAGTGCCGAAGGCCTGGCTCGCATCGATCAGAAAAGATGTCGCGCCCGGCGGTACGCGATCGGCATAGCTGCTGGTGTGAACGAAAAAGCGTCCGGCGCGCACCGGTTCGAGACCCTGCTGCGACAGCGTGACCCAATCTTCTTCGGGCAATTCGGCGACGGTCGGCGCGATGCCCTTCGCGCTCGGGGCGAGCGATTGGATCAGTCGCAGCAGGTCATCGCCTGGCGCGTCGTCCATATAGGCGTCGAGTTGCCAAGTTCCGGCATCTTCGTCGATCTCGCGCGTTACGACGACCGGCGCATCGGGGGCCGCATCCAGCGCAGGGATTTCACCCGACAGCGCTTCGGCCTCCGCACGCGTGCAGGGCAGCGAGACGATCCAACTCATCGCGTCGCCGCCTCTTTCGCCAGCCGATCGTCGAGTCGCTTGCCTGCTGCCGCGGCATAAGCGGCGCAGCCATCGGCGCCGGCCAGCGGTGCCTCGCCCGCCAACCGCGCAAACAAATTGCTCGCGCCGGGATGCGGGGTGACCAGAATGTCGCACGGCAGCGTCGGCACCCTGGCAAAGGTCGCGCGCAGCATCGCGACATAGTCGGGATGGTCGCTGAAGCGGTAGCCGTCGGCCGAAATGGCGGTCAGGCTGTCGACGTAGGCGATGGTGCGGCAGGCGGACCCTTCGCACGATTGCCACGTCCAGCTCGTGCTGCCCGGCGTATGGCCGGGGGTCGCGTAGGCGGTGATCCGGATGTCGGCAAAGGCGAGCGGCTGTCCGTCGCGCAGGCGCTGTGCGACCGGCACGCCGGTGAAGCTATCGAGGGCGCCGCGCTGCGGATCGCGCGGGTCGGGGGTTCCGCTTTCGAGCTGCGGCGCGGCGTCGGCGAGCGCGATCACCGGTGCGCCGGTCGCGGCATGCAGCGCCGCGAGGCCGCCGACATGATCGAAATGTTCATGGCTGGTCAGGATCGCGCGGATACGTTTGGGATCGAATCCCAGCGCGCGGATATTGGCAAGGATCGCGGGCGCCGCTTCGGCGGTTGCGGCATCGATCAGGATCGGTCCGGCCGGCGCGTCGATGAGCAGCGCGGTGATGCCGCAGGTGCCGACATAATAGGTGTTGCCGAACAGCTTCGCCGGCGGCGCGGGATCGCTCCAGCCGTCGCGATCGGCGCAGGCGGCGGCGAGCCCCTTGCCCGTCGGCGCGGCCGGCGCCGCGGCCGGAGCGCTCGTCTGCGGCGCGCATCCGGCAAGCATCAGGGCGGCAAGGGCAAGACTTTTAGCGGACATAGCTGGCTCCATTGGCATCGAGGATCGCGCCGGTCATCGACGGCGGCGCTTCGAGCGCGCACCAGCGCGCCATTTCGGCGATTTCCTCCGGGCTCGCCACGCGGCCCAGCGGGATGTCGGCGAGCAATGTGTCGCCGCCCCGGCTGGCGAGATAGTCCTCGGCCATGCCGGTCATCGTGAAGCCGGGGCAAATGGCGAAGGCGAGGATGCCGTCATGGGCATAGCCGCGCGCAATCGTCTTGGTCATCGCGACCATGCCCGCCTTCGATGCCGCATAATGCCAATGCGCGGGACTGTCGCCGCGATAGGCGGCGCGGCTGGCGATATTGACGATCCGGCCATCGACCGTGACGCCTGCGGCCCGGCGCGCCTGCCAGTGCTGCACCGCACGGCGGCACAGTAGCGCGGCGGCGGTCAGGTTGATCTGAAGGGTCCGGTTCCAGCTTTCGAGCCAGTCGGCATCGCTGGCACCGACCGGATTCGCTTCGAAAACGCCGGCATTATTGACGAGCACGTCGATCCGGCCGTCGAGCCGGTCGAGGCTTTTGGCCCATAATTGGTCCGGAATCGCAGGGTCGCCAAGGTCGCCGTCGGCGCTCGACAGCGCGGCGACCTTCGTCGCGTCGGTCGCCAGCGCGTCGGCGATGGCCGCACCGATGCCGCGGCTGGCCCCGGTAATCAGGATGTGGGTTTTCATCCCCCCGCCTTAGGCGAGCGGCGGGCCGCTTGCCAAGCAGGGCGCGACGGATCAGGCGACGCGGCGGCTGAATTCGCTCGCGGCGGTTTCCAGCGCCTGCAGCCGCTCGCCCATCTTGGAAAATTCCTGGCTGAGCACGCTGATTTCGCTGGCGACGGTGCCCGAATCGTTGCGGATGCTGGCGATGGTCGACGACATGCTATCGGCGGCGAGCGCGGTTTCGTCGACGGCGGCCGTGATCGAGGTGACCGTCTGCGCCTGCGCGTCCATCGCATCGCGAATTCGCTGCGCCGACTGCTGCACCTCGATGATCGTCTGCTGGATCGACTGGTTGGCGGCGACCGAACCGCGCGTTGCCCGCTGGATCGCGGTGATCTTGCCCGCAATATCGTCGGTCGCGCGCGCGGTTTCGTTGGCGAGGCTCTTCACTTCCTGCGCCACGACCGCGAAGCCGCGGCCCGATTCGCCCGCGCGCGCCGCCTCGATCGTCGCGTTGAGCGCGAGGAGGTTGGTCTGGCCCGCAATTTCACGGATCAGGCCCAGAATGGATTCGATCGATTCGGCGTGACGCGACAGCGCGTCGGACATGGCCACCGCTTCGCCCGCCTGTTCGGAGGCGCGCGTCGCGACGCTGGCCGATGCTTCGACTTCGGTGCGGGCATCCTCGATCGCACGGATCAGTCCGGCGGCGGTCGAGGCGGCTTCGCGCATCGCCATCGCCGATTGTTCGGACGCCGCGGCGACTTCGCTCGTCTTGGCGATCATGCCGCGCGCGGCGTGATCGGCCGATGTGGCCTGTTTGGCGAGTTGCTGGCGCACCCCGTCGCTGTCCTGGACCAGCGAGGCGATCGAGCGGTCGAAATCGCTCGCCAGCGCCTGTCGCTCCTGCGAGATCGCCGCCCGGTCGAGCTTTTCGGCATAGGCGAGCATGATATCCATTTCGAGCAGCGCGAGACGGTTGATCGCTGCGGTCAGGCGCGTCTGGCGCGCCGTGTCGCCGGCGCACGCCTCGATCACATAATGGATGGCGAGCTTGTGGCTTTCGCCGATGCACGACAGCACGGTCGCGATCGGCAGGCCGACGCGCAGCGCCATGTGGGTGTTCTGGCACGCGATGGTCGCGGCCTCCTGCCCCCCGGCGTCGGCATATTTGGTCTGCATGTGCCGCGCGCTGCCGCGAATATAGGATTCGAGCAGTTCGCCCTCGATCTTGCGGGTGACGATGGGGAGCGCGTTGAAGGCATCCCAATAGGCGGTCGCCAGCTGCGTCTCCAGCCCCGACAGGATCATGTGCACTTCGGCACCGTCGGCGGCGAGCCGGCCGTCGAGGTCATAGGTCGGGAAGCGATCGGCCATCAGAACGGGCTCGATTTGCTGCTTATGAATCGGATTTTCCTTCACCATGATCCTGTTCCCTTGCCGACCCCGGGACGCGCAGGTCTGTCGCCCGCCATCATCCCAAACTGCGTCTGCCGGATATGGAAGGAAATTGGTAAATTCACCGTTAACCAGCGCGGCCGGTATCGCGGGGTCAGCGCCGCTCGGTGGGCTGGACGGGATAGCCTTCGAAGCCCTTGATCGTGCGCAGGGCAAAGGCGCTGTGCATCGCGGCAACGCCGGGAAGGCGCGACAGGCAATGACGGTGCAGCCGGTCGAAATCGGCGACATTGCGCGCGGCGACACGCAGCCGATAGTCGGACGCGCCTGACAGCAATTGGCATTCGAGGATTTCGTCGAAACTTTTGACCGCGCTTTCGAAGGCGGTGAGCGCCTCTTCGCTCTGCGAGGTCAGGCTGATGTCGACGAACACGTCGAGCCCCAGGCCGATCGTGTCGGGGGCGATGCGCGCGGCATAGCCGGTGATGATCCCTGCCGCCTCCATCGCGCGGATGCGGCGATGGCAGGCGGAGGCCGAAAGTCCGACCCGTTCGCCGAGTTCGGCGACGGGTTTTGGCCCCTCGCGCTGCAACAGGTTGAGCAGCTTTGCATCGATTCGATCGATCATGTCGCGTGTTCATCCAGAATGACGCAAAAATATTGCGTATTTATCGTCATGCGAACGATAGTTTGCAAGCAAATCCCGGCGATCCGCTGTTATGTTTGCCCGAAGGCTTCGGATAGGCGAAATAATGCGCGTCCGGCCCCGCAAATCGGAGAGACAGGATGATCATCGGCACCCCCAAGGAAATCAAGAATCACGAATATCGCGTCGGCCTGACGCCCGAGAGCGCCCGCGAACTGGTGGCGCACGGTCACCGCGTGCTGGTCCAGACCGGCGCGGGCGAAGGCATCGGCGCGCACGACCGCTTCTATGTCGAGGCGGGCGCCGAGATCGTCGACAGCGCCGAAGAAATTTTCGCGACCTGCGAAATGGTCGTGAAGGTCAAGGAGCCGCAGGCGGTCGAGCGCGCGATGCTGCGCGAAGGCCAGATTCTCTATACCTATCTCCACCTTGCGCCCGACCCCGAGCAAACGCGCGATCTGATGAAATCGGGCGCGGTGTGCATCGCCTATGAAACCGTGACCTCCCCGCACGGCGGCCTGCCGCTCCTCAAGCCGATGAGCCAGGTCGCGGGGCGCATGTCGATCCAGGCCGGCGCGACCGCGCTCGAAAAGGCGCATGGCGGCCGCGGCGTGCTGCTCGGCGGCGTGCCGGGCGTGGCGCCGGGCAAAATCTGCGTGATCGGCGGCGGCGTCGTCGGCTTCAACGCGGCGCAGATGGCGGCGGGGCTGGGCGCCGACGTCACGATCCTCGATCGCGATCCCGAAGTGCTCGAACGCGTCGGCACCTTTTTCGAAGCGCGCGCCAAGACCCGCTTTTCGAACCGCGCCAACCTTGCCGAATGCGTCGCCGAGGCCGATCTGGTCATCGGCGCGGTGCTGATCCCCGGCGCCGAAGCGCCGAAGCTCGTCACCCGCGACATGCTGAAGACGATGCGCCCCGGATCGGTGCTGGTCGACGTCGCAATCGACCAGGGCGGCTGTTTCGAGACGAGCCATGCGACGACGCACGCCGATCCGACCTATGTCGTCGACGGCATCGTCCATTATGCGGTCGCCAACATGCCCGGCGCCGTCGCGCGCACGAGCACCTATGCGCTCAACAATGTCACCCTGCCGCACGCGCTGCGCATCGCCGACCTTGGCTGGAAAGAAGCGCTGCGCCGCGATATGCATCTTTCGCAGGGCCTGAACGTATGGAATGGTAAGGTGACGTTCGAAGCCGTAGCCGAAGCGGTGGGAACGGACTATGTGCCTGTCGAGCAGGCACTCGCCTGACGCCAGACCATAGGATCAAGAGAGACGATGACCGACCAAGTGCCGCCTCCCCCGCAAGACGAAGACGAAAATGAAGTGCTGCGCGCCGCGCGCGAGCAGCAGGCCCAGAAGGAAGCCGCCGAGGCAACCGAGGCGGCCGACCGGGAGGCGGCGAAAGGCGGCCGGAAGATCGGCTGGAAGACGGCGGCGGGGATCGGTGTCGGTTCGGCGGCGGTGCTTGCGGCGCTGCTCTACGCGAACCGCGACAAGATCAAATAAGGCGCCCCGGTCCCGGACGATCCTTCGATCCCGGGGCCGGGTGCCTGCGATTTCTTGCCTCCATCGCCCCCTAAGCAATTGCATATCGTGCGCGCGGCGCTAAACCGGCGCCCATCGACCGACTAGAGTCACGGAACGGGGCTGATATGGCTGGCAAAGAACCGAGCGGACGTCCGCTCTCGCCGCACCTCCAGGTGTATAAATGGGGGCCGCACATGGCGGTCTCGATCTTCCACCGCGTCAGCGGCGACGGGTTGGCCATCGTCGGTGCGCTGATGTTCCTCGGCTGGCTCGGCGCGATCGCGGCGGGCCCGGAGGCCTATGCGGCCTTCGTCGCCTGCGTCTGGCACGACCCCGCGGGCGGCAGCGTGCATCAGGTCACCAATATTCTGGGCAAGATCGTGCTCGTCGGTCTGACCTGGGCCTTCTTCCAGCATCTGTTTTCGGGCCTGCGCCACTTCGTCCTCGATACCGGCGCGGGTTACGAGCTCAAGGCCAACAAGCTCTGGTCGACCGTCGTGATCGTCGGCGCGATCCTCGCGACGGCCGCGACCTGGCTCTATATCGCCAAGGAGGCGCTCAATGGGTAACGGAACGCCTCTCGGCCGGGTCCGCGGACTTGGCGCCTCGCACCACGGCACCGGCCACTGGCTGCAGCAACGGCTGACCGCGCTCGGCAATGTGCTGCTCGTCACCTGGTTCGTCGTCTCGCTGCTCCGCTTGCCGCTCGGCGACCATGCCGCGCTGATGCAGTGGGCGTCGAAGCCGATGGTCGCCTTTGCGCTGATCCTGCTCGTGGTCAGCGTCTTCTGGCACCTGCGCCTCGGCCTGCAGGTGCTGATCGAGGATTATGTCCATGGCGAAGCGACGCGTCTGCTGTCGATCGTCCTGTTGAATTTCTATGCGTTCGGCGGCGCGGCCTATGGCATTTTCGCGATCGTGCGCATCGCGCTGGCGCCCGCCGCGCTCGGCCCGGGGGGCATGTGATATGACCGAAGCCTACAAGATCATCGACCACACCTATGACACCGTCGTCGTCGGCGCCGGCGGTTCGGGCCTGCGCGCAACGATGGGCAGCGCCGAGGCCGGCCTGCGCACCGCCTGCATTACCAAGGTGTTCCCGACGCGCAGCCACACCGTCGCGGCGCAGGGCGGCATCGCCGCCAGCCTCGGCAACAACAGCCCCGACCATTGGCAGTGGCATATGTACGACACCGTCAAGGGCTCCGACTGGCTGGGCGATCAGGACGCGATCGAATATATGGTGCGCGAGGCGCCCGCCGCGGTCTACGAACTCGAACATGCCGGCGTGCCTTTTTCGCGCAACGCCAATGGCACCATCTATCAGCGCCCGTTCGGCGGCCATATGCAGAATATGGGCGAAGGCCCGCCGGTGCAGCGGACCTGCGCCGCCGCCGACCGCACCGGCCACGCGATGCTCCACGCGCTCTATCAGCAGAGCCTGAAGTATGACGCGGACTTCTTCATCGAATATTTCGCGCTCGACCTGATCATGGAAGACGGCGTGTGCCGCGGCGTGATCGCGCTGTGCATGGAGGATGGCAGCATCCACCGCTTCCGCAGCCAAGCGGTCGTGCTCGCGACCGGCGGCTACGGCCGCTGCTATTTCACCGCGACCTCGGCACATACTTGCACCGGCGACGGCGGCGGGATGGTGCTGCGCGCGGGCCTGCCGCTCCAGGACATGGAGTTCGTCCAGTTTCACCCGACCGGCATCTACGGTGCGGGTGTCCTCATCACCGAGGGCGCGCGCGGCGAGGGCGGGTATCTGACCAATTCCGAAGGCGAGCGCTTCATGGAACGCTATGCCCCGTCGGCGAAGGATCTGGCGTCGCGCGACGTCGTGTCGCGTTCGATGGCGCTCGAAATCCGCGAAGGCCGCGGCGTCGGTCCGCACAAGGACCATATCTTCCTGCACCTCGATCATATCGATCCCGCGGTGCTGGCGGAGCGTCTGCCGGGCATCACCGAAAGCGGCAAGATTTTCGCGGGCGTCGACCTGACGCGCCAGCCGCTGCCGGTCGTGCCGACGGTCCATTACAATATGGGCGGCATTCCCTGTAACTATCACGGCGAAGTCGTGACGCTGAAGGACGGCAACCCCGATGCGGTCGTCCCCGGCCTGTTCGCGGTCGGCGAGGCGGCGTGCGTGTCGGTCCACGGCGCGAACCGCCTCGGCTCGAACAGCCTGATCGATCTGGTCGTCTTCGGACGCGCGACCGGTCACCGGCTCAAGGAAATCGTCGCGCCCGGCGCCGCGCAGCCCGCGCTGCCCAAGGACAGCGCCGACCTCGCGCTCGGCCGCCTCGACCATTTCCGCAATGCGAGCGGCAGTTCGCCGACCGCCGAAATCCGCACCGAGATGCAGCGCGCGATGTCGCAGCATGCGGCGGTGTTCCGCACCGACGAGCTGATGGCCGAGGGCAAGGACAAGCTTGCCAAGACCTATGAGCGCATGAACGACGTCCATGTCGCCGACCGCAGCCTGATCTGGAACACCGATCTCGTCGAAACGCTCGAGCTCGACAATCTGATCGCGCAGGCGACGGTGACGATGCATTCGGCGTTCAACCGCAAGGAAAGCCGCGGCGCCCACGCGCACGAGGATTTCCCGAACCGCGACGATGCGAACTGGATGAAGCACACGATCAGCTGGTTCGACGGCTGGGGCGGCAAGGACGGCAAGGTGACGCTCGATTACCGCCCGGTCCACGAATATACGCTGACCGACGATGCCGAATATATCAAGCCGAAGGCGCGCGTTTACTGAGGATGCGTTTGTGACCGGGCGCCTTCGGGTGCCCGGATCGGCTGCTCGGCCTATTTGCCCAGGATATTGTCGATCGGATTGAGGTCGGAAAAGGGCCTGTCGACCTGCTGGCCCATCAACCACAATTTGTAGCAGGCAACCGCGAAGAACATCAGCGCGATCGTCCACACGATGATCGTCTTGATGATGCGCCAGCGCTTTTCTTCATAGGCGGCGCGCGCGCGCGCCTTGTGATCGATGCCGAGTTCGCCCTCGAACTCGGCAATCAACTGCGCACGGCGAGTCCGCGAGATATTCGCAAGGCTCATCGCCTGCCCATCACTGGCCGAACGGGGGTCCGCCATCGTCGATCCCTGAATCCCAATAGTCCTGCATTGAACGATAGGGGGGAGCCCCTGATAAATGGTTAAGCGGGGCGTCGCTTTGCGATCAGTCGAGCGCGACCGCGACCAGTTTTATGCGCGCCGTGGCGCCGCGCAGCAGCGTCAGATCGCGGCGTGGCCGGCCGAGCGCGGCCGCGAGCAGGCGCAGCACCGCCTCGTTGGCGGCGCCGTCGGCGGGCGGGGCGGTGACGCGCAGCAAAACGGCGCCGGCATCGATCCGCACCTCGTCGCGCCCCGCGCCGGGGGTCACGCGCACCTCGATCCGGCCGGTCGGCCGCGCCAGCGCGACGAGCGCCTCGGTCAGCGCGGGGTCGGGGTGGTATTTCAGATCGTCACGACCAGCTTGCCGACCGCGCTGCGGTCGCCCAGCTTGGCGATCGCCTTGCCGCCATCGGCCAGCGCGAAGCGTTCGGTGACCCGCGGGCTGATCTTGCCCTGTTCCCAAAGCTGGAACAGGCGCGCGATATTGGCGCGGTTGCGCTGCGGCTCGCGGGCGGCGAAGGCCCCCCAGAAGACACCGGCGACGTCGCAGCTCTTGAGCAGGGTCAGGTTGAGCGGCAGGCGCGGGATGCCCGCGGGGAAGCCGACGACGAGGTAGCGTCCTTCCCACGCGATCGAGCGCAGAGCCGGTTCGCAATAATCGCCGCCGACCGCATCGTAGATCACATTGGCGCCGTCGCCGCCGACCGCCGTCTTGAACATATTGGCGAGCGCCTTCGAGGCCTCTTTGTCGAACGGCTGATAGCCATAGACGACGACTTCGTCGGCGCCGGCCTGACGTGCGATGTCGGCCTTTGCCTCGCTCGATACGCCCGCAACGACGCGCGCGCCGAACGCCTTGCCCAGTTCGACCGCGGCGATGCCGACTCCGCCCGAAGCGCCGAGGACGAGCAGCGTATCGCCTTCCTCGATATGGCCGCGATCGACCAGCGCGTGGATGCTGGTGCCATAGGTCATCAGCAGCGCCGCGCCTTCGGCAAAGTCGCGCCCCTCGGGCAGCGGATAGCTATTGGCGGCATTGACCAGCGCCGCCTCGGCCATGCCGCCGTTGCCGCACGCCGCGATCACCCGGTCGCCGGTCTTGAAATCGGTCACGCCTTCGCCGACCTCGGCCACGATGCCCGCTACCTCGCCGCCGGGGGCGAAGGGGCGCTGCGGCTTGAACTGATATTTATCCTCGATGATGAGCACGTCGGGGAAGTTGACCGCGCAGGCCTTCACATCGACGACCATCTGCCCCTTGCCGGGGGTGGGTCGCGCGACCTCGCCCAGTTCGAGCGTTTCGGGGCCGCCGGTCGCGGTCGACAGAAGAGCCTTCATCATCGTCTCCTTTTCCATTTTCGTCGGTTATTCGGTTAGCGCGGGCTGCAACCAGGGACGCTCGGCCGCCAGTTTTGCCTCATAAGCGTCGATCGCCCCGCCGCTTTTTTCGGTGAGCGAGATCTCGTCGAGACCGCCGAGCAGGCACATCTTGCGGAACGGGTCGATTTCGAAGGTGAAGCGATCCTGAAAGGGCGTCGTCACCGTCTGCGTGTCGAGGTCGACCTGAATCGGATCGGTTGCCGCGACCTCGATCAGCCGGTCGACCGCCGCCTGCGGCAGCACGACGGGCAAGATGCCGTTCTTGACGGCATTGCCCGAGAAGATGTCGGAATAGCTGGGCGCGATGACGACGCGGATACCAAGGTCGCCGAGCGCCCAGGCGGCATGTTCGCGGCTCGACCCGCAGCCGAAATTGTCACCCGCGATCAGGATGGGTGCGCCCTTGTTCTCGGGCCGGTCGAACAGATTGTCGGGATCGGCGCGCAGGCTTTCGAACGCGCCGCGCCCCATGCCTTCGCGGCTCGTGGTCTTGAGCCAGTGCGCGGGAATGATGACGTCGGTATCGACATTCTTGAGCCCGAGCGGAATCGCGCGGCCTTCGACCTTTTCCAGCGGGGTCATGCGCAGCCTCCAGCGGCGGCGCCGATCTGGTTCACGCGAAGACGCGAAGACGCGAAGGCCGTATGGTTATTGACGATCCGGCGGATACCTTCCTTGAAGGTCGCGCCGCCGAAATTCATTAGCAGCCCGACGGGCTGCTGCATCAAACGCAAATAGGTCAGCATCTGTTTCCCGTGCATCTTGGACAGCGCTTCTACCGATTTGATCTCGATTATCAGGCGGTCGTCGACCATCAAATCGATACGAAAGCCATCGGTGAATTCCATCCCGTCAAATCTGAAAGTGACCGGCTTTTGGCGCTCGACCTTCAGCCCGGCGCGCGCAAGGCTCGCTGCGAGCAACTGCTCATAAACCGATTCCAATAAGCCGGGGCCAAGGTCGCGGTGAATTCGAAAACCGCAATCGATAGCCATCGCTGCAACGTCTTCGATGTCAGCCATGCTCGCGGCCTCCATTCCTTCGCGTCTTCGCGTCTTCGCGTGAACCCGAACCGAACCGGCCCATCAGCCCATCAACTCCCGCACGTCGGTGAGCTTGCCGGTCACCGCTGCCGCCGCGGCCATCGCGGGGCTGACGAGGTGGGTACGGCTGCCCGGACCCTGGCGGCCGACGAAATTGCGGTTGCTCGTCGACGCGCAGCGTTCGCCCGCGGGTACCTTGTCGGGGTTCATCGCGAGGCACGCCGAACAGCCCGGCTCGCGCCATTCGAGCCCTGCGTCGATGAAGATGCGGTCGAGCCCTTCGGCTTCGGCCTGCGCCTTGACCAGGCCCGATCCCGGAACGACGATCGCCCAGCGGACATTGTCGGCCTTCTTCCGGCCCTTGATGACCGCGGCGGCAGCGCGCATGTCCTCGATCCGGCTGTTGGTGCAACTGCCGATGAAGATGTTCTCGATCGCGACGTCCTGCATCCGCGTGCCGGGTTCGAGGCCCATATAGGCGAGCGATTTTGCCGCGGCGGCCTGTTTCGACGGGTCGGCAAAGCTCGCGGGATCGGGAACGATGCCGGTGATCGGCACGACATCCTCGGGGCTGGTTCCCCAGGTGACGCTCGGTGCGATGTCGGCGGCGTCGATGACGACGGTCTTGTCATAGCTGGCGCCGGGATCGGTCGCGAGGCTGCGCCAATAGGCGACCGCAGCCTCCCAGTCGGCCCCCTTCGGCGCGTAGGGGCGGCCCTTCAGATAAGCGAAGGTAACATCGTCGGGGGCGATCAGCCCGGCGCGGGCGCCGCCCTCGATTGCCATGTTACTGACCGTCAGACGGCCCTCGATGCTCAGGCCGCGAATTGCGCTGCCCGTATATTCGATGACATGGCCGGTACCGCCGGCAGCGCCGATCACACCGGTGATGTGAAGGATGATGTCCTTCGCGCTGACGCCGGGACCGACATCACCGTCGACGCGCACTTCCATCGTCTTTGCGGGCTGGAGCAGCAATGTCTGCGTCGCCAGCACATGCTCGACCTCGCTCGTTCCGATGCCGAAGGCGAGCGCGCCGATGCCGCCGTGGCAGGCGGTGTGGCTGTCGCCGCAGACGATCGTCGTGCCGGGCAGCGAGAAGCCCTGTTCGGGGCCGACGACATGGACGATGCCCTGTTCGGGCGCCACCGCGTCGATGTAGCGGATGCCATATTCGGGCGCATTCTTTTCGAGCGCGGCGAGCTGTGCTGCGCTTTCGGGGTCGGCGATCGGCAGCCGGTTGCCCGCCGCATCGCGCCGCGCCGTCGTCGGCAGATTATGATCAGGAACCGCCAGCGTCAGGTCGGGACGGCGCACCGTGCGGCCGCTCGCGCGAAGCCCGGCGAAGGCTTGCGGACTGGTGACTTCATGGACGAGGTGGCGGTCGATGAAGATCAGGCAGGTACCGTCGGGGCGCTGTTCGACGACATGCGCGTCCCAGATTTTCTCATAAAGCGTGCGGGGCCGAGTCATGCGGGTTCACTTACGCTGCCCACACAACTTTGCAAGCGAGTGGCGATCAAAAACGCAATTTTCGGTCGCCGATACCTATAGCCGGGAACGAGGAGATGATGGCGCGGTTGCCTTAACCGGCCTATACTCTCCCCCATGTCGACGCTCGCCATCATCGCCCTTGTCCTTGCCACCGTCATCGCGATGGAAGGTGTCGCCTGGGCGAGCCACAAATATATCATGCACGGCTTCGGCTGGGGTTGGCACCGCGACCATCACGAACCGCACGGGCGTCGGCTGGAGAAGAACGACCTGTTCGCCATCGTCGGGGCCGCGATGAGCATTTCGATGTTCGCGATCGGCAGTCCGATGATCTTCGGTGCGGCGGCGTGGGAACCAGGAACGTGGATCGGCCTCGGCATCCTTTGCTATGGCATCATCTATACGCTGGTGCATGACGGGCTGGTCCATCAGCGCTATTTCCGCTGGGTACCGCGGCGCGGCTACGCCAAGCGGCTGGTGCAGGCGCACAAGCTGCACCATGCAACGATCGGCAAGGAAGGCGGGGTCAGCTTCGGCTTCGTCTTCGCACGCGATCCGGCGAAGCTGAAGGCCGAGTTGAAGGCGCAGCGCGAAGCGGGCATCGCCGTGGTGCGCGAGGCGCTGGTGGACTAATTCCCCTCATTGCGATGAGCCGAAGGCGACGCGGCAATCCAGAGTCTGCGTAAACCGCGCCGGATTGCTTCCCCCGGCTTTCGCCGGTGTCGCAATGACGAAGGAGGGTTCAGGCCGTCCGGTAATCCGCCGTAATTACCCCGGCTGCTGCCAGTTCGGCCTCATGGCTTTCTTCGCGCCACTCTTCGGCGAGTGCCTGCCGTTCCCATTCGCGCATCGCCGGATGCGCCAGCATATGGTCGACCCACGCCTGCCCGGCGCCGACGTCGAGGCCGTAAGTGCGGATGCGAAAGGCGACCGGCGCGAAAAAGGCGTCGGCGGCCGAGAAGTTGGCGCCGGCGAGCCACGGGCCGCCGAACTTCGCCAAACCTTCCTCGAACAGCTCGCGGATGCGCGCGACATTGGCGGCGAGGGCGGCCGACATCGGCTTGGGCGTTACGCGGACGCCGACGTTCATTGTGCAATCGTTGCGGAGTGCCGCAAAGCCGCTGTGCATTTCCGCCACCGCGCACTGCGCCCAGGCGCGGGCGTCGGGATCGGCCGGCCAGACGCCATCGTGCCGGTCAGCGAGATAGAGCGTGATGCCGAGCGAGTCGTAGATCGTGCGCCCCTCGTGGAGCAAGGCCGGAACCTGACCGGTCGGCGAAAAGCTGCGGAAGGCGTCGTAATTGACGGGCTTTGCGAAAGGCTCGACGCGATCCTCGAAGCCGATGCCGAGCCCCTTCATCAGCATCCACGGCCTTAGCGACCAGCTCGAATAATTGCGGTTGGCGGTGATCAGCACATACATGCTTCGCGCTCCTGTCGGACGATGGGGGAGGTGTAATCGGGGTCGTGCGTGAAGGGCAGCGGCGTGTGGTTTCTCAGCGCCGCCAGCACGCTGCCGAAGTCGGTTGCGGCCCGCCAGCCAAATCGGCGCTCGGCGCGCGACGGGTCATAAACGCGGTCGATGGTCTCGGGTAGCACCCAGCCTTCGGCGGCGTAAAGATCAGCGGCGTCGGGGTGATGGCGTGCGATCACGGCGCGAGCATCTCGGGCAAGTTCTCCGGCCTCTTCGCGTACGAAAGGCGGCGGCGCCGACAGGATGAACGTGTCGCAGCCGATCTGCGGCGCCGCTTCCAGCGCGGCGAGATGCGCCGCGGCGGCATCCTCGACCGTCAGGCGGCGGTTGAGCAGCTCGTTGGCCTTCAGATTTTCGCCGCTCGGCGCATCATGCGTATCGTCATCCTCGGGAAAGAAGCGCCCGGTACGTAGGATCGCGACGTTGATGCCGTGCTCGCGGTGGACCAACCGGCACGCCTGCTCGGCGGCCAGCTTGGTGATGCCATAGATGTTGCGCGGCTCGACGGGTGAAAAATCCTCGTCCATCCACCAGGCACCCTGTTCGCCCGCGCCTGCGCGCACATCGGCGCGGACCATCAGCGAAGTGGTCGAGGTGAAGAGGAAGCGGTCGTTCCCCGCCGCCACGGCAGCCTCGATCAGGTTCAGCGTGCCGGTCACATTGACGTCGATGAAGGCTTGCCGCGGATAACGGATGATATCGGGCTTGTGCAGCGCGCCGCTGTGAATGACGGCCTCGATGCCTTGCTCGCTCATCGTGCGGTCAACCAACGCGCGGTCGGCGACGGTACCGATCACGGCAGTATGCGCGCCGGGAACGACATCGAGCCCGGTAACGTCATGGCCGCTTTTGGCGAGCAACGGGGCCAGATAACGCCCGAGCCATCCCGACGATCCGGTCAGCAGTACGCGCATCGGTGACTCTCCTCTCGGTCTGAATGCGCGCCTGATACACAGGCCGCCGACAGGGGAACAAGGGCTTTACCCTTCCGGCGCCTCGGCAGTCGATTGTGGCGCGGTCGCCCCGCCCTTCTGCGGCGGCAGTTCGCTGAGGTCGAGCCAGGCCGCGTCGGCGCGCTTGTGATAGCTGTCGAGCGCGGCAAAGGGGATGCGGAAGGGGAAGCCCCAGTCGCTGTTCCACAGCGCGACGACGCCGGTGCGCGTTGCGGGTTCGAAGATCATCGTCGCGCGATAGCCCGACACGGCGCCCGAATGACCTTGAAGGCGGAGCCCGGCATAGGTGAAGTTACGCCAGCCGAGGCCGTAGGAGGCATCGCCGATCGCCTGCCGCAACGCGCCGCCATAGAGCCGCGCGGTGCCGACGCGCGGCTGATGAGCGATTTGCAGGACATCCTTCGGCAGCACGTCGGGACGATTGCCCATCATCGCCTGCATCCAGGTCGCGAAATCGACGATATCGCTTTCGACGCCGGCGGCGGCGGGGACGCGCCAATAGGCTTCCTTGACCGGCTGGACGTGGCGCCCGCGATGCGGCCGTGCCCAATCCTTCGCGCCCGTCAGCCGCTCGGCGCCATAGCCGGCGCTGACCATGCCGAGCGGCAGGAAAAAGCGGTCCTCGACGGCATCGGCAAAAGATTTGTGCGCCGCGGCGCCCAGAATCTCGCTCGCCGTGTCGAAGGCGACATTCTGATAGGTGTGGCAGGTGCCGGGCTCGCATTGCAGCGGCGCGCCGGCAAGGCTGGTGCGCAGGAGCGCCGGGCTCTGCCCTTCCTCCAGCTTTTCGTCATAGGCATTTTTGGTGAGGCCGGTGCGCTGGGCGAGCAGTTCGGCCAGCGTCACATGCGATTCGGCGCCGCCGGGGAGGCGCAGAGAGCTGTGCCAGCTTGCGACCGGCCGGTCGAGGTTCACCGCGCCATCCTTGCTCAGCGCCGCGGCCAGCGCGCCGGTCGCGGTCTTGGACACCGACGCCCAGCGGAACAGCGTATGCGGCGTGACCGGCGCGCCGCTATCGGCGTCGGCGACGCCGTAGGTGCGCACGAAGCTCAGCTTGCCGTCCTCGACAACCGCCACCGCCAGCCCCGCCATTTCGGGGCGGGCGGCGAGATCGGTCAATTGCCGGTCGAGCGCGCGATAATCGATCCGCCCGTGCCATTTGTCGGGCGTGTCGGGCAGATCTTCGGGAGCGGCGAAGGGAATCGGAACGCTTGCCAGCGGCTGGCTGCCGCCCAGCGCCTGAACTCCGAACCAGCCGGCGAAAACGAGCGCGCCGGCCGCAACCAATATCATCAAAGCACGCAGCATGGACTCTCGATCAGACGGCGACCTCATATTTGGCCGTCGTCTTAGCTGCGACTTCGTCCGCCGTCACCCCCGGTGCGAGCTCGATCAGCCGGAACGGGCTGTCGTGGTCGTCGCGCTTGAACACCGCGAGGTCGGTGATGATCATGTCGACGACATTCTTGCCGGTCAGCGGCAGGGTGCAGGCAGGGATGAATTTGGGGCTGCCGTCCTTGGCATTATGTTCCATGACGACGATGATCTTCTTGACGCCGGCGACCAGATCCATCGCGCCGCCCATGCCCTTGATCATCTTGCCGGGGATCATCCAGTTGGCGATGTCCCCATTTTCGGCGACTTCCATCGCGCCCAGCACGGTAAGGTCGATATGCCCGCCGCGGATCATCGCGAAGCTTTCCGCCGAGCTGAAATAGACCGACTGCGGCAGTTCGCTGATCGTCTGCTTGCCCGCATTGATGAGGTCGGCGTCCTCCTCGCCCTCGATCGGGAAGGGGCCGATGCCGAGCATGCCGTTTTCCGACTGCAGCGTCACGTCCATCCCGTCGGGGATGTGGTTGGCGACCAGCGTCGGGATGCCGATGCCCAAATTGACGTAGAAGCCGTCCTGCAATTCCTTCGCGGCGCGCGCCGCCATATCATCACGCGTCCAGGCCATGTCAGTTCGGCTCCCATTGCTTGTCGGAGGGGAAGATGTCGGCAAAGCCGCCGCGGATCGACGGGCCATAGACGGGGTTGGAGAAGAGGAACCAGCCGTGGCCCCACAGGCCCGCCACCGGTCCGCTCGTCGCCATCGTCTTGCGGTCGGCGACCGACAGCCCGCGTGCGTTGAACGCCTGCGCGAAATCGCCGAGCTGGTCGCCGCCCATCGCGATCACGCACCAGCGCGAAGCGATCAGCGCCCGGCGGCCGTCCTTGCTCGCTCCGTCGGGCGTGTCGCCCATCAGGAACAGTGTCTCGCCATGCTTGAAATCCCCAAGGCCGGCGGCGCGCAGCGTATCCTCGCTGCCCTTGGGATTGGCGGCGCTGCGGTTGGTGTTGACGATGATCGTCACCCCTGCACCGCGCATGATCGCCAGCGCATCGATGACGCCGGGCATCGCGACCGCCTTGCCGGCACCGGTCTTTTCCCACTGGTCCCAGACTGCGGGATCGAAATCCTTCCCCTGCTCGGCAAAGTAGCGCATCGCGCCGAGGTTCCAGATCAGCGTTTCGTCGGCGTCGAACACCGCCGCGGGCGGCTTTTCGCCGCAATCGTCGAACTTCGGCGCTGTGGGCGTCGATCCTTCGGCGAGCACGACCTGACGGCGCGGCGCCGCCGAAATCGCGGCCATGCGGACATAGTCGGCCATGGTGCGATAGACCTGCGCCGAGGCGATCGCACCCTCCGCCGAACCATAGAGCCATTGCTGTCCCGCCGGCGGCGAGGTCGGCGTCGGCTTTTCACCGACCTGCGAGGCGATCACTTCGGCGCTGGGCGCTGTGGGCGCCGTCGTCGCAGCGGTCTGGGCGCAGCCGGCGAGCAGCAGGCCGGCCGACAGGGCAAGCGCGCGCATCATGCGGCTTCCCGCGGGCGCACGGTGCGGAACTCGATCTTCTTGTCATAGGGCGCACCGACGATCAGCCGCTTCACATAGATGCCGGGCAAATGGATGCAGTCTGGATCGAGGCTGCCGACGGGGACGATCTCCTCGACCTCGGCAACGCAAATCTTGGCCGCGGTCGCCATCGGCTGGTTGAAGTTGCGCGCGGTCTTGCGGAAGATCAGATTGCCGCTTTCGTCGGCCTTCCACCCCTTGACTATCGCGAGGTCGGCAAAGATGCCGCGTTCGAGGATATAATCCTGTCCGTCGAAATTCTTGACCTCCTTGCCCTCGGCCACCGCGGTGCCGACGCCGGTCTTGGTATAGAAGCCGGGGATGCCCGCGCCGCCCGCGCGGCAGCGTTCGGCGAGCGTGCCCTGCGGACAAAATTCGACCTCGAGCTCGCCGGCCAGATATTGCCGCTCGAACTCCTTGTTCTCGCCGACATAAGAGGAGATCATCTTCTTCACCTGCCGCGTGCGCAGCAGCTTGCCGAGCCCTTCGCCATCGATGCCGGCATTGTTGCTGGCGATGGTGAGGTCCTTCGTCCCGGCGTCGCGGATCGCGTCGATCAGCCGTTCGGGAATACCGCACAGGCCGAAGCCGCCCGCGCAGATATGCATGCCGTCGAAGAGCAGCCCTTCGAGCGCGGATGCTGCATCGGGATATTGCTTGTTCGCCATGACGGGACTCCCTTCCTCTGATCGGCTCGCGGATCGGCCCACTGATCGGCGGCGACCTTGGCGCAAATAAATCATCAATTCTAATTGTTCTATTTTTCGATTATCCATAACCGATGTCGATCAATCGCATCTCCATCTATCATATCGAAACCTTGCTGTGGATCGATCGGCTCGGCACCTTCTCGGCCGCTGCCGAACGGCTCAACACGACGCAGCCCGCGGTGTCGGCGCGGATGCGCGAATTGGAGCAGCGATTGGGTTCGACGCTGTTCCGCCGCGACGGGCGCACCATGTCGCTGACCCCGGCGGGGCGCAAACTGGTCAATGATTGCACCCCGCTGCTGCGCGACATGCAACTCGCGCTGCTCGGCAGCGGCGGGTTCAACGAGGCGAGCGGTGTGGTGCGGATCGGCGCGGGCGAGATCGCGGCCGCAAGCTGCCTGCCGCCCTTCGTTGCGGCGCTGAAAGCCGAAATGCCCAATGTCGCGCTCGAGATCGAGATCGACCTGACCGCGAATCTGATCCAGCAACTGCTGACCGGCCGCACCGATCTGGCGTTTGCGGCGGGACCGATCGCGCACCCGGCGCTTCGGACCAGCCCGATCGGCGAGGTTGCGCTGCTCTGGCTCGCCAACCCGGCGGTCGCTGCGCTGTTCGAGCGTGGAACGGGCGAACAGCAGGTGCCCGTCTGGTCGCTCGCCAGCCCCTCGCCGATCCACGGCCGGATGCGCGAGGCGATCGCGGCGTCGCGGATCGCGCAGAAATCACTGAACCTGTGCAACAACGCCCGGATGATGATCGACATCGCACGCGCCGGCGGCGGTGTCGGCATCTTTCCCGAACCGATGGTGCGTGCCGAGGTTGCCGCGGGCGCGCTCGTCGAACTGGCGGGGCTGCCCGCGCTCGCGCCGGTCGAATTCCGCGTCGCGATGCGCGTGTCGGACACCGAACCGGTGCTGACGCGCATCTTCGATCAGGCCGCGGGTCTCAGCCTGACCGCGGGATAGCGCGGCGCGCGAAGATTCGTCCCTTTTGACCCCGGTCAATGAACGATAGGATCGCGCGGCGCATTATTCTGATGTTCACTGGACAAAGGAGGCCCCCAATGCGCTCAATTCTGGTTCATGCCGACAGCGATGCCGCGTCCGAAGGACGTTTGCAGGTCGCGCTCGATTGCGCCCGCCGTTTCGAAGGCCATGTCAGCCTGCTCATCGCGACGCCGCTGCGCGAATTCGTCAGCTTCGATCCGTTCGGCGGCACCTATTTCGCCGCCGAGGCGCTGGCGAAGGCGCAGGCCGACGATCTGGCGCTCGAAAGCCGGCTTGCCGACCGGCTGGCGAAGGAAGATGTGCCGTGGGACATCGAAATGGCCGATGGCGAAATCGTGAGCGCCTTGTCGGGCGCCGCGACGCTCGCCGATCTGGCGATCGTCAGCCTGCCCAAGGCGAAGGGCGATTTCCGCAGCGGCCCGCCGATGCTCGCGGGCGATCTGGCGCTGACCGCGTCGGTCCCGGTGCTCGCGCTGCCGCAGGACAGCAAGGCGCTCGATTTCGACAAGCCGGCGCTGATCGCGTGGAACGGCAGCCCTGAGGCGGCCCATGCGGTGCGCGCCGCGGTCCCCTTTCTGAAGGGCCGCCCGGTCGTGATCGTCACGATCGGAGGCGACGAGGGCGATTTCGCTGCGGAGGAGGCCGCGCGCTATCTCTCGCGGCACGGCATCCACGCCGAACTGCGCGCGATCGAGCGCGGTGTCGAAACCCCCGAGGAACGGATCGAAAAGGAAGCCGGCGCGCTGGGCGCCGGTCTGATCGTGATGGGCGCCTTCGGTCGCAGCCGGCTGCGCGAGACGATCTTCGGCGGCGCGACGCAATATCTCGTGACGGGCGGCCGCTATCCGCTGCTGCTCGCGCACTAGGCCCGAAAGACTGGCCTGGACGACGGCGAACGACCGGTTGCGGACATCGCAAGCAGACCTATTACGCACAGCATGAGGCGACGAATCATGTTTTCTGTAATCCTCGCTGGCATGCTCGGCATTTCGGTTGGTTGGGCAGCGCGAAGTTATCTCGTCATTGATAGTTGTCTTGATGGCGGTGGCCGCTGGGCAGAGCGAGGCGACCGATGTGAGGGCATCCCGGCCCAAAACCGGATGAGCCGCTAACGACCGATAGCGGGCATGAAATCCTCCCTGTGGCCGCAGGCCATGGGGAGGTGGCAGCGCGAAGCGCTGACGGAGGGGCTAATGGCGCGCCGTCGCAGCCCCTCCACCACGCCCTTCGGGCGCGGTCCCCCTCCCCATCGCTGCGCGACAGGGAGGATATGATCGGTCGTCATCCTGAACTTGTTTCAGGATCCATTCTTCCGACGCCGCGTGAATGGATCCCTGATCAAGTCCGGGATGACGACGGTATGAAAGTCCCGCGTCGATGTTGTGCACCCCGGCAAAGGCCGGGGCCCACGGCTTTACAGCGCCAACGTTGGCGTTCGACACGCTGGGCCCCGGCCTTCGCCGGGAACACAAAGCGGCTAGCAGCAACGTCCGCTAACCACCCAAAATTCCGCGCGGGGCAATGCACCGCTCTGGCCACTCAGGGTAGCGGCATGCCCAGCGCGGCGGACAGGTCGGCCAGCGCCTGTTCGCCGCTCGTCACCTTGATCGCGTGCATGCCGAGCCCTGCGGCGGGTTTGCAGTTGATGCCAAGGTCGTCGAGGTAGATGCAGGCGGCGGGCTCGACACCCAGCGCCACGCACATCATCTGATAGATGCGCGGGTCGGGTTTGCGTACGCCGACCTTCGACGATTCGATGACATGGTCAAAGCGCGCCATGATCGCCGCGACCTCGGCCGCCATTGCTTCGCTGCGCGCCATGCCGGCGCCCTTGCCCGACGGCACATTGTTGGTGATGCAGCCGATCGTGAAGCCGCCGGCCTTCAGCGTGTCGAGCGCCGCAACCATTTGCGGGCGCACCGCGCCGGCGAGGACCGCAAGAACCGCTTCACCTTCAAGGTCGTGGCCCAGCGCGCGCGCTTCTTCGGCGAACAATGTGTCGAAGGTTGCGGCGTCGATCTCGGCGCGCTCGAACAGCGCCCAGGCATTGGTGTCGGGGTTGCGCGCATTCACCCCGCGCACGAAATCGCGGGGTAGCCCGCGTTCGGCTTCCAGCCGGTTGAACGCCTCGAAGGGCGAGGCGGTGATGACGCCGCCGAAGTCGAAGATCACATGCGTATATTGAGCCATGCCGACGGCCATGCCGCGCGCTATCGTCCAAGATCAAGCGAATTTGACCGCATCTTTCGGGACGCCACGCCCCTGCCGCTACGGCAAGGCGCGGCGCTGTTCATTCACCGGAGGATTTATGCTGCTCGAAGGAAAGACCGTC
The DNA here is from genome assembly GCF_001598815.1 of Sphingopyxis terrae subsp. terrae NBRC 15098. Taxonomy (GTDB): domain Bacteria; phylum Pseudomonadota; class Alphaproteobacteria; order Sphingomonadales; family Sphingomonadaceae; genus Sphingopyxis; species Sphingopyxis terrae. The sequence continues at coordinate 305,120 of NZ_BCZQ01000003.1, read as the reverse complement.
ATCATCACCGGCGCGAGTTCGGGAATCGGGCGCGCCGCCGCACGGCTGTTTGCGCGCCATGGCGCGCGGCTCGTGCTCGGCGGACGCGACCGGGCGCGGCTCGATGCCGTGGTCGCCGAAATCGCCGCCGATAACGGAACGGCGCGCGCGGTCGCGGGCGACGTTGCCGATGCCGCGACGCACGAGGCACTGGTTGCCGCCTGCGCACCGTGGGGCGGGCTCGACATCGCTTTCAACAACGCCGGTACGGTCGGCGCGCTCGCCCCGCTCGCCGATCAGGCGCCGGGCAATTGGGACGCGGTGATGGCGGCCAATCTGACCGCCGCCTTTCTGGGCGCCCGCGCGCAGATTCCGTCGATGCTGGCGCGCGGCAAGGGCGCCCTGATCTTCACCTCAAGCTTTGTCGGCAACAGCGTCGGGCTGCCGGGCATGGCCTGCTACGGGGCCGCCAAGGCGGGGCTGCTCGGGCTCGTGCGCGGGATCACCGCCGATTATGGCGCGGCGGGTATTCGCGCCAACGCGCTGATCCCGGGCGGGACCGATACGGCGATGGCGGGCGATGCCGAATCGAAGGCATGGGCCGCCAGCCTGCACGCGATGAAGCGTATCGCCGACCCCGACGAGATCGCGCAGGCGGCGCTGTTTCTGGCGAGCGACATGGCGAGCTTCGTGTCGGGATCGGCGCTGTGGGCCGAAGGCGGCAACGCCGCGGTCAAGCTCTGACCGCGCGGGCGCTGCGTCAGGGGATGACCAATATCCCCGCCGCGGGATCGGCGCGTCCCGACAGCATTTCGCGATAGGCATCGAGCGCCGCGGTGCTGCCTTCGCGCCGGTCGATGCGCGCGATGCGCGGTGCGACCGCCATGAAGCCCAACCATGCCTCGGCGATCCGCTGTCCGAAGCCCGCGGCGCCCCAGTCGCCGACGCGTTTCTGGCTGCGGCCGGGGGCAAAGAAGCCCTGCCGTTCGGGGCCGGCCAGCGCCGCGGCGTCGGCCTCGGCGTCCCAGTGCGATTTGCCGACGATGATCGATACTTTCAGCGCATCGCCGAAATGGCCGTGCACCGCGCGGGTGACCGCGCCATTGCCCGCCATGTCGACAAAGGCCGACGGCGCCGCAGCGTCGAGCGTAGCGATGTCGTCATAGGCGATCACGCGGTCGTAGATGCCCTGCGCGGCCAGCGCCGCGACATTGGCCTTGCTCGTCAGCCCGATGCTAACGGGGCGGGGCCCCGCACGCTGGGCGAGCGCGAAGCCGAGGCCGATCGCGGTCTTGCTCGACGCGCTGGCGATCAGGATCTGGTCGGCGCCATAATCGCCCTCATCCTCGAACTGGTCGGCGATCAGCCAGCCGGTGAGGAAGAGCGGCCGGAAGATCGGCCAATAATCATGATGATCGGCGCGATAGTCGGGCAAAGCCTCGATCCGCTGATATTGATTGTAGATGGGGGGCAGGGTCGTGCGCCGCGGCGTGATGTCGGTGAAGCCGCCGGCGCCGATCTTGCCCGCGTTGAGCACCGCATGGCTTGCCATCGGATAATAGCCGTAAAAGCGATCGCCGGGCGCGATGCCCTCGGCGGCGCTCTCGATCACGGTGGCGAACCCCCAGACAGGCAGGCGGGCGGGCGCGTCACGCTCGGCGAAAAAGTCCCAATAGCCCTGATCGTTGCCAAACAGCCCCGCAGGCTTGCCGAAGACGGCGTAGGTGATGTTGTTCGCCGTCATCGCATAGCTGTCGACGCGCACACGAACCTCGCCGGCGCGCAGCGGCGCATAATCCGCCCGTGCGAGCGCCGCCTTCGAAATCGTGTCCCGATCGATGTCGATGGTCCAGGCCATATCGTTCATGCTTCTCTCTCCCGTCAGCCCAGCGGCGCTTCGAACAGCGATCCGATCGCGATGGTCAGCGCCATGGCGAATGCGCCCCAGAAGGTGACGCGCAGCACGGGGCGCAGCATCGGCGCATTGCCCGCCCACGCGCCGAGCGCGCCGAGGATCGCAAGGAAAGCGATCGACGCGCCCGACACCGTCCACGGCAGCGACGATCCCGTATCGAGGAAAACCACCAGCAGCGGCAGCGCCGCGCCGGCAGTAAAGCTGGCGGCCGATGCGACCGCGGCCTGCACCGGACGCGCCTTCATATGGTGGGTCAGCCCCAGCTCGTCGCGCAAATGGCTGTCGAGCGCATTGTGCGCGGTAAGCTGCGCGGCGACCTGTTCGGCAAGCGGACGGTCGAGCCCGCGTTCCTGATAGATTTGGGTCAATTCCTCCAGCTCGAATTCGGGGTCGGTGGCGAGTTCGTGCCGTTCCTTTGCAATGTCGGCCTTTTCGGCGTCGCCTTGCGAACTGACCGAGACATATTCGCCCGCCGCCATCGACATCGCACCGGCGACCAGACCCGCGATGCCGGTAAGGAGGATGGAGGGTTGCGCCGCGCCCGCCGCCGCGACGCCCGCGATCAGGCTCGCGGTCGAGACGATGCCGTCGTTGGCTCCCAGAATCGCGGCGCGCAGCCATCCGATCCGCGCGACAGAGTGGGTTTCGCGGTGAGTATCGCGGCGCATATCTTCCCCTTTTCCGACCGGCGACCGATCAATATTGCAGCGTCAGTCCCGGCCGGTTCCAGCGCGTCTTTACCAGCCGCCCGGTGCCCGACAAGGTGATATAGGCATCCTGCATGTCGGCGCCGCCAAAGGCGATGTTGGTGGTGAAAATATCGTCGGTCGCGACGAACTCCACCAACTCTCCCGACGGCGACACGACGCTGATCCCGCATTCGCCGATGGTCGCGACGCAGATATTGCCGTTCGCCTCCATCGCCAGGCTGTCGAAGAATTTATAGCCGGCGGGGCGATAGAGCGGGATGCCGGGGCCGCCGGGACCGGCGTCGGGGGCGACCTTGCCGGGCGCCGTGATGTTGAACTTCATCAGGCGGCAGGTGTAGGTTTCGGCGGCGTAGAGCGCCTTGCCGTCGGGTGAGAGGCCGACGCCGTTCGGATTGTTCGACGGAAAGATCACTTCCTCGATAAAGCTGCCGTCGGCCTTGGCATAGAAGATGCCGACGATGTCGTGGCAGCGCTTTTCATAATCGACCTTGCCATGATCGGTGAACCAGAAGCCCCCGTGGCTGTCGAACATGATGTCGTTGGGGCCGCGCAGCACGACGCCGTTGTCGCCCGATTTATAGAGGATTTCGACCGCGCCCGTTTCGATATCGATGCGTTCGATGCGGCCGCCCGAATAATCCTTCGCGATGCCGTGCGGTGCCAGATAGCCGTTCGATTCGGTATATTCGAAGCCGCCGTTGTTGCAGCAGTAAAGCTTGCCGTCGGGACCGATCGCCAGGCCGTTGGGACCGCCGCCGGGGGTCGCGATCACCGCCTTGCGACCGCCGGGCCAGCAGCGCGTGATACGGCCGGCCTCGATCTCGGTCACGATGACGCTGCCGTCGTCCATCACCACCGGCGCTTCAGGAAAGCGCAATCCGTCGGCGATCAATTCAAACTCGGCCATTCTCGTCTCCCTTGCTCTCATGCCCTTGCTGTGCTTTGCGCGCATCATGCCCGTTCGCACGCTCTTCGCCACAAATTTTTACGAGGCCGACATTGCCGCGCCCGACCTGCTGCAAGAGCTGGAGGAAAGCTGCCGGCTGTTCGCGCGCGAGGATGGCGCGGGCAAGGCGTGGAGCCGCGCGCACGGTTATCGCGGCTATACCAGCTATGCCAGCCTTGACGACCTGCCCGACCGCGACCCCGCCTTTCACGACCTCAAGCGCCTGCTCGACAAGCATGTGAAGGCATTCGCCAAGGCATGCCACTTCGATCTCGCCAAGCCGCTCAAGCTCGACAGCCTGTGGGTCAATGTCCTCAAACCCGGCGGCACGCACAGCGGGCATATCCACCCGCACAGCATCGTATCGGGCACCTTCTATGTCGCCGTCCCGCCCGGATCGGGCGCGCTGAAGCTCGAAGATCCGCGACTCGCGATGCTGATGGCGGCGCCGGGGCGGAGCGAGGATGCGCCCGAGAGCCTGCAGCCCTTCATCTATGCCGAGCCCGCGGCGGGGCGCATTTTTCTGTGGGAAAGCTGGTTGCGGCACGAAGTGATGCCGAACGCCGGCAAGGACGAACGGATCAGCATCAGCTTTAACTATCGCTGATCGGTCCTATATGGGCGCCATCTGATGACCCTCCATTTCCCGTTCGATGCGAACGGATCAGACAGGAAATTGCCCAATGACCGCGACCTACGACGCCGACCTGCAGCTTTTCATCGACGGTGCCTGGCGGAGCGGCGAGGGGCGCGAGGCGCGGCCCGTCTATAACCCCGCAACCGCGGCGACGATTGCCGAGCTGCCGGTGGCGACCGCAGCCGACCTCGATGAAGCACTCGCCGCCGCGGCGCGCGGCTGGCCGGTCTGGCGCGCCAAGACCCCCGATGAGCGTGCGGCGCTGATGCGCAAGGCCGCCGGACTGATTCGCGAACGCGCCGACCATATCGCGACCTTGCTCACGCTCGAACAGGGCAAGCCGATCGCCGAGGCGCGCGGCGAAGTGCTTTCGGCCTCGTCGTTGCTCGAATATTTTGCCGAACAGGGCAAGCGGATCGAGGGCCGCGTCGTGCAGCGTCCGGCGGGTCAGCGCGCGATGGTGCTGAAACAGCCCGTCGGTCCGGTCGCGGCGTTCAGCCCGTGGAATTTCCCCGTCAATCTGATGATCAAGAAGGTCGCGCCGGCGCTCGCTGCGGGCTGTGTCGTGATTGCCAAGGCGCCCGAGGAAACGCCGGGCTGCACCAGCGCGATCATGCGCTGCCTTGCCGATGCGGGCATCCCCGGCGACGTGGTGCAGCTCGTCTATGGCAATCCCGACATGATCAGCCGCCACCTGCTCGGCAGCGAGGTGATCCGGAAGGTCAGCTTCACCGGATCGACCGCGGTCGGCAAGCATCTGATGAAGCTCGCCGCCGACCGGGTGCAGCGCATCACGATGGAGCTCGGCGGACACGCCCCGGTGCTGGTGTTCGACGATTGCGACCTTGAAACGACGCTCGACCGCGTCGTGACGCAGAAGTTTCGCAACGCCGGCCAGGTCTGCGTCTCGCCGACGCGCTTCTATGTGCAGGACGGCATCTACGACGCTTTCGTGAAGGGCTTTGCCGAACGCACCGCGCGCGTAAAGATCGGCAGCGGGCTCGATGCCGGCACCCAGATGGGACCGCTCGCCAACGCGCGCCGCGCCCCCGCGCTGGAGGCGATGATTGCCGATGCGACCGCAAAGGGCGCGCGGGTGATCGCGGGCGGCGCCGCGACGGGCGAAGGCTATTTCTTCCAGCCGACGGCACTGGCCGACGTGCCGCTCGACGCCGATGCGATGAACAACGAACCCTTTGGCCCGATGGCGCTGATCCGGCCGTTCGCGACCGAAGAAGACGCGCTCGAACAGGCGAACCGGCTGCCCTATGGCTTGGCCGCCTTCGCCTTCACCGAAAGCGGTCGCCGCATCAACCGCGTCGCCGATGGCATCGAAAGCGGCATGGTGGGAATCAACAGCTTCGTCATCTCGGCCAATGACATGCCCTTCGGCGGGATCAAGGAATCGGGCTTCGGCAGCGAGAGCGGGCCGGAAGGCCTCGACGGTTATCTCGTCGCCAAGGCGGTGCATATTTACTGAGCGGCCAGCTGCTTTGCGTGTGCTCCCGCACAGGCGGGAGCCCAGAGCGTCCTAAAGCGAAGCTCGCCTGATCTGGCTTTGGGTCCCCGCTTTCGCGGGGACAAGCGGGTCGTCAATCGCGCTCCAGCGTCACGAAATCGCGGCCGAGCGGCGCCAGATGCGCGCCGCCGTCGACGAAGATCGTCTGCCCCGTCACCGCCTCGGCGCGGGCGAGCCAGGCGACCGCGTCGGCAATATCGTCCGGGGTCGGCAGCGCGCCGAGCGGCATGCGTGCCGCGAGCCGCGTCATCTGTCCCGCACTGTAATCGTCGGTGGGGAGGGTAAGCCCCGGCGCCACGGCGTTGACGCGCGCGCGCGCGCCGAAGGCCACCGCCAGCGTCGCCGTCGCCTGCCACAGCGCCTGCTTCGACAGGCTGTAGGCAAGCTGGTCGGGCACCGGGTTGGCGATGCGCTGGTCCAGGATGTTGACGATCGCGGGGCGCCGGCCGCCTTCATTCGCGGCGACCAGGGCGCGCGCGAGCATCACCGGCGCGTGATGATTGATCTGCATCGTTTCGGCCAGCGCGGCGCCGGTCAGCGTGTCCCATTCGCCCTCGGGAAACAGCGAGGCGTTGTTGACGAGCAGGACTGGCGCACGGCCGAACCTTGCGATCACCGCCGGCACCAGCGCATCGACGGCGGCCGGATCGGAGAGGTCGGCGGCGAAGCGGTGACATTCGGCGCCCGTGTCGGCCAGCGCGTCCTCCAGCACGGCATCGGCCGCGCCGGGGCTGCGCTTGTGGATTGCGAGCGCATAGCCCTCGTGCGCGAGCCGCGCCGCGATCGCCGCGCCGATCCGGTGCAGACCACCGGTGACGAGTGCGATCGGCGCCGCCGTCATTTGCGCGCCCGGCGCATCGTGATGCCGATCTCTTCGCCATCCTCGGCGATCGCGAGCTTGACGATCTTCACCTCGACCTCTTCGACCTTGTCGTCCTGCAGGAACAGCGTGTCGATGATATGGTCGGCGACGCTTTCGATCAGCACGAAATGCACGTCCTTGGGCAGTCCCTCGGTCGCCGCGAATTTCAGGTTCATATAGTTTTTGGAGGCGCTGAGCGGGGTTGCCGGGTCATAATGATCGGCCATCACCAAGCGCGCACGCACCGAAATGCGCAGCGGCTGCGGCAGGTGGGTTTCTTCGGAATAAATGCCGGTCAGCACATCGACGGTCAGCCCGTCCACTTCCAGCCACAATGTGTCGGTCACAAGAAATTCCTGTCGTACGGGCGCGACATTCGGCTTTCCATTGCCGGTCGGCGACCCTAAAGCGCCGCCGCATTAGCGAAAGGGTGCGCGTTGGTCGAGTTACTTCCATTGTCCGAAATCGAACCGCAGGCAGTCGAGGCGCTCCTCGACGCCGCTTTCGGATCGGACCGCTTTGGACGAACCGCCTATCGCATCCGCGAGGGCATGGATGCGGTCCCCTGCCTCAGCTTCGCCGCCGTCGAGGATGGCGCGCTGGTCGGCACGATCCAGTGCTGGCCGGTCGCGCATCGCGATGCGCAGGGAGCGGCGATGCCGCTGGTGATGGTCGGCCCGGTCGCGGTGCGCCCCGATGTTCAGCGCGGCGGGCACGGCCGCGCGCTGATGGACCGCATGCTCGAATCGGCGCGGACGATGGCCGACGGTGCGCTGATGATGATCGGCGATCCCGAATATTATGGCCGCTTCTTCGGCTTCACCGCGGACGCGACGGGGGCGTGGGACTTGCCCGGCCCCTATGAAAAGCACCGCCTGCTCGCGCTCGCCGTCAACGGTCACGTTTTGCCCGTCGCTGCGGGTTTGATCGGCCCGCGCTGAAGGATCGCTTCAGGCGACCCCGTGATACCACCACACGCCGCCGCGATCCTCCTTGCGCACGCGGCCTTCGACCTCGAGCCGCTTGAGATGCGCCAGCGCTTCGCCGGTCGCCAGATTCTGGTTGTGGGCGCCGATCGGGCGGTTGAACAGCAGCGGGAAGGTGTCGACCGCGCGCATCGGGGTTTCGGCGACCGCTTCGGCAACCTTGTAGAGCCGCATGCGGTGTTCGTCGCGGAGCGCCATCAGGCGGACGTGCAGCCCGCGAAAGGGCTCGCCATGCGCGGGACAGGTCACGACGTCGGCGGGAACGGTCGCGAGCAGCTTGTCGATCGAGGCGAGCCATTCGCCCAGCGGATCGGCATCGGGTTCGGTGATGTTGACCGACACGTTCGAGCTGATCCGCGGCAGTACCTGATCGCCCGAGACCAGCACGCCTTCGCGCTCGTTCCACAGGCACGCATGTTCGGGGCTGTGGCCTGACCCGGTGACGACGCGCCACATGTGTTTACCGAAATCGATCCGGTCGCCGTCGGCGATGCGGACATAGCTGCGCGGCAGCGCGAAGATCATGCGCTGAAACATGTTCCAGCCGCCCGCGCGCTGGCGCTCGATCGCCTCGTCGTCCCATCCCGCGGCGCGCGACTGGGCCAGCACCTCGTCGGGTGCGACGTCGGACGAATCGGCGACGATGGCGCGCGCGGTGAGCATTTCGCCGCGCGTCATCCACAGCTTCACCTGCTGTTTCTTCGCGATCCAGCCGGCAAGGCCGATATGATCGGGGTGCAGATGCGTGCCGAAAACGCGCGTGATGCGCGTGTCTGCGAGCGGCCCGGCATAGAGCGCTTTCCAGGCGTCCGAGCAGATGGTCAGGCAAATGCCCGTATCGACCACCGCCACCCCGTCGGAGCCGTCGGGGGCAGCGTCGTCGAGCAGCCAGCTGTTGATGTGGCCGAGCGAACCCGGCATCGGGATGCGCGCCCAGCTGATGCCGTCGGCGATGCGGATCGTTTCGCCGGTCCCCGGTGCGGCGTCGCCCCAGGGATAGGTCAATCCGGCGTGGCTCGTCGCGGTAAAGCTGTCGTCCTGGGTCAGCGACGCGTCCGGCGAGCCGCTGGCCGCCGGAATATCATCTTCGTCGCCGCCGACCGCCATGCGTCAGGCTTCGTCGTCCGAATGATCCTCTGCCGCGCGCGCTTCGGCGGCGGCGCTGCGCTCGGCGCGCAGTTCCTCGAGCAGCGCCTCGCGGTCGCCTTCGAAGCGGCTGTCTTCGGGGGCCTTGATCCCCGCCTTTTTCGCGGCCTTCGCGACGATCGCGTCGAGTTCGCGCTGCGAGCAGAGGCCGAGCGTCACCGGATCCTTGGGTACGATGTTCGCGCTGTTCCAGTGGCTGCGATCGCGGATCGCGCCGATGGTGTTGCGCGTCGTGCCGATCAGCTTGCCGATCGCGCCGTCCGACACTTCGGGATGGTTCTTCAGGATCCAGGCGATGCCGTCGGGCTTGTCCTGACGCTTGCTGACCGGCGTGTAGCGCGGGCCGCGGGTGCGGCGGATCGTGTCCTGCGCCTGCTTCGTCATCTTGAGCTTGTACTTCGGGTCGTTCTGGCCCTTTTCAATCTCTTCCATCGACAGTTCGTGGGCGCGAACCGGATCGCGGCCGGTATATTTGGTCGCCGCGGTCTCGTCGGCGATCGCCTGCACTTCCAGGATATGGATGCCGCAATAATCGGCGATCTGGGCAAAGGTCAGGCCGGTGTTGTCGACCAGCCAGGCGGCGGTCGCATGCGGCATCAGCGGGGTGGCATCGGCATTGGCCATGACTGCTTCTCCAAAAGCGGAAATAATAAGGGCCGCCCCTCGCGGGGCGGCCGGACATTGGCCGCGGCTTTATACGCCTTTGCCGATGGCGGCAAGCCCCGGCGATTCGGCGGCGTTTGCGGCAATATTGTTTCAAGCCGCCCGGCGATGTGCCCCTTCAGCTATTTCAAAAGGAACGCCAGCATCCCGATCAGGCCTTTCGCCTCTGCCGAGCCGGCCGGTACGGGCGGCAGATAAGCACGGCAGTCGAGACAGGCGGCCTGCACCGATCCGCTGCTCGTCAGCATCTGCATATCCTGCACCAGCCGGCGCTCGGCGAGGGTGCGGTTCATTGCCGCGATGCCGAACCAGCCGCGCGGCGCGAGTGCGGTTTCATCCTGCTCGGCGCCGGTCCAGGCGGCGAGCATCTTCGACCATTCGCTCGGCTCTTCCTCGAAATATTGGGCGTGGAAGGCGCCATCGACCTTGGCAAGCTTCGCCGCGGCCGCGAGGGCGTCGGGCAGCCCGCCGAACTGGTCGACCAGCCCGATCTGACGCGCGGTGCCGCCGGCCCAGACGCGGCCCTCGGCGATCGCCTCGATCTTTTCGATGGGCTGTTTGCGGCTCTTGGCGACGAGGCCGGTGAAGCGGGCATAGACGTCCTCGACCCCCGCCTGCGCGAGCTGGTTGAACTCTTCGTTGACGCCGCCGAGGATGTCGGGCTGACCCGACAGCGGGGTGGTGCGGATGCCGTCGGTGGTGACGCCGATCTTGGCGAGTGTCTTGTCGAAACTCGGCAGGATGCCGAAGACGCCGATCGAGCCGGTGATTGTCTCGGGCTCGGCAAAGATGCGGTCGGCGGGGGTCGAGACCCAATAGCCGCCCGAGGCCGCAACATTCGCCATCGAGACGACGATCGGCAGCTTTTTCGCCTTGGCGACAAGCAGCGCCTGGCGGATCTGTTCGGACGCCAGCACCGATCCGCCGGGCGAATCGACGCGCAGCACGATCGCCTTGACGCCGTCGTCCGATGCGGCGTCGAGGATATGTTCGGCGATCGTATCGCCGCCGGCGCTGCCGGGGCGCGCCTTGCCGTCGACGATGGTGCCCACGACCGGAACGACCGCGATCGCGGCTCCCTTGGCTTCGGGCGGGTTGGCGGCGACCCAGTTTTTGAGCGGGATCGCATTATAGGCCCAAGGCTGGCTGTCGTCGGGCGCGCCGGCGATTTCGGCGACGCGCTCGCCGAAAGCGAGTCGGCCGCCGATCTTGTCGACCAGTCCGGCGTCGAGCGACGCCTTGCTGAGGTCATTGTTTGCGGCCTTCACCACCGCGGCCGGAGTGGCCAGCACCGCGTCGAGCTTTGCCTGCGGCCGCGCCTTCTTCACTTCGGCGAGCCAGGTGTCCCACAGCACCGAGGCATAGGCCAGATTGGCCTCCTTCGCCTCGGGCGACTGGTCGCTGCGCAGATAGGGTTCGACCGCGCTCTTGAAAGTGCCGACGCGATAGATGTTCGCGGTGATGCCGAGCCGGTCCATCAGCCCCTTGTAATAGAGGCGCGATCCGCCGGGACCGGCGACGGCGACGCCGCCGATGCTGTCGGTCCATATTTCGCTCGCATGCGCGGCGAGCTGATAGCTGTCGGTCGTGTAGGCGGTGGCGAAGGCGAGCACGGGCTTCTTGGCCGCCCGCACCTTGTCGACCGCGGCGCCGACTTCGGCAAGCGACACCTGTCCGCCGCCGACGAAGCGGTCGAGGTCGAGAACGACGGCGCTGACGCGGTCGTCCTTCGCCGCGGTTTCGATAGCGCGGACGACGTCGCGGGTGCGATATTCCTTCATCCGATCGCCGCCCGACACGGCGGCAAAGGGATCGACCTCGGCCGGTTGTTCGCTCAGCACGCCGTCGAGTTCGACAACGAGCGCGCCTTTGCTGACCGGCAGCGACGCATTGGGACGGCCGGAGAGCAGCGCGAACAGCCCGACGAAAAAGAGCAGGAGGAACAGGAGCGCGAGCCCGTCCTTGATCGCGACGAGCAGGTTCCAAACCTTGCGCGGAAAGCTGGTGCCGCCGCGCGGCCGGTCGTCGCCCGGCAGCGGGCGGCGCACCGGAATGGCCCAGGGGCCGGCGGAATCGGGGGTCTGGGGCGGCGTGGCGCTGGTGTCGGTCATGCCCCCGTGCCTAATCCGCCCGCTCGGCCTTGGCAATCCACGCTTCGACGGGCGTCCGACGAAGCCCCACGGGCGACGTCAGAGCCAGCCCTGTTCGCGGTACCAGCGCACCGTTTCGGCGAGCGCCTCATCGGTGGCGAGCGCGGGCTGCCACAGCGCTGCTGGCGGCTGTGTCCCGGCGGTCGCAACCCAGTCGGGATGCGCAATATAGGCGGCACGGTCGGGCGTCAGCTTGGCGCGGTCGCGGCGGACGAGGCGGTCGAGATGCCCGCCGGCCTTGAGCACCGCCGCCGGCACCGACAACGCCGGAACGCGCGGCCGCCCGACAGCGCGGCCGATCGCCCGGGCGAATTCGCGGTGCGTCCAGCCCCCGTCCTGACCGTCGTCGGGTTCGTAGATGCGGCCGAGGGTCTCGTCATTATCGGCCGTTACCACCAGCAGCAGGCGCGCAAGTTCGTCGACATAGATGGCCGACATCCGCCCTGGCGGGGGGAGCAGCGCGATGCCGCGGCTCACCATGCGGAACAGGTCGAGCATGTCCGTGTCGCCGGGGCCGAAGACGGCGGGCGGGCGAATGATGGTCCAGTCGAGCGCGCTTTCCATCACCACGGCTTCGGCGCGTTCCTTCGACCAGCCATAGTTCGACAGCGCCGGCTCGCGCGCGGCGAGCGACGAGACATGGACGAAGCGCGCCACCCCCGCATCGCGGGCGGCCGCAACCATATTGGCGGTCGCGATGGCATTGCCCGCCTCGAACGCGGCGCGCGTCGGTACGTTGACGACGCCGGCGATGTGCAACACCGCATCGGCGCCTGCGATCATCGCAGCAAGGCTGTCGGGCCGGTCGAGCGCGCCGTCGATCCAGGTCACGCCATCGCGCGGCTCTTGCGGCCGCCGCGTCAGCGCGCGCACCTCCCAGCCGGCGGCGACCGCCCGCCGCAATGTCGCGCCGCCAACGAAGCCGGTCGCACCGGTCATGGCCAGAATGGGCGGTTGGTCCGGCGCCGTCACAACAGGACCAGATGGTCGCGGTGGACGATTGCGGCGCGCGGCGCATAGCCGAGTGCGGCCTCCTGGGCATCGCGGCCGAGGCCGAGGATCGCCTGCGCATCGGCGGCGGTATATTCCGACAATCCGCGCGCGATCGTGCGCCCGTCGGGACCGGCGATGTCGAGGATATCGCCGCGTGCAAAGTCACCCGAGGCGCCGGTGACGCCGGCGGCGAGCAGGCTGGCGCCGCCGGCAAGCGCGCGCACCGCCCCGGCGTCGATCGTCAGTCGTCCCTTGGCGGTGAGCCCGCCCGCGAGCCATGCCTTGCGCGCGCTTGCGCCGCGTTCGGCCGTGAAGAGCGTGTGGCGTGCGTCGGCGGACAAGGGGCGTTCGATCCGTCCCGACGCGATGGCGAGGCTCGCGCCCGCCGAATTGGCGATCCGCGCCGCCGCGATCTTCGACACCATGCCGCCCGACCCCATGCCCGATGCCGATCCGGTGTCGGCCATCGCCTCGATCGCGGCGTCGATGCGGTCGACGCGCGCGATGTGCGTGGCGCCGGACTGCGCCGGGTTACGATCATAAAGGCCGTCGATGTCGGAGAGCAGGACGACGCCGGCCGCGCCCGCCGCCTGCGCAACGCGCGCCGCGAGCCGGTCGTTGTCGCCGAAGCGGATTTCCTCGGTCGCGACGCTGTCATTCTCGTTGATGATCGGAACCACGCCCAGGGTGAGCAGCCGGTCGAGCGTCGCGGCGGCGTTGAGGTAACGGCGGCGATGTTCGAGATCGTCGAGCGTGACGAGGATTTGCGCTGCGGTCAGCCCTTCGGCGCCCAAAACCTCGGCCCAGACCTGCGACAGCGCAATCTGTCCGGTCGCTGCCGCCGCCTGCGCATCCTCAAGGCTGGCGCGGCCGCCCTTGGCAAGGCCGAGCCGGCGAGCGCCGAGCGCAATCGCTCCCGACGACACCACGGCAACCTGCTGCCCGGCGCGGCAACGTGCCGCGATGTCGGCGGCGATCCCGGCCAGCCAGTCGCGCCGCACCGCGCCGCCTTCGTCGACGAGCAGCGCCGATCCGATCTTGACGATCAGCCGCGGGCAGGAGGCAGGCGCGAACAACATGCGCGCCCGATAGCGCGCAGATGCCTGCGCGCCAATGAAATTAGACTAAGGCGCATGGACAAGGTCGAACTGATCGAACGGCGACTTTGGGGTGGAGAGCGGACATTAACCTCCAGGCTCTATGATGCCGAACTCGGCGATTTGGAGAACATATGAAACTGCACGTGCTGTTGACGTCGCTACTTTTGGCTGCGGCCGCCTTCCCAGCATCGGCGCAACCATCTGCTTCACGACAATTGAAAGAAGCTGCCGCGATACGTGCTTTGCTATCGGGAAAATATGTCGGCTACTCGCTGCCAGGATGGGCCGACACGGACATATGGGAAGGGTTTGAAGCAAATGGCACTTGGACCGGAACCCTTCTGGGGCGAGGCCCGGTGCCATTTTCCGGACGGTGGAAAATCGATGGCGAACGGATTTGCGTGCTACCCGATCAAGAAGGCAGCGTGGCCACATGGTTTTCTGGGTGGCGCTGCCGTATTGTTTGGATCGACGAAAATACCGGCCGCCTATCCATGGAATATCTCGACCCCCGACGCGCTTCTTTCGGAGCCCTGTTACTGGAGATCAGAGATTTCCCGGCCAGCGTGCAGGTCCGCTAGCGGTCGATTCCGGTGAATCAATCCAAATCGGCGGCGAACGGCGACCTTGGGGTGGATTCCACCCTTTCCATTCTCGTCATGCTGAACTTGTTTCAGCATCCATGGACGGAGCTTTCGTCCGGCGCAGTGCATAAGGAAATGACGCGCCATGGATCCTGAAACAAGTTCAGGATGACGATGCTGCAAATGTCGCGCTTCGGTCGTGTCCGGAAAGGCAGCGTTCGGAACCAGATGGCGGTTAGCTGCAGTCCCTGCGGCGTTGGAATTTGTCCACGCGGCCTAGCGCTTGCCGCCGAAGGTGTAGCTCAGTGCGATCCCGAAGGCCGGCTGGTTGCGCGACCCGAAGGCGCGGGTGACGGGTGAGTCGGCGGCATCGCCGACGAGGCGGTCGTAGCGGGCAAAGGCCGCGACACCCCAATTGCGCGTCAACTGGCGCATATAGCCCGCGGTGACACCGACCGATTGCACGCCCCCCTTGGGATCATAGGCGGGCAGGCCCGAGGCGGCGACATCGGCGGGAGCGACGCCGAAATAGGCGCGGCTATATTTGCTGTCGCCGAGCGAGATGCGCGGCCCGATCGAAAACAGCCAGTCGTCGCCCTGGCGCGCGACATAATCCGCGCCGACATCGCCGACCCAGCCGCCATGGCCGCCGAGGCCCTTGCGTGCTTCGACCCGCACGCGCAGCGCCGGGGTTAGCCAGGCTTGGGCGAAGGCGCCGGCTTCGACCGTCAGTCCGACCTTGGGCAGGTTGCCGCCGACCGCTTCGGGCTTGCGCTTGCGGATTATGCTGGCGGTCGGGCCGAAGTCGAATTTCTTGTCGTCGACAAGGTCGAAGCCAAAGCTCTGGTCGGGGGCCTCGAAGGCGAAATCCTCGCCGGGCTTCGCGCGCGAGAGGTCGACGAAGGGGCCGACGACGAGCTTTTTGGATCCGGGGGTTTCGGGCCAGAATTGCGGCCCGGCGAAGACGCGGGTGCGCTTGCCGGTCGTTTCGCCTTCGTCCTGCGCGGCGGCCGGGACGGCGGTGAGCGCCGTGGCCGCGGCCAGGCAGAGCGAGAGAGGCGCGCGCAGGGCGCGGGACGCGTGGGGAGGCATGACGAACTCCTTGTTGTTCCGCGATCAAATGCCCCGCGGGCGCGTTTCGTTCCGCGCCGGCCGCCGCGCCGTCAAAGCGGCGACCAAGCGCCTTCGTCGTCGGCGTCGTCGCGATGGTCGGCCGCGGGCGCAACCGGGCCGATGGCTTCGAGCAATTTGTCGAGCACCGCGCCCACGCCTTCGCCGCTGGCGCCCGACAGCGCCATGACCGGATAGCCGCTTGCTTCTTCAAGCTCGGCCTTGAGCGCGGCGATCAATTCCTCGTCGAGCGTATCGACCTTGTTGAGCGCGACGACGACCGGCTTGTCGGTCAACCCCGCGCCATAGGCGTCGAGTTCGTCGCGCACGATGTGATAGCTGGTCGCGACATCGGCATCATTGGCATCGACCAGATGCAGCAGCACGCGGCAGCGTTCGATATGCCCCAGAAAGCGGTCGCCGATCCCCGCGCCATCGGCCGCACCTTCGATCAGGCCGGGAATATCGGCGATGACGAATTCGCGCCCCTTGTGGCTGACGACGCCGAGTTGCGGCCGCGTCGTCGTAAAGGCATAGGCGCCGACCTTGGCCTGCGCGTTGGAGACGGCGTTGATGAAGGTTGACTTGCCGGCATTGGGCAGCCCGACCAGACCCGCATCGGCGAGCAGCTTCAAGCGCAGCCACACCCACATTTCCTCGCCCGGCCAGCCGGGGCCGTGCTGACGCGGCGCGCGATTGGTCGAGCTTTTGTAGCTCGCATTGCCGCGCCCGCCGTCGCCGCCGCGCAGAAAGACGATGCGCTCGCCCTCCTTGGTCAGATCGGCGAGCAGGCTGCGATCTTCGTCATCGGCCAGGATCTGCGTGCCGATCGGCACCTGGATGACCAGATCGTCGCCGCCCGCGCCGGTGCGATCGCGGCCGGCCCCGGGGGTGCCGCGGCGGGCCTTGAAGTGCTGGGTATAGCGAAAGTCGATCAGCGTGTTGAGTCCGCTCACCGCCTCGAACACGATGTCGCCGCCCTTGCCGCCGTTGCCGCCGTCGGGGCCGCCATATTCGACATATTTCTCACGGCGAAACGAAACGGCGCCGGGGCCGCCGTCGCCGGACTTCACGAAAATCTTTGCCTGATCGAGGAAATGCATCGGCGCTCTTTAGGGCGAAGGGGCGCATTTGGCTAGGTCGCGATGGCGTCGCTCAACATGCCGCTGCCTTTGCCGCGCGCCGCGATATTATCCCGCCTATCGCGACGCCCAATAATCGAACGCGATCTGTTGCTGTTCGCGGATGAAACGCGTCGCGGCGGCGCCTTCCCACGGGCCGTCGTAGCCGAGCAATGGCGCAGTGCCGCCGACCCACCAGCCCTGACCGGGCAGCCGGTCGCTCTCGCGCACCACAAGCACGGCGAGATCGGGTTCGCCATCGAGTGCGCACAGCCGGTCGACCTCGCCCAGCGTCTTGCACAGCGCGCGCATCTTGGGCCGCGTGAAGCGGAAACCCAGGTCGCCGAGTATTTCGGAATAGCTGACGCTGCGTCCGTCGCGCGCCGCGGCGGTCAGGATCGCGCGAATGCGCGGCGCATCGCCCAGCGCGCCGGCATCGGCGGCGGCCGCTTCGCCGCCTAGCCCCTGGTCTTTGGCGGCCATGGGAAAAAGCCCGAGGTGCGCTGGACATAGTCGGCATAGCCGGGACGCGTCTTGTGCAGGCCCTTTTCCAGCAGCGCCTTGCCCGACCAGCGCGTCAGGGTGAAGGTCAGGAAAATGGGGCCGATGACGCTCGCCACGGCGGCCCACAGCCCGATGTCGGCGGCGACCAGCCAGATACCCCACCAGGTCAGCGCATCGCCGAAATAATTGGGGTGCCGCGTATAGCGCCACAGGCCGGCGTCGAGCACCTTGCCCTTGTTCGCCGGATTTTTGCGAAAGGCATCGAGCTGCGCGTCGCCGATGCTTTCGAACGCGATGCCGGTGAGCGCCGCGGCAACGCCCGCCCAGCCGATGACGCCCAGCGTCGGCACCGGACCGGCCACGCTGGCCCAAATGCCGATCTGCGCAGGGAGGCAGGTGAGGAACAGGAGCGGCGCCTGCGTCAGAAAGACGGTGAGGAGCGCCGTCTGCGCCCAGCTCCAGCCGCGGCGTTCCATCGTCCGCGCCATGATCCGTGTGTAGCGTGGGTCTTCGCCATGCGCGCGCCAGCGCACGAAGAGATGGATCGACAGGCGCAGCCCCCACAGCGTCGTGAGCGCGAGGATCGCCGCCGCGTGCACGCCTTCGATTCCGACCTGCGCCGCGCTTGCGAGTGCCAGCAGCACCATGCCGAAGGCCCAGAAGGCATCGATGAACGAGACGTCGCGGATCGCCACCGCGATACCCCAGAGGATGAGGATCGCCGCGATCAGTGCCGCGAAATTGATCGCCAGAAGCGTCACTATGTCGGTCATCGGCCCGGTCCCTCCTCGCCCTGTGCCTCCACGCCCTGCACCTCCTCGTCGCGGCCGACGATGTCGTCGATCGACCGGACGGCGCGTTCGGGTATTTTCGGAATACAGCTTTTATAGACGTCGAACACCTTCATCATGTCGGCGCGGAAATCCCCCGTCGGCCAGATCAGCGGCCCCAGGCCGCCGGTCTTGGTGCCATAGTCCATCAGGCCGACGACCATCGGCACCTTCGCGGCGAGCGCAATCTGGTAAAAGCCGGTGCGCCATTTCTTGGCCTTGCCCCGCGTCCCTTCGGGCGCGACGGTCAGCATGAACTCGCGCCGCCGCGCAAATTCCTGCACCATCTGCTGCACGACATTGCTGCTGTTCCGGCGATCGACGGCAATCCCGCCCATCTGCCGCATGAAGCCGCCGAGCGGCCATTTGAACAGCGACAGCTTGCCCATGAAATGGGCGCGCACGCCTAGGTCGGCGGTCAGGCCGAGATAGTTGACGAAATCCCAATTGCTGGTGTGCGGCGCGGCGATGATGATGAAGCGGCGCGGTTCGGGCACCTCACCCACCGCGGTCCAGCCGCGCAGCCGGTACAGCAGCAACAGCAGGCGGCGCACCGCGCGCGCGACCGGCCCCGGCAGATCGTCTTCGATCGGCGTCACGTCTCTCTCCCCATCCTTAGGGTCCTGACCCTAGCGCGACTTGCGCGAAAGCGGCGCCGCGCGCAAGCGGCTTGCGGCGCGCGGCGCTTTCTGCTCCTTTCGCGGCCTGTTCAGGGGAGGCCAACCAATGAAGATCATGTCCGCCTTGCTGTCGTCGGCGCTGCTCGTCGGCGCGCCCGCCACCGCGCAGCAGACGGCGCCGCGCGCGGACCAACTCGCCTTTCGCGATCTCTACAAGGAACTGGTCGAAACCGACACCACGCTGTCGGCGGGGAGCTGCACGCTCGCCGCCGAACGCATGGCGGCGCGCCTCAAGACGGCGGGCTTCGGCGACGATCAACTGACGCTGTTCGCGGACCCCGATCATCCGAAGGAGGGCGGCCTTGTCGCCGTCTATCCCGGCACATCGAAGACCGCCAAGCCGATCCTGCTCATCGCGCACATCGACGTCGTCGAGGCGAAACGTGCCGACTGGGAACGCGACCCGTTCAAGATGGTCGAGGAAAACGGCTATTTCTATGGCCGCGGAACGCTCGACGACAAGGCGCAGGCGGCGATCTGGACCGACACGCTGATCCGCTTCCGCAAGGAAGGGTACAAGCCCAAGCGCACCGTCAAGCTGGCGCTGACCTGCGGCGAGGAAACCAACGGCGCCTTCAACGGCGCCGAATGGCTGGCGGCGAACAAGCGCGACCTGATCGACGCCGAATTCGCGCTTAACGAAGGCGGTGGCGGCGACAGCGACGGCAAGGGCCATGTGATCGGCCAGTCGGTGCAGGTCGGCGAAAAGACCTTCGCCAATTTCCGCCTCGAAACCCGAAACGCGGGCGGCCACAGCTCGGTGCCGGTGCGCGACAATGCGATCTATCAGCTCGCGCGGGCGCTGACGCGGATCGACGAATATGAATTTCCGGTCGAAATGACCGACACGACGCGGCGCTTCTTCAGCGAAGCGGGCGCCGCGCGCGGGGACGAAATGGGCAAGGCGATGGCCGCGCTGGCCGCCGATCCCGCCGACAAGGCAGCAGAGGCGATCGTCAACAAGGATCGGTTCCTCCACGGCAATATCCGCACGACCTGTGTCGCGACCCTGCTCGACGGCGGGCACGCCCCCAATGCGCTGCCGCAGCGGGCGGGCGCCAATATCAACTGCCGCATCTTCCCCGGTCATCCGATCGAGGAGATCAAGGCCGAGCTGGAAAAGGTGATCGGCGACCCCGGCGTCACCGTGACGCAGCTCCCGCCAAAGCGCCCCGCGCCGCCGGCACCGCCGCTCGACCCCAAGGTGATCGGCCCGATGGAAAGGCTCGTCGCGCGCTATTGGCCGGGGCTGAAGGTCATCCCGTCGATGGCGAACGGCTATACCGATGCGACCTTCCTCGGCGCAGTGGGCATCCCGACCTATGGCATTCCCGGCATCTGGGGCGACCCCGACGGCAACGGCGTCCACGGCCTCAACGAACGGGTCGAAGTGAAGGCGGTCTATGTCGGCCGCGACTTCATGTACGATCTGGTCAAGGCCTATGCCGACAAGCCTTAGGTCCTGACCCTAGGATCGATCCTCCCAAGCCCTTTGCGTTGATGCGCTAGGATTGCTATCGCGCCGCGACAATGGCCAGCACCACCGACGACCTTCCGCCTCCTGAACCCGGCAATATCGACACCCCCTTCGGCAGTGCGCTGTCGGAGCGCTATCTGGTGTATGCGCTGTCGACGATCACGGCGCGGTCGCTGCCCGACCTGCGCGATGGGCTGAAGCCCGTGCATCGCCGCCTCTTGTGGGCGATGCGCGCGATGCGGCTCGACCCGTCGCAGGGCTACAAGAAGTCGGCGCGCGTCGTCGGCGACGTCATCGGTAAATTCCACCCGCACGGCGACACTGCGGTCTATGATGCGATGGTCCGCCTCGCGCAGGATTTCTCGCTGCGCTATCCGCTGGTCGACGGGCAGGGCAATTTCGGCAACATCGACGGCGATAACGCCGCCGCCTATCGCTATACCGAGGCGCGGCTGACGCGCGTCGCGATCGACCTGATGCAGGGGCTCGACGAAGGCACGGTCGATTTCCGTCCGACCTATAACGGCGAAGACGAAGAGCCGGAGATCATGCCCGGCCTGTTCCCCAACCTGCTTGCCAATGGCGCGAGCGGCATCGCGGTGGGCATGGCGACCAACATCCCGCCGCACAACGCCGCCGAGGTGATCGACGCCGCGCTGGTGCTGCTCGACAATCCCAGGGCCGAGCTTGCCGAGTTGCTGACGCATGTGCGCGGCCCCGATTTTCCGACCGGCGGCGTCATCGTCGACAGCGCGGAGACGATTGCCCACGCCTATGAAACCGGACGCGGCAGTTTTCGCGTCCGCGCGCGCTTTTCGACCGGCAAGCAGGACGGTGCGTGGGAGGAGACGGGGATCGAGAAGCAGGCGGGCGGCACGTGGCAGCTCGTCATCAGCGAGATTCCCTATGGCGTTTCCAAGGGCAAGCTGATCGAAGCGATCGCGCAGCTTATCGCCGACAAGAAGCTGCCGATCCTCGAGGATGTCCGCGACGAAAGCGCCGAGGATATCCGCATCGTGCTGGTGCCCAAGAGCCGCAACGTCGATCCCGACATCCTGAAGGAAAGCCTCTACCGGCTGACCGAGCTCGAAAGCCGCTTCGCGCTCAACCTCAACGTCCTCGATGCGACGCGCACGCCCAAGGTGATGGGGCTGCACCAATTGCTCACCGAATGGTTGCAGCATCAGATCATCGTCCTTGTTCGCCGCGCGGAGCATCGCATCGGCAAGATCGACGATCGGCTGGAACTGGTCGGCGGCTATCTCATCGCCTTCCTGAACCTCGACCGGGTGATCGAGATCATCCGCACCGAGGACGAGCCGAAGGCGGTGATGATGGCCGAATTCGAGCTGACCGACCGCCAGGCCGAGGCGATCCTCAACATGCGCCTGCGCAGCTTGCGCAAGCTCGAGGAAATGGAGCTGAAGCGCGAGCAGGCCGACCTGATCGCCGAGCGCGAGGAGCTGGCGAAGCTCGTCGCGAGCAAGGATCGCCAGAAGACGCGGCTGCGCAAGGATCTGGAAAAGCTGAAGGCCGTCTATGGCCTCGACACGCCGCTCGGCGCGCGGCGCACCGCGATCGCCGAAGCCGCGCCGGTGCGCGACATTCCGCTCGACGCGATGATCGAGAAGGAACCGGTGACGGTGATCCTGTCGAAGCGCGGGTGGATTCGCGCCCAGCGCGGCCATGTCGTGGCGGATCAATGGGCCGAGTTCAAGTTCAAGGAAGGCGACGAGCTCGCCTTTGCGGTGCATGCCCAGACGACCGACAAGCTGCTCGTCGCCGCGAGCGACGGGCGCTTCTATACCGTGGGCGCCGACAAGCTGCCCGGCGGCCGCGGCTTCGGCGAGCCGCTGCGCCTGATGGTCGACATCGACCCCGACGCGCGCATCGTCGCGCTGATCCCGGCGAGCGCCGACGGCCGGCTGCTGCTCGCTTCGTCGAGCGGGCACGGCTTCGTCGCGCAGATGGCCGATGTGATCGCCGAAACGCGCAAGGGCCGCAATGTCGTCAATCTGAAGCCCAAGGCACACTTGTCGGTCGTCCGCACGATCGCGGCGAACCATGACAGCGTCGCGGTGATCGGCGAAAACCGCAAACTTGTCGTCTTCCCGATCGCCGAAGTGCCGGTGATGGCGCGCGGTCAGGGCGTGATGCTGCAGAAATATCGCGATGGCGGCCTGTCCGACGCGACGAGCTTCGTCTTTGCCGAAGGGTTGAGCTGGACGATGGGCGGCGAGACAGGGCGCGTGCGCACCGAAACCGACCTCGGGCCGTGGCGCGTCGCGCGCAGTGCGTCGGGGCGGATGCCGCCAACCGGTTTCCCGCGTAACAATCGCTTCGACTGATCGCAATTTACGTTGCCGTAAATAGCTTCTTTACCTCCGGTCACTTAGGCATCGACCAATGGGGAAAGGTCGCATCAAACCCTTTGTTATGCCAATAGATAGAACCGGTGAAGACCGGCCATCCTTGTTTGTCGGCTGGATCGACGCCTTACCGGTCCCCGCCGCGCTTGTGCGGCCGCTGGCGCGCGGCAATTTTCGCCTGCACGCCAGCAACGCCGCGTTCGACCGGCTCGACCTGTCGCCGGCGGGTGTCGAGGCGCCGATCGAATTGCGCCGCGCGATCGAAAAGGCCGCGCAGCATATCGGCGGCGTCCACGAATTTTCCTGCCGCCTGGGCGAAGGCCCGGCGGCGCGCGACCTGCGCGGATCGATCGGCCCGCTATCGGACGAGAGCGGCGACGATTCGCTGTTCCTGCTGACCCTGATCGACCGGACGCAGGAAATGATGACCGAGCGCAATCTGCGCCGCGAACTTGTTTCCGACAGCCTGACCGGCCTGCCCAATCGCGCCGGGTTCGAGGAACTGGTCGAACAGCGCAGTACCGAGCAGGAAGCGGGCGATCATGCCATCCTGTTGCTCGACCTCGCGCGGTTTAGCCGCATCAACGAACATATCGGTCCGCTGGCCGGTGACGAGCTGATCATTACCGTGGCGCGGCGCCTGAAATCGAGCCTGCGCAGCGGCGACATATTGGCGCGCACCGGCGGCGACGAATTCGCCATCTCGACGCGCATCGCGGGCGGCAAGGCCGACGTCCGCGAAATGGCGCGCCGCATCCGTGGCTGCTTCGACCACCCCTTCCGCATCGGCGAGCTGAAGGTCAGCGTCGATTGCGCGCTCGGGTGCGCGATTCAATCCGCGCCCGACACCGATGTCGCCGACCAGATCCGCCACGCGCAGATCGCGCTCAAGCGGGCGAAGCAGACCGACCGCATCGAAATCTACGAACCCGAGGCGGCGCTGCTCGCCGACAATCGCTTCGGGCTCGAAACCGAATTACGCAACGCGATCGAGGAAGACCGCCTGCACCTCGACTTCCAGCCGCTCGTCGAACTGTCGACCGGCAAGGTTGCGGGCTTCGAGGCGCTGGCGCGCTGGAACAACAGCGCCGGCCGCGCGGTGTCGCCCACCGAATTCATCCCCGTTGCCGAGGATTCGGGACTGATCGTCCCGCTCGGCCAATGGGCGATCGCCAAGGCGGCCGAAACGCTCGCCGCGTGGGACCGCGAGAATGATGCCCCGGTCGACTGCTATATCTCGGTCAATGTCTCGGCGATCCAGCTCGTTCGTGACGATGTCGCGGCGGTGGTCCGCGAGGCGCTGGCGCGGCACGGCATCGGCGGCGACCGGCTGATGATCGAACTCACCGAAAGCGCGATCATCGGCGATCCCGACCTTGCGCTGTCGGTGCTGAGCGAACTCAAGGCGGTCGAGGCCCGGGTCGCGATGGACGATTTCGGTACCGGCTATTCGAACCTCGCCTATCTCCAGCGCCTGCCGCTTGACGTCCTCAAGATCGATCGCAGCTTCGTCGACCATATGGTCGAGGACCGCGACAAGGCGGCCATCGTCCGCACGATCCAGAGCCTTGCCGAAGTGCTGGGCATGCGCACCACGGCCGAGGGTGTGGAAACCGCCGACCAGGCCCGGCTGCTCTCGGCGCTCGGCTGCGATTTCGGTCAGGGTTATTTGTTCGCGCGGCCGATGGATGCCCGCGCGGCGATCGCCTATTGGCGTCAGTCGCTGCTCCGCCCGATCATCTGATCGACCAGTTCCGCGACGCGCGCGGCGTCCGGATAATCCTCCGTCACCCATTGCGCCTCGACGCCTTGCAGGATGCGCGCAACCTCCGGGCCCGCCGCGATGCCGCGTGCAACGATGTCGCCGCCGCGCACCGGAAGCTGCGGCACGGTCCAGCCGTCGAGCGCCGCGACCGCAGCCGCTGCATCGCTCTCATTCCCGCCGAGCAGCCGCGCGTCGCGCGCCGCCTCGATCCCGATGGCATGGGCAAGCTGACGCACCGGCCGCGCGTCATGGCGATACGCGCTGATCGCCGACAGATGCTTGCGTTGCCGCATCGACAGGCGCAGCCGGCTCGCGACCTGATCGGCGATACCGGCGTCGGCGGGCAACAGCGCGGCGAGCCGGCGCAGCGCCGCGGGCGCCGCCGCGGTCGCGCTTTCATTGGCGAGCAAGCGGTCGAGCGCTGCGGCGAACGTCGGATCGAGTTCGGGCAGGATCACCGCGAAGATGCCGTCGGCCGCCATCTGGCCGACGATTGCGCGCGGGTCGGGCAGCGACAGGATCTTGGTCAGCTCGTCGGCGATGCGCTCGCGCGACAGGCTCTTGAGCGATTGGCGCGCGGCAGTCACCGCGGCGTGGCTGACGGGTTCGAGGTCGCCGTCCCCGAAGCGCGCGGCAAAACGGTAGAAGCGCAGGATACGCAGATGATCCTCGGCGATCCGGGTCGCCGCATCGCCGATGAAGCGGACGCAGCCCGCCTGCAGGTCGGCAAGCCCGCCGAACCAGTCGTCGACCGCGCCGGTCAGCGGATCGGCATAGAGCGCGTTGATCGTGAAGTCGCGCCGTGCGGCATCCTCGCGCCAATCTTCGGCAAAGGCGATCGTAGCACGACGGCCGTCGGTTTCGACATCGCGGCGAAGCGTCGTGATCTCGTGATGATCGCCGCTCGCGATTGCGGTCACCGTGCCGTGCGCGATGCCGGTCGGAATGACCTTGATATCGGCCGCCTCGAGCCGCCGGGTCACCTCTTGCGGCAGCAGTGGGGTCGCAAGGTCGATGTCGGTGACGGGCAGGCCGAGCAGCGTATCGCGCACCGCCCCGCCGACGATCTTCACCGCATCGGCGCCGAGCGCGGCGACGATCCGGCGCAATCCGGCGCGGCCGCGCCACGCGGCGTCGGGCAGCATCGTTACCCCCATCTCAGCGATGCCAGCCGGGCGGCAGCCGCCGCGCCAGATTGATGATGATATCCGCCGTCACGCCCCAGATCCGCCGTCCCTGCCAATGCATGTCATAATAGCGGCGCACCTGTCCTTGCCAATGCGCCTGCTGGCGTTCGTAATTGGCGGGATCGAACAGGATGTCGAGCGGCACTTCGAACCAGTCCTCGACTTCGTCGGGATTGGGATCGAGCGGCAGGTCGGGCGGGATGACGCCGAGGACCGGGGTGATGTGATAGCCGCTGCCCGAACGATAGGCGTCGGTCGTCCCGGCGACCGCCACGTCGCGGCGGTGCAGGCCGATTTCCTCTTCGGCTTCGCGCAGCGCCGCATCGACCGCATCGGCGTCGCCGGGATCGATCTTGCCGCCCGGAAAGGCGACCTGTCCCGCATGGCTGCGCAGCCATTGCGGCCGCTGGGTCAGGATGACGCCGGGGTCGGGCCGGTCGGTGAAGGCGATCAGCACCGCCGCGTCGCGCAGCGAATCGCCGCGATGGAGCAGATAGCCCTCATCCTCGCCGTGATCGGGAAGCAGATTGTCGAGTGCATCGCGCAGCTTTGCCGAGAGCATCAGCGGTCCACCAGCGGAAAGCAGGCGCCGTTCGACCAGATGGCGGGCGGATCGCCGCCTTCGGCCAGCGCCATCTCGACAATCTCGTAATAGAGCGCGCGGTCGATGCGCGCCTCCAGCCCGTTGCCGATCGCGCCGCGCACATGGAGCCGCGGGTCGGGACGGTCGGGATCGCGCCCGAAGGACAGCGGATGATCGGCGCCCGCCATGACCAGATCGTCGGTGTCGAGACGAAACAGCAGCGTGCGCGCCGCGCCGTCGCCCTCGCTTTTCATCTCGACGGCGCGGAAGGCGGTATCCTCGACCGCAATCGCCAGTTTTTCGGCCGGGGTGACCAGGACATGGCCGCCATCGGGTTCGCGGCGCAGGATCGTCGAAAACAGCTTCACCATCGCCGGGCGGTTGATCCGGCCGCCTTCATGATACCAGCTGCCGTCGGCGCGGATTTCCATCGCGCTGTCGCCCGTGCGCGCCGGATGCCAGCTTTCGACCGGCGGCAGTTTGCGCGCCGCGAGCAATTCGGCGGCCTCGGCCGGCGAAAGCTGCGCGAAGGATTTGGGAAGCGAGGGCGCGGGGCTGACCATCAAACCGACATAGGAAGGTGGGTGGGCAAGTAAAGAGAGCAGTCGCGTGCGGGGTGCTGCGCCGCCGGGATAATGCGCCTTCTCGAGCGGTTCACCGCGGGCGATTCATCACCCAGCTGAACGCCATCGCATTGAAGATGGTGTAGAGGCCATAAAGCAGCATCGCGGTGAACCAGTTGCGCGTCGCGATCGCCATGGCCCCGACGAGGAGCAGGAATTCGAACACGTAGGTGATGTGCGGACCGACCTTGTCGGCGAGCGGCCGGACCATCTGCTGCACCAGCGGATCGTCGCTTTCCATGAAGGCGCGGTGCATCGCGAAATTGCCCACCCCGGCGCAGAAAATGGCGATGATCGCGATCCACATGCGCATCAAATGGGGCCTAATGGGTGGAAATGCCAGCGGCTTTGCGGTTAAGAGCGGCGGCACGGCTCTACGCCCGATCGGAAAACCGGTCCCGGGGCAATTACCCGGGGCATCCCCACAAGAAGGATCCCGTTCGATGAGACAGTTCGCGCCGCTGCCGGTTGCCATTCTCCTGACCGCTGTCGGCGCGCCGCCGGCGCATGCCGCCGTTGCCGGTCCGGCGCTGCCCGCCGCGACGGTGCCGGCGGTCATGGCGGCGATGGAGGTGCGGCCCTTGCCCTTGCCCGATCCGGTGCGCGCGATGATTTGCGCCGCGATCGACAGCGGCGAGCGCAAGGATGTGGAAACCGTGGTGGCGCTCGCCAAGGCGACCAATCCGCGATCGCTCGATGAAATCGACGCGATCCTCTCGGCCTGGCGCGCGCGAACCAAGCGGGAGCCCGAGCGTGATCCGGTCCTCCAGATGCTGGCCGCCGCCATGGCGAGCAAGAAAGACGGCGATGTAGAAGCGGTGGGGGCGCTTGCCAAAAAGACCAGCCCCGCACAGGTCGCCGACATCGATGCGCTGCTGGTCGATTATCGCGCCAAGCGCGCGGCCGAGAAGCAGGCGGCGGCCGATGCGGCGCGGGCGCGGCTGGCGAGCGCGAAATTCTGGCAGCACTGGAAGGGCGAGGGGCAGATCGGTGCCTCGCACAGTTCGGGCAATTCGAAATCGACCGGGCTCAGCGCCGGCATCGCGCTGGCGCGCAAGGGGCTGGACTGGGATCAGCGCTTCCGCGTTCAGGCCGATTATCAGCGCACCAATGGCAAGACGACGATCGAGAAATATCTTGCCGAATATGAACCGCAAATCCGCATGGGCGACCGTGCCTTTGCCTTTGGCCTGGGCCGGTGGGAGCGCGACCGGATGCAGGGGTTCGATGCGCGCTGGAGCGCGTCGGGCGGGCTTGGCTACAAGCTGATCGACGGCAAGACGATGACGCTCAATCTGAAGGCCGGCCCGGCATGGCGGCAGACCGAATTGGTGACCGGTGGCCACGAAAGTGAGTTGACCGGGCTCGCGGGGCTCGATTTCGGGTGGCAGATGTCGCCGAACCTGCGGCTGACCCAGGTCGCCTCGACGATCGTCGGCGATCGCACGACCACGACCAGTTCGCTGACCGCGCTCAATGCCAAGCTTTCGGGTGCGCTGTCGGCGCGGGTCTCCTATTCGGCCGACATCGACACCCATCCGCCGGCGGGGGTCAAGACCGTCGATACGCTCACCCGCTTCACGCTCGTTTACGGCTTTTAATCGAAGATTTCGGCGCCGCCGATCTCGCGGCCCGCTTCGAGCAGGCCGACGCCCGGGACATGGTTGAATTCGATGCGGATGCCGTCGGGGTCTTCAAAGAGGATCGAATAATAGCCTGGCGCCCACGGCTCCTCCTGCGGGCCGTGGACGAAGACGATGTCGCTGCGATCCTTCAAAAAGGCATAGAGGCGGTCGACGGCGTCCCGATCGCGCATCCGGAAACAGGCATGATGCAGCCCCGGCGCGCCCTGATCGAAGCGTTTGCCCGCATTTTCCGGGCTGCCGGTCCGGATGCCGATCGCGGTGCGGCCGCCGACGCCGTAAAGCATCGCGTCGCTGTCGAGCACGACCTTGAGCTCGAGATAGCCGATCAGGTCGCGCCAGAAAGCCGTCGACCGCGCGAAATCGCCGGCGGTCAGGATGACGTGCGCGACCCCGTTGAGATCGCCGGTCACTTGATCGCCGCGAGGGTGTAGAGAAACTCGGCGAAGCCCATCGTCGCATCGACCATGCCCGCGACCTTGGGATTGGTTGAATCGATCAGATAATATTCGTTCGGCGCGTGCGCGCCCGACCCGTGGCCGATGCCGAAATGGGCGGCGGGGATCGACACGGGCGGCGCGGTGAAGGTCGCGCCCGGCCAGCTTCCCGCCAGACGCGCGTTGATGTTCGCCTTGACGCTCAGCGCCTTGTAGGTGGCCAGTTCGGTACGGACGAGGCGGCTGTCCTCGGCGACTTCGGTCGGATCATAGCCGCCCGACACGTTCATTTCGACGTCGGTGAAGCCATGCTTGTCGAGGTGGGCGCGCAGCTTCTTTTCGGCCTCGGCGCGCGTCTGGTTGGGGACGAGGCGCAGGTCGAGCTTCGCGACCGCGCGGCCGGGCAGGATCGTCTTGCCGCCGGGACCGGTGTAGCCCGCGACCAACCCTTCGATATTGACCGTCGGTTCCTGCGCGAGGCGGATCAGCGCATCGTCATATTTGAGGTTGTCGATCCAGACATTGACGCCGAGCGCCTGCTTTTCGGCCGCCTCGTCGGCGCCCTTTGCTGCTTCGCGGATCAGCATCTTTTCGCGCTCGGTAAGCGGACGGACATTTTCGAACCAGCCCTCGATCGCCGGCGTATTGCCGTCGGGCGTGACCAGCGTCTGGAGCGCCTGCACCAACCGCCACGCTGGCGAATCGAGCATCGCCTTCAGGCTGGAATGAACGTCGCCCTTGGGGCCGCGGCCCCATTTTTCACCGCTGGCGATCAGTTCAAGTTCGATGATGCCCTTCGATCCCAGATTGACATCGACCGCGCCGGTCTTGTCCTGCGAGGCAAAGGGGATGAAAATGCCGTCGCATTTCTTGAGCGCGGCGAGCACGTTCGGTTTGGTCGCGACCTGGCGGAAATGCGGCGATCCGATTTCCTCCTCGCCCTCGCAGATCAGGACGATGTTGACGGGCAATTTCGCCTTGGCAGCGCGGATCGCGTGAAGCGCCGCGAGGAAGGTCGCCTCGGGCCCCTTCTGGTTCACCGCGCCGCGCCCGACGATCGACAGGCCAAAGCCCGGCTTGTCGACCATCTTGCCTTCGAGCGGCGGCGACGACCATTCGGCGGGATCGAACTGCTTCACATCATACATGAAATAGATGCCGAGCGTGCGCGGCGCGCCGACGTCGATGGTGCCGAACACCCCGGGCTGGCCGTCGGTCGGAACGATCTCGACATTCGAAAAGCCCGCGTCCTTCGCAAGGTCGGCCATATAGGCCGCGCCTTCGGCCATGTTGCGATTTTCCGCCGCGATCGAGGGCAGGGCGATCCAGTCGCGCAGCCGCTTGACCGACGCCTCCTTGCCCGCCTCGGCCGCCTTGCGGATCGCCGCCATCGGGCCGCTTGCAGCAAGCGTCGGCAGCGGCCGCATCATCATCGCACCCGCGCCCAGCATCGCGGTGCCGCGCAGCAATGCGCGGCGGTCCAATCGGTCAAGCTCCCGGAAATCCATCACGCGTCCCCTATGCTGTGTATGCCGTGCGGGAGTGTTCTTCAAATTGGAGGGGATGGCAAGGATGCACCGGCGAGATCCCGGTCTTTACCGGGATGACGATGCCAATATGTCGGTCATCCCGGCGAAGGCCGGGATCTCGCCGATGCGACAAGGCGCCTTCAGCTCAATATCGTATCGAACAGATCGGTCCAGGCGGGATTATTCTCGTTCACCAGCCGTCGCTTCCAATCGCGATGCCACACCTTCAAGGCCTTCTCGCGCGCGATCGCGTCAGCCATTGTTGCGTGGAACTCGGCGTGAACGAGCTTGTGAATATTGTAGCGTCGGCAATGCGCCGAGCCTTGTCCGTTGCGATGCTGCACCATGCGGGCGGCGATGTCGCCGGTTACACCGATATAGAATAAGTGGTTGCTGCGGTTGGTCAGGATGTAGGTGCAGGGCTGGCGCATGGCGCAGACCTATCCCACATCGTCATCCCGGCGAAGGCCGGGATCTCTCCGTTGCGGAGGTTTGGGGTCGTGAGGGCGAGACCCCGGCCTTCGCCGGGGTGACGGAGAAGGGAAGGTGAGGCCGCGGCCTTGAATGCGGTGGAGCAGTCGAGCTATCCGGATTTTGTTGCCCATCGAGATGATCCCTTTGTTTGTAGGATCTCCTCACTAGCAACACAGCTGGGGCCTGCTCCAAATAGTCAGGTGTTCGCACAGCGACTTGGCAGATCGCCTCACGCCTTCTCGAGCAGCCCTTCGTCCTTGATCCGCTTTTGCCAGATTTTCGGGGCGTTGACGTGGACATTCTGGCCTTCGCTGTCGACCGCGACGGTGACGGGGAAGTCCTTGACCTCGAATTCGTAGATCGCCTCCATGCCGAGGTCGGCGAAGCCGACGACCTTGCTGCCCTTGATCGCGCGCGCGACGAGATAGGCGGCGCCGCCGACTGCCATCAGATAGGCGCTCTTGTGCTTGGCGATCGCCTGCGTCGCGGCGGGGCCGCGTTCGGCCTTGCCGACGCAGGCGAGCAGGCCCTGTTCGAGCATCATGTCCATGAACTTGTCCATGCGCGTCGCGGTGGTGGGGCCGGCGGGGCCGACGATTTCCTCGCCCACCGGATCGACCGGGCCGACATAATAGATAACGCGGCCCTTGAACTCGACGGGCAGCTCTTCGCCCTTGGCGAGCATGTCGGCGATGCGCTTGTGCGCGGCGTCGCGGCCGGTGAGCATCTTGCCATTGAGGAGGATGCGGTCGCCCTGTTTCCAGCTCGCGACCACTTCGGGCGTCAGCGTGTCGAGGTCGATGCGTTTCGCTGCGCTGTCGGGCGCCCAGTCGATCTGCGGATAGTCGGCGAGCACTGGCTTTTCGAGATAGGCGGGGCCGCTGCCGTCGAGCGTGACATGCGCGTGGCGGGTCGCGGCGCAATTGGGGATCATGGCGACCGGTTTCGACGCGGCGTGCGTCGGCCAATCCTTGATCTTGATGTCGAGCACGGTGGCGAGGCCGCCAAGTCCCTGCGCGCCGATGCCGAGCGCGTTGACCTTTTCATAAAGCTCGATGCGCAGTTCCTCGGTCGGATTGCTCGGCCCGCGCGCGAGCAGTTCGGTCATGTCGATCGGGTCCATCAACGACTGCTTGGCGAGCAGCATCGCCTTTTCGGCAGTGCCGCCGATGCCGATGCCGAGCATGCCGGGCGGGCACCAGCCGGCGCCCATCTGGGGCACCATTTCGAGCACCCAGTCGACGATCGAGTCGCTGGGGTTCATCATCTTGAACTTCGACTTGTTCTCGCTGCCGCCGCCCTTCGCCGCGACGTCGATATGCACCTTGTCGCCGGGGACCATTTCGACATTCAGCACCGACGGCGTGTTGTCCTTGGTATTGACGCGGCTGAACGCCGGATCGGCGAGGATCGAGGCGCGCAGCTTGTTGTCGGGGTGGAGATAGGCGCGGCGGACGCCTTCATCGACGACCTGTTGCAGGCTGCGGGGCGAGTCGAGGCGGCAGTCCATGCCCCATTTGATGAACACGGTGACGATGCCGGTATCCTGACAGATCGGACGGTGTCCCTCGGCGCACATGCGACTGTTCGACAGGATCTGCGCCATCGCGTCCTTCGCAGCGGGCGACACCTCGCGCTCATAGGCGGCGCCCAAGGCGCGGATATAGTCCATCGGGTGAAAATAGCTGATGTACTGGAGCGCGTCGGCGACGGTTTCGATGAGGTCGTCTTCGCGGATGATGACGGTGTTCATGTGCAGCCCTTTGCCCGGTTTCGTGAGTCGCGGTTTCCCTAGACCCGCATCGCGGCAACGGAAAGGGGTCAGCGCCTGCGGCGCCCGAAACCGGTCGCGGGCGGGCTCGCCGGGTGGCGCGCGGACGGGCGGACGACGGGGCGAAGGGGTGGCGCGGTGAGTGCGACGACGAGCGGACGGCCCCGCATCATGCCGCGCCAGCAGGCGATGGCCGTGGTCCCGAGCAGCACGATCCAGCCGCCACCCGCGGCTGCGAGCAGCGTCCAGCCATAATGGGCGGGCAGGGCGATCGCCATCAGCGTGGGGACGCAGGCGACGATGACGAGTGTTCCCGCCAGGGTCCACCAGCGCCCGCCGAGCTGTGCGAGCGCAAGCCCGATCGCGACATTGGTCAGCGCCAGCAGCACGAATTTCGCGGCGACCGGATAGGACAGGCTGGCCATCGCGGGCGAATAATCGCCTGCAGTGAAGGCGGCCTGAATGTCGAACAGCAGCCAGTTTTCATACCCGTCGCAAAGCGCGGCCAGGATCGGCAGAGCGGCGGCGACGGCGAACAGGCGTAGCCCCGTCTCGCGTCCCAGAGCGATCAGGCCGCTGGCCAGGAATCCGGCGTAAAGCAGCATGTAGAGATAGTCGCGCTCGTTGCCGGTTCGCATTGCGGCGAGGCGCCCGACCTGCCGCGGGTCGCTATCGGGTCCGAAGATCGCGAGAAGATCGTCCTGCCCACCCGCGAACTCGAAGGCAAGCACCGGTGCGCCGTAGCCCGGCTCGGCGGCGAAGCTGTCTTGCGGGAAGGTTTGGCTCAGCCAAAGGCCGACCGTTATGGTGCCGAAACCGAGGAAAAGCGCCGCGAGCCACCAGCGTACCGCTGGCAGCGCGCCCTCATTCAACCTATTGGCACTCGGCGCATTTGCCGCGCACTTCGATCACCGGGCGCTCGGCAGCAAATCCGGTCGCGGCGGCGGCGGCGCGCACGCCGTCGGACAGCTTGTCATTATCGACATGGACGGCGTTGCCGCAGCTGTCGCAGATCAGGAAGATGCAGTCGTGCAGGCAGCCCGGATGGCTGTTGGCAACAAAGGCATTGGCGCTTTCGACCCGGCGGACGAGATTGTTGGCAACGAACAGGTCGAGGATGCGGTAGACGCTGTTGGGCGCGACCCGCTTGCCGCGTTTTTGCGAGACGATGTCGGCGATTTCATAGGCGCTCGCTGGCTTGCCAATTTCGGCGACCGCATCGAAAATCTGCGCGCGCATGTCGGTCCACGCTTCGCCGGCCTTTTCGAGCGCGTTCTGCGCCGCATTGGCGAGCGAGGCGCCGCTGGCCTCGATATGCGCATGTTCGTGCTTGCCCATAGGGATAATGTAGGCGCTTTGGAGGGCGCCCGCAAGCTGCGGGCAATGCGTATCAGTGCGCCGCGCGGCGATTGAGATCGTGCCCGAGCGCGACAACCGCGACCCCGATCATCGTCGCGAGCACTTCGCTGCCGTCATGCGGCCGCGACAGTGCGCCCGCCATCATGCCCAGCCCGAAGCTGCCGACCGCGAAAGGCATCATATAGCCGTGGCTGAGCACCCCGGCGACGAGCGTAACCAGCGCAAAGCCGATCGCAACGACCAGCCCGATCTCGTGAAAGGCAGGATGCAACAACGCGCCGCCGACCGAGGCGAGCGAGGCAAAGAAGATCGTGCTGGCAAGGCAGTGGACGAGGCACAGGCCCGACAGGCCGATGGCGAGCTGATCGCCCGTCAAAGCGGTCAGCGGCCGCGAATCGCGCGCAGCCCGAACCAGCGCACTAAGGCGCGTCAGAACAGGGGCATGGCTGGCGACGCGCGTCACCCGATTCTCCAAGGAAAGCAATTGCAGGCCTTGATATGGCATAACATGACAAAGGTTACAATGTCACATTATGACATTTCTATCCTTTCACTTCCCGTCACCCGCGTGAAGGCGGGGGTGAGAAGGGGCGGTTGTCATCCCCCCGCTTCGGCGCGCAAGGCCTTGCGGTCCAGCTTGCCGATCATCGTCTTGGGCAGATGATCGCGCACTTCGACGGCGCTCACGCGTTCATGCTTGCCAAGCTGCGGGTTGAGCCAGGCGGCGAGCGCGTCGCCCGAGACGTCATAACCCTCTTCCAGCGTGACGAAGGCCTTGGGATGTTCGCCGCGATAAGGATCGGGGACGCCGAGCACGATCGCTTCCTTCACCGCCGGGTGCTGGTAGAGTTTGTGCTCGATCTCGCTCGGATAGACCTTGAAGCCGCCGACCGCGATCATGTCCTTCAGCCGGTCGACGATGCGGATATAGCCGTCGGCGTCGATCGTCGCGACGTCGCCGGTGCGCAGCCAGCCGTCGGCGGTGAAGCTGTCCTGGTCGGCGTCGGGGCGGTTCCAGTAGCCGCGCATGATCTGCGGCCCTTTGACCGCCAGCTCGCCGGGCTCGCCCTCAGGCGCGTCCTTGGCAGGATCTTCCTTGTCGAGCAGGCGGATATGCGTCGCGGGGATCGGCTGGCCGATCGTTCCCGCCTTGACCGGACCTTCATAGGGGTTGGTCGCGACGACCCCGGCGCTTTCGGTGAGGCCATAGCCTTCGACGAGCGACGCGCCGGTCGCTGCAACGAATTTCTCGCGCAGTTCGGCGGGCATCGGCGCGCCCCCCGAGATGCAGACGCGCAAGCTGGAGAAATCGGTCTTGGCAAGGTCGGGATGGTCGAGCAGTGCCTGATACATGGTCGGTACGCCCGGCAGCGCCGTCGCCTTCGTCCGGGTGATCGTCTGCAGCGCCTGTTTCGCGTCGAAGCGCGGGAGCATCGCGATCATGCCGCCGTTCAACACCGTCCGGTTGAGGACGCAGGTGTTAGCGAAGACGTGGAAGAAGGGCAGCACGCCGAGGATGCGGTCGTCGGCGTCGCGGTCGGGGTCGATCGCATTGACCTGCCGCGCGTTGGCGGTCAGATTCTGGTGCGTCAGCATCGCGCCCTTCGGCGTGCCCGTCGTGCCGCCGGTATACTGGATCAGCGCGACATCGCCTTCCGGGTCGATGGCGACCGGATCGGGGCGCGCATCATTGTCGGTCAGCGCCGAAAAACGGATGATGCGCGGATCGTCGGGCACCGCCGCCGTCTCCTTGCGCCGGAACAGGCGGTAGAGGATCGACTTGGCGGCAGGAAGCCCGCCAGCGATCGAGCCGACGACCAGCCGCTTCAGGCTCGACCCCTCGAGCACCGCGAGCGCCGTCGGCAACAGTGCCGAGGCGCTGATCGTGAACAGCGTGTCGGTTCCCGAATCCTCCACCTGCGCCTCAAGTTCGGCGACAGTGTAGAGCGGCGAGAAATTGACCACGGTCGCACCCGCGGCGAGCGCGCCATAATAGGCGGCGACATAATGCGGGACATTGGGCAGGAACAGGCCGACCCGGCTGCCCTTGCCGAGGCCGCGCTGCTGCAGGCCGCGCGCGACGCGGGCGACCCCGTCCGCGACTTCGGCATAGCTGAAACGGCGCCCCATGAAGTCGAGCATCGGCGCCTCGCCGCGCCGCGCGACGCTGTCGGCGAGCATGGCGGGCAGCGAGAGCGGCGCGAACGACTGGTCCCAGGCGGCGGGGTGGCGATATTCGGTCGACCAGTCGTAGAGCGTGCCCATCGGGGGATGGCGTCCTTTCGGAAATGAGGCGGGATTTCCTTACACTAGGGTCAGTAAGCCGATATCGCAATCGGCAGCGCGCTTGCGGGCCGCCGCCGCGGCGGCTAGGCAGGGCCATCGTCTTTGCAGGGGGATTGTCATGTCGCAGCTTTCATCTCGGATCGTCGCGGTTCTTGCTGCTTTCGCCTGCATCGCCGCTACTCCGGCGACGGCAAAGGACAAAGCGCCTGCGCCGCGGCCGGCTCAGATCGACAAGCTCTATTCGTGCCGGGATGTCGCTGATCCGACGGAACGGCTTGCCTGCTTCGATCGCGAGGTCGCCGCGCTTTCGGTCGCCGATCAGGCGCGGGAGATCACCTTTGCGGACCGGGAAACGATCAAGAAGACGCGTCGCGGTCTCTTCGGCTTTACCCTCCCGGATTTCGGTATTTTCGGCGGCGATGACGAAGACAAGGTCGAAAGCGTCGAAACGACGGTCGTCTCCGCATCCGAAGCCAGTACAGGAGGCTATCGCATCGAAATGGCCGACGGGTCTGTCTGGGTTCAAATCGATGGCAAGAGGATGCCGCTGCGGCCGCGTCCGGGGCAAAAGATTGTTATCAAACCTGCGGCCTTGGGCGCCTATTTCCTCAGTCTCGAAGGCAGGCCGTCGGTTCGCGTCCGCCGAGAGCGCTAACACGCATAACCCCAAGCGGTCGATGACGACACAGTATCAGCTAACGGCCGCCTCCGCGGCGCCCTTTGTGTTGCTCGACGACGCGCGAGTGACGGGAGCGGAGGCGCGCCTGTTCCGCGATCCGCTCGATATTGTGCGTGCAGACGACGTCGGCGATGTCGTCTCGCTGATCGAAGCGGTCGAGGCGGCTGCGGCGCGTGGCCTGTATGTCGCCGGCTATCTCGCTTATGATGGGGGCAAGGCGCTGGCGCCCGCTTGGCGGGGGCGCGGTGCCGCGCCGATGAACTTCGATGCACCGCTAGCCTGGTTCGGCCTGTTCGAGCGTGTCGAGCGGATCGATGCCGACGCAGTTGCGTCGCTTCTACCCGATCCCGATGCCGCTTGGATCGGCGCACCACGTCCGCGCGTGGCGCGTGCGGACTATGAAGCCGCCGTTGCGCGCGTTCTCGATTATATTCGCGCCGGCGACATTTATCAGGCCAATCTGACCTTTCGCGCCGACGTGCCCTTCGCGGGCGATCCGCTCGCCGTCTATGCGCGGCTGCGGCAGACGGCGCGGGCGGGATATGGCGGTTTTATCTGGACCGGCGAGCAGGCGATCGCGTCGCTGTCGCCCGAGCTTTTCTTTGCGCTGCGCGGCGGCGCGGTGATGGCGCGGCCGATGAAGGGGACGGCCGCGCGTCGCGCCGATCCCGAAAGCGACGCGCGCGGGGCGCGGGCGCTCGCGCAGGATCCCAAGCAGCGTGCCGAAAATCTGATGATCGTCGACCTGCTCCGCAACGATCTGTCGCGCGTTGCCGAGGCCGGATCGGTCGCGGTGCCCGACCTGTTTCGCGTCGAAACCTATCCCACGATTCATCAGCTCGTCTCTGACGTCACCGCGCGCCTGCCCGCGGACAAGGGGGCCGCGGACGTGCTGCGCGCCGCCTTTCCCTGCGGGTCGATCACCGGCGCACCCAAGGTGCGGGCGATGGAGATCATCGACGAACTGGAGGACGAAGCGCGCGGACTTTACACCGGTTCGATCGGCTTCATCGCGCCCGATGGCGAGGCGGCGTTCAATGTCGCGATCCGAACGCTCGTCTTTCCGTCGCAGCGCGACTTGCGCGACGGAGCGCATTGCGCCACGCTGGGACTGGGTTCCGGAATCGTCGCCGACAGCGAACCGGCTGAAGAATGGCGCGAATGTCTGGCCAAGGGGGAATTTGTGGTCGCTGCCGGGCAAAGCTTCGATCTGATCGAGACGATGCACTTCGATCCCGTGGACGGCGTCCAGCGGCTCGAGGGGCATCTGGCGCGCATGAAGGCGAGCGCCGAGGCGCTGGGCTTTCGTTTCGACCGCCACGGCGCGCGCAACAATCTGCAGTCGGCGACCTTTCGCCTGCGCAGCGCCGCGCGCGTGCGGATGCGGCTCGCGCCTTCGGGCGCGCTTGCGGTCGAGGTGTCGCCATTGCCGCGGCTTGCCGAGCTCCCGGTGCCGGTCGCCGTCGCGCCTGCGCCGCTCGCTCCCGGCGATTTCCGTCTGACCCACAAGACCAGCCTTCGCGGCGCCTATGACGAAGTGCGTGCGGCGCACGGCACCGCCGAAGTCGTGTTCGTCGACGAGCCGGGGTTCGTGACCGAAGGAAGCTGGAGCAACATCTTCGTCGAACGCGACGGCCTGTTGCTCACGCCGCCGCTGTCGCTCGGCCTGTTGCCCGGCGTGCTGCGCGCCGAACTGGTCGAAAAGGGGCGAGCGGTCGAGTCGCATCTGCGCCTCGCCGATCTGGCGGACGGCTTCTTCATCGGCAATTCGCTGCGCGGGCTGATCCCGGCGCGACTGGCGCAGCCCGCAGGCTGAACTTTCGGCTTGCATAGCTAATTTATGGCGCCGCCGACTTGCCTATTGCGGGCGGAGGCTTTAGGCGCGGCCCCGCGCAATTTCCTGTCATTTTGCAGCCTGTCCGCGCAAGCCACGGAAAGTATCGTCATGTCGCTGAAGCCGCACACCTCCGCCGCCCTCAACCGCATCCAGCCCTCGGCCACGCTCGCGATGACCGCGCGCGTCACCAAGCTGAAAGCGGACGGCGTCGACGTGATCGGCCTGTCGGCGGGCGAGCCCGATTTCGACACGCCCGATTTCGTCAAGGAAGCGGCGATCGAGGCGATCCGCGGCGGCCAGACCAAATATACGCTGGTCGACGGCACGGTCGCGCTCAAGGAAGCGATCCGCGGCAAGTTCCGCCGCGACAACGGGCTCGACTTCGGGCTCGACCAGATCACGGTCAATGTCGGCGGCAAGCACACGCTGTTCAACGCGCTCGTCGCGACGGTCGACCCCGGCGACGAGGTGATCATCCCGGCACCCTATTGGGTCAGCTATCCCGACATCGTCGCCTTTGCCGGCGGCACGCCGGTGACGATCGAGGCGTCGGCGGCGCAGCATTACAAGATCACGCCCGAACAGCTCGACGCCGCGATCACCGCGAAGACGCGCTGGATCATCTTCAATTCGCCGTCGAACCCGTCGGGCGCCGCCTATTCGCCCGAGGAACTCGACGCGCTGGGCGAGGTCATCCGCCGCCATCCGCATGTGATGGTGATGACCGACGATATGTACGAACATGTCTGGTACGCCGATTTCGCCTTCTCGACGCTGGCGCAGCGCTGCCCCGACCTGATCGACCGTATCCTGACCGTCAACGGCTGTTCCAAGGCCTATGCGATGACCGGCTGGCGCATCGGCTATGCCGGCGGCCCCGCATGGCTGATCAAGGCAATGGGCAAGCTGCAGTCGCAGTCGACCTCGAACCCCTGTTCGGTCGCGCAGGCCGCGGCGGTGGCCGCGCTCGGCGGGCCGCAGCAGTTTCTCGAGGAGCGCAACGCCGCGTTCCGCAAGCGCCGCGACATGGTCGTCGCGATGCTCAACGACGCGCCGGGGCTGAACTGCCCGGTTCCCGACGGGGCCTTCTATGTCTATCCCGACGCGAGCGGCTGCATGGGCAAGACGACCCCCGACGGCAAGCCGATCGACAGCGACGAAGCGCTGATCGATTATTTCCTCGACACCGCGCGCGTCGCGGCGGTGCATGGCGCGGCCTTCGGTCTGTCGCCAGCCTTCCGCGTTTCCTATGCGACGTCGGAGGCGGTGCTCAAGGAAGCGTGCATCCGCATCCAGCAGGCCTGCGCCGCGCTGCGCTGACCGCGGCGCCGGACCGGCGCCGTCTGAACGATGCCCCGTCATCCGGTTCACCGGATAGTAAGCCATCGTCGCTATGGGTGATGGCGGTCACTGCACGGCGGCACGGGGCGCGCCATATCGTCGCTGTAACCGAGGGGGCCTCCCCCACGAAAACGACAATATGACAAAAAGAGGCTTTTATGTTTTCGATGTTCCGCTCCGACTGGTTTCCGACCATGCTCGCCGGCTTCGCCATTGGTGCCTTGATCGTCGTGCTGAATCAGCCGGCGGTCGCCATGCCGATCTGACCGCGATGCGGCGCCCCTTCGCCGCGCTGATTGCTGCCGCGGTGCTGGCGCAATGCGCGCCCGCGCAGGCGGAAAGCGTCGTCAAGCTCCCCGCGGCGGCTGTCGATCCCGCCGTGAAGACGAAGCGTGCGGTTGCCGTGCTCGCGGGCGGATGCTTCTGGGGCGTCGAAGGCGTCTTTTCCAATGTGAAGGGCGTCGTGTCGGTCGAATCGGGCTATCATGGCGGCAGCAAGGCCACCGCCGAATATGACCAGACCTCGTCCGGCACGACCGGACATGCCGAGTCGGTTCGCATCGTCTATGATCCGTCGGTGGTCAGCTATGGCACCTTGTTGCGCATCCTGTTTTCCGTGGTCGCCGACCCGACGCTGAAAAACCGGCAAGGTCCCGACAGCGGCACCCAATATCGCGCCGCGATCGTGCCGATGGATGCCGCGCAGCGGCAGGTTGCGACCGCGTATCTGGCACAGATCGGCAAGGGTCATTATTTCAAGGCGCCGATCGTGGTCCCGGTCGAAAGCTACAAAGGCTTTTACCGCGCCGAAGCCTATCATCAGGATTTCATGCGCCTGCATCCCGACAATGGCTATATCCGCCGCTGGGACGCGCCCAAGCTGGCGGCGCTGAAACGCCTCTATCCCGAATGGGTGCGGGCGACCCCGGCGCCCTGAACGGCGCCGCACGCGGCAGGCCGTTCAGCGTTCCGCCACTTATCGCGCGATAGGAATCATTCACCGCAAATCGCTGGTCCGCGCAGGCAGAGTGCGGGACGCATGGTGCCGACCAAAAAGGTCGGGCGATAAACTGGTCGCGGGTTGCGGGGTTATGATGGCGTTGGGATTTTCGGGCAGGCGGCTGCTCGGTATGGCGATTGGCGGTATGGCGCTGGCGGGCTGTGTCAGCGGCGCGGCACTGGTGCCGACGCCGCGGCAGGCGCAAACGGCGCCGCGCGGTGCGGTCAGCGTTCCCATCGGGCCGCCGGTCAGCACCGCAACCCCGGCGCGCGCGGTGAATGCACCGCCCAAGGACGTCGTCGATCCGGGCTTCCGGCGCCCGCCGAGTGGTCTCAGCGACCGGATTTCGCAGCTTTGGCGAACTTTTCCCGGCAAGACCGGCATCGCGGTTCAGCGTATCGACGGCGAATGGTCCTTTTCGGAACGCGGCGGCGAACTGTTCCCGCAGCAGAGCGTGTCGAAACTGTGGGTGGCGATGACCGTGCTCGATGCGGTCGACCAGGGCAAACTCAGCCTCGACCGCCAGGTGGACATCGGCCCCAACGACCTCACCCTGTTCCATCAGCCGCTCGCGGCGCGCGTGCGGTCCGAAGGCAAGGTGACGATGAGCGTGCGCGACCTTATCGAAACCGCGATCACGCACAGCGACAACACCGCCAACGACAGCCTGCTGCGCACGGTGGGCGGTCCCGAGGCGGTCCGGCGCTTCATCGCGAAGAAGGATCTGGGATCGATCCGTTTCGGTCCCGGCGAACGCCTGTTGCAGAGCGCGACCGCGGGCCTGTCGTGGCAGCAGAGCTATTCGCGGGGCAATGCCTTCCAGCAGGCGCGCGCCGCGCTGCCCGATTCGACGCGCAAGGCCGCGCGCGAGGCCTATCTTGCCAATCCGATGGACGGCGCCGCGCCGGCGGCGATCGCGAGCGCATTGACCCGGCTGGCGCGCGGGGCGCTGCTGTCGCCCGAATCGACGCAATATCTGATGGGCGTGATGAGCCGGACGCACAGCGGGCCGAAGCGGCTGAAGGCCGGGCTCCCCTCGGGCTGGGACTTCATGCACAAGACCGGCACCGGCCAGGATTACAAAGGCGAGACGGCAGGCTATAACGACATCGGCATCGCCACCGCACCCGACGGTACGCGCTATGCCATCGTCGTGATGCTGGGCGATACATCGGCGTCGATCCCCGCGCGCATGGCGCTGATGCAGGCGGTTTCCGGCGCGGTGGCCGAATTTCACGGAAAGTAGGCTTCGATGAAAAGGGTGATGGTTCCGCTGCTGGCGCTGCCGCTGGTCCTGTCCGCCTGCGCAACGCCCGAGACGCGGCTGCGCAACGGGCTCCAGAATGCGGGTCTGTCGAAGGCGATGTCGACGTGCATGGCGGGGCGCATGGTCGACCGGATGTCGCTCGTCCAGCTTCGCCGCCTGTCGGCGCTGGGCAGCCTGAAAGACCGCGAAATCACCGACCTGACGCTCGACCAGTTCTTCCGCAAGGTCCGCGCGCTAAAGGATCCGGAGATATTGGCGGTGACGACCAGCTCCGCCGCGGTGTGTGCGCTGCGCTGATCCAACCGCCGCTTTGGCGCGTGTCAAGATTTTCTGGGCGCGGCAGGGGTAGCCTTGCCGCGCAACTTGTGCTTATGCGGCGCCGCATATCTCCCCGCTTACAGAGTCGAAAGGCCCGGCAGAGCTCATGAACATCCACGAATATCAGGCCAAGGAACTGCTCGCGAAATTTGGCGTCGCGGTGCCCAAGGGCATTCCCGCGATGAGTGTCGAGGAAGCCGTCGCGGCGGCAAAGCAGCTCCCCGGACCGCTTTACGTCGTCAAGGCACAGATCCACGCGGGCGGCCGCGGCAAGGGCAAGTTCAAGGAACTCGGCCCCGACGCCAAGGGCGGCGTTCGCCTGGCGAAGAGCATCGAGGAAGTCGAAGCGCACGCCAAGGACATGCTGGGCAACACGCTGGTGACGATCCAGACCGGCGAGGCCGGCAAGCAGGTCAACCGCCTGTACATCACCGACGGCGTCGACATCGGCAAGGAATTCTACCTCGCGTTGCTCGTCGATCGCGCCACCAGCCGCATCGCGGTCGTCGCGTCGACCGAAGGCGGGATGGACATCGAGGAAGTCGCGCACTCGGCTCCTGAAAAGATCCACACCATCACCATCGATCCCGCCACCGGCCTGATGCCGCACCACGGCCGTGCGGTGGCCAAGGCGCTCGACCTGTCGGGCGATCTTGCCAAGCAGGCGGCGAAGATCCTCGAGGGCCTCTATGCCGCGTTCCTCGGCACCGACGCCTCGCAGATCGAAATCAACCCGCTCGCCATCTGCCCGACCGACGAAGGCGACAAGCTCTATGTCCTTGACGCAAAGGTCGGCTTCGATTCGAACGCGATGTTCCGTCACAAGGATCTCGCCGAGCTGCGCGACCTGACCGAAGAAGATCCGGCCGAGGTCGAGGCGAGCGAATATGACCTCGCCTACATCAAGCTCGACGGCAATATCGGCTGCATGGTCAATGGCGCCGGCCTGGCGATGGCGACGATGGACATCATCAAGCTCAATGGCGCTTTCCCGGCCAACTTCCTCGACGTCGGCGGCGGCGCGAACAAGGAAAAGGTCACCGCGGCGTTCAAGATCATCCTCAAGGATCCCGCCGTTCAGGGCATTCTCGTCAACATCTTTGGCGGCATCATGAAGTGC
Source organism: Sphingopyxis terrae subsp. terrae NBRC 15098 (assembly GCF_001598815.1). Lineage (GTDB taxonomy): Bacteria > Pseudomonadota > Alphaproteobacteria > Sphingomonadales > Sphingomonadaceae > Sphingopyxis > Sphingopyxis terrae. Next base: position 261,620 of record NZ_BCZQ01000003.1, on the reverse strand, counting down.
GACATCATCGCCGAAGGCATCGTCGCCGCGGCGAAGGAAGTGAATCTGTCGGTGCCGCTCGTCGTCCGCCTGGAAGGCACGAACGTCGAAAAGGGCAAGGAAATCCTGGCGAACTCGGGTCTCGCGATCGTTCCCGCGAACGATCTGGGCGACGCGGCGAAGAAGATCGTCGCCGAGGTTGCCAAGGCGGCCTGACCGGCTTTCCCCTTCCGCTCTTGCGGCGGAAGGGGTCGCCCACAGGTTGACGTTTACGTAAACGCCAATTATGGCGCACTGCACAATTCTTCGAGAGGAGCTGAAAAGCCATGAAAATCCTCGTCCCCGTGAAGCGGGTGCTCGATTACAACGTGAAGCCGCGGGTGAAGGCGGACGGCACGGGCGTTGACCTTGCCAACGTCAAGATGTCGATGAACCCCTTCGACGAAATCGCCGTCGAAGAGGCGATCCGCCTCAAGGAAAAGGGCGTCGCGACCGAGATCGTCGCCGTCAGCGTCGGCCCGGCCAAGGCGCAGGAAACGCTGCGTACCGCGCTTGCGATGGGCGCCGACCGCGCGATCCTGGTGCAGACCGACGATGAAGCCGAACCGCTCGCGATCGCGAAGATATTGAAGGCGATTGCCGATGCCGAAACGCCGGGTCTCGTGATCCTCGGCAAGCAGGCGATCGACGGCGACAACAACCAGACCGGTCAGATGCTCGCCGCGCTCACCGGCTGGGCGCAGGGCACCTTCGCCAGCGCCGTGAACGTCGAAGGCGATCATGTCAGCGTCACGCGCGAAGTCGACGGCGGTCTCGAAACGGTGAAGCTGAAGCTTCCCGCGATCGTCACCACCGACCTGCGTCTGAACGAGCCGCGCTACGCGTCGCTGCCGAACATCATGAAGGCGAAGTCGAAGCCGCTCGATACCAAGGCGCCCGCCGATTACGGCGTCGACACGGCGCCGCGCGTCAAGACGGTCAAGGTTTCGGAGCCGCCCGTCCGCTCGGCCGGCGTCAAGGTCGCCGATGTCGATGAACTGGTTGCCAAGCTGAAGGCGATGGGAGTGCACTCATGAAAACGCTCGTTTGGGTCGAACATGACGGCAGCGCCGTCAAGGATGCCACGCTCGCCGCAGTAACCGCGGCTTCGAAGCTCGGCGAAGTCCATCTGCTCGTCGCCGGGGAAGGCGTCGACGGCGTTGCCAAGGAAGCCGCGCAGATTGCGGGCGTCGGCAAGGTGCATGTCGCCGATAGCGCCGCCTTCGGTCACAACCTGCCCGAAAATATCGCACCGCTCGTCGCCGATCTGATGGGCAGCCACGACGCGTTCGTCGTGCCTGCGACCACCACCGGCAAGAATATCGCGCCGCGCGTCGCCGCTCTGCTCGACGTGATGCAGATTTCGGAAATCCTGTCGGTCGAGGGTCCGAAGACCTTTACGCGTCCGATCTATGCCGGCAACGCGATTGCGACCGTCGAATCGTCGGATGCGAAGCTTGTGCTCACCGTTCGCGGTACCGCCTTCGAAAAGGCGGCGGCGACCGGCGGTTCGGGTGCGATCGAAGCCGTCTCGGCTGGCGGCGACGCCGGCATTTCGAGCTTCGTCGGCGCCGAAATCGCCAAGCAGGATCGTCCCGAGCTCACCTCCGCGAAGATCATCGTGTCGGGCGGGCGTGCGCTGGGTTCGAGCGAGAAATATCAGGAAGTCATCGTGCCGCTCGCCGACAAGCTCGGCGCCGCGCTCGGCGCTTCGCGTGCTGCGGTCGATGCAGGCTACGTCCCCAACGACTATCAGGTCGGCCAGACCGGCAAGATCGTCGCGCCGGAGGTTTATTTCGCGATCGGCATCTCGGGTGCGATCCAGCACCTTGCGGGGATGAAGGATTCGAAGACGATCGTCGCCATCAACAAGGACGAAGACGCTCCGATCTTCCAGGTCGCCGATCTCGGCCTCGTCGCTGATCTGTTCAGCGCGGTGCCCGAACTGACCGGCAAGATCTAACCGCCCGACCATATGGCCGGCAATCATCCCGGAGTGCCCGGACTGGGCGACGCGCCGTTCAACGCCGGCGGTCGCCGGTCCGCGCGGCCGGGGCCGGGGCGCGAAATCGACGATGATGACCGCGCGGCCGACGACGAGGAAGCCGTCCATGGCCGCGCGCTGATTCTGGCCAGCGTCGCGCGCGACGCGCGGCTCAATCAGAAATTCCTGTTGCTGATCACGCTGTCGGCGGCGATCGCCACGCTCGGCCTGCTTCAAGGGTCTGCGGCGGTGGTGATCGGCGCGATGCTGGTATCGCCGCTGCTCGGCCCGATCATGGGCGTCGGCTTTGGCCTGGCGACGCTCGAATCCAATCTCATTAAGCGTTCGCTCGTCACGATGGCGGCGGGGATGGCGGTCGCGGTGCTCGTCGCGATGCTGATCATCTGGCTGTCGCCGATCAAGGACGTCACCCCCGAACTGCGCGCGCGGACGCAGCCGACATTGCTCGATCTGGGCGTCGCCGTCGTCGGCGGGATCGCCGGCGTCTATGCGATCCTGCGCAAGCTGTCGGGCGTCATGGTCGGCGTCGCGATCGCGACCGCACTGGTTCCGCCGCTCTCGACGATCGGTTTTGGCCTTGCCACCGGCCGCCCCGACTTCGCGCTCGGTTCGGCGCTGCTCTTCCTGACCAACACGTTAGCCATCGCCTTTGCCGCGACGATCGTCGCACGGGTCAACAAATTCGGCCCGTCGCTGACCCCGCAGCATACGGCGATGCAGATAACCGGAATCATCGTCACGCTGGGCGTGCTGTCGATCCCGCTGGCGCTGTCGCTCAACAATATCGCGCGCGAGATCCGCGCACGCTCGGCGGTGCAGTCCGAACTCAACCGCTTGCTCGGTGACGGCGATCGCATCGACAGCCTGAATGTGCGCACCGAGGGCGAGGAGGTGGCGGTCGACGGCGTTGTCCTCGTCGACCAATATTCGGCGCAGCTCAACGATCAGCTTGCCACCAAGGTGCGCGGCGATCTCGACCGCGACGTCAGCGTCAACCTCGTCCAGCTCAAGCAGCAGACCAACGCCGCGGTGCAGTTCGAGGAGCGGCTGAACCAGCGGCTCGCCACGCTCGAACAGCGTGACGCCGACAGCATGGGGATCATCGCCGGGCTGACCATCGGCGAACTGATTCCGCGCGCGCGGGTGCTGGTCGATGCGCAGGCGCGCCGCGTCGTCGTCCAGCGCGACCGCGAGGGCGAAGGCGAACAGGTCGCTGCGGCGATCGACCGCATCATGGCCGACATTCAGGGCCGCTACCCGCAATGGCTGATCGAAAACGGCAGCTTCACCCCCGCCGAACCGCCGAAGGAGACAGCGGACGGCGCGACCGGGGAAGAGCCCGCGACGGAGCGCCGCTGAGCCGGGCGTCTTGATACCGACGCATTCGCGATCATAGGGTGGGCGCTGCCTCTTTGGAGTCGTTCGATGCCCCAAGCCGACAAGCGCCTTATCCTCGCCGACGGGCTAGCCGCGGGCGACGATGATACGGCGCTGCGTGCCCGGCTGATCGCCGCGGGCGTGTCAGCGGCTTCGGCGAAATATGAGGTCGAGCGGCTGGCGAAGGACCCGATGGCGCTTGCGTTGCGGCGGCAGGCGGCGCGGAGCGCCAAGCAGCAATGGTTGTTCGCCAATCAGGCGCGGCTTGCGCGCGAGAGCGAAGGCGGCTTCGCGCTCGATACTGCCGATCGCATCGCGACCGCAGACTTTTATCGCGGCTATTATGATGCGAACCGTCCGGTGAAGCTGGCCGGCCTCGTCGATCATTGGCCCGCGCTGTCGCGCTGGTCGCTCGATCATTTTGCGGCGGTCGCGGGCGGCGCGGCGGTCGAGGCGCAGGTGGGGCGCGACGGCGACCCCGATTATGAACTCGCCAAGGACGCTCACCGGCGGATGCTGCGGTTCGGCGAGCTGATCGACTGGTTGCGGGGGGACGAGGTCAGCAACGACATCTATCTGACGGCCTATAACAGCGGTACCAACGCGGCGGCGCTCGCGGCGCTGTGGGACGATCTGGCACCGATCGACCTCTTGGAACCGCGCGACGGCCGCGACGGCTTTTTCTGGCTCGGTCCCAAAGGGACGCTGACGCCTTGGCACCACGATCTGACGAACAATCTGCTCGTACAGGTCATGGGCCGCAAGCGGGTCCGCATGGCGCCGCCCTGGGCCTTTGCGCAGATGCGCAACAGCCGCCATTGCTTTTCCGACTGGGGCAACGAAGCGCTGCCGGCGGGCGATGGCACCGCCGAAACGCCGCCGGTTCTCGAATGCGTAATCGCGCCGGGCGAGGCGATCTTCCTGCCCGTCGGTTGGTGGCATCAGGTCGAGGCGCTCGACCTGTCGGCGAGCATGAGCTTCACCAACTTCCGCCGTGCCAACGCGCATGTCGACGATTATGGGTCGTGGGGGGCGCTTTGAAAGACTTGCCTTGGCCAGCTTCATCGACGACATTCCGGCCATGGAGAGAGTGACTTGCCGCAGTTCGTCCGTCGTCGCCGTCGCGATGCTTTCGCTGCTGACGGCTCCGAACGCAGGCGCCAAGCCGAAAGAGCCGCTGCATCTTCAGCCCAGTTCGAAGTGGCTTCTGAATTATGCGGACGACAGTTGCCGCCTGGCGCGCCAGTTCGGCGAGGGCGACGACAAGGTGATGCTGGTTATGGACCGCTTCGAGCCCGGCGACGGGATGCGGATGAGCTTTTTCGGCAAACCGGCGCGTACGAGCCGGATGGACGGCGATGCGAAAATTCGCTTCGGCCCGAACCAGGCGGAGCAGGCGATCGGATTCTACCCCGGCAGGGGCGATGGCAAGACCCCGGCCCTGGTGCTGCGCAGCGAGGTCAGGATTGCGCCGCGGAGCGAAGCCGAAAACGGCGCGTACGATGCCGCGCGCAATGCAGGCGATTTCGGCTTCCGCTGGTCGACGGTTACGCCTGCCGAAGAAGCTGCCGTCACATGGATTGAAGTGGGTTCTCCGGTGAGCCGACCCTTCGTTCTGGAGACGGGGTCGATGGGCAATGCCTTCGCGGCGCTGAGCAAATGCACCGACGAACTGCTCGACCATTGGGGCATCGACGTCGCGCGGCATGCAACGATGACGCGCCCGGTCACCCCGATAAGCGACCCCGGCCAATGGATCCGGTCGGGCGATTATCCTCAGGAGATGCTGTGGCAGGGACAGCGCGCGCTGGTGCAGTTTCGGCTCAATGTCGATGCGTCGGGAAAGCCGACCGCCTGTCACATCCAGCAAACGACGCGCGCCAAAGAATTCGACGACGCGGTTTGCAAATCGATCATGCGCCGCGCCGAATTCAAACCCGCGCTCGACGCCGATGGCAAGCCGATGGCATCTTATTGGCTCAGCAGCGTCAATTTCCACATGGGACTGTAAGAGGCCTCGCGATGTCACTGATCCGGCTCGAACGCCATGATGCGGTCGCGACTGTCACCCTGAACCGTCCCGATGCGATGAATGCGCTCTCGCGGGCGTTGCGCGCCGAGCTTGCGGCGGTGATGCGGCGGCTTGCCGCCGACGACGGCGTGCGCGCGATCGTGCTGACGGGGGCGGGCGAGCGCGCCTTCACCGCCGGGCTCGACCTCAAGGAACTGGGGGCCGACACCAGCAATCTGGGCGCCGCCAATGCCACCGACGCCGACGAGAATCCGGTCAAGGCGATCGAGCTCTGCCCGCAGCCGGTGATCGGCGCGATCAACGGCGTTGCGATCACCGGCGGGTTCGAGCTTGCGCTCGCCTGCGATATATTGATCGCATCGACGGCAGCGCGCTTCGCCGACACACATGCGCGCGTCGGGGTCATGCCCGGCTGGGGCCTGTCGCAGAAATTGTCGCGGCTGATCGGTATCGGCCGCGCCAAGGAATTGTCGCTGACGGGTAATTTCCTGGGCGCCGAAGCGGCGCGCGACTGGGGCCTCGTCAATCGCGTCGTTGCCCCGGAAGAGCTGGTGTCCGCGGCGCAGGCGCTCGCGCGCGATATCGCCAGCGCCGATCCGGCGATGGTACGACGCTACAAGCGGCTGATCGACGACGGCTATGCGCTGCCCTTCGGTGACGCGATGGCGCTCGAACAGGCGCGGTCGTCGGCGGCGAACCGCGCCGTTCGCGCCGAGGAGGTCGAGGCGCGGCGGATGGCGGTGATGCAGCGGGGGCGTGCGAACATCTGACGCGCGGCCGCGCCCACCTGTCACGATTACGGGCTTGCGGAGCCCGAAAATACTTAGCAAGGGGAAGTAATGTCCGATCTGTCGACCTTGCTGCCTCCCTTCATGACGCGCGTTGCCGGTGCCGGCGACCTGTCGAACCTGACTCGCCTTTCGGGCGGCGCCAATATGGAAAGCTGGGCGTTCGACTGGGGCGGCGGTGCCTATGTGCTGCGCCGTGCGCCCTCGGCCGAATATATGGAAGGGCGGCCTTATGGTCATCCGGTCGAGGCTGCGCTGGTCCGGGCGGCGCACGCTGGCGGGGTCAAGGCGCCCGAGGTGATCGGGGTGCTGTCCGATGCCGACGGCATGGGCACGGGCTATGTCATGCGGCGCGTCATCGCCGAAGTCAGCTCGGCGAAGATATTAGCGGCGGCGCCGCGGTCGCTCGTCGCCGATCTGGGGCGCGAACTGGCGTTGATCCACGCGCTGCCGCGCGCCGCGATCCCGGCCGAAATTCCGGTGATGGATACCGCCGCAGCGCTCGCGGAGCTCAAGGCGCGCTTCCTTTCCTATGGCGGCGACCGGCCAGCGATCGCGCTCGCGATCAAATGGTGCGAGGATCATCTGCCCGAACCCGCCGACCCGGTGCTCGTCCATGGCGACTATCGCATGGGCAATGTCATGGTCGATGCCGATGGTCTTGCCGCCGTGCTCGACTGGGAACTCGCGCATCTGGGCGACGCGCACGAGGATCTGGCCTTCGGCTGCATGACGGTGTGGCGGTTCGGCATGCTCGACAAGCCGGCGTTCGGGGTCGGCAGTCTCGACGATTATTTTGCCGCCTATGAGGCCGCGGGCGGGCGTCCGGTGGACCGCGACCGCTTCAAATATTGGCTCGTCTATCGCACCCTGTGGTGGGCGCTCGGCTGTCTGCAGATGGGGCAGGCGTGGCGGAGCGGCGCCGATACGACGGTCGAACGCGTGGTCGTGGGGCGGCGCACTGCCGAACAGGAACTCGACATCATCCGGCTGCTCGAAGATGGGGCGCCCGCGGCCGAGCGCGCGGCGCCGCTGCCGCCTTCGCCTGCCGCCGCCGCGGCGCCGGTCGGCGAACCGACGACGCAGGAAATGGTGCAGGCGGTGCGCGATTGGCTGGGGGAGGCGATCAAGCCGCAGGCCGAGGGGCATGGCAAATTTCAGGTCGCGGTCGCGATGAACGCGCTCGGCATCGTGATGCGCGATCTTGGTGCCGGCGTGCGTGCCGAGGACAAGGCGCTGGCCGGGGACATACTGGCCGGGCGGGCGACGCTTGCCGACCCCGGCCTGCTCGCGCGCCTGCGCCGCGCGGCGCTCGACAAATGCGCGGTCGACAGTCCCAAATATGCCGCGCTCGCCGCGGCGCGGGCCGCCTGGAACGGATAGAGACAAACGGGAGAGAGACGATGGATTTTGCGGTTCCGGCCGATTTGCAGGCCTATCTGGACGAACTCGACGCCTTCATCGCAGCGGAGATCAAACCGCTCGAGGAGGCGGACGACAACATCCGCTTCTTCGACCATCGCCGCGAACATGCGCGCACCGACTGGGACAATCAGGGACTGCCGCGCCACGAGTGGGAACAGCTGCTGAAGCAGGCAACCCGCAAAGCCGATGCCGCGGGCCACTGGCGCTTTTCGGCGCCGAAGAAATATGGCGGCAAGGACGGATCGAACCTGTGGATGGCGGTGATCCGCGAGCATTTTGCCGCCAAGGGCCTCGGCCTCCACAATGATCTGCAGAACGAACACAGCATCGTCGGCAATTTCCCCTTCGTCGAGATGTTCGAACAATTCGGTACCAGCGAGGAGCAGAAGCAGGAGTTCATCCTCGGCGGCTTCGAAGGCAAACGCCGCACCGCCTTTGGCCTCACCGAACCCGATCATGGCAGCGACGCGACGCACATGGAAACGCGCGCGGTGCGCGAAACCCGCGACGGGGTCGAAGGCTGGCTGATCAACGGCGAGAAGATGTGGACGACGGGGATGCACGTTGCGACCCATTGCGCGACCTTCTGCCGCACCAGCGGCGATGACGGCGATGCCAAGGGGATCACCTGCCTGCTCGTCCCCAACCCGTCGCCGGGCCTCGTGATCGAGGAATATCTGTGGACCTTCAACATGCCCACCGATCACCCGCGCGTCAGCTTTACCGATGTGTGGGTGCCCGACAGCGCGCGGCTCGGCCCGGTCGACGGGGGCCTGTCGATCGCGCAGAGCTTCGTCCACCAGAACCGCATCCGTCAGGCGGCCTCGTCGCTTGGTGCGGCGGTTTACTGCATCGAGGAAAGCGTGCGCTATGCGCGCGAGCGCAAGCCCTTCGGCGAAGCGCTGGCGAAGAATCAGGCGATCCAGTTCCCGCTCGTCGAGCTGGCGACGCAGGCCGAAATGCTGCGCCTCCTCATCCGCAAGACGGCGTGGGAAATGGACAATATGCCGCACAAGGAGGTTGAGCGCACCCTCTCCGACAAGGTGAGCATGTGCAATTACTGGGCGAACCGCCTCGTCTGTCAGGCGGCCGACCGCGCGATGCAGGTGCATGGCGGCATCGGTTATTCGCGCCACAAGCCCTTCGAGCATATCTATCGCCACCACCGCCGCTACCGGATCACCGAAGGGGCCGAGGAGATTCAGATGCGCAAGGTTGCGGCCTATCTGTTCGGCTATCTCGGCCCGCGCAGGGAGACGCTGGGGAAGATTTGAGGGTTATATATAAAGGTGGTGTTCCCCCGCGAAGGCGGGGGTCCATCATCGAAAGGTGCAAACTGGAACCGACCGGAGACGGGTCCCCGCCTTCGCGGGGACACGCGACAAAAAAGGCACGACTCTAACGCTTCCGTACGAACTCCGTTCGCAGCACCAGGCCCCTGATCCCTTCGTAGCGGCAGTCGATCTCGTCGGGATCGGCGGTCAGCCGGATCGACTTGATGACGGTGCCGACCTTCAACGTCTGGCCCGCGCCCTTCACCGGCAGATCCTTGATGAGGACGACCGAGTCGCCGTCGCTCAGTAGATTGCCGACCGCGTCCTTCGCTTGCGGAAGCGCATTGGCCGCCGCCGCCCGCTCGCGCGCTTCGCTGGCGGGCAGCCATTCGCCGCTCGCCTCGTCATAGACATAGTCTTCGTCATCGCTGCTCATCGGGGCGCTCTATCCGTCTATTCCGGTTTGCGAAAGCGCAGCGTGAACTGGTCTGTCTTGCCGCGAATGGCGGGGTCGAAGACATTGGCGGTGCGCGGGTCTTCGGGGCGCTTGTAAAGGTCGCTCTCGGCCTCGAGCAGAAAGCCGGCCTTGGTCAGCGCCGCGACGACCGCGGCCTTGTCGATGCGGTGCAGGCTGTCGGACAGCGTCGTGCCGCTGCCGTCCGCCGCGCTGTGATCGACCACCACCAGAGTGCCGCCGGGCTTGAGCGCGGCGAAGAGTGCGGCGCTGGCCTTGTCGCCGGTCCCTTCGGGGAAGGGCTTCAAATAGAGATCGTGAAAATTCTGCACCGTCACGATCGCGTCGAGCGGCACCGGGAAAGCCGGAGCGGCAAAGGCGCCGCCAACCGCATCGACATTGGCATAGGCCGCGGCGACCGCGGTCTGATCGTCGCCATATTGCTTGCGAAAGGCGATGAACTCGGCGGGCTGAAAAGCGTAGACATGTCCCGCGGTGCCCACGGCTCCCGGCAGGATGCGGGTCAGATAGCCGCCGCCCATCACATAATCGCCAACGCTCTGGCCCGGCTTGATGCCGGCGAAGGCGAGCAATTCGGCGGGCTTGCGGGCGGCGTCGCGCTCGCGGTCGGCGGCCGGGCGCGCCGGATCGGCAAGCGCTGCCGCATAATCGGCGGCGGGCGCGTCGGCGGCGATGGCCGGAATGGCGGCTGCGGCAAGAGCCGCGGCGGTGGCGACAAGGGTAAAGTGACGGATCATGGCATCGACTCCCGTTGGTTTGTCGCACGGCTATAGCCGTTCGCCGCACGCCGCGCGCGCTTATTTGCACTGTCCGAATTTGATGATAGGTTTCGCACTGAAACCAAATAACGGGAGAGCGAGATGTACGATCTGGTGATTCGCGGCGGCACCGTCGTCGATGGCACGGGCGGTTCGTCCATGGTGGCCGATGTGGCGGTAGAGGGCGATCGCATCGTCGCGGTCGGCACCGACCTCGGCGCCGGGCGCGAGGAAATCGACGCGCGCGGCAAGATCGTCACCCCCGGCTTCGTCGACGTTCACACCCATTATGACGGGCAGGCGACGTGGGATCAGGAAATGGCGCCGTCGAGCTGGCACGGCGTCACCACCGTCGTCATGGGCAATTGCGGCGTCGGCTTCGCGCCCGCGCGGCCCGACCGCCACGACTGGCTGATCGGCCTGATGGAAGGCGTCGAGGATATTCCCGGCACCGCGCTCGCCGAAGGGATGAGCTGGGAATGGGAAACCTTCCCTGAATATATGGATGCGCTCGAAAAACTGCCGCGCACCATCGATGTCGCGTGCCACGTTCCGCATGGCGCGGTTCGCGCCTATGTGCTGGGCGACCGCGAACAGCCGGGCGCGGTGCCGACGGCTGAGGACATCGCCGAAATGTCGCGCATCGTCGAAGAAGGGGTGCGCGCCGGCGCGCTCGGCTTTTCGACGAGCCGCACCGTCATCCACAAATCGGTCGACGGTGAAGTCGTCCCTGGCACGACCGCGACCGCCGAGGAACTGATCGAGATCGGCCGTGCGATGGGCCGCGTCGGTTATGGGGTGTTCGAAATGGCGAGCGACCTCAACCGCGAATGGAACGAGTTCGACTGGATGGGCAAGCTGAGCCGCGAAACCGGGCTGCCCGTGACCTTTGCCGCGCTCCAGTCGATCGCCAAGGAATTGCCGCTCGACGAACAGATCGAAACGATGCGCGCCGAAAATGCCAAGGGTGCCAATATCGTCGCGCAGATCGCGCTGCGCGGCAACGGCATCATCATGGCGTGGCGCGGCACCGTCCATCCCTTCCGCTTCCGCCCGTCGTGGCGCGCCATTGAGGGCCTGTCGTGGGACGAGCAAAAGGCAAAGCTGCTCGACCCCGCGTTCAAGGCGCAGCTCCTTTCCGAAGACAATGACTTCAGCGAAGCGCCGCAGGACATCATGGGGCTGTTGATGGTCGTCGCCGGCGGCTGGACCATGCAGTTCGAGATGGACGATGATTTCGACTATGAGCCCGGCGCCGATGCCAGCATCGCGGCGCGCGCCGCGGCGGCGGGCGTCGATCCGGCCGAATATGCCTATGATCTGCTGTGCCGCGACGATGCGACCGGTTTCGCCTATCTGCCGATCCTCAACTATGCCGACGGCAACCTCGACTTCCTCGAGGCGCTGCAGGACAGCGACGACACGGTGAACAGCCTGTCGGACGGCGGCGCGCATTGCGGCACGATCTGCGATGCCGCGTCGCCCACCTTCATGCTTCAGCATTGGGTGCGCGATCGCAAGCGCGGCGGACGCGTGGCGCTGGAACGGGCGATCAAGCGCCAGTGCCGCGACACGGCGCTGCTCTATGGGCTCGAAGATCGCGGGCTGGTCGCACCGGGCTATCTCGCCGACCTCAATGTCATCGACATGGATGCGATCAAGCTCGGCAAGCCGTGGCTCGCCTTCGACCTTCCGGCGGGCGGCAAGCGCCTGCTGCAAAAGGCCGACGGCTATGTTGCGACGGTCAAGTCGGGCGTCGTCACCTTCAGGGACGGCGAAGCGCAGGGCGCCTATCCGGGCGGCGTGATCCGCGGTCCGCAGCGCGTCGAGCTGGCGATGGCGGCGGAATGATGCGGGCGGTCCGGCTTCGCGCTCCCGCTTCGCTCGACAATCTGACGCTCACCGATCTCGCCGACCCCGGGCAACCTGGGCCGGGCGAGATCCGGGTGCGGCTGGCGGCGTCGTCGCTCAACTTCCACGACTATGCGGTGGTGGCGGGCATGATCCCCGCTGCCGACGGGCGCATCCCGATGTCTGACGGCGCCGGCGTGGTCGAAGCGGTGGGCGAGGGGGTGACGCAGTTCGCGGTGGGCGATCCGGTCGTCTCGATCTTCTTTCCCGACTGGATCGACGGCGCGCCGCCGACGAGCGCTTTCACGCGGGTGCCGGGTGACGGCATCGACGGCTATGCCCGCGATGTCGTCGTGACGCCCGACCACTGGTTTACACGCGTCCCGGCGGGCTATTCGGCCGCGGAGGCCGCGACGCTGACCTGCGCCGGGCTGACCGCCTGGCGCGCGCTGTTCGTCGATGATGCGATCCGGCCGGGTTCGACCGTGCTGGTGCAGGGATCGGGCGGCGTGTCGATCTTTGCGTTGCAATTCGCCAAGGCAGCAGGCGCGCGGGTGATCGCGACCAGCTCGTCCGACGACAAGCTTGCACGGCTCAAGGATCTCGGCGCCGACGAGCTGATCAATTACAAGGCGGTTCCCGCCTGGGGCGCAAAGGCGATGGAACTGACCGGCGGGCGCGGCGTCGATTGCGTCGTCGAGATCGGGGGTGCCGGTACGCTCGACCAGTCGATGATTGCAACGCGCGTCGGTGGCCATGTCGCGCTGATCGGCGTACTCGCGGGCTTTGCCGGGCCGGTGCAGACCGCGCTGCTGATGGCGAAGAATCTGCGCGTTCAGGGTTTGACCGTGGGGAGCCGCCAGCAGCAGCTCGACATGATCGCCGGGATCGAGGCAAATGCGATCCGGCCGGTGATCAGCGATCATTTCCCGCTCGAAGGCCTCGCCGATGCGTTCCGCCATCAGGCCGCGAACAAGCATTTCGGCAAGATCGTCGTCGACATCTGATACGAAAAGGACGGGCCTGTGGGGTTTGCCGAATATGATCGTTACGACGCGCTCGGCCTTGCCGACCTCGTCGCGAAGGGGGCGGTATCGCCGCTCGAGCTGGTCGATAGCGCGATCGAACGGATCGAGGCGCTCAACCCGCGCCTGAATGCGGTGATCTTCACCGATTTTGACGGCGCGCGGGCGCGCGCGAAGGCGCCACTGCCCGACGGACCGTTCCGGGGCGTTCCCTTTCTGCTCAAGGACATATTGGGCGATCTCGCCGGGTGGCCGACGCGCAACGGATCGCGCATCTCGCCGCCCGTTCCGATGCCCTTTACCGCGACGTTGGTGCAGCGTTTCCTGGCGGGCGGGCTGATCCCGATCGGCAAGACCAATGTGCCCGAATTCGGCGTCGTCGCGACGACCGAGAGCAAGCTGTACGGTCCCGCCTGCAACCCGTGGAACCCGGCGCATTCGACCGGCGGCTCGTCGGGCGGGTCGGGCGCAGCGGTGGCGAGCGGCATGGTGCCCGTCGCGCATGCCAACGACGGCGGCGGATCGATCCGCATCCCGGCCAGCTGCAACGGGCTGGTCGGGCTGAAGCCGACGCGCGGGCGCAATCCCTTGGGACCGATGCTCGGCGATGTGATGGGCGGCCTCGCCGCCGAACATATCGTCAGCCGCAGCGTGCGCGACACCGCGGCGATGCTCGACGTCACCGCAGGTGCCGAACCCGGCGATCCCTATGCGGCGCCGCCCGCTCCGCCAAGCTGGCGCCGGGCCGCCGAGGCGCCATGCCCCAAGCTGCGCATTGCATTCGCGCGCTCGGCGCCGGGTGGGCGGGCGCTCGATCCTCAGGCGGTCGCCGCGGTCGAACATGCGGCAAAACTGTGCGAGAGCCTGGGTCATCATGTCGAGGAGGCATCGCCCCCGGTGGACAATGATGCGATGGTTCCGGCCTTCATGGCGATATGGTCGAGCGGCGCGGCGATGCAGATCGACGGCATCGCGATGATGACAGGGCAGACGCCCGGTCCCGACAATCTGGAGGGGCTGACGCGCGGCCTGTACGCGATGGGCAAGGCGATCAGCGCGCCGCAACTGTGGGGCGCGATCTTCCAGCTGCAACAGATGGCGCGCGCGGTCGCGGCGTGGCACGCCGACCATGACATCTGGCTGACCCCGACGCTCGGCGCCCCGCCGCCGCGCAACGGCAGTTTCCCACTCGACAGCGAAGATGTGGTGGCCGGTTTCGGCGCGATGACCGACTATGTTCCCTTCACCGCGATCCAGAATGCGACGGGGCAGCCTGCGATCAACGTCCCTCTGTGGTGGACGCCCGAGGGGTTGCCGATGGGAACGCAGTTCGTCGGGCGCTTCGGCGAAGAGGCGCTGTTGCTCCAGCTCGCGGCGCAGCTCGAAGAAGCGCAACCCTGGTTCGACCGGCGCCCGGCGCTCTAGGGGCGACCGTCAGACGAGCGCGCGAACGGCGGCTTCGGCGTCGTCGGCGCCATTATAGGCGTGAAATGACAGCCGGACGGTGGTGCCGCGGAAGTCGGCGCTGATCGCATTCGCGGTGAGCGCCGCGGCGACACGCGGCTGGTCAGCGCCGGTGTCGATGCACAGCGTTCCGCCGATGTCGCCTTTGGGCCAGCGCCACTGCGGCGTCCGGGGTTCAAGCGCGGCGCGGAGGATCGTCTGGAGCGCGCGATTATGCGCGCGCACCCGCTCGACGCCGATTGCGGTGACGGCTTCGATACCCGCGGTCGACAGGACGAACGGTGCGACATCGGGGGTGCCGCCCCACCAGCGTCGCGCGTCGGGGGCATAGCGGAAGCTTTCGATGTCCATTTCGAACGGATTGTCGTGACTCCACCAGCCGCGCTCCATCGGGTCCAGCGTCGTGCGGTCGTGCGGCGCGACCCACAGCCACGCTGCACCCGGTCCGCCGCACAGCCATTTGACGCTGGTGCCGATCACCGCATCGACGCCCCATAGGGCGGGCGTGACGGGAACAACGCCGACCGATTGCGCGCAATCGGCGATGCAGCGCGCGCCCGCGGCGTGCGCGGCCGCGGCGACGGCGGCGATGTCGGTCAGCGCGCCGCTGTTCGAGCTGACGTGCATGGCAACCACCAGCGCGACATCGTCGTCCAGCGCCGATGCCCACTGCGCGGGATCGCGCACATCGGCGGCGGCAGGCAGATAGCGCGTCGTCCACCCCGCGGCGGCGAGCCCGCTTGCGACATAGCCGATCGTCGGAAAGGCGCTCGGCGCGAGCAGGATGGTGCGCCGGGTCGTCGCGGTGCCTAGCGCCGAGAGGTAGCGCGACAGCGCCGCGCTGACATTGGTGGCGGGGCACAGATCGCGTGCTTCGACACCGATCAGCTCCGCCAGCGCGGCGCGCCAGGCGTCGATCGCCTCCAGCCAGTGCGGCCAGGCCTCGCCCGTCTCGCGCCACGGGGTCAGCATCCGGTCGCGCAGCAGCGCCTCGGCGCTGCGCGGCTGGCATCCGACGCTGTGGCTTTTCAGATAGACGGCGCCGGGCGGCAGGAAAAAGTGCCCGGCAACCGCGGCCGGCAGCAGCGCGCCGCTCACAGGCCGCTGCCGTGTCCGGCCGGCGCATTGCCGCTGATACTGTCGCGCTTGACGCCATATTCGGCGCCCCAGCGGTCGGTCATTGCGGCGCGAATGTCCCACAGTTCGGGGAAGAATCGATGCCGCGCGCCGGCATTGAGCAGTTCGACCGGACGCCCTTTGAGCGATTTCGATCCCATGCCGATCGACCGGTGGATGAGATAGATGTGATGGGCGCGAAAGATCTGGAACAGCTCGTCGAATTCGATCAGCGCCTCGGCGACCATATAGGCCTCGTCGTGGCGGTAGCCGGTGTCGTATACGTCGGCGACGCTGCGCCCGGCGGGATCGAGATAGGCCGATTTGTAGCGCGCCCACAGCGGCTGCGGCAGGGTGAGCAGGAGCTGGAAGCCGGGGCTTTCCTGCCCCGACCCATTGCCGAGCTGAAGCCGGATCGCCTGATAGTCGAACGGACTCATCGTCTCCAGCAGCGCCAGCTGATCGGTCATCAGCCGCATGATCCGGTTGACCCGGTCGAAGAGCGACAGGACGCGCATCGTCTCGCCCGCCGCCATATGGCCGTCGATTTCGGCGAGGGTGAAGGCCATGAGCTTCATCCACAATTCCTCGACCTGATGGACGATCTGGAACTGCAATTCGTCGGGGGTGCAAAGCTCTGCGAGCGGCTTCTGGCAATCGAGCAGACGGTCGACCGCCAGATAGACGCCATAATCCTTCATGACCGGCGCTTCGATGCGCTGGTGAATATCCTGTTTGTCGAGGTGCATGGGAAATCCTTGCGATTGATGGAACCGAAAGGGCGCGCCGCTCGGGCGCGCCGACGGATCAATCGCGCGGAGCCACTCCCGCAGGCGGGCGCCGCGGCGATCCCGCCTGGCCGAGCCAGAGAAGGGCGACCGCGGGGGTCATCGCGCGGCGAGATCCGCTGGCAGGGTGGGTTCGCCGAGAAGCCCGAGGAAGCGGCGCCACATCATGTCGCGGGACGGCGCACCGCGTTCGACATAGTCGCGCACCATCGCTTCGCCGAGCCCGTAGTTGATGACGTAGCTGCGATATTTTTCGGTGAAATCGGTCATCTGCTCGGCGCGCGGTCGCGACACGAGCCCATATTTCTGCGTCAACGCCACCGCCGTCGGCCGGTCGATCGCGCCGTCGAGATATTGCTGCGCAATCGTCAGCCGGGCGCCCGACAGCGCTTTCATCGCGTCGAGAAGCTGCCAGTAGCGCTCGTCGGCGGGTGGTTCGATGCCTGCCAGCGGCATGATCGTGTCGCGCTCGACGGCGATGCGTTCGTCAGCCGGAAAAGCAAGGTCGATGCCGTAATTGGCGCTTCCTTCGGCCAGGAAGCTTTGCGGGCTGTAAAGCGGGTAGACGCTATATTCGATCCAGTTGCGGTCGCGGACCAGCTTTGCTTCGATTTGCAGATTGAACAGATGGTGGCCCGGATAGCCTTCGTGGCAGCCGAGATCGAGCGCGCGCGACAGGCGGATCGGCAGGTCGGTGTTGACCTGGATGATGCTGCGATAGCCGCCCATGTAGAAATTATAGCCGCTCCAGCTCTTTCCGGTGACGAACTGCAGGTCGAAATTCTCGTCTTCGGGCATCGCCACCTGCGCGGCGGTCCGCGCACGGCACTGGGCGATCGCGGCGTCGAAGGTCGGCTTCAGCCGGGCGGCGGGAATGGTGAAGCGGTCGAAATAGGCTTCGACGCGATCGGCCAATTCGCCGTCGCCGGGGACGAGCTGCGCGATGGTAGCCAGCGTGGCGTCATAGGCGGACAGCGGTTCGAGCGTCGGGCGCACGCCGAAAAGCCGTTCGGCCTCGTCGGCAAAGGCAAAGCGCTTGCCCTGCAACATTTCGCTGCGCGTCTCGGCGGCGAGCAGCATCGCCTTCAGCGCGCGCAAGCGCCGTTGGTCGCCGGCTGCGGTCAGGTGGGGCGCGACGTCGTCAAGCGATGCCGAGAGCTGGCGCGCAGCTTCGCCCAGCCTTGCAAGGCTGCGCGGATCTGTCACGGCCGCCGCCATCAGCGCCTTCGGTCCGTAATAGGCGTCGATATCGCTCTTGTTATGCGTGCCCAGTTCGAGAACGAGCCCGACATAATCATGCGCCACGCTGTCGAGCGTGTGGCGCGCGACCGCGGCCACGGCGGGATCGAACGCGGCGTCCGTTCCGGCGGGCGCCGGCATCGGCGGCGGCAGCACCGTTTGCGGCAGGATGGTGACGGCCATTGCCGGTTCCGCCGGCGCCTGCTTGGTTGGTGCGTCCTTTGCTGCGCGTTCAGCCGCCTTGCGCTGCGCCACGACCCGCCGCATTTCGGGGTCGAGCGCATAGCATCCCGACAGGGTCATGCCCGCAAGGACCGCAAGGGCCAGAAGAGCGCTGCGGCGGGGCATCAGCCAGCTGTGGCGGGCCGCACTTCGGAGGTGTCGCTGACGTCGCCGTCGCGGGCGATTTCCGCGTCCGAACTCGTCTCGATCCCCGAATGGTCGGGATGGAGCGGAGCGAAGCGCAGCACGGCAAAACCGGTCAGCGCGGCGACGAGCGATCCCATCAGGATACCGATCTTGGCCTCCTCGATCAGCAGGGCGTTGCCCGGGAAGGCAAGGCCGCCGATGAACAGGCTCATCGTGAAGCCGATCCCGCACAGCACCGACACGCCATAGATTTGCAGCCAGGTCGCACCGCGCAGCTTGCCCGCGATCCCCAGCTTTACGGCCAGCCAGACGCTGCCGAAAATGCCGACCTGCTTGCCGAAGAACAGCCCGGCCGCGATGCCGAGCGGCAGCGGCGCGAAAATCTGATCGAGCCCCAGTCCGCGCACGTCGACACCGGCATTGGCGAAGCCGAACAGCGGCACGATCGCAAAGGCGACCCACGGGTGCAGACCATGTTCCAGGCGGTGGAGCGGCGAGGTTTCGCTGTCCGGCGCGCCCGGCGTGCGTTCGAAGGGGATCGCCATCGCCGCGAGGACGCCGGCGATCGTCGCATGCACGCCCGAGAGCAGCATTGCGTACCAGAGCAGCGCAAAGAGCAGCAGATAGACCGCGAGATGCTTCACCCCGGCGCGGTTGACCGCGAACATCACGCCGAGCAGCAGCGCCGCAGCGCCGAGCGCCAGCATGTTGATTTCGGCCGTATAGAAAAGCGCGATGATCGCGACCGCACCCATGTCGTCGACGATCGCGACGGTCACCAGAAACAGCTTGAGCGACGTCGGCGCGCGCTTGCCGAGCAGCGCGAGCACGCCGATCGCAAAGGCGATGTCGGTCGCAGCGGGGATCGCCCAGCCTTGCGCAAGACCCGCCGTGCCCCCCGCGAGCAGTATGTAGATCACCGCGGGAACCGCCATGCCCGCTGCAGCGGCGATCATCGGCAGCCGCCGCCGATCCCAGCTCGCAAGGCGTCCGTCAACGAACTCACGCTTGATCTCGAGCCCGACGAGCAGGAAGAAAATCGCCATCAGGCCATCATTCACCCACAGGTGAACGGTCATCGGACCCAGCTTGTCGGTCAGCGTCGGCCCCGTCACCGCATGGATTGCGTGGTGATAATCGGTGGCCAGTGCCGAATTGGCGATAATCATTGCCAAAGCGGCCGCGAAAATCAGCAACATCCCGCCGGCGCTCTCGCTTTCAAGAAAGTCGCGGAGAGCCGAGCGTGGCGACGAACTGCGGGTCACGAAATTACACCTCTTTTTGTCTGGGGGCCATTTGGTGGACGTCGTAGCGCGCTCGAACGGCTGCGTCACGCTTTACAAACCGATTCCGCCGATTAGGCATTGCGATATGTGACGCCAAGACGTCAGAGACAGGGGCAGAGCAGGGCAGGCGGGTGGAAGGGTCGACCGCATGGCTGGGCTGGCTGGTACAGGGTGCCGGTCATGAACTGATGCTGTTCGCATCGGTGGGCATCCTTTTGTTCGGGCTCGACGATCTCTTGTTCGATGCGCTCTGGTTCGGGGCTGGCCGGGCGCGGCGCGACGCTGTTCGCGGGCGCGATCCGGTTTCGGGAACGGTTGCGGTCTTCGTGCCGGCGTGGCGCGAGGCGGCGGTGTTGCCCGCGACCCTCACCCACATGCTGCGAAGCTGGGATGGCGAGGATGTCCGGCTCTACGTCGGCTGCTACCCCAATGATGCCGCGACGCTGATGGCGGTCGCCCCGCTGGTGGCGCGCGACCGGCGGGTGCGGCTGGTGATCGGGCCGGCGGCCGGGCCAACGACAAAAGGCGATAATCTCAACCGGATGTGGCACGCGCTGGGCGAGGATGAGCGCGCCGAGGGGCGGCGTTTTGCCGCAGTCGTGCTCCACGATGCCGAAGATCGGGTGCATCCGGCCGAAATCGCGCTCTATCGCGTGCATCTCGCGCAGGATGCGATGGTGCAGATCCCCGTCGTGCCGCATTACGAACCCGGTCAACGCTGGATCGGCGGACATTATGCCGACGAGTTTGCGGAGGCGCATGGCAAGGAGTTGGCGCTGCGCTCGCGCCTTCGCCTGCCGCTGCCGTCGGCGGGCGTCGGAACCGCGTTGACGCGCAATGCGCTGTCGCTGCTGGCGATTGAGCGCGGGGGCGACCCGTTCCGCGCCGACAGTCTGGCGGAGGATTATGAGGTCGGGATGCTGCTTGATGCCTTCGGCCTGTCGGCGCGCTTCGTCGATGCGGTCGACGGCGACGGGACACGGATCGTCTCGCGCGGCGAATTTCCGGCACGGGTCGAGGCGGCGGCGCGGCAGAAGGCGCGGTGGGTCGTCGGCATCGCGCTCGCGGGATGGGATCATGTCGCCTGGCCAGCCGCGCGCCCCGACGATGGCCCACGCGGCGCATCGCGCGCCTGGGCCGCGCGCTGGATGCTCTGGCGCGACCGGCGCGCGCCGCTTGCGGCGATCGTCATTCTGGCGGCCTATATCGGGATGATCCTGGCGGGGCTGGCCATGGCGGGAGAGGCGCTGTTCGGCTGGTCCGCGGTCGACATCGGCGACACGCTGCGCTGGCTGCTCGCGTTCAATGCCGTCCTGTTGCTGTGGCGGCTTTCGATGCGCTTTCTTTTCACCGCGCGCTGCTATGGGCTTCGCGCCGGTTTCGCGGCGGTGCCGCGCGCCTTTGTCGCCAATCTGATCGCGGTCCTTGCGGCGCGGCGCGCGATCGCATGCTATTGGACGATGCAGCGTTCGGGGCGGGTGGTCTGGGACAAGACCGATCACCCCGCCGTCGAGGCTCCGCGTCCCTTGCTTCTTTCCGAAGCATGGTTGCGGTGAATCGCACGGCCTATAGCGGTCCGGCGTCCGGCGGCGCCCCGGCGCTGCGGTTTCTGGCATTCTGCATCGGTGGTTGGATCGCCTTGCGCGCGCTGATGCTGTGGAGCGCCGCGACTCCCGCGCCGCCGATACCGGTCGCGCCGCCCTGGTTTCCGACGGTTCTGTCCGGCGCGCCTGACCAGGGTGCGATCGCGGCTGCGTCGGCGCCGGTCGTGCAGCGGATCGCCCATGGCGCTTCGCCGCGGCGACCGCGACATGCCGCAACCCCGGCGGCGCCCGACCTCGGCGCCGATTTGCCGCAGCTGAGCCTCGCCTTGATGGCCCGCCTCTTCCCCGCGGCCCCGCCGCGCGCCGCCGCCGCAGAACCGCGAACGTGGAATCTCGCGACCGCGCCCGCGCGCGCAGCGCCTGGTCGCGGCGGCGCCTTCTGGATGCAGCGGCAATTATCGGGGCTGTCGGCATCGGCATGGGTCTATTTGCGGGACGGCGACGGGCGGTCGCTGGCGGGCGACGGGCAATTGGGCGGTTCGCAGGCGGGCTTCCGCGTCGCGCACGCGCTCGCCGGCGACGGAGCGCTGCGCGTCTATGGGCGGGCGACCGCGGCCTTGCGTCGTCCCGAACAGAGCGAACTGGCGCTCGGACTGGCATTTGCTCCGGCACCCGGCCTGCCCGTCGATGTTGCGGTCGAGCGCCGCATTGCGATCGGCCATGAGGGGCGCAGCGCCTTTGCCGCGATGGTCGTCGGCGGCGTGAGCGCGCTGCCGCTGCCGCATGACTTCCGGCTCGACGCCTATGGCGAGGCAGGGGTTGTCGGGCTGCGCCGGCGCGACGTCTTTGCCGACGGTGCGATTTCGATCGATCGCGAGATAGCGGCGGCGGGTCCGACCCGCGTCAGCGTGGGCGGGATGGCGGCAGGCGCCATACAGCCCGGTGTCGCACGCGTCGATGTCGGGCCACGGCTGACGCTCCGCTTGCCCGATGTCGGCCAGGGCAGCAGCATCGCGCTCGACTGGCGACAGCGCGTCGCTGGCGGTGCCCGGCCCGAAAGCGGCCTCGCGCTGACGCTGGCGAGCGACTTTTGACAACCCCCCGGCGCGCGGTGGCACGGCCGATTTCATGCGCCGGGACAGCGCGTTCTTGGGACGGCTTCTGCCCGCAACACAGGCGGCGCGCGGGATTTGCCTTTTGCGCGCTTATCCCGCTCGTCAGGTGGTTCCACCTGCGCTGAAAAGGCTCTAGGGTCGGCGGAATCGGTGCTGGTTTTGCGCCGCTGACGTGCATACGGGGCTCATGGATCTTTACCTTCCTGTCGCCAATCTGTCGGTCAACGCGCTGGTCATCGTGCTGTTGGGCGGCGGGGTCGGCTTTCTGTCGGGCATGTTCGGCGTCGGCGGCGGCTTTCTGACGACGCCGCTGCTGATCTTTTACGGTATCCCGCCGACGGTCGCCGCGGCGTCGGCCGCGACGCAGGTGACGGGGGCCAGTGTATCGGGCGCGCTCGCGCATTTCGAGCGCGGCGGCGTCGATTTGCGCATGGGCGCTGTGCTGATCGCCGGCGGGTTGCTCGGATCGTTGATCGGCGCCGGATTGTTCGAACTGCTCACCGCATGGGGGCAGATCGATACGACGATCAACATCCTTTACGTCGTGCTGCTGGGATCGGTCGGCGGGTTGATGGCGCGCGAAGCATGGGGTGCGCTGCGCGCGCTGCAGGCCGGGCTTCCGGCGCCGGCGCGCAAGCGGCGCCACCATCCGATGGTCGCGAACCTGCCGATGCGCTGGCGCTTCTATCGTTCGGGCCTCTATATTTCGCCGCTCGCGCCGCTGATCCTCGGGGCGCTCGTCGGCATATTGACGATGCTGCTCGGCGTCGGCGGCGGTTTCATCATGGTCCCGGCGATGATCTTCCTGCTCGGCATGGGAGCGCAGGTGGTCGTCGGCACCTCGCTGTTCCAGATCCTGTTCGTCACCATCGCGACGACGATGGTCCATGCGATGACGACGGGCGCGGTCGATATTGTCCTTGCCGGCCTGCTACTGCTCGGCAGCGTGACGGGCGCGCAGATCGGCGCGCGTTTCGCGCAAAAGGTCCGCCCTGAATATTTGCGCATGGCGCTGGCGATCATCGTGCTGCTCGTCGCACTGCGCATGGCGGTCGGCCTCTTCATCCGTCCCGACGAAATCTACACCGTCCAGTGACGCGGATCGGCGCCTCGATCGCAGCGCTGCTGCTGCTGTTGCTGCCCGCCGCGGCGCAGGCGGTCGACCCGCGTCTGGTGCCCGACGTGTCGAGCCGCTCGATCGAAATCCAGTACAGCTTCACCGGCGAGGAATTGCTGCTGTTCGGCGCGATCCTCTATCCCGGTCAGCGCCTGCCCGACGATCGCGCCGACATCGTGGTCGTTCTGAAGGGTCCGGTGCGGCCGGTGGTGCTGCGCGAAAAGCAGCGCATCGCTGGCATGTGGGTCAACGCCAGCAGCATCCGGCTGCGCACCTCGCCCGGTTTCTACGCGATCGGGTCGTCGCGCCCGGTCGACAAGCTGGTCGACGAACGCACCGCGGCGATCTTCGAGCTTGGCCTTAAAAATCTGTCGATGTCCCCGACCGGCTTTTCGGAGGCGAAGAAGCTCGAGCGGTTCGAGGCGGGGCTGGTCGATCTCTATCGCCGCATGGGGCTGTTCTACGAAAACCCTTCGGCGGTCGAGATTACCGAAGGCGTGTTGTATCGGGCGCGAATCCCCGTGCCGGCGCGCGTTCCCGTGGGCACCTACCGCGCCGAAACCTATCTGATCAGCAAGGGACGCGTGCTGGCCGTCGCCTCGCGCGACGTTCAGATCCGCAAGGCGGGCTTCGAACGTTTCGTCGCGCTCGCGGCGCAGCGGCACGGGTTCCTCTACGGCCTTGCCGCGGTCGCGCTGTCGCTGCTGCTCGGCTATGCCGCATCGGCGCTTTTCCGCCGCCGCTGATCTATCATAAGCGCTTTGTTTACCCTCGCCTGCGATAGTCGCCGCGGGACAAACATATGGCGGGGCTGAATATGGATATGCATGGGGGCGGTTTTGGTACCGGCGACGCGACGGCTGCGCAGCATGTCAGGCTGGCGGGCGGCGGAACGGCGGCGCCGATTGCGCCGGTGCAGGCGCACCACCGCGACGACCTTCTGATCGGCGAAGTGATCGACATTGCCGGCTCGGCCTCGCGCATCCTGCTCGATGCTTCGGCGTTGCAGGGCTTGTCGACATCGAACGACCCGTCGGTCGCGATGGCGGGCCAGGTGGGTGCGCAGGTCAAGGTGCGCGTCGGCAATGTCTGGCTGCTCGCCAGCGTGCGCGACCAGCAGCTTTACGAGCGCGGCGAGGGACTGATCGTCGCGGCGATTGACTTCCTCGGCGAAGGCGAAGAAGAAAAGCTGACCGGCCGCATCCACAATTTCCGCCGCGGCGTGACGCGCTATCCGATTCCGGGTAGCCAAGTCTATGCTGCGACCAGCGCCGACCTCAAGCAGATCTACGCCGCCGACGAGCGGGCGCATGTCGAGATCGGGACCGTCTATCCGACGCGCGACATTCGCGGTTCGCTGTATGTCGACGCGATGCTCGGCAAGCATTTCGCGCTGCTCGGATCGACCGGTACGGGTAAATCGACGAGCGCCGCGCTGATCCTGCACAAGATCTGCGAACTGGCACCGCAAGGCCATATCGTGATGATCGACCCGCACGGCGAATATTCGGCGGCGTTCAAGGGCACCGGCGCGTTGTTCGACGTCGACAATCTCGCGATGCCCTATTGGCTGATGAATTTCGAGGAACATTGCGAGGTTTTCGTCACCAGCGAAGGGCGCGACCGCCAGGGCGATTGCGACGTGCTCGCCAAATGTCTGCTCCAGGCGCGGCTCAAGAACCGGCTGGCCGAGGGGATGACGAAGATCACGGTCGATTCGCCGATCCCCTATCTGTTGTCGGATCTGCTCAACATCCTGCAGAACGAGATGGGCAAGCTCGACAAGGCGACCTCGTCGGCGCCCTTCATGCGCATCAAGGGCAAGATCGAGGAAATGCGCGCCGACCCGCGCTATAATTTCATGTTCTCCGGTATGCTCGTCGCCGACACGATGGCAAACTTCCTTGGCAAGATTTTCCGCCTGCCGTCGGACGGCCGGCCGATCTCGATCATCGACGTGTCGGGGGTGCCGTCGGACATCACGGGCGTGGTCGTCGCGGTGCTGTCGCGCCTGACCTTCGACTATGCAATCTGGTCGCGCGGCGAGCCGCAGCGTCCGATCCTGCTCGTCTGCGAAGAAGCCCACCGCTACATCCCGTCGAAGGATAGCGGACAGGGGCAGGCGGTGCGCAAGATCCTCGAACGTATCGCCAAGGAAGGCCGTAAATACGGCGTGTCGCTGGGCCTCATCACGCAGCGCCCGTCCGACCTTGCCGAAGGCGTGCTGTCGCAGTGCGGCACGATCATCTCGATGCGCCTCAACAACGAACGCGACCAGCATTTCGTCAAGGCGGCGATGCCCGAAGGCGCGCGCGGTTTCATCGATTCGATCCCGGCGCTGCGCAACCGCGAATGCATCATCTGCGGCGAGGGCGTGTCGATCCCGATTCGCGTCCACCTCGACACGCTCGAGGAAGACAAGCGCCCCGCGTCGAGCGATCCGCTCTTCTCGCAGCTTTGGCGCGAAACCGGCGGCGAGCCCGAAATATTGGAGCGTGTCGTCAAGCGCTGGCGCAGCCAGGGCAGGTAAGGCTTCCGTCGTCCCGGCTTTCGCCGGGACGGCGATCTAGCCGGCTTGCGCCGGCTCCCACAATTCGATCGGATTGCCTTCGGGGTCGTGGACGCGCGCGAAGCGGCCGACCGACGGATCATCCCATTCCTTTTTGGTAATCACCTCCTCGCCGGCGGCGCGGAACGGCGCGAGCACCGCGTCGAGATCGTCGACGCGCAGGTTGATCATGAACTGGCGGTCGGCCGGGAAATAGTCGGTGTCGGCCTTGAAAGGCGAGAAGACCAGCGGTCCGCCGGTCACCGTCCACACCCATTGATTGACCGGCGCGCTGTCGTCGGCGCTGCATCCGCCGCCGACGCCCAGCCGGTCGCGATACCAGTCGCTGAGCGCGGCGGGGTCGCGTGCGCGGAAGAACAGGCCGCCGATGCCTTTGACATGTCCCATGGAAACGCCTCCTTCGCTTGTTGAACGAAAGAAGCTAGCGCGTCGCGCCTAGCGAATCCACTCGCCGCTCTTCTGATATTCCTCGCGGATCTGACCCGACTGGTTGAGCCGCGGGTCGCTGTAGGCCGGCGGCGTGGGCGCGGCGGTCACCGAAGGGGACGGTGCCGCGGTCTGCGCCGGCGCGCTCAGCGTGCCGGGCAGCGGTGCGGGGCCGCCTGCGGGCAAGGGATCGACCGCAGCGGCGGGCAACAGGGGCGCGCCCGGGATCGGCCCCTTCTTCAGCATCGCAAGCTGCTGCGCGACGGGAAGATAGGGGCCAGGCACCGGCTCGCGGCCCAGATAGGGCGCGCGGAACGCGTCGGGCATGCCCCAGCGGCCGCGCCAGCGGTGGAAGATATGGGCGCCGACGATGTTGGTCATCACCAGGCTCTTGCCCCAGCGCGGCCAGATCGCGGTGGTGTGATAATGGGTGGCGAGCCCGACGCCCGGAAAGACGGCGCCGTTCAGGGCCGCTGATGCGATGCGGCTCGCGCGCAGCCAGTTGTCGCGGCTCGGCGCGCGCGCCATCGCGCCGTCGCACGAAAAGGTGAACTGGCACACGCCGGCGCGTTCGGAACCCTGAAAGACGACGCCGCACACCGTGTTGGGAAAGCTCGGGTGGCGCACGCGATTGAGCACCGTCTGCGCCACCCCGCGCATCCCGTCATCGCTTTCGGAGGCCGCCTCGTAATAGAGGGCGGAGGTCAGGCAATAATGCGCGCGTTCGCGGTCGAGCGCGGTGACGCCGCGAAAGACATAGGATTTGGCCGCCGGGCCGACGAAGGCTTCGTCGCGAAGCTGCGCCGGATCGGCGGGCGGCAGCGCGGTCGCATCGGCATAGCCGACGCTGCTGGGATCGGGCAGCGTCGGGTCGATCTTGAGCGCGTCGGCATAGCTGTCCGAATTCATCACCGCCCAGCGCGTCGGGTCATAGGGTTTGAAGGTCAGCGGCACCGACACGCTGTAGGGGCCGAAGCCGCGCGGGCGGAACTGGCCGCTCGACAGCGCGAGCGCAACGCTGGCGACAAGCACGGCGGCGAGCAGGCCGATCCAGAAGTTGCGCCCCGGCCCCGCTGCCGCAGCGGCCGCGCGCGGCGCACCGCGCCAGGCGGCGCGGGCGTCGGCATAGCCGGGAGCGTCGAGGTTGAGTTCGGGTTTCATGCGCGCGTCAAAATCCGGTGCCCCGCCCGATCGGCCGATTCGCCCAGGCGTGCTGCGATCCCTGCTTATGCCGCGAGGTGCGAATAAAAGATTGCACCGCGTGTGCGCTGTCCCGCAGCGGGACAGGAGGCAATGCGGCGGCGGTCAGGGGTGGATATCCGCCTGATACCAGCCGTGCCGCTCCGTCACCGTCATCGGCAGGCCGAACAGGCGCGTCAGGCTGTCGCCGGTCAGCAGATCGGCCTTGGCGCCGTCGCGGTCGAGGCGGCCGCCGCGCAGCATCACGATGCGGTCGATCTCGGGTAATATCTCCTCGATATGATGGGTGATCAGCAACAGCGCGACCCCGCTGCGCGCTACGCCACGCAGCATGTCGAGGAAATGATGCCGCGCCGCGGGGTCGAGCCCGGCGCAGGGTTCGTCGAGCAGCAGCGCGCGCGGGCGGTGCGCAAGCGCGCGGGCGATGAGGACGCGGCGGGCCTCGCCCGTTGACAGGCTCGCCATGCTGCGCCCGATCAGATGCTGCGCGCCGACATCGCCGAGCGCCGCCACCGAAACATCGACCATATCCTGCGTGTAGCTTTGATGCGCCCACAGTCCGCGCGAGGCAAAGAAGCCCGAGACGACGCAGTCGAGTACCTCCAGCGGAGGTTCGGCGTCGAAGTCGAGCTGCATCGTCGACGACACGATGCCGAGCAGCTTGCGCAGGTCGAAGACGTTCCAGCTGTCCTGCCCGAAGATGCGGACATCGGCACCCCAGGCAGGATAAAGCTGGCGCGCGATCAGCTTGACCAATGTCGATTTGCCCGAACCGTTGGCGCCAAGGATCGCGGCGCTCTCGCCCGCCGGGATGGTCAGCGCGGGCAGATCGAGAATGCACGCCTCGTCCGCCATGACGCGGACGTTCGACAGCGCGAGCAGGGGGGAATCGTCGACCATGCCGGCGCGTTGAGCATGACCGCGCGCGCGAGGGAAGTGGAAAGGTGGGCGGGGAGGCCGCTTTGCGTGGGAAGACGATATTGCGGAATGTCCTTCCATCCCCTCCCGCAGGCGGGAGGGGCAGCGAGACTTGCGAGCTTGCTCGCTAGTCGCAGTGGGGTGGGCCTTTTCAACGCCGCATGCCCACCCCCAACGCCTTCTGCCTGCGGGAGGGGAGATAAGGGCAGCAATCGGTGCTTTTTGGTCATTCGACCCAGGTCGGCGGTAAGCGACAGAAGTGGGGTGGGAAGGGGACGTTCCGGCGGCGGCATCACCCCAAATATGCTCATATTCCATTCGTCATCCCGGACTTGATCCGGGATCCATTCTTCCAACGTTGCGCCTAGTGGACCCCGGATCAAGTCCGGGGTGACGATAATCAATAAGGCAGCTTTCGGTCGATTCCGGTCATTCAATCCAGATTGGCGGCGAACGGCGACTTTGGGGTGGGAAGCAAACTTCGCCGCTAACCGCCTTGTGTTCCCCGGCGAAGGCCGGGGTCCAGGGCTTTACAGCACCGACGTGAGCGTTCGACGCTCTGGACCCCGGCCTTCGCCGGGGAGCACGTCAACGTCGGGCGAATTAGAATATCCTCCCTGTCGCGAAGCGATGGGGAGGGGGACCGTCGCCGCAGGCGATGGTGGAGGGGCTGCGACGGCGCGCCATTAGCCCCTCCGTCAGCGCTTCGCGCTGCCACCTCCCCATGGCCTGCGGCCACAGGGAGGATTTCATGCCCGCCTTCGGTCGATACCCGCCGTACTTCAATGAAAATCGCGCGAGCGGGGCAGGATGCGGACGTTGCGCGGATGACCGTGGCGTGCGCCTGGCGTCCGCCCGCGCGACGGTAGGGGAGGTGTGGCCTGTTCGGTGAAGTCGGAATCGAAGCCGCGATCGCTGCCCAGGGCGTCGAGCATCGCGGTGCGATCGACGATGCGGGTCGCCATCAGGTGGATGACGCCTTCCTTGCTGCGCTGCACCTCGCCTTCGGCCAGCATCAGCCGCGACGCCATGACGGCGCGGCGATAGCGTTCGAAATGACGCGCCCACAGCAGGATATTCACGATCCCGCCCTCATCCTCGATGGTGATGAAGATCGCATTGCCTTTGCCCGGCCGCTGGCGGATCAGCACGACCCCCGCGGTGCGAACGATCGACCCGTTCTTCGCCGCTGCAACTTCGCCCGCGCTCAGCACGCCTTCGCGGGCGAAGGCGGGGCGCAGAAAGGCCATCGGATGGCCCTTCAGCGACAGGCGCGTCGTCTGATAATCGGTCAGCACCTGTTCGACCGGGGGGGTCGGCGGCAGGCGTGCATCGTCTTCAGTGCCCAGTTCGTCGGCGCCCGCCGCACCGAACAGCGGCAGCACCCCCTGACGGACGCGCCGCGCATCCCATAGCGCGGGGCGCCGTTCGAGCCCCATCGACCGGCATGCGTCGGCATCGGCGAGCAGGCGCAGCGCGCGCGGCGGCAGGTTCGCGCGGCGTGCGAGTTCCTCGACCGATGCGAAGGGCGTGTTGCGCGCGTCGGCAATCTGCTTCGCCCATTCGGCGCGAAACCCCTCCACCTGCCGAAAGCCGAGCCGCAGGGCGAGGCTGCCGTCGGCGCGGGGTTCGAGGCTGCTGTCCCAATCGCTGGAATTGACGTCGACCGCGCGCACCTCGACGCCATGCTCGCGCGCATCGCGGACAAGCTGCGCCGGCGCATAAAAGCCCATCGGCTGCGAATTGAGCAAGCCGCAGGTGAAGACGGCGGGGTGGTAATGCTTGATCCATGACGAGACATAGACAAGCCGCGCAAAGGACTGCGCATGGCTTTCGGGGAAGCCATAGCTGCCAAAGCCCTCGATCTGCTTGAAACAGCGTTCGGCGAAATCCTGCGTGTAGCCCCGCCGCACCATGCCGCCGATCATCTTGTCCCGGAAATTCTCGATCGTCCCGACGTTGCGAAAGGTCGCCATCGCGCGGCGCAGGCCATTGGCCTCATCAGGCGTGAAATCGGCGGCCACCATCGCCAGCTTCATCGCCTGTTCCTGGAATAGCGGCACGCCGAAGGTCTTGCCGAGCACGTCGTGCAGTTCGTCGGGTGGGTGCGGCGGGGCAGGCTCGGGGAATTCAACCGGCTCCTCGCCGCATCGCCGGCGCAGATAGGGGTGGACCATGTCGCCCTCGATCGGGCCCGGCCGGACGATCGCGACCTGCACGACAAGGTCATAGAATATCTTGGGTTTCAGGCGCGGCAGCATGTTGATCTGGGCGCGGCTTTCGACCTGAAAGACCCCGATGCTGTCGCCGCGCTGGAGCATCTCATAGACGGCCTCGTCGCCGCAATCGATGTCGACCTCCAGCGTATGGTCGCCCAGCCCGTGCGCACGCATCAGGTCGAAGCATTTGCGAATGCAGGTCAGCATCCCGAGCGCGAGAACATCGACCTTCATCAGGCCGAGCGCATCGATGTCGTCCTTGTCCCATTCGATGAAGGTGCGGTCCTCCATCGCGGTATTGTGGATCGGCACCAGTTCGTCGAGCCGCCCCTGGGTCAGCACGAAGCCGCCGACATGCTGCGACAAGTGGCGCGGCGCCTTCAGCAATTCGCCGACGAAGCGGTGCAATCGCTCGATCTCGCCATTATGGGGGTCGAGCCCGGCTTCGGCCAGCCGTTCGACCGGCACCTCGTCGCCCCAGCTCCCCCAGCTCGTATCGGCGAGCCGCGCGGTCACATCCTCACTGAGGCCCAGCGCCTTGCCGACCTCGCGGATCGTGCTGCGCGGGCGATAGTGGATGACGGTTGCGGCGATCGCGGCGCGGTCGCGCGTGTAGCGGCGGTAGATATATTGGATCACTTCCTCGCGCCGCTCATGCTCGAAATCGACGTCGATGTCGGGCGGCTCGTCGCGCTCGGCCGAGACGAAGCGGGAGAAGAGCAGGTCGTGCTGCATCGGATCGACCGAGGTGACGCCGAGCAGGAAGCAGACAATCGAATTGGCCGCCGATCCGCGCCCCTGACAGAGGATCGGGGGTTCTTGCGCGCGCGCGAAACGGACGAGATCGTGGACGGTGAGGAAATAATAGACGTAATTCCGCCGCCGGATCAGCCGCAGTTCGTTGCCGATCAGCTTGCGGACTTTCGCCGGCAAGGGCGTGCCATAGCGCGCCTCGGCCGCTGTCTTCACCAGATGGTGCAGATAGTTGAAGGGCTTCCATCCCGGCGGTACCGGCTCGTGCGGATATTCGTAGCGCAGTTCGTCGAGCGCGAAGCCGATACGGTCGAGCAGTCGCGCGCTTTGCTCGACCGCTTCCGGACAGGCCGCGAACAGCCGGCGCATCTCGGCCGGCGCTTTCAGATGGCGTTCGCCATTGGCGTGGAGACGCCGGCCCGCCTTGTGAAGTGTCGTGCCCTCGCGGATACAGGTGACGATGTCGTGGAGCGGGCGCTGCGCGGAGGTCGCGTAGAGCGCATCGCTGGTGGCAAGCAGCGGGATGTTCACCGCCGCCGCCAGACGGTGCAGTCGCGCCAGCCGCCGCGCGTCGGCGCCGCCCCGGGGCATGGTCGCGGCGAGCCAGACCGATTTCGGACGTGCATGCTTGAGCTGGCGCAGCAGGGCCTCGTCGCCCTCAGTCGCGATCAGCAACAGATCATCGCAATAGGCGAGCAGATCTTCGAGGTGAAGGATGCAGTCGCCCTTCTGCGCGCGCAGATTGCCGGTCGATAACAGGCGCGTCAGTCGGCCCCAGCCATGGCGGCTCACCGGATAAGCGATAATGTCGGGAGTCTCGTCGGCGAACGCGAGCCGGGCGCCGACGACCAGCCGGAATCCCGCCACCGCCTCCGGCTGCTTGACCTGCAGCTCTTTCAGGAAGGCCCAGGCCCGCACTACCCCCGCGACGCTGTTGCGGTCGGCGATGCCGATGCCCGTCATGCCGAGTTCGAGCGCGCGCGCGACCATTTCGGCGGGGTGCGAGGCGCCGCGCAGGAAGCTGTAGTTGGTCGCAGCGATCAGCTCGGCGAAACCGGGATCGGCGTCGGGACAAGGCGCGCTCATGCAAAGACCCCGTGAATATACCAGCGCGGGTCGGGCTTTTCATCGTAGAGGCCGTGGCGGAACAGCCAGTAACGGCGGCCCTGCGCATCCTCGACGCGGTAATAGTCGCGCGTCAGCCCGGCATTGTCGCGGCGGCGCCACCATTCGGCGGCGATGCGTTCGGGGCCTTCGAAGCGGCGCACCGCATGGAGCGTGCGGCGCCAGCGGAAGCGCTGCGGCGGGCCGTCGGGGACTTCGGCGATCACTTCGATCGGCTGCGGCGGGTCGAACAGGTGAAAGGGGCGCAGTGGCGGTTCGCCCGGCTCGGTCGCGGTCCAGGGCGTCGGCGGCGGCGCCTCGACCGCGGGAAAGGCAAGCTGCGCCTGTTCGGGGATATGGGTATCGGCGCTACGCAGCCGCCGAACGCGCCCGCGCCCCAGCCGGGTCGCCAGCCGGTCGGCGAGTTCGTCGACGGCGGCGGCGCCCCGCGCGGTGTTCGCCGCCCCGCCCTCGAGCCTGAGCTGGCCGGCACCCAGCGCCTCGATCCGCGGGACGGCGAGGCGGATCATGTCGAAACCGAAACCGGGGTCGATCGGGTCGCGCAGGCTGTCGATCCGTTCGGCGAACAGACGCATGACCAGATCGGCGTCGCGCGTCGGCTGGCCGGTTTCGATCGCGATGCTGCGCGCGAGCCCGTCGCTGCGAAAGAAGGTCGCGCGAAAATGGCGTCCGCCCTTGCCGCGTTCGCCAAGCGCGACGGCAGCCTCGGCGGCAAGCTCGGCGAGCACCGCAGCGGCATGGGCGCTGCTGCCCAGCGGTTCGGCGAAACGGCGCTCGACGACGATCGGCGGGGGCCGGATGCGCGGGTCGAGCGGGCTCGGCGCATCGCCGAGCAACCGGCGCAGCGCGTTCGCCGCCTCGGCCCCGAAGCGCGCGGCGATCGCGGCGACCGGGCGGCCCGAAAGATCGCCGATCGTCTTGAGCCCCGCGCGGACGAGCGCGGTCGTCGCCTCCGCCTCCAGCCCCAGCGCCGCGACGGGCAGGCGGCGCACCGCCGCGGCCTCGTCGGGGGCGGGGAGCGCCTGGTAGCGCGCGAGCGCGCGCGCCGCATCGGCGGTCCCAGCAAGCGCGCTGCGCAGGGTCATTCCCAGCCGGTCCATGCGCCCTTCGACATCGGCGACAAGCCCTGCTTCGCCGCCGAACAGATGCGCCGCGCCCGCGATGTCGAGGATCAGCCCGTCGGGGGCGTCGAGCGCGACGAGCGGCGTGTAGCGCGCGCAGCCCTGCGCCAGCCGGTCGAGCCAGGCGGCATCGGCGACGGGATCGTGCGGCACGACGGCAAGGTCGCCGATCTGCGCGCGGGCATCGGCGAGCGGCATGCCGGGGGCGAGCCCCAGCGCCGCGGCGTGCGGATCGACGCTCGCGAGACGGAGCGCCCCGCGCTGCTTTTCGGCAAAGACGATCGGGGCGTCAGGCGGCGGCGCGGCGCGGCACAGCCGTTCGGCCGGGAGCCACGGGAAGAAGAGCGCCAGATAGCGCCGCCCCCCGGAAGACTTGCTCATCGCGATTCCATTCCATCTGCCAGCGGGCGCCCGCGGGGCCGCCGCGCCAGCGTATCAGGTCGAGGGTGAAGCCCGGGGCGCCCGGCGCATCGGCCTCGAGCGCGGTCGAGGGCGCGGCGGCGACCGTCCAGCGCGTTTCCGCTACGCTGGGCGCGGGAAGGGTGTTGAGCCTCAGCATCAGCAGCACGGTCCCCGCATCGCGCGCACCGAGCGCCAGCCGCCGCCCCGCGGTCAGGTCGAGCGCGGGCCATGCTCCCCAGCTTTCGACGATAACCGCCGCCGATCCGCCGCACCGCACCGCGTCATTGGCGCAGGCGAGGAGCATTTTGGGGTCGGCGGTTTCGACGAGCAGCAGCCGGTCGGGGTCGCCGCCAAGCTCGGCGATGCCGGGCGCATAGATATGCCCTGCGCGCCGTGCGGCATCGGCGGTGCGCAGCCACAGCAGCGGCGCCGCGCCGGGCGTACGCAGCGCGAGCAACGCGGCAAAGGCGGCAGCGCTCGTCGCATCGAGCGCGTCGGCTGCGAAAAATTCATGCGTCTTGCCGATTGCCAGCCCGCCGCCGATCGCCGCATCGAAATCCGCATGGCCGCTCGCCAGCCAGCCGCCATCGCCCCCGCCGGACGGGGCGCCGCTATCGGCGAGCCGGGCGACGCGTTGGCGCAGCGCGGCGAGAGAGGAAGACGACTCGCGCATAATGTTCCTGATTTGTTCTATTAGCGCGCGAGCGGATGGGGTTGTCAAGCGGAGTCGGGATTCGCGTCTTGATTGCGGGATTAAGGCGCCGCGGACCCCGCGCTGCTGTCGCCGCCAAGCGCGCGGAACAGGGCGATGCGGGTCTGGACGAGCAGCAGGCCCGTCGCGATTTCGCTGCGCCGCGCGGCATAGAGGCTGCGCTGCGCGTCGAGGCTGGCGAGGAAACTGTCGACCCCGCCCTTGTAGCGCGCATCGCTAAGTCTCGCCGTGTCGGCCGCGGCTTCGGTGTTGGCGGCGGCGGCGCGGACGCGCTCGGCGATTGTGCCCTGCACCGCGAGCGCGTCGGCGACTTCGCGAAAGGCGGTCTGGATCGCGCCTTCATAGCTGGCAAGCGCGGCATCACGCTGCGCCTCGCTCACCGCCACCCCGGCGCGGCGGCCACCGAAATCGAAGATCGAGGCGCTGGCATCGCCGCCCGCCGACCAGGCGAAGGAACCCTTGTCGAACAGGCTCGACAGCGCGTCGCTGGCAAAGCCCAGCAGGCCGGTCAGCGAAATCGTCGGGAACAGCCGCGCGCGTGCGACGCCGATATCGGCGTTGGCGGCGCGCAGCAGATATTCGGCCTGGATCACGTCGGGCCGCCGCAACAGGATTTCCGACCGCATCCCGGCCGGGGGCGCCGCAACCGCAGGCGTCACCTCGGCCAGGCTGGCGGGGAACAGCGCCGGATCGACATCGCCGCCGACGAGCAGGCGGATCAGATTTTCGTCCTGCGCGATCGCAGTCTGCTGCTGCGCGATCGCGTCCTCGGCGGTCGCCAATATCTGTTCGGCTTGCCTGAGGTCGGTGCGCGGCGCGACGCCGCCGTCGAGCCGCGCCTTCGTCAGCCGGACATTTTCGCGCGCATTGGTGGCGGTTTCCTGCGCAATGGCGAGCAGGTCGCGGTCGGCGCCATAGGCGGCCCAGGCATTGGCAAGATCGGCAATCAGGCTCAGCCGCACGGTGCGCGACGCGGCCTCGGTCGCCAGCGCGCGGTCGCGGTCGGCGGCATTCGCGTTGGCGAGGCGCCCGAACAGGTCGAGTTCGAAGGCGGTGACCCCGCCTTGCAGCGCGAAACTGCTGCCCGCGCCGCCCGTGCCGCCACGGTCGGCATAGTCGCCGCTCGCGCTGACGCCGATCGCCGGGAATTGCGCTGCCCGGCTGACCCGCACCTGCGCGCGCGCCGCCGCCAGATTGGCATAGGCGGTGCGCAGATCGCGATTGTTCGCGAGCGCCTGTTCGACGAGCGACTGGAGCCGCGCGTCGGTGAACAATTGTTTGTAGGACAGGATCGGCAGCGCCGCCTCGCTCTCGATCAGATAGGCGTCGCCGACCGGCCAGCCTTGCGGCACCGGGGGCGGCGGTAACGCCGTCTTCGGCGCAAGCGAACAGCCCGCGAGCATCAGCGGCGCTGCGATCATCAGGAAGGGCGCGCGTTTCATGCCGTCACCTCCGCGCCGCCGTCCTTTTTGCCGAAGCGCCGGCGCAGCGCGGCGAGCCCGTCGCGCACGCCGCGGCGCACGAGCACGAAGAAGAGCGGGATGAAGAAAATGGCGAGCAGCGCGGCAGTCAGCATGCCGCCGATCACCGACGTACCGATCGCAACGCGGCTGTTGGCCCCCGCACCGGTCGCGATGGCGAGTGGCAGGACGCCGAAGATGAAGGCAAAGCTGGTCATCAGGATCGGACGCAAACGGATACGCGCCGCCTCGACCGCTGCCTCGATAACGCGGCGGCCCTTGCGTTCCTCCTGTTCGGCGAACTCGATCATCAGGATCGCATTCTTCGCCGCCAGTCCCATCGTCGTCAGCAACCCGATCTGCAGATAGACGTCGTTTTCCAGCCCGCGCAGCGTCACCGCGAAAACCGCGCCGACTAGCCCCAGCGGAATGATGAGCAGCACCGCAAGCGGGATCGACCAGCTTTCGTAAAGCGCGGCAAGGCAGAGGAAGACGACGAGCAGCGACAGGCCATAGAGCAGGGGCGCCTGCCCCGACGACAGGCGTTCCTGATAGGAAGCGCCCGCCCAAGCGACGCTGGTGCCGGGAATTTCGGCCGCCATCCGCTCCATCTCGTCCATCGCCTCGCCCGAACTGACGCCGGCGGCCGCCTGCCCCGAAATTTCGAACGCCGGGACGCCCTGAAAGCGCGAGGTGCTGGCCGGGGTGGTCGACCAGCCGATGCTCGAAAAGGCGGAAAAGGGCGACATCTCGCCATCGGACGAGCGGACATACCATTGCCCGATGTCGTCGGGCTTGGCGCGATAGGGGGCGTCGCCCTGGACATAGACGCGCTTGACGCGGCCCTTGTCGATGAAGTCGTTGACGTAGCGGCCGCCCCAGGCGGTCGCCAGCGTGTTGTTCACATCGCCGTTGCTGAGGCCATAGGCGGTCAGCCGCTGCGTATCGATATCGACCTTCAACGTCGCAACATCGGGAAGATCGCTGAGCCGCACCGAGGTAAGCTTGGGATTGGCATTGGCCATGTCGAGCAGCCGGTCGCGCGCCGCGACGAATTGGGCGCGGCTCATCCCGCTGCGGTTCTGGAACTCCATCGTAAATCCCGACGAATCGCCAAGGCCGCGCACCGCGCCGGGAACGAGGGCGAAAACCTGCGCGTCGCGCAGGCCCGACAGCGCCTTGCGCGTCCGGTCGGCAATCGCGTCGGCGGTGTTCTCCTTGCCGGGCCGGTCGTCCCAGTGGACGAGGTTCAAAAAGCCCTGGCCGGTATTCTGGCCGGTCGCACCGCCCCCGCCGCCGCCCGCGACGAGGAAGAGCGCGCCGACATTGGCCTTTTCCTGGCTCAGCAGATATTTTTCGACGCTGTCGCGCACTGCGAGCGTGCGTTCCTGCGTCGCGCCCGCGGGCAAGCGGAACTGCACCGAAACGCGGCCCTGATCCTCATTGGGCAGAAAGCCGGTCGGCAGGCGCACGAACATCAGCACCAGCAGCACCAGAATGATGGCGTAGATGCCAAGAAACAGCCATTTGCGGTCGACGACGCGGGTCACGCTGCCGACATAGCCGCGAACCGTGCGGTCGAACCGCGTGTTGAAGCCGTCGCGGGCGCGGATCATCGCGGCGTGCAGGCGCGGGAAACGGTGCGGCCGACCCTCGTCCCCGCCATGGCTGCGCGGCTTGAGCAGGGTCGAGGTCAGCGCCGGGCTGAGGATCAGCGCGACGAGCACCGACAGCGCCATCGCCGACACGATGGTGATCGAGAACTGGCGATAGATGACGCCCGTCGATCCGCCGAAAAAGGCCATCGGCAGAAACACCGCCGACAGCACCATCGCGATCGCGATCAGTGCGACCTGCAATTCCTTCATCGACTGGATCGTCGCCTCGCGCGCCGACATGCCGGGATTCTCTTCCATCAGCCGCTCGACATTCTCGACCACCACGATCGCGTCGTCGACGAGCAGGCCGATCGCGAGCGTCAGGCCGAACAGGGTCAGCGTGTTGATCGTGAAACCGGCGATATAGAAGACGCCGAAGGTGCCAAGCAGCACGACCGGCACCGCGATCGCCGGGATCAGCACCGCGCGCCAGCTTTGCAGGAAGACGAACATCACCAGCACGACGAGCAGGATCGCCTCGAACAGCGATTTCTGCACTTCGCTCACCGACAGCTTGATGAAGGCGGTGGCGTCGTTGGCATAGGCATAGGTCAGGCCGTCGGGAAAATCCTGCGCCAGTTCGGCAACGCGCGTCTTGACCCGGTCGGCGGTTTCCAGCGCGTCGGAGCCGGGCGACAGCGAGATCGAGATGCCAGCACCCGGATGGCCGTTGATGCGCACGATGGTGCCGTAATTTTCGGCGCCGACCTCGACCCGCGCGACGTCTCTGATCCTTACAGTCGACCCGTCGGGCAGCGTCTTGAGCACGATATTCTCGAACTCTTCGGGCGTCTGCAACCGCGACTGCGCGGTTACGGTCGCATTCAGCATCTGCCCCTCGGGCGCCGGGGTGCCGCCGACCTCGCCCGCCGCGACCTCGCTGTTCTGTGCGGTGATCGCGGTGACGACGTCGCCGGGCATCAGCGACACCGCGGCGAGCCGCTGCGGGTTCAGCCAGATGCGCATCGCATGCGGCGAGCCATAGACATTGACGTCGCCGACGCCTTCGACGCGCGACAACGGATCCTGCACGTTCGACGACAGATAGTCGGACACATCCTGGTTCGATCGCGTGTCGGTGGTGTCATAGACGCCGACAAGCAGCAGCGAATCCGAATTGGACTTGGTGACGCGCACGCCCTGGCTTTGCACCTGTTGCGGCAGGCGCGAGATGGCGGAGGCGATCTTGTTCTGCACCTGCACCTGCGCGATGTCGGGATCGGTGCCCTTGGCGAAGATGGCGGTAATCGTCGCCTGCCCGCGCGAACTCGACTGCGAGCTGAAATAGAGCAGGCCATCGATACCGGTGAGCTGTTGCTCCAGCACCTGCGTGACGCTGTTCTCGATCGTCTCGGCCGAGGCGCCGGGATAGCTGGCGCGGATGTTGACCTGCGTCGGCGCGATATCGGGATATTGTTCGATCGGCAGCGAAAACAACGCGCCGAGCCCGCCGAGCATGACGACGATCGCCAGCACCCAGGCGAAGATCGGCCGATCGATGAAAATGCGCGACATGGGGCGTTATTGTCCTTTCGTCGCGGCGCTCTTGTCGGCGCTCTTCCCCGCGGGCGCCCCCACCCGCTGCGGACTGGACGCGGGCACGGGCTTGATCGCCGATCCCTGCTTCAGGTTGCCGACCCCCTGCGTGATGACCCGGTCGCCCGGTTTCAGCCCGCCGGTGACGACCCAGTTCGCGCCGACCGTGCGGTCCGCCTCGACCTTGCGCCGTTCGGCCTTATTATCCTTGCCGACCAGATAGACGAAGGCCGATCCGTCGAAATCGCGCTGCACCGCGGCCTGCGGCACCAGCATCGCCGCGGGGTTTACCGCCTGGTCGAACAGCGCGGTCACGAACATGCCCGGCATCAGCAGGCCCGAGGGGTTGGGGAAGCGCGCGCGCAGCGTCACCGTTCCTGTCGCTTCGTTCACCGTCACTTCGGAAAACTGGACGGTGCCGGGCAAGCCGTAATCGCTGCCATCCTCCAGCTTCAGCCGCACGCTCGTGCTGCCTGCGGTCACGCCGCCGCTGGCGAGCGACTGGCGCAGGCGCGTCATGTCGGCCGCCGATTGCTGGATGTCGACATACATGGGATCGGTGCGCTGGATCACCGCGAGCGGCGTCGCCTGGCTGGCGCTGACCAGCGCGCCGGGGGTGACGAGCGAGCGGCCGATATGGCCGCCGATCGGCGCGGTGATCGTCGAATAGC
The DNA here is from genome assembly GCF_001598815.1 of Sphingopyxis terrae subsp. terrae NBRC 15098. Taxonomy (GTDB): domain Bacteria; phylum Pseudomonadota; class Alphaproteobacteria; order Sphingomonadales; family Sphingomonadaceae; genus Sphingopyxis; species Sphingopyxis terrae. The sequence continues at coordinate 221,784 of NZ_BCZQ01000003.1, read as the reverse complement.
GCAGGTTGATCCGCGCGGTTTCCAGCGATGCGGCGCTCTGCGCGACGGCGGCGCGCGCGACGCGCGCCTGCGCCAGTGCGTCGGTGTAATCCTGTTCGGCCACCGCCTGCATCTTGGCGAGCGGTTCGAAGCGCTTGGCCTTTTCCTCGGCCGCCTGCGCACTCGCGCGGGCGCTCGCCAGATTGGCCGCCGCCTGATCGACCGCCGCCTTGTAAAGGCTCGCGTCGATCTGGAACAGCGGCTGGCCGGCGCGAACCGTCCCGCCCTCGGTAAACAGGCGCTGGCGGACGATGCCGTTTACCTGCGGCCGGACTTCGCTCGTTTCGAAAGCGACGGTGCGGCCGCCGAGCGCGGTGGTGATCGGCACTGCCTCTTCGCGCACCACGACAAAGCCGACCTGCGCGGCGCGGTTGCCGCCCTTGTCGTCCTTGCCCGAACAGGCGCCGAGCGAAAGCGTCATCGCGCACAGCGCTCCGGCAAGGAGCAGCGGCTTCTTGTGCAGCATAGTCTGTTGTCTCGTGTCGAAACCGCCGGGGGAGGCGGGGGGAAGGGCGCCTATTCAACCTATTGCGCCGCACCATGCAAGCCCCATGGCGGCTTTGCGACAAATTACGACAATTTTCCCGGCGCGGGGACGAACAGCGTGCGTGCGGCCTGCACTTCGGCGTCGAGCCAGTCGATGAAGGCGCGGATCCGCGGCTGCGGTGCGATGTCGCGGTGCAGCGCCAGCCAGAAGGCGCGCGCGATCGTCTGGTCGCCGCGGACGCGGACGAGCGCGGGGTCGCCCGCGGCAAGGAAGCAGGGCAGGACGCCGACCCCGGCGCCGCCCGCGATCATCCGCCGCTGCGCGAGGATCGAAGAGGATCGGATGCCGGCGCGCAACCCCGGTTCGATCTCGCCCAGATAGTCGAGTTCGGGGGCGTAGAGGATGTCGGGGACATAGCCGACGACGGGAATACCGGTACGCGACAGCGGCGCCGCTTCGACCGCCCGATGCCAGTCGCGGCGGTCGGCGGCGGCGTAGAGGCCGAGGCTATAGTCCGCGAGCTTGCGCGTGATCAGCGGACCCTTGCGGGGCCGCGCGAGCAGCACTGCCATATCGGCCTCGCGGCGCGAGGGGTTGAGGAAACCCGACGAAGCGACAAGGTCGATCTCGAGCTCGGGGTGCGCCGCGACGAAGGCGGCGAGGCGCGGCGCGATGAAGCTGCCCCCAAAACCTTCGGAGACGCTGATCCGCAATTGTCCCGACAGCGCCGCGCCGCCCTCGCCTGCCGAGTGGATGCGCGCGGCCGCTGCCGCCATCGCTTCGGCGTGCGGAACGAGCGCCCGGCCGGCCGCGGTCAGAACGAAACCCGTCGGCGCACGTTCGAACAGTGTCTGCTGCAAGGCGCTTTCCAATGCGCTGATGCGGCGGCTGACCGTCGTGGCGTCGACGTGGAGCGCCTGGCCGGCTCGCGCCAGCGTGCCATGACGCGCGACCATCAGGAAATATTGCAGGCTGTCCCAGTCCATATACTGCAAATATGCAGGACAAAGCTGCAAGTCTATCCCTTGCAATCGCGCCGGTTTTGGGTTGTGGCTGCGACACGTCAGAAACGGGAGACTCGACCCTCATGCGACAGATCGATCATCACATCGTCGGCGGTGCCGGCGGCAATGCGGGACGGCTCGGCGACGTGCTCGATCCGAACAATGGCGGCGTTCAGGCGCAGGTGGCGCTTGGCGACAAGGCGCTCCTCGATCGCGCGGTCGCGGCGGCCAAGGCGGCTCAGCCGGCCTGGGCCGCGGTGAATCCCCAGCGCCGCGCGCGGGTGATGTTCGAATATAAGCGGCTGGTAGAGGCCAATATGGACGAGCTTGCCCAGATGCTCTCGGCCGAACATGGCAAGGTGATCGCTGATGCCAAGGGCGACATCCAGCGCGGGCTGGAGGTCGTCGAATTCTGTTGCGGCATCCCGCATGTGCTGAAGGGCGAATATACGCAGGGCGCCGGCCCCGGCATCGACGTCTATTCGATGCGCCAGCCGCTCGGCATCGGCGTCGGCATCACGCCGTTCAACTTTCCCGCGATGATTCCGCTGTGGATGGGCGCGGTTGCCACTGCCGTCGGCAACGCCTTCATCCTGAAGCCCAGCGAACGCGACCCGTCGGTTCCCGTCCGTCTGGCCGAACTGTTCCTCGAAGCCGGGATGCCCGAGGGGATTTTCCAGGTCGTCCACGGCGACAAGGAAATGGTCGACGCGATCCTCGATCATCCCGACATCGCCGCGGTGAGCTTTGTCGGCTCGTCGGACATCGCCCATTATGTCTATGAACGCGGCGTACGCGCGGGCAAGCGGGTGCAGGCGATGGGCGGCGCGAAGAATCACGGTATCGTCATGCCCGACGCCGATCTCGACCAGGTGGTGAGCGACCTGACCGGCGCCGCCTTCGGCTCGGCGGGCGAACGCTGCATGGCGCTGCCCGTCGTCGTCCCGGTGGGCGAGGATACGGCGCAGCGGCTGCGCGACAAGCTGGTCCCCGCGATCGAGGCGCTGCGCGTCGGCGTATCGACCGATCCCGATGCGCATTACGGCCCCGTGGTGACGCAGGCGCACAAGGAAAAGGTCGAAGGCTGGATCGCGAAATGCGCCGACGAAGGCGCCGAGCTCGTCGTCGACGGGCGCGGCTTCAGCCGGCAGGGGCATGAAAAGGGCTTCTTCGTCGGCCCGACGCTGTTCGACCATGTCACCCCCGAGATGGAAAGCTACAAGGAAGAAATCTTCGGCCCGGTGCTGCAGATCGTCCGCGCGCCCGATTTCGAAACCGCGCTCGAACTGCCGTCGAAGCATCAGTATGGTAACGGCGTCGCCATCTTCACGCGCAACGGCCATGCCGCGCGCGAATTTGCCGCGCGCGTCAATGTCGGCATGGTTGGCATCAACGTGCCGATTCCGGTGCCCGTCGCCTATCACACCTTCGGAGGCTGGAAGCGCTCGGCGTTTGGCGACACCAACCAGCACGGCATGGAGGGGGTCAAATTCTGGACCAAGGTCAAGACCGTGACTGCGCGCTGGCCCGATGGGTCGCCTGACGGCGGCAACGCCTTCGTCATCCCGACCATGGGCTGACGGCGCGCGGGCGATGAAACCGGCCCCCGTCATCGGGCATTTCCTGTTGGGGCGCCGGCCGGTCGCTGGCGCCGTGCAGGAGATCGAATGATGACGCGCTGGCTGTTTTCCGCTCCCTTGCTGCTGCTTGCCGGGTGCAGCGGCGGCAGCGATGGCACGGACGGCACTGATAACAAGGCACCCGCCGCCGAGGAACAGGCAGCCGATACGCCGGCCGGGCCTTCGCAAAACGCGCCTGCTCAACCGGCGCCCGCCGCGGGCGGCGCCAGCGATGCCGACCTCGCCTATGTTGCCGATCCGTCGGTGGCCCCGCCCAAGGCACCCGAAGCGGGAGTCGGTATCGGCGAGCAGGCGATTCCGGTTGCCATCCGCGGTCGCTGGGCGCTGAAGGCGGAGGATTGCGGCGCGCGTCCCGGCACCGACCTGACCGCGCTGGTGATCGACGCAAAGACGCTGCGCTTCTTCGAATCGGCGGGCGATCTGGCGCGGGTGCGCGACCGCGATGCAAACCGCATCGTCGCCGATTATAAATTCAGCGGCGAAGGGCAGCAGTGGGACCGGCTGATGCTGCTCGGCCTCGCCGACGGCGGCAAGACGCTCGTTCGCCGCGATTATGGCGATGGTGCCGCGCCCGACGCGATGCGCTATACCCGCTGCGCCTGACTTGCGAAGAAAGGGAGATATATGATGGATATCCGTTTTCTGACCCTCGCCGCCGTCCTGCCGCTCGCCGCCTGCGCCAGCGCCGGGGACGGTTCTCCCTCCGATGCCGGGCCGCCGCCGCCGGCCGTGATGACGTGCAGCGCCGATGCGGCGCAAAGCTATGTCGGCCAGACCGCGAGCCCCGATCTGGGCGGCGCCATCCTGAAAGCGACCGGCGCGCGCACGCTGCGCTGGGGCCCGCCGCGCAGCGCGATGACGATGGATTATCGGCAGGACCGGGTGAACGTCATGTACGACGACGCTTACAAGATCACGCAGGTTACGTGTGGCTGACGGCTCGCGGCGCAATCACGGCTCGGCGTCACCCTTTGAACCCGTGTACGGCTACAGCCGCGCAGTCCGGGTCGGCAATCGCATCGATGTCGCCGGCTGCGCGCCGATCGAGCCCGACGGTTCGTCGACCGTCGGCGACGCCGGAGTGCAGGCCGCGCGCTGCCTGACGATCATCGGCGAAGCGCTCGAAGCCCTGGGCGGCAGCTTCGCCGACGTTGTGCGCACCCGCATGTATATCACCGACGCCGCCGATGCCGATCGCGTCGGACAGGCGCATGGCGCCATATTCGGCGCGATCCGCCCCGCCGCGACGATGCTCGTCATTCCGGCGCTGATCCGCCCCGAATGGAAAGTCGAAATCGAGGCCGAGGCCATTTTAGAGACAGGGATATGACCGACCAGTTCCAGCTTACCGACGACCAGCGCGCGATCCAGGACATGGCGCGCAAGTTCACCGCCGACGCCATCACGCCCTTTGCGGCCGAATGGGACGAGAAGGCGCATTTCCCGCGCGACGTGATCAAGCAGGCGGCCGAACTCGGCTTCGCGGCGATCTATGTCAGCGAGGAATCGGGCGGTATCGGCCTCGGTCGGCTCGAGGCGGCATTGATCATGGAGGCGATGTCCTACGGCTGCCCGGCGACGAGCGCCTTCATCTCGATCCACAATATGGCGAGCTGGATGATCGACAGCTTCGGCGGCTCTGCGGTGAAGGCGAAATATCTTCCCGACCTCGTCACGATGGACCGCATGGCCAGCTACTGCCTCACCGAACCCGGTTCGGGGTCCGACGCCGCGGCGCTCAAGACCACCGCGACGCTCGACGGCGACCATTATGTCGTCAACGGCACCAAGCAGTTCATTTCGGGCGCCGGCGTCAACGACCTTTATGTGACGATGGTACGCACCGGCCAGCCGGGACCGAAGGGGATCAGCTGCCTCGTCATCGAAAAGGACATGCCCGGTGTCAGCTTCGGCGCGAAGGAACGCAAGCTCGGCTGGAACGCCTCGCCGACCGCGCAGGTGATCTTCGACAATGTGAAGGTGCCGGTCGAAAACCGCGTCGGTGCGGAAGGCGACGGCTTCCGCTTTGCGATGGCGGGGCTCGACGGCGGCCGCCTCAACATCGGCGCCTGCTCGCTCGGCGGGGCACAGCGCTGCCTCGACGAGGCGATCGCCTATACCAAGGACCGCCAGCAGTTCGGCCAGCCGATTGCGGATTTCCAGAACACCCAGTTCATGCTCGCCGACATGGCGACCGACCTCGAAGCCGCGCGTGCGCTGCTTTATATGGCGGCGGCGAAGGTGACTGCAAACGCCCCCGACAAGTCGCGCTTCTCGGCGATGGCGAAGCGGCTGGCGACCGATAACGGCAGCAAGATCGTCAACGACGCGCTGCAATTGTTCGGCGGTTACGGCTATCTGAAGGATTATCCGATCGAGCGTTTCTGGCGCGACCTGCGCGTCCATTCGATCCTCGAAGGGACGAACCAGGTGATGCGAATGATCGTGGGAAGGGATTTGCTACGCCAATGATGAATACGATGCTTCGAGACGCCGCTTCGACAGGCTCAGCGGCTCCTCAGCACAAACGGGTTTCCTTTGCCGCCGTTCGTCCTGAGGAGGGACTGAGCCTGGCGAAGGCCCGTCTCGAAGGACCTCTTGTATGACCGACGACATCCTCATCTCGATCGACGGCCATGCCGGCCGCCTGTCGCTCAATCGTCCGAAGGCGATCCACGCGCTCAACCTGCCGATGTGCCGGGCGATGATCGACGCGCTCGTAAAATGGCGCGATGACGAGGCCGTCGAGGCGGTCATCATCGACCATAGCGAAGGCCGCGGCTTCTGCGCCGGCGGCGACATTCGCATGCTCGCGGAAAGCGGCGCCAAGGACGGAACGGAGGCGCGGCAGTTCTTCCACACCGAATATCGCCTGAACCATCTGCTCTTCACCTATGCGAAGCCCGTCGTCGCCTTCATGGACGGCATTACCATGGGCGGCGGGGTCGGCATTTCGCAGCCGGCGAAATATCGCGTCGCGACCGAACATACGCGCTTTGCGATGCCCGAAACCGGGATCGGCCTGTTCCCCGACGTCGGCGGCGGCTGGTATCTGCCGCGACTGGAAGGGCGCGTCGGCGTCTATCTCGCGCTCACCGGCGCGCGGCTCGACGGGGCCGAATGCCTCGCGCTGGGCCTCGCGACCCACTATCTGCCGTCCGAAAAGATCGCCGAGGCAAAGGCGCGCATCGCGCAGCACCCCGACCGCATTGGCGGTATCTTGGGCGAGCTGTCGGTCACCGCGCCGCCCGCCGCGATCATGCAGCATATCGACCGGATCAACCGCCTGTTCGCCAGCGACAGCTATGAAGAGATTCTTGCCGCGCTTGAAACCGATGGCGGCGAATGGGCCGAAAAGGAACTGGCGACGCTCCACGGCAAATCGCCGCAAACCTGCAAGGTCGCGCTCCGCCAGCTCAAGGAGGGCGGCGAGATGCACGACTTTGCCGCGCAGATGACGCAGGAATATGCGATCGGCAGCCGGGTGGTGCAGATGCACGATTTCATCGAGGGTGTCCGCGCGCTGATTATCGACAAGGACAATAGCCCGAAATGGGACCCGCCGACGCCCGAGGCAGTCACCGACGACTGGATCGACGCGATCTTCGCGCCGCTGCCCGAGAATGAGAAATGGACCCCGCTACCATAAACTCGTCACCCCGGACTTGATCCGGGGTCCATTCTGCCTTGGTGGGAGGAATGGATGCCGGATCAAGTCCGGCATGACGAAAATCCGGAGATACCGAATGACCTACGAATCCCTCCTCGTCGAACAGCGCGGCGCCGTCACGCTCGTCACGCTCAACCGCCCGCAGGCGCTCAATGCCCTGAACTCCGATGTGCTTGACGACCTGATCGCTGCCTTCGCGGCGTTCGAGGCCGATGACAGCCAGCGCTGCGCCGTCCTCACCGGATCGGGCGACAAGGCGTTTGCCGCGGGTGCCGACATCAAGGAAATGGCCGACAAGCCCGCCGCCGATTTCTATCTCGAGGATTTCTTCTCGAAATGGACGAGCGACTTCGTGAAGAAGGTCAGGAAGCCGTGGATTGCTGCGGTCAACGGCTTTGCCTTGGGCGGCGGCTGCGAACTGGCGATGATGGCCGACTTCATCATCGCCAGCGAAAAGGCGAAATTCGGCCAGCCCGAAATCAAGCTCGGCGTCGCCCCCGGCATGGGCGGGTCGCAGCGTCTGACCCGCGCGGTCGGCAAGGCGAAGGCGATGGAAATGTGCCTGACCGGCCGGATGATGGACGCCGAAGAGGCCGAGCGTTCGGGCCTCGTCGCGCGGGTAGTCGCGCATGAAACGCTGGTCGACGAAGCGGTGAAGACGGCGACCACGATTGCAGGCATGCCGCCAATGGCCGCGATGGTGAACAAGGACATGGTCAATGCCGCGTTCGAAACGACGCTCGACCAGGGCCTTCTCTACGAACGCCGCTTGTTCCAGATTCTCGCCGCGACCGAGGACAAGGCCGAAGGTATGGCCGCCTTCATCGAAAAGCGCGAAGGCGTGTGGAAAGGGCGGTGACAACTGGTCTGCTCGCCTTGGCGATGGGACTCCTGCTCTTTTGGGCCGGGTGGAATCATTGGCGATATCGGCGACAGGAAACGACCGGCGTATTGGAAAGAATGATCCTGAACGCGGCAGGTGAAGAACCGCAGCCTCTGACGAGGCTCGATTGGTTCCTCAAATATCTTCAAGCGATCCTTGGCTTTGTCTTGGGCTCCTTCTTCACGTTCATTGGCGTAGTTGTCATTCTCAACGAATTGGAAATACTATGAAAATCGCCTTTATCGGACTCGGCAATATGGGCGGCGGGATGGCTGCGAACCTTGCGAAGGCGGGCCACGACGTCCGCGCCTTCGACCTCAGCGAAGAGGCGCTGACGCGGGCGGTGGAGGCGGGCTGCACCCGCGCCGCATCGGCGGCCGACGCGGTGACCGGCGCCGAGGCCGTCGTCACCATGCTCCCCGCGGGCAAGCATGTCGCGGGCGTTTATGAAGCCGACGTCTTCCCCAACGCCGCGCCCGGCACTCTGCTGCTCGATTGCTCGACGATCGACGTCGCGACGGCGCGCGCGAATATCGAGGCGGCGACGGCGAAGGGCCTCGTCGCGGTCGATGCGCCGGTTTCGGGCGGTATCGCCGCCGCCAATGCGGGCACGCTGACCTTCATGGTCGGCGGCACCGACGAAGGCTTCGCGCGCGCCGAACCCATCCTCGCGAAAATGGGCAAGGCGGTGATCCACGCCGGCGACGCGGGCGCGGGGCAGGGCGCGAAGATCTGCAACAATATGCTGCTGGGCGCGTCGATGATCGCGACGTGCGAAACGCTCGCGCTCGCGCAGAAGCTCGGGCTCGATCCGCAAAAATTCTTCGACATCGCCAGCGTGTCGTCGGGGCAATGCTGGTCGCTCACCAGCTATGCGCCGCTCCCCGGCGTCGGGCCGACGACGCCCGCCGACAATGATTACAAGGGCGGGTTCGCCGCGGCCCTTATGCTCAAGGACCTCCGCCTCGCGATGGAAGCGGCGGCGAGCGTCGAGGCTGATGTCCCGATGGGATCGAAGGCCCGCGAACTCTATGAAGCGTTCGTCGCCGCCGACGACGGCGGACATGATTTTTCCGCGATCATCAAGACATTGCAGGATTGAGCGGCAACGCCGCCCGTGACGGTTTTGGGGTAGTTGGTCGCCGTTGCCGCTAACCGCTCGTGTTCCCCGGCGAAAGCCGGGGCCCAGAGCGTTAAAAGCCGCCGTTGGTGCCGTGAAGCCCTGGGCCCCGGCTTTCGCCGGGGTGCACAACGTCGAAGCGGGACTTTCATACCTTCGTCATCCCGGATCAAGTCCGGGACGACGATGAGGATCGAACGTCCGCAACCGGTCGATTCCGGTCATTAGATACCGATCGGCAGCGGCGGGAATGGGGTAGATTCCAGCCTTTCGATTCTCGTCATCCTGAACTTGTTTCAGGATCCATGGTGCGCCATTTCCTTATGTGCTGCGCCGGAGGAAAGCTCCGTCCATGGATGCTGAAACAAGTTCAGCATGACGATGCTGTAAATGTCAGCAATCGGTCCTCAACTGCCATCCATGCCGATCCGGCCCGATGACCCAACCGGCCGAAAGCCGCCCACCCCAATCTCCGCTTGCCGACTCCCCGCAACGCGCCTATATGCACGCTCACTCCTAGACATGGGTAGCCATATAGGACGTCGGGGCCGCGGGCCGCGGCGGCCGTAAACGCATGGCTTTTCCGGTCGCGATATTTGGGAATGAAGCTTGGTCGATTTCGACGTCCTCAATGCGATCATCGCGCCCGAAGCCGAGGCGATGGGCCTTGCGCTCGTGCGCGTCGCCTTTTTCGGCGGCGAGGAAGATCCGACGCTGCAGGTGATGGCCGAACGGCCCGATACGCGCCAGCTGACGATCGACGATTGCGCCGATCTGTCGCGCCGCATTTCGGACCGGCTCGACGCGCTGGAGGAAGCGGGCGAGGATCCGATCGAGGGCGCCTATCGCCTCGAAGTGTCGTCGCCCGGGATCGACCGCCCGCTGACGCGTCCCGCCGACTTTGCCGACTGGGCGGGGCATGAGGCGAAGGTCGCGCTGAAGGAAAAGCGTGACGGGCGCCTGCGCTTCAATGGCGAACTCGCCGGCATCGACGCCGGTATCGTCACGATTTTCGACAAGGAAGGGGTCGAGCACAAGCTGCCGTTCGACGCGATCGACACGGCCAAGCTCGTCCTTACCGACAAATTGATTGCCGCAACCGTCCCGCTCTCGATCGAGGGTGCCGACGACATGGAAGAAGAAGGACAGGACTGATGGCCACTGCCATTTCCGCCAACAAGGCCGAACTGCTCGCGATCGCCAACAGCGTCGCCAGCGAGAAGATGATCGACAAGGGCATCGTCATCGAGGCCATCGAGGAAGCGATCCAGCGCGCGGCGCGCGCCCGCTACGGCGCCGAGAACGACATCCGCGCCAAGCTCGACGCGCAGACCGGCGACCTTCGCTTGTGGCGCGTCGTCGAGGTGGTTGAACAGGTCGATGATTATTTCAAGCAGGTCGACCTTGCCGCCGGGCAGAAGCTGCAGAAGGATGCGAAGGTCGGCGACTTCATCGTCGATCCGCTGCCCGCGGTCGACCTCGGCCGCATCGACGCCCAGTCGGCGAAGCAGGTGATCTTCCAGAAGGTCCGCGAAGCCGACCGCGAGCGCCAGTTCGAGGAATATAAGGACCGCGCGGGCGAGATCATCACCGGCGTCGTCAAGTCGGTCGAATTCGGCCACATCGTCGTCAACCTGGGCCGCGCCGAAGGCGTGATCCGCCGCGACCAGCAGATCCCGCGCGAACTGATGCGCGTCGGCGATCGCGTCCGCGCGCTGATCCTGTCGGTGCGCCGCGAAAATCGCGGACCGCAGATTTTCCTCAGCCGCGCGCACCCCGACTTCATGAAGAAGCTGTTCGCGCAGGAAGTGCCCGAAATCTACGACGGCATCATCGAGATCAAGGCCGCGGCGCGCGATCCGGGCAGCCGCGCCAAGATCGGCGTCATCAGCTATGACGGCTCGATCGACCCCGTCGGCGCGTGCGTCGGCATGAAGGGCAGCCGCGTTCAGGCGGTCGTCCAGGAAATGCAGGGCGAAAAGATCGACATCATTCCCTGGTCGGAAGACACCGCGACCTTCGTCGTCAACGCGCTGCAGCCCGCGACGGTGCAGCGCGTCGTCATCGACGAAGATGACGGCCGTATCGAAGTCGTCGTTCCCGACGATCAGCTCAGCCTTGCCATCGGCCGCCGCGGCCAGAATGTCCGTCTCGCCAGCCAGCTGACCGGCAAGCAGATCGACATCATGACCGAGGCCGACGCGAGCGAAAAGCGCCAGCGCGAATTCGTCGAACGCTCGACGATGTTCCAGGAAGAACTCGACGTCGACGAAACGCTCGCGCAGTTGCTCGTCGCCGAAGGCTTCGGCGAACTCGAAGAAGTCGCTTATGTGCCGCTCGACGAACTGGCGAGCATCGAAGGCTTCGATGACGAACTGGCCGAAGAGCTGCAGAGCCGTGCGACCGAAGCGCTCGAACGCCGCGAAGAAGCCGCGCGCCAGGAACGCCGCGGGCTTGGCGTCGAGGATGATCTGGCCGAACTGCCGCACCTGACCGAAGCGATGCTCGTCACGCTCGGCAAGGCGGGGATCAAGACGCTCGACGATCTGGCTGACCTCGCGACCGACGAACTGATCGCGAAGAAGCGCAGCGAGAATCGCCGCGGCCCGGCGCGCGAGCGTTCGGAACGCGCCGAAGACAAGGGCGGCGTGCTCGGCGAATATGGCCTGTCGGAAGAGCAGGGCAACGAGATCATCATGGCGGCGCGCGCGCACTGGTTCGACGACGAACCGGCTGCCGAAGCCGAAGCCCAGACCGGGGAGGCCGCCGATGCGGACCCCGCGCAATGATCAGCTAAGCCAAACCGACCGCGCGGGTAAGCGCGGACAGCACGCGCCCGAAAGGCGCTGTGTGGTAACCGGCGACGTGGCGCCGGCCGGACGGCTCGTGCGCCTTGCGCTCGGGCCCGACGGCACGATCGCGCCCGACGTGCTCAGCAAGGCGCCGGGGCGCGGCGCGTGGATCGGGGTCGACCGCGACGCGCTGGAAGCGGCGCAGGCGAAGGGCAAGCTCAAGGGCGGGCTGGCGCGGGCGCTGCAGGACAGCGCCTTCACGATTCCCGACGATCTGGGCGCGCGGATCGAGGCGCAACTCGCGCGTGCGACGCTCGACCGGCTGGGGCTTGAGGCGCGCGGCGGAATGCTGATCCTCGGCAGCGAGCGGATCGAGGACGCGGCGCGCCGCGGCCAGGTCCGCCTGCTCCTGCATGCGCAGGATGCCGGCGAAGATGGGCGCAAGAAACTGGCACAGGCGTGGCGGGTCGGCGAGGATCACGAAGGGTCCGGCCGCGAGGGCACGGTCTTGCCGGTGGACCGATACACCCTATCTATGGCATTGGGGCGTGAAAATGCGGTGCATCTGGGCGTGACCGACGCCCGTGCCGCCGACCGGGTGCTGGCGCATTTGAGCCGCTGGCAGTTTTTCACCGGATGGTTTAGGGACGCGGCCAACCGCGTTTCCGATCAGGATTCCCGCACGGCGGGGAATGGGATGGCGTCCAGGGAGCCCGACACGGACTCTCCGGTTTCGGACGCGTATTGAAGGAATAAGACGTTTCGATGAGTGACGAACAGGACAAGCCGACTCTGACCCGCAAGCCCTTGGGGCTGAAGCGTACGGTAGAGGCCGGACAGGTGCAGCAGCAATTCAGCCACGGCCGCCGCAATACGGTGGTGGTCGAGGTGAAGCGCCGCCGCGTGCTTGGCCGTCCCGGCGAAGCGGCGCCCGCGCCCGAGGCTGAAGCGGTCGAGGCCGCGCCTGCACCCGCGCCGAAGCCGGCTGCGCCCGCACCGGCACCCAAGCCTGCCGCGCCCAAGGCCGACAACAGCCTGATGTCGCGTCAGGAGCGCCAGACGCAGTTGCTGCGCGAAGCCGAAGAGGCGCGTCTCGCCGCGCTTGAAGAAGCGCGCCGCCGCGAAGAGGCCGAACGCGCCCGCGCGCTCGAGGAAGAGCGCGCGCGTGCCGCCGAAGCGCGCGAGGAAAAATCCAAGGCTTCCGAGGAAGCGCCCGCTCCGGCTGCTGCCGAGCCCGCCGCCGAAGCGCCGGTCGCGCCTGCTGCCGAAGCCAAGCCGGCCGAAGCCGCGCCGCGCGCCGCCACGACGAGCAGCGCTGCGCCCGCGCCGCGTCGCTTCACGCCGGTCGAGGCGCCGAAGCGTCCCGAACCGAAGCGCCCCGAACAGAAGAAGGAACATCGCGGCGATCACCGGCGTCAGTCGGGCAAGCTGACCGTCACGCGCGCGCTCAACGAAGATGAAGGCGCGCGTGCGCGCAGCCTCGCCGCGCTGAAGCGCGCTCGCGAAAAGGAAAAGCGTTCGCACCTGATGCCGAGCGGTCCGCGCGAAAAGCAGGTTCGCGAAGTCGTCGTTCCCGACACGATCACCGTGCAGGAACTGGCGAACCGCATGGCCGAAAAGGGCGCCGATCTCGTCAAGGCGCTGTTCAAGATGGGCATGATGGTCACCGTCAATCAGACGATCGACCAGGATACGGCTGAACTGCTCGTCACCGAATTCGGGCACGAGATCAAACGCGTCAGCGAAGCCGATGTGGATATCCGCAACGATCAGGACGTCGATGCGCCCGAACAGATGAAGCCCCGCGCGCCGGTGGTCACCATCATGGGCCACGTCGATCACGGCAAGACCAGCTTGCTCGACGCGCTGCGCGGCACCAGCGTCCAGTCGGGCGAAGCCGGCGGCATCACCCAGCATATCGGCGCCTATCAGGTGAAGACCCCCGACGGGAGCCAAGTCACCTTCCTCGATACGCCGGGCCACGAAGCCTTCACCGAAATGCGCGCGCGCGGTGCCAATGTCACCGATATCGCGGTGCTGGTGGTGGCGGCCGACGACGGGCTGAAGCCGCAGACGATCGAATCGATCAACCATGCGAAGGCGGCCGGCGTGCCGATCATCGTGGCGATCAACAAGGTCGACAAGGAAGGCGCGAACCCGCAGCGCGTGCGCGAGCGCCTGCTCGAGCATGAGATCGTCGTCGAGGAAATGGGCGGCGACGTCCAGAATGTCGAAGTTTCGGCGCTCAAGAAGACTGGCCTCGACAAGCTGCTCGACGCTATCGCGCTTCAGGCCGAGATCATGGAGCTCAAGGCCAACCCCGACCGTTCGGCCGAGGGGACGGTGGTCGAGGCCAAGCTCGACAAGGGCCGCGGCCCCGTTGCGACGATCCTCGTCCGTCGCGGTACGCTGAAGGTCGGCGACATCTTCGTCTGCGGCGCCGAAAGCGGTCGCGTCCGCGCGCTCGTCAACGATCAGGGCCAGCAGATCAAGGAAGCCGGTCCGTCAATGCCGGTCGAGGTTCTGGGCCTCGGCGGGGTGCCGATGGCGGGTGACACGCTGACCGTGGTCGAGAATGAGGCGCGCGCGCGCGAAGTCGCCGCCTATCGTCAGGAACAGGCGCTCAAGAAGCGGACGGCGCAGGCGCCGGTCAGCCTGGAAGGCATGTTCTCGGCGCTCGCCGACAAGGCCAATGTCATCGAATATCCGGTGGTCATCAAGGCCGACGTGCAGGGCAGCGTCGAAGCGATCGTCAACGCGCTCAACAAGCTGTCGACCGACGAGATTCGCGTCCGCGTGCTCCATTCGGGAGCCGGCGCGATCACCGAAAGCGACGTGACGCTGGCGGCGGCGACGAATGCGCCGATCATCGGCTTCAACGTCCGCCCCAACGCCAAGGCGCGCGAGATCGCGAACCGCGAAAAAGTGCGCTTCATGTACTATGACGTCATCTATCACCTGACCGAGGAAGTCGCGAAGGAGATGGCGGGCGAGCTGGGCCCGGAACGCGTCGAAACCGTCGTCGGCCGCGCCGAGGTCAAGGAAGTCTTCCCGGCCGGCAAGCGCGACAAGGCCGCGGGTCTGCTGGTGCTCGAAGGCATCATCCGCAAGGGGCTCCACGCGCGTCTCACGCGCGAGGACGTCATCGTCTCGGCAACGACCATCGCGTCGCTCCGCCGTTTCAAGGACGATGTCGCCGAAGTGCGCGCGGGCCTGGAATGCGGCGTCGTGCTGGCGGATACCAACGACATCAAGCCGGGCGATCACCTCGAAGTCTTCGAGGTCGAGGAACGCGCGCGGACGTTGTGATCGAACCATCGCCGCACCCCTGCATGCGCGGGGGTGCGGTAGGATATTGAGCGATGCGGCATAACGAAAAACCCGAAGGCCCCTCGGTCCGCGTCCTGCGCGTGGGCGAACAGGTGCGCCATGTGCTGAGCGAGATACTTCAGCGCGGCGACGTGCATGACGATGTCCTCGCGACGCATCCGGTGAGCGTGACCGAAGTGCGCATGTCGCCCGACCTGCGCCATGCCACGGTATTCGTGAAGCCGCTGCTCGGCCGCGACGAGGAGGCGGTGCTGAAGGCGTTGCGCACCAACACCGCCTATCTCCAGCGCGAAGTCGCGCACCGCATCCGCATGAAATATGCGGCGAAGCTCAAATTCCTCGCCGACGAAAGCTTCGACGAAGCGAGCCACATCGAGCAATTGCTGCGCGATCCCAAGGTGGCGCGCGACTTGGGCAGCGGCGAGGGCGAAATTCAAGACTGAGCCCAGATGACGGGTTGGTGGGAGCGGATAGGCGCTATTTTCCCTTCGGCGTCTTGATCCCTGCCGCGGCCTCAAGCTCGACCAGCGCTTCTTCCAGATAGTCGATCATCCGCTGCGCGTGCGGCACGCTGCGGCGGCAGGCGGTGATGCCGAAGTCGATATTCCTGAAATTCGACACCTGCGTGATATTCATCGCCATGCCGTCGACGGGGATGCTTGCGGGATACATGCCGTCGAGCCGCGCGCCGTTCCAGTACATCTGCTCGCGCGGGCCGGGGACGTTGGAGATGGTGGCCGAATAGGCGGGGAATTTGTCGGCGGTACGCGTCAGCGCGGTCAGCATCTGCGGGAAATTGGTGATTGCGGTATAGAGCTGGATCTGCTGCGCGGTCATCGCGCGCAATTGTGCCTTGGCGGCGTTCATCGATCCCTGGATCGCCGCCATGCGTTCGGCGGGGTCGTCGATATGGGTCGCGAGATTGGCCGTCACTGAGGCAACCGAATTGCCCGAATCGATATCGTCCTTGGGCCGGATCGACACCGGCGCCATGGCTTTCAAAGGCTTGTCGGGCAGCTCGTTCAGCGATTGCAGATATTTGCGCATCGCGCCCGCGCACATGCCGAGCACCGCGTCGTTGATCGTCCCGTCATAGGCCTTGCCGACCGCGCGGACGCGTTCGAGCGACCAGCTTTGCGCGACGAAGCGGCGGGCGCCGGTGATGTTGCGGTTGAAGCTGGTGCGTGGCACGCCGGCAAAGGGGGTGACCAGCCCTTCGCCGCCGATGCCGAACATCGCCGCGACATATTGGTTGAGCGCCTTGGTCACGCCGACGCTGTTGCCCCATTGCTCCTTCAGAAACTCGCCGATCGCGGCGATGTCGGTCAGGCTGGGGCGCGGCGGCTTTTTGGGCGACGGGAATTTGCGCTTATAGGCTTCATAGGCCTCGACCGACAGCGGCGAGCAGGTCCGCCGTTCCTTGGGGTCGGGCGAGAACATCGAATTATAGAAATGGATGCTCGCCGCGCCGTCCATCAGCGCATGATGCACCTTCTTGAAGGTTGCGATCTGCCGATTGGGGAGCCCTGAGATCAGCGTGATTTCCCACAAGGGGCGGGTGCGGTCGAGCAGGCTGGAATGGAGGCGCGAGGCGAGTTCGAACATCTCGCGATAGCGCCCCGGCTTGGGCAGCGCGGCCGAGCGCACATGATAGTGCATGTCGATGTCGCGGTCGGGTTCGAGCCGGATCGGGCCGTACTGGCCGAGCGGGGTGAGTTTCAGCACCTCGCTGAACGGCCGCCGCAGCCCTTCCGACTGGCGCAACAGTGCGAGCTGTTCGTTCAGCCAATCGGTTTCGTCGACATCGTCGGGCAGCGTGTAGAGGTTGATGCCGCCGATATGCATCGGCATTTCGCGACTTTCCCCCCACAGGAACATCGCATCGGTCACCGGCATCAATCGCATTGCAGCTCTCCCCACTGTTAATGCTGCATCTTTTGTGCGCAGCATGACAGCGGGGGCGGGCGAGTCAAGCTGCGGTGTCGGCGGCTGCGGGCGCGCGGCGGGTATCAGACGTGGGGCAGCACCATCCGGCGGGTGATGTCGGGGTCGCGGTCGCGGTGGACCGCGATACCGGTGAGCAGACTTTCGGCGATCATCCGCGCCCGCGCACCGACCAGCGCGACCGCCCCTTCGCTCGGCGCCACGTCGCGCAGCGTGGCATAAAAGAGCCCGAGCCAATGCTGGAAATGGCGTTCGCCGATGGTCGGGATCGCAAGATGCTTGGCCATCGGATTGCCGGTGAAATTGCCGGCGCCGAGCAGGATCGACTGCCAGAAGCGGTTCATCTGCGCGAGATGCGCGGGCCAGTCGTGGATGCGTTCGTCGAAGATCGGGCCAAGCAGGGCGTCGCGCCGGATCGCGGCGTAGAAGCGATCGACGAGCGTCGCGATAAAGGCTTCGTCGACTCCCATCGCGATGGCGGCAGCGCGCCGGTCCTCGCGCGCGGCGATGGCATGGGGGTGGGCGGGGACGGTCTTCTTCATTGCCTCGACTCGATAAACGGCATTTCATTTGCCGCTTTATCGGCCTTGCGCATAAAAGCAATATTTCATATACCTATTTTATGCGATTGAGCCTTCACAGCGACTATGCGCTGCGCATCCTGATGGCGCTGGCGGCGACCGGGCGGCAGATGTCGGTCGACGAGATCGCCGGCCAATATGGCGTGTCGCGCAATCATCTCGCCAAGGTGGCGCAGCGGCTGCAGGCGCTCGGCTATGTCGCGGCGCAGCGCGGACGCGGAGGCGGGCTGACGCTCGCCAAGGCGCCTGAGGCGGTGATCGTCGGCGCGGTCGTCCGCGAGCTCGAAAGGCTGGACGGCTTCGTCGAGTGTATGAACCCAGCGACGTCGACCTGCCCGGTGCGCGGCGGCTGCGGATTGCAGGGCGCGCTCGCCGGGGCGCTGGCAGCCTTCACCGCGCATCTCGACGGCTACACGCTCGCCGATCTGCTGCCGCAGCCGGCGCGCTTTCGCGCGCTGCTCGGCGCCGCCTGATTGGGCTTGCGCGGCGCCGCCGAGGCGGTATCGCTCATGCCATGGCCAAGCTCTATTTCTATTATGCCAGCATGAACGCGGGCAAGTCGACGACGCTGCTGCAGGCGGATTTCAACTATCGCGAGCGCGGGATGGAGACGATGCTGTGGACCGCCGCGCTCGACGACCGCTACGGCGCGGGGCAGATCACCAGCCGCATCGGCCTGCTCGCCGAGGCGCATAAATTCGATCCCGAAAGCGACCTGTGGGCCGCGGTGAGCGACGAGCATCGGCGGCGCCCGCTGGCATGCGTGCTGATCGACGAGGCGCAGTTCCTTTCGAAAGATCAGGTGTTTGCGCTGGCGCGGCTCGCCGACGAGGCCGATATTCCGGTCCTCTGTTACGGGCTGCGCACCGATTTTGCGGCCGATCTCTTTCCCGGCTCGGCGGCGTTGCTCGGCATCGCCGACGCGCTGGTCGAACTGAAGGCGGTGTGCGAATGCGGGCGCAAGGCGACGATGAACCTGCGCGTCGATGCCGCCGGCCGAGCGGTGGTCGCGGGCGCGCAGACCGAGATCGGCGGCAACGACCGCTATGTCGCCATGTGCCGCCGCCATTTCATGGCCAAGCGCCGGGCTGCGGCGGACGCTTTGCAAGAGGCGGGCGCCGATGCTTGACCGGCTTTATGTCGAACTGGCCGACGGCGACCTCCGGCTCGTCAAGCTGGCCGAGCCGCACCGCGAGGCGCTGCGCGCCGCCTGCGCCGCCGATGCCGACATCTGGCCGATCTATTCGTCGAGCTTCGATCCCGATCATTTCGACGCGAGCTTCGACACGCTGATCGGGCATGAAAGCCGGATGCCCTATGCGATCATCGACGGCGATCGGCTGGTCGGCATGACCGCTTATCTGCGTCCCGATGTGTCGGCGCAGACGGTGGAGATCGGCAACAGCTATATCGAACCCGCCGCGCGCGGCACGGGGTTCAATGGGCGTGTCAAGAAACTGATGATCGATCATGCGTTTGCAGTCGGCATCCGCCGGATCGAATTCCGCATCGATGAACGCAATGCACGCAGTCAGGCGGCGGTCGGGAAGCTCGGCGCGGTCAAGGAGGGCGTGCTACGCGCCGAACGCATCACCTGGACCGGCTATTTGCGGCATACTGGGTTATTTAGCCTTCTTGCGGACGATTGGGCTGCCCGGCCATAGTCCGGCGATGGGCGTGGCTTGGCTTTTTATGGGATTTGCATGGATCGTGTGCACGGCGGTGACGCTGCTGTTCACATTGATCATCGACCGGTTCGCGGCGCGGCGCTGGTGGGGGCGCACGCGGCGTGCGCTGTGGTTGGCACTGCTGGCCGGGCACGCACTCAACCTGCTCCTATTCTGGAACCCATTCACGTTCGCCCCGCGATCCTGGTTCCTATATGCCGGTACGGCTTTCATGGCGGGATTGCTGCTATGGCCGGTCGCGCGCCGTCGCTAGGATTGCGGCCTCAGTCAGCATGAGTTCAGCCAGTTCGCGCTAGATGAGTCGCCATGAAAACTCTTGCACTCTCCCTGGCCGCCGCCTTGCTCCCCCTTTCAGCAACTGTGGCGGCCGAAAGGGCACCGCAGGAATCGCGCGCGCTGGGCGTCGAAACCGGCATCAGCTTTCCCAGTAATGCGACGATCCGTACCTTTCAGGCCGATGGCGAGGATGGCGTGTGGATTCAGGACAGCCGCCGCGACTGGTATTATGCGACCTTCTTCGGTCCGTGCCGCGACATCGATTTTGCGCAGGCGATCGGCGTCGACACGCGCGGAACCTCGCGGCTCGACAAGTTCGCGTCGCTTCTGGTGCGCGGCGAGCGCTGTGCGATTTCGTCCTTCGTGACGTCGGCGCCGCCGCCGACCAAGGAAGAGCGCAAGGCGGCGCGCGAGGCGGAGAAAGCCGCCAAGGCCGCTGCGGACGCCGCCAAGTCGAATTGAGCCCAATCGAATCGATCCCGGTCGAATTGACAAGCATCGCCTGCGCGGCCTAGCCCGCGCGGCGATGAACGGATGGATCATAATGGACAAGCCCGTCGGGCTCGGCTCGACGCAGGCGGTCGCCGCGGTGAAGCGCGTGTGCCGCGAAGCCGGGCTGGGCAAGGTCAAGGTCGGCCATGGCGGGACGCTCGACCCGCTTGCCTCGGGCGTGCTGCCGATCGCGCTCGGCGAGGCGACGAAGCTGTGCGGGCGCATGCTCGACGCGAGCAAGGTCTATGATTTCACGATCGCGTTCGGGACCGAGACCGCCGGGCTCGACGCGGAGGGCGACGTCGTTGCGACCAGCGACGTGCGGCCGCGGCTTTCGGAAATTGCTGCGATTCTGCCGCGCTTTACCGGGCCGATCGAACAGGTGCCGCCCGCCTATTCGGCGATCAAGATCGACGGCGAGCGCGCCTATGACCGCGCGCGCGCCGGCGAAACGGTCGAGATGAAGGCGCGGGCGGTGACGATCCATGCGCTCGCGATCCTCCCCGGCACGGGGAGGGGGACCACCGAAGGTGGTGGAGGGGCAGGTGAGGGTTCGCGCTTCGTCGATACGCCGGGCAAGCCGCCCGTGCCTCTCCACCATGCTTCGCATGGTCCCCCTCCCCGTACCGGGGAGGAACTGGAAGAAATCACCCTCACGGCGCATGTTTCGAAGGGCACCTATATCCGCAGCCTTGCGCGCGACATTGCGCGGGCGGTCGGCACCGTCGGGCATGTCACCATGTTGCGCCGGACGAAGGCGGGCCCCTTCGCGCTGGATCAGGCGATTTCGCTGGACAAATTGAACGCTTTCGGCCAAGGGGCCGCCCAATCAGAGATATTTCTGCCGCTGGAGGCAGGGCTGGTCGACATCCCGGCTCTGGACCTTTCCCCGGAAGCGGCAGGGGCGATCCGTCAGGGTCGTGTCTGGACCGGGGGAAGCACGCAGGACGGGCTCTATTGGGGACGCGACGCCGACGATCGGCCCGTGGCATTGATAGAGGCTTTGGCGGGAACGCTGAAGGTCGTGCGGGGCTTCAATCTGTAACAGGATGTTCGAAGGACGAAGCACATGTCGATTACTGCCGAACGCAAGGCCGAACTCATCAAGGAACATGCCCGCGAAAAGGGCGATACGGGTTCGCCCGAAGTGCAGGTCGCGATCCTGACCGACCGCATCAACACGCTGACCGGCCATTTCAAGTCGCACGCCAAGGACAATCACAGCCGCCGCGGGCTGCTGATGATGGTCAACAAGCGCCGCAGCCTCCTCGACTATCTCAAGAAGAAGGACGAGGGACGCTACACCGACCTGATCGCGAAGCTGGGTCTTCGCAAGTAACGCAATCGTTCGGCCCCCGGCTTCGGGGGCCGTTTACGTATTGCGTTATCCCCGCGCAGGCGGGGATCCAGGGCGGGCTTGCACCGAACTGGCAGAACTGGGTCCCCGCCTTCGCGGGGACACATGCTTAAAGGGCCGTTCCCGCATCCGGCGGGACCGCCATAGGGGCAGACAGACGCCCCGACCCGCCCGGGCCGGATTGCCCGGAACAGAGGCCCCGCCCGGCATAGGGCCCGGCGGGCGAAGGAAATTCCATGTTTGACGTGAAAAAAGTATCGATCGAGTGGGGCGGTGAAACGCTGACTCTCGAAACGGGCAAGGTTGCCCGTCAGGCCGACGGCGCCGTGATGGCGACACTGGGTGAAACGGTCGTCCTGTGCGCCGTGACCGCCGCCAAGTCGGTGAAGGAAGGGCAGGACTTCTTCCCCCTGACCGTCCATTATCAGGAAAAATATTCGGCCGCGGGGCGCATCCCCGGCGGCTTCTTCAAGCGCGAACGCGGCGCGACCGAAAAGGAAACGCTGGTCAGTCGTCTGATCGACCGTCCGATCCGCCCGCTGTTCCCCGAAGGTTTCTATAACGAGATCAACGCCATCGCTCAGGTGCTGAGCTATGACGGCCACAATGAACCCGACATCCTCGCGATGGTCGCGGCCTCGGCTGCGCTCACCATTTCGGGCGTGCCCTTCATGGGTCCGATCGGCGCTGCGCGCGTCGGCTATCTCGACGGCGAATATATCCTCAACCCGACCGACGAACAGGTTGCCGAAGGCGACCTCGACCTCGTCGTCGCGGCGACGCACGACGCGGTGATGATGGTCGAATCCGAAGCGAACGAGCTGTCGGAAGAGATCATGCTCGGCGCCGTGCTGTTCGCGCACGATGCGTGCCGCGAAGTCGTGAAGGCGATCATCAAGCTTGCCGAACAGGCTGCCAAGGAACCCTGGGAAATCGCATCGTCGGACGACAATGCGGCGATCAAGGACAAGCTCAAGAAGCTGATCGGCAAGGACATTGCCGCCGCCTACAAGCTGACCGACAAGTCGGCTCGTTCGAACGCGCTCAACGAAGCGCGCGCGAAGGCGAAGGAACAGTTTGCAGCCGATGGCCTCAGCCCGCAGGAAGTCATGGCCGGCATCAAGCTGACCAAGAAGCTGGAAGCCGAAATCGTCCGCACCGCCATCCTGAAGGACGGCAAGCGCATCGACGGCCGCACGACGACGCAGATCCGTCCGATCGTCGCCGAAACGCACTTCCTGCCGCGCGCGCACGGTTCGGCGCTGTTCACCCGCGGTGAAACCCAGACGATCGCGACCTGCACGCTGGGCACCAAGGAAGCCGAACAGATGATCGACGGCCTCAACGGCCTGTCGTATCAGAACTTCATGCTGCACTATAACTTCCCGCCCTATTCGGTCGGCGAAGTCGGCCGCTTCGGCGCGCCGGGCCGCCGCGAAGTCGGCCACGGCAAGCTGGCGTGGCGTGCGCTGCATCCCGTGCTGCCTAAGAAGGAAGATTTCCCCTATACCATCCGTCTGACCAGCGACATCACCGAATCCAACGGTTCGTCGTCGATGGCGTCGGTGTGTGGCGGCAGCCTTGCGATGATGGATGCTGGCGTGCCGATCGCGCGCCCGGTGTCGGGCATCGCGATGGGCCTGATCCTCGAAGGCCAGGATTTCGCAATCCTGTCGGACATCCTGGGTGACGAAGATCACCTCGGCGACATGGACTTCAAGGTGGCGGGTACGTCCGAAGGCATCACCACGATGCAGATGGACATCAAGATTGCCGGCATCACGAAGGAAATCTTCGAAAAGGCACTGGCGCAGGCCAAGGAAGGCCGCGCGCACATCCTCGGCGAAATGAACAAGGCGCTCGGCGAAGTCCGCAGCGAATTGTCGGCGCATGCGCCGCGTATCGAAACGATCACGATCGACAAGTCGAAGATCCGTGACGTCATCGGCACCGGCGGCAAGGTCATCCGCGAAATCGTCGCGACGACCGGCGCCAAGGTGGACATCGACGACGAAGGCACGATCAAGATCGCCTCGTCGGATACCGCGCAGATCGAAGCCGCCAAGGCGTGGATCCTCGGCATCGTCGAGGAAGCCGAAGTCGGCAAAATCTATAACGGCAAGGTCGTGAACCTCGTCGATTTCGGTGCCTTCGTGAACTTCATGGGCGGCAAGGACGGCCTCGTCCACGTGTCGGAAATCAAGAACGAACGCGTCGAAAAGGTCGCCGACGTCCTGTCCGAAGGACAGGAAGTCAAGGTCAAGGTCCTCGAGATCGATCCGCGCGGCAAGGTCCGCCTGTCGATGCGCGTCGTCGATCAGGAAACCGGCGAGGAACTGGAAGACACGCGTCCGGCGCGCGAACCCCGCGAACCGCGCGGTGATCGTGGTCCGCGCCGTGACGGCGGCGATCGTGGCGACCGTGGCCGTGGCGGCCGCGATCGCGGCCCCCGCCGCGACGGCGGCGACCGCGGCCCGCGCCGCGAGCGCAGCGAAGACGGTCCGGAAGATCAGGGCCATGTGCCCGACTTCCTGAAGGACTGATCCTTCGACCCTCGAACCAATGCGAAGGGGCCGCGAAAGCGGCCCCTTTTCTTTTGGGCGCTGTCGGCTTCCGGGTGGGGAGAGGGGCGTCGGCCTGCCCGTCCAAACATTTGGGCCGGGCCCGAAACAGGGCGGCGCTTGGACGGTGGCGGGCTATGCGCCCGGAGTCCGGACGCTATTCCTCGGTCCGGATCAGGATCATTTCGCCGATCAGCGCGAACAGGATGAAGGGCCCCCATGCGGCGAGGAAGGGGGAATAGGCGCCGAGGTCGCCCATCGCGAGCGCGAAATTGTCGGCGACGAAATAGGCGAAGCCCAGCGCCATGCCGATGATGGCGCGAACGAACAGCTTGCCCGATCGCGCCAGGCCGAATGCCGCGACGGCACCGAGCAGCGGCATCAGGACCGCCGACAGCGGCCCCGAGATCTTGTGCCACAACACGCCTTTCAGCGCATCGACGGGTCGCCCCGCTGCCTCGAGATCGCCGATTGCTGCCTTGAGTTCGGTGAAGGGCAGTTGATCGCCATCGACCTGCGCGAGCGTGAACTGGTCGGGACGCACGCCCGGCGCGGCGACGATGGTGCCGAGCGGCTGGACGATACCGGCGCGGCGCAGGAAGCGCTTGGCGTTGGTGAGTTCCCACCCACCCGCGACCGGCCGCGCGCTGTCGCCCGACAATATCGAGGACAATACGCCGCCCGACCGTTCGTAGATACGCACGCCATGCAGCGTGATCGCCGCCCCGGTGCCGCTGACGGTCGCGGCATTGATCAGATTATTGCCGTCGCGAACCCATATGTTCGATCGAATCCCGGTATCTTTCGGAATTTGCGCATATTCGACCTTCTGCCAGGCGGCGAGCGCCGCGGTCGCGCGCGTCACGATCCTTTCGTTGAAGCCGAAGCTGATCGCGGCGACGAACAGCGCGGCGAGGAACAGCGGCGCCAGCACCTGATGCGCCGACATGCCCGACGCCTTCATCGCGATGACCTCGCTGTTCTGGTTGAGCGTGATCAGCGTCAAGATCGTCCCGAGCAGAACGGAGAAGGGCAGAAAGGTTTCGATGATCTGCGGCAGGCGCAGCCCGACATAGCGCCACACGTCGCTGTCGCTGTTGCCTGCGACCGACAGGATCTTGCCGCTCTCGCCCAGCAGGTCGAGCGTCTGGAGCACCAGCACGAGTGCGAACAGGATCGCGAAGCTGCGTACCAGAAACAGCCGCCCGACATAGAGCGCCATGGTTCGCGACGGAAAGAAATGGAGCTGGTTCATCGTCAGTTAGGCTGCTGTTTGCGCTGGAACAGGCGGATGAAGGCGCGGATTTTCTGCCCTGCCTTGGCCGCGACGCGCTCGAGCGCGCCGATCGGCTGGCCGCCCGGGACATGCGCCACCGTATAATACATCCACACCGCGAGCGCGCCGAACAGCAGCAGCGGAATCCAAAGCGCCAACAGCGGATCGACCGCCCCGCGCGCGCCCAGCGCTTCGGCATATTCGTTGATCTTGTGCTGGGTGACGAGCAGCACGATCGACAGGAAGACGCCCAGCGAGCTTGTCGATCGCTTGGGCGGAATCGCCAGCGCGATCGCCATCAGCGGGATGAAGAACATCGACACCACCTCGACGATGCGGAAGTGGAAATTCGCCCGCGATTCGAGCCGCGTCGCCAATGGCTCGGCCTGATCGTGACCGACTACCAGCAATTCGGGGATGGTGAGTTCGCGATCGGCGCCGCCGCGGGTGCGGAACGCCTCGATCTTGGGTAGCGGGATCGGCAGATCGTGGCTGTCGAAGGTCAATACCCGCGGCACCGCGAATTTCGGCGATTCATGGATCAGCACGCCGCGCGTCAGGCGCAGGATGATCGTGTCGGGATCGTCAGTGGCAAGAAACTGGCCCTCGGCGGCGGTTGCCGAAACGCTTTGCCCGTCCTTGTTCTCGCCGCGCACGAAGATGCCGCGCAGATTGCGCCCCTCGTTATAGCTCTGCTCGATGCGCAGCGTCATCCGGCTGCCCAATTTGGTGAATTCGCCGACCTTGATCGACGCGCCGAGCGCGCCCGACCGCAATTCGAAGCGCAGCCCTTCATAGGCG
The DNA here is from genome assembly GCF_001598815.1 of Sphingopyxis terrae subsp. terrae NBRC 15098. Classification (GTDB taxonomy): domain Bacteria; phylum Pseudomonadota; class Alphaproteobacteria; order Sphingomonadales; family Sphingomonadaceae; genus Sphingopyxis; species Sphingopyxis terrae. The sequence continues at coordinate 195,843 of NZ_BCZQ01000003.1, read as the reverse complement.
TAGCGCGCATAGGGCTGGATAAAGCCGACGATCGCGAGGTTGAGCAGCGCCAGCGCGAAGGCAAAGGCATAGGGTACGCGCATCAGCCGTCCGAAGCTCATCCCCACCCCGCGCAGCACGTCGAGCTCGCTCGATGTCGCGAGGCGGCGGAAGGCGAGCAGGATGCCGAGCATCAGCCCGATCGGGATGCCAAGCGACAGATATTCGGGGATAAGATTGGCGAGCATCCGCCACACGACGCTCACCGGACCGCCTTCGGTCGCGACGAAATCGAACAGGCGCAGCATCTTTTCCAGCACCAGCAGCATGGCCGAAAGGACCAGCGTACCGAGCATGGGAAAGAAGATGAGCCGCGCGATGTAACGGTCGATGGCGGGCAGTCTATTCAATCTTTCGTCGCCCCATCACCATGATTTGGCCGCAAATGGTTCCGATATCCGGTTTCAAGGGCAACAGGGACCCATGTCGGCTCGGTGCTGGCGTGGCTATAACCACTGGGAGCTAATGCGTCATGTCGAAATTTATGTCGGCGTCGCTCTGCGTGGCTCTGCTCGCCGTATCCGTGGCAGCGAACGCAGAGGGACAGGTTATCACCAACGACCTGTCGAAATGCCGGAGCGGTCCGTCCACCCTCGTCCACATCAACGGCGTGAAGGCCGGGACGGGCAAGATTCGTGTTCAAAGCTATCGTGCCACCGCGTCCGAATGGCTGGCCAAGGGGCGCTGGATCACCCGTGTCGAAGTGCCGGCACAGGCCGGGTCGATGACCGTTTGCGTGCCGCTGCCCGAAGCGGGCCACTATGGCATCGCGGTGCGCCACGACGTCAACGGCAATGGCAAGACCGATCTGACCTCGGACGGCGGCGGCATGTCGAACAACCCGAGCATCAACATCTTCAACCTCGGCAAGCCGAGCTACAAGAAGACGGGGTTCGATGTCGGCAACGCGCCGAAGACGATCTCGATCACCATGAAATATATGTAGGGGCCCGATGGCAAGCGTCGCCCTTCTTTCCAATCCGCGCTCAACGGGGAATCGTGCCCTGTTGCCGCGGGTTCGGGAATATTGCGCGGCGCACCCCGACATTTTTCATTACGAGGTCGAGGATGTTGACCAGATCGGTGAGGCGATCCGCACGATCGCCATGGTCAGTCCGCGCATCGTCGCGATCAACGGCGGTGACGGCACCGTTCAGGCCGCGCTGACCGAACTTTATTCGGGCGGCCATTTTGGCGGTTCGCCGCCGCCTGTCGCGGTGCTGCCGAACGGCAAGACCAACCTGATCGCGCTCGATCTCGGCGCCGAAGGCGATCCGATCAAGGCGCTCGAGCGCGTCGTCGAACTCGTGTCGAATGGTCGGCTCGAGGATCATGTCATTGAACGGCAGTTGATCGCGCTCGACAGCGGCGGCAATCGCCCCGTGCTCGGCATGTTCCTGGGCGGTGCCTATCTGGCCGACGTGATGCTCTATTGCCGCAACCGCATCTATCCGCTCGGCCTGCCGAACGGCCTGTCGCATGTGCTGGCGGCGATCCTCGGGCTTTTCGCGATCATCTTCGGCATTGGCGGCGGGCGCCTGCCGCCGAAGCCCGAGCCGCTGACCGTGTCGCTGATCCGCCAGGGCCAGCTCAAGGGCAAATTCTCGCTGCTCATCGTCACGACGCTGGAAAAGCTGCTGCTGAGTATCCGCACCAGCGATACGCACGGCGGCGACGGGCGAATGAAATTGCTCGCGGTCGATCGCAGCGTCGGCGCCCTGTTCCGCATGCTCGGGGCCACCTGGCGCGGCACCCTCGGCCAGCATCAGCTCGCCGGGGTCCATTTCGAACAGGGCGATGAGATCCGTATCGAGGGCGAGCGCTCGAACGTCATCCTCGACGGCGAGATTTTCGAGGCGAAGCACGGCCGGCCGATCATCCTGACCTCGACCCAGCCGGTGCCTTTCCTGCGCCTCGCCGCCTGAGCGCTCGCATGTCGGCGCTTACCGATCTCGTCCGTGCCGAATTGGCGACACCCGTCGACCCGCGTGTCGCCGCGATGGCGGCGGCGATCGCGGCCCGCTATCCGGGCAGCGCCCGCGCTGTGCTCTTCTACGGCAGCTGCCTGCGCGAGAGCGAACTCGACGGGCTGATGCTCGATTTCTATCTGATCGTTTCGGACTATGGCGATGCCTATCCGAAGCGCTGGCTCGCGGCCGCCAACCGCCTCATCCCGCCAAACGTCTTTCCGTTCGAGCATGACGGGCTGATCGCCAAATATGCCGTGCTCAGCGAAGGTGATTTTCACCGGCTGAACGGCCCTGAAACGCGCAACGTATCGGTCTGGGCGCGCTTCGCCCAGCCGTCGCGGCTCGTCTGGGCAGTCGACGATACCGCGCGGGACCGCGCGGTGGCGGCGGTGGCACGCGCCGCGCCGACATTGCTTGCTGCGGCGGGATCGGTCGATGGCGAGGCGCCGCTCGATTGGTGGCGGCGCGCCTTTTCGTTGACCTATTCGGTCGAATTGCGCGCCGAACGCACCGGTCGGGCGCAGTCGGTCGTCGATGCGGACGCCGCGCGCTACGACCGCTTCAGTCTGCCGGCGATGGCGGCAATCCCGGCCGGTGCTGCCTGTGGCGGCTGGGCGCGGCGGCGGATCGAGGGCAAGCTGCTCAGCATCGTGCGGCTCGCCAAGGCCAGCCTGACCTATGCCGGCGGGATCGATTATCTCGCCTGGAAGATCAACCGCCATGCGGGCACCAAGATAGAGATCAAGCCGTGGCAGCGCCGCTGGCCGTTGGTCGCTGCGCTGACGCTGGTGCCGCGCCTCGTGAAGAGCGGCGCAATCCGCTAGGAAGCGACGCGCTCCGGTGCGCGCGCATCGCCGCAGCGGCGGATCGCCTGTTCGAGCGCGTTCAGCGTAAAGGGCTTGCGCAGCACGTCGTGGTCGCCAAAGCTTTCGAACTCGCTGGCGTCGCCGGCATAGCCGGTGACGAACAGCACCGACAAATCGGGCCAGCGTTCCTTCAGTTCTGCGACCATTTCGGGGCCGGTCAGGCCGGGCATCAGCACGTCGCTGAGGATCAGGTCGAACCCGCCATGCGCTTCGACCAGCCCGGCGGCGGCGCGCGGATCGTCGCAAGCGATCGCTTGATGGCCAAGCTCGGTCACGGCGTCGACGGTGGCGGTCAGGACGCGCTCGTCGTCCTCGACCACCAGGATGCGCATCGCGTCCGTCGGCGGTTCGCTCACCGCGGCATCGGAACCGCCCGCGGGCGCCGCCGCTTCGGCCTGCGGCTTTGCGACGGGCAGCAGCATCGCAACGCGCGTGCCTTCGCCCTCGACCGAATGAATCTGCACCTCGCCGCCCGACTGGCGACAAAAGGCAAAGACCTGACTCATCCCCAGACCCGTGCCCTGACCCGCGGGTTTCGTAGTGTAGAAGGGGTCGAACACGCGCTTGAGCACCTCGGGCGACATGCCGCAACCGGTATCGATCACCTCGACCGCCAGCGCGGCGGTACTGTCCTCTTCGTCGCGCAGCGTCCGGATCGTCAGCGACCCGTGCCCGTCCATCGCGTCGCGCGCGTTGACGGCAAGGTTGAGCAGCGCATTTTCGAATTGCTGCTTGTCGACCCAGCAGGCGAGCCCTTCGGTCTGAAGGTCGAGCGTCAGCGCGATGCGGTCGCCGATCGTGCGCCCGATCAATTCCGAAAAGCCCGCGATGCAGGCGTCGATCGGCGTCATTTCGGGGCGCGCGGGTTCGGACCGTGCGAAGGCCAGCAGGCGGCGGGTCAGGTCGGCGGCGCGATTGGCCCCGTCCATCGCATTGCCGATGTGGCGCTGTGCCTTTTCGGGCGCTTCGCCGATCCACCGCTGCGCAAGTTCCAGCCCGCCGACGACGACAGCGAGCATATTGTTGAAATCATGCGCGATGCCGCCGGTCAACTGGCCGACCGCTTCCATCTTCTGCGCCTGGCGAAGCTGCTCCTCGGCGGCGGCGCGTTCGGCCATTTCGCTGCGCAGCGCGCTGTTCGCTTCGGCCAGCTCGGCCGTTCGCTCGTTGACCGCCGCCTCCAGCAGCATCGCGCGGTCGCTTTCGGCCAATTGTTCGCGCCGTGCCGCGCGGCGTTCGCTCTGCGCCCGAACGAGTGAGACGGTCGCTGCAATCGCGATCACGGCGGCGGCGGCGGCGAGCACGGTGAACAGCAGGATCGCCTGGTTCAGGCTGGCGCGGTCGGCGGCTGCAAGCTGGTTGCGGTTGGCAAGGATCGCGCGTTCGTTGCCGATCAATTCGGTCAGCAGCCGGTCGATGCGCAGCAGCGCGGCATCGTGTCCGGCGGCGTTATATTTCGAGATCGCGGCAATGGTCTGGTTATAATTGGCGCTGAGCGCCGCATCGCCGAGCTGTGTCCCGCGCCGGTCGAGTTCGGCGGTCAGTGTCTTGACCAGCGCCGCCTGTTCCGGATTGTCGCGGACGTTGCGGCGGAGCAGCGCGAGATATTGCTGCGACAGCCCCCACTGCTGCTGAAAGACGCGGCCGTCCTCCTTTTTCAGACCGACCGCGAAGCGGCCGAGCGCCGCCTCGGCGCGCGCCAGCGCGGCATCGAGGCTGCGCGTCTGTGAAATCACTTCCAGGCTGTGCGCCTGCCAGCTCAGCGAGCGGTCATAATTGTCGTTGGCACGGCTCATCAGCATGATGAGCGCGCCGACGACGCCCGTGAGCACCGCGCCCAGCCCGACGGTCAGCCAGAAGCGCAGCCGTTCGCGACGGCCCTCATTGTCGTGATCCAAATCCCGCTCGAACACGCTGATCTTCTATCCAACAAGCGTCGCGGGGCAAAGCGGCGAAGGCCGCACGGCGCGGTGCTTCGCTCGGTTCGCCCCGAAAATGAATCCGCTGGTCGGCGGCGCGGCTCGGTTCAGCCGATAATTCCCACGCGCTTGCCCGCGCGCTCGAAGCGGCCGAGGATCTCGCTCACCTGCTCGCTCGAATGTTCGGCGCACAGCGAGCAGCGCAGCAGCGTCATGCCCGCGGGGGTCGCGGGCGGGCGGGCGAGATTGACGTAGAGGCCTTCTTCGAGCAGCGCTTCCCACATCATCGCGCCCTTTTCGAGGTCGGGCATGATGACCGCGATGATTGCCGACTGCGGCTCTTCGGTACCGAGCGTGAAGCCGAGACCCTGCAGCCCCTTGTGCAGCGTCTTCGAATTTTCCCACAGGTGCGCGCGCTTGTTCGATCCGTGCATCAGCTTGCGGATGCTCGTCGCCGCGGTCGCGACGACGCTCGGCGGCAGCGAGGCGGTGAAGACGTACGGGCGGCAGACGAGCCGCAAGATCTCGAACTTCGGGTGGTTCGACACGCAGAAGCCGCCGACGGTGCCGACGCTCTTCGAAAAGGTGCCGATGATGAAGTCGACATCGTCGATCACGCCCTGCGCCTCGGCGACGCCGCGGCCATGTTCGCCGATGAAGCCCATCGAATGCGCTTCGTCGACGAGGACCATCGCGCCATTTTCCTTGGAGACGCGGATCATCTCCTTCAGCGGCGCAACGTCGCCGAGCATCGAATAGACGCCCTCGAGCACGACGAGCTTGCCGGCCTCGGCGGGCAGGCGCTTCAGCCGCTTTTCGAGCGCTTCGACATCGTTGTGGCGAAAAGCGACGATTTCGGCGTCGCCCATCTTGCACCCGTCATAGATCGATGCGTGGCTGTCGATGTCGAGGATGACATAGTCGCCCTTGCCCGCGATCGTCGAAATGATGCCGAGGTTCGCCTGATATCCGGTCGAGAACACCATGGCATGATCCATGGCGTAAAATTCCTTCAGCGCGTCCTCGCACTCCTTGTGCCCCTGATAGGTGCCGTTGAGGACGCGGCTGCCGGTGGTGCCGCTGCCGAACTTGTCGAGCGCGTCCTTGCCCGCGGCGATGACATCCTCGTCGAAGGTCATGCCCATATAATTATAGGTGCCGAGCAGGATCGTCTCGCGCCCGTTGCAGATCGCGACGGTGGGCGAGAGCACTTTCTCCATCACCAGGCTGAAGGGATCGGTAACGCCGGTCGCGAGCAGCGCCGCGCGCTGTTCGATGAGCGGATCGAATTTGGAGAAAAGGTCGGTCATATTCGTTTCTTCCGTGTGCCCCGGCGAAAGCCGGGGTCCAGATAGGTCGCGCGACGTCGCGTGGACCCCGGCTTTCGCCGGGGAGCACAAGATTTTCAGCCCTGCAGCTTTTCCACCGCGGCGACGAGCTGGCCGACGGTTTCGATCTCGGCCTGCATGTTCATGCTGATGATGATGTCGAACGTATCCTCGACCTCGGCGACGAAATCCATCACCGTCAGGCTGTCCCATTCAAGGTCGCCGGCAAAGGTCGTCGCGTCGGTCAGGGCGACGCCCTTCTTGTTGAAAGGTTCGATCAGGCCGTGGATCTGGTCGGCGAGGGGGGTGCTCATGCGGGTGCGTCCCATAATGAAAAAACTGCGGGCGGGCATGCCGCGCCCCGTCCCGCTTGGCAAGCGATTGCGGCGGCAATCGGGCAGCATCTTGCCGTTCGCGGTCCTTCGTGCCATCCGGGCGAAGGTCGCCGCAAGCTGAAGGGGCAGGGAGGGGGCTGGATGGACAGCGAAAAATCGGACGCGGCGCCGCAACGGCCCGCCATATCCTTTCCGCCCAACGCGGTGCATCTCGTGCGCACCAATCAGCAGATCACGATGCAATTGTCGCAGATGGCCGATCAAAAGGCGTCGATCCTGATGGGCGCGACCTTCGTGGTCTTCACCCTCGCGGTCGGACAGGCGCGCGCCGGGGCGGGGGCCTTCACGCTGCCGCTCGCGGTGCTGGCGACCTTTTCCTTCCTCTCGGCGCTGCTCGCCATATCGGCGGTTCTCCCCCGTGTCGGCAAGGCGCCGCCGGCGGTGTTTCGCGACGGCAAGGATCATAGCAATATCCTCTTCTTCGGCCGGTTCGAGCAGATGGAGGAGGACGAGTTCATCGACGCGGTCAAGGCACGGATGCGGACCGAGGAGGATATTTACGAAACGATCCTGCGCGACACCTACCAGAACGGTCTTGTCCTCGCGCGGCGCAAATATCGCTACCTCGCCTATGCCTATCGCCTGTTCGTCGTCGGCCTGACGCTGACCTTCCTCGCCTTCGCCTATGAGATGGCGGTGACGTGGAGGGGCTAAGGCAACGATTGTTGCCTTTTTATCACCCCCGCATCCGAAACCGCGCGCGGCGCTCGCGCGCTATTGAGCGGCCGTAAAAGCGCGCCTATCCGGGCCGGCTATGCTCGAGCAGGCCCACCCCCTGACGGCGGATCAGCCGCAGACTTTCCGCGCCGAATTTCGCGCGACGCTGGCGCTCGCCCTGCCGCTGGCGGCGGCGAACCTGCTGCAGATGATGGTCCATGCGATCGACGTGATCTTCGTGGCGCGGCTCGGCGATGCGCCGCTTGCCGCCTCGTCGCTCGGCGTCTCGATCTTCGGCCTGTTGTTGTGGACCGGGACAGGGCTCGTTGGCGCCGCAGCGCCGCTCGTCGCCGCCGAACTCGGGCGGCGCAAACATGCCGTGCGCGAAGTACGGCGGACCGTCCGCATGGCGCTGTGGCTTAGTGCGATCGTGTCCGTGCTGTTCATGGGTGTCTGTGCCGCGGGCGGCCCGATCATGCGCGCAACCGGGCAAGACCCCGAAATCACGGCACATGCCGCCAGTTTCCTGTTGATCCTGATGTGGGGCATGATGCCGATGATCGCAGCGAGCGTGTTGCGCATCTTCGTTTCGGCGCTCGGACGTCCGACGATTGCCACCGCGATCACCTTCCTCGCGCTGTTCGTCAATGCCCTCGGCAACTGGAGCCTCGTCTTCGGCCATCTCGGCATGCCGGCCCTCGGACTGCAGGGCTCGGCGCTGTCGAGCGTCATCACGAGCACGGTGATGCTGATCGCCTATATCATCGTGATCCAGACCGACCGGCGGCTGCGCCGTTATCATCTGTTCGGCAACTGGTGGCGCTCCGAATGGCCCCGCTTCTGGGAAATGCTCCGCATCGGCACCCCGATCGGCCTCATCATTCTGGCCGAGGCCGGGCTGTTCACCGGCGCCGCTTTCCTGATGGGCCGGATCGGTGAGGCGCAGCTCGCCGGTCACACCCTCGCGCTCCAGATCGCGGCGCTCGCCTTCCAGATTCCGTTCGGCGTGGCGCAGGCGGCGACGATCCGGGTCGGCCTTTCCTATGGCGCGCGCGACCATCGCGGCATTGCGCTCGCGGGGCAGGCGTCGCTGATCCTCGGTATCGGGTTCATGGTCGTGACCGCGGCGGTGATCTGGCTCGCGCCGCGGCTCGTGCTGTCGATCTACGTCGATGTCGATGCGGCGCGCAACGCCGCGCTCGTCCATTTTGCGCTGCAGTTCCTGATCGTGGCCGCTGCGTTCCAGCTGTTCGACGGCGCCCAGACGGTTGCGGCAGGCGTATTGCGCGGGCTTCAGGATACGCGCGTGCCGATGATCATCGCGGTCTGCGGCTACTGGATCGCGGGCTATGGCACCGCCATCTACCTTGGCTTCTGGACCCCGCTCGCGGGCGTCGGCGTGTGGATCGGTCTGGCGGTCGGGCTCATCGTGGTGTCGGCGGTACTGCTGATGCGCTGGGGGATGCGGGCCCGCCTCGGTTTGCTTCCGGCCTGACGCAAAAAAAGTTGATCGGCGCTGCTTGACGCCCATCTGACTCCCACCCATATGCCGGCTTGTTAGCACTCGCGCCCTGTGAGTGCTAAGTCTGACATCCATTGCATTACTGGAGGGACATCCATGCAATTTCGTCCGCTGCACGACCGCGTGCTCGTCCGCCGTATCGAAGCCGAAGAAAAGACGGCTGGCGGCATCATCATTCCCGACACCGCCAAGGAAAAGCCGCAGGAAGGCGAAGTCGTCGCCGTCGGCACCGGCAGCAAGGCCGAAGATGGCAAGGTGACGCCGCTCGACGTCAAGTCGGGCGACCGCATCCTGTTCGGCAAATGGTCGGGCACCGAAGTCAAGGTCGATGGCGAAGAGCTGTTGATCATGAAGGAATCGGACATCCTCGGCGTTCTCGCCTGAGCCTGTTTGCCGATTTCAGTGTGAAGTTACGCAGTTTTCTGCGCTTTTATTAAAGGAGCATCCTCATGGCTGCCAAGGACGTTAAATTTTCGCGCGACGCACGCGAACGCATCCTGAAGGGCGTCGACATCCTCGCCGACGCCGTCAAGGTCACGCTGGGCCCCAAGGGCCGCAATGTCGTGATCGACAAGAGCTTCGGCGCCCCCCGCATCACCAAGGACGGTGTCTCGGTCGCCAAGGAAATCGAACTCAAGGACAAGTTCGAAAACATGGGCGCGCAGATGCTGCGCGAAGTCGCCTCGAAGGCGAATGACAAGGCCGGCGACGGCACCACCACCGCGACCGTCCTCGCCCAGGCGATCGTCCGCGAAGGCATGAAGTCGGTTGCTGCCGGCATGAACCCGATGGACCTGAAGCGCGGCATCGACCTCGCGGTCACCAAGGTCGTCGAAGACCTCAAGGGCCGTTCGACCGCCGTGTCGGGCTCGTCGGAAATCGCGCAGGTCGGCATCATCTCGGCCAATGGCGACATCGAAGTCGGCGAAAAGATCGCCGAAGCGATGGAAAAGGTCGGCAAGGAAGGCGTGATCACCGTCGAGGAAGCCAAGGGCCTCGAGTTCGAACTCGATGTCGTCGAAGGCATGCAGTTCGACCGCGGCTATCTGTCGCCCTACTTCATCACCAACCCCGAAAAGATGACGGTCGAACTGGCTGATCCGTACATCCTGATCTTCGAAAAGAAGCTGTCGAACCTCCAGTCGATGCTTCCGATCCTCGAAGCGGTTGTGCAGTCGGGCCGTCCGCTGCTCATCATCGCGGAAGACATCGAAGGCGAAGCGCTTGCGACGCTGGTCGTCAACCGTCTGCGCGGCGGCCTCAAGGTCGCGGCCGTCAAGGCGCCGGGCTTCGGCGATCGCCGCAAGGCGATGCTGCAGGACATCGCGATCCTGACCGCCGGCGAAATGATCAGCGAAGACCTGGGCATCAAGCTCGAGTCGGTCACGCTGAACATGCTCGGCCAGGCGAAGCGCGTCACGATCGACAAGGACAACACCACCATCGTCGACGGTGCAGGTGAAGGCGACGCGATCAAGGCCCGCGTCGAACAGATCCGCGCGCAGATCGAAACCACCACGTCGGATTACGATCGTGAAAAGCTGCAGGAACGTCTGGCGAAGCTCGCCGGCGGCGTTGCGGTGATCAAGGTCGGCGGTGCGACCGAAGTCGAGGTGAAGGAACGCAAGGATCGCGTCGACGACGCGCTGCACGCGACCCGCGCCGCGGTCGAGGAAGGCATCGTCCCCGGCGGCGGTACGGCTCTGCTGTATGCCACCAAGGCTCTCGAAGGGCTGAAGGGCGCCAACGACGACCAGACCCGCGGCATCGACATCGTCCGCAAGGCGATCGAAGCGCCGCTGCGTCAGATCGCGGCCAACGCCGGCCATGATGGTGCGGTTGTCGCCGGCAACCTGCTGCGCGAAAACAACCAGGATCAGGGCTTCAACGCCGCGACCGACGTCTATGAAAATCTGAAGGCCGCCGGCGTCATCGACCCGACCAAGGTCGTGCGCACCGCGCTTCAGGACGCTGCCTCGGTTTCGGGCCTGCTCATCACCACCGAAGCGGCGGTGAGCGAGCTTCCCGAAGACAAACCGGCGATGCCGATGGGCGGTGGCGGCATGGGCGGCATGGGCGGCATGGACTTCTAAGTCCGTACCGTTCGGCGCTCAGCCAACAAGAAACGGGGCCGGGGGAGCAATCCTCCGGCCCTTTTCTGTCCCCTCACCTTTTTCCGGGCCATTGCCAGTTCATCCGCCGCAGCATAGCTAGGCGGTCATGAGCCTGCTTCTCGCCCTTGCCGCGCTGCTCGCCGATCCCGCGGCCGCCGTCGCTCCGCCTGCGCCGCCGCCGCCGCGCGCCACGATCGAACGCTGTGGCTACCGGGTGGTCCAGACCTATCCGCACGATCCGTCCTCCTTCACTCAGGGCCTGTTCTGGGACGACGGCCATCTTTACGAAGGGACGGGGCAGTACGGCCATTCGCGCATCGCGCGTCTCGACCTGGCGACCGGCAAGGCGCTCGCCGAAACGCCGCTCCCCGCCGACCAGTTCGGCGAAGGGATCACGCGCTGGCGCGACCAGATTATCGGCGTCACCTGGCAGAACGGCATCGGCCATCGCTGGCGCTTCAAGGATCTGAAGCCGGTCGGCGACTTCACCTATTCGGGCGAGGGCTGGGGGGTGACGACGCTCGGCGATACGATCGTGCTCAGCGACGGAACGCCGACGCTGCGCTTCTTCGATCCCGCCACGATGGCGGAAAAGCGCCGCGTCACCGTTCGCTTCGGCGGCCGTCCGCTCGCCATGCTCAACGAACTCGAGGCGATCGACGGACAGGTCTGGGCGAATGTTTGGATGAGCGACGTCATCGTGCGGATCGACCCCGACAGCGGAGCCATCGTCTCCTACATCGACCTGACTGGGCTGCGTAAAGACGCCGGGGTCAGCGACAGCGACAGCGTGCTCAACGGCATTGCCTGGGACGCGAAGGGCAAGCGGCTATTTGTCACCGGCAAATATTGGCCCAAACTCTACGAGATCGCCCTCGCAAACTGCGCATAGGGGCCGGCTCTAGCTTTTGAGCGCCGCTGCCATCCGCGCCGCCGCTGCGTCATAGACGCGCGCTTTCAACCTCTCGGTCACCGCGACCGGCGCCCGGTCGGGGTGGCCGCCGGCGAAGGGCGGGGCCGGATCATATTCGATTGCAAGCTGGATCGCCTGCGCGGCCGCGTCGCCCCGCATCCGCGCGACCAGCGTCAGCGCGAAATCGAGGCCCGACGTCACCCCGCCGCTCGTCACGACGGGACCGTCCTCGACGACGCGCGCCGCTTCGTGGCGCGCGCCGACCATCGGCAGCAGATGCGTATAGGCCCAATGCGTGGTCGCGCGCCGCCCTTCGAGCAGCCCGGCGCGGCCGAGCAGGAAGGCGCCGGTGCACACGCTCGTCACCCAGGTGGCGCCGGCCGCCTGCTGCGCGATGAAGTCGATCGTCGCCCGGTCGCCCAGCGCTTCGGCGACGCCATGTCCGCCGGGGACGCACAGTATGTCGGCTTGCGGCGCCGCGGCGAAATCATGCGTCGGCACCATCGCAAAGCCGCAGTCGGTCGGTATCGGGTCGAGGCTGGCCGCGGCGCCGATCAGCCGCGCGCCGGGCAGGCGGCACAGCGCCTGCGCCGGTGCGGTAAAATCGAGCTGGGTGATACCGGGAAACAGCAGGAAGACGATGGTGGTTTGCGGCGCGTCGGTCATCGGGATGGTCCTTTTCTGACGGATCACCCAGGCGCGCGGCTCGCATCGGTCCCGCTCCCCGATGGAACTCCATCTTCAGCGCCAGTTGCGGGACGCCTGGCTTCTATCGCGGCAATCGATTTGGCGAAAGCCTATTTGCCGCCGTCTTCGCCGCTCGCGGCACTCTCGGCGTTCGTAGCGGTGCCGTCCCGGCTTTCGAGCATTTCGGCCGCATCGTCGAGCGCCTTGGCCTCGCTGACCGTGACGCCGCCGGGGCCGGGCTCATTGTCGGTGCGGCTGCAGCCGGCGACGAGGCACAGTACTGCGGCCAAAACCATGCAGGTTGGAAATTTCGTCATGTCGGCTCCTGCGAAAAGGGGCCCCGCCATTCCGGCGAAGCCCCTCTTTCCCTATCAGGCCAAGGGCCTGCCGACGACTTACTTGTCGTTGGCTTCGGCCTTCTTGGTTTCTTCCTGGATCTTGTCGCCCGCGGCAGCGGCGACATCGCCGGCGGCATTCACGGTGCCTTCGACGGCGTTGCCGGCGTCCTTCGCGGCATCGGCGGTCGCGTCAGCGGCGTCGGCCGCACCATCGGCGACGGCATCGCCCGCGCTAGCGGCATCAGCGGCGATCGCATCGCCGGCTTCAGACGTTTCCTGCTGCGCCTTTTCCGAGCAAGCGGCGAGGCTGAAGGCCGCTGCGGCCATCGAGGCGAGGATGATCTTGCGCATATATGTTCCTTTCGATGTGCAAGCGGCCGGATAACCGGCCACTGGGCGCGGAGACTAACTGCGCCTGCCCGGCTTGGCAACCGTGCGGCGGGACGCGGTGGCCGCGGGGTATTGATCGCAAAAGGAAAAGGGGCCGCCGACGCATGTCGACGACCCCCGATTTCCTTGCCTTGGCAGGCGAAAGTGGAAGCTTACTTCTTGGCTTCTTCCATCTTCGCGGCAGCGGCGTCGGTCGCTTCCTTGGCGGCCGCAGCGGCTTCGCTGGCCTTGTCTGCAGCTTCGCCAGCCTTGTCGGCAGCGTCGCCGGCGGCAGCGGCGGCGTCGGTCGCGGCCGAAGCGGTCGCGTCAGCAGCGCTCGAAGCGGCTTCCATCGCGCCGTCGGCAGCGCCTTCGACGGTTTCGGTGGCCGCGGTGTCGGCCGGAGCGGCTTCGTCAGCAGCCTTCTGCGAGCAAGCGGCAACGCTCAGCGACGCGGCGAGGACGAGCGACAGAGTGATCGACTTTTTCATTTGGGATACCCCTCTTGATTGAACTTCTCGACCGGCGGGCGGACCGGACCAATGCGATCCTGCTCCCGTTGATCGGGCGCCGGAATTACAGGGTTGTAAGTGGGGGTGCAACGGACTTTTTGTCCAAGGCGCGGCGTTGGTCGCAATCGCGCGCGCACACGGTTGCTGCACGACAATTCGTTGACCACATATAAAGAAGTCTTTATATGATGCCGCGATGAGCGAGCTGATCGACATTTTTCGGGCCTTGGCCGACCCGACGCGCCTGCGCGTCGTCGCTTTGCTGCGCGAGATGGAGCTGGCGATCGGCGAACTGGCGGCGGTGCTTGAACAGAGCCAGCCGCGCGTTTCGCGCCACGTCCGTATCCTCGCCGAAGCCGGGATCGTCGAGCGCCGCCGCGAGGGGAGCTGGGTCTTCCTGCGCATCGCCGAACAGGGGCCGGGTGCCGACATGGCTGCTGCCGCCGGAGCGTGGCCCTTTTCGGCGCGCGAGGCGCTGGTGATCGCGCAGGATGCGCGCCGGCTTGCCGCGGTTCGCGCCGAGCGCGCGGCGGTGGCCGAACGCTATTTCGCCGACCATGCGGCCGAATGGGATGCGATCCGGTCGCGCCACGTCGCCGAAAGCGAGGTCGAGGACGCGATGGTCGCGATGATGTACGGGCGCGCGCTGGGCCATCTGCTTGACGTCGGCACCGGCACGGGGCGCATGGCCGAAATCTTCGCACCAACGGCGCAGCGGATCACCGCGCTCGACCGCAGCCCCGAAATGCTGCGCATCGCGCGCGCCAAACTGTCGGATCAGGCAGTGCCGGTCGATCTGGTGCAGGGCGATTTCCTCGCACTGCCCATCGCCGACGCCGGCGTCGATTCGGTGGTTATCCATCAGGCGCTGCACTTTGCCCACGAACCCGAACGCGTCATCGCCGAAGCCGCGCGCGTGCTGCGCGATGGCGGGCATTTGCTCGTTGCCGATTTTGCGCCGCACGAGGATGAGGATCTGCGCGCCTTGGCCGCGCATGCGCGCCTCGGTTTTTCGGATACGCAGATCGGCGGCTGGTTCGCCGCGTCGGGGCTGACGCTCGAACGGACGCAAACACTCGAAGGCGGTGCGCTCGCGGTCAAGCTGTGGCTTGGCGCGCGCCGCCGTGATCAGGATCAACCCCCCGTCGCCGCGGGCGACGGCGAAGGCAAAAGGCTCGCCGCATGACCACTTCCCTCGACGCGCTGGCCGAGGCGCGCCGCGCTGCGGCGTCGCCGCTCTTCGCCAATCTGGAAGGCGACATCGGCGTCAGTTTCGAATTCTTTCCGCCCAAGTCCGAGAAGATGGAGGCGCAGCTGTGGGACACGTTCCGCACGCTCGAGCCGCTGGCGCCGCGCTTCGTTTCAGTAACTTATGGAGCGGGCGGATCGACGCGCGAGCGCACCCATGCGACGGTGGCACGGATCGCGTCCGAAAGCGCGGTGCCGCCCGCCGCGCACCTGACCTGCGTCGAGGCGTCGCGCGCTGAGATCGACGAGGTTGCGCGCGCCTATTGGGACGCGGGCGTGCGGCATATCGTCGCGCTGCGCGGCGATGTCCCCGGCGGCGGTGCGTATCGGGCGCATCCCGACGGTTTTGCGAACGCGGTCGAGCTCGTCGCCGGGTTGAAGCGGATCGCGCCGTTCGACATTTCGGTCGCCGCTTATCCGGAGGTGCATCCCGACGCGGATTGCCCGCAGGCCGATCTCGACAATCTGAAACGCAAGCTTGATGCCGGGGCGACGCGTGCGATCACGCAATTCTTCTTCTCGCCCGAAGCCTTCCTGCGCTTCCGCGACGCCGCGGCTGCGGCGGGCATTGACGCGCCGATCGTGCCGGGCATCCTGCCGGTGTCGAACGTGTCGCAGACGCGGCGCATGGCCGATATGTGCGGCACCGCGATCCCTGCGTGGATGATCGCGCTGTTCGAAGGGCTCGACGATCTGCCCGCCGCGCGTCAGCTCGTTGCCGCGACGGTCGCGGCCGAAATGTGCCGCCGCCTCTACGCGGGCGGTGTACGCGATTTTCACTTCTACACGCTTAACCGCGCCGAACTCAGCTATGCGATCTGTCATATGCTGGGGCTGCGGCCGGTGGCGCCGGCAAAGGATAAGGCGGCATGATCTCAGCGCGCGAGGCCCTGATCGCGGCGGCGAAGGACCGGATCCTGCTCACCGATGGCGGCTGGGGCACTCAGATTCAGCTCCGCAAGCTCGGCGAAGCCGATTATGCGGGATCGCTCGGCCTCGGTCACGACCAGAAGGGTAATAACGACATCCTTGCGCTGACGCGGCAGGATGTCGTGACCGCGATCGGCGAGGCCTATCTCGCCGCCGGATCGGACATTGTCTCGACCAACACGTTCAGCGCGAACCGGATCAGCCAGGCCGATTATGGCGCCGAAGCGCTCGTTGCTGACATCAACCACGAAAGCGCGCGCCTGGGGCGCGAAGCGGCCGACAAGTTCGCGGCGCAGGACGGCCGCCGCCGCTTCGTCGCGGGCGCGGTCGGGCCGACGAACAAGACGCTGTCGCTGTCGCCCGACGTCAACAATCCCGGCTATCGCGAGATCGATTTCGACGAATTGAAGGACGTCTATCGCGAACAGGTAATCGCGCTGGCTGAAGGCGGAGCCGATTTCATCCTGATCGAGACGATCTTCGACACACTGAATGCCAAGGCCGGCATCGCCGCGACGCTCGAGGCAGAGGCGAAGGTCGGGCGCGAGCTGCCGCTGATGATCTCGATGACGCTCACCGACCTGTCGGGTCGCAACCTGTCGGGCCACACGGTCGAGGCTTTCTGGTATGCGGTGCGTCATGCCAAGCCGCTGACACTGGGGCTCAACTGCTCGTTCGGCGCGGCGCAGCTTCGCCCGCATGTCCGCGTGCTCTCCGACCTCGCCGACACGCTGGTGATGGTCTATCCGAACGCCGGCCTGCCCAACGAGCTTGGCGAATATGACGAATTGCCCGACACGACCGCGGCGCTGGTCCGCGAATGGGCCGACCATGGTCAGGTCAACATCCTCGGCGGCTGCTGCGGATCGACCCCGGCGCATATCGCAGCGATGGCAAAGGCCGTGCAGGGCCTCCCCGCGCGGCGGATTCCCGAGGTGCCGGTGCGCACGCGGCTTGCCGGACTGGAGCCCTTCACGATGGCGGCGGCATCCTGATGGAGGACGGACCGACATGGGCGATTCGCGAGGCCGGAGAGGCTGATGCCGCCGCGTTGGCATTGATCGGCGCCGCGACCTTCCTCGAAACCTTCGCGGGCATTCTCGACGGCGAGGCGATCGTCGGGCATTGCGCGGCGCAGCATCAGGAGGCCGCCTATCGCGCCTATCTGGCGTCGGGCGCGCGCGCCTGGCTTGCCGAGGCGCAGCCGGGCGGCGCGCCGATCGGCTTCGCGCTGATCGGTCGGCCCGACCTCGCCGCTGCCGAGGCGGGCGACATTGAACTCAAGCGCATCTATTCGCTGTCGCGTTTTCATGGCAGCGGACTTGGCGCCGCGCTGATGCGCTGCGCACTTCACGCTGCGGCAGGGCATCGCCGCCTGTTGCTTGGCGTTTACGCCCGCAACGAGCGGGCGCTCGCTTTCTATCGCAAGCAGGGCTTCGTCGACGTCGGGACACGCCAGTTCAATGTCGGGGGGAAGTTCTACGACGACCGCGTTCTCGCCCGCCCGCTTGCTGCCTGATTCTCTTTGGACCGTTCGATGACCGCAACTCTCTCCTCCTCCTCGTTCGTCAACATCGGCGAACGCACCAACGTCACCGGCTCCGCCGCCTTCAAGCGGCTGATCCTCGCCGACGATTTCACCGCGGCGGTCGAGGTCGCGCGTCAGCAGGTCGAAAATGGCGCGCAGGTCATCGACGTGAACATGGACGAAGGCCTGCTCGACGCGACCCGCGCGATGACGACCTTCCTGAAGCTGATCGCCGCCGAACCCGACATCGCGCGCGTGCCGGTGATGATCGATTCGTCGAAGTGGGAGGTGATCGAAGCAGGGCTGAAATGCGTCCCCGGCAAGCCGATCGTCAATTCGATCAGCATGAAGGAGGGCGAGGAGGCTTTTCTGGACCATGCGCGCAAATGCATGGCCTATGGCGCCGCGGTGGTCGTGATGGCGTTCGACGAGGTCGGACAGGCCGACACCAAGGACCGCAAGATCGAGATTTGCGAGCGTGCCTACAAGCTGCTGATGACCATCGGTTTTCCGCCCGAGGACATTATCTTCGATCCCAATATCTTCGCGGTCGCGACAGGGCTCGAGGAGCATGACAATTATGCCGTCGATTTCATCGAGGCGGTGAAGGAAATCCGCGTTCGCTGTCCGCACGTCCATTTCTCGGGCGGGCTGTCGAACCTCTCGTTCGGCTTTCGCGGTAACGAGACGGTGCGCCGCGCGATGCACAGCGTCTTCCTCTATCACGCGATCCCCGCCGGGCTCGACATGGCGATTGTCAATGCGGGGCAGCTCGATGTCTATGACACGATCGACCCCGAACTGCGCACCGCGTGCGAGGATGTCATCCTCAACCGCAAGGTGGAGGGCGAGGAACTGAGCCCGACCGAGCGGCTGATCGCGCTCGCCGAACGCTACAAGGGCAGCAATGCGGCGCAGGAAAAGGCGGCCGAGGAATGGCGCGGCTGGCCGGTCGAAAAGCGGCTCGAACATGCCTTGGTCAAGGGCATCGACGCGCATGTCGTCGACGATACCGAAGAGATGCGGCTGCTGATGGATCGCCCGATCGAGGTGATCGAGGGGCCGTTGATGGACGGCATGAACGTCGTCGGCGACCTGTTCGGTTCGGGCAAGATGTTCCTGCCGCAGGTCGTCAAATCGGCGCGCGTCATGAAGAAGGCGGTCGCGCATCTGCTACCCTTCATCGAAGCCGCCAAGGAACCCGGCGCGAAGGGCAAGGGCAAGGTCGTGATGGCGACCGTGAAGGGCGACGTCCATGATATCGGCAAGAATATCGTCGGCGTCGTGCTGCAATGTAACGGGTTCGAGATCGTCGATCTGGGCGTCATGGTGCCCTGGTCGAAAATCCTCGAGGCGGCGAACGAAAATGACGCCGACATGATCGGCCTGTCGGGCCTCATCACCCCCTCGCTCGACGAGATGGTGACGGTGGCCGAGGAAATGCAGCGCGCCGGCATGACGATGCCGCTGCTGATCGGCGGCGCGACGACGTCGAAGGTCCACACCGCGCTGCGCATCGACCCCGCCTATCAGGGGCCGGTCCTGCACGTGCTCGATGCGAGCCGCGCGGTCGGCGTCGCGACCTCGCTCGTCAGCGACACCGGGCGCGATGCGTTCGTTCGCGGTTACAAGTCGGATTACGAACATATCCGCGACGTGCGCGCCAACAAGGGGCAGAGCGCGCTGGTGCCGATCGACGATGCGCGCGCCAACGGGTTCGTCGTCGACGAGCATATCCGGCCGTTCCCGCCCGAAAAGCCCGGCGTCCATGTGTTCGACAATTGGGATCTGGCTGAACTCGTCGAATGGTTCGACTGGACCCCCTTTTTCCGCGCTTGGGAGCTGGCAGGCAATTTCCCGGCGATCCTCGACGACGATATCGTCGGCGAAAGCGCGACGAACCTCTATGCCGACGCCCGCGCGATGCTCGAAAAGATCATCGGTGAGGGCTGGCTCCACGCACGCGGCGTCGCGGCGCTATGGCCGTGCCGGCGCGAAGGCGACGACGTCATCATTCACCTCGCCGAGGAAGAACGGCACGTCCGCATCCCCTTCCTGCGCCAGCAGATCGCGAAGCGCGAAGGGCGCCCGAATATGTGCCTGGCCGATTTCGTCAGCCATGACGGCGACTGGATCGGCGGCTTTTCGGTCGCGATCCACGGCATCGAGCCGCACCTTGCGCGCTTCAAGGCGGCGCACGACGACTATAGCGACATATTGCTGAAGGCGCTCGCCGACCGCTTCGCCGAAGCCTTTGCCGAACGGCTCCACGCGCATGTCCGCACCGATCTGTGGGGCTATGCGCCCGCCGAACAATTGACGCCAGAGGCGATCATCAAGGAAGAATATCGCGGCATCCGGCCCGCGCCCGGTTATCCCGCGTGCCCGGATCACAGTCTGAAGCCGATCCTCTTCGACCTGCTCGATGCCGGGGCCAATTCGGGCGCGACCCTGACCGAAAGCTTTGCCATGCTGCCGACCGCAGCGGTTTCGGGCTTCTATTTCGGGCATCCCGACGCAAGCTATTTCGGGGTCGCCCGCGTGGGGGAAGATCAGCTTGCGGACTATGCCGTGCGGCGCGGCGTCGATATCGAAACCGCCCGCCGCTGGCTGCGTCCGAACCTCGACTGACGTCGGTTAACGGGGCTGGGAAGGGCTGTCCGACAAAGGGACAACGCCGCCGTTAACCAGCTTCGCGAAGGACGTGGGGCCGCAAAAGGGCTATGGCGCGGCGATGATCCAGATGCTTCTCCGCCGGCCCATGTTGCCGCTTCTCGCCCTGCCGATGCTGTTCGCGCCGGCGCCGCTGCCGGCGCAAGCGGGCGCAGCGCCCTATGTGGTCGCCGAAAGCGGCCGCGCTTTCGGGCGGCTTCAGGAGGCGGTCGATGCGATCGGCGATGGCGACGGCACGATCCGCATCGCCACGGGCTATCATCGCGATTGCGCGGTCCAGACCGCCGGGCGCGTTGCCTTCGTCGCGGCGGAGGCAGGGCGCGCGATCTTCGACGGCGTGAGCTGCGAGGGCAAGGCGGCGCTGGTGCTGCGCGGCCGCGCCGCGCGCGTCGACGGTCTGGTGTTCCAGAATATGCGCGTTCCCGACGGCAATGGCGCGGGCATCCGGCTCGAACAGGGCAATCTCGACGTGGCGAACAGCCTGTTCCGCAACAGCGAGGAAGGGATTTTGACGGCCAATGATCCCGCGGCGACGCTGACGATCGACCGCTCGACCTTTTCGCGCCTCGGCCGCTGCGACCGCGGGCTGAGCTGCGCGCACAGCGTCTATACCGGCGAATATGGACGCGTCGTCGTGACGCACACGCGCTTCGAAAAGGGCAGCGGCGGCCATTATCTGAAGGCGCGCGCGCGCGAGGTCGAGATCAGCGACAATAGTTTCGACGATACGCAGGGGACCGCGACCAATTATCTCATCGATCTCCCCTCGGGTTCGACCGGACGGATCACGGGCAACCTGCTCGTCCAGGGGCGCGACAAGGAAAATTACTCGGCGCTGATCGCGGTCGCGGCCGAGAGCCGCGACAATCCGTCGCGCGGGCTGGTGATCGAAGGCAATCGCGCGAGCATCCCGCAGGGCATCGGCCGTTCGTCGGTGTTCGTCGCCGACTGGAGCGGCGAACCGCTGGCGATCGGGACCAATCAGATCGGCCCCGGCCTCAAGCCCTTCGAAAAGCGGTAAGCAAGCGCGCCCGGCGCGACGGGTCAGGCCTCGCCGCGCGTTTCGATCAGCGACGCGGCCAGCGCCTCGGCAGGCGTCTTGCCGCCCCACAGCACGAACTGGAACACCGGGTAAAAGCGCTCGCATTCGTCGATGGCGCTTTCGACCAGCGTTTCGGTGATGTCGAGCGGCATCGCCGCGTCGCTGCCGATCAGCATCGCGTGACGATAGAGGATGGTCCCGCTGTTCGACCATAGCTCGAAATGGCCGAGCCAGAGCTGTTCGTTGATCATCGCGAGCGCTTCGTGCGCGACGCTGCGCTTGTCCTCGACGACGCGGATGTCGGGGAAGGCGAGCAGTTGCAGCACCCCGTCCTCGGGCCGCCACACCGCGCGCAGTTCATAGGTCGTCCAGCTGCCTTGCGCGGTCGCGACGATCTCGTCCTCGCCGATCATTTCGTGCGGCCAGTCGTGCGCCGCAAAATAGGACGCCAGCATATCCATCGGCGCGGCTTCCTGGCCGTCCTCGTCGTCGTAAATATCGTCGGTCATGGCTGCGCCCTTAGCGCGACTTTGGCCGGGTGGCGAGTCGCGCGGGGGAAAGCCCGCTCCGTTACTTCTTGGGTGCGGCGCGGGGCTTGGCCGGCGCCTTCGCGGCGGCGGCCGGCTTTGCCGCGGCTTCGAGCTTGTCCAGCCGCGCCTTCAGCGCGTCGGCTTCGGCGCGTGCCTTGGCCGCCATTTCCTTCACCGCCTCGAATTCCTCGCGGCTCACAAAGTCCATGCGGCCGACGAATTCCTTCGCGCGTTCGCGCATCGCGGTTTCGGCTTCGCGTCCGGCACCGGCGACGGTGCCTGCGATACCGTTGACCATCTTGGCCAGATCGTCGAAAAACCGGTTTTCGCTTTGCATTATCCTGTCCTTTGTCGGGGTCGTCCCCTGTATTCACCCAAATCGGGTCGTCATCCTATCTGGGAGGTCGCGGCGGCCGGCACAAGGGTTTCGGCGTCGGGGTTGCGCTGATCGATCTGGAAATTCAGGATCGTCGCGAAGCTGAGCCATATCATATAGGGAACGAGCAGCCACGCCGCCGCCTTGCGGATCGGCGCAAAGGCAAAGGTCGTCGCGATCGTCACCATCAGGATGAAAATGACGAGATAGAGCGCGGCGGTCACCTGATGCATGCCGAAAAAGAGCGGCGACCAGGCGAAATTGGCGATCAGCTGTACGAAGAACAGCGCCAGCGCGAAGCCGCGCCCGCGCGCGCCGCGCGCGTGGAGGATCATCGCCAGCGACAGGCCGAGCAGGACATAGAGCGTCGTCCACACGACCCCGAAGACCCAGCCGGGCGGAACGATCGCGGGTCGGTCGAGCGCCATGAACCAGCGATTGTCATAGCCGCTGTTCGAGAGCAGACCCATCAGGCTGCCGATCAGGACGAGCGCCGGGACGGTGAACATCGCCCAGCGCCAATAGGACATGCGTAGCTGACCGGGGGTGGCAATCTCGCTCATGCATCTGGTCCTTCGCGCGCGAATCTGTGTCGGTCATGCTGTCGCGGCGCGCACCGCCCGCGTCAAGCTGCGGATTTCGTAGCCGCAATGAGAAATTCGACATTTCCTTCGGGTCCGGTGATCGGACTTTCGACCGTCTCAACGACGCGCCAGCCCGAACGTTCCAGCCAGTCGCGCACCTCGGAGCAGACGCGGGCGTGCACCGCGGCGTCGCGTACCACGCCCTTTTTGCCGACCTCGTGCCGTTCGGCTTCGAACTGCGGTTTGATCAGCGCGACGAGGCGCGCGCCCGCTTTGGCAAAGGCCATCGGCACCGGCAGCACCTTCGACAGCGCGATGAAGCTCGCGTCGCAGACGATCAGATCGACCGGCTCGGGAATATGATCGGCGGTCAGGACGCGCGCGCTCGTCTGTTCGTGGACGATGACGCGGTCGTCCTGCCGCAACTTCCAGGCGAGCTGGTTGGTCCCCGAATCGACTGCATAGACGCGTGCCGCGCCGCGGTTCAGCATCACGTCGGTAAAACCCCCGGTCGACGATCCCACGTCGATCGCCACCGCGCCCGCAATATCCCAGCCCAGATGCGTCAGCGCATGGTCGAGTTTGATCCCGCCGCGCGACACCCATGGATGGTCGCGGCCCTTGACGCTGATCGCGGCATCCTCGGCGATCTGCTGCCCCGCCTTGTCGATCTTGCGGTCGCCGACGAAGGCGAGGCCGGCGAGGATCAGCGCCTGCGCGCGCGTCCGGCTTTCGGCGAGTCCGCGATCGACGAGCAGTTGGTCGGCGCGCTGTTTGGCCATCAGCCGCCGGCCTTGTCGGTGAGCAGCCCCGGTGTCAGGATTTGCGGCAGGATCTCGGGCTGCGCCGCGCCCGGAGCATACCAGAGATAGAGCGGCACGCTGTTGCGTCCATGTTCGGCGAGGGTGCGGGTGATGACCGGATCGCCGTTCGTCCAGTCGCCGACAAGCGTGATGACGCCCTTATTCCGGAACGCCTGCTGCACCGCCTCGCGGTCGATCGCGCCTGCTTCGTTCGCCTTGCACGACAGGCACCAGTCGGCGGTGAAATAGACGAAGACGGGCTTGCCGGTCTTGCGGGCCTCAGCGAGGGCGACGGGCGAGAAGGTGCTGTGGTTTTCTGCGGCGGCAACCCTGCCGGGCTTTGCGAACTGATCCACGGCGTTGGTGCCGAGGAGATAGAAGATCGCAACATAAGGTATGAGCGCCGTCTTTCGGGCGAATTCTCCCCTTCGCCAAGCGCGGATCATCATTGCGAGGATTATGACGAGGATGCCGACGTCCATCCACCCATGCATAGCGGGAGTGGTCTGTCGCCTGAGCAGCCAATAAAGACCGAGCGCCGTCAGTCCCATTGGCAGCGCCATCCATTTACGAAATGTCGCCATCCACGGCCCCGGCTTTGGCAAGCGGCTGCGAAGCGCGGGGACGAAACCGACGGCAAGGAACGGCAGGGCGAGCCCCAAGCCCAGCCCGCCAAAGATCGGGAGCGCCGCCCACGCAGGCAGCACCAGCGTCGCGCCGAGCGCGGCGCCGAGCAAGGGACCGCTGCACGGGGTTGCTACGAACGCGGCGAGAGCGCCGGTCCAGAAGCCACCCGCCGCGCCGTTTTGGCTCGCGAGCCTCTGACCGGCACCGAACGACGGCAGTTCATAGACCCCGGCAAGGTTCAGCGTGATCGCGATCGCAAGCAGCATCAGCACGAAGACGCTGACCGGATGTTGCAATTGGAACGCCCAGCCGACCTGTTCCCCCGCGGCCCGCAGCGCGAGAAGCGCGCCGCCGAGTAGCAGTGCGGTCAGGACGGCACCCGCCGTATAGGCCACCGCTTCGATCTTCGCGTCGCGCGCGTCGCCGCCCGAACGGGCGAGGCTGAGCGCTTTCAGGCTCAGGATCGGGAAGACGCAGGGCATCAGGTTGAGGATCAATCCGCCGATGATCGCGCCGCCGAGCGCGGTCCAGAACAGCGCCATGTCAATGGACCCCGAAGCGGCCGCAATCGGCTTGCCCGCCAGGCGTACCGCCTCGGGCTCGAAGTGCACGCTAAGCCCACGACCGTCCGACAGCTTGAGCAGCCCCTGTATCGGGCCGGCCGCGTCACCCTTCGCGCGCGCCTCGACGACGATCCAATCGCCGTTGCGGCTGAAGCTCTGCGGTGCGGGATAGTCGATCACACCCTGCGTTTCGAGGAAGAGGTGCGGAACGTCGAGTGTGGTGCCTTCGGGCAGCGGGATGCCGAACCGCACCATCGCGCCGCGGCGTTCCCACGCCCCCGCGCGGTCGAGCGGCTGCGGCAGCCTGGCGCGCCATGCGTCGAATTGCTGCTGCGCGCCCGCTGCGATGGCTCCGTCGCCGGCCTTCATCGCGACCGAGATCACCGCCTTTTCGGGAACGCAGATCTTGTCGGTGCAGGCGAGCCAGTTGGCGATGCCGGTCAGCGTCAGGTCGGTTCTCGGAGCGACACTCTTGTCGACGCGGACATCGGCGAGCAGCGCATAGGGATGTTCATAGACATGGTTCATCAGCCCAAAGAGCGTCAGCGCCTCGGGAACCGGATAGCGAAAGGCGCCTACGGTGACGCCCGGCGGCGCATTCCATTCGACTTGCATGCCGAAACCGGCATCGCCGCCGTTCGACCAATAGCCGTGCCAACCCTTTTCGGGGGTCATCGCGAGGGCAATCGTCGTCGCTCCGCCGGGCGACGGTACCACCGATTCGGCGACCAGCCGCGGCGCGATATGCGTGGTCTGCGCCCGAGCAGGAGCGAAGGCGAGCAGAACCAGGGCGAACAGCGCCAGCAGCGCGCGCACCGTCGCCGATGCACTTCGGTCTGTCACAAAGCCGTCTTTCGCGCGATCCATGCCTGTCCTGTGTCTGCCTGTCGTTCGAGGCTTGCCATATAGGCGGCTTTCGTCGAGAGGACAGCCCGCGCTGACGACCCCAGCCATGGAGATGTTCCCCGTGAAGCTCAAAAGCCTGACCACCGTTCTCGCCGCCACCCTCTGTTTCGCAACTGCTGGAGCCGGCCTTGCGCAGGATTCGGCGCCACCGGTCGCAAAGGTTACAGCAGCAACCCCGCCGCCCAAGCTGATAGTCGCAATCTCCGTGGACCAGTTTTCGGCCGATCTGTTCGCCGAATATCGCAGCCATTACACCGGCGGTCTCGCGCGGCTTGCGTCGGGCGTGGTATTTCCGGCGGGGTATCAGTCGCACGGCGCGACCGAAACCTGCCCCGGCCATTCGACGATCCTGACCGGAAATCATCCGGCGCACACCGGGATCATCGCGAATAATTATTTCGACCTCTCGGTCGCCCGGTCCGACAAGCGCGTCTATTGCGCCGAGGACGAAACCGTGCCGGATACGAGTTCGGGCGGCGGCAAATATGCGGCATCGGTGAATCATCTGATGGTCCCGACACTCGGCGATCTGATGAAGGCGCGCGATCCGAAGGCGCAGATCGTCTCGGTCGCAGGTAAGGATCGCGCCGCGATCATGATGGGCGGGCGCAAGGCAGACGAGCTGATGTGGCTGTTTCCGGGCGGCCTCACCAGCTATCGCGGCACCACGCTGTCGCCGGTTGCGCAGCAGGCAAGCAGCGCGATCGCCGCGGCGATTGGCCAGGCGCGCCCCGCGATGGACCTGCCCGCCGATTGCGCGTCACACGATATCGCGATCTCGATCGACAAGGGCGGCACGGTCGGTACCGGCCGCTTTCAGCGCGATGGTGGTGATTTTCGCCGCTTCATGGCCTCGCCCGAAGCAGACGGCGCGGTGCTCGCCGCCGGCGCCGCGCTGCGCGCTGCGCGCAAACTGGGTGAGGGCAGCACGACCGATCTGTTGATCCTCGGCCTGTCGGCGACCGACTATATCGGCCACAGCACGGGCACCGAGGGCGCCGAGATGTGCATCCAGATGCATGCACTCGACCAGCAGCTCGGCGACTTCTTCGCACGGCTCGATGCGACCGGCATCGACTATGCCGTCGTACTGACCGCCGACCATGGCGGTCACGATCTCCCCGAACGCAACCGCCAAAACGCCTGGCCCGCCGCCGAACGCGTCGATGCCGCGCTCGATCCCGAGGCGATGGGCAAGGCGGTGGCCGAAAAGCTCGGCCTGCCGCAGCCGTTGCTCTATGGCGATGGCCCGTTCGGTGACATGTATCTGTCGAAGGCGTTGACCCCCGCGCAGCGCAAGGCGGCGCTGGCCGAACTGGTGGCGCGCTACCGCGCCCACCGACAGGTCGAGGCGGTGGTGACCGGTGAGGAACTGGCGAACCATCCGATCTCGAAACGGTCGCCCGACGTGTGGACGCTGATGGACAAGCTGCGCGCTTCCTATAATGCGCAGCGTTCGGGCGATTTCATCGTCGTGCTCAAACCGCGCGTCACGCCGATCCCCGAATCGGGCCTCGGCTATGTCGCGACGCATGGTTCGGTATGGGACTATGACCGCCGCGTGCCGATCCTTTTCTGGCGCAAGGGGCTCACCGCCTTCGAACAGCCGAATGCCGTGATGACGGTGGATATCATGCCGACGCTTGCCGCGCTCATCGACCTGCCGGTCGACGCGGCCAAGATCGATGGCCGCTGCCTCGACCTGCTTTCGGGTCCGGAAAGCAGTTGCCGTCCGTAAAGAAAAATGAAGAACAAGGGATCATGACGAAGACTTTGGGGAAATTTGCCGGCCGGATGCTGCTGGTCGGTTGCGGCAATATGGCGGGCGCGATGCTCGATCGCTGGCTCGCCGCGGGGCTCGATCCGGCGCGGGTCGCCGTCGTCGATCCGGTCGCGGCGCCGCGCGAAGGCACCGCGCATTTCACCTCGCTTGCCGATTGGCGGGCGGCGGGTCAGGCCGCCGACTGGATCATGCTCGGCATGAAGCCGCAGCAATTGGGCGAGGTCGCCGGCGATCTGGCCGCGGTCGCGGGTGGCGAGGTGCATCTGCTCTCGATCCTCGCTGGCGTCTCGCTCGCCGATCTCGCGGTCCGTTTTCCCGAAGCGCGGGCGCAGGTCCGCATACTTCCCAATCTCGCCGCGCGCATCGGCGCCGGGGTTTCGGCCGTGACCAGTACGGGTGATGCCGACAGTGCCGCGATCGAAGCGCTGCTCAAGCCGCTCGGCGAGATCGTTGCGCTGCCCGACGACGGTATGATGGACCTCGTTACCGCGTTCACCGGCAGCGGTCCGGCCTTCGTCTTTCGTCTGATCGAAGCCTATGCGGCGGCGGGCGAGCGCCTTGGCCTTTCGGGCGACGATGCGCTCAAGCTTGCGACCGCGACCTTTGGCGGAGCGACCGCCCTGCTCGCGCGCAGCGGCGAAAAACCGGGCGCGCTCGTCGCGCAGGTCGCGAGCAAGGGCGGCACGACGCAGGCCGGGCTCGACATCCTCGACGAAGGCGGCGAACTCGTGGCGCTGATGACCAATGTCCTGCGCGCGGCGCGCGATCGCGGCCGCGAACTCGCCGATCTTGCCCGCGGCGAAGATTGACCGGCGCGCCCGCAAAGGCGTGGGCCGTGACAGCGCCGGGCGGCTATCGCCCACTCAGCTTTCGCTGCCCAGCCTGGCGACGCGCTGCCGCTCGCGCGGCGACATCAACGCTTCGTTGACCTGCCAGAAGCCGGTGACCGCCGCCTGACCCGCATGAGTGTAGGCGCGGCTCATCGCGTCGCGTAGCTGCCCGAAGACCGCAGCCTCGACGGCGCGTCCGGCGGGAGTGAGCCGTAGTTCCTTCTGCCGCCGGTCGCGGTTGCCCGGGCGCGTGACGAGCATCTCGCGCGCCTCCAGATCCTTGATGACCCGGCCAAGCGACTGTTTGGTGATGCCGAGCAGCGCGAGCAGGTCCGAAATCGTCAGCCCCGGCTGGCGCGCGATGAAGTAAAGCGCGCGGTAATGCGCGCGTCCGAGGCCGTTTTCGGCCAGCCGCGCATCGCCCGCGCGCCACAACGCGCCATGGCCGAAAAACAGGAATTCGATGCCGCGGCGCACCTCCTCTTCGCGCAAGAAAAGGGCAGAGGCAGCGGGAACTTGTGAAAGAAAATTTTCATCGGCCATGGCGACTACCGTTGCGCGCGGCGCCGCGCTTTGGCAAGAGGCGCGCACCGAGTCACTGCCAAGAGGTTAGGTTTTTCCATGTCCGCACCCGCTTTCACCCGTCTTCCGCATCCGAACCCGACGGCGGACGATGTACGCGCGGCGGCGATTGCGGACCCGGTCTTCGGCCGCGTCTTCACCGATCATATGGTCTCGATCCGCTACAAGGAAGGCCAGGGCTGGCACGATGCGCAGGTGATGCCGCGCGGCCCCTTGTCGCTCGATCCGGCGACCGCGGTGCTGCACTATGCGCAGGAGATATTCGAAGGGCTGAAGGCCTATCGGCTCGACGACGGATCGATGGCACTGTTCCGTGCCGAGGCGAATGCCGCACGCTTCAACGCCAGCGCCCGCCGCATGGCGATGGCCGAACTGCCCGAGGACCTGTTCCTTGCCGCGGTGCGCGAGATTGTCCGCGTCGATGCCGACTGGTTCCCGAAGGTGCAAGGCGGCGCGCTCTATCTGCGCCCCTTCATGTATGCGAGCGAGGTGTTCCTGGGCGTCAAGCCTGCCGCCGAATATCATTTCCTCGTCATCGCCTCGCCGGTTGGCAATTATTTCAAGTCGGGGGCGCCGGCCGTCTCGCTCTGGGTGTCGGAAGACTATACCCGCGCCGCACCCGGCGGCACCGGCGCCGCCAAATGCGGCGGCAATTATGCCGCGAGCCTGATTGCGCAGCAGGAAGCGATCGCCAAGGGCCACGACCAGGTCGTCTTCCTCGACGCCGCGGAGCATCGCTGGATCGAGGAACTGGGCGGCATGAACATGTTCTTCGTCTTCGACGACGGCAGCATTGTCACCCCGCCGCTCACCGGCACGATCCTGCCCGGCATAACCCGCGACGCCATCATCACACTGGCGCGCGACGCGGGCCTGACGGTGCGCGAGGAACCCTATGCGATCGACCAGTGGCAGGCCGATGCGACCAGCGGCAGGCTGACCGAAAGCTTTGCGTGCGGCACCGCGGCGGTGGTGACCCCTGTCGGCAAGGTGACGCGCGGCGACACGAGCTTTACCGTCGGTGCCGGCGGCCCCGGACAGGTGACCGCGATGCTGAAGGACAAGCTCGTCGACATCCAGCGCGGCCGCGCCGCCGACCCGCACGGTTGGGTCACACGCCTCTGATCCGGCGCCTTGCCAATCGGTCGCGAGACGCTATAGAGCGCCCTCGCACCGGCCGATGGGGCGTAGCCAAGCGGTAAGGCAGCGGTTTTTGGTACCGCCATGCGCAGGTTCGAATCCTGCCGCCCCAGCCAGCCGGTTCAAGTCGATGGCGGAGGCCAGAGCGGCCTCGCAGTCCGCTCTAGCGCAACATATCCCGCAATGCCGCGACGAGCCGGGCCATGTCGTTTGCGCTGTTGAAGAGCGCCGGTGTGACCCGGACGCACGCGCCGCGGGCCGGGCCGGAGCGGTGGACCGTGAAGATGCGATAGTCGTCCAGCAGGCGCTTTGCGATCGCGATATTGTCGGCTTCGCTGGTCTTGCCGGAAAGCCGAAACGAGGTGATGCCGCCGTGGAGACGCGGGTCGGTCGGGGTCAATATTTCGATTCCCGGCACGCCGCGAAGCGGTTCGGCCCATAGATCGCGCAGGTGGCGCAAGCGGCCGGCGCGCGGCGCGTCGCCGATCGCGTCCTGAAAATCAAGCGCGGCCGGTACGCTGAGCTGCGCCGCAAAATCGACCGTGCCGGTGTGGACGCGGCTTTGGGCTTTTGGGCTGAACGGTGGTGCATTCGCCATATCGGGATCGATCCGGTCGAGCTTGTCCCGGCGGATATAGAGCGCCCCGACGCCCAGCGGCGCGCCGATCCATTTGTGCAGGTTGAGACCGACGAAATCGGCGTCGAGATCGGGCAGGGCGAAGTCGAGTTGCCCCCAGCTATGCGCCGCATCGACGATCGCATCGACGCCGCGCGCCTGCGCCATGGCGATGATCTCGCGCACGGGAATAACAAGGCCGGTGCGATGGCTGAGGTGGGTGAGCAGGATCAGGCGCACGCGCGGATGGGCGTCGAGTGCCGCCGCATAGCAATCGATCAGCCCCTGGTGCGTCGCCGGTTCGGGGAGCGCGATCCGCACGATATCGACCCCGCGCCGCATCTTCAGCGAATCGCAGCACGCCTGCATGCTGTCATAGTCGAGATCGGCGTAGAGGACGGCATCGCCGGGGCGCAGCCCGTTGTAGCCGCCGATCAGCGCCTTGAGCGCTTCGGTCGCGTTGCGCGTGAAGGCGATCTCGTCGGGCGCGACGCCGAGCTTGGCGGCGACGCGCTTTTGCACCGCGATCAGGTCGGGGCCCATGCCGCGCCGCGCATAATAGCTTGTTTCGCGGTTCACGCGCTCGATCGCTGCCTCATAGGCCCGCAGAACCGGCTTCGCCATCATCCCCCAATTGCCGTTTTCGAGCTGGGTGATGCCGGGAACCACATCATAGTGCCCGGCGACGCCCGCCCAATAGGCTTCGTCGTCGGGCGGCGCGGACGCTGCCCCGCTGCGCACCGGTGGCGGCAGGGCGTCGGCCCGCCCCGCCACCGGCAATGCCGCCGCGGCCATCAGCATCTGTCGGCGGTTGAGGTCCATCGTCCGCGCCTTTCGCCCTAGAAGGTGATGCCCAGGCGGACATAATATTGGCCGCCGTCGGTGTCATAGGGGGCGTTGCGCGAATAGATGAGGCCGCGCACCGCCTGGTTCGTCGCTTCGTCGGGATAGGTGTTGAAGATATTTTCGGCGCCGGCGCGCAGGGTGACATGCTCGTTCAGCGCCAGGCTTGCCGACAGATCGAACAGCATGATCGAACCGAAGCGCTGGAAGACATCGCCCGTCGCGTTGCCGCTGACATCGGTCCACGCGCCATAATAGCGCGCCCGCGCCTGTATCCCGAACGGGCCGACGCTGTAGCCCAGCGAGGCGGTGGCGTTGTGCTTGGGCAGCCGGTCCTCGAACAATATGCGCTGCGTCTCGTTGCCGATGGCCGCGGTCGTGCCGCTCGTCACCTTCGTCTGATTATAATTATACGCAAGGTTCACATCGGCGCGCCCTGGGCCGATGTCGCGCGCATAGCCGAGCACGAGATCGATGCCGCGCGTCCGCGTGTCGAAGTCGTTGGTGAAATAGGTCACCGCGGTAAAGCGCTGCGGATTGGGCAGGTCGGCCGGAACGGCAAAGGTTGCCGACTGGCCGAAGCGGTCGCGCAGTTCGATCTGATAGACGTCGATGCTCGCGGTCAGGCCGAAGGACGACTGGAATGTCAGCCCCGCCGTCAGGTTCCGTGACTTTTCGGGCTTGAGCGGCTGGGCGCCGAGGGCAATTGCGATCGGGTCATTGGGTGACAGCCGGCCGCGGTTGAAGATCTGCAGCGTCGTGGTGTCGAGGCCCTGCGTCGTGTTCACCGCGTTGAGCTGACCGGGAGTCGGGGCGCGGAAGCCCGTCGAATAGGTCGCGCGCAACGCAATGCCGCGAACCGGCTCCAGCCGCGCCGACAGCTTGTAGTTGAAGGTGTCGCCGAACTCCGAGAAATCCTCGTAGCGGCCGGCGGCGCCCAGCGTCAGCGCCTCGATCGGGCGCAATTCGACGTCGAGGTAGCCGGCATAGCTGGTCTGCGACCATTCGCCGGCGTTGAGCGGGCTGAAGCCGGGAAAGCCGTTGCTGTTCGGGGCAAGACCCGATGCCGCACCCGGCCCGATCGCATAGGAAGCGGGGTCGCCGGGATAAATGGCATAGGTTTCCTTGCGCCGTTCGGCACCGAAGGCGATGTTCGCCGGTTCGACCATCCCGAGCGGCAGGCGATAGACGAAGTCGGCATTGAGGTTAAATTCGCTCTGCCGCAGGCGGCCGAGGTAGAAGCTGGTCGGGCTGTCGGGACCGAGCGAGGCGTTGAGCGATTCCTGCATCGTGTAATCGATACGGCTGCGCCCGGTCGACGCGCTGAGGTCATAGGTGAAGGCATCGCCCGCTGCGCCGCGGATTCCCCCGACCGCCTGATAGTCGTCATACTGGCTGCCGAAGCGCGGCGTGAAGCCTGCCGGATACAGGTCGGTGAAGCTGAAGTCGGGAAAGGCCGGGCTAGGGTTGTAGACATTTCCGGTGTTCGCGGGATTGCGCCAGTTGAAATCGGTGACACCTTCGCCGTCAGCGATCGTCCCGAAAGCGTAGAGGGTGATCGCGTCCGCAATCGCATAGTCGGCGTTGATCGCGCCGCGCACCGATCGCAGATCGGGCTGGCCCCAGCGCTGAACCGGATTCGGGATGACGAGTTCGGGATGCGCCGCCTGAAAAGCCTCTGCATCGGGGCGCTGGCGCGTGCGCGATGTCGCGTCCGATTTGGTGAATTCGCCGCTAAAGACGATGGAACCGCGGTCGCCGAGCGCTACCCCGCCTTGGGCACCGGTCTGATAGCTTGCGCCGTCGCCTTCATAATATTGCGAATATTGCCCGAAAGCGTCCATTCCGGGCTGATCGTCGAGAATGATGTTGATCACGCCGGCGATCGCATCCGAGCCATATTGCGCCGATGCTCCGTCTCGCAGCACCTCGACCCGCTTGATCGCAAGATTGGGAATGGTCGCAAGATCGGCGGCCTGCGCACCGCGCGTCCCGAGCAGCGCCGAGCGGTGATAGCGTTTGCCGTTCACCAGCACGAGGGTCTGGTCGGGGGACAGACCGCGCAGCGTCGCCGGGCGGACGAACGCGAGGCCGTCGGCCGCCGGCAACCGCTGAACATTGAAGGAGGGGAGCAACTGCGCGAGCGTGTCGGACAGGTCGTCGGACACGCTGCCGTCGATCGCTTGCGACGAGAGGACGTCAATCGGTGCCAGCGTATCGAACTGGGTGCGCCGCGTGTCGCGCGTTCCGGTCACGATGATCGCATCACCGTCCTTTGCCGCCTCGACATCGGTGGAAACGGCTTCTTCGGCGAAGGCTATCGAAGGCGCAGCAAATTGCAGCGCGACAAGCGCGCAGGCGGTGAGGCTTTTCATGGATGCTCCTTGGGAACGCGAGGGAGAGAGGTTTGTGATCCGGTTCGCGGGCCAAGTAGGAATTCAATATGACAGGTGCATGTCGCTTCGGCCTGTCGTCGAATAAAGATTGCCGGTGCAGCGGTTCGCGTCGTCCTTTCGGCGCTTTGGCGCCGGACGATGGTCATGTCCGCTGGACAGGCGACTTTTGCATTGCCCTTCGTTACGGTTCGCCCGATAGGCTGAAGGCGGTCGGCGCGACGAAGCGGTGCGCCTGACGGGGCAGGGATGGACGCAGGCGATGGCCTGTTACGGGCCCAAGGACGGTAAACCAAGGCGCGGAATCGATGAGTCGGGCGGATATGGGAAAGGATAGCGGCATTGGCAGCCTGTCGGCTGGCGAGATCGACTGTCTGAAAGCCGTTGGCGAAGGTTTAGCGTCCAAGGAAATCGCCCGCGTGCTTGGTCTTTCGCCGCACACGGTCGACGCCCGGCTGAAATCGGCATGCGCCAAGCTCGATACCAAATCCCGCTTCGTCGCGGCTAAGATCTGGGCCGAGAGTGCCGGCGCGGTAGCGGCCGCAGCCAGCACCAATTTGGTATATGAAAAGTTCGACCTTCCCGATTCCGAACGTCTCGCCGACAAGGGGGCGTCGGCGGGAGATGGTGTCGGTCCCGACGATCTCGAGCAACGGGACAGGCAGGTGGGGGGCGTCGGGAGCGCTTCCGACGATGCGGCCGCGTGGCTGGAACCATCGCATCCGATCGCCACATTTTTCGGGGGAGAGAACAGGCTTTCGATCTGGTGGCGACTGGTCATTATCCTGGCGATCGCGATCGGGGCCAGCATCGCGTTCGGGGTCTTGCTGAATGGCTATGCCGGCGTTTCGAAACTCCTGTCGACCCCCTGAAGGCGCGTTGTCGCGGCAGCGCGCGCGGGGAGAAAATCATGCTGAAAGAACGACTGGCCGTGGCCAACAAGCTCGCGAACGAGGTGCATGCGGCCGAAGCCGCCATCGACAATGCGATTGCGAAGCTGGGCGTGCTCGTGACATCCTTGCCCGATGCGCAGGCGGGGGCCCGCCTGTCGGCGGTGGTCGGCGACCGTGCCTTCGCGCATCTTCAGTCGGCGGTTGCCGGCCTGTTCGAGGGGCGGTCGCAGGTCGTCGCGCTCCACAATGAACTGGCCTCGCTGAAAGACCGGGTCGGGCTGCGCAATATGGTCGTCGGATCGGGCGATCTGGGCAAGGTGGTTCCGGCGAGAGCGACGCTTGCCGAGAGCGACGCGGACACGCCGCGCCGGCCGGCCACGCGGGCCGCCTGAAGCATGTCCCGGGTCATGGGTGCCGATAAGCGGAGGCGGGCCGATTGATCTGGGGCTATATCTATCTTTTCGTTCTTCTGTCCGTTCTGGTGTATGTCCAGTGGGCGGGCGAGCGCGAAACGCGCTTTGCGATCTGGACGGTGTTCGTCGCTTCGGTGCTGACGCCGGCGGCTTTGATCATTTCGGGCACGCGCTTCGAGACGTTCAGCCTGCTCCTGACGCTGCTCGATTTCGTCATGCTCGCGGTCTATCTCGGTCATGCGCTGGTCAGTCGCCGCTATTGGACGCTGTGCCTGCCGGCGTTCCAGCTCATCACCTGTATGACGCATCTGACGAAGCTGGTCCTGCCCGACCTCTGGCCGCGGCTCTACTCGGCTGGGCAAGGCTTCTGGGCCTATCCGCAGATGCTGGTGATCGTGCTGGCAACCGTATGGTTTCAGGCCGACCGAAGGCGGCGACGCAAGCAGAATGACGACGCCGCGCGCCGCAACGCGCGCTAGATTGGTCTTATATGTTCGATGATTTCGATCCGCCGCTGGCGCCGGGCGTGGCCGCCAAGGCTGGCGCCGTTCTGGCCGCGCTTGCCGACGATCGCCGCGGCATCGACGATATAGCCAGCGCCACGGGGCTGACGGCATCGACCGTCCTGCGCGTCGCCGCGCTGCTTCAGAACCGGGGGAGGGTGGTCGTGACCGAAACGGAGGGCGCTCTTTGGCTCTCCGGCGGCGTTTCGGATCGCCGCCGCCGCTGACGTCCGATCCGGACCAGTTCGACATTTCCGGCATGCACCCCGTCTGCTAACGCCGCTCCCGCTCGCCGCCGCCAAGGGTCCGTTGCGCCGCGAGTTCGAGGACAAGCGCGGTCTATGACGAAGGTTCCAGACGAGACGAAGCGGCTGCGCGGCGTACGCGATGTGCTGGTGGGGCAATTGGCCCTGCTCGATGCCATCGGCGAAGCGCAGGCGGCCATCGAACTCAACTCGGCGATCGAGATATTGAACGGCCGGATCGGCGAGACCCCTTCGGCCGAGGAGATGGCGCGGCTTCAGCGGCGCTATTTCTCCGACTGACCCGCGGGCAGAAGCCCGATCAGAAGCCCGGCAGCCCGGCGAAATAGAGATCGAGCCGCACCAGCGCGTCGGCGCCCAGACCGACATAGACGCGGCGCCCGTCCGCGGGATCGCGGGCGCGCACCAGCCACCCCTTTTCGGTCATCACCTTGATCCAGCGCAGTGCGGTCGTGGGCGGGACGGCGGCGGCGATGCACAGGCTGGTCACCGCGACACTCTTTCCTTCGTGGTGCGACGCATAGAGATCGAGCAGAATGTCCCACACCGGATCGGCGAAGACCTCGTCGCCGAACAATTGTTCGCGGCGGCGGCGATGCCGGATGAGGTTGCGCACCGCATGCGCCCGCGCTTCCGGACAGAAGGACCGCGTGCCGGGCGGCAAGTCCGCCGGTATGGCCGCATCCGGATATTCGCCCCAATGCTGATCCTTCATCACCGCCAAGGCGCGCGTCATGTCCCGTTCCCCATTCGCAAAAGTTGATGCGATAGTGGTGGGGGGCGCCGCATTGTAAAGTTGCGGATTTGGTATGCCAATTAAGGGTGGGGAGCGGAGGCCCTTTATCCCCCGTCCGCCACGCTTGGCGGCCGCGACGGGGGAACAGGTTGTGTGTGCACAAAAGAACAATAGGAGAACAAATATGATCGGTCAACCCCCCGCGCGGCGTTTTTCCGTCAGCCACGGGCGGAAGGGCTTGCCATCGCTCGCCGTTGACGTAAGCGTCAACTTAACTGACGGTGCGGCCCTGCCGCCGCCCGCGCATCGCCCGTCCGGCGGCCAGGACAAGGGAGAGACATATGGCTAGCGAACCGAAATTCGACCTCAGCGGGCGTGTCGCGCTGGTGACCGGGGCGTCGTCGGGGCTGGGCGCGGGCTTTGCAAAGGCGCTCGCCGCAGCAGGCGCGAAGGTGGTGCTCGCGGCACGCCGCGCCGACAAGCTTGCCGAGCAGGTCGAGGCGATCCGCGCAGCGGGAGGCGAAGCGGTCGCGGTCAGCATGGACGTTACCGACGAAGCCTCGACCAAGGCCGCCTACGACGCCGCCGAGGCTGCGTTCGGCACCGTCGATACGATCGTCGCCAACGCCGGCGTCGCGACCGAGAAGGTGGCGCTCGGCCTGTCGGTCGAGGATGTCGATTTCCTGCTCGCCGCCAATGTCCGCGGGGTCTTCCTGACCGCGACCGAAGGCGCGCGCCGGCTCGAGGCGGCGGGCAGCCGCGACAAGGAAAATGGCCGCATCGTCATCATCGGGTCGATAACGGCGGAAAAGATCTTTCCGGCGACCTCGGTCTATGGCGCCACCAAGGCCGCGGTTCGCCACATGGGCAAGGCGCTTGCCCGCGAATGGGCGCGGCGCGGGATCAGCGTCAATGTCATCCAGCCGGGCTATTTCGAATCCGAAATGACCGCCGAATTGTTCGCGAGCGAGGCGGGCGCCAAGTTCGTCGCGAGCTTCCCGCGCCAGCGGCTGCGTCCGCCGAGCGACCTGCACACGCCGCTGCTGATGCTGTGCTCCGACGCGGCGCGCGGCATCACCGGTTCGGTGATCACCATCGACGACGGCCAGACGCTGTGAGCGGCGAACTGCTGATCGAGGCGCGCGGTCAGATCGAGATCGCAACGCTCAACCGGCCCGCGCGGCTCAACGCGCTGAGCGAGGGGCTCGTCGAGGAGCTGCACGATTATTTCGGCGGGCTGGCGGCGCGGCCCGACGTGCGCGTCGTCATCCTGCGCGGGGCGGGGCGCGGATTTTGCGCCGGGCTCGACATTCAGGAGGACCGGTCGAGCGACGAGACGCCGGTGCTGCGCACACTGCGCACCCAGACGAGCATCGGCAATATCTATCGCAAGATGCGCGCCTGTCCGCAGCCGATCATCGCGCTGGGGCATGGCGCCGCGGCGGGCGGCGGGCTGTCGCTGATGCTCGCCGCCGATGTGCGCTATGCGGCGCCTGGCTTCCGGTGCAACGCCGCCTATATCCGCATCGGGCTCGGCGGCTGCGACATGGCGTCGAGCTATTTCCTGCCGCGCCTCGTCGGCGCCAGCCTGGCATCGGAGATGATCCTGACCGGCCGCTTCATCGACGCCGAGCGCGCGCTGTCGGCGGGACTGGTGAGCGAGATCGTCGCCGAGGACGAATTGCTGGACCGCGGCCTGGCGCTCGCCGAAGAAATGCTCGCGACCAGCCCCTGGGGACTGCGCCTGTCGAAGCAGGCGCTCAACCTCAACATCGACGCCCAGAGCCTCGACGCCGCCATGGCGATCGAGGATCGTCAGCAGGTCATCCTGTCCGCAACCGAAGACCATAAGGAAGCGCTCGCAGCCTTCCTTGGCAAACGGCCCCCGGCGTATCGCGAACGGTGAGGGGGGTGTCGAAAGAATGAGAGTACCGCGTTGACAATGTGTTCCCCGGCGAAGGCCGGGGTCCAGGGCTTCTCAGCACTAACGGCGGCGTTCGACACTCTGGGCCCCGGCTTTCGCCGGGGAACACAAAGCGGTTAGCGGCAATCCTCGCTTCCCTCCCCACAACCGCCGCTGGGCGACCGTCAGAACTGTCGCGCCACCCTTTCGGCGACGTCCGGCGCAACGCCGGCGCTGTTGAACACTTCGTGCGCGAGGCCGGCGGCGAGGGGGAGGTCGGCTTGTTCGCGGTAGAGGCGCTTGTAGGCGAAGACGCTGTGGCGCGACTGGGCGGCGATCGCTTCGGCGAGGGTGCGGACGGCAAGGTCGAGCCGGTCGTCGGCGACGCAATGATTGGCAAGGCCGATGCGCGCGGCCTCGCGCCCGTCGACCGGCAGGCCGGTGAAGCTCATCTCGCGCGCCTTCCATTCGCCGACGCGGCGTGCCAGGCGCTGGCTCATCCCCCAGATGGGGACGAGCCCGAACTTGCCGTGCGTATCGGCGAAATGCGCGCTTTCCGCCGCGACGATGATGTCGCCGGCCAGCGCCAGTTCGAGCCCGCCGGTAAAGCAGCCACCCTGCACCGCGACGATCACCGGTTGCGGCAGCTCGGCAAGGCGGGTGACGATCGACGCCTGATAATGCGGCCGCGGCGCTTCGCCCCCGCGTTCCTTGAGGTCGTTCCCGGCGCAGAAGACCGGCCCGTTCGCGCGCAGCACGACCACGCCGATCGCATCGCCCGCGGCCGCGAGATCCGAAATATGCGCGTCGAGTTCGGCCCATAGCGCGAGGTTGAGCGCATTGCGCTTGTCGGCACGATTGAGCGTCAGCGTCGCGATCCCGCCTTCGTCGGCGCGCAATACCAGATCCGTCATTCACCCGATCTCCATCCCGTTTCGCGCCAGCATGGGCGGTCGCTGTGGGCAAGTCCAGTCGGTGCCGACGCCAACGGCACCGCCCGCGGCGGCGGACCCGGTGGGCGTATGGCCGAGCGTGCTTAACGCTCTTTTCAGCATGCGGCGTTATGCGGGCAAGTGAGGGACCGCTCGACTGGAGGGTGGTTCATGCCTTTGACGCAGGAAATGCGCCGATTGCGCGCCGAACATGCGGCGCTCGTCACCCTGTCGGGCTTCATGATCGAATTTGTCGCAGGCCGGCGCCCGCCGCGGCCGACCGAATTGGCCGCGGTGCGCGGGATGTTTCGCGACACGCTGGTGCGCCATCTGAAGTGCGAGGATTGGGCGCTCTATCCGCGGTTGCAGACGAAGGGCGAGCCGGTGCTGGCCGAGCTTGCCGCGCGCTTCATCGACGAGATGGGCCATATCGCCGAGGCGTTCGAGGCCTATGACAGCTATTGGACCCAATTGCGCGTCGAGGCCGACTGGCCGGGCTTCTGCGCCGAAACGCGCGCGATCCTGACCGCGCTGGGCGACCGGATCGCGCGCGAGGAAAGCGAGCTTTATCCGGTCGCCGAAACGCTGTTCAAGGCCGAGGCACCGCCACCTCGCGAGCGCGGGCGCCGTACCGCCTGAGAGCGCCGGTCAGGGGCGGATCGAGACTTTCCAGGCGAGCGCGACGCGCCAGCCCTGATCGAAGCCGGGGGCGGGCTGGTTCCACGCATCGGCGAACTCGACCCCGATCGTCGCATTGTCGCGGTACGACAGGCGCACCCCGCCGCCCCAGCTTCCCAGATCGAACCGGCTGCGCGGGGTCGCGGGGCGCGCGAGCAGCGTCACATCGGCATAGTCGGCGAAGGCATAGACCTCGCTCTTCGCGAGCGCGCCCTTTGCCAGCGGGCGCAGTGCCAGCTCGCCGAAGCCTGCATAGCCGCGGTCGCCGCTGACCAGCCCGTCGTCGAAGGCGCGCCCGAAGCTGGCGCCGCCCACGCTGAAGCGCTGTGCCGCGGGTAGGCGGTCGCGCGTCCAGCGTCCGGTGGCGGCGGCGCGCAGCACGACGCGCTTGCCGATCGCCTGATTCGCCTCGACCGCCGCGTCGGCATAGAGAAAGTCCGCTTCCCCCACCGCCGGATCGACGCGCGCGCCCGCGATGTCGAGGCCGCGCGAGACGCCGATGCGGGCGCCGACCACGCTGCGGTCCTCGGTCAGGCGAAAGGCCAGCGCGCCGCTCGCGGTCCAGCTCTTCTCCGCCGCGATCGTGGTGCCGAACAGGGCGTTGCGCGAATCGAGATAGTCGAGCCGCCCCGACAGCGTCAGCGTGCGCCGCGTGCTGCGGATCAGCGGGTGGGTCACCGCCAGCCCGCCGCTCCACGCCTTGCCGTCGATGGCGAGCGCACGCGGCCGGGTGCGCAGCGCCGCGACCGACAGCTCGGCGCGCGTGCCCGCGGCGCCCAGCGGCGTGGAATGGCGCGCGGTGATATAGAGCAGCGATTTGAAATCGACCGCCGCCGCGCCGCCGAGCTGACTCTCGTCGCCGCTGCGCAGGAGGCTGTAGCCGCGCGCCGTCGCCTCGACGATGCCGTCGCGGACATAGGGGCTCGACCGCGTCGTGAAGCCGACGCCGAGCGTCGGGCGGCTGGCGTCGACCGCCAGATCGAGCGCCACCGCGCCGGGGCTGTCGCCGAGCGCCAGCGTCGGGGTGACCTTGGTGCCCGGGATGTCGGCGATATTGCCGAGCGCGCGTTCGAACCGGGCGCGCGGCAATGGGGCTTGCCCCGGCAGCGGTGCGGCCATGCGCGCGATCAGCGGGGCGGGGCCGCCCTGCGCATCGCCGCTGATCGTCACGCGGCTTATATGCCCCTCGGCCGAGGCGACGATGACGACGCCGTCCGCAAAATCCTGTTCGGGGATGACGAGGGTGAACAGCGCGACGCTCGACCGGTTGTAGGCGCGCGTCATCGCGGCGGCGAGGCGCTTCAGATTTTCGGTCGAGGCGGGGCGGCCGATATAGGGCTCGGCCGCCTTGGCGACGTTGGCGGGGACCCCGGCCCCGATGAAGCGGACCTTGCGGATCGCGATGTCGGGGCGGCCCTGCGGCGCGGTGCGTGCCGGCGAGGGTGGTGCGACGTCAGGATCGGGGAGGGGGAAAGGCCGGTCGCTGGTCGGGGATAGCGGCGGGCGCCCCGGTTCGAGCGGGGTCGCGGACGGTTGGGCGGCGGACGCCGCGGCGGGCAGGAGCATCGCTGCTGCCAACGCCGCGGCGCCGCACCGGTTCGGGCTCCGCATGATCGCGATCAATCCCCGCGCGGCGGCTTCAACCCGCCAAGGAGGCCGCCGACGCCCTGGGTGACGCCCGAGATCAGACCGCCCTTTTCGGTGCCTGAACCTCCGGCCTGACCGCCTGCCTGACCGACTACGCCGCCGACGGTGGTGCCGACCGTGCTGGTCAGTGTGCCGACCAGATTGCCCGCCCCGCTGCCCGGTGTGGCGGTTCCCGGCACCGCGCCGCCAAGGCCGCCGAGCAGATTGCCGCTGCCGCCGGGTTGCAGCGTCACGAGGTTGCCGTTCGACCCGACCCCGACGGTCAACAGCGATCCATTGGTCTGGCCGGGCGACAGGATGCTCGCCCCGATCAGCGGTGAAGCGCCGGGCGACCCGATCGCGGTTGCCTTGCCGATCGTGGCGGTGACAAGTTCGCCGGGCGCGGCGGCAAGGCCGTCGAGCAGATATTGCTGGCCGTTGCCCGTTTGGACGAGCGCGACGCCGGTGCTCTTGACCACGCCGACGACCGTGCCGACGAGGTTGGTGCCGCCGGGCAATTTGCTGTCGACCGCATTGGCGAGGAGCAGCGTCTTGTCGGCGACGACATTGACGAGGCCGCCCGATTTGACGAGCACGCCGCCGATCACCGGATTGACGTTCGCAGGGTCGCCGGTGTTGGCAAGCAGGCCGGTGCCCGCGATACCGCCCGGCCCGACCAGACCGCCGACAGCCAGCGCGCCCGCATCGCCAAGGCCGAGCGCGCTGCCGGCGGGGCCGGCGGGGCCAGCGGGGCCTTGCGGTCCGGCGGGCCCTTCGGGGCCTTGCGGACCGGCAGCGCCGGTCGGTCCGGCCGGGCCGACTGCGCCGACGCGGTAGCTTCCCGACGATTCGCAGGCGCCGAGCACCAGGCAGACGGGCAGGGCGATGAGCAAGGAAATACGACGATCAAGACGCGTTGAAACCATGGATTTTCTCCTCCACGCGTGGATCTGGTCCCTGCCCAAAAGACGCGGTCTTCCCGAAGAAAGTTTCGTCTTTTCTTATGGTTAATTCGGATATCGGCGCGCCCGTGGCCGTGTGAACGCCGCAAATCCGTGCCCTTCGGCCGGTTCCGGAAATATCGGGCATTAACCCTCTATTTCGCGACGGGGCGTTGCGCGCGCGGCGCGGGGCAGCGCTTCTGTTCCGCTATGGCACGCAAGGCGGAGCAGCATGGCAAGGCGCAGCGGCGCTTGATTTGCGAGGCTGGCTCGCCTAGCGGCAGCGGCCAGAAAACGGAGATTTCAGATGACCGATACGCCCCCCGACCGCCTGTCGACCAACCCCCGCTCGCCGCATTTCGACATGGAGGTGCTGCAACGCGGCATCGGCATCCGGTTCAAGGGCCAGGAACGCACCGATGTCGAGGAATATTCGATCTCGGAAGGCTGGATCCGCGTCGCGGCGGGCAAGTCGAAGGACCGTTTCGGCCAGCCGATGACGATCAAGCTGTCGGGCCCGGTCGAAGCCTGGTTCGAAGATGCCGGGGCCGAGAGCGACGACGCGTCGGACGACTGATCGGCCTTTCGCCATTGCAAGCGCAGCGAAGCAATCTCCAGATCGACAGCCGGAGATTGCTTCGCTGCGCTCGCAATGACGATTAGCGGTTAGACTTTGCTCAGTTCAACTCAGCGCAGCGAAGCGGCGACGACGTCGAGGCCGTTGCCCGGCTTCCAATTGTTGCTCGCCCACACCGGTGCGTCGAAGGTCGAGCTGTCGGGCGCGCTGTCGCTGTCGGGATAGATGAAGCCCTGCACCGGATTGGCGCGCAGGCCGAGATCGCCGATCGGCGCATACCAGACGCGCACCGCGCTCCAATCGCCAGCGTCGCTGACGTCGACGACGCGGACGTTGCGCTCGATCTGGCCGCGGCGGCCGTTGATCGGCGACCAATTGGCATGGTCGATCAGGATTTCGCGGTCGCTGATGACCTTTTTCACGACGGCGACATGGCCCAGCGGCATGCCGCGGGTCGCGGCGAATGCCATGACGGCACCCTTCCGGGGTTCGTGGCCGCGCTT
Organism: Sphingopyxis terrae subsp. terrae NBRC 15098; assembly: GCF_001598815.1. Taxonomy (GTDB): domain Bacteria; phylum Pseudomonadota; class Alphaproteobacteria; order Sphingomonadales; family Sphingomonadaceae; genus Sphingopyxis; species Sphingopyxis terrae. The sequence goes on along the minus strand of NZ_BCZQ01000003.1, from coordinate 152,249 downwards.
ATATTCACCGGCCGCCTGCGACCACCAGGTCTTGGCATTACCGCGGATTTCGACACCCGATTCCGAACGGGCGAAGGGGACGCACTGGAGATAGCTCTGCGCGGCGGCAGGAAGGCTGAAGAGCAGCGAAGCACACAGCGCAAATGCACCCAGAAAGCGGCGATGAAGCATGAAAGGCGACCCCCCATTGGCTTGTCTTCAAGCGTTGCAGCGTCTCTGCCACAGGCTTTCGCAACCACCACCCATCTAGCGGTGAGTTGCGCCGTTGGTGCGGTGGGTGGGGGAACCTTTTGTTAAGCTGTGCAATTCGTCGCTCAGGCTCTTCGCTTCGTCGCCGAACGGGCGTTTCGGCGCCGCGGCGGACCGATGCGGAAGCGGTGAACAGAGGGCGGTCAGGCCGCTGCGGTCGCGATCGATTCGGGCGGCCGGAACAGCGTCAGCACGTCGGTTGCCGGCATCGGACGGCCATAATAATAGCCCTGGATATTGCTGCACCCGAGCGTGCGTAGCGTGTCGACCTCGACCTCGGTTTCGGCGCCTTCTGCGGTCGTCGACATGCCGAGGCTGTCGGCGAGTGCGACGACGGCGCGGATGATCGCGATCGATTCGATGCTGCCCTTTGCGGCGCCGACGACGAAGCTGCGGTCGACCTTGATGGTCGAGAATTGCGTCTTGCGCAGATAGCCGAGCGACGAATAGCCGGTGCCGAAATCGTCGAGCGACAGCCGGACGCCGAGGCCGATGAGTTGGTCGAGCAGCTGCGCTGCGCCGCCGCCGTCGCGCAGAAAGACGCTTTCGGTCACTTCGATCTCGAGCCGCTGCGGAGGCAGGCCGCTCTGCGCGAGCGCGGAGACGACAACCGAGGCGAAATTGGGATCGGTGAGCTGTTCGGCCGACACGTTGATCGCGACCTTCAGATTAGACGGCCAGCGCATCGTCTCGGCGCAGGCGGTGCGCAGCACCCATTCGCCGATCGGGCCGATCAGGCGGCTGTCCTCGGCCAGCGGAATGAAGCGGCCGGGCGATACGCTGCCGAGTTTCTGGTTGGTCCAGCGGATCAGGGCCTCAAAGCCGTTGAGCGTGCCATCCTCGGCGGTGACGACGGGCTGGTAGTAAAGTTCGAACTCCTTGCGATCGAGCGCGCCGCGCAATTCCTGCTCCATCACGCGCCGTTCCTCGGCCTGGGCGTGGAGCGAGGCGACATAGGCGGCGACGACATTGCCGCCCTTGTCCTTCGACTTGTAGAGTGCGAGGTCGGCGTTGCGGGTCAGCGTTTCGACCGTATTGCCGTCCTGCGGCCCGATCGCATAGCCGACGCTGGCGCCGACGAAGAGCTGGTGATTATCGACCACATAGGGCCGGCTGATCGTCGCGATGATCCGCCGCGCCAGATCCTCGATCTCCTTGGACGAGACGATATTGTGAAGCACGACCGCGAATTCGTCGCCGCCCAGGCGGCCGCAGGTCATGCCCTGTTCCATCATGCTCTTGAGCCGCGCGGCGACCTGGGCGAGCAATTTGTCGCCGACCGGATGGCCGAGCGTATCGTTCACCGCCTTGAAGCGATCGAGGTCGATCATCATCATTGCGCAGCGTGATTTCGCCTCGAGCGCGTGGGTCAGTGCGCGCGCCAGGTCTTCGTGCAGGCTCAGCCGGTTGGGCAGGCCGGTCAGATTGTCGAAGCGCGCCATCTTGGCGATCTGTTCGGCGGTGGCATGTTGTTCGGTGACGTCCGATCCGACGCCGCGGAAGCCGAGGAACTTGCCGCTCTCGTCGAGGCGCGGCGATGCCGACAATTCCCACCAGCGGCGCTTGCCGGCGATCGTCACGGGGACGATCAGGTTCGAAAAGCTTTCGCGCCGCTTCATCCGTTCGGCCATGTCGTGCAGTGCCTTGGGAAAGGTCGCGCTTTCCCATGCGTCGCCCGACAGCGCCTGAAGCAGCGGAATGCCTTCGAGCGCCTCGGCGCTGCCGCCGAGCGCATAGGCAAGGCGCGGCGATACATGGACCAGCCGGCGCGAATTGTCGGTCTGCCACAGCCAGTCGGCCGAGGTGTCCTCGAACTCGCGCAGCAGCAGGCTGACCGTCTCGGACTTTTCGTGCAGCACCGTTTCGGCGCGGCGGATACGGATGTGCGTCTGCGCAAACCGGAGGCAGAAGGTAGCGAGGAGCAGCCCCGCGACCATCGTCACCCCGGTCAGCTGCGGCGCGCCGGCCGCCGCGGTCGCGAGCGAGGCCGAAAGCGTGACGGGCGCGATATAGAGAATACAGGTCAGCGGCATGCTGTGCGCGACCATCGTCAGCGCGAGCATCAGCAGCAGCGCGATCGTCCACAACGAAAGGACGTGGTCGAGCGTCGGCGTCAGCCCTTGCAACCAGAAGGCGCCGCCCCAGAGCAGCGCCGAATACAGCGCATGGCGATGACAGAGGCGAAACTCGGCCGCGGTCGCGAATTTGGGATCGTCGAGCGGCAACCTGTCGAAGGTGCGGAACGACCATATCGAAAAGGCGAGCGTGACGAGGAGCCAGCCGACGACGACCGGCCACGCCGTTTCCATCATCATGGTGAACCCCGCGACCAGCGCCATGCCCCCGTTGAGGAGGAGGCGCAGTGCGCCCCGGCCGCGCAGCGGCGCGATCTGGAGCTGGCGCAGGTCGCCGACCGCTTCGTCCTGCCGGGTCAGGCCCAACAGGGTACGCAGCGGAAGATCATCGTCCGAAATCTGGTCGCTAAACAGGCTTTTCACGCCGCTTGCATAGCGAAAGCGGGTTACTCGAAAGTAACCGCGCGCTTCGCTTCGTCGCATTTTCTGTACCGAAGCGGAACAGAATTGGCGCTGCGCACCGTTCGGCTCAGGCGGCGATCCGGAAGGGCTGGATCTCGCCCGCCAGATATTGCGCGCGCGCCTTCGAGCGGCTGAGCTTGCCCGAGCTGGTACGCGGCAGCGTGCGCGGCGGAATCAGCTCGACGAGGCAGTTCATGCCGGTGATCGCGCGGACCCGGTCGCGGATCGTTTCGTGCAGCGCCGCGCGTTCCTTCTCGTCGCTGGTGCGGCACTGGACGAGCACCGCCGGCGTCTCTTCACCGCCCGGCGTGGTGATCGCGAAGGCGGCGATGTCGCCCGACTTGAAGCCCGGCAATTGTTCGACCGCCCATTCGATATCCTGCGGCCAGTGATTCTTGCCGTTGATGATGATCATGTCCTTGGCGCGGCCGACGATATAGATGTAACCATCTGACAGATAACCCATATCGCCGGTATCGAGCCAGCCGTCCTTCATGCAGGCGGCGGTCGATTCGGGATCGCGATAATATCCGGTCATCAGCGACGGGCCAGTGCACCACACCTTGCCGACGGTCTGGTCGGGAAGGATATTGCCGTCCTCGTCGCGAACCTCGATCGTCATGTCGCGCACAGCGCGGCCGCAGTTGACGATCGCGCGGTAGCGGGTCGGGCGTCCCGCGTCGCCGCTGGCCCCCGACAATTCGGTTTCCTCGACCAGTTCGACAACGATCCCTTCGCCGGGGGGCATGATGCTGACCGCCAGCGTCGCTTCGGCCAGGCCGTAGCTCGGCAGAAAGGCGCTCGCCTTGAAACCGGCGTCGGCGAAGGCATCGACGAAGCTCTGCATGACGTCGGGGCGGATCATGTCGGCGCCGTTGCCGGCGACGCGCCAGCGCGACAGGTCGAAACGGTCGGCGACATGCGTCTGACTGGAAATACGGCGCGCGCAGATGTCGTAGCCGAAGGTCGGCGAATAGCTGAGCGTCGTGCCGCTGTTCCGGCTGATGAGATCGAGCCAGGCGAGCGGACGGCGGGCGAAATCCTCGGTTTTGAGATAGTCCACCGACACCTGATTGGCGACCGGCGACAGGAAACAGCCGACGAGGCCCATGTCGTGATACCAGGGCAGCCATGAAATGCAGCGGTCGCTGTCGCGCAATTCCATGCCGTGCGCATGCGCCGCGAGATTGTTGAGCAGCGCCGCATGGGTGACGGCGACGCCGTGCGGGAAGCGCGTCGAGCCGCTGCTATATTGCAGATAGCAGGTTTCGTCGGGCTTCTGTTCGGGCAGATCGACGACAGGCGCGGGGCGCGCCGCAAATTCGCTCCAGTCCATCGGCTGGACGCCGCGCTGTTCGGCGGCTTCGGTGGCCATGGCGGCGATTTCGGGCGGGAAGAACAGCATCTTGGGGTCGCAGCTCGTGAGCTGGACGACAAGCTGTCCGACATAGGAATCGCGCCCGCCGAAGCTGGTCGGCAGCGGCAGCGGCACCGGCCAGGCGCCGGCATAGATGGTGCCGAAGAACAGCGCGGCAAATTCGGCGCCGGTTTCGGCGACCAGCGCGATGCGGTCGCCGGGCTGTACCCCCGCCGCCACGAGGCGATAGGCGGCCTCGAGCGCATCGGCCTTGAGCTCGCTATAGGGATAGGGGCGGATCAGGCGCCCGCGCGGATCATGAAAATTGAGCCCGCGCGTACCCGCGGCGGCATAGTCGAGCGCTTCGCCGACGGTGGCGAAGTTCGAAAAGCGGCGCGGCTGGGCGCATTCGGTCGGGGTGGGGACAAGCGCCTCCACCGCAGGAGCGGAATTTTCGGTCATAAGGGGTGTCGAATCCCGGGAAACGGGGGATGCGGCAACAAGCATGTCATCTTCCGGTGCCATGATGAGCGTGCGCGATCCCTGACTGTTTGAACATAATCGCCCATTTTTCCGGGCTTTCCGCCGGGCATAGGGGCTCTGATCGTTCTCAATCGGACCCGACTGTGGCATAAACATGGCATATGGCCAACCGCCGCACTCCGTCCGACCGAAGCAAAAAGCCGCTCGACGCATCGCGACTCGACGAATTGGCGCTCGCCTATGTGGCGCGATTCGCGACCAGCCGGGCGAAATTGCTGCGCTATCTGGGGCGCAAGCTGCGCGAGGCCGAATGGACCGATGCCGCCGATCCGCGCGCCGCTTGCGACGCGATCGCCGACCGCATGGAGCGGCTGCGCTACCTTGACGACCGGCAATATGCCGCGATGCGCGGCGCCGCGATGACGCGGCGCGGGCTGGGCGCGCGGCGCGTGCGCGCGCAGCTTTTCGTCGACGGCATCGACGAAGCCGACGCGGGCGAAGCGATCGACGCCGCCGAGGGCGCGGCGGTGGCTTCGGCCGTCGGATTTGCGCGCCGCCGCCGCTTCGGTCCGTTCGCGCGCCAGCCGCTCGACGATCCCGCGCAGCGCGAGCGCCAGGTGGCCGCCTTCGCGCGCGCCGGCCATTCGCCCGCGCTCGCGCGGCGCATCCTCGCTGTCCCGCCGGGGGACGCAGCGGCGCTGGCCGCGCTGGACGCCGAGGCGGCGCTCGATTAGGCAGCGGCGCTGAACGTCCGGCACCCCGAGGTCGGCGACAAGACGGCGACCAGAAAGTCGACAAGGAGATGCCGATGCGAGCCATGCTGACCGCCCTCACCCTGGCGCTCGCGCTGCCCGTCGCGGGCTGCGACAAGGGCGCCGAGGCCGAAGCCGGCGCCGAGGCGACAGTGCCGCTGACCATCGCAATGGCGGGCACCACCCACCGCTTTCGCGTCGAGGTCGCGCGAACCGAGGCCGAACAGGAAAAGGGACTGATGTTCCGCACGTCGCTGCCCGCCGATGGCGGCATGCTGTTTCCGTTCGCCAAGCCGAAGATCGCCAATTTCTGGATGAAGAACACGCTGATCCCGCTCGACATGATCTTCGTGCGCGCCGACGGCAGCATCGACCGGATCGCCGAAAACGCCATCCCCGAATCGCTCGATCCCGTCGTCAGCGGCGGCCAAGTAGCGGCGGTGCTCGAACTGGCGGGCGGCACCGCCGCGAAGCTGGGGATCGACGAAAGCGCCAAGGTGACGTGGCAGGACGCAAAGTAGCGGTAGGGCAGGCGGTAATGGCGCCGCTTTTCGCCAAAGACCGCTTGCGAAGCCCGCACGCTTGCCTGTAAACGCCACCGCCATGAGCATCTTGGGCAAGATTTTCACCTGGTGGGACGGCGCGACCGTCGGCACACTGCTGAGCAGCTGGAAAAATGGCGAGCAGGTCGGCGAGGACGGCCTTGGCAACCGCTATTTCCGGTCGCGCGACGGCAAGCGCCGCTGGGTACTCTACAAGGGGTCGAACGACGCGAGCCGCGTGCCGCCCGAATGGCATGGCTGGCTGCACGGCACCTTCGACGAACTGCCGTCCGACGTGCTGCCCGCGCCGCGCCCCTGGCTCGCCGAGCCGACTGCAAATCTGACCGGCAGCCTGGGTGCCTATCGCCCCGCCGGCGCGCTCGAACGCGGCGGGCATCGCGCCGCCGCGACCGGCGATTACGAGGCCTGGCGGCCCGGCGCCGACTGAGCGCCGTGGCGACGCCGCTTTTCCGTTCCGCGCTGATCGCGCTGCTCGCGGCGACGACGCTGGCCGGCTGCGATCGCGGCAACCAGACCAAGACGACGAGCAACATCCCGCAGATCGCCAAGTCCGAAACCGTGCCGCAGGAAGTCGGCGGGATCGAAGGCGCGACCCCGATGGCCGAACGCGTGGCGGTGCTGGGCCTGCTCAACAAGCGCAACGGGCTGGTGCAGGATCTGACGATGAAGCCGGGCGATACCGCACGCGTCGGCCGCGCGATCGTTCGCCTGCGCGCCTGCGAACAGACGGCGCCGTGGGAAGATCCCCCCGAAACCGGCGCCTTCGTGCAATTGTCGGTGCAGGATCAGCGCGACAATAAATGGTATCGCGTCTTTTCGGGCTGGGTGTTCAAGGAACGCCCCGAGCGCAATGTGATCCAGCACCCGATCTATGATGTCTTCGTCAAAAGCTGTGCGATGACATATCCGGGCGGCGAACCCGTCGCGCGCTCCGCGCCCAAGCCAGCGTCGGCGCCCAAGGCATCGAGCGCCGACCAGTCGCCTGCCGGGAATGGCGGCGAGGGTACCCCGGCTCCGGCCGCTCCCGCGGCGGCGCCCAAGGCCGCATCGCCGGCCCCCGACAGCACCGAATAAAGCCGCGCGAGATAGGCGGCCTGGGGCATTTCGATCGCGCCCAGGCTGGCGAGGTGCGGCGTCATGAACTGGCAATCGAGCAGCTCGAAGGCCCCGGCCCTGAGCCGCGCGACGAGATGCGCGAGCGCGATTTTCGAGGCATCGCGCATCCGGCTGACCATCGATTCGCCGAAAAAGGCGCGCCCCAGCGACACGCCATAGAGGCCGCCGACCAGTTCCCCGTCGTGCCAGCATTCGACGCTATGGGCATGGCCCATGCGGAACAATCGTTCGTAGCTCGCGCGGATCACCGGGTTGATCCACGTCGTCGGCCGGTCGTCGGCGGCTTCGGCGCACAGCGCCATCATCGCGGGAAAGGCGGTGTCGGTGGTGACGCGGAAACGGTCGGCGAGCAGCAGCTTGCGCAGGCTGCGCGACAGGTGAAAGCCATCGAGCGGCAGGATCGCGCGCAGCCGCGGTTCGACCCAATGGACCGACGGGTCGTCCGCCCCGTCGGCCATCGGGAATATCCCCTGCGCATAGGCGCTGAGCAGCAGCGCGGGGTCGATCGTTTCGAGCGGCTTGCTCAGCTTGCTGGCTTCACGAACTTCAGCGTCATGCGGTCCGATTCGCCGATCGCGACATATTTTTCGCGGTCGACATCCTTGTTGGTCAGCGTCGGCGGCAGGCTCCACACGCCTTTTTCATAATCGTGCGTGTCCCGGGGGTTGGCGTTGACCTCGCTTTCGCCCGCCAGCTTGAATCCGGCGGCTTCGGCAAAGGCGACGATCGACGAGCGCTTCATATAGCCGCTCTTTTCCTCGAGCGCCGAATCCATCGCCTCGGGCAGGCGGTGATCGACGACGCCCAGCACGCCGCCGGGCTTCAGCATCGCATAGATTTGCTGGAAGGCTTCGGCGGTCTTGTCCATGCCGCCGAAGCGCCAGTTGTGGACGTTGCGAAAGGTCAGCACGACATCGGCGCTGCCGTCGGGAACCTTGGGCCCGGCGCCGGTCGCGGGAAATTCGGCGAGCTTGACCGCGCCATAGGCGTCGGGCTTGGCCTCCTGCCATTTGCGGACTGTGTTCAGCCCGCGCTCCCACGGCGCCGCGGCGTAGAGCGTGCCGCCACCGCTTTGGGTCAGCGGCGCCAGAATCTCGGTATACCAGCCGCCGCCCGGCCACAGCTCGACGACCGTATCGCCCGGCTTCACGCCGAAGAAGGCCAGCGTTTCGGTGGGATGGCGCGCCGCGTCGCGCGCGACATTGGCGGGCGTGCGGGTCGGCGCCGCCACCGCTGCGGCGATCGCGCCCTCGGGCGCGGCACCGTGCGCGCCATGATCGCCATGTCCGGCGTGCGGATCAGCCATCGCGAACGCCGGAGCGGTGGCGGCAAGAAGAGCGGTTGCAATAATCGGAAGCGAACGCATATCGGCACCTCGTCACTGGGGGGAAGATCCCCTGTTTGCGAAGGGTTGAGCGTCAATGCAAGTGTCGATGCTGTCGGTGAGCGTAACTGCGGCGATCCTGTTCGGTGTCGCCGAACTCGCCGAGTGGCGCCGCCGCAATCGCCGCGACGTCGACAAGGTCGGTTTCATGCCGTGGCGCGGCATCGCGCTGGTGAGCGTGGCGGTCGCGATCGTGGCGGCGGCGCTGGCGCTCAAGCCCTAAGCGCTGCCTCCCCCCGCAGGCGGGTCTTACAGGCACGCCTCGAGGTAGGGCTGATCGAAGCCGTACTGGCGCGCCTTTTCCAGCGTATAGGGACGCAGGCCCATCGAGCGATATTCGCCGATGATCTTTCCGTCCTTGTCCTCGTCCAAATATTCGAACTTGAACAATTCCTGGGTGACGATGACGTCGCCTTCCATGCCGATGACCTCGGTGACGTTGGTGACGCGGCGCGAGCCATCGCGCAGGCGCTTGATCTGGACGATCAGGTCGACCGAGTCGGCGATCTGTTTCGAGATCGCTTCCTTCGGAATCTTGATGTCGCCCATCAGCACCATATTTTCCATACGGCCGAGGCATTCGCGCGGGCTGTTCGAGTGCAGCGTACACATCGACCCGTCGTGACCGGTGTTCATCGCGGCGAGGAGGTCGAAACACTCCGCGCCGCGGACTTCGCCCATGATGATGCGGTCGGGACGCATACGCAGGGCGTTCTTGACGAGGTCGCCCATGTGAATGGCGCCATTGCCTTCAAGGTTTGCGGGGCGCGTTTCGAGCGGCAGCCAGTGCGGCTGCTGCAGCCGCAATTCGGCGGCGTCCTCGATGGTCAGCACGCGCTCGCCGGGGTCGATCATCTTGGAGAGGGCGTTGAGCATCGTCGTCTTACCCGAACCCGTACCGCCCGAGATAACGATGTTGAACCGGCTCGCGCCTGCGATCTTCAGCGCGGTGCACATCTTCTGGCTCATGGCGCCCCACTGACAGAGCATGTCGAGCGTGATCGGCTTGGCCGAGAATTTACGAATCGAGATCGCGGTGCCGCGAAGCGAGAGCGGCGGCACGATCACGTTGACGCGGCTGCCGTCCTTCAGACGGGCGTCGGCGAGCGGGGTTGTCTGGTCAACGCGGCGGCCGACCTGATTGCAGATGCGCTGGGCGATCTGGAAAAGATGCTGTTCGTCGCGGAACTGGATCGGCGCGATGACGAGCTGGCCCTTGCGCTCGACATAGGTCTGATACGGCCCGTTGACCATGATGTCGCTGATGTCGGGGTCGGAGAGCAGCTCTTCGAGCGGGCCGAAGCCGAGCAATTCGTCGACGAGCACCTTTTCGAGCGCGAATTGCTCGCGGCGGTTGAGCGTGATGCGCAGCTCGGCCAGCACTTCGAGGATGATCGGGCGGAATTCCTCGGTCAGCTCGTCCTTCGACAGCGTCGCCGCGGCCTCGGGATCGACGCGTTCGAGCAGGCGCGGCAGCACCTGTTCCTTGATCTTGTGGACGCTGGCTTCGAAACCCTGCGCCTTTTCGGGCTCCATCGCCTCGGCGGTCGACCGCTGGTTCAGCCGCTCCATCGCCTCCATTTCTGGGCTCAGGTTCGACGGCGGCGGGGGTGCCTCGGCGGCCGGCGTGTCGATTGCAGGAAATTGCGCGCCGCCAGCCATGCCGGGGCCAGCCTGCATCGGCTTGGCCACGCCAAAGGCGGGGCGGCCTGCGGTTCCGGGACGGCGTCCGAATGCACTCATCGCTTCTTCCTGCTTCGAATCTACAGACTGGGAAATCGGCCACTTTTGATGGCCAAACCCCCATTCGACACGGTGAATAAATCGGAAACTTTGATATTGTCCTAATGCGCCGCCCGGCTTTTCGGGAACCGACCGGCAAGGGGTGACGCGGCGTGCGGAAGCGCGCTATCAGGTCGCCGATGCGCGAGAAGGAATTACGCTTTGCCCTGATCTGCTACGGCGGCATCAGCCTTGCCGTCTACATGCACGGCATCACCAAGGAAGTGTGGCGGCTCGCGGCGGCGTCGCGCACCTTTCATGACGAGGCGGAACCGGCGGCGGTCGATGCCTATGGCGAATTGCTGGTCGCGCTCGCGGCGCGCAGCGGGATCAAGCTGCGCGTCCTTGCCGACATCATCGCGGGCGCCAGCGCGGGCGGCATCAACGGCATTTTCCTCGCGCGGGCGATGGCGACCGGCCAGTCGCTCGACCCGCTCACCGAATTATGGCTCGACGATGCCGATGTCGACCGGCTGATCGACCCCGATGCGCGGCCGTTGTCGGCGGCAACCAAATTCTGGGCGGTGCCGATCGCCGGCTGGGCGATGAAGCGGCGCGGCAATGTCATCGACCGCACGGTGGGCGAGGGCGCGCAGGACGAGGTGCGCGCCAAGCTGTCGCGCTTCGTGCGCGCGCGCTGGTTCGAACCGCCCTTCGGCGGACAGATTTTCTCCGGCCTGCTGCTCGATGCCTTCGATGCGATGGCGTCGGGGCCGCAGGGGCGGCCGCTGCTGCCGGCGGGTCAGCCGGTCGACCTGTTCGTGTCGGTGACCGACTATGCGGGGCACAGCATGCCGCTCGCGCTCAACAGTCCGCCGCGCGTGACCGAGCAGGAACACCGGCTGATCATGCATTTCCGGCAGGACGGCCGCGCGGGCAAGCGGCTCGACGACGTCCCCGGCCTCGCCGCCGCGGCGCGCGCGACCGCCAGCTTTCCCGGCGCCTTTCCGCCCTTTACGCTGCGCGAACTCGACAGCGTGCTCGAAAAGCGCGGCATCGCCTGGCCGGCGCGCGCCGATTTCGTCCGCGTCCAGCTTCCGACCGGAAGCGAGGCCGATCCCTCCGACCGGGTGCTCATCGACGGGTCGGTGCTCGCCAACGCGCCGTTCCGTCCGGCGATCGCGGCGCTCAAGCAGCGGCCGGCGCGGCGCGAGATCGACCGGCGCTTCGTCTATATCGATCCCAAGCCCGATTATCGCTCGATCAGCTTCGGCAAGCCGGGCGAGGCAGGCGAGGGCGAAGCGCGCCGTCCGCCGGGCTTTTTTTCGACCATCCTCGGCGCACTGTCCGAAATTCCGCGCGAACAGCCGATCCGCGACAGCGTCGAGGCGATCGAGAATATGTCGCGGCGCATCCGCCGCATGCAGCGCGTCGTCGATGCGATGAAGGTCGAGGTCGAGGAGCAGGTGGCGGCGCTGTTCGGCACGACCTTCTTCCTCAACACCCCGACCCCGGCGCGGCTCGACCGCTGGCGCGCAAAGGCGCAGGCGGAGGCGGCGGCGCGCGCCGGCTTCGCCTATGCACCCTATGGCCACCTAAAGCTGTCGGCGGTGGTCGAGGAGCTGGTCGCGCTGATCGACCGGCTGGCACCGCCAGAGGGCGACATCCATCAGCGCAACCGGCGCGACGCCGTATGGGACGAAATCCGCAGCCGCGGGCTAGACCGCATTTCGGGCAAGCGCGGTTCGGGCGCGAGCACCGACGCGATTGCCTTTTTCCGTACCCACGACCTTGGCTTTCGCATCCGGCGTCTGCGCTTCCTCGCGCGCGAGCTCGACGCCGCGGTCGAGGCAAAGCGCGATGCCCCCGATCCGGCGTGCGAGACGATGCGCGGCGCGATCTACACCGCGCTCGGTCTCTATCTCGAACGCGAGGGCGACCAGTGGCTCGAGCGGCTCGACGTGCCCGTTGACGCCAGCGCGGCGCAGTGGATTGACGCGATCGCCGAACGGCGCGATCTGGTCAGCGTCGATGCCGAAGCCGATATATTGATCGCCGCCGCGCTCGGCAGCCTGCCCAAGGACGACCGGCGCACGATGCTGCTCGCCTATCTCGGCTACCCCTTTTACGACATTGCCACCCTGCCGCTGTTGCAGGGCGAGGGGTTCGACGAATTCGATCCGATCAAGATCGACCGCATCTCGCCGTCGGACGCGACCGCGATCCGCACCGGCGGCGCGGCGTCGATGCTCAAGGGGATCGAGTTCAACAGCTTCGGCGCCTTCTTCAGCCGCGCCTATCGCGAGAATGACTATCTGTGGGGGCGGCTCCACGGTGCCGACCGGCTGATCGACATCGTCGCGTCGAGCGTCGGCGGCGAGGGCGCGCTGCGCACCGACGAGCTGGCGGCGCTCAAGCGCCGGGCCTTCCACGCGATCCTCGATGAAGAGGAACCGCGCCTACCCAAGGTTGCGGCGCTGATTGCCGAATTGCGGGGCGAGATTGGATGACGATGTCAGGATACTGACCCCAGTGACGGTTCAATCCGTCAGATCGTCCCACATTTCCTTGAGCCGTCCGAAAAAGCCCTGACTTGCCGGGCATTCTTCGCCGGTTTCGGTTTCGCGGAACGCCTGGAGCAATTCCTTCTGCTTGGCATTCAGCCGCGTCGGGGTTTCGACGTCGATCTGAACCACCAGGTCCCCGTGGCCGCGACCGTTGAGCACGGGCATCCCGGCGCCACGCTGACGAAGCTGCTTGCCCGACTGGATGCCCGCGGGAATGCTGATGTCATGCTTGCGCCCGTCGAGGCCGGGGATGGTGATGCAGCCGCCGAGCGCGGCGGTGGTGAAGCTGATCGGCGCGCGCGTGAACAGCGTCGTGCCTTCGCGTTCGAACAGCTTGTGCCGCGCCATGTGGAGGAAGATGTAGAGGTCGCCAGCCGCCGCGCCGCGCGCACCGCTTTCGCCTTCGCCCTGCAGGCGGATGCGCGTGCCTTCATCGACGCCGGGCGGGATTTCGACGGTCAGCGTCTTGCGCCGGTCGACACGACCTTCGCCGTGACAGGTGCCGCACGGGTCGGTGATGACCTCGCCCGATCCCTGGCAGTGCGGGCAGGTGCGCTCGACCATGAAAAAGCCCTGCTGCGCGCGGACCTTGCCGTGGCCGTTGCAGGTGGTGCAGCGGTGCGTCGCGGTGCCGGGCTTCGCGCCCGATCCGTCGCAGGCGTCGCAGCGCGCCGCGACATCGACCTGAATCTCGCGGCTGCAGCCTGCAAAGGCGTCTTCGAGCCGGATTTCCATGTCGTAGCGCAGGTCGGCGCCGCGCGCGGGGCCGCGCTGCTGCTGCCGACCGCCGCCGAAAGCCGACCCGAAGATCGATTCGAAAATATCGCCGATGTCGCCGAATTCGGCGCCGCCGCCGAAGCCGCCGCCCGGGCCGCCGCCATTCTGGAACGCCGCCTTGCCGAAGCGGTCGTAGGCTGCGCGCTTTTGCGGATCTTTGAGGCAATCATAGGCTTCGTTGATGGCCTTGAACCGCGCTTCGCTGTCGCCGCACCCCGGATTCTTGTCGGGGTGATATTTCATGGCGAGCTTGCGGTAGCTGGCTTTCAGCGTCGCGTCGTCGGCGCCGCGCTCGCATTCGAGCAGTTCGTAATAATCGATGTCGAGCGACATGGTCTATCGGCCCCCTCTGCCCCGCCGCGCCGGGAAGCGCGACGGGGAGAGTTTCATGCTTACTTCTTGTCGTCTTCGACTTCGGAGAATTCGGCATCGACGACATCGTCGTCGGCCTTCTTCTCGTCAGCATCGGCGGTGGGCGATGCCGCGGCTTGCTGTTCCTTTTCGTAGATCGCCTGGCCCAGCTTCATCGCGACCTGCGCCAGCGCCTGCGCCTTTTCGGTCATCGCGGCGCTGTCGCCGCCTTCGACGGCCGTCTTGGCTTCGGCGATCGCCGCTTCGATTTCCGACTTCAGCCCGGCGTCGATCTTGTCGCCATGTTCGGCGATCTGGCGCTCGGTCGTGTGGATCAGGCTTTCGGCGTTGTTCTTCGCCTCGGCCGCCTCACGGCGCTTCTTGTCCTCTTCGGCGAACTGTTCGGCGTCCTTGACCATCTGGTCGATGTCGGCATCCGAAAGGCCGCCCGAAGCCTGGATCTTGATCTGCTGTTCCTTGCCGGTGCCCTTGTCTTTCGCGCTGACGTTGACGATACCGTTGGCGTCGATGTCGAAGGTCACCTCGATCTGCGGCACGCCGCGCGGCGCCGGCGGGATGCCGACCAGATCGAACTGGCCGAGCATCTTGTTGTCGGCGGCCATTTCGCGCTCGCCCTGAAACACGCGGATCGTCACCGCCGACTGATTGTCGTCGGCGGTCGAATAGACCTGGCTCTTTTTGGTCGGGATCGTCGTGTTGCGGTCGATCATGCGCGTGAACACGCCGCCCAGCGTCTCGATGCCAAGGCTCAGCGGAGTCACGTCGAGCAGCAGCACGTCCTTGACGTCGCCCTGCAGCACGCCCGCCTGGATCGCCGCGCCGATGGCGACGACTTCATCGGGGTTGACGCCGGTGTGCGGTTCCTTGCCGAAGAAATCCTTCACGACTTCGCGCACGCGCGGCATGCGGGTCATGCCGCCAACCAGCACGACTTCGTCGATCTGGCTTGCCGAAACGCCGGCGTCCTTGATCGCCTTCTTGCACGGTTCAAGGGTGCGCTTGATCAGCTCTTCGACCAGCTTTTCCAGGTCGGAGCGGGTGATCGTCTTGACGAGGTGCTTCGGCCCGTTGGCGTCGGCGGTGATGAAGGGCAGGTTGACCTCGGTCGTCGCAGCCGACGACAGTTCGATCTTCGCCTTTTCGGCGGCTTCCTTCAGCCGCTGAAGCGCCAGCTTGTCGCCGCGCAGGTCGATGCCTTCGTCCTTCTTGAAGCCGTCGGCCAGATATTCGACGATCTTGCTGTCGAAATCCTCGCCGCCCAGGAAGGTGTCGCCGTTGGTCGACTTCACCTCGAACACGCCGTCGCCCACTTCGAGCACCGAGATGTCGAAGGTGCCGCCGCCAAGGTCATAGACCGCGATGGTCTTGTTCTCGCTCTTGTCGAGACCATAGGCGAGCGCGGCCGCGGTCGGCTCGTTGATGATACGCAGCACTTCGAGGCCGGCGATCTTGCCGGCGTCCTTGGTCGCCTGGCGCTGCGCGTCGTTGAAGTAAGCCGGAACGGTGATCACCGCCTGCTCGACCTTTTCGCCCAGATAGGCTTCGGCGGTTTCCTTCATCTTCTGAAGGATGAAGGCGCTGATCTGCGACGGCGAATAATCTTCGCCGCCCGCCTTGACCCACGCGTCGCCGTTGGCGCCCTTGACGATGGTATAGGGGACGAGTTCCATGTCCTTCTTGGTCATGGGGTCGTCAAAGCGGCGGCCGATCAGGCGCTTCACCGCAAAAATGGTGTTTTCGGGATTGGTGACGGCCTGGCGCTTTGCCGGCTGGCCGATCAGGCGCTCGCCATCCTTGGCGAAGGCGACGATCGACGGGGTCGTCCGCGTGCCTTCCACATTTTCGATAACCTTGGGCTTGCCGCCTTCCATCACCGCGACACAGCTGTTCGTGGTGCCGAGGTCGATCCCGATCACTTTGGCCATAGTCTCAACGTCCTTATCATTTTCCGGCGCCCTAAAGAGGCACGCCGCACATGGGTTCCCTTGCGGGTTTGATGGGCGCGATATAGGTGCGCTAATCCTTGGCACAAGGGTTTTGACCGCTTACTGTGGATCGAAAATCGACGCATTTCGGGAGTCCCGCATCATGAAGCCTTTCGCCATCGCCGCCCTTGCTGCCAGCGCGCTCGCCCTTACCGGCTGCAACGGCAAAGTCGGCAGCGACCCGCAACTCGCGGTGGTCGCCGGCTATATCCAGATGGGCGCGACCCCCGACAGCCCCGCCGCGGGCTACTTCACGATCAAGGGCGGTCCGCAGGATGTCGAACTGGTCGCCGTGACCGCCGACCTCGCGCAGCGCGTCGAAATGCACGAAAGCGTCAAGGAAAATGGCGTGGTGACGATGAAGCCGCTGACCACTGCGACCGTCCCCGCGAAGGGCGAGCTGGAATTCAAGCCCGGCGGCAAGCATCTGATGATCTGGCACATCAACGGCGCCGCGGTGCGCGCCGGCAAGCTGCCGATGCAGTTCGTCTTCACCAACTATAACAATGACCGCATCCTGTTCGACCTGCCGATCAAGCCGGCGCCGGGCGCGAGCGCCGACGGCAGCGGCGACGCGCCGGCGGGTGCGATGGCCGGGATGGCGCATGGCTCGATGGACCATGGCGCGCCGAGCACGGACGCGGCGAAGAAGTAAGCGCCCGTGGCGCGGCCGTCGCGGCCCCTGACGGCGGGCGAAATTGCGCTGGCGCGGTCGGTCTTCGGCGATGCGATCGCCTATGACCGCGTGCGCATATGCCACCACAAGTGGATATTCTTCCAGCCGCGCCGCGTCGTGATGGCGCCGATGGGGTCGCTGCATTTCCACCCGCACGGTGACTTATACTGCGACGATTTCGCCGCCGCCTCGCGGCCGCTGAAGGGCCTGTTCCTCCACGAAATGACGCATGTGTGGCAGGCGCAGACGCGCGGGCGCTGGTATCTGGTGCTGATGCGCCACCCTTTCGCGAGCTATGGTTACAGCCTGAAACCCGGCTGGCCGCTTGCACGCTACGGGCTCGAACAGCAGGCGGAGATCGTGCGCCATTACTGGCTGCTTACCCAGGGCGCGACGATCGCCGGCGCGCCGGGGGTGGAGGCGTATCGCGCGATCCTGCCGTTCGCGGACGGCGGGGCAGCAGCATAGGCGCCGCGCCGCGCGTCAGGCGGCGATCAGCCGGAACTGTTCGCGAAAATCGGCGTCGCTGTCGATACGGCCGCGCATCGGGGTGACGACATCGCTGCCGTCACCCTCGCCCTCTTCGAACAGCGCACACGCAACGTCTCGGCCGCGCGCGACGCTGTAGCGCTGCGCGATCTGCCCCGTGGGACGGAAGCCCAGCTTGCGCAGCACCGCGCCCGACGCCGGGTTGTCGAGGAAATGCCCCGCGGTCAGCTTCGGCAATTGCATCGCGCGCGCGATCCGGACGAGCTGGCGGCCGGCTTCGGTCGCAAAGCCGAGGCCCCAATAGGGGCGGGCGATCCAATAGCCCATTTCGAGCGGCCCTTCGGGGCTCGGCGCGATGCCGCAGCCGCCGACGAGGCGCGGGGCGCCGCCGGTGCGCGCGAAGATCAGAAAACGCGGCTGATCGGGATCGCTTGGCAGGCTCAGGAAGGCCTGCGCTTCTTCCTCGCCATAGGGCCAGGGCGCGCGCGACAAGTTCCGCACCACCGCTTCCTCGCCGATTGCCCGGGCGAGTGCGGGGGCATCTTCGAGCCAGCCGGGCCGTAGCAACAGTCTTTCGGTACGCGCAAACATTTTCGTCACTCCCATTTGCCTGTCGCCGTGGCGCCAGATGGTGACGCTTTGACGACAGTCGATATGCGAGGGAGATGGATGGCCCTGTTTTCGCGCCGGAAATTCAAAGGGACCGGGTTGGTCCGGATTCCGGGCAAGAAAAAAGGGAGACCGGGGGGCGACCCGTCTCCCTCTTTTCGAACTTTGTTCCCGCTTGGGCGGAAAGGACCGTTCCGGGTCGTCCCTTGGTGGACGACCCTGGAAGATCGTCCTTATTCGGCGGCTTCCGCCATGGCGTCGACCGACACATATTTGCGGCCAAGCTTGCCATCGTGGAATCGGACGCGGCCGTCCGCGGTCGCGAACAGCGTGTGGTCCTTGCCGATGCCGACGTTGACGCCCGGGTACACTTTGGTGCCGCGCTGGCGCACGATGATGTTGCCACCGATCACTTCCTGACCGCCGAACTTCTTCACGCCAAGGCGCTTGGCCTGCGAGTCGCGACCGTTGCGCGACGAACCGCCTGCTTTCTTATGTGCCATGACCTAAACTCCTTGTTTCGTTCTTCAGCCGAGCCGCGTGATCGCGCTCAGGCGTCCTTCTTGGGGGCTGCCTTCTTGGCAGCGGGCTTCTTTTCGGCGGCAGCTTCGGCCTTGGGTGCAGCGGCCTTCTTCGGCGCAGCAGCCTTCTTTTCGGGCGCGGGCGCAGCGGCGGCTCCTTCGGCCTTCGGCGCGGCTTCCTTCTTCGGAGCGGCCTTCTTGGCTTCGCCGATGGCGGTGATGCGCAGCAGCGTCAGCGACTGACGGTGGCCGTTGCGGCGGCGATAATTGTGCCGGCGGCGCTTCTTGAAGACGATGACCTTTTCGCCGCGGGTCTGGGCGATGATCTCGGCCGAAACGGTCAGACCCTTCGCATCCTTCACCTCGCCGCCGTCACCGGCCAGCAGAACGTCACCCAGCGACACGGTGTCACCGGCTGCGCCTTCGATCTTCTCGACGGCGATCTTGTCTCCAGCGGCGACGCGATACTGCTTGCCGCCCGTGCGCACGATTGCGAACATGGTCTTCCATCCAATCAGAAACTAAAACACCCGCGCTCCCGGTCAGCCGCCGAAGCGACCGATTTTTCCGGCATGCGGGAAAGTCAGCGCCACTAGCGGCGAACGGCGATGCTGTCAACCGCATATTTCCGCGCTTTTCATCGCGAAAGGGGCGGTTCGGGGCGCGCGGCGCCGCTCCTCCGATTCGGCTTGCTGCGATGCGTCTGCGCCCATATCAGGGACGGCGATGAAGCCAATCCTTGCAATCCTGCCGCTGATGGCCGCAATCCCGCTGTCGGCCTGCGCCGCTGCGCAGGGCGGCGACTATCCTTCGCTCGCGAAGCGCCCGGTCGAGGGACGTTTCGACGTTGCGCCGCCGTCGGTCGTCGTGCCGCCGCCGGGGCCGCTTCCGACCGATCTGGCCGGGCGGCTGGCGCGCTGGGAATCGGACGCGGTGGGCGCGCAGCAAGCCTTCGCCCGCGAACGGACGCCGACCGAGGCCGCCGTCACCGCAGCGGGCGGCGCGGCGATTTCCAGCGAAAACTGGGTCGTAGCGCAGCAGGCGATCTCGCGCCTTCAGGCAACGCGCGCGCCGCTGACCGACGCGCTTGCCGACATCGACCGCCTCTATCTTGAACGCAGCATCGCCGAATCGGTCGACGGGCTGCCCGAAATCTATGCGCTGCGCGACAAGCTTGCGGCAATGCTGGCCGCGCAGGACGATGTCCTGACCACGCTCGAGCGGCGGCTGCCGGGGCAATAGCTCAGTTGTTGAGCCCGTGCTTTTTCAGTGCGTGGCGGATCTGGTCATAGCTCAGACCCAGCGCTTCGGCGGCGACCTTCTGGTTGAAGCGGCAGCGCGCCATCGTGTCCGACAGGATTTGCCGTTCATAGGCATCGACCGCCGCGCGCAGATCGCTGACGGCGCCGCCGGTGGGCGGGGCCGGGGTTGCCATTGCACTCTCGTCACCGGGCGCAGCCGGGGCAGGGGGCGCCGCGTCGGCCTTCGCCTGCGTCTTGCGCACTGCGGGCTGCCACGGGCTGGCGAAGGGGTCGAAGCTCAGCGCGTCGACCGGACGCGTCGGGTCGGCCCAGCGATAGATGGCGCGTTCGATGACGTTGCGGAGTTCGCGGACATTGCCCGGCCAGTCGTGGCCCTCCATCGCCGCGAGCGCGCGCGGGCCGAAACCCGGCCATTCGTCCCAGCCGAGCACCGCGGCCATGCGCTGTCCGAAATAGGTGGCGAGCACCTCGATATCGCCTTCGCGCGCGCGCAACGGGGGCAGGGTGATGACCTCGAACGACAGCCGGTCGAGCAGGTCGGCGCGAAAGCGGTTGTCATCGACCAGCGCGGGCAGATGCTCGTTGGTCGCGGCGACGATACGAACGTCGACGCGGATCGGACGCGACGAACCGACGCGCGTCACCTCGCCATATTCGACCGCGCGGAGCAGCCGTTCCTGCGCACCCATCGACATGGTCGCGAGCTCGTCGAGGAACAAGGTGCCGCCGTCGGCTTCCTCGAAGCGCCCTGCGCGCGTCTTCGTCGCGCCAGTGAATGCCCCCGCCTCGTGCCCGAACAATTCGCTCTCGATCAGCGTCTCGGGCATCGCGGCGCAGTTCATGATCACATAGGGCCGGTCCCACCGCGCCGACAGGCGGTGCAGACGTTCGGCGATCAGTTCCTTGCCGGTGCCGCGCTCGCCGATCACCAGCACCGGGCGGTCAAGCGTCGCCGCCTGGCTCGCGCGTTCGACCGCGTCCTGAAAGGCGACCGACTGGCCGATGAACTGCGTTTCGCGCTCCATTCCCAATCATTGGCAAAATTTCCCGCTGATTGGCAAGTCATTTTGTGCGAACGGGGCGATTCCGTGTGAAGTTAGGCGCTTTTCCGCCGCTTTCGGCAATTGGCACGCCTCCTGCACAGATATTTGCGAACCGGCGCAGAAAGCTCCGGTGCAGCGAAAAACAGGAAGGAACGATCATGAAGACGCTGTTTGCCCAGACTGCCACTTTCGCGCTCAGCGCGGTCGGTGCGCTGGCCATCCTTGTCGGGGTGATCGATCATCCGCAGGTCGTTTACGACGTCGCTGCTGCAACCCCGGCGGTCAGCCTCGTGGCCTGACCGAAAACTGGTGCCGGGGCACTCTCCCCCCTTGCCCCGCCCCGGCACCAGCCATTTTCGACGAATTTCGACAGGAGTTTAGACATGGGTATTTTTTCACGAACCCGCGACATCATCGCCGCCAACGTCACCGATCTGCTTGACCGGGCCGAAGATCCCGAAAAGATGATCCGCCAGATCATCTTCGAGATGAACGAAACCCTCGTCGAAGTCCGCGCCTCGGCCGCCCGCACCATCGCCGACCAGAAGGAAATGCGTCGCCACATCGCGAAGCTCGAAAGCCTTCAGGACAGCTGGAAGGAAAAGGCCGAACTGGCGCTGTCGAAGGATCGCGAAGACCTGGCCACCGCCGCGCTGGTCGAAAAGCAGAAGGCCGGCGACATGGCTGAAAAGCTGAAGGCCGAAATCGCCGTGCTCGACGATGCGCTCAAGGGCTATGAAGCCGACATCACCAAGCTGCAGAAGAAGCTCAGCGAAGCGCGCGCGCGTCAGTCGAGCGTCGTCAATCGCCTCGAAAGCGCCGAAAACCGCTATCGTCTGCGCGAAATGACCAATGGCGACCGCGTCCAGGATGCCTTCTCGCGCTTCGAAACGCTCGAACGCCGCGTCGACGAAGCCGAAGGCCGTGCCGACGCGCTGGGCCTCGGCTACAAGAAGTCGCTCGACGAAGAAATCGCCGAGCTGCAGGCGGCCGACAAGGTTGCCGACGAACTCGCCGCGCTGAAAGCCGCGCAGGGCAAGAACTAAGGAGCCGCACCGATGGAAGAAGTGATCATTGTCCCGATCGTCATCGGCACGCTCTTCCTCGGTCTGCCCTGGCTGATCCTCCACTACATCACCAAGTGGAAGCAGGCCAAGACATTGACCGGAGAGGATGAACAGCTGCTCGACGAAATGTATGACACGGCGCGCCGTCTCGAAGCCCGCCTGCATACCGTCGAACGGATCATCAGCGCCGACCATCCCGATTTCCGCCCCGCGGTTCGCAGCGATGAAGATCTGGCGCAGCTTGAAAACATCAGCAGGAGGAACTGAGATGTCCGCTAGCCGCACGAAATTCTATCTCGACAAACAGAACGCCAAATGGAGCGGCGTCTGTGCGGGCATCGCCGACTATAGCGGGATCGACGCCCTGTGGGTCCGCGTCGGCGCGGTGCTGCTGACGCTGATGGGGGGCTTCCCCTGGACGCTGATCGCCTATTGGCTCGTCGCCTGGATGGCGCAGCCGAAGCCCTTCGCGCTCTATGGCTCGCAGGAAGAGGCGAAATTCTGGCAGGGCGTGCGCTCGAACCCCAGCGCCTCGACCCGCGACATCCGCTCGCGCTTCCGCGACATCGATCGCCGGCTTGCCGATATCGAACTTTACTACACGAGCCACAACCGCCGCCTCGCCGACGAGATCGACGCACTGCGCTGATCCCGGCGACGCCCGGAACCATGGCAACAGGGAGTTGAAACATGAATTTCGGTGGTCCCGCTTTCGTCCTCGCCATCATCGGCATCTCGATGGCCGGCTGGATGTTCACCACCTGGATCCGCGCCAAACACGGCTATCCGGTTGAAAATGAATGGGGCGGCACGGTTCATCGAACCGACGCCGACGCTGATCGAAAAATCGCACTGCTGGAAAGCGACAATGCCAAGCTCGCCGGCAAGATCGTCCGGCTGGAGGAACGCATCTCGGTTCTCGAACGCATTGCGACCGACACCAACGGACAGGCGGCGCAGCTCGCCAGTCAGATAGACAGCCTGCGCTGAGGGGAATAACTATGGATTTCGTCATCCTGAAGGAAGCAATCGCGCCGGTCGCGGCGATCATCGGCCTCGCGGCAATCGGCGGCTGGATTTTCACCACCTGGTTGCGCATCAAGCACGGCTATCCGCTCGAAAACAGCTGGGGCAAGGCGATCTATCCCAAGACCAGCGACGAGGCGATGGAGCGCGTCAAGCTGATCAGCCAGGAAAATGCCCAGCTTCGCGCCGAACTCGGATCGGTCAAGGATCGCTTGGCGGTGGTCGAACGCATCGTCACCGACGAAGGCCACCGGCTGGAGCGCGAGATCGAGGCGCTGCGGCGTCCGGCGAACTGAGGAAGGAGCAGCCGTCATGAGCGACACCATCTGGATCCTGATCCCGCTTGCCCCCTTTCTCCTCGGCGGCTTCGCCATCTGGTCGAAGCACCAGCAGAAGATGATCGAGAAGCAGTCCGAACTCACCGCCGAAAAGGCCGCGCAATATGCGGCGCAGACCGAGCGGCTGGAAGCGCGCGTCCGCGTCCTCGAACGCATCGTGACCGACAAGGGAATCGACGTCGCCGACGAGATCGAGAAGCTGCGCGAAGCCCCGCTGAACTGACAAGACAAGACCGAAAGGATCACTCCCCATGAACCCCTTTGAAATGGTCATCGGCATCGTGCTGATCGTGACGATCGGCAGCATCGTCCGGGCGAAATATGGCGTCCACCGCGACCGCCGCGGCAACGAATATTTCGTCGGCAACCCCAATCAGGACGCCGAGACCAAGGCGCTGCAAGCCGAAATCCGTCAATTGAAAGAGCGCATCCAGGTGCTCGAACGGATCGCCACCGACAATAATCGCGCGGTCAGCCTCGACGAGGAAATCGAGAAGCTGCGCGATCGTTCGCACCCCTGATGTGACGAAGAAGGAGCCCTGTCATGGCCGCCATCACTTCTGACCTCGCAACCAATCTTGTCACCGCCGCGGTGGCGCTGTCCGCCCTCGGCATCGTCAGCCTCGCCGCGCTGCGCGGCTGGCGCGACTGGATCCAGCTCAAGCGCGAAGAACTCGCCGTCTGCCACAGCGTCGGCCAGGACCCCGCGGTGCCGAACGCCGGATCGCGGATCGAGATCGCCGACCTCAAGGAACGGCTGCGCAAGCTCGAAGCCATTGCGGCGGGGGTCGATCTTTGATCAGCCTGACGCCGCGAGAGGCTTTTCTTCCAACGCGCTTTCTGCCACGGCCGCGACCATGCGCAGCCTCGACGACATTTTCGAAGAATATGACTTCCTCGACGGCGACGATCGCTATCGCCTGCTGATCGATCTCGGTCGCGAACTGGAGCCGATGCCCGATCCGCTCAAGACCGATGCGACGCTGGTCCGCGGCTGTTCGGCGAGCGTCTGGGTCTACCCGCTGCCGCAGGACGGCGACCGGTTGCACTTCCTTGCCGACAGCAATGCCGCGATCACCAAGGGGATCGTCGCGCTCGTTCTCGCCGCGGTGCAGGACAAGCCCGCGACGGAGGTCGCCGCGATGGACATAGCCGCCGCGCTCGCCCCGTTCGACCTGACGCGCCAGCTGTCGTCGAACCGTACGCAGGGCGTCCCCAACATGATTGCCTTGGTCCAGGATACCGCACGGCGCATTGCCGCGAGCTGAGCGGGGGCCGTCAGACGGCCGCTAGGGACTGGTTGCTTACATTTACAGCATCGTCATGCTGAACTTGTTTCAGCATCCCTGGACTGATCTCTCGTCCGGCGCAGCACATAAGGAAAGGGCGCACCATGGATCCTGAAACAAGTTCAGGATGACGAGAATCGAAAGGCTGGAATCCACCCCTGAGCCGCGGCTACTCGTTGGGTCAAGCGGAACGAAAAAGGGCGCGGGAGTTTCCTCCCGCGCCCCATTTTCTCATCTGCCGTGCGATCAGAAGTCGTACGACACGCCCACCTTCAGGCGCCACACTGACGAGCTGACATTGATCTGGTTATCATCGTTGAACGTCGTCGTGCCGGTCGCATTCGTGAAGATATAGCGGCCCTGTGCATCGACCCCGCTGACGGCAGCCAGATCCTGACGGCCCGCGAAGTCGCGGCGGCGCTGGACGTTCCAATCCTTGTCGAGGAAGTTCAGGAAGTTGTCCATCGTCGCATAGAGCTTGATCTTGTCATTCTTGCCGAACAGCCGGCCCGGGCCGGGGATTTCCTGCGAGAAGGACAGATCGATGTCGAAATACCAGTCGTTCGAGCAGGTGTTACGCGGGACCGAGCGACCGATATATTTCTTCGCACAGTCGAGGCCGCTGGCGAAGTCGACGAGCTGCTGCACGGCAGTAGCGTTCGAGGTCGGCGAAATATTCGGGTCATTGACACCCGTCGGCAGGTAGATCAGCGCGTTGTCGGTACCCGAAACACTGTCGCCAAACACCGAACCGCCCGAGAAGGTCAGGCTGTACGGACGGCCCGAACGACCCACGAAGCTGATCCCGAGGCGGGTGCTCAGGTTGCTGAAGAATTCCTCGCGAAAATTCATCTGCGCCGTGATATTGTGCTTGCTCGAGAAGAAGCCGCGCGATTCAGCTGGATTCTGCCGATCGAACGCCGCCGTGTTGTCATAGTTCGATCCCGCCGTCGAATTATACATGTTCCGGCGATCATGCGCGTCGGTATAGGCATAGCCCAGGCTGAAGAAAACCGAACCATTGTCCGTAAACAGGCCGCGATCGAAATTCTTCGACAGGATGAACGATGCGATCTGGCTGGTGTAGCCGCCAGCGTTGGTCAGTTGCAGTTCGTCGTCGCGACCAGTGTTGAAGCAGGCTGCACTGACTCCGGTGAACGTCGGCGTCGGGTTGGCGCCGGTGAACACGGCGTTGCAGCCCGCAACCGTGGGATCGATCGCCGCATAGATCGGACGTCCGTCGATCGTAAAGCCGCTCAAACCCTTGCGGATGTCCGGAACCTGCGACAGATCGACAATGGTATAGGGGTTCCGATACCGGCTGTAGATATAGTCGAGATTGAGGTTCCAGCCGCTGAAGAAGCCGCTGTCGGCAAAGTTCAGTTCCGACGAGAAGCCGATGTTGGCGCGCAGCACCGTCGGCGACTTGATGTTCGGATTGATCGACTGTGTGTCGCCAAGGCCGGCAGCCGCCGTCGCAATGCCATCGGCTGCGATACAGGTCGGAACACCCGTGAACTGACCGCCGCTCAACACGCTGATCTGGCCGGTCGGACAGTTCGCGGACTGGCTGGTGCCCTGCGCGAAACCGCGACCGTCGTTCTGGAAGGCGTTGCCAAACCACACGAGAGGATCGCCGCCCGAGAAGATGCCGACGCCGCCACGCACCTGAGCGCGCGAGAAAACGGCAAAATCATTGAGATCATAGGTCAGCGCAAGCCGCGGCATGACTACCGGAGGCAAACGGCTGAAGCCGACGGAATTGGTGATGCCATAGCGGTTGAAGAAGTTGGGGTTATGCTTCGGGGCGCCGCCATCGTACCAGTCGGCGCGGACGCCGATCACTGCGCTCAGGCTGTCGTTGATCTGCCAGTCGTCCTGAGCATAAACCGAGTAGATGTCGCGCGTGAACGCTGCCGCGGCATCGTTGATGTTGCCGGTTGACGAGAAGTTGCCGAACGCCCCCTCGACCGCACCGCTGGCGACGTTGGTTGGCGAGTTGGTCGTATTGTTGTTGCCCGTTCCGGGCGACAACAGACCGGCGCGCAGGTCATCAATATTCTGGAAGCTGAGCGTTCCCGTGGCATTCTGCACAAACAGGTTGAACAGGTCCGCATGGTTCCATTCGAACCCGACCTTGAATTGGTGGTTGCCGGCATCCAGCTTCGCCACCGCACGGTACTGATCGACCGTCGTCTGAAGGTCGTTTGCCGAACGCGAGAAGCCGGGGCCAACTTCGACGGCACCGGGGACGCCGCCAGCGTTCGTGATACCGACGATGATGCGCGGGATCGGATTGCCCGATTGCGCTTCGCCGCCGCCGACGGGATCCTGCAGATCCTGCACTTCCGACCGCGAATAGCGCAGCTCGGTCGAGAATTTGTCCGACCATTGCGAATAGAGACGGCCCGAATAGTAGTTCGATTCGGTCCCGCTCTTATAGAAGGTGTTCAATCCGACGATCGTGTTCGCGAATGTACCGGTAGTCGCCTGATCGTCCGATCGTACCGTGCTTTCCTCGAGCCGCTGGTAGGTGGCTTCGAGGCGATGCTTGTCATTGATCTGAAGGTCGGCGCGGACAAAATAGCGATCGTTCGTAAATGGGCGATTCCGGACGAGCGGTCCCGAATCGATGCCGTAAACGTCGCGCAGAACCTGCGTGATCTCGTTGAACTGATCGACCGAAACCCCCGGGGTTTCAGTGGTGAAACCACCGCCGTTCGGACCTTCGTCCTGCGACTGGCCGGCTTCCTGATGTTCATAGGCGCCATAGATGAACAGGCGATCCTTGATGATGGGGCCGCCGAGATAGGCGCCCCAACGCTTGTCGGGCTTGATCGAAACGACCGGGCGGTCGGCGACTTTGGTACCGCGCAAATCCGAATTGGTATATTCGAAGAAACCGCCAAAGTGATAATCGTTCGTACCCGACTTGGTCACGACGTTGATTGCGCAGCCGGTGAACGAGCCATAGTCGACGTCGAAAGGCGCGAACTGGACCTGCGTTTCGCGGACTGCGGCGTAGGGGATTGGCGTCGAGCTGCGCGACGAAAAGCCCGTGTCGTTGAGACCGTAGATATCGCCCTGGCTGATGCCATCGACGGTGAAGGCGTTGCCGCGGTCGTTGCCGCCAAGGCACGAAATGCGATCCTGACCCGAACCGCTGTCGTCACGGTCGAGGCTGACGCGCGGATCGAAACGGATAATGTCGCGAACGTCGCGGTTGAACGAAGGGGCGGCCTCAAGGAGTTCGCCCGCAAAGCTGGTGCCGGGGCCGACGGCAAGCTGCGTCACCTTGACGCGGCTGCCGGTGACGACGATCTCGCCGCCGCCTGAGGTCAGCGAGAAGACGAGGTCGGTGTTGCCCTGAAGGCTGGTGAAGATGTCCCGGAGCGTCTGGCCTTCATAGTCCGTCGCTGAAACCGAAACGCTGTAGGGGCCTCCTGTGACGAGACTGGTGGCCGTGAAGCGACCATCGCTGCCCGTGGTAATCGTGCGGGCAGCACCCGTGCGCGTATCGGTGATGATCACCGTCGCGCCGCCGATCGCGGCGCCGCTTTCGTCGTTGACCTGGCCCTGGATGCCGGTCGTGATCTGCTGCGCCTGTGCAGGCGCCGCGACGACGGTGGCGGCGCTGATAGCCATAAGGCTAGCCGCAATCGAATAACGAAGTTTCATGTCAGGATGTCCCCTATTGTGGCATTCGGCAGGCGCGCGGCTTGGGGCGCGCTTGACCTGCGAGCGCCCCTGAAGCCCGCATGTGGCACGATTGTGACAGCAAATGTGACAGTGCAAGCCGCGTGGGCGGGCTGGTACGCGAAAAGGTCAAAAAAGCGCGAATTTCCGTCGCTGCCGCAGAATTGTCGACGGGCAGCGCTGCGTTTTTTCGTGCAACTGTTGCTGCAATGCAACATTGGCAGGGGCGAAACCGCGGCGTGGGTGCGCGCCGCGACTCGACTCAGGCGGCGTCGCCCGCTTCCTTCGCCTTGTCGGCATAGACGCGCACCGGTGCCTTGCGGCCTTCGACGACATCCTTGTCGACGACGATTTCGATCACGTCGGTCAGGTCGGGCAGGTCGAACATGGTGTCGAGCAGGATCGCCTCGACGATCGAGCGCAGCCCGCGTGCCCCGGTCTTGCGTTCGATCGCCTTTTTGGCGACCGCGACCAGCGCGTCATCGGTGAAGGTCAGCGCGACTTCTTCGAGATCGAACAGTTTCTTGTACTGCTTGATCAGCGCATTCTTGGGTTCGCCCAGAATCTTGACCAGCGCGTCGATGTCGAGATCCTCGAGCGTTGCGATCACCGGCAGGCGGCCGACGAATTCTGGGATCAGGCCGAACTTGAGGAGATCTTCAGGCTCGATATTCTTGAGCACCTCGCCCGCGCGGCGTTCGTCGGGGCCGGCGACATGCGCGCCGAAACCGATCGACTTGCCCTGCAGGCGGTCGCCGATGATCTTTTCGAGGCCGGCAAAGGCGCCGCCCGCGATGAACAGGATGTTGGTCGTGTCGACCTGCAGGAATTCCTGCTGCGGATGCTTGCGCCCGCCCTGCGGCGGCACGCTCGCGGTCGTGCCTTCCATCAGCTTGAGCAGCGCCTGCTGCACGCCTTCGCCCGATACGTCGCGGGTGATCGAGGGATTCTCGGCCTTGCGGCTGATCTTGTCGATCTCGTCGATATAGACGATGCCGCGCTGCGCCTTTTCGACATTATAGTCGGACGCCTGGAGCAGCTTGAGGATGATATTCTCGACATCCTCGCCGACATAGCCGGCTTCGGTGAGGGTCGTCGCATCGGCCATGGTGAAAGGCACGTCGAGGAAGCGCGCCAGCGTCTGCGCGAGCAGCGTCTTGCCGCTGCCCGTCGGGCCGACGAGCAGGATGTTCGACTTCGCCAGTTCGACATCATCGCCGCGGCCCGAATTGGCGAGGCGCTTGTAGTGGTTGTGGACCGCGACCGACAGCACGCGCTTGGCGGTGTTCTGGCCGATCACATAATTGTCGAGGTGCTGGCAGATTTCGAGCGGCGTCGGCACCGCGCCGTCCTTGCGCGCGGCGACCCCGCCCTTGATTTCCTCGCGGATGATGTCGTTGCACAGTTCGACGCATTCATCGCAGATGAATACGGTGGGGCCGGCAATCAGCTTGCGGACTTCATGCTGCGACTTGCCGCAGAAGGAGCAGTAAAGAGTGCTCTTGCTGTCCGAGCCGCTCAATTTCGTCATAAATCTTCCTCTGGCAGCCGCAAAAGGGCGCTGCCGTCCTTCATCCTAGCCCGCGATCACCCAATTACAATATGGCAATTGGGTGACATCGGGACATGTCCAACCTGACGACGGCCCGCGAACGGGGCGTCAACAAACGCGGTTACCGAAAGCGGGTCGGCCGGCGTCAGGGCGTCGGACCTTCGCTGATTTCCTTGGGGCCCTCGTCGCCGGGGAGCGCGGGGCGGCGGTCGTAGACATGATCGACGATCCCGAATGCGCGCGCTTCCTCGGCTTCGAGGAAAGTGTCGCGATCCATCGCCTTTTCGATGTCTTTGAGCGGCTTGCCCGTATATTGCGCATAGAGGTCGTTCATCCGCTTGCGGATACGCAGGATTTCCTTGGCCTGGATTTCGATGTCCGACGCCATGCCGCGCGCACCGCCCGAGGGCTGGTGGACCATGATGCGGGCGTTCGACAGCGCGACGCGCATGCCGGGTTCGCCGGCGGCGAGCAGGAAGCTGCCCATCGATGCCGCCTGGCCGATGCACACGGTGCCGACGCGCGGGCGGATATATTGCATCGTGTCGTGGATCGCCATGCCCGCCGTGACGACGCCGCCCGGCGAGTTGATGTACATATAGATGTCCTTCTTCGGATTTTCCGATTCGAGGAACAGAAGCTGCGCGACGATCAGCGACGCCATATTGTCCTCAACCTCGCCCGTCACGAAGACGATCCGTTCGCGCAGCAGGCGCGAGAAGATGTCAAAGCTGCGTTCGCCGCGGCTCGTCTGTTCGACGACGACGGGAACAAGGGCGGCGAGCGGGTCGATCATGGAAATTTCGTCCTTCAGTATCCGGGATGCCCGCCGCGAACCGGCGGGCTGCCCCTCGGCGCCTTACATCGGCGCGTGGCGTAAGGGATTCAAGGGGGCAAATATCGCGTGCCGGCGCGCCCCGCTATTGCGGGGGTTTGCCGCCCTGTTCGGTCCAGAAGGCGGCGATGCGGCCGGTGATGAGTTCGGTGGCGAGCGTGCGCGCGGTATCGCGCGGCAGGCCCAGTGCTTCGGCCATCGGGCCGCCAAGCTGGGCATCGCCCATCGCCATCAGCACGAGCGCCAACGTGTCTTCGTGCATCAGCCGCTTTTCGTGCGCGTCGGGCGCCGTTCCGTCGATCAGGCGGTGGATGGCATCGAGGATCGGGTCGAGCGCGTCCTCATTGCCCGTCGCCGCCATCCAGGTGGCGAGCGCGCCGGCGCCGCCGCTGTCGAAGGCGTCGAAGGCAAGGTCGACGATCTCGCGCACATTGCGTTCGCCTGGCGGCGACGACGTCATCTTCGCCGCAATCGTGTCGCACACCGTTTCGGCGAGATAGGCGGCGAGCGCCTTTTGCAGCCCGGCGGCGCTGCCGAAATGGTGGAGCAGATTGGCGTGGGTGCGGTCGATGCGCGATGCCACTGCCTTCAGCGTCACGGCCTGCGGCCCCATCTCGATCAGGATCAGCCGCGCGGCTTCGAGCGCCACCGACCGGCTTTCCTCCGGGCTGAGCCGTTTCTTTGCTATTGACACCACTGTAAGTAATTCCTATTTCTTGCCCCGTCGGGCGTCCCCACGCCCTGAACCCCCTTTTCGACGGTGAGAACCATATGTCCAGCCCTTCCCGCACGCCGACGCCGCAGGATTTGTCGATCACCCCGCGCGATCGCCGCTTCGGCCGCGACGACCGACAGGGGCGCTGGTGGATGAATGGCGACCCGATCGCGTCGGTCTTTCATACCGCGCTGTCGGTAACTTTTCCGAAGGGCGAGGCGATGTTCATCGAGGCGGTGAAGGCGCACCGCGACGGCGTGCCCGAAAAGCTGGCGCGCGAAATCCGCGCCTTCACCCAGCAGGAAGTCATTCACAGCCGCGAACATGTCGTTTTCAATCGCAAGGCGGCGGAGGCGGGCTACGACCTGTCGGAGCTCGAGGCCGATGTCGGCAATGTGATGGAACTCATCAAGACGCGCCCGCCCATCGTCAACCTGATGGCGACGATCGCGCTCGAACATTATACCGCGATGATGGCGGCGATCATGCTCAAGGATTCCGCGATGTACGACGGCGCCGAGCCCGAATGGGCGGCGCTGTGGAAATGGCACGCGATCGAGGAAATCGAGCATAAGGGCGTCGCTTACGACACTTGGCTCCACGCGACGCGCGACTGGAGCCGCTGGCGGCGCTGGAAGGCGAAGTCGCTGATGATGGTCGCGATCACCGCGCGCTTCTGGCCCAAGCGCATCCGGGGCATGAAGGCGCTCTTGCGGCAGGATGGGCTGACCGGCTGGCGCGTCAGCGCGCGCATCTGGTGGTTCATGCTCGGCTACCCCGGCATCCTGCGCAAAAGCTTTGTGCCCTGGCTGGCCTATTTCATGCCGGGCTTTCACCCGTGGAACCATGACGACCGCCAGCTCATCAAGAAATTCGAGAGCGATTATGCCGATGCGGTGATGCCGTCGCATTCCTCGGCAGCGCCCGAACTGGCAACCGCCGCGGCCTGACGCCGCGGCCCGGCACCCCCGCGAAGGCGGGCGGCCGGAGGGGCCTCTCTCTCCCTCTCCGCGTCGCCGCCTTCGTGGGGGAACTGTCCCATAGCTGGACGGCTGCGGCGAAGTCCCATATCTCCTTGCTCGGGGAACAGGGGACCGTCCATGCCATCGATCTGGACCGCGACCGAGCTCGTGCAGCTCGAACTGCAACTCGCCGGACGCCAGTCGCTGCTCGAATTCGGATGCGGCGAGGCGACGCTCGTCGCCGCGCGGCAGGCCCGGCGGATCGTGGCGGTCGACGGCGATCGCGAGCGGCTCGCCGCCATCGCGCGCCGACTGGGCGAAGAGGCGGAGCGCTACACGCCCTATCAGCCCGAAATCGGCCCGGTCGATGCGGAGGGCCGGCCGACCGACCCGGCGCGCCTGCGCGATTGGCCGCGCTATCACACGCATATCTGGCGCCACCTGACGGGCAGCCCCGACGCGGTACTGATCGACGGGCGCTTTCGTGTCGCCTGCCTGTTGCAGGCGATCGTCCACTGCAAGCCCGACGCGATGCTGTTGTTTCACGATTTCAGGGACCGCGCCGCCTATCATGTCGTGCTGAACCATTGCGACGTGCTGGCGCGCGTCGATACGCTGGCGGTGCTGCGCGTCCGGCCGCAGGTCGACGGCAAGGCCGTGTTGCACGACCTGTTCGACCATTTCTTCGACCCCGATTGACCATGCCCGCCGCGCTGGGCATGTCGGCACGATGATCACCTCGCCCCCCACGATCGAAACCGCGCGGCTGCGCCTGCGCCCGCCGCATTTTTCGGACAAGCCGGTCCATATCGCGATGTGGGCCGATCCGCGCGTCACGCGCTTCATCGGCGGCGAACCGCGTGCGCCGGACGTGAGCTGGGGCAAATTTTTGAGCTCTGCCGGGCTGTGGCCGGTAATGGGCTTTGGCTATTGGGTGTTCGCCGACCGCGACAGCAATGCGCTGATCGGCATGGGCGGGCTGTCCTATTTCTGCCGCGGCATCCCCGAACTTGAGGATCTACCCGAGGCGGGCTGGGCGTTCGATGCCGACCATTGGGGCGGCGGGCTCGCGACCGAGGCGATGAGCGCGGCGCTCGGCTGGGCCGACGCGACGCTCGACGCGCCCGAGGTGCGCTGCATCATCGATCCGGGCAATGCGGCATCGGAGCGTGTCGCCGAAAAGCTGGGCTTTAGCCGCATCGGCGACAGCGACGCGCTGGGGCATGTGGTGGGGATTTATTCGCGGCCCAGGGGCGGATAATTTCTGCCTCTTCGTCACCCTGAACTTGTTTCAGGGTCCATGGCCAGCTCTTTCAACAAGCGCGGCACGGAAGGAAACGATAGCCCATGGATGCTGAAACAAGTTCAGCATGACGAATTAAACGGGGACGCAGGCGCGCTATCGATCAGACCGCCTCGACCACCAGCACGCCGCCGTCGGCGCTGACAACACGGACCTTGGCGCCTTCGGCGGCGTCGGGGCCGCGCACCGGCCATTCGCCGTCGCCAACCCGAGCGCGGCCGCGGCCGTCCTCGATCGCCGTCGTCACCGTCAGCACCTCACCGACGAGGCGGCCGCCGCGCTGGTTGAGCAGCGGGTCGGTCGAGACGATCGGATTGTCGCGCAGCCATTTGCGCGCGCCATAGAGGATGATCACCGCCAGCACGGCGAAGATGCCGAGCTGAAGCGGCACGCCGATCGGCAACACCCACGCGACGACGCCGGTGATAACCGCCGCGCCGCCGAGCCAGATCAGGAAAAAGCCGGGCGCGATGATTTCGGCGGCGGCAAGCAGGACGCCGAGCGACAGCCACGCCCAGTGCGGTTCCATATTGGCGATAAAGTCGGGCATATCCGCTTCCCCTGCCTCAGCTTGCCTTGCCGCGTTCGATCGCGTCCTTGGCGAGTTCGCCGATGCCGCCCAGCGTGCCGATGAGCTGCGTCGCCTCGACCGGGAACAGGATCGTCTTGGCATTGGGGCTGGTCGCGAACTGGCTTACCGCCTCCACATATTTTTGCGCGATGAAATAGTTGATCGCCTGCGCATTGCCGCTCGCGATCGCGTCGCTGACCATCTGTGTCGCCTTGGCTTCGGCTTCGGCCTCGCGCTCGCGCGCTTCGGCGTCGCGGAAGGCGGCTTCGCGCCGCCCTTCGGCCTGCAGTATCTGGCCCTGTTTCTCGCCCTCGGCGCGCAGGATTTCGGAGGCGCGCAGCCCTTCGGCCTCCAGGATCGCGGCGCGCTTTTCGCGCTCGGCCTTCATCTGGCGCGCCATGGCGTTCGAAATGTCGGCGGGCGGGCGGATGTCCTTGATCTCGACGCGGGTGATCTTCACCCCCCATGGCGTCGTCGCATCGTCGACGACATGCAGCAGGCGCGCGTTGATCTCGTCGCGCTTCGACAGCGTCTCGTCGAGGTCCATCGACCCCATCACGGTGCGCAGGTTGGTCGTCGTCAGGTTCATGATCGAGAGGTACAGGTCGCTGACCTCATAGGCCGCCTTCGCGGCGTCGAGCACCTGGAAAAAGACGACGCCGTCGACCGCGACCATCGCATTGTCCTTGGTGATGATTTCCTGCCCCGGGATGTCGAGCACCTGCTCCATCATGTTCACCTTTCGACCGACGCGGTCGAAGATCGGCATGATGAAGTTGAGGCCCGGCTGCGCGGTGTGCGTGTAGCGGCCGAAGCGTTCGATCGTATAGGCGAAACCCTGCCGCACCGGCGTCAGCGCCCAGATCAGAAACACCAGCGCCAGCACCACCAGTGCAAGTGCGAAATACATGATCATCCCCTTTGCAAATTCGATCGCAATCCCGCTTCCTTATTGCGGCAATGGTCCGGCTGCGCCACAGAAAAGCGCATGACCCATGCCGCTTTCGCCCCGCGCTCGCTCCTCTATGTTCCCGGCTCCAACGCCCGCGCGCTCGAAAAGGCGGGCGGGCTCGCCGCCGATATGCTGATCATCGACTTGGAAGATGCGGTGCCCGCGGAGCGCAAGGCAGAGGCACGCGCGGCGATGCGCGCCGCGGTGACGGCGGGCTTTGCGGGCAAGCGCGTCGCCGTGCGCGTCAACGCCAGCGGCAGCGCCGAGCAGGCAGACGATCTTGCGGCGCTGGACGGGCTCGCGCTCG
The DNA here is from genome assembly GCF_001598815.1 of Sphingopyxis terrae subsp. terrae NBRC 15098. Taxonomy (GTDB): domain Bacteria; phylum Pseudomonadota; class Alphaproteobacteria; order Sphingomonadales; family Sphingomonadaceae; genus Sphingopyxis; species Sphingopyxis terrae. The sequence continues at coordinate 117,172 of NZ_BCZQ01000003.1, read as the reverse complement.
ACGCGGTGGTGCTGCCGAAGGTCGACGCGCCCTCGGACCTCGACCCGCTGCGCACGCTGGGGCTACCGCTGCTGGCGATGATCGAAACGCCGACGGCCATCTATGCGGCACAGGGCATCGCCGCCGACGCGGCGGTGCAGGGGCTGATCGCCGGGCTCAACGATCTGGCCTTTGAGCTCAAACTGCCCGACGGCATGGATCGCGGCGCGATGAGCCATGCGATCCAGGCGATCGTGCTCGCGGCGCGGGCGGGCGGCGTGTGGTGCTTCGACGGCGTCTATAATGCGATCGACGATGCGGAAGGCTTTGCGGCCGAAGCGGGCGAGGGGCGGCGGTTCGGCTTCGACGGCAAGACGCTGATCCACCCGTCGCAGGTGGATCCGTGCAACCGCGCCTTCGCCCCGTCGCCGCGCGAGATTGCCGCTGCCGAGGCGCTGGTCGCCGCCGCAACCGGCGGTGCGCAGCGGCACGCGGGCCATATGATCGAGGATATGCACGTCGCGGCGGCGAAGGCGCTGCTGGAACGGGCGCGCCCGCAATAGCGGTTCATCCTTCCGTCAACGCCGTTCATCGTTCGACGAACGCGCCTTGCCGCTTCGGCATCGCCATGCCATCGGGCACATCCATGACATTGTCGCCATTTCGCGCCGCCGTTGCGGCCGCCGCCCTGATTGTTGTCACGCCCGCCGCCTATGCGAAGGGCGATGCGCCCGTCGCCGAAGCCGATCTGGCGCAGCATATCCGCGTTCTTGCGAGCGATGCCTTCGAGGGCCGCGGTCCGGGTACCGAGGGCGAGGACCGCACCATCGCCTATATCGTCGGCGAATGGGCAAAGGCTGGGTTGCAGGCGGTGCCGGGCAGCGACACGCCCTGGCTGCAGCCGGTTCCTTTCGTCGAAACGCAGACGACGGGCGGAAGCGCGCGGTTCAAGGTAGCCGGCCAGCCCTTCGCGATCGGCGATGACGGGATCATCGTCACCGGCAGCGAGGCGTCGGTGGCGCTGGCCGATACGCCTCTCGTCTTCGTTGGCTATGGCGTCGATGCGGCGGGCCGGGTCAACGCCGATGTCGCGGGCAAGGTCGCGGTCATGCTGTTCGATACGCCGCCCTTCGGCGACAAGCTGCCGCGTTACCGCGAGCGGCGCCAGATGCTCGCGGACGCGGGCGCAGCGGGCGTATTGATCGTCGCGCCGGATTCGATGCCGTGGAGCGAGATTCGCGAAGGCCTGGGCGCGAAGACTGTGCGCATGGGATCGGCGCCGGCAGGACCGAAGATCAGCGGCTATATCGCGCCGGCGGCGCTCGATGCCATGCTCGCCAAGGCGGGACAGAGCGGCGAGGCGCTGCGTGCGGCGGCCGGGGCGGGCGACTATCGCGGCGCGCTGCTGCCGGTGACGGGCGATTTCACTGCGACCGCAGCGGTGCGCAATTTTGCCAGCAACAATATCGTCGCCAAGCTGCCGGGCGCGAAGCCCGACGGCAAGGCAGTGCTGTTCCTCGGCCATTGGGACCATCTGGGCATCTGCCGGCCCGAAGGCACCGCCGATCGCATCTGCAACGGCGCGGTCGACAATGCGAGCGGGATCGCGGTGCTGATCGAAGTGGCCAAGCGCCTTGCTGCGGGGCCGCGTCCCGACCGCGACATCTATTTCCTCGCGACCACGTCGGAAGAGAAGGGGCTGCTCGGCGCGCGCTGGTTCGCCGACCATCCGGTGGTGCCGCTGTCCGACATCACTGTCGCGCTCAACATCGACACTATCGCCATTTCGCCGCGCGGCACCCCGGTCGCGACGATCGGGCGCGGCAAGCCCGCCTATGACGCGGTGGTGCGCGACGTTGCGACGGCGCTCGGCCGGACGATCGACAGCGACGGCGAGGCCGATGCCTTCGTCCAGCGGCAGGATGGCTGGGCGCTCGGCGCCAAGGGCGTCACGTCGCTGATGGTCGGCGGCAGCTTTTCGGACATGAAACTGCTCGAGGCGTTTCTCAGTAGCGACTATCATCGCCCCGCCGACGAATTTTCGGACAAGGTACCGCTTGGCGGCGCGGCCGAGGATGCCGATCTCCATGTCGCGCTTGGCCGCGCCTTCGCCGACACGAAGCGCTGGCCGGGAACGGCAGACTAGGACTTAGCTCCGGCGACGCCGCGCGCCGCTCAGCGAGTCAGCACGAAATAGGCGACGTAGAACCAGCTGAAGATGCCATGGATGATCGCCCACAGCACCGATTTGTGGGTGGTGAAGCTGATCGCCATCGCCAGCGCGCTGCCGAAGCCGACCCCGTTGCGGATCACTTCCTTCTGCACGATGACGCGGCGTTCGCTCATGCGGCCTGCTTCGCCCGGTCGGTCATTTCCTGATTGAGCATTTCTGCGAGCAGGAAGGCAAGTTCGAGGCTCTGCCCGGCATTGAGGCGCGGGTCGCAATGCGTGTGGTAGCGATCGGCAAGGTCCATCTGCGTCACGTCCATCGCACCGCCGGTGCATTCGGTGACATTCTGGCCCGTCATCTCGATATGGATGCCGCCGCCATGCGTGCCTTCGGCGCGGTGGACCGCGAAGAAGCCGCGCACTTCGGCGAGGATGCGCTCGAATGGGCGCGTCTTGTAGCCATTGCCCGTCTTGATGACATTGCCGTGCATCGGATCGCACGACCACACGACCGGGTGCCCCGACGCCTTCACCGCGCGCACCAGCGCCGGCAGATGCGCCTCGATCTTGTCGTGACCATAGCGCGTGATCAGCGTCATGCGGCCGGGAACATGCTGGGGGTTCAGCGTATCGAGCAGGCGCAGCAGCTCGTCGGGGTCGAGGCTGGGGCCGCATTTCATGCCGACCGGATTGCCGATGCCGCGCAGATATTCGATATGCGCCGACCCTTCGAAGCGGGTGCGGTCGCCGACCCACAGCATATGGCCCGACGTGTCGTACCAGCCGCCGGTCAGACTGTCTTGCCGGGTCAGCGCCTGCTCATAGGGAAGCAGCAGCGCCTCGTGACTGGTGTAGAAGCTCGTGCCCTTGATCTGCGGCACCGTTTCCGGCGTCACGCCGCACGCTTCCATGAAGGCGAGCGCTTCGGAAATCCGCGCGGCGGTTTCCTGATATTTCTTAGCCCAAGGGCTGCGGTCCATGAAATCATGCGTCCAGGCGTTGACCTGATGCAGATTGGCATAGCCGCCGTTCGCAAAGGCGCGCAGCAGGTTGAGCGTCGCCGCCGACTGGTTGTACGCGCGGATCATGCGCTGCGGATCGGGGGCGCGGCCTGCGGCTTCGAAAGCGATGTCGTTGATGATGTCGCCGCGGTAGCTTGGCAGCTCGACGCCGCCCACTTCTTCCATGTCGGCCGAGCGCGGCTTGGCGAACTGGCCCGCCATGCGGCCGACCTTCACGACGGGCATCTTCGACGCGAAGGTTAGCACCACCGCCATCTGCAGCAGGACGCGGAAGGTGTCGCGGATATTGTTCGGATGGAATTCGGCAAAGCTCTCGGCACAGTCGCCGCCCTGAAGCAGAAACGCCTTGCCTTCCGCAACGCGGCCCAGCTCGCTGGTCAGCTCGCGCGCCTCGCCGGCAAAGACGAGCGGCGGATAGCCGGCAAGCTCGCGCTCGGCGGCCGCGAGCGCGGCTTCGTCGGTGTAGGTCGGCAGCTGGCGGGCTTCGTGCGAGCGCCAGCTTTGCGGTTGCCATTGGTGCGTCATATGCGGTCTTCTTACATTTTCTGCGTCAAAATCGATTCGCCGGGTGCCTTGGCGCGATTGCCCCGCCAAAGCAAGCGCGGGCGATAAAATTAGCATGATGGCGGCTTTTGCGCACCTATGCTTTTCTTCATTGCAAAAAACTGTTAGTTTCTTTCGCAAATCGGGACGCATTTACGGGTCGCGCGTCCGTCTTCGGTAATCGGTAAGATTTGGTCCCTAGCAATCTAAGCACAGGGACCGCTGTAAAACGATTGGCTATGGCGAATTTCGATCCGGCCCTTCTTGGCTATCTGGCCCTGTTCATCCTGCTTGCGGCGAGCTTTGCGGTGCGCATCGAATATGTGCGCGCCGGGCTGGCGATCGCCGCGCTCGTCGCCCTGCCGCTGGCGCTCGTCGCGGGGCAGGCGCTGATCGCGGGTCTGCTGCTGCTCGCGATCATCCTCGCCAATATCGCGTTCGGCTGGCGCGACTGGCTCCGCAATCTGAGCATCCGCTTCTCGTCCGAGGAGGAGCAGCTTCGCGCCCGTCATTTCGACCGGCTGAGCGCGACGGCGGCGCGCGGGCTGATCGACCAGGGGCACTGGATTTCGGCGCGGCAGGGCGAGGTGTTGATCCGCGAAAATCAGGCGGCACCCAGCCTTTTCTATCTGAGCCAGGGCGCGGCGTCGGTGCTGCGCGACGGGGTCGAGGTCGGCGCGGTGAGCGACGGCGCGCTGATCGGCGAGGCGACCGTGCTCGACGGCGCGCAGGCGACGGGAACCGTGACGCTGTCGACCAACGCGCGGCTGTGGTTCATCCCCGCCGCGGTGCTGCGCGACTATCTTGCCGCCAATCCCGACATCGCCGCGGCGCTGCACGAAGGCTTCGCCCGGGCGCTGCGCGGAAAATTGGCAAGCGCAAACGCTCGCATTGCCGAAGCGCCGTCGCTATGACGGCGGCATGGCACTGACTCTCTATGGCATTCCGAACTGCGACACGGTGAAGAAGGCGCGGCGCTGGCTCGACGAGCATGGCGTGGCTTATGCGTTTCACGACTATCGCAAGGACGGGCTCGATCCCGCTATGCTCGACCGCTGGGTCGATGCGCTCGGCTGGGAAAAGCTGCTCAACAAGAGCGGGACGACCTTCCGCAAGCTGCCCGATGCCGACAAGGCAGAGCTTGATGCGGCAAAGGCGAAGGCACTGATGCTCGATCAGCCGGCGATGATCCGGCGCCCGCTCGTCGATGCCGACGGCGCGTATAGCGTGGGCTTCTCCGCCGATGATTGGCAACAGCGCTTTGCGGCATGAGGCCCTGGCGCGCCGCGCTGGCGCTGCTCGCGCTCGCCGGCTGCGGGGCTGAACCGATGGCGGCGCAGCCCACGCTCGACGGAAAGCCCGCGATCGTCATCGCGCATCGCGGGGCGTCGGGCGAACGGCCCGAACATACGCTCGCAAGCTATGAACTTGCGATCGAACAGGGCGCCGATTTCATCGAGCCCGATCTGGTACTGACCAAGGACGGCGTGCTCGTCGCGCGGCACGAGAATGAGATTTCGGAGACGACCGACGTCGCCGACCATCCCGAATTCGCCGCGCGCAAGACGACGAAACGGATTGACGGCCAGGATGTGACCGGCTGGTTCACCGAGGATTTCACGCTGGCCGAACTCAAGACGCTGCGCGCGAAGGAGCGGCTGCCGCAACTGCGCTCGACCGAATTTGACGGGCACTACCAGATCCCGACCTTTGCCGAGATCCTCGACCTGCTCGTGCGGGTCAACAAGGGGCGCGCCCACCCGGTCGGCGTCTATCCCGAAACCAAGCATCCGAGCTATTTCGCCGGCATCGGCCTGCCGCACGAGGCGCCGCTGCTCGCGATGCTGGAACGCTATGGCTATCATGGCCGCAGCGCGCCGGTGTTCATCCAGAGTTTCGAGGTCGGCAATCTGAAAGCCATCCGGGCGAAAAGCGACCTGCCGCTGATCCAGCTCATGGACGGCGAGGGCGGTCCGGCCGACGATGCGCAGCAAAGCTACGCCGCGATGGCGACGCCTGCGGGGCTGAAGGCGATTGCCGCCTATGCCGACGGGATCGGACCCAACAAGACAATGATCATCCCGCGTACGGCGCTCGGCACGCTCGGTGATCCGACCCATCTGGTGCGCGATGCCCATGCCGCCGGGCTGAAGGTCCATCCCTGGACCTTTCGCCGCGAGAATTATTTCCTGCCGCTTGGGGACAAGAGCGGCATCAACCCCGCCGGCCACGGCGATCTGGCGGACGAGATCCGCACCTATCTGAAGACCGGGATCGACGGCCTGTTCAGCGACAATTCGCGCGAGGCGGTGCCGGTGGTCCATGCAGGAGTATCGCAATGACGCAGCGTCCCCTTGGCCAGAGCGGCCTGTCGGTCCGTCCCTTCGTGCTGGGCGGCAATGTCTTCGGGATGACCGCCGATCGGGCCGCAAGTTTCGCGATCCTCGACCGTTTCGTCGAGCGCGGCGGCGGGATGATCGATACCGCCGATGTCTATTCGGCGTGGGTGCCGGGGCACAAGGGCGGCGAATCCGAAAGCATGATGGGTGCGTGGCTGAAGGATAGCGGTGCGCGCGACCAAGTACTGATCGCAACCAAGGTCGGCATGATGCCCGGCGGGCTGAAGCCCGATCGCATCCGCGAAGCGGTGAAAGGCTCGCTCGATCGGCTCGGCGTCGATACGATCGACCTCTACTTCGCGCACAAGGACGATCCCGATGTGCCGTTGGACGAAGTGCTCGGCGCGTTCGGCGAACTGGTCGATGCGGGGACGGTGCGCGCGATCGGGGCATCCAATTATAGTGCCGAGCGGCTGGCCGAGGCGCTGCGCGTCGCTGACGCCGGGGGACTGCCGCGTTTCACCGCGATGCAACCCGAACTCAACCTGCTCGACCGCGATCAATATGAAGGCGCGCTGCAACAGCTTTGCATCGCCGAAGGGCTCGGCGTCGTCACCTATTTCAGCCTCGCGTCGGGCTATTTGTCAGGCAAATATCGCAGCGCCGACGATCTCGGCAAGAGCTCGCGCGGCGCGCGGGCCAAAGCCTATCTGGAGGGTAAGGGGCCGGCGGTGCTCGCCGCAATGGACGCGATCGCTGCCGAAACCGGCGCCACCCTGTCGCAGATCGCGCTCGCCTGGGTCGCCGCGCAGCCGGGCGTCACCGCCCCGATCGCTAGCGCCACCTCGGTCGCGCAACTCGACGAGATCATGGACAGCGAGACGGTCACGCTGACCAACCTGCAATTGGCGGCGCTAAACGAAGCGGGACGCGGCACCGCATAAGGTCCGCCGCGCACGCGGCCGTTTCGGCTCGGCCGGCCCCCGGGGAGAGGTGGGCCGGGCCAGCGCGGCCGCGCATCGGATCAGCGGCCTTCCTCGTCCCACCCGAACACCTGTTCGAGCGGCTTGCCGAAGGTGCGCGCGATACGGAAGGCGACTTCGAGCGAGGGCGAATATTTTCCTTGTTCGATCGCGGCGATCGTCTGGCGGGTCACGCCGACGCGCTCGCCGAGTTCGGCCTGCGTCATTTCGCCCGCGAGAAAGCGCAAGGTGCGGATGTCGTTCGAGAAAGGCAGCCTAGCCATGCCAACCCCGGCGATAGAGGTAAAGCTGGACGCCGATCCGCATCAGTTCGGCGAGGACGACCGCCGCAAGCAGCAGGTTGAGCTGCACCGCCGGCCCCGCGTTCCAGAACAGGGCGAAGATGCTGACCCACACGCCGACGACGAGCGGATAATAGGCATAATGGGTGCCGCGATAATGGATCGAACGGTCGCGCTCGTCTTCCTTGAGGTTGGCCTCGGCCGGGGTGCGGATCGCCATCCAGGCCGATGCGATCGTCATCGCGATGATGATCGCGACGGTGACCGGCAGCAGCATCCCCGCACTCGCCCAAAGGCCCGCCGGGCTGGCTGCGATCCCCCACGGATAGGCAAGAAAATACCAGCCGAAGGCGGCGATCATCGTGACCAGCGTCACCCAGTGAATTTTTTCGCGGAACGACATTTGGCGTCTCCATGTTCATAATATGCGACTCAATGTAAATAATTTCTGACATAGAGTCAATCTATGCGAACATCGCTCCGCTTTGCGGCCTTTCGCAGCGCAGCATAAGCCGCTAAACCCGCGCCCCATGTCCACGCTCCCAAAAACGCTCACCCTCGACACCTCCACCAGCCGCGCCAATCCGACGCCGCAGCCGATGAAGCGCCTGACGGTGCCGCGCATTCGCCAGCGCAAGGGCGGCGGCGAGCCTTTGGTGATGCTGACCGCCTATACGGTGCGGCAGGCGCAGCTGCTCGACCCGCATTGCGACATGCTGCTCGTCGGCGATTCGCTGGCGCAGGTGATCTATGGCCTGCCGCATACTGTCGCGGTGACGATGGAGATGATGGCGTTGCACGGCGCCGCGGTGGTGCGCGGCAGCTATCATGCCGCGGTGATCGTCGACATGCCCTTCGGCAGCTATGAGGCGAGCCCCGAACAGGCCTTCGCCAATGCCTCACGCCTGCTCAAGGAAACCGGCGCGGCGGCGGTGAAGGTCGAGGGCGGCAAGGTGCTCGCCCCGACGATCGAATTTCTGACCCAGCGCGGGATTCCGGTGATGGGGCATGTCGGGCTGACGCCGCAGGCGGTAAACATCCTCGGCGGCTATGGCGTGCGCGGCAAAAGCGACGAGGAAGCGCGCACGATCGTCGAGGATGCGGTCGCTGTCGCGCAGGCCGGTGCCTTTTCGATCGTTATCGAAGGCGTGCTCGAATCGATCGCGATCGAGATTACCGGCAAGGTTGCCTGTCCGACGATCGGTATCGGTGCCTCGGCGCAATGCGACGGGCAGGTGCTCGTCACCGACGACATGCTCGGCATGTTCGAACGCGTCCCCAAATTCGTGAAGCGGTACCAGGATATGGCGGGTGTGATCGACGGCGCAGTGAAGGAATATGCCCAGCAGGTCAGGTCCCGTTCATTCCCGACCGACGATCAAATCTACAAGGGTTGACGGCGTCCCGGACGGGTGCCTGCAGGGGTCAAGTGAATCGCTTGGCCTTTTTCGGCATGACCGCTAAGGAACGGCCGGCGGACCCGAAGCGGGCATCGCTCGCGAACGAGTTATGGAGGATTGATTGGCCCTGAGCCCGACGAACAATGCGGCCTTCCTGCAGGAAGTCGACGAGGCCGTCCGCAAGGATCAGCTCAGCTCCATCATGCAGCGTTACTGCCGCTGGATCGTCGGCGCGGCGATCGCGGCGCTGCTGGCGTTCGGCGGCTATCTCTATTGGGAGCACCGTCAGACGGTGGCGCGCGGCGAAAAGGCCGAACAGCTGCTGGCCGCTTTCGACAAGGCCGCGGCGCAGCCCACGGCGGCGACCGCCGATCTCAAGACGCTGGCAGGCGAGGGCAATGCCGCCTATCGCGCCGCCGCGCTGATCGAGCAATCGAACATGAAGGCGAAGGCCGGCGACCTGAAAGCCGCCGCCGCGCTGCTCGCGCAGGTCGCGGGCGACGCCAAGCTCGACCAGTCGATGCGCGATATGGCGCTGGTTCGCCAGACCGCCCTCGAATTCGATACGATGAAGCCCGAGGCGGTGATCGCGCGGATGAAGCCGCTCGTCGATGCGACCGACCCGGTGTCGAGCTGGTTCGGCAGCGCGGCCGAACTGACGGCCGCAGCTTATTATCACCTCGGCCAATATGACAAGGCCGGCGCGCTCTATGCGCGTATCGCCAAGGCGCCCGCCACCTTCAAATCGCTGCAGTCGCGGACGGTGCAGATGGCGGGGATGCTCGGCGTCGATGCGGTCGAGGATCGCGCGGCGGAAAGCGCCGCCAAGGACACGACAAAGGACCAGCAAGGCGGTGCCGCCCCGGGCGCAGCGGCCGCCGCCAAGAGTGAGGAAGCCAAATAAGATGCGGAAACGCCACTATGTGATTTGCGCCATGATGCTCGCGCTGCCGCTTGCGGGCTGCGGCGCGTTCAAGGGCAAGGGCGGCCCGCGCACGCCGACGGTCGGCGAGCGCGTTTCGATCCTGTCGAACGACAACAGCATCAAGGTCGACCCGACCACCGCCGCGGTCGCGGTGGTGTTGCCCGATCCGGTGCTCAATGCGGATTGGGCGCAGTCGGGCGGCAATGCTTCCAAGTCGATGGGGCATCCCGCGCTGGGCGCTGCGCGCACCAAGGCGTGGGAAGCGTCGATCGCGGGCAGCACCAAGAAGCAGCGGCTCGCCGCGGCCCCGGTGATTTCGAACAACCGGCTGTTCGCCGTCGACACCGATGCCGTCGTGTCGGCCTTCGCCGCCGATACCGGCGCGAAGCTGTGGAGCGTGTCGATCGGCAGCACGGGCAAGGATTTCGAAAATTCGCTGTTCGGCGGCGGCGCGTCGGTCGACGGTAATGTCGTCTATGCGACGAGCGGCGTCGGCGACGTCGCCGCGCTGAACGCCGAGGATGGCAAGCTGTTGTGGAAGGTCAAACCCGCGGGGCCGCTGCGCGGCGCGCCGACGGTTGCCTTCGGCGGCGTCTATGTGATCACGCAGGACAACCAGATTTTCGCGCTCAATGCCGGCGACGGCGCGGTGCAGTGGCAGGCGACCGCGTCGCTCGAGCCCGGCAGCGTGTTCGGTGCGGCATCGCCCGCGGCGGGGCAGGGGACGATCGTAGCCGGCTTTTCGTCGGGTGAGGTTCAGGCCTATCGTTACGAAAACGGCCGCGATCTGTGGGAAGACGCGCTCGCGCGCACCTCGATGGCGCTGTCGGTTTCGACGCTGACCGACGTTGACGCCGACCCGGTGATCGACCGCGGCCGCGTTTTTGCGCTCGGCCAGGGCGGCCGCATGGCTAGCTATGACCTGCTCACCGGCCAGCGCATCTGGGAGATCTCGATCGCCGGTATCTCGACGCCCTATGTCGTCGGCGAGTGGGTCTATGCGATGACCGACGACGGCAAGCTGCTGTGCGTCGCGCGCGGTTCGGGCAAGGTCCGCTGGATCCAGCAGCTCGCGCGCTATCGCGTCGAAACCGAAAAGAAGAAAAAGGATCCGATCCGCTGGACCGGCCCGATTCTGGCCGGCGGACGCCTGATCGCGGTGAACAGCGAGGGGCAGCTCGTCGAATTTTCGCCGACCGATGGTTCGACGCTCGCGACCACCGAGTTCAAGTCGCCCTTGTCGCAGCCACCCGTGGTTGCGAACAACCGGCTCTATATCCTGGCGGACGACGGCACGATCACCGCCTGGCAATAACAGGGCGCGGCCGGGTTGGCCCGCCGCGAAGATAGGATAGACGCATGGCGCGATCCGCGACGATCGCCATTGTCGGCCGACCCAATGTCGGCAAATCGACGCTGTTCAACCGGCTGGTCGGCAAGCGCCTGGCGCTGGTCGACGACCAGCCGGGCGTGACGCGCGACCGGCGCGAGGGCGATGGCAAGCTGCTCGGCCTGGAATTTCTGATCGTCGATACCGCGGGGTTCGAGGATCAGGACGCGGCGACGCTGCCCGGCCGGATGCGCGTGCAAACCGAAAAGGCGGTGCGCGAAGCCGATGCGGCGCTGTTCATGATCGACGCGCGCGCGGGCGTGACCCCGCTCGACGAAGAAATTGCGCGCTGGCTGCGCAGCGAAGACACGCCGATCATCCTGTGCGCCAACAAGGCTGAAGGCAAGCAGGGCGAGGCGGGGCTGATGGAGGCCTATTCGCTCGGCTTCGAATCGCCGATTGCGCTCAGTGCCGAACATGGCGAGGGACTGGTCGATCTGTTCGACGCGCTGCGCCCGATCGTCGAACCCTTCATGGACGCCGACGAAGAGGCGGTCGGCGAAGATGCGGACGAGGATGTGCCGCTCGGCCCGCTCAAGCTGGCGATCGTCGGGCGGCCCAATGCGGGCAAATCCACGCTCATCAACCGGATGATCGGCGAAGACCGGCTGATTACCGGACCCGAGGCCGGGATCACGCGCGATTCGATCCGCGTCGACTGGCAATGGGAAAAGGATGGCGAGGTCCATCCGATCCAGCTTTTTGACACCGCGGGGATGCGCAAGCGGGCGAAGGTTCAGGACAAGCTGGAAAAGCTGTCGGTGGCCGACGCGCTGCACGCGGTCGATTTCGCCGAGGTCGTCGTGCTGCTTCTTGACGCCACAAAGGGGCTGGAGGCGCAGGATCTGCGCATCGCCGACCGCGTGCTGGAGGAAGGGCGTGCGCTGATCATCGCGCTCAACAAATGGGACGTCGCCGAAGACCCGTCGTCGCTGTTCAACGGCGTCCGTGCGGCGCTCGACGACGGGCTCAGCCAGATCAAGGGCGTGCCGCTGCTCAGCATTTCGGGCGCAACGGGGAAAGGGATCGACACGCTCGTCCGCGTCGCCTTTGAACAGCGCGCGATCTGGACCAACCGTGTCTCGACCGCGAAGCTCAACCGCTGGTTCGAACGCGCGGTAGACGCCAATCCGCCGCCGGCGCCGGGCGGCAAGCGGATCAAGCTGCGCTACATGACGCAGGCGCGCACGCGTCCGCCGACCTTCATCATCTTCGGAAGCCGGACCGATTCCCTGCCCGCGAGCTACCAGCGCTATCTGGTCAACGGGATGCGCAAGGAACTGGGGTTCCAGGGCGTGCCGATCCGCATCAATTTCCGCAACACGCGCAACCCCTATGACGAATGACGCGGCGGCGCTGACCGTCGATGCGCGCGGCATGCGCTGCCCCTGGCCGGCGCTGCGGCTCGCCCGCGCGATGCGCGTCGCGCAGGATGTCGTGCTGATCGCCGACGACCCCAACGCCGCGCGCGAAGTTGCAGCGCTTGCCGCCGAACAGGGCTGGCGGATCGATGACGCCGGGCCGATGGGCCAAGCCGCGCGTTGGCGCGTCCGGCGCGACTGACCCGTTTCGGGGCGATTCGGCGGTGTCCGCTTTGCGCGCGTAACCTCTTTTTTACCGACTTCGGTGCATGTGCAGGACGGGACCACGGACCAGACTGAACACCGAGGGACGGAAAATTGGACGAGATCCTGGTCGATTGGAATGAATTTCGCGCGACTCGCACCCAGTTGGGGGCGGCATTCGTGCGGATTCTGGGCTATTTTCGCGAGGACGGCATCAAGTCGGTCGCCGCGATCGAAGAGGCGATGCGCGCCCGCAGCGCCGGCGGCCTCGTCATGCCTGCGCATACGCTCAAGAGCGAGGCGCGCCAGTTCGGCGCCGAACGGCTCGGCGCGCTGGCCGAAGATATCGAAATGTTCGCGCGCCACTGCGTCGAGGCGCAAGTCAGCCCGGAAGAATATCTGCCGCGCGTCGTCGAACTGCGCCCGCTGTTCGAGGAAACGCTGACCGCGCTCGAACGCGAAGCGAACCCGCTCGTCCAGCGCCGCCCGACTTTCGGCCGCGCCGTCAGCTAAGCCCTGGACCTTCGGCCAGCGTGCGCCGCATCGGTTGTCGCTGCCAGCGCGACAGGCTGCGCCACAGCCATTCGAGCGGGCCATATTCGAAACGCGCGAGCCAGGGCTTCGACCACAGCAGCATCGCCGCCCACATGGCGAAGCAGAAGAGGTAGAGCGCCGCGCGCGGCACGCTGCCGAACAGCGCCAGCCCATAGCCGTAGAAGATCGTCGTCATCACCACCGACGTCGCGAGATAGTTGGTGAAGGCCATGCGCCCGGTGGCCGCAAGCCGGGCGCGCAGCGCCGGCGACGCCGCGGTCTTGATGAGCAGCATGATGATTGCGGCCCAGCCGACCGTCATCACGAAATCGAACGGGGTCGACCAGACGAGTGCCGCCCCGAACACCGCGACGGTACCGAAACCCGCGGCTGCGCTATGCCAGGCCAGCAGCGCGAGCGGCGGCGCGGATAACAGGAAGGCCGCGATCGCCCATTTGCGATAGCGCGCGGCGTCCCATTCCCCTGTCAGCATCCGCGCCTTGAACAGCGCCATGCCGATCAGCATCAGCGCCATGCTTTCCCAAAGGAACAGCATCACCTGCGTCAGCGGTTCGAGCGCACCCGCGCCGAGCCGCATCCCCGCGATCGCGCCGTAGCTTCCCAGATAATGGGCGACATCCCTGGCATAGTCGGGCGAGTCCGGACCCATCATCGCGTTGAATTGTGCCATCTGTTCCCGCGCCTCGGCCGCCGCAGTGCCGGGCAATTGCCCCGCTTCGAGCAGCGCCATCGACAGCCATATTGATCCCATCAGCGCCATCGCGACCAGCAGGAAGCCCGCCGCCCACCAGAGCAGCGCGCGCACTGACAGACCGCGGAACAGGAAGAGCAGCAGGCCACAGACGGCATAAAGCGACAATATGTCGCCGAACCAGATGAAATAGAAATGGGCGAGGCCAAAGAGGCCGAGCCACAGCATCCGCGCATAATGCGTCGCCGCCGCGCTGCGGCCCGCCGCCTCGGCGCGCTCGATCACCAGCAGCGTGCTCGCCCCGAAGAGCATCGAGAACAGGCCGCGCATCTTCGAATCGACGAAGACGAAATTGAACGCCCATGCGGCAAGGTCCGCGCCGCCCGGCGCGCCGCCCGCGGCGGGGTTGAAATAGGCGCTCATCGGCATCGCAAAGGCGACGATGTTCATCGCCAATATGCCCATCACCGCAACGCCGCGAATCGCGTCGAGGCTTTCGTACCGGTCGGTCATGCTTTGTCCCCCAACATGACTATCGCCGAGCCCAGCGGCCGCGTCCAGCGGCTTGTCCGGCCCGCATATTCCGGCCATTCACGATATATTGACATTTGTGTCAGTAGTGACTAGATCGAGACTTCACGGCCCCAACCGCAAGAGATACGCCATGACCGCTATCCCGCTGATCCACCCCGACCGCACAGACACCGGCTTCCGCCCGCTGAAGGCGCTGCACCATTTCCGCAAGCTGATTGCCGACAAGGAGGACACCGAACAGGTGTTTCACATTCTCGACGCGCTGCGCGACAATCGGTTCAAACGGTCGGTCGCGCGTTTCTTCGCGACCGCGGAAGGTCAGAAGGTCCTGGCCGATCGCCCCTATCTGCCGGCGATGCTCGACGATCATGACGCGCTGCGCAAATTGCCCGAAGGCAGCGTCGGTCGCGTCTATGTCGATTTCATGGAACGCGAAGGGCTGACGGCGCAGGGGCTGGTCGATGAATCGATGAAGTTCCGCCGCACCAAGCCGCGCTTCGACGATATGGTCGAGCTTTATGGCGACCGGCTGCGCGATACGCACGACCTGTTTCATATCCTTACCGGCTATGGTCGCGACGCGCTGGGCGAACAATGCGTGCTTGCCTTCTCGTACAGCCAGACGCCGAGCTGGGGGACACTGTTCATCGCCTGGGCCGGCGCGCGCGAGATCCGCAAGGGTTTCGGCAGCCGCTACCCGATCTACGGTGCGGTCCGCGAAGGCCAGCGCATCGGCCGCGTCGCGCAGCAGATCGCCTTTCAGGATATCGAGGCGCTGCTGGCCGAACCGATCCACGCGGCGCGCCAGCGCTTGGGGATCGCCGAGCCGAAAATCTACAAGCAGGTCCACGCGATGATGCGCGCCGACGGCGTCGATCCCTATGACCTGCTCGGCACCAAGCAGGCCGCCGAAGCGGCGAAGCAGCCCGAACTCGCGCAAGCGGCCTGAACGCCGCGCGCGCTTAGGCGCCCAACCGGGCGATCAGCGCCTGCGCCGCGGCAGGATTGCGCACCTTGGCGCCCGCGATGAAGAAGATATAGGCGTCGCGCCCGCCGGCCGCCCACGCCTTCGCACGCGCCGCCCAATGGTCGAGCGCCGCCTCGTCATAGCCCGTCGCAACATCGTCGCGGCTGCGCTGCAACCGTGCATAGCTGAAATCCGCGGTCGCCTCGTCGATGCACGGAAATTCATCGCTGTCGGCGAAGACAATCGCCATGTTGCGCTCGCGCGCCAGGTCGACGAAGGCGGGGTCGCGAAAGCTCTCGTTCCGCACCTCGAGCGCGTGGCGCAGCGGTAGCCCGTCTTGGCTTTCGGGCAGCAGGTCGAGGAAGCGCGCGAAATCATCGCGATCGAAGGTCTTGGTCGCCATGAACTGCCACAATATCGGCCCGAGCCGGTCGCCAAGGCGGGTCAGTCCCTGCGTCAGAAATTTCTCAACCGACGCCGCGCCATCGGCGAGCTGCTTGCGATTGGTGCAGAAGCGTGACGCCTTGACGCTGAATTTGAACCCGTCGGGGACCGCGGCCGCCCAATTGGCGAAGCTTTCGGGCTTCTGGCTGCCATAATAGGTGCCGTTGATCTCGATCGCGGTCAGATGCTGCCCGGCATAGTCGAGCTCGCGCTTTTGCGGATGTTTCGGCGGATAGAAGGTACCGCGCCATGGTTCGTAGGTCCAGCCGCCGACGCCGATGTGGATGGTCATAGACTTCTACCTCCGTGCCAATGAGCATCGCGTCATTGCGAGCGTAGCGAAGCAATCCAGAGCATGCGTACGCCACTCTGGATTGCTTCGCTACGCTCGCAATGACGGATGGGGTAAATGCTGCGCCGCTCAAGCCAGCGCTGCGTCGGCCCCCATCAGGTTGGGGAAGAAACCTTCATGCGCCTCGCGCAACTCGGCCAGCGTCACCGAAAAATCGCTGTCGGGCAGTTCGAATACGATGCGGTCCTTGATCGTCCGGCCGAGCGGATCGACCGGCACGTCGGCGCCGTTCGCAGCGTCGAGGAAGTCGGCGAGGCAGGTGTCGCAGACGGTGACGAGATAGAGGCCCTGATCCTCGCCGAAAAAGCTTTCGGCAATACCGAAGGGCTGTTCCTCGCTGACGAGCACGCCGATGCCTGATTTCAGGGCCATTTCGGCGAGTGCAACCGCGACGCCGCCGTCCGACACATCGTGGCAGGCGGTGATCCAGCCGGCGTTGATTGCGTGGCGGATGAAATCGCCGGTGCGCTTTTCGGCGCGCAGGTCGACCGGCGGCGGCGGACCTTCCTCGCGGCCGAGGATTTCGCGCAGCCAGACCGACTGGCCGAGGTGGCCGGCGCGTTCGCCGACCGCGAGCACGATATCGCCCGTGCGCTTGAAGCCGATGCCGACGGCCTTCGACAGATCGTCGATCACCCCGACGCCGCCGATCGCGGGGGTGGGCAGGATCGCGCTGCCGCCGCCGGTAGCCTTGCTCTCGTTGTAAAGGCTGACGTTGCCCGAGACGATCGGATAGTCGAGCGCGCGGCAAGCTTGGCCCATGCCGTCGAGGCACCCGGTGATCTGCCCCATGATTTCGGGGCGCTGCGGGTTTGCGAAGTTGAGGCAGTTGGTGATCGCGAGCGGGGTCGCGCCGACCGCGCTGATGTTGCGCCAGGTTTCGGCGACCGCCTGCTTGCCGCCCTCGACCGGGTCGGCATAGCAATAGCGCGGGGTGCAGTCGGTGCTCATCGCGAGCGCGCGGTTCGTGCCGTGGATGCGGACGAGCGCGGCATCGCCGCCGATCTGCACCGTGTCGCCGCCGACCTGGCTGTCATATTGTTCGTAGATCCAGCGGCGGCTGGCGATGTCGGGCGATCCCATGAGCGTCTTGAGGTCGGCCGCGACGTCGGTCGTTTCGGGGACGTCGGTCAGTTCGGGCTGCTTCGGCGTCGGAACGTGCGGGCGGTCGTAGAGCGGCGCATCGTCGGCAAGCGGGGCGAGCGGAATATCGCAGACGACCTCGCCATGATGCTCCAGCACCATGCGCCCCGTATCGGTAACGGTGCCGATCACCGCGAAGTCGAGTTCCCATTTCTCGAAGATCGCTTTCGCAAAATCTTCCTTGCCGGGGCGCAGCACCATGAGCATGCGTTCCTGGCTCTCGGACAGCATCATTTCATAAGCCGTCATGCCCGTTTCGCGCTGCGGCACATCGTCCATCCTGAGGTGGAGGCCGACGCCGCCCTTCGACGCCATTTCGACCGACGAGCTGGTAAGTCCCGCGGCGCCCATGTCCTGGATCGCGACGATCGCGTCCGACGCCATCAGCTCGAGGCACGCCTCGATCAGCAGCTTTTCGGTAAAGGGATCGCCGACCTGCACCGTCGGGCGCTTCTCCTCGGCATCCTCGCCGAAGTCCGCGCTCGCCATCGTCGCGCCGTGGATGCCGTCGCGGCCGGTCTTCGACCCGACATAGACGATCGGATTGCCGACGCCGCTGGCGGCCGAATAGAAGATCTTGTCCTGTTCGGCGACGCCGACGGTCATCGCGTTGACGAGGATATTGCCGTCATAGGCCTTGTGGAAATTGACCTCGCCGCCCACCGTCGGCACGCCGACGCAATTGCCATAGCCGCCGATGCCGTGAACGACGCCCGAGATGAGGTGCTTCATCTTCGGATGGTCGGGGCGGCCGAAGCGCAGCGCATTGAGGTTGGCGACCGGGCGCGCGCCCATGGTGAACACGTCGCGCAGGATTCCGCCGACGCCGGTCGCCGCGCCCTGATAGGGCTCGATGTACGACGGGTGGTTATGGCTCTCCATCTTGAAGATGGCGGCAAGCTTCTTGCCGTCCGGCCCTTCGCCGATGTCAATGACGCCGGCATTTTCGCCGGGGCCGCAGATCACCCACGGCGCCTCGGTCGGCAGTTTCTTGAGGTGGATGCGCGAGCTTTTGTAGCTGCAATGCTCGGACCACATGACCGAAAAGATGCCGAGTTCGACAAGGTTCGGCTCGCGCCCCAGCGCGGCGAGGACGCGCTCATATTCTTCCGGAGACAGGCCATGGTCGGCGACGATCTCGGGGGTGATGACGGAGGCGGGCGCGCTTGCTGTCTGAGTCATGGCGCGCCTTTAGCGATGTAGGCGCGAAACGAACAGACCCCATGATGCTTTTCGCACCATGGGGTCCGGGTCGGAGAGGCGTCTCAGCGCGCGGCGAGCGTCACGGCGGCTTCGCCGAGCGGTTCGACGTCGCGCAGCGAGAAATTGACCTGCTGGGTGCCGACGGTGCCGCGCACTCGGTGCGCGCCGACGCGCAGCTTGAACGGCTTGCCGCTCTTTTCCTCGACCCCGCTGATGACGCGATAGCCGTTGGTTTCGGTCACCGAATAGGCATAGACGTGACCGTCATGCTCGAAACGCTGCTGCGCCGGTTCGGCAGCTGCGGCAAAAACGGGTGCCAGAACGGCGGCGGCGAAAGCAGGAAATAGGATATTTTTCATCGCGCAAGTCCTTGTCTTGATGAACAAAACTTGCCTTTAAGCCCCTCTTTATTGTGCGTTGCAGCATGACGGCGCGCGCACGGCGCAGCAATTGCAAAAAACTTTATCGCGATTGCAAAATGGGGCGGCGTGTCAGGCGGTGCGCGGCGCGACGGTCAGCACGATCCACGCCGCTGCGCCGGCGGCGACGCCGGTTGCGACGCTGCCCCAGGCGATGTCGAGCAGCGTCACCTTGGTTGACCAGATTTTCATCGTGGCATGGTTGGTGAGGTCGTAGGTCATGTAGCAGAAGAAGCCGAACAGCGCCCCCCATTGCGCCGCGACCTGCCAACGCCCGGCCTCGATCGCGGGGGCGACCGCGAAAATCTGGATGCCGAGCATATAGAGAGCGTAGAAGATCAGCGCGGGCGCGGGCCGCCATCCGTCCATAAGCAACGTACCGATTTCGGGGCGGTAGACCGCGGGCACCATCGTGCGGAGCCACAAGGCGTCGAGCAGGCCGAAAAGGATCGCGGTGGCGACATAGCCGATCGCGTAATGGATCATGTCGAGGCCTCCTCCTGTGCCATCACGACAGCGCGGTTCGCGCCCGCCCACGCCGCAACGAGCGCAAGGACGATATAGGCGGCGAGCATCGTCAGCGGGATTTCGATCGAATAGTCGGGCGCCTTGGCGCCGAACCAGTCGACCGCCTGGACCGCCGCGAGCAAGCCGCCGAGGATCCACAATCGCCGGTTGCCGGTCGGCGCGCTGGTCCGGCGTGCATAATAGATCATCGCTGCGGCGGTCAGTCCGATCTCGAGCGGCATTTCGGCGAGCGGGTAATTCCACAGCCCGAACCCGAATTTCGGCGGCGCGCCATAGAAGGTGAGGTCGGGGATATGGACGATCAGGTCGACGAACCAATGGGAAACGACGACCAGTGCCGTCAGCAACGCCGCCTCCCGCCGCCGGGTAATCGCCCCGACCAGCGCGCCGAACGCCGCACCCCACAGCAGCGCGCCGAGCAGGCTGTGCGTGTAGGGCATGTGATAGAGGTCCATCGGGTTCATCGCGGTGATGCCGGGAACGACGCGCATCGCCTCGACCCCCGGGATCAGCAGCGCGGCGAAGCCGATATCGACGAGTTGCGCCGCGACGAACAGCGTTCCGAGCCCCGGGGCCCTGGGCCGGGTGGCGGCGACGAGCGCCGGGGCGAAATGGCCGACGAACATGGTGGCGATGCTATCGACGAAAAGGGCGACGTCAAGCTTGACCGCAGCGCCCTTCGCGGGCCAAAGCTGGGGGATGACGGATACCCCCGATACCGCCGCCGCCGCCGATATTGCGGCGCTGTCCTTCGAAGCCGCGATGGGCGAACTCGAAACCATCGTCCGCCGCCTCGAAAGCGGCGATGTCAGCCTGGAGGAATCGGTAGTGCTGTACGAACGCGGCCATGCCCTGCGTGCGCACTGCGAAGCGCGGCTTGCCGCGGCGCAGGCGCGCATCGAGCAGGTCGGGCTCGGCGCCGATGGACAGCCCGCCGGAACCAAGCCCTTCGGCGAAGGCTGAGGCGCGGTGGCACTGGCCGAGGGGGCGATGCAGAATTCTTCCGATCTTCTCCGCAATGCGCTCGTCGATGTGGCGGCGGGCATCGACGCGCTGTTCGATCGCCTGCTGGCGGTCCCGCAAGACCCGCGCGCGCGCCTTTATGAAGCGATGCGCCATGCTGCGATCGGCGGCGGCAAGCGGCTGCGCCCGCTGCTGGTCTGCGCGGCGGCGGACCTGTTCCATGTCGACCGTCAGCTCAGCCTGCGCGTCGGCGCCGCGGTCGAGGCAATGCATGTCTATTCGCTGATCCACGATGACCTGCCGTGCATGGACGATGACGATCTGCGGCGCGGCAAGCCGACCGTGCACAAGGCGTTCGACGATGCGACCGCGGTGCTGGCGGGCGATTCGCTGCATGCGCTCGCCTTCGAATGGCTGATCGATCCGGCAACGCATGCCGACCCTTTCGTGCGCAGCGAGCTGGTTCGCGAACTCGCACTCGCCGCCGGACCGGCAGGCATGGCGGGCGGGCAGATGATGGACCTGATGGCCGAAACGTCGAATTTCGACCTGCCGACGGTGACACGGCTGCAACAGCTCAAAACCGGCGCCCTCATCGGCTTTTCGGTCGAGGCGGGGGCTATCCTCGCGCGTATTCCGGCCGAAGGGCGGCGACCGCTGCGCGGCTATGCACGCGACATCGGCCTCGCGTTCCAGATCGCCGACGACATCATGGACGTCGAGGGCGACGAGGCGCTGGCCGGCAAGGCGCTGCACAAGGACGCGGATGCGGGCAAGGCGACCTTCGTCACGCTGATGGGGATCGACCGCGCGCGCGAACAGGCCGGGCTGCTCGTCGATCAGGCGATTGCGCATCTGGCCGGTTTCGGCGAAGAGGCGGCGCTGCTGCGCGCGATCGCGCGCTTTGTGGTGGAAAGGGACCGTTGATGCGCATTGGGGTTTATCCCGGAACCTTCGATCCGATCACGCTCGGCCATATGGACATCATCCGCCGCGGCGCGAAGCTGGTCGATCGGCTGGTGATCGGGGTGACGACCAATATCACCAAATCGCCGATGTTCGACGACGAGGAACGGCTGGCGATGGTCCGCCGCGAGGTAGAGGGGATCGACGGCGACATTCGCGTCGTCGGCTTCAATTCGCTGCTGATGGACTTTGCCGAGCGCGAGGGGGCGACGGTGATCGTCCGCGGGCTGCGCGCCGTCGCCGATTTCGAATATGAATATCAGATGGCGGGGATGAACCAGCAGCTCAACAACCGCGTGGAAACCGTGTTTTTGATGGCCGACGTCAGCCTGCAGCCGATCGCGTCGCGGCTGGTCAAGGAAATCGCGATCTTCGGCGGCGACATCCACAAATTCGTCACCCCCGCCGTTCGCGATGCCGTCGTCGCGCGGATATCCGAGCGCGGACTTCGCCAGGGCGAGGGCTGATCCCGTCGCCGGCAATCCGATCATTGAGCGTTCAGCTTTTTCCCGCTAGGTCGCGCCAACGGGGCGCGAAGCAGTTTTTGATAGAGGCCTGACCCAGCATGAAGATGATTATCCGACCCATGGTCCTGACGGCGCTTGCGTTCGGGCTCGCGCTTCCCGCCATGGCGCAGGAGGCCCCTGCGACGACGGACCCCGTGGCGGCCGCCGCACCCGCAACCGAAGCGGCGCCGGCAACCGATACCGCGACCGAAGCCGCGCCGACGATCAAGCCCGAGCAGTATCTGGGCAATCCCGAATATATGCTCAACCTCGACCTTTCGACGGGCGGCCGCGTCGTGGTGCAGCTTTATCCCGATGTCGCGCCCCATCATGTCGAACGCGTCAAGCAGCTTGCACGGGCCGGCTTTTACGACGGGGTGAAGTTTCACCGCGTGATCGACGGCTTCATGGCGCAGACGGGCGATCCGACCGCAACCGGGCAGGGTGGATCGGAGCTTCCCGACCTCAAGGCCGAATTCAACGATACGCCGCATCTGCGCGGTACCGTGTCGATGGCGCGTGCGCAGAGCCCCGACAGCGCGAACAGCCAGTTCTTCATCATGCTGCAGCCGCGCTTCAGCCTCGACCATAATTACACCGCCTTCGGCCGCGTCGTGTCAGGCATGCAATTTGTCGATGCCGTGCACAAGGGCGAGCCGCCGGCGGTGATGTCCCGCATGGTCCAAGTGTCGGTGGCCGCCGACAACAAGCCGATGCCGCCGGCATCGATGCTGACCGAGGATCAGCCGGCAAAGCCCGCCACGGACATCACGGCCGATCAGCTCAACGCGCCGATCCAGCGCTGATCTTGCCGCACGCGCGATCCCGATAATGCGCGTCGACGCCTTCGATTTCGATCTGCCGCCCGAGCGCATTGCGCTCCGTCCGGCGCGCCCGCGCGATGCGGCGCGGATGCTTGTCGTGGCAGGCGGCGCGATGACCGATGCCGGGGTGCGCGACCTGCCGCAATGGCTGCGGCCGGGCGACTGTCTGGTCTTCAACGATACGCGCGTCATCCCCGCCCAGCTCGAAGGGCGACGGGGCGATGCGCGCATCGGCGCCACGCTCCACAAGCGGATCGACCTGCGCCGCTGGCAGGCGTTCGTGCGCAACGCCAAGCGGCTGCGCATCGGCGAGACGGTCGATTTCGGCGCAGGCGTCAGCGCACTCGCCGAGGACCGGCTGGCCGACGGCAGCTTTATCCTCTTCTTCCCGGGCGAAGAGCCGGTCGAGCTGCTGCTCGAACGCGCGGGCACGATGCCGCTGCCGCCCTATATCGCGGGCAAGCGCGCCACGGACGATGCCGACCGCAGCGATTATCAGACGATGTTCGCGCAAAAGGACGGCGCCGTCGCTGCGCCGACCGCGGCCTTGCACTTCACGCCCGATCTGCTCGCGGCGCTCGGTGCGGCGGGGATCGAGAGCGAGACGCTGACGCTGCACGTCGGCGCGGGCACCTTTTTGCCGGTCAAGGCCGACGATACCGAAGATCATGTCATGCACGCCGAATGGGGCGTGATCGATGCCGCGACTGCCGACCGGCTCAACGCGGTGCGCGCCCGCGGCAACCGGGTCATAGCGGTCGGCACCACCAGCCTGCGCCTGCTCGAAAGCGCGGCGGGCGAGGACGGCGTGATCCGGCCCTTCGAAGGCGATACGGCGATCTTCATCACCCCCGGCTACCGCTTCCGCGCCATCGACGGGCTGATGACCAACTTCCACCTGCCGCGATCGACCTTGTTTATGCTGGTCAGCGCGCTGATGGGATTGGAGACGATGCAGGCGGCCTATGCGCATGCGATCGCCGGGGAATATCGTTTCTACAGCTATGGCGATTCGAGCCTGTTGCTGCCCGGACGATAAGGCGAAGGCCTCTTTCCCCGGTTCCCACCGGGCTTTTCCCTCACGATAACGCAGCCGATCATCGGCGGGCGGGCAGCTACGGATGCTCTCCGTCACGTCTGACGGAGAGAGGCGGTGGCCCGGACGATCCGGAAAATGCACCAGTGCCTCGATCTCATACAATCAACTCAATGACATAGTTATAGCGACACACCCGACCCGTCGTTGTGGATGGGGTTATCGGAGCCATCATAAAATAAAATCATCGGCCAGGAGGATGTGTGTCCGTTTTTATTAATGATCTTGTCGAAGAGTCGCTGAATCACCGGGCGGTCCATCATCCCTATCTCCGCGCTTTGTCGGATGGGGATTTGCCCGATACGCAATGGGCCTTGGCGGATTTTGCCGACCATTATTATGGCTATTCGCTTCATTTTCCCCGCTACCTGACCACCGTGATATCGAAGCTGGAAATCCCGGCGCATCGGGGCAGTCTTTTGGAGAATCTGACCGAGGAATCGGGCGTATATGGCGAGGAAGAATATGCCGAACTCGCCGCCGTTGGCGTCGAGAGGGAATGGATCGAAGGTGTGCCGCATCCGCAGCTGTTCCGGCGGTTCCGTGAGGCAACCGGCATTACCTCGCCCTATTCGCCCGACGATGAAGCCATCGAACTGGTTTGCTGGCGCGAATCCTTTCTCGGTACGTTGACCTACGGTTCGGCGGCGGAAGCGCTGGGCGCTCTCGGCCTTGGCACTGAGAATATCGTCAGCACGATCTACGTCCCGTTCGTGAAGGCGCTGTCCAGAACCGATCTCAATCCGCGCGATACCGTATTCTTCCCCTTGCACACCGCGGTCGACGACCATCATCAAGAAGCGCTCGAAGAAATCTCGCTTCATTTTGCGGCTACGCCGACCGGAAAAGGCGACTTGCGCCGTGGAATGATCAAGGCGCTGTCGCTGCGGTCGAGCTTCTGGGACTGGATGTACGAACGCGCCCTGACCTGCGCCGGCGCCTCGCGAATGAAACTGGTTTCCTGACGTGAAGACGCGCGGCCGAAGCCGCCTCGGCAAGATGTGACCATTGAATTCGGGACACTATAATATGACCCCAGAGCTTGCGAAACTGATCGAGACTATCGACTCTCGCCGACCGCTGATTGCCGACGATCAAGTCGGCGAATGTCACGCCGACATCCTAAATAATCACCGCGAAATATACCGAAACCGCAACGAAAAACTGGGCATCGATTTTTCGGTCGACGTGCTCGATTTCCCGGCTGTTCAGGCATTCGATGCTCGTGTGGTGCGTATTGCGCCTGGGTGTAACAACGAACTGCACAAACATGCGCATGAATCGCTCTTCATCGTGATGCGCGGCGAGGCGGACGTTCGCATCGGCAATGCGACGATCGGCCTGAAGCCCGGCGAAGTGGCTTTCGTTCCGCGCTGGGTGTTTCATCAATCGAAGAATGTTTCGGAAACCGAAGATCTGACGATCCTGGCTCTCACCGACTTCGGGCTGACCAGCGCGATCCTGGGCGATTATGACAAGCGAACCCGGCTTGCGGCGAATGGCGCGGATGCGATGGCCACCGGCGATTGAAGAGCGCGGGGAATAGCGAGTAGCTGAAGCATGCGGGCGACGATGGGATGGAACCCGGAGCCTCTCGGCGGCAATCCTGGCTACGGCGCCGACGATACGAACCCGGCCCTTCCCTGAATGGGACAATATTCGGCGGCGGGGACGCGGATATTTACATTATCGCAAGGCATTGGGCCCAAACATCTCCGCGGGTTGGGACCAGCACGAGTGTCGTTGTAATCATGCCATTTCGCGGGGACGGGGAACATGTCGATGGGGGCGCTGCGACGGGTGGTCGCGGCCTGCTCGGCAAGTTCGGCGCGCGCGCCGCGCGTTCGGGCGGTGAAGCGATCCCCAATCTGCACACCCGCGAAGCGCTGCTGCTGCTCCAGAATTACGAGGAAAGCGGCCGCGGCTGGTTCTGGTCGACCGATACCAAGGGCCGGCTGACCTATATCACCGATGCCGTCGCGCGCCTGATGGGGCGGTCGAGCGGCGAGCTGCTCGGCACGCCGCTCACCGACCTGTTCCTGCCGCCCGAAAGCCATGGCGAACGGCAGCGCACCCTGCCGTTCCTGCTGACGCGCCAGTCCAAATTCGACGATCTGCCCCTGCGCAGTGCCTTTGAGGGCGACGATCGCTGGTGGGCGATTTCGGGGCGGCCGCACCATGACGACCGCGGCAATTTCTGCGGCTATCGCGGCAGCGGCACCGACATCACCGCGCAGCGCCGATCGGCCGAGGATGCCTCGCGGCTCGCGCTCTATGATTCGCTGACCGGACTCGCCAACCGTTTCCACATTTCCAAAAAGCTCGACACGACGCTCGCGGCCTTTTCGCAGCAGCAGCGGAGCTGCGCGATCATGCTGCTCGACCTCGACCGCTTCAAGCAGGTCAACGACACGCTCGGCCACCCGGCAGGCGATGCGCTGCTCAAGCAGGTTGCCGAGCGTTTGCTCAAGATCGTCGGCGACAAGGAGATGGTGAGCCGTCTGGGCGGCGACGAATTCCAGATCATCCTGCCCGATATCGAGGATCGCGGGCGCCTCGGCGATATGGCCGCCGACATTATCGGCAGCCTGTCGCAGCCCTATTCGGTCGAAGGCAGCCGCTGCATCATCGGCGCGTCGGTCGGGGTCGCGATCGCGCCCTTCGATGGACAGTCGAGCGAGGATCTGGTGCGCAACGCCGACCTTGCGCTTTATGCCGCAAAGGGCAACGGGCGCGGCCGGTTCCGCTTCTATTCGAGCGACCTGCATCAATCGGCCGAGGATCGCCGCGCGCTGGAGGAAGACCTGCGCGACGCGCTGGCGCGCGGGCAGATGGAATTGACCTATCAACCGGTCGTCAACGCCAAGAGCAATATGGTGACGGGCGTCGAGGCGCTGCTGCGCTGGAACCATCCCGACCGCGGCCCGATCTCGCCCGCGCTGTTCATCCCGATCGCCGAGGAGGCCAATCTGATCTGGCCGCTCGGCGAATGGGTGCTGCGCAAGGCGTGCGAGGATGCCGCGCGCTGGCCGGGCGACCTGCGCGTCGCGGTCAATGTGTCGGCGATCCAGTTCGCCAACGGCGACCTGCCCAAGATCATCACCAGCGCGCTGTCCAACGCCGGGCTGCCCGCCGACCGCCTCGAACTTGAAATCACCGAAAGCGTCTTCCTGGCCGATTCCAGCGAGACGGCGCGGATGTTCACGGCGCTGAAGGCGCTTGGCGTGCGGCTGGCGCTCGACGATTTCGGCACTGGCTATTCGTCGCTCGGCTATCTGCAATCGGCGCCGTTCGACAAGATCAAGATCGACCAGAGCTTCGTGCGCGGTGCGACCGTGAAGGGGTCGCGCAATGCGGCGATCATCGCGGCGATCGTCGCGCTCGCCGAAGCGCTCGACATGGAAACGACCGCGGAAGGCATCGAATCGCTCGATCAGCTCGACCTGATCCGCAAACTCAACGTCAGCCATGTCCAGGGTTATGTCTACAGCAAGCCGGTCGCCAACGCCGAACTGGTGGAGCAGACCGAGCGCGGCGCGTGGACGATCAAGCCGTCGGGCCCGGCGCGCCAGCGCAACGACCGCTTCCAGATGTTCCGCAAGGTGCATGCGATTCACGACAATCATCGCTACGCGGTGGTGATCCGCAACCTGTCGCGCACCGGCGCCTTCATCGAAGGGATTCTCGACGTACCGGTCGGGACGCAATTCGTGATCGACTTCGGCGAAGGCCAGCTCGCGACGGCGACGGTTCGGCGCTCGATCAATCATCAGCAGGGCATCGAATTCGAACAATCGATGGTCAGCGACGGCAACGGCGGGCTTTGTACCCGCCACCGCGTCTCCCCCTATCTGATCGCGGCGGCGAGCCAGCAGGCGGCGAATACGCTCGTCCTGCCGGCGTTCAGCACCTCGAGCGACTGGAAGGCCGCCTGAACCGGGAACCGCGCCGCGCGTCGGTCGTTCTACCTCCGATCCCATTCACGGAACGGAGACCATCATGGCTGAGACGAAGATTTTCGCGCGGCTGAAGGCCGACCACGACCGCCACCGCGACCTGCTGGCGCGCATCGACGAGACCCACGGCGACAGCGACGAGCGCCGCACCTTGTTCGAGGCGTTCCGCGTCGAAGTGACCGCGCACGCCGCGTCCGAGGAAATGTCGCTCTATGCGACGATGCTCGCCAAGCCCGAACTGCGTGACGATGCACAGCACAGCGTGTCGGAGCATAAGGAGATCGAGGATTTCCTGACCGAGCTTTACGAAATGGATTTTGCCTCGACCGGCTGGCTCACCCGCTTTCGCACGATGAAGGACCGCTATCTTCATCATATCGACGAGGAAGAGGAAGAGATGTTCCCCGAGGCCGAGAAGGATCTTTCGGAGGCGAAGAAGAAGGAATTGCTCGCCATCTTCGAAAAGGAAAAGCCGAAGGAAAAGGCCAAGGCGGCCGAGGAAGAACCGTCGAGCGAGCACGAGCGCGCCTAGGCGGCGGTCTCTGTTTGCCGGACAGCGTTGCGGCGTCCTTGGCGCTCTGACCTCGACTTTCGGCGCTGTCCCCGTCATAGGCGCGCGCCATGACCGACAGATTCGCTTTTCAGGTCGCCGCGACCGACGGCGCCGCGCGTACCGGCGTGATCCGGATGCAGCGCGGCGATATCCGCACCCCCGCCTTCATGCCGGTGGGGACCGCCGCGACGGTGAAGGCGATGCGCCCGGCCGAAGTGCGCGCGACGGGCGCCGACATCATTCTTGGCAACACCTATCATCTGATGCTGCGTCCCGGCGCCGAGCGCATGGCGCGCCTCGGCGGGCTGCACGATTTCATGGGCTGGGACCGGCCGATCCTGACCGACAGCGGCGGCTATCAGGTTATGAGCCTCTCGGCGCTGACCAAGCAGAGCGAAGAGGGTGTGGCGTTCAAGAGCCACCTCGACGGGTCGCGGCACATGCTGACTCCCGAACGATCGATGGAAATCCAGCGGCTGCTCGGCAGCGATATCGTCATGGCGTTCGACGAATGCCCGCCAAACGGCGTCGACGCCAAGCGCGCCGAGGCGAGCATGGAGCGGTCGATGCGCTGGGCGGCGCGCAGCCGCGCGGGCTTCGACGCGGGCGAGGCGCATGCCGCGCGGTCGGCGCTTTTCGGCATCCAGCAGGGATCACTCGATGAAAAGCTGCGCGCGCGATCGGCCGAGGCGCTGATCGACATCGGTTTCGACGGCTATGCGATCGGCGGGCTGGCGGTCGGCGAGGGACAGGAGGCGATGTTCGGGGTGCTCGATTTCGCACCCGGCCAGCTTCCGGCCGACAAGCCGCGCTACCTGATGGGGGTGGGCAAGCCCGACGATCTGGTGGGAGCGGTCGCGCGCGGGGTCGACATGTTCGATTGCGTGCTGCCGACGCGCTCGGGCCGCAACGGGCAGGCCTTCACCTGGGACGGGCCGCTCAATATCCGCAATGCCAAATATGCCGAGGATCTGGGGCCGCTCGATGCGTCGTGCGACTGCCCCGTCTGCACGACCTGGTCGCGCGCCTATCTCCACCACCTCGTCCGGTCGGGCGAGATGCTGGGTGCCATGCTGATGACGCAGCATAATCTGCATTTCTATCAGGCGTTGATGCAGGCGATGCGCGACGCCATTGCCGAAGGCCGTTTCGCCGCCTTCCAGAACGATTTCGCGGCGCGATACCGCCGCTGAAAAATCAGTCGAGCTTGTTCAGAAGGTCGAGCATGGATTGCGGGATCGTTTCGTCGATCGCCGACTCATAGGCGCGCCGAAGCGCAAGATTGACATCCTGCGCCTTTCTGGGGAGCTTTTTCTCGGCGTCTTTCCCGGCGGCCTTTTCGGGCGACGAGCCGGCCTTAGACGTCATTATCGTTGCTTCCTTGCGACATGGGCCCCGTTGCTAACCGCGCCTTCACCAAACTGCAATGGCGCGTTTGTTCCTTCCCTATGAAACCAAATTGCGGCTAAATCGTTCCCATCAGGTGAAATTATGTCGGGGGCGCGCGCATTTCCTTGCCGGACCCTCGATATTCTGCGGGTTTTCAAGCGGGTTCATCGTCCGCATGTGGAGGTAATATATGTCCTTGGGTCAGGCGATCGCGCCGCATCTTCCCTATCTGCGGCGCTATGGCCGCGCGATTTCCGGAAGCCAGCCGGCGGGCGATGCGCTGGTGGCACGCTTGCTCGAAACGCTGGTGGCCAACCCGGCCGCGGTCGATGTCGATCATGATTTGCGCGTCCAGCTCTATCGCATGGTCCACGACAATTTCGGCCTCGTCGCCGAGCAAGCGGCCGCGAACGACGATGGCGCCTCGCCCGAAATCGCGATCGCCGACGCGCGGCTCCGCCGTGTCCCCTCGCTCGCGCGCCAGGCGCTGCTGCTCACCGCGGTCGAAGGCTTCGATGCCGAGGATACGGGGCGGATCATCGGCCGCGACACCGATGCCGTGAACGCCCTGATTGCAGAGGCGACCGAGGAGATCGAACGCCAGACGCGCGCGCGCATCCTGATCATCGAGGATGAACCGATCATCGCGATGGACATCGAAATGATCGTCCGCGATCTGGGCCACGACGTCGTCGCGGTGGCGACCACCCACGCCGAGGCGGTGGCCGAAGCGCAGACGCACAAGCCGGGCCTCGTCCTCGCCGACATTCAGCTCGCCGACAATAGTTCGGGCATCGAGGCGGTGCAGGAAATCCTGACCGGCATGAACGTGCCGGTGATCTTCATCACCGCCTTCCCCGAACGCCTGCTCACCGGCGACCGTCCCGAACCGGCCTTCCTGCTGACCAAACCCTATCAGCCGGCCACGCTCCGCGCCGCGATTTCGCAGGTGCTGTTCTTCGACGAAAGCACCGTTCCGGCCTGAGCTTTTCGTCAGTGAGGGTTGCGAGCGCCGGTGGAGCAGGCGATAGCGGCGGGCGATGACAGCCGCCCGCCAGTCCGCGCTCGACCGCCTGACCGCCAACGCCCCGTTTCTCGCGCGGCTCGCGGAGCTTTATCCCGACGACGTGGCGCGCTTTCTGGCCGATGGGGCCGATGCGGCGCTCGCGCGTGTGGCGCTGCCAGCGGCAGTTGATGACATCATGCCCGCGCTGCGCCGGTGGCGCGGGCGCACGGCGCTGCTGCTGGCACTCGGCGATCTGTCGGGTGAGCATGATGTGGCGGCAACGACGCGCCACCTCTCCGCCTTTGCCGATGCCGCCTGCGACGCGGCGCTGGCCGCAGCCTTTGCCGAGCGCGTCCCCGGAGAGGCGCCGCGCGGGATTGCCGTCATTGCGCTCGGCAAGCTTGGCAGCCACGAACTCAACTATTCGTCGGACATCGACCCGATCCTGATCTTCGATCCCGACACCATGCCGCGCCGCTCGCGCGACGACCCCGATGAGGCGGCGGTGCGGATCGCGCGGCGGATGGTCGAAATCCTGTCGGCGCGCACTGCCGATGGCCATGTGTTGCGCGTCGATTTGCGCCTGCGCCCGCACCCCGAGGTGACGCCGATCGTCCTGCCCGAAAGTGCCGCCATATCCTATTATGAGTCGGAGGCGCTGGCATGGGAGCAGGCGGCCTTCATCCGTTCGCGCGCGTCGGCGGGCGACCGCGCGCTCGGGCAGCATTTCCTCGACGCGATCCAGCCCTTCATCTGGCGACGCAGCCTCGATTTTCGCCAGCTCAAGGAAATCGGCGCGATGAGCGACCGCATCCGCGACCATTTCGCGCAAGGGCAGGCATTTGGCCCGGGTTTTGACCTCAAGCGCGGCCGCGGCGGCATTCGCGAGATCGAATTTTTCGCGCAGGTTCATCAGCTCATCTACGGCGGGCGCGATCCCTCGCTGCGCGTGCCGGCGACGGTCGACGCGCTGGCCGCGCTCGCCGGGGCAGGACGGATCGATGCCGATATCGCGACGCGGCTTGCCGATCATTATGCGGTGCTGCGGCGGATCGAACACCGGTTGCAGATGATCGAGGATCAGCAAACGCACAGCCTGCCGGTCCAGCCCGCCGCGCTCGACGCGGTGGCGCGGCTCGACGGAGAGGCCGACGGCGCCGCGCTGCTCGCCACGCTCGAACCCGTCGTTACCGATGTCGGCGCCGTCTACGACCGGCTGGTGGCCGAACGCGCGGTGGCGCGCGGGCTGCCGACGGGCGAGGGGGAACTGGCGGGGGCGCTCGCCGCGGCGGGGTTCGATCCGCCCGACGCCGCGCTGCGCACTATCGCCGAATGGCGCGGCGGCAAGGCGCGCGCGCTGCGCAGTCCGGCGGCGCTCGAGGCACTGGAGACGGTGCTCCCCGAACTCGTCCGCGCGCTGGGCGCGGCGCCCGATCCCGACGCGGCGCTCGTCCGCTTCGACAAGCTGGTGGGGGGGCTGCCCAGTGCGGTGGGCTTCTTTCATCTGCTCGCGGCGCAGCCCGCGCTGGCGAAAATCGCGACGCGCATCCTCGCGCTCGCGCCCGCGCTCTCCGATGCGCTCGCGGCGCGCGTCGAACTGATCGAAGGGTTGATCGACGCCCGCGCGTTCGAGGCACCGGCGAGCAAGGCCGAACTGCTCGCCGAATGGGCGCCGACGCTTGCCGGTCTTGATTATGAACGGTTGCTCGACCGCGTGCGCGACCGGGTGGGCGAGCGGCGTTTTGCCTATGGCGTGCAACTGATCGCCGGCTCGACCGACCCGCTGATCGTCGCGCGCGGCTATGCCGATCTGGCCGAAGCGGCGTTGCAGGTCCTCGCCGACGCCACGGTTGCCGAATTCGTCGCCGCGCACGGCCGCGTTCCGGACAGCGAACTGGTCGTGCTGGCGCTCGGGCGGCTTGGCGGCCGCGCGCTGACCCACGCCTCCGACCTCGATCTCATCTATCTGTTCACTGGCGACCATCTCGCCGAATCGGACGGGCCGCGGCCGCTCGGCGCCACGACCTATTACAACCGGCTTGCGCAGCGGGTGACGGCGGCGATGTCGGTACCCACCGCGGCGGGCAAGCTCTACGACGTCGATGTCCGGCTCCGCCCGTCGGGCGCGCAAGGGCCGCTGGTGGTCACGGTCGACAGCTTCGACCGCTATCAGCGCGAGGAGGCGTGGACGTGGGAGCATATGGCGCTGCTGCGCGCGCGCGCCGTCTATGGTGGGGACGCGGCGCGCGCCGAGGTGGGCCGCGTGATCGAAAAGGTCCTGACGGCGCCGCGCGACCGGGCCGCGGTCGTCGCCGACGCCGCGACGATGCGCGACAAGATCGCCGCGCATAAGCCGCCGCAGGGCGCGCTCGACATCAAGGGCGGCCCCGGCGGGCTCGTCGATCTGGAATTTGCGATGCAGACCGAGCAACTGGCGAGCGGGCGCTGTCGCGATCCGCATATTCCGACCGCGATGGCCTGCCTGGAAGCCGCGGCATTGGCGCCGACCGGAATGGGCACGGCGCATGCGCTGCTCGCGCGGATGCTCGTCATGCTGCGACTGACCGCCCCCGAAGGCGCCCCCGCCACTGCGGCGGCGCGCCAACTCGTCGCCAGCGCCTGCGGCGAACCGGGCTGGCCGCAACTGCTTGCCGCGCACGATGCGGCGCGGCAGGAGGTCGGCGACTGGTGGGCCGCGATTCGGTCCGCCGCGCCCCAGAAGGAGAAGGAAGAATGAGCGCACTCGCGATCGGAGACGATATTCCGGCCGGCACGCTTGCCGATGCCGACGGCGCGGCGATCGACCTCAAGGCGCTGAAGGGCGCGCCGCTGGTCGTCTATTTCTACCCCAAGGCGGATACGCCGGGCTGCACCACCGAGGCGCAGGATTTCACCCGGCTCGCACCCGATTTCGCGCATCTGAATGCGCAGGTGATCGCGGTGTCGCGCGACGCGCCGGCGAAGCTGTGCAAGTTTCGCGACAAATATGGTCTGACCGTGCGGCTCGCCTCCGACGAGGACGGCAGCGTGTGCGAAGCCTTCGGCACCTGGGTCGAAAAGCAGAATTATGGCCGCACCTATATGGGAATCGAACGCTCGACCTTCCTGTTCGGGGCTGATGGCAAGCTCGCCCGCGAATGGCGCAAGGTGCGCGTGAAAGGCCATGCCGATGCGGTGCTGGAGGCGGCAAAGACACTCTGATGCAAAGCCTGGGCGAAGCGGCACGCGCGGTCCTGCTGACGCCGGACCCGCACCACAAGCGCCGCGCGGCGCGGGCGTTGGCGCGGGCGTGGCGCCGCGGTGCGCTTGCCCAGCGCTGCGATGGGACGATGCCGGATCAGCCCGCATGGCCGGCCGAGCCCGCGCTGTTGCCGCCGAACCAGATGCCGCGCCGCCGCAAGGGCGGGTCCGAGCGGGGGCGCATCGCGATGCTGCATGCGCTGGCGCATATCGAATTCGTCGCGATCGATCTGGCGGTCGATCTGTTGGGGCGCTTCGGCGACCGCTTCCCGCGCGGCTTCGTCGATGACTGGATCGCCGTTGCGGCCGACGAGGCGATGCATTTCGCGCTCCTCGACCGGCGCCTGCGCACGCTTGGCAGTCACTATGGCGCGCTGCCCGCCCATGCAGGCCTGTGGGAAGCGGCGGCGGCGACCGCCGACGATCCGCTCGCGCGGCTGGCGATCGTGCCGATGGTGCTGGAGGCGCGCGGCCTCGACGTGACGCCCGCCACCGTGGCGCGCTTTCGCGCCCAAGGCGACGCGGCTTCGGCGAAGATATTGGAGCGCATCTACACCGACGAGATCCGGCATGTGAGCGCCGGCACTGTCTGGTTCAACTGGATGTGCGATGAATTGGGATTCGTCCCGGCGCCGACATGGCAAACCCTCGTGAAATCGCGATTTCGCGGAGCTCTGAAGCCGCCGTTCAACGACTCGGCGCGCCGGGATGCCGGTTTAACGCAAGAATACTACGCCGTTATTGCTTCGTAAGGATCGGCCACGCAGTAACCATCGCGGGCAAGGGAATAATCCCATCCACGAGAAACAACCGGCGCCGACACCGCCGTAAAACGGGTCGGCGACAAGGCGATAGCGGGGTCGATACGTGCGAAACGCTTCTCTGGGGCAAAAGTTCCGATTTGGTCTTGTTTTCGGTGCCTTGGCACTGACAGGCATGACCGTTCCGGCTGCACATGCGGTCGAAGGCAGCAGCGACGCGGGCATCGTCGTCCCCGACGAACCCGATGAGGACAGCGTCCCGGGGGCACCGACGCAGCGCGATGACAGCGAAGCCTATGCGATTTTTCAGGCGTGGAAGCGTCTCGACACCGGGCTGACCGCCAATATCGGCATCGCGATCCCGTCGCGCCGTCCGATTGAGCAGATGTCGCTCTCGTCGTCCTATGGCATGCGCGTCCACCCGATCACCGGCAAGCTCGCGCGTCACAATGGCGTCGACATTCCGGCGCCTTATGGCACCCCCATCTACGCCACCGCCGACGGCATCGTCGGCCGCGCCCAGCGCCTTGGCGGCTACGGCAATTATGTCGAAATCGAACATGGCAACGCGATCGAGACGCGCTACGGCCACATGTCGTCCTTCGTCGTGCAGCCCGGACAGCAGGTGAAGAAGGGCGATGTGATCGGCTATGTCGGTTCGACCGGCCGCTCGACCGGCAACCATCTCCATTACGAAGTCCGCATCGACGGCGAACCGGTCAACCCGATGCCGTTCGTCCGGTCGGATTCGATGACGATCGCGGCGCTCACCGGCGACAAGCTGGCCATGGGCGGTCCCGAGTAACAGTTTCTCTGGGTCGGAGAGGAGGGGCGTCCCCAGGCCAGCGGCCGGGGCGCCCTTTTCTTTTGGGGCTCGCGATCCTATCTTCATATGATGGCCACGCAGATCGACGATATCACCCTGTCTCCCGCCGCTGCGGCGCGCGTCCGCTGGATCGCCGAACGCAAGGGCGGGGTGGAACCTGCACTGCGCCTTGCGGTCGATGGCGGCGGCTGTTCGGGCTTCACCTATCGCTTCGGTCTGGCTGAAAGCATCGACGCCGATGACCGCGTCACCGAAACCGACGGGGTCAAGCTGGTGGTCGATTCGATCAGCCTCGATCTGTTGCGCGGCTGCACCGTCGATTTTGTCGATTCGCTTGGCGGATCTTCGTTCAAGGTCGAAAATCCCAACGCCGCCTCGGGCTGCGGTTGCGGCTCCAGCTTCTCGATCTGACGCCTTTCTAAGCGGCGCGCTTCCTGCCATAGCGGGGCGATGAAAGTCGCCACCTTCAACATCAACGGGATCAAGGCGCGGATGCCGCGCCTTGTCGAATGGCTCGATGAAACGCAGCCCGATGTCGTCTGCCTGCAGGAATTGAAATCGAGCGACGAAACGATGCCGACCAAGGAGATCGAGGCGGCGGGTTACGGCTTCCTCTATCACGGGCAAAAGGGCTTCAACGGCGTCGCGATCCTCGCCAAGGGGACCGATCCGGTCGAAGTGCAGCGGGGGCTCGCTGGCGAGGCCGAGGACGAACAGTCACGTTATCTCGAGGCCGATGTTTTCGGCGTCCGTATCGGGGCGATCTATCTTCCCAACGGCAATCCGCATCCCGGCCCCAAATTCGATTACAAGCTGCGCTGGATGGCCCGGCTGCGCGAACGCGCGAAGGCGCTGCTCGCCAGCGAAATCCCCGCGATCCTGGCAGGCGACTATAATGTCATCCCGCACGATGACGATGTGTGGGACGTGCGCGGCATGGCGGACGATGCGCTGATGCAGCCCGAATCGCGCGACGCGTGGTTCCGAATGCTCGGCGATGGCTGGACCGATGCGGTCCGCAGCCGCCATCCGGCCGGGCATGTCTGGACCTTCTGGGACTATCAGGCGGGCGGGTGGCAGCGCGACCATGGTTTCCGTATCGACCATCTGCTGCTCAGCCCGGCGATGGCCGACCGCCTGATCGATGCGCAGGTCGACAAGGCGTATCGCGGCCGGGAAAAGGCGAGCGACCATGCGCCAACCTGGGCCAGCTTTGCATGACGCAACCCCATTAGTTGAATCGTCATTGCTTCGCGGCACTCGCAATGACGCTGGACCATGGCCTCAGGCGTCGGGATAGAGCGTCCGCATCACCCGCGCCGGATCAAGCGCATAGTGATGCGCGATCGCGGCGCCGATCACGCTTTCGAGGCTGCGTGTCGGTTTGAGGTCGCGGCCGTCGAGGCGGTTTGCGGCGCTCAGCCCCGGCCAGTCGGCCGAGACCATCCCGCCCGCGACCGGCCCCCCGCCCGCCAGCGCACCGCCGAAGAACATCGCCGCCGATCCGGTGCCATGGTCGGTGCCGCCGGTGCCGTTGACCGCAACCGTGCGCCCGAATTCCGTCGCGACCACGACCAGCGTGTCGTTCCACGCCGCGTCAAGCCCGACTTGCAGCGCGCCGACAAGCTGGTCGAGCCCGCGAAGCTGCGCCGTCAGCCGCCCGCGCTGGCCGCTGTGCGTGTCCCAGCCGCCGGTTTCGATCATCATCACCCGCGCCCCGTCGGCAGGAAGCATCAATGATGCCGCGAGCTTGCCGAGGTCGGCACCATTGCGGCCATTGTTGCCGCCGATGTCGCCCGCCAGCTCCTGCGTCTTGACCGCGCTGTCCCACAGCGGGTGCAGCAGCGCGTCGTCGGCATAGAGTGCCGACAGTCGCGCGATCAGATCGGCGTCGGCCTGCGGCAGGCGACTGGGGGCGTAGGTTGCGACGGGGGCGCTGCCGCGCAGCGCCAGCGGCACCGCCGGCGCGATCGCGAGCGCCTCGCGCTCGGCGGCGGGCAGCAGCGTCAGCAGCCGCCCGACCCAGCCGTCGCTCTTTTCATACGGGCGCGAGCCGCCGCCTTCGAGCACATTCTGACCATCGAAATGCGACCGGTCGCGATAGGCGGTGGCGACCGAGTGCGCGAAATGCGCCTGCTTGGCGCGATAGAGACCGGCACCGGCGGCGAGTGCCGGGTGCAGCGTGAACAGGCCATTGAGGCTGGCGCCGCCGGCCTCTTCGGCGAGCGCGCCGCGCGCCGCGGCATAGGCGGGATCACCCGTCGGTGCGACGATCGCAAGGCCGTCGGCGGCGCCGCGCTGGATCACGAACACCAGCCGGCGCGGCGTGGCCGCGGCGGCATAGGCGAAACGCGGGACCGCTCCGGCGGCGACAACGGTCAGTCCGCTGATGAGCATATGGCGGCGGGAGAGGGTCATCGTCTATCTCCGCAGAAAGGCCGGGCTGGCATAGAGCAGGGCGAGCGCCTGGCCGGGGCTGTCGGCGCGGGCGAGCGCCTGCGCGGTTTGCGTCGTCAAGGCGTCGGCAAGGATCAGCGGCGCGAGCTGGCGGGCGTCGACGCGGTCGCCGATGCGACCGGCGATCCGGCTGGCGAGCTCGACGCGCTGCATCAGCGCCGCCGATCCGGCCCAGGTCGCGACCAGATCGTCATAGCCGGCGGGCGATCCGGGGCGCCAGATCGGCTGGCCGAGCTGGGTGAACAGCGACGGGACATTCTGCCGGTCGCCAAGCGCCGGCAGTTTCAGACTTCGCATCACCGATACGGTCCAGTCCCACGGCGATTTGAACATCGCGGGGTCGGCCGCCCATGCCTCGGGCGCGGCGACGAGCGTGCGGTAGAGCGAGGTCAGGTCGCCGCCCGTTCGAAGGAAATCGGCCTCAAGCCGCGCAACGAGCGCGGGGGCAGGCGTGTCGCCGGAAAAATGCCGGGCCAGCTTGGTGGCGATGTGTCGCGCGGTCGCCGGATGTCGCGCGAGGTCGAGCAGCACCGCCTCCGCCTGGTCCGCGCCGCCTTGCGCATAGCGTTTGCCCATGATCGACTGCGCGCCGGGTTCGTGCAGCGGTGCGATAAAGACGGTGTCGCCGTCGGCCGCGCCCGCAGGCATCAGCCGCTGCCCGGCACCGCGGCCGAGCCCGGCGACGGTCAGCCCGGTCAGTACCTTGGCAAAGGCCGTGACGTCGGCCTGCGTATAGCCGGTACGCACCCCCAGCGTGTGCAATTCCATGATCTCGCGCGCCAGATTTTCGTTGAGCCCCGGCGCCTGCCGCCGCCCGCGCGCGCGGATGCGGTCGGACACCGGACTGTCGGGCCCGAAACTTTGCGCCTGATCGAGATAGAGCAGCATGGCGGGATGCCGCACCGCCGCGATCAGGAGATCCGAAAATTTGCCCATAATGTGCGGGCGGATCGCCTCGAACTCGTAATTGCCGGCAAAACCGATCACCGGCAGCTTGTCGGCCGACACGGCGAAATGGTTGGACCAGAAGTGGACGAGCCGTTCGGGGAAGGGCATTGGCGTCGCGACCGCACTGGCAAGCCGCGCGGCGGCCGCATCGACATAATGGGTGCGGATTGCGGAGCGCGACAGGCGTTGCAGTTCGGGGGCCATCGCCGTGCCTGTGCCGTCCTTCTGGGCGACATCATCCAGCGCATTGCGGCGCATCGCTCGCCGGTCGTCCTGATATTCGACATAGGCGGCGGCGATGGCGGCGCGGCCGGGCAAGGCGGCGATCGGTACGGGAACCGGGTCATAGTCGTCAAGTTGTCGCAGCAGCCAGGCCTGCGGATCGTCGGTCGCGGGATCGTCGAAGCGGCGGCCGAGGCCGAAGCGGTTGGCGGCAAGATAAAGGCTGGGCATCGCGCATCCTTCGGGTTCAGACCATGAAGCTGCCCGCCCTTTGTCGCAAAATCATGCCAGCAGAATGGCGGCCCGCCGCGTCAGGACAGCGGCTTGTCGTAAAGCTGATACACGCGGTTGACCGTCGCGTTGATGGCGTCGGCGACCGCGTTCATCCCCTGATTGTCGTCGAGGACCCAACCGATATCGCCCTGCTCGGCGCCATATTTGGCGACGCCGTCGCGGCGGATATATTCGATCATCATGAAGGCGAGGGTGCTCGCCATGCGGCTGTTCTGCAATTTCTTGACCACGCCCATCAACGGCACGCGCAGCCGCTTGCTCTTGGGCTTGCGCAGCCACCAAAGCAGGCGCGCCCAGTTGAAGGGGAACAACGATCCGTCCATCCCGATCAAGAGTTCGTTGAGATCGGGCAGCACGATCATGAACGCGACCGCCTCGCCGTCGACTTCGGCTACGCGGATCAGATCCTCGAAAACAATGTCCTTCAGCTTCTTGCCGACATAGGCGATCTCGCTGTCGGTCAGCGGGACGAACCCCCAATTGTCCGACCAGGCGTCGTTCAAGATGCCCATGATCAGCTGCGCCTCGGCATCGAACTTGCGCTTGTCGACGCGGCGGATGCGGATGCGCTCGTTCTTCTCGCCCGCCGCGACGATGCGGTTTACCAGCGGCGGAAAGCCGTCGACGATATCGACCGCATAGTTGAACAGCTTCTTGACCGGGCGATAGCCCTCGCCCTCGATCCACGCTTGATAGAGCGGGCTGTTGTGGCCGAGCATGATCGTCGGCGGCGTATCGAAGCCTTCGACCAGTAGCCCGGGTTCGTCCCAGATCGAAATCGACAGCGGGCCGAGCGCGCGGTTCATTCCCTGGCCGCGCAGCCAGTCTTCGGCGCTGACGATCAATGCGTGCGCGACCTCGGCATCCTCGGCCTCCAGCAGCCCCCAATTGCCCGTCCCCGGACCCATGCCCTGGCTCGCCGGCTGTTCGAGCGCGAGGAAGTCGACATGCGCCGAAATGCGTCCCACCGTGCGGCCGTCGCGGCGTGCGAGGAACAGCTGCGCCTTGCCATGTTCGAACCAGGGGTTCTTGCCTGGCGTCAACAGGTCGAACGCTTCGTTTTTCAGCGGCGGCACCCAGGCGGGATCGCCGCGGTTGAGCCGAAAGGCCAGTTCGACGAATTCGCGCTTGTCCGCCTTGTCCTTGACGGGATGGATGGAGACGGGACCTTGCGAATGTGCGGCCATGGCTGGTTTCCTGAATGACGATGCCTATATTTGTGGCGACGCATTAGGGCATAGCTGTGGCGCTGGCGACCCGTATTCGGCCATCATGCTGCCACGAAATCATGGTGAAGACGCCGGCATGATGACGACCAATCCCGCTGCCGAACGGATCGCGACTCCCCCCGCGGCCCCGGCTACCAAGACGCCCAAATCGGCGATTGCCGACGATATGGCGATGATCCGCGCGGCTTCGGAGCTGACGCGCGATCTC
Source organism: Sphingopyxis terrae subsp. terrae NBRC 15098 (assembly GCF_001598815.1). Taxonomy (GTDB): domain Bacteria; phylum Pseudomonadota; class Alphaproteobacteria; order Sphingomonadales; family Sphingomonadaceae; genus Sphingopyxis; species Sphingopyxis terrae. Next base: position 76,296 of record NZ_BCZQ01000003.1, on the reverse strand, counting down.
GTCAATCCGAACGCGCGCATCTATTGGGTGGATTTCCTCGGTTCGGCATTCATCGGCTATGCCGGTGTCGCGGCTGCGATCCTGGCACCATCGACCGCATGGATGCTCGCCGCGGCGCTCATCGCCGTCGTCGCGCTCTACCGCGCGGGCAGCTTCATCCATGAACTGACGCATATCCGCAAAAACGCGCTCCCCGGTTTTCGGCTCGTGTGGAATCTGCTCGTCGGTATCCCGCTGCTTATCCCTTCCTTCCTTTACGAAGGCATCCACAGCCTCCACCACAACCGCACCAAATATGGCACGGTAGAAGATCCCGAATATCTGCCGCTGGCGCTGATGAAGCCGTGGACGGTGCCGCTGTTCGTCGGCGCGGCCGCCTTTGCGCCGCTGGCGCTGCTCTTTCGCTTTGCGGTGCTGACCCCGCTGTCGTTCGTCATCCCGCCGCTCCGCCGCGTGGTGATGGAGCGCTATTCGGGGATGATCATCAACCCGATGTTCCGCCGCCGCCCGCCCGAAGGCGATTTCCGCCGCCAGTGGGCGTGGCAGGAGGGCGGGGCCTGGGCCTGGTCGACGCTGCTGATTGCGGCGGGCGTGTTCGGCTGGGTGCCGCTGCGCGCGCTGCTGATCTTCGGCGCGATTGCGGCGGCCAGCCTCGTGCTCAACCAGATCCGCACGCTCGTTGCGCATCTGTGGGAAAATGACGGAGAGGTGCTGACCGTAACCGCGCAGTTCCTCGACAGCGTCAACGTCCCGCCGCCGGGCCTGCTCCCCGAGCTGTGGGCGCCGGTAGGGCTGCGCTATCACGCGCTGCATCATCTGCTGCCCGGCGTTCCCTATCACGCGTTGCCAGAGGCGCACCGCCGCCTGCAAGCAGCGCTGCCCGGCGATTCGCAATATCATGCCGCCAACTACCGCAGCCTGCCGAAGCTGGTGATGAACCTGGTCGCGGGTTCGGCGAAGGGCGTGGCTGGCTGACCATCGGCCGCGCGGTCGCTCGAAATGGGCCCGCGGCGACTACTTCTACTGCGTTTCGACAGCCTGCTTGAACCGCGCAAGCTGCGCGGCGGCGGCTGCGGCATGCGGGCCGATCCAGCGGTCGTGAATATCCTGAATCGGCATCGCGTTCAGATGATTCCAGCGTTCGCGGCCGCGACGTTCGGCGATGACCAGCCCCGCCTCCTCCAGAACCTTCAGATGCTGCATCACCGTGCATCGGTCGAGATCGGCGAAATGGTCGCACAGCGCCCCCGTCGTGAGCGGCTGATCCTTCAGATCGTCCAGAATCTGCCGCCGCACGCCGTGCGCGAGCGCCTTGAAGATGCGGTCGAAATCGTCGTGGATTGACATGTTATAAATTTATAACATAATTAAATGCGACTCAAGCGGAGAATGAAAATGGAACTGAAATTCAGGGTCGCGGCGCGCATCGCCAAGCCGGTGCATGAGGTGTTCGAGGCGGTTGCCGATCCCGCGCAACTGTCGCACTATTTCACCACCGGCGGCGCACAGGGCCGGCTCGAGACCGGCGCGGTGGTAACGTGGGATTTCCACGATTATCCCGGCGCCTTTCCGGTCCATGTGATCGAGGTGGTGCAGGATGAGAAGATCGTTCTGGAATGGGCGGCCTATGAAGGCCAGGCGCCGGGGGTAGAGGGCGGCACGATGGCGGACGCCGCTTACCGTACCCGCGTGACGATGACCTTCAAGCCGCTCGATGACGGTCGCACGCTGGTCGAGATCGCCGAGGGCGGCTGGCGCGAAACGCAGGCGGCGCTCGACGGCAGCTACGGCAATTGTCACGGCTGGACGCAGATGCTCTGCGCGCTCAAGCTCTGGGTCGAACGCGGCCTTAACCTGCGCGCCGATTTCTATATCTAATGTACTTTACGCGTTGCGCGCCATCAGGCCGCCGTCGACGGGGATCACCGCGCCGGTGATATAGCTCGCCGCGGGCAGGACGAGACTCAGCGTCACGTGCGCGACCTCCTCGGGCTCGCCATAGCGGCGTAGCGCGGTGCGGCGCCGTGCGAAGATCGCCTTGTCCGCGTCGGGCACCTTGTCGGTCATCGCGGTACGGATCGGGCCGGGGCAGATACAGTTGACGGTGATGCCATCCTTGCCCAGATCGACCGCCAGCCCACGCGTCAGCCCGGTCACGCCCGTCTTGGCCGCGACATAGGGCGTGTCGCCGGGCGTCGCGCCCAGTCCCTCGGTCGAGGCAATGTTGACGATACGCGGCGCGTCGCTCTGCCGCAACCACGGCAGCGCCGCGCGCACCATGCGCTGGTGCGCGGTCAGCATCACCGCGATCGCGCGGTGCCAGATCTCATCGTAATCGTCGCCCGCATCGAGCGGGCAGAAGCTCGACACGCCGGCGTTGTTGATAAGGATGTCGATGCCGCCGAAATGCGCCGCGACGTCGGCGACGACCCGCTTGATCGCCTCGCCGTCCGATACGTCGAGCGCAAAAGCGCGCGCGCCGTCGCCGGCTTCCGCGGCAACCGCCTCGCATGCGGCAGGGTCAAGGTCGGTGACCGCGACCTTCGCGCCCTCGCGCGCCAGCAACAGCGCGGTCGCCCGCCCCATGCCGCTCGCGGCGCCGGTGACGATTGCGACGCGGCCCGCGACGGAGCGCGAAAGGGCGGCTGCCGGCGTCACCGGAACGGCGGCTCGTTGAACGCGCGCAGTTTGCGGCTGTGCAGCTTGGCGCCCTCGTCGTGCATCAATTCGCACGTGCGGATGCCGATCTGGAGATGCGCGGCGATCGCTTCTTCATAGAAACGGTTGGCCTGTCCCGGCAGCTTGAGTTCGCCGTGAAGCGGCTTGTCGGACACGCACAGCAAGGTGCCGTAAGGCACACGGAAGCGGTAGCCCTGCGCCGCGATGGTCGCCGACTCCATGTCGATGCCGATCGCCCGCGACTGCGAGAAGCGCAGCGCTGAATCGGTGAAGCGCAATTCCCAGTTGCGGTCGTCGGTGGTGACGACGGTGCCGGTACGCATCCGTTTCTTGAGGTCGGCGCCGCTGGTTCCCGACACCGCCTCGGCGGCGCTCGCCAGCGCCTGCTGGACTTCGGCGATCGGCGGGATCGGAATTTCGGGCGGCAGCACGCTGTCGAGAATATGGTCGTCGCGCAGATAGGCGTGGGCGAGCACATAATCGCCGATCCGCTGGCTGGGGCGCAGCCCGCCGCAGTGGCCGATCATCATCCATGCCTCGGGCCGCAGCACCGCGAGGTGATCGCAGATCGTCTTGGCGTTCGAGGGGCCGACGCCGATGTTGACGAGCGTGATGCCGCTGCCGCCCTCGGCAATCAGGTGATAGGCGGGCATCTGGTGCCGCCGCCACGCGCTGTCGCTCGCGAGCGCGCTGGCGTTGATATCCGGCTCGTCGACATAGAGGCCGCCCGCGCCGGCGAGCGCGGTGTAGCGCCCCTTGCCGACCTGCGCCCCCGCCCAGGCGACGAATTCGTCGACATAGCGGTGATAGTTGGTGAACAGGATATAGCGCTGGAAATGCTCGGGCGCGGTGCCGGTATAGTGACGCAGGCGCGCGAGGCTGAAATCGGTGCGCAGCGCGTCGAACAGCGCGAGCGGCTGCGCCGCCGCGGGGTCGAAGCCGAACAGGCCGTCGGCCAGCTCGTCGCCGATATCGGCGAGCTCGGTGGTCGGAAAATGGCGCGCGAGTTCGAGCGGAGTGACGCGGCCCATGTCCGACCCGTCGCTGGCGTCGAGCACATAGGGGAAGGGGATCTGCTGCCCGGTGCGCGTCACCTCCAGCGTCACCTCATAGTGGCGGACGAGCAGGGTCAGCTGTTCGCGCAGATAGGCCTCGAACAGATCGGGGCGCGTTACCGTCGTGACGAACTCGCCCGCCCGCTCGAAATGACCGAAGGCGAGGTTGTGGCCGCCCTGGCCTTCGCGAAACTCGCCATTGGTGACGAGACGCAGCGCCGGATAGTCGAACAGGCCGGTCGCGGCGGCATCGGCGGGCGGCAAGGTGCCGTCACGGACGAAGGCGGCGATGGCGGATTTGAGATTGCCGACCGACGTGCGGAAACGCGACTGAAGTTCGGCGATGACCCCTTCGACAAGGGTGGTGGGGTCGGCGATATTTTCGTTCGATGATTCTGATGTCATCGCGACGCTGTTGCACGAAAATATGACAAAAGGAAAGGGGGGCGGCGCAGCGCCGCGCCGCCCCTCATTCCAATCCGCAAACCGCTCAGAGCTGTTCGAGCATATGGTCGGCGCTCGACACCTTGAATTCGCCCGGCGCTTCGACATTGAGCTGCTCGACGACGCCATCGTTGACGACCATCGAGAAACGCTGGCCGCGCTTGCCCATGCCGAATGCCTTGCCATCCATGGTCAGCCCGACCGCTTCGGCGAAATCGCCATTGCCGTCGGCGAGCATCGTCACGCTGTCGGTCGCGCCGGCATTCTTCGCCCAGGCGCCCATGACGAAGGCGTCATTGACCGCGGTGCAGACGATTTCGTCGATGCCCTTGGCCTTGAGTTCGGCTGCCTTCTCGACGAAGCCGGGCAGGTGCTTGGCCGAACAGGTCGGCGTAAAAGCGCCTGGAACCGAAAAGAGCGCAACCTTGCGGCCCTTGAAATAATCCGCGGCCGAAACCTGTTCGGGGCCGCCTTCGGTGACCTTCACCAGCTTGGTGTCGGGCAGCGAGTCTCCGGTAGTGATGGTCATGCTGGCATCCTTTCGTTGAGGGGGGTCTTGTGCGGGCGAGACATTGGGTGTGCGCCGCCGCGAGTCAAGCGGCGGAGCGTTCACATTGCACAATGGACCCCGCCGTTCGTCGATATGGCCGCAAAGACGCTGGACCCTGCGCGCCCGGCAGTCCATGATGGGGCGATGGAAAAGGCGCCGACCTGGTTCACCGGCCAATTGCTGCTCGCGCTGCCCGGCATCGGCGATCCGCGTTTCGATCACTCTGTCATCGCGATGATCAGCCACGACGAAGAGGGTGCGATGGGGATCAGCATCGACGACCCGATCGACGGCATGACCGTCGGTGCGGTGCTCGATCAGCTCGACATCGCGCACGACGCACCGCTCGATCAGCCGGTCTTTCTGGGCGGACCGGTCGAACCGTCGCGCGGTTTCGTGCTCCACAGCCGCGACTGGTCGGGCGAAGGCGCGGTGCAGGTGTCGGGGCGCTGGATGATATCGAGCTCGCACGACATATTGCGCGCCATCGGCGAGGGGCGCGGGCCGTCGCAATGGCTCGTCGCGCTCGGCTATGCCGGATGGTCACCGGGGCAACTCGAAGAGGAAATGGTGCGCCATGCCTGGCATCTGACGCCCGGCAGCGACGCGCTGCTGTTCGACACGCCGCCGGCGCAGCGGTGGCAGGCAGCCTTTGCCGAAGCCGGCATCGATGCGCGCCTGCTGACGGTCGAGGGCGGCGAAGCGTAGGATCGCCGCCCGTCGATCGGCTGCGTCAGTGCGCGAGGGCGAGGAGCGGGCGCCCTTGGTCAAGCCGCGCGAGCGCGGTGCGTGCGGCCCAGCGCGAATCCATGAAATCGCCGTTCGCAAGCTCGAGGTCGTAGCGGATCGGGCTGTCGATCGCCGACCGATAGGCGGTCGCGGCGTCGGCGGTGCGGCCAAGCCGGGCATAGGCGGTGCCCAGATTGATCAGGCGCGACGGATCGCGGGCATCGACCCGGCCGTCGGTCAGCTTGGCCACTGCCGCCTTGTTTTCGCCCGCCTGTAATTCTTCAAAGGCAACCGACAGCGGCGTCGAGGCGCTGTCCTCGGTGCCCGTGACGACGATCGACTGAGCCATCGCCGGCGACGCGACGGCCAGGGCAGCCAGGCTGAGCAGAATTTTTTTCATCTAGGTATCTCCCCGAAAACTTTGACCTATTTTCTCGTTTGTGGGGATAAAAGTCAATGAATCGCGGGCTATGTAACATTGCTGTCACATAGACGGATTATGCTCATCGCAAGGCGTATTATAAGGTAAATTTCTTAGGAAGTTGGCCATTGCAAGGCTGTGTCACAATTGCGCCCCGCGCGTTGTAACATTGGCGCGCGCCCGAAATTTATTTTGCGCTGCCTCGCGATTGGCGGAGGACGAATCGTGCCTGCGCCGCGTTCGACTGCGACCCGCGCCTTGCAGATATAAAGAAAAGTTTATATTTGAATGGCGACGCGCTTTCGGTTAGGGCGCGCAACATAATTGCTCGACAATTCGGGGCCGCTCGCCTGCGGCCGTACTCGCCAATATGGAGACTCCCCCGTGGCCACCACCGCAGCCAATGCCACCATTACCGCCGCCAATGCCGCAATCGCGGCGGCGAAGACCAAGGACGGCGCCGCCGACTATGTGATTGCCGACATCGGCCTCGCCGACTTCGGCCGCAAGGAAATCGCGATCGCCGAAACCGAAATGCCCGGCCTGATGGCGCTGCGCGCCGAATATGGCGCGGCGCAGCCGCTGAAGGGCGCGCGCATCACCGGATCGCTGCACATGACGATCCAGACCGCGGTGCTGATCGAAACGCTGATCGCGCTGGGCGCCGAGGTGCGCTGGGCGACCTGCAACATCTTTTCGACCCAAGATCATGCCGCCGCCGCGATCGCCGCTGGCGGCACGCCCGTCTTTGCGGTGAAGGGCGAGAGCCTCGCCGAATATTGGGACTATGTCGGCCGGATCTTCGACTGGGGCGACGATCAGACCGCGAACATGATCCTCGACGACGGCGGCGACGCCACGATGTTCGCGCTGTGGGGGGCGCGCGTCGAAGCGGGCGAACCGCTGTTCGAGCCGACCAACGCCGAAGAAGTCGAATTTGTCCGTGCGCTCAAGGAATTCCTTGCCGCCAAGCCGGGCTATCTCACCAAGAGCGTGCGCGCGATCAAGGGCGTGTCGGAAGAAACGACGACCGGCGTCCACCGCCTTTACCAGCTGGCCAAGGAAGGCAAGCTGCCCTTCCCGGCGATCAACGTGAACGACAGCGTCACCAAGTCGAAGTTCGACAATCTTTATGGCTGCAAGGAAAGCCTGGTCGATGCGATCCGCCGCGCGACCGACGTCATGCTGGCCGGCAAGGTTGCGTGCGTCGCGGGCTTCGGCGACGTCGGCAAGGGCTCGGCCGCCTCGCTCCGCAACGGCGGCGCGCGCGTGCTGGTTACCGAAATCGACCCGATCTGCGCGCTGCAGGCGGCGATGGAAGGCTATGAAGTTGTCACGATGGACGAAGCGGTCGCCCGCGCCGACATCTTCTGCACCGCGACCGGCAACGCCGACGTCATCACCGCCGACCATATGGCGGCGATGAAGCCGATGGCGATCGTCTGCAACATCGGCCACTTCGACAGCGAAATCCAGATCGCGGGGCTCGCCAATTACAAGTGGACCGAAGTGAAGCCGGGCACCGACCTCGTCGAATTCCCCGATGGCAAGCAGATCATCGTGCTGGCGAAGGGCCGCCTCGTGAACCTCGGCTGTGCGACGGGCCACCCGTCGTTCGTGATGTCGTCGAGCTTCACCAACCAGACGCTCGCGCAGATCGAGCTGTTTACCAAGGCCGACGATTACAAGAACGACGTCTATGTTCTGCCCAAGCATCTCGACGAAAAGGTCGCGGCGCTGCACCTCGAAAAGCTGGGGGTGAAGCTGTCGACGCTGACGCAGAAGCAGGCCGATTACATCGGCGTGCCGGTCGAAGGACCGTTCAAGCCCGATCATTATCGTTACTGATCGTTACTAATTTTTCATAAGCAGACTGTAGGGTCGCGCTGCCGTCCGGAAACCGGATGGGAGCGTGGCCCTTTGCTTTTGGGGGTTCGGGGCAGCGCTCGCTCGATTCAGATTTTGGTGCGGCCGGGGGGCATCGCTTAAACGAGGGAGTTCCCGGAATGATTACCGTGCGCGCGATGCGAGCAGGGCTTTATGGCGGCCTGTCCGCGCTGGCTATTCTGGCGGCGGCTACACCGGCTGCGGCGCAGGATGTTGCGCCCGATGCGTCGGCGGACGCCGACAGCGGTACACAGATCATCGTCACCGGGTCGCGCATCGCGCGCACCGATGCGGACACGATCCAGCCGACGCTGGTCACCACCGCCGACCAGATTGACCGGCGCGGCTATACCAATGTCGCGCAGGCGCTGTCGGAAATTGCCGCCTTCGGCGTTCCCGGCAACAGCAATGTCGGTGCGCAGGAAGGCCCCTTCGGTTCGGGCCAGACCTTCGTCGATTTCTTTTCGCTGGGTAGCCAGCGCACGCTGACTCTGGTGAACGGTCGGCGCTTCGTGTCGTCCAATACCGCCTCGGTATTCGGGCCGGTCGGGCCGGGCAGTCAGGTCGACCTCAACGTCATCCCCGAAACGCTGGTCGAGCGCATCGAAACGGTCGCGGTCGGCGGCGCGCCCATCTATGGCTCCGATGCGATCGCGGGCACGGTCAACATCATCCTCAAACGGGATTTCGACGGGCTTGAACTCAAAGGCCAGGCGGGCGTGTCGCAGCGCGGCGACGCACCGAATTATCGCATCAGCGGCATCTGGGGCGCCGGTTTTGCGGGCGGGCGCGGCCACATCACGCTCAGCGGCGAATGGAATCGCGCGCGCGGCCTCACCACGGGCGACCGCTTTCTGACGAGCGCCGCCGGCCCCTTTTTTACGACCGCCGCCGATCCGGCATCTCCCTTTCAGCAGCAACTCTATTACGACCAGCGGCTCAACGCCTTCACCAACAGCGGCGTGCCGCTCGCCTTCGACAGCATTCCCGAATTCGGCGGGATTTTCGACGCGTCGGGCAATGTCCTGACGTTCAACGACGCCGGCCGACTCGTCCCGCTCGACTTCGGGACGCGCACGGGCAGCCTGTTCGAAAGCTCGGGCGGAAATGGCTTTGCGACAAAGGATTACGGCAACCTCGCGACGAATAATGACCGCTATCTCGCGACCGCGCTCGGCAGTTTCGAGCTGAGCGACACGGTTCGCTGGTTCGGCGAGGGTTGGTATGCGCACAGCAAGGGGACCAATGTCGCAGCGCAGCCGCTGTATAATACGGCGCTGGCGGGGCCGGGCACGTCGCCGAACGGCAATCTGGTGCTCAGCCTCGACAATCCCTATCTGAACGACGCCGACCGCGCGACGATCCGCGACAATCTGGCCGCCTATGGTCTGCTCGGCGGGATTCCGATCGATGCCGACGGCGACGGCAATCCCGATTTCACGACGGCTCCCGACAGCTTTCTGATGGCACGCGCCAATACCGACCTGACGACCGGCCGTTCCGACACGACGGTCGAACTCTATCGCTTCGTCACCGGGTTTGACGGCGAATTCGACGTCGGCGACCGGATCTACAAATGGGAGGTCTCGGCCAATTACGGCCATTCCGAAACGCGCGGGCGCGAACGCGTGCTGGTGCAGCAGAATTTCCTCAACGCGGTCGATGCCGTCGACGAGGGTGTGTTCGGCGGCGGTGCCGCCAACGGCAATATCATCTGCCGTCCCGGATACAGCAACGCGAACATCGCGACGCGCAGCGCGACCTGCGCGCCGCTCGACCTGTTCGGCGTCGGCCGCTTCAGCCAGGCCGCGCTCGATTATGTGACGACGATCGCCGATCCGACCGCGACCAATTCGCAGTTCGTGCTGAGCGCGTCGGTCAACGGGCCGCTGTTCCAGCTGCCCGGCGGCGATGTCATCGCCTCGCTCGGCTATGAGCATCGGCACGAGAAGACCGCCTTCGATCCCGGCGCCTATTATTATGGCGAGGATGTCGGGGGCGGATTCCGGATGCCGTTCGGCCGCAGCATCCCGATCGATCCGGTGCGGGGCAGCTTCACCACGAATGAATTTTCCGGCGAACTGAAAATTCCAGTGATTTCGCCCGCCATGGACAGTTTCGTCCATGCGTTCGAACTCGACGGCGCGGCGCGCTATATCGATCATTCGGCGGCGGGGGGCGACTGGACGTGGACCGCGGGCGGACGATTGTCGCCGGTCGCCGATGTGACGATCCGCGGCAATTTCACCCGCTCGGTGCGCGCGCCCGCGATCACCGAAAGCTTCAGCCCGACCTCGCTGGCCTTTGCGACGGCCAATGATCCGTGCGATCGCCGCTTCGTCAATTCGGGACCGAACCCGGCGCAGCGGCGCGCAAACTGCATCGCAGCGGGGATAGCGAACCCCGATGCCTTCACGTCGAACATCGTCGGATTCACGGCGCCGATCTCGGTTTCGGGCAATGCCGCACTCAAGAACGAGCGCGCCGACAGCTGGACCGTCGGCGCGATCCTGCGCCCGCGCTTCGTGCCTGGTCTGTCGATCACCGCTGACTGGGTCGATATCCGGCTGCGCGATGCGGTCATATTGCTCGGTGCCGGCCAGACGCTCGACGCCTGCTATGATGCGGTCGCCTATCCGGCGGCGGTTTGCGGCCAGATCGACCGCGATCCGGGCGGGCAAGTGACTTTCGTGCGCACCGGCTATGCCAATGCGGCGTCGATGGACTTCCGCGGCCTGACCGCCGAAATCGCCTATCGGCGCGAGGTCGCGGCGGACACGGCGCTCGGCCTGTCGCTCAATTATTTCTATCTCGACAAGCTCGAAACGCGCGTTGGAACGGGCGATATCGACACCGCGCGCGGCGAAATCGGCAATCCCAAACATTCGTTCACCGCGAATGTCACGGTCGATCGCGGCCCGGTAAACCTGCTCTGGCAAACGCAATATTATGGCAAAAGCGTGTGGAATGCCGACGCGGCGCCCAACGCGCTGGAATATAGCGGTGTCGGTTCCTGGTGGCTGTTCAACGCCTCGATCGGCGTCGACGTGTCGAAGCAGTTTTCGTTGCGCCTGATCGTCGACAATGTTTTCGACGCGAAGCCGCCGTTCCCGGCGCCTGCGGCCAATGGCACGATCACTTATTATTCGGGCATTTTGGGACGCTATTTCCGCGCATCGGCGACGGCAAAATTCTGACCGCGTGGGCGCGCGCAATCGGTGCGGAGTGCCGGGGATATTCGACCGGACGAGGCCTTCCGGCGTCCTGTCCCGCCGCGCCCGTGCGGCGGACGATTGAATAGAGGCTGCGCAGTCGATAGGGGCAGACGGATGATATCCGGCGTCCCTGTCGTCCTCTTGCTTCGATCGGCGCGATGCCCGTGCCGATGAGCGCGGGCTTGCTCTTCGCGCTCGGCCTGTTCGCCGCGCTCTGGCTGGTCGCCGGGCTGTGGGCGGTCGGGCGCGGGGTTGCGATGCAGCGGCGCTCGGCGTTCGTCGCCGGGCAGACCGAACGCCTCGCCAGCCTGCTCGAAGCGTCTCCCTATCTGCTCGTCGTGGTGCGCGGCGACTGGCGCATCGAGGCGAGCGAGCGGCTCGGCCGCTGGCTCGGGCTCGATGCCGGGCCGCGCAGTTTCGACGAGCTTCGCGGACTCGGCACCGGGCTCGACGCGCAGGCGCACGAAGCGCTGCGCCAGGCGATCCTCGGCGCCCAGCGGGGTGCCAAACCCTTCACGCTCAGCCTGCGTCCGCAGGGCAGCCACCGTACGATCGTCTGTCAGGGCGTGGCGGCGCCGCAGTCGGTCGGCGGACCGGGCAGCGTCCTGCTGTGGCTCAGCGATGCGACCGATGGCCAGCAATCGCTCGCCAAGGCGCGGATCGAACGCGACGAGGCGATGGCGGCGTTCGAGGCGCTGTCGGGCTTGATCGAGGCGGCGCCGTTTCCGATGTGGTTCCGCGAACCCGATCTTCGCCTCGCGCTCGTCAACACCGCCTATGTCCGGGCGGTCGAGGCGAAGAGCGCGGCGCGGGTGATCGAGGATGGCACCGAATTGTGCGAGCCAATCGCCGGGGTCAGCGCGACCGACGCGGCCGAAGCGGCGCGTGCCGCGGGCGCGGCGCATATGCGCACCGTCCCGGTAACGATCGAGGGCGAGCGCCGGATCATGCGGGTCGTCGACGTGCCGCTGGCGCCCGAGGGCGGCCGCGTCATCGGTATAGCGGGCTATGCGATCGATATTCAGGAGCTGGAGAGCGAGCGCGGCGCGCACCGCCGCTTTGTCGATACCCAGCGCGAATTGCTCGATCGGCTGTCGGCGGCGGTGGCGCAGTTCGGCCCCGATCATGGCCTTGTCTTTGCGAACCAGCCCTTTCGCCGGCTGTTCGACGTGACGGCCGAGGATGTGTCCGAAGGCCGGGCGCTCGCGCGGTTGCTCGATGCATGGCGCGAGGGCGGCCGGACGCCCGAGGTGCGCGACTATCCCGAATGGCGGCAGGCGCATGTCGACTGGTTCGCGCTGCCGCACGCGAGCGAGGAGGAATGGCGCCTGCGCGACGGCACCCATCTGCACGTCGTCGCCCAGCCGACCCCCGACGGCGGCCTGCTGCTGATAGCCGAGGATCGCACCGAGCAGGTGCAACTGGCCTCGACGCGCGACACGTTGCTGCGCGTGCGCACCGCGACCTTCGACAATCTGTTCGAGGCGATCGCGGTCTTCGCTCCCGATGGCCGCCTGCACCTGTGGAACCAGCGTTTCCGCCGCTTGTGGGGCGTCGATGAATCGACCCTTGCGGCGCATCCGCGCGTCGATGTGCTGATGAACGGCCTCGCCGACCGGCTCGCCAAGCCCAACCAGATCAGCATCGTTCAGGAAGTGATCCGCGCCGCGACGCTCGAGCGGACGCAGCGCGCGGGCGAAATCCGGTTCAAGGACGGACGCCATTTCGATTTCGCCTCGATCCCGCTGCCCGACGGCAATGCGCTGCTCATCATGCTCGACATCACCGCCAGCCGGAAGATGGAGGGCGCGCTGCGCGAACGCAACGAGGCGCTCGAGGCGGCGGACAAGGTCAAGACCGCCTTTCTGTCGCGGATGAGTTACGAACTGCGCACGCCGCTGACCTCGATCGGCGGCTTCGGCGAGATGCTGCAGGCGGGCTATGCGGGCGAGCTTCCGCCTGCCGCGCGCTCCTATGTCGATGCGATCATGGATTCGGTCGCGGTGCTCGGCCGTCAGATCGACAATGTGCTCGATCTTGCGCAGGGCGAGGCGGGGACGCTGGCGGTCGAACGCGCGCCGGTCGATGTCCGCGCGCTGCTCGGCAAGGCGCTCGCCGACGCGGCCCCGTTCGCCGAGACCGAAAAGATCGAACTCGTCGACAATCTGTCCGACAATCTTGGCAGTATCGAAGGCGATGCGCAGCGCCTGTCGCGGGTCGTTGGCGGATTGCTCGACAATGCGATCCGCTTCACCGCCCCGGCCAAGCGCAGCGGCGGGCGCGTACTGCTCCACGCCGACGGCGACGCGCGCGGAGTGGAGATCGTCGTGTCGGACAACGGCCCGGGCATGCCCGATGCGGTCGCCGCGGTGACGAAGGGGCAGCAGGCGGGTACGCAGACCGGTGGCATCGGCCTCGCGCTCGCGCGCCAGCTCGTTGCCGCGCACGGCGGCACGATGGAGGTGCTCAGCGAAAAGGGCCAGGGAACGCTGGTCCGCGTCACCCTGCCGCGGGGGATGTAGGGATGTCCTTGCCTGCGCAGATGAAAGATTCGCGCGAATGCGCAGAGATCGCAGAGAAGAAGATGGGATTCACGCGAAGACGCGAAGACGCGAAGAAGGAGCGCGGGGCCGACAGGCCCTTTATCATTTCGAATGTCTCGCCCGGACCCGACGAAGCAGCCAGAAAACCGCTACGCGGCAAACACTACATCTTCGCGTCTTCGCGTCTTCGCGTGAACCAAAAATCTCCGCGCCGCTGCGCGAATCCGTTGCAAAATCGCCATGCAATCCCGTCGCCCCTATAGTCTCGAAGACGCCGATCGCATCGGTGCCGCCATCGGCGCCGCGCTGAGACCCGGCGATGTCGTGCTGTTGTCGGGCGACCTCGGCGCGGGCAAGACGACGCTGGCGCGTGCGATGCTCAAGGCGCGCGGTCTGGCGGGCGAGGCGCCGAGCCCGACCTTCGCGATCGTCCAGCCCTACGCCCCGCCCGAAGTCGATCTGCCGATCGCGCATGTCGATCTCTATCGCATCGAGGGAGAGGATGAACTGATCGAACTCGGCCTCGACGACTATCTCTATGACGGCGCGCTGCTGATCGAATGGCCCGATCGATTGGGGGCGCAGGCATGGGGCGACGCGCTGGCGCTGACGATTTCGGGCGGGGGCGATACGCGCGTCTTGACAGCGGAAGTGCCGCCCGCTTGGGAAGCGCGATGGCCGCTCCGATGATTCCGCCCGACCATGCGCCCGCCTTTCTTGCCGCGCATGGCTGGGGCGATGCCCGCATTCTGCCGCTCGCGGGCGATGCCTCGTTCCGCCGCTATTTCCGTGTCGTCGGGGAAGGGCGGCAGGCGGTGCTGATGGATGCGCCGCCGCCGCACGAAGACCCGCGCCCCTTCATCGCCGTCGCCGAATGGCTGTGCGAACAGGGGATGAGCGCGCCCGCGATCCTCGCCCGCGATCTGGCGCAGGGCCTGCTGCTGATCGAGGATTTCGGCGATGTGCGGCTGCGCGAAACGCTCGACGCGCGCCCCGCGGCGGAGGTCGAATTCTACGCCGGGGTCACCGACCTGCTCGTCCATCTGCACGCGCGCCCCGCGATGCCGGGGCTGCCCGTCCACGGCATCGAACAATGGCTCGACGAAGTGATGCTGTTCACCGACTGGTACTGCCCCGCGCTGGACCTTGCCGTCGATCGCGACGGATTTCGCGCGGCGTGGCAAACGGCGCTGGCGCCCGTCGAACAGGACGGCCTGCCGCGCGTCACCGTGCTGCGCGACTTTCATGCCGAAAATATCATGCTCGTCGATGGACGCAGCGGCATTGAACATTTCGGTCTGCTCGATTTTCAGGACGCGCTGGTCGGCCATCCCGCCTATGACCTCGCCTCGGTGCTCGAGGATGCGCGCCGCGACGTGACCCCGACGGTCGAGGCGGCAATGCTCGATCGCTATGTCGCTGCGACGGGACAGGGTACGGCGTTCCGTGCCGCCTATTGGGCGCTCGCGGCGCAGCGCAATACGCGCATCCTGGGCGTTTTCGTGCGCTTGTGGAAGCGCGACGGCAAGCCCGGATACCGCCAGTTCCAGCCGCGCATGTGGGGTCTGCTCGAACGCGACCTCGCGCACCCGGCGCTCGCGCCGGTGAAAAAATGGTTCGACGACAATGTGCCCGCCGCCAAGCGCGCGGCGGCGTGGAGCGAGTGACGGCATGACCGCGACGATCGAAAGCGCGATGGTGATGGCGGCGGGGATCGGCAAGCGGATGCGCCCGCTCACCGCGACGCGGCCCAAGCCGCTCGTGCGCGTGGCCGGCAAGCCGCTGATCGACCATAGCCTCGACCGGATCGAGGCGGCGGGGATCAGCCATGTCGTCGTCAACGTCCATTATCTCGCCGACGCGCTCGAGGCGCATCTCGCGAAGCAGAAGCGATCCTTCACCCTGGCGGTGTCGGACGAACGCGGCGAACTGCTCGAAACCGGTGGCGGCATGGTCAAGGCGCTGCCGCTGCTCAAGGGCGACCCGATCCTGATCGTCAACAGCGACAATATCTGGACCGACGGGCCGCAGGACAGCATCCGCAATCTGGCGCGCCACTGGGACGGCGATCGGATGGATGCGCTGCTCCTCGTCATCCGTCAGGCGAGCGCGACGGGACACGGCGGCAAGGGCGATTTTCACATGGACCCGAGCGGCAAGCTGTCGCGGCGCAAGCCGGGCCGGGTCGCACCCTTCGTCTATACCGGCATCCAGCTCATTTCGCCGCGCCTGCTCGTTGGCGCGCCTGATGGACCCTTTTCGACGAACCTGTTGTGGGACCGCGCGATCGCGGCGGGGCGGCTTTATGGTCTGTCGCATATGGGGCAATGGTTCGACGTCGGAACCCCCGCCAGCATTGCACCGACCGAAGCGGCGCTGAGCGAAGTTTGACACGGATCGTCATCCCGGCGAAGGCCAGGATCTCGCCGGTGCGTCATGGCGATAGGGAGAGATCCCGGCCTTCGCCGGGATGACGAAGGAATCCTGATGGCTGTGATCGGCCAACCCACCATCTATTCCATCCCGATTCATCGGGCCTTCGCCGACGCGCTCGCCGCCGGGGTGATCGCGCGCTTCGACGACGGCGCGCTGGGGCTGGCGCAGGGGCTGATCCTGCTGCCGAGCAATCGTGCACGCAGCGCGGTGCAGGCGGCGTTCGTCCGCGCGGGCGGGCAGGGGCTTCTCATGCCGCGGCTGGCGGTGATCGGCGACGCCGATCTCGATGAATCGGTCGCGCTGGCGCTTGATGCGATCGACGACGATCCGCTGCCGCCTGCCATCGATCCGCTGCACCGGCGCCTGCTGCTCGCCGAGCTGATCGAGCGGCATACACCGCCGGGCGAACCGGCGATCACGGGCGCGGCGGCGTTCCAGCTCGCCGATGGGCTGGGCCGCGTGATCGACCAGCTTCATTATGAAGAGGTGTCGGTTTCGGCGCTCGTCGACCTCGATCTCGGCGCCTTTGCCGACCATTGGCGGGCGTCGCTGTCGCGGCTGCGGCTGCTGGTCGATGAATGGCCGGCCGCGCTTGCCAGGACGGGTGCGATCGACCGCGCGGCGCGCCGCAACTTGCTGCTCGATCGCGTCGCGGCGGGGTGGCGCGCGGCGCCGCCAGCGCGCTTCGTCGTCGCGGCGGGCGTTACCACCGCTGCTCCTGCCATCGCGCGGTTGCTCCGCACCGTGGCCGATATGACGCGCGGCATGGTCGTGCTGCCCGGGCTCGATCAGGTGATGGCGGCGGATGAATGGGATGCGCTCGGCCCGACGCGGCCCGATGCGGATGACGACCGGCGCCCGCTCGAAACGCATCCGCAATATCATCTGAAGCTGCTGCTCGATCGCATGGGCGTTGCTCGTGACGAAGTGCAGCCATGGGATGCCGCATCGCCGCACGATGGCCCCGAAGCACGGAAGCCCTTCGCGTCGCTGCTCTTCGCGCCCGCGGACTACAGCACCCAGTGGCAGGCGGCGGGCGATCTGTCGGCGGCGGTTGCCGGCCTGTCGGGCGCTGTTTTTGCCGACGACGGGCAGGAGGCGCAGGGAATCGCCCTGCTGATGCGCGAGGCGATCGAGACGCCGGGGCGCACCGCTGCCCTCGTCACCCCCGACCGCGCGCTCGCCGAGCGCGTCGCCGCCGCGCTGACGCGCTGGGGCATCAGCGTCGATGACAGCGCCGGCCAACCGCTGTCGCGCACCGCGCCGGGCGCGCTGTTGCTGCTGCTTGCCGACTTGGCTGCTGTATTCGATCCGGTCGCGCTGGTGGCGCTGCTCGGCCATCCGCTCGTGCGCGCGGGAGGCGAGCGCACCATGTGGCTCGACGAGGTGCGGCGGCTCGACCTGACGTTGCGCGAGCCCGGACTGCTTCCGGGATGGGACGGGGTGAGCGCGCGCATTGCGGCGCGCGCTGCCGATCCCAAGGCGCGCGGTCATTCCGTCGCCGTGCAGATGGCACCATGGTGGACGCGTGTTTCGACCGAGCTCGGTGCCGTGCTCGCGCCCTTCGCGGCCGGGCCGGTGCCGCCCGCCGACCTGCTCGCGGCGTTGCAGCGCGCAGCCGAATGGCTGGCGGGCGACGCGGTGTGGGCGGGGCCGGCGGGCCGGATGCTCGCCGAACTGTTCGACCAGTGGGCGCTGGCGCGCGGTGCCGGGCCGGCGCTTGTCGATCCTGCCGATTTTCCCGCGATGCTCGGGCAATTGCTCGGGCAAGCGAGCGTGCGTCCGCCCTATGGCGGGCATCCGCGCCTGTTCATCTGGGGCTTGCTGGAGGCGCGGCTGCAGCGCGCCGACCTGATGATCCTCGGCGGGCTCGACGAAGGACGCTGGCCCGCCGCGACGCAACCCGACCCGTGGCTCGCGCCCGGCATCCGCCGTCTGCTCGGCCTTGCCGCGCCCGAACGGCAGCAGGGGATGGCGGCGCATGATTTCGCGGGCGCGCTCGGAGCCGGGAGAATCGTCGTAACGCGCGCGCAGCGCAGCGGCGGCGATCCCGCCGTCGCCTCGCGCTTCTGGCTGCGGCTCGCAGCGCTCGCGGGCGAGCTTCCCGAACCCGCGCCGGGGGGCGTGCCGCTGACGCGCCTCGCCGCCGAAATCGACCTGCCGCCGGGCGGTACGCAGCCCGCCGGTCGTCCGGCGCCGCAGCCGCCCGCCGCCGACCGTCCGCGCCGGATCAGCGTTACCGGCGTCGACAAGCTCGCACGCGATCCCTTCGCCTTTTATGCCGACCGCATGCTCGGCCTCTCGGCGCTCGATCCGTTGAGTGCCGCGCCCGATCCGCGCTGGCGCGGTACGCGGGTGCATAAATTGTTCGAAGATTGGGTGCGCGGCGGCGCGACGCGCGAGGCTTTCGAAGCGGAACTGGCCGCGCTCGCCGCCGATCCGGCGCTCGACGGGCTTGCGCGCGCCTTCTGGCTGCCGCGTATCGAACCCGCGCTGCGCTGGGCGGCGGCGCAGGTCTGGGAGGCCGACCGCAAGCCCGTCGCGGTCGAAGCGCGGGGCGAACGAACCGACGACGGCATCACCCTGTATGGCAAGGCCGACCGCATCGACCGCGGCCCTGATGGCCTTGCCATTATCGACTATAAATCGGGCGGCGCGCCGAGCGCGCAGGCCGCCGCCGACGGGCTCGACAACCAACTCGGTCTGCTCGGCCTGCTTGCGCGCGAAGGGGCGATGGAGGGCATCGATGCCGCCCCCGTCGTGGCGCTCGAATATTGGAGCTTGCGTCCGGACCGCCGCGCCGACGGTGCGGGGCGGATTTCGAACAGCTATGGCCCGCGCAGCACGCTCAAGACCGCTGAGGCGGCGATCGACCATGCCGCCGACACGCTGACCCGGCTGGCGCGCGACTATTTGCTCGGCGACGCACCCTTCGTGCCTGGCGAGGGCGGCGGCTATGGCGATTATGACCAGCTCATGCGCCGCGACGAATGGTTCGGACGCGGTGAGGACGGACTGTGAGCAGAAGCGCCGGCCTCGCCACCCTCGATCCGCGGCAGGGCGCCGCCGCCGATCCCGAAAGCCATGTCTGGCTCGGCGCATCGGCGGGGACCGGCAAGACGCAGGTGCTGTCGGCGCGCGTGCTGCGGCTCATGCTCGACGGCGTTTCGCCGCAGGCGATCCTGTGCATCACCTTCACCAAGGCGGGCGCTGCCGAAATGGCGCACCGCATCCACGAACGGCTCGCGACCTGGGTGCGGATGAGCGACGGCGATCTGCGGCTCGATCTCCACGCGCTGGGGCTCGACTGGGAGCGGCCGGGGCTGATGACGCGCGCGCGGTCGCTGTTTGCGACGGTGATCGACAGCCCCGGCGGTGCGATCCGCGTCCAGACGATCCACAGCTTCTGCCAGACCTTGCTCGCCAGCTTTCCGCTCGAGGCAAAGCTGCTTCCCGGCTTTCGCGCTATCGAGGAGGATGAAGCAGCAGCGCTCAAGCGGCAGATACTCGGCGATCTGCTCGAGCATGATCCCGACCGCGAGGCGCTGCGGGCGGTTGCGGCGATGCTGTCGCGGCGGTTGGGGCAGGAATCGGCGCTTGCCTTCCTGTCGAGCTGCGCCGCGGTCTTCGGTGGCCCGCGCGCGGCGCTGCCGCCCGCGGCGCATGATTTGCGCGCGGCGTTCGATCTCCCCAGCGGCGATCCCGATGCGTGGCTCGCTGCTGAAATTGCGGGCGGAGCGATCGCCGACGCCGATATCAAGGCGGTCGCGACCAGCGGGGCGGCGTGGGGGACCAAGACCGGCGAGGCTTGTTCGGACAAGATGGTCGGCTGGCTCATCGCCGAGGCGTCGGCGCGCGCCGCAATGCTCGATGAACTGCTCGGCTGTTTCCTGACGGGCAAGGGCGAGCTGCGCGCCGATTTTGCGGGCGACAAGGGCCGGATGACCGATTGTGCCGACAGCGCGGTGCGCATCGTCGATGCCGCCGGGCGGCTGCGCGCGACCGCGACCGCGATGCGCGTCGCCGACGATCTCGCGGCTGGGTGGAAGCTTGGCGCGCGCTTTGCCGAAGCCTATGCGCTCGCCAAGCGCGATGGGGGTCTTGCCGACTTCGACGATCTCATCACGCTCGCCGGAACATTGCTGCGCGCCAGCAGCTTTGGCGAATGGGTGCGCTTCAAGCTCGATCAGCGCACCGACCACATCCTCGTCGACGAGGCGCAGGATACGAACATGCGCCAGTGGGGCATTGTCCTGTCGCTTGCCGAGGAATTTTTCGCGGGCGTCAGCGCAAAGGACGACCGGTTGCGGACGCTGTTTACCGTCGGCGACCGCAAACAGGCGATCTTCGGCTTTCAGGGCACCGAGCCCAAGGCGTTCGCGACCGCGCGCGACATGTTCCACGCGCTGGGCGAGATGGGCGGCCAGCCCTTCCGCCAGGTCGATCTGGTTTCCAACTATCGCTCGACGCCCGCGGTGCTCGACGTCGTCGACCGCTGGCTCGGCGACGGCGGGACGAGAGCGATGGGGCTCGACGGCGAAGAGCCGCCCCACCGCCCGTTTCGAAGCGCCCAAGCCGGCCAGGTCGAACTCTGGGCGCCGCTGCCCGTCGGCAAGGCGATCGATGCCGCAGCCGCGGAGGACGGCGGAGACGAGGGGGACGGCAGCGCCCCCGCTTCCGATCCCGCCTCGATGCGGTTGGCCAAGGCGATCGCGGGCGAGGTGCAGGACTGGATCGCGAACGGCAAGGACGGGCGTCCCGTGGCGCCGGGCGATATCATGATCCTCGTCCGCCGACGCCGCGATCTGGCGGCGCGGATCGTCGCGCGGCTTCAGGCGCTGCACGTCCCCGTCGCGGGCGTCGACCGCTTCGCGCTGACCCAGCCGCTCGCGGTGCAGGATCTGATCGCCGCGATGCGCTTCGCGGTGCAGCCGCTCGACGATCTCAACCTTGCCGCACTGCTCGTCTCGCCGCTGCTCGGCTGGACGCAGGACGACCTCTACGCGCGCACCGCAAAGCGCGGTCGCGCCGCCATCTGGGAACATCTGCGCGCGCACGAAGACGCGATGCCGCCCGCGACGATGGCGGCGCTGCGCGCGCTGCTCGGCATGGCCGATTTCACGACCCCTTTCCGCTTTCTCGAAACGGTCCTCTCAGGACCGATCGACGGACGGCACAAGCTGTACGCGCGGCTGGGGCGCGAGGCGCGCGACCCGATCGACGAACTGCTGAGCCAAGCGCTGGCGTTCGAGGCGCGTGAAACCGTGTCGCTACTCGGCTTTCTGACCCGGATCGCGGGCAGCAGCGCCGATATCAAGCGCCAGACCGAAGCGCGCAGCGACGTCGTGCGCGTGATGACGGTCCACGGATCGAAGGGCTTGCAGGCGCCGATCGTCATTCTCGCCGATGCGACCGACGATGCCGCGATCGGTCATCGTCCCTTCACCGTCGATGTCGCCGCCTGGGAAAAGCTGCCCGTCTTCGCGATGCCCGCCGACGAGCGGCAGGGTGCGCTGGCGCAGGCCTATCAGGACGCGGCCGATGCCGCGGCGCAGGAGCATTGGCGGCTGTTCTACGTCGCGATGACCCGCGCCGAAGAGATGCTGATCGTCGCGGGCGTTACCAAAAAGCCCGACCTGTCGGTGCCCGAGACGAGCTGGTACAGCGCGGCCGCGGTGGCGCTGGAGGGGCTTGGTTGCGATTGGGAGGATGCGGGGCCGCTGTGGGGCCGCCGCCGTGTCCACCGCGTCAATGATGGCAAATGGGCGCGCAGGGATGCGGCCGTGCGCGCCGCACCGCCGCCGCTCGCGCTGCCCGCCTGGACCCACGCCCCGGCGCCCGAGGAGGCGCGCCCGCCGCGCCCGCTCGCGCCGTCGGCGCTGGGCGAAGATGATGTCGCGGTGCCGCCGCAGGGTTCGGCGCGCGTCGCGGCGGTAACGCGCGGCCTGCTGCTCCACGCGCTGTTCGAACGCCTGCCGCCGGTCGCGACCGATAGGCGGCGCGCGGCGGCGCTGCGCTGGCTCGCGGCGCAGGCGCCGATGCTCGACGATGCGGCGCGTATGGCAATGGCGGACGAGGTGCTCGCCATCCTTGATGATCCGGCGCACGCCGCGCTTTTCGGCCCCGACAGCCTGGCCGAAGTGCCGCTGTCGGCGGTGGTCGACGGCATGGTCGTGGCGGGGATCGTCGACCGGCTGCGCGTGACCGACGACGCGGTGACAGTGATCGATTACAAAACCGGGCGGCGGATACCCGGGAGCGCGTCCGATGTCGCGCCCGCCTATCTGCGCCAGATGGCGGCCTATCGCGATGCGCTGGCGGTCATCTTTCCGGGCCGGCGCGTCGAAACGGCGCTGCTCTATACGGCGGGACCGCGCCTGATCGCGCTCGACAATGCGGCGCTGGCACCGCACAAGCCCGGCTTGCTTGCCGCCAAGGCGAATTTGCCGCCGCCGCCCCTTGAGCCGGACGCCCCGACGTCCTAGCTTGGCATCAACGATTTTGCAGAATTTCAGGAGTTCAGACGATGGCAACCAAGGCAATCACCGACGCCAGCTTTCAGGCCGATGTCCTCGACAGCGACACCCCCGTGCTCGTCGATTTCTGGGCCGAATGGTGCGGTCCGTGCAAGATGATCGGCCCGTCGCTCGAAGAAATCTCGAACGAACTCGCCGGCAAGGTGGTGATCGCCAAGCTGAACATCGACGACCATCCCGACGCGCCGAGCAAATATGGCGTGCGCGGCATCCCGACGATGATCCTGTTCAAGAACGGCCAGATCGCCGACACCAAGGTCGGCGCCGCACCGAAGAGCGCGCTCAAGGGCTGGCTCGAAGGCGCGCTTTGATTTTAGCTAGCCCCCCGATGCCGAGTGATCGGTGTCGGGGGGCGCCTTCTATCGGTCAGTCACGCCAATAGTCGTGTCGTTCGGAGCCATCGAAACCGGCCCGAAGCGAGGCAGCAATTGCGGAAACCTCTGGCCTGATCCGCATGGGCACGGGTCTTTTCGGCCGAGTTTTTCGATAAGTTCGATATCGCCGCGGACGAAGCGATGACCACGCTTGACCTGTGTTTCGGACGGGTAACCCTTACGCCGCTTCGAGGTGATCTCGAAAGCAAGGCAGGTCGGCGAAGTCTTTTTGGCGTACCATGACGGCCTCCTGTGGTCGGCGCACCTGATTGCGCGCAGGGGCGGACCTAACAGATCGCGGTCAGCTCCGATAGTCGGCGTTGATGCTGATATAGCCGTGGGTCAGGTCGCAGGTCCAAACGGTCGCGCGCCCGTCGCCGAGGCCGAGGTCGGCGCCGACGCGAATGTCCTGGCCCTTCAGATGCGCCGCAACGGGGCCCTCGTCATAGCCGTCGACGGGTAGCCCGTCCTTCGCGACCCAATGGTCGCCGAAGCGGATTGCCAGCCGGTCGCGGTCGGCGGGTTCGCCTGCCTTGCCCACCGCCATCACGACGCGGCCCCAATTGGCATCCTCGCCCGCGATCGCGGTCTTGACCAGCGGCGAATTGGCGATCGACAGCGCGACGCGCTTGGCGCTGGCATCGCTGACCGCGCCGGTCACCGCAATTTCGATGAATTTCGACGCGCCTTCGCCGTCGCGCACGACAAGCTGCGCAAGGTCGAGCGCAACGCTGCGGATCGCTGCATAAAGCGCGTCGGCGCCCGGATCGTCGCGCGTCGTCAGCACCGGATTGCCCGCCAGGCCGGTCGCGAACAGCAGCACCGTGTCGCTGGTCGACGTGTCGCTGTCGACCGTGATCGCGTTGAAACTGCCCGCGGTTGCCTCGCTCAGCATCGCTTGCAACAGATCGGGCGCCACCGCGGCATCGGTGAAGATATAGCCGAGCATCGTCGCCATGTCGGGCGCGATCATCCCCGATCCCTTTACGATTCCCGCGACCTGCACCGTGGTACCGCCGACGACCGCGCTCGCCGCCGCACCCTTCGGGAAGGTGTCGGTGGTGGTGATCGTCTGCGCCGTTTCTTCCCAGCTTGCGCTCGGGGTGTCGAAGCTGATGACCTTGGCGACGCCGGCGCGCGCCTTGTCCTTGGGCAACGGCACGCCGATCACGCCCGTCGAACAGACGAACACTTCCCTCGGATCGCACGCCAGATGCGCAGCGACCTGATCGACGATCTGCTCGACCGCCTCGCGTCCGCGATAGCCGGTGAAGGCGTTCGAATTGCCCGCATTGACGATCAGCGCGCGGGCGCGGCCGTGGGCGATGCCCTCGCGGCACATTTCGACCTCGGTCGAACAGCAGACATTCTGCGTCGTCACGCCCGCGACGACGGTACCCGGCGTCAGTTCGACATAGGTGAGGTCGCAGCGGTCCCAATTCTTGTAGTGCGCGCGCGCGATACGGCGCGTCACCCCGGCGATTTCGGGCAGGGCGGGGAAGGCAGCGGGCGCGAGCGGCGAGCGATCAGTCATGGCGCGCGCATAGCCGTTGGGGGGGCAAAGAAAAACCCCTCCCGCGAACGGAAGGGGCTTTGCTGCCGGAGTTCAGCGGCGAGCGCTTCCCGGCGGTCGTCCTCCCCGCGGCGTCGCCACAAGGAGGATCGGTCGGCTTACGCCGGGATGCCGCTGATCGCCTTGACTTCCATAAAGTCCTTGAGGCCAAACAGCCCGCCTTCGCGGCCATTGCCCGACGCCTTGTAACCGCCGAAGGGCGCGCCCGGTCCGGGGCCCCAGGCGTTGACGGCGACCATACCGGCGCGCAGCTTCGGCGCCACCTCTGCCGCCTTGGACGGATCGCCCGATACCACGGCCGACAGGCCATATTCGGTGTCGTTGGCGATATCGACCGCTTCGTCGAGGCTGGAATATTCCATGATCGTCGCAACGGGGCCGAACACTTCTTCCTTGGCGATCCGCATGTCGGGCGTGACGCCCGAGAAGACGGTCGGCTTGATGAAATAGCCGCGGTTGACGTTCGCCGGCAGGCCGGTGCCGCCGGTTTCGAGCGTTGCGCCCTCGTCGATCGCCGACTGGATCAGGCCCTGGATCTTTTCGAACTGCGCCTTGTTGACGACGGGGCCGATATGACCGCCTTCCTGCGCCGGATCGCCAACCTGCGTTCCGTCGAACATCGCCTTGATGACGCCGACGGCCTCTTCCTTGCGGTCCTTGTGGACCAGAATACGCGTCGGGGCGATGCAGCTCTGACCGGTGTTGACGAGCACGCCCTGCACCGTCGGGGGCAGGACCTGGGCCAGATCGGCGTCGGGCAGGACGATGTTCGGCGATTTGCCGCCCAGTTCCTGATGGACGCGCTTTACCGTGTCGGCCGCCGCCTTGGCGACGAGGATGCCGGCGCGGGTCGATCCGGTGAAGCTCACCATTTCGATCCCCGGATGCGCGCTGATCGCATTGCCGACGGTCGGGCCGTCACCCTGAACCAGGTTGAAC
The DNA here is from genome assembly GCF_001598815.1 of Sphingopyxis terrae subsp. terrae NBRC 15098. Taxonomy (GTDB): domain Bacteria; phylum Pseudomonadota; class Alphaproteobacteria; order Sphingomonadales; family Sphingomonadaceae; genus Sphingopyxis; species Sphingopyxis terrae. The sequence goes on along the minus strand of NZ_BCZQ01000003.1, from coordinate 50,915 downwards.
ACGCCCGGCGGAACGCCTGCCGCATCGAGGATTTCGGCGAAGATAACGGCATTGCCGGGGCATTCTTCCGACGGCTTCAGCACCATCGTGTTGCCAGCGGCGAGCGCGGGCGCGACCTTGAGCGCGATCTGGTTGAGCGGCCAGTTCCAGGGGGTGATCATCCCGACGACGCCGATCGGTTCATAGACGACCTTGTTTGCGCCATGCTGTTCGCTGAACTCGAAATTCTTCAGCGCCTCGATCGTGCCGAGGAAGCCGCCGATGCCGGCGCCGACTTGCGCGGTGCCTGCGAAGCTGACGGGTGCGCCCATTTCGGCCGCCATCGACTTGGCAAGATCGGCGGCGCGCTTCTTATATTCCTCGACGATACGGCCGAGCAGCGCCAGGCGCTCCTCCCGCGTCGTCTGCGAATAGGTCTTATAGGCTTCCCTGGCGGCGGCGACGGCATCGTCGACGTCGGCCGCGGTGCCGAGCACGACGGTCGATGCCGCTTCCTCGGTCGCCGGGTTGATGACGTCGTGCAGCTTGCCGCCCTTGCTGTCGACCCATTTGCCGCCGATGTAATTCTGTTTCAGGTGCGTTTCGGTATCGCTCATCATCTTTCTCCCATCGGCGGAAACTTCCGTCTCGGATTGCTACCTAATCACTGTGCCGCGCGAATCAAGCGCGGTCGGCTGCGATTTCTTCCAGCTCAGCGCTTTTCAGCGGCGATGCGTGACATGAGTATGGCAGCACGCGTCGCCTGGCGTGCGATGCTGGACAATTCGACCCTTTCGCCGGGCGCATGATCGCCGGTCGAATAGGTGCCGAGCCCGGCAAGGCCATCGACATCGGCGGCGACGAAGCTGATGTCGCCAGCGCCGCGTTTCAGCGGGTCGAGCGCCGCCATTTCGGGAAGTCCCATGTCGCGGTTGACGCCGTTGAGCCGGTCGAGCAGCGCCTTGTTGCCCGCCGTCGGCGCCATCGGCGGATAGGCACCGGGGTCGAAGGCAAGCTTCGCATCGGTGCCGGGCAGGTGGCGCGCGACGATCGCCGCCATCTTGTCCTTCACCCGTGCCGACTGTTCGGGGGACAGCGTGCGCAGGTCGCCCCGCGCCACCGCAATCGGGGCGACGATGTTGGTCTTGCCGTTTGCGGTCGCGCGGATACCGCCGGTGTCGAGTGTCGCCTCCTGGCCGCCGGCGATCAGCCCGACGTTGAAGGTCAGATCGGGTTCGGGCAGTTGGGTGCGGAAATCGCGGATGATGCGCGCCAGTTCGTTGATCGCGCCGTCGCCGACCTCGGCGCTGAAGATGCCCGAGCTGTGGGCGCTCATGCCCGTTGCGGTGACGGTCCAGCTTTCCGAACTGCGGCGGGCGATCGATCCCATATCGGCGCCATTGTCGCGGACAAGTCCTTCGAAATCGAGCGCGATGTCGCTGCGCTTGCCCGCCGCAATCAGGTCGGCGCGCGATTTTTCGATCGGATCGCCGGCGTCTTCTTCGTCGCCGGTCATATGGATCTCGATATTGGCGTCCTTCAGCGTCCCCGCCGCCTTCATCGCGCGTAGCGCCGCGACGATCACGACCATGCCGCCCTTGTCGTCGCCCGCGCCGGGGCCTTCACCCCAGCCATCCTTGCGCGTGAAGGTCTGGAAAGGCGAATCGGGTTCGAACACCGTGTCGAGATGCGCGATCAGCAGCATCTTCTTGCCGTCGGCACGTCCCTTGTGCACCGCGATGAGATGGCCAGCGCGCTTCGTTTCCGGGGTGGGCTTCCAGGTGACCGTAAAGCCCAGCGGTTCAAGCTCGGCGCGCATCATCTCGGCCACCTTTTCGACCCCGGCGAGGTTCAGCGTGCCGCTGTTCTGGTTCACCAGCCTTTCGAGCAGCGTGATCGACCGTTCCTGCTCGGCCTTCACCGTTCCGGCCATCCGGCTTTCGATCGGGCTCAGCTTGGCATGCGCGGCCGGGGCAAGAGCGAGCGCGGCAAGGGCGGCAAGCGCGGCGAAGCGGACTGATTTCATCTGCACAATCTCCTTTGTCGGCACCCTTGTGCCGCCTGAAGGCCGCCGCCGCAAGCCATCGCGCCGGGCAATATTCGCTCGCTTGCCGATCCCCATCTCGAACATGACCTGTAAAGAGTGTTTGACAGCATGTGTTTCGCGTCTGTAAAGAGTGTTTGACAGGCTGAAAGGACGGTCATTGCAAAATCGCGTTCGGGATTGCCGCGAGCAGGCGGGGTGGAGCCAGGGCGAACTGGCCCGCCGACTCGGCGTCTCGCGGCAGACGATCAATGCCGTCGAAACCGACAAATATGACCCCAGCCTGCCGCTCGCGCTGCGCATGGCCCAGCTGTTCGGGTTGGAGGTGCGCGAGCTGTTTATCGATCATTGGATGCCGGAGGACGAGTGATGGACAAGATGGTGGCCGGACATAGCGTTGCGGCGTGGAAGAAGAGCGGGATCGGGGCGCTGGTCGGCGCGATCGTCGGTGCGGGCACGGTCGCCGGGCTGATGCATGTCGCCGGGACCGATTTCATCGATGCGATGGGCGGATCGCGCGTTGCGCTGGCCGGGGTCGCCATCCTCTATCTCCTGATGGCGGCCTTTGTCGGCTTCGGGCTGGCGGCGCCGCGCACAGGCGCCAGGCTGCTCAACGTCGCTGATGCCGACGAACTGCGCGAGGAGCGCGCGGGCATGGGGCGATCGGTCATCGTCATGGGCGCAATCGGTGCCGCGCTGCTTGCGCTCGCGCTCGCACGCACGCCCTCCTTTCCGACCGGACCCGTTCCGGCGCAGGCGGCTGCGGCGGTGCTGGCCCTCGTGATTGCGGGCGGTGTCGCGGCGAGCTGGGCGTGGCGGCGGCAATATGACGAGCTTAACCGCCAATTGGGTATCGAGGGCGGCTATTGGGCCTTCGGCCTGAGCTGGATCGGGCTGACCCTCTGGGGCGCCGCCGATTTTCTGGGGCTCGGACCGGTGCTCACCGCGATCGACGTGGTGACGACGCTGGCGGCGATGATGCTTGTCGGGGCCTTTGTGGCGATCGGTCGCCGCGGCCTGATGATGCGCTGAGCGCAGGTAGCAGATAAGGGAAGGGCGTCCGAGCTCCCCCAAGCCGGACGCCCTTCGAGCGTGACTGATCGCTGCAGATCAGGCGCTGTAATACATGTCGAATTCGACCGGGCTCGGGGTCTGTTCGAAGTTGTAAACTTCGGCCCATTTGAGTTCGATATAGGCTTCGATCTGATCCTTCGAGAAGACGTCGCCCTTCAAGAGGAAGTCGTGATCGGCCGCGAGGCTGTCGAGCGCTTCGCGCAGGCTGCCACAGACGGTCGGGACTTCGGCGAGTTCTTCGGGCGGCAGATCATAGAGATTCTTGTCCATCGCGTCGCCGGGGTGGATCTTGTTCTGGATGCCGTCGAGCCCCGCCATCAGCAGCGCCGAATAGCAGAGATAGGGGTTTGCCATCGCATCGGGGAAGCGGAATTCGACGCGCTTCGCCTTGGCGCCCGCGCCATAGGGGATGCGGCACGAAGCCGAACGGTTGCGCGACGAATAGGCGAGCAGCACCGGTGCCTCGAAGCCCGGGACGAGGCGCTTGTAGCTGTTCGTCGTCGGGTTGGTGAAGGCATTGAGCGCCTTGGCGTGCTTGATGACGCCGCCGATGAAATAGAGGCACATGTCCGAAAGCCCGGCATAGCCGTTGCCGGCAAAAAGCGGCTTGCCCTTTTCCCAGATCGAGATGTGGGTGTGCATGCCCGATCCGTTATCGTCCTTGATCGGCTTGGGCATGAAGGTCGCAGTCTTGCCATAGGCATGGGCGACCTGATGCACGACATATTTGTAGATCTGCATGCGGTCGGCGGTCTGCGTCAGCGTGCCGAAGGTCAGGCCCAGCTCGTGCTGCGCGGCGGCGACTTCATGGTGATGCTTGTCGCAGGGCAGGCCCATTTCGAGCATGGTCGAGACCATTTCGGCGCGGATGTCGACGGCACTGTCAACGGGCGCGACCGGGAAGTAACCGCCCTTGGCGCGCGGACGATGGCCAAGGTTGCCGCCTTCATAGGCGCGGCCGGTGTTGGTCGGCAGTTCGATATCGTCGATTTCGAAACCCGACTTGTTGTAGCCCGTTTCGAAGCGGACGTCGTCGAACATGAAGAACTCGGCTTCGGGACCGACATAGACGGTGTCGCCGATGCCGGTCGAGGCGACATAAGCTTCGGCGCGCTTCGCGGTCGTGCGCGGGTCGCGGGCATAGCCTTCGCCGGTCGAAGGCTCGACGATGTCGCAGAACATCACCAGCATCGGGGTTGCCGAGAAGGGATCGTCATAGACCGCTTCGAGATCGGGCTTCAGGATCATGTCGCTTTCGTTGATCGCCTTCCAGCCTTCGATCGACGATCCGTCGAACATCAGGCCGTCTTCGAGGGCGTCTTCGTCGATCACGCCGGCGCACATGGTCAGATGCTGCCATTTGCCCTTGGGATCGGTGAAGCGCAGATCGACCCACTCGATGTCATTATCCTTGATCCGGGCGATGATATCCTTCGGCTTGGTGGCCATGGTCACTTCTTCCTTTTTGCGAATAGTACCGGCTGGACCGGCGTCTGTTGAACGGGATGGAGCGATGGAAGCTTAGAGCGCGTCCTCATTGCGTTCGCCGGTGCGGATGCGCAGCGCGGTTTCCACAGGGATCACGAAAATCTTGCCGTCGCCGATGCGGCCCGTCTGCGCGGCCGCGGCGATCGCCTCGACCACGCGTTCGGCCATATTGTCGTCGACGATAACCTCCAGCTTCACCTTCGGCAGGAAGTCGACGACATATTCGGCGCCGCGATACAGTTCGGTGTGCCCCTTCTGGCGACCGAAGCCCTTCGCCTCGGTAACGGTGATGCCGCTGACACCCACTTCGTGCAGCGCCTCCTTCACCTCGTCGAGCTTGAACGGTTTGATGATCGCCTCAATCTTCTTCACGCTTCATGTCCCCCTTTGGGCCTTCCACCTTTGCCTGTGGTCGAAGCCGGGTCAGGTGCGCCTGAACCGGTTTCCCCCGTGAGTCGGTGCGGTGTGCGGCCATCTTGCACCAATCAAGACCCGTGCCAATTGGCGAATCGCAAGCTTTCGGTAAGAAATTTGGCACGAAATTACGCCGCTGCCCGTCCTTTGGGCAACGGCGTGATTTCGGTGATTAAATTTTGTGCAATCAGCGCCCGACGGGCGCCGTCGCGTCGGGCAGGTTCGCCTTGGTCCAGTTCGACCGGTCGATGACATAGGCGCGAATCGCCTCGACATCGGCGGGGGTCAGCACCTTGGCAAAGCTCACCATGCCGCGGTCCTTCAGCGCGCCGTCGAGGATCACGCCTTTCCATGCATCGGCACTGGTCAGCGCGCCCGAAACGCGCAGGTCAGGGGTGAAGCCGTTGCCGATCGCGCTGTCGCCGTGACAGACTTGGCAATAGCGCCCGAAATGCGCCTTGCCCGATGCGATCTGCTGCGGCGTGCCGAACTGCGCGGGCGGATTCCACGCCAGCGTCGTGGTCGCGGGCGGGGCGGGGAACTGCACCGTGCCGCCGAGTTTGAGCACCACGAGGCGGGGAATATTGGGCACCTTGCGCGTCACGCCGCCCGCGACCCCGGCGACGAGCGGAAAGGCGCCGCCCTTGCTGGTCTGGAAAGCGACATATTGCACCCCGCCGACGCGGAAGGTCGATGGCGCGCTGACGATCCCCGACTGCATGTCGAGGTCGAGGAGCTGCTTGCCGGTGTCGGCGGCATAGGCGCGGAAGCGCCCGGTGCTCGTTCCCTGGAAGACCAGATTGCCGGCGGTCGTCATCGTGCCGCCATTCCATGCGGCGGGATAGTCGACGCCCCAAGCGACCTTGCCGGTGCGTGGGTCGAAGGCAACGAGACGGCCGGTGGTCGCGGCGACGGCCGCGCGGAAGGCGGCCTTGTCGTCGGGCAGCATCGCCGCGGTCAGCGAGGCGCCGATGTTGAAGCCGAGCACCTTGCGCCGGTCCAGCTCGTCCATATCCTGGATATAGCCCTGCGGAATCTGCTGCGCCGGAATATAGACGAGGCCGGTGGCCGGGTTGTAGCTCATCGGGTGCCAGTTGTGCGCGCCGAGCGCGCCCGGGATCGCGATGAAGGGCTTGCCGGTCTTGTAGAAGCGTGCATCGGGATTTTCGATCGGCCGACCGGTGGCCATGTCATAGCCGGTCGCCCAGTTGATCCCGTCGACGAAGGGTTTGGCGTCGATCAGCTTGCCGGTCGTGCGGTCGATCGTGAAGAAAAAGCCGTTCTTCGGTGCATGATACAGCACTTTGGTCGGCGTGCCGTTCACCGCCTGCTCGGCAAGGATGATCGGCTGCGTCGCGGTATAGTCCCAGCTCTCGCCCGGCGTTTCCTGATAATGCCATTTATATTTGCCGGTTGACGCATCGAGCGCCACCACGGACGAGAGGAACCAGTTGTCGCCTTCGCCGTTCGAACGCGTACCATGGTTCCACGGATTGCCGTTGCCGACGCCGAGATAGATCTGGTCGAGATCCTTGTCATAGACGATCGCGTCCCACACCGTGCCGCCGCCGCCCGACGTCTTCCATTCCCCTTGGTCTGACCAGGTTGCATTGCCTTTCGACGCGAAGATGTCGTCGCTTGCGGCGCCGTCCTTCTTCTTTTCGGGGTTCGGCGCGGTGTAGAAGCGCCAGCGTTCCTTGCCGGTGTCGGCATCATAGGCGGTGACATAGCCGCGCACCCCGAATTCGGCGCCGCCGCTGCCGATCAGCACCATGTCCTTCACGACGCGCGGCGCGCCGGTGATCGTGTAGGGCTTTTGGGGATCGAAGGTCTGCGTCGACCACAGTTCCTTGCCGGTCTTGCGGTCGAGCGCGATCAGCCGCCCGTCGAGTGCGCCGACGAAGAGCTTGTCGCCCCATACCGCGACGCCGCGATTGACGACGTCGCAGCAGGCGTTGACCGCGCGGTCGCCCGGCACCTTGGGATCGAAGGACCAGAGCTTCTTGCCGGTCGCGGCGTCCCACGCGTCGACCTTCGACCAGGCGTGGCTGACATAAAGGCTGCCATCGACGACGACCGGGGTCGCTTCCTGTCCGCGCGCGTCCTCAAGATCGGCGAACCAGGCAATACCAAGCTCGCCCACATTCTTGTCGTTGATGTCGGTGAGCGGGCTGAAGCGCTGCTCGTCATAGCCATAGCCGATGCCGGCCCAGTTGTCGCCGTTGCCGCCGGTCTTGAGCAGTGCTTCGCTCGCCTTCTCGGCATCGTCGAGCGATCCGCCCGTGCCGCCCGACTTCGACGCGTTGCAACCCGCCAGAACCAAGGCCGCACCACAAAGCAGCGCGGTCGCCATGACCCGTTTCGCCATATTCGCTCTCCCTCGACGTCCTATGCTTGACGTTCACGTCAAGACTGCGCCGGGCGAAGCGGATTCGCAAGCGGGAATTTAGGGTGTTCTACCTAAAGTCTGTGGCAGGTTTCAGGCCCAGGGCGGGGCGTTGAGTCCCTTGGGGCTTGCGGTAAAGATTTCGCAGCCGTCATCGGTGATGCCGATGCTATGTTCGAACTGCGCCGAAAGCGACCGGTCGCGCGTCACTGCAGTCCAGCCGTCGGCAAGCATCTTCACGGCATATTTGCCGGTGTTGATCATCGGTTCGATGGTGAAGAACATGCCGGGCCTCAGCTCCGGGCCGGTGCCGGGGCGCCCGGCGTGGACCACTTCGGGCGCATCGTGGAACATCTGGCCGAGCCCGTGACCGCAAAAATCGCGCACCACCGAATAGCGATGGCGTTCGGCGTGGCTCTGGATCGCGTGCGCGACGTCGCCCATCGTATTGCCCGGTTTCGCCTGTTCGATGCCCAGCATCAGACATTCATAGGTCACGTCGACCAGCCGCCGCGCCTTGATCGGAACCTCGCCGACCAGATACATGCGGCTGGTGTCGCCATGCCAGCCATCGACGATGCTGGTAACGTCGACATTGACGATATCGCCTTCGCGCAGCGGCTTGTCGTCGGGAATCCCGTGGCACACGACATGGTTGATGCTGGTGCAACAGCTATGCGTGAAGCCGCGATAGCCCAGCGTCGCGGGAATGCCGCCGCCCGCAAGCATCTTCTCGCGCACCAGATCGTCGATCGCCCCGGTGGTCACACCGGGCTGGATGAAAGGAACGAGCGCGTCGAGGATCTCGGCCGACAGCCGGCCGGCCTTGCGCATTCCGGCAAAGCCGGATTCGTCGTGCAGCTTGATCGTGCCGTCGCGGACGCGGGCGGGGGTGGCCGCTTCGTCGGCGGTTACGGAGATGTAGTTGTACATGCAGGTGATATAGGCGCCGCAGCCCCAAAAAGCGAGGGGGTCAAACAAAACCCCTCCCGCAAGCGGTAGGGGTTGAAGCGGTTTCTACTCTGCCGCCTTCTCGGCTTTGGCCTTGCCCTTGCCCTTGCTCGCTTTGGGCGCCGCCGGGGTGATTTCGAAGCTCAGCGGATTGCCGACCTTGGCATCCTCGCCGGTTTTCAGCTTCACCTTGACCTCGCCGCCGTGGACGAGCTTGCCGAAGAGCAGTTCTTCGGCGAGCGGCTGCTTGATCTTTTCCTGGATCAGGCGGCCCATCGGGCGTGCGCCATAGAGCTTGTCATAGCCCTTGGCGGTCAACCATTCGCGCGCCTTGTCGTCGAGCTGGATGTGGACGTTGCGGTCGGCAAGCTGCAGTTCGAGTTGCAGGATGAACTTGTCGACGACGCGCGCCACGACTTCGGGCGGCAGATAGCCGAAGGGGACGATCGCATCGAGGCGGTTGCGGAATTCGGGGGTGAACATGCGCTTCACCGCCTCTTCCTGCGCATCCTCGCGCGTCTGGGTGCCGAAACCGATCGACTCGCGCGTCATGTCGCTCGCGCCCGCATTGGTTGTCATGATCAGGATCACGTTGCGGAAATCGACCGTCTTGCCGTGGTGGTCGGTCAGCCGGCCATTGTCCATCACCTGGAGCAGGATGTTGAACAGGTCGGGATGCGCCTTCTCGATCTCGTCGAGCAGCAGCACGCAGTGCGGGTTCTGGTCGATCGCGTCGGTCAACAGGCCGCCCTGGTCATAGCCGACATAGCCCGGCGGCGCGCCGATCAGGCGGCTCACCGAATGGCGTTCCATATATTCGGACATGTCGAACCGCTGGAGCGGAATGCCGAGCAGATGCGCGAGCTGTTTCGCGACCTCGGTCTTGCCGACACCGGTGGGGCCGCTGAACAGATAATTGCCGATCGGCTTTTCGGGATCGCGCAGCCCGGCGCGGCTGAGCTTGATCGCCGACGACAGCACCTCGATCGCGGTATTCTGGCCGAAGACGACGCGCTTCAGGTCGGTCTCGAGCGTTTCGAGAACCTTCTTGTCATCGCTCGACACCGATTTGGGCGGGATGCGCGCCATCGTCGCGATCACCGCCTCGATCTCCTTGGCGGTGATCGTCTTGCGGCGCTTCGACGGCGGCACCAGCATCTGCATCGCGCCGACTTCGTCGATCACGTCGATCGCCTTGTCGGGCAGCTTGCGGTCGTTGATGTAACGCGACGACAGCTCGACCGCCGCGTTGATCGCGTCGGCGGTGTATTTCACATTATGATGGCTCTCGAACGCGTCGCGCAAGCCGGCGAGGATCTTCTTCGTGTCCTCGATGCTCGGTTCGATCACATCGATCTTCTGGAACCGGCGCAGCAGCGCGCGGTCCTTCTCGAAATGATTGCGGAACTCCTTGTAGGTGGTCGACCCGATGCAGCGGATCACACCGCCCGACAATGCGGGCTTCAGGAGGTTCGAGGCGTCCATCGCGCCGCCGCTCGTCGCGCCGGCACCGATCACCGTGTGGATCTCGTCTATGAACAGGATCGCGTGCGGCATGCCTTCGAGTTCGGAGACGACCTGTTTCAGCCGCTCCTCGAAATCGCCGCGATAGCGCGTGCCAGCGAGCAGCGCGCCCATATCGAGCGAATAGATCACCGCTTCCTTCAGCACCTCGGGCACGTCGCCCTCGATGATCTTGCGCGCGAGGCCCTCGGCGATCGCGGTCTTGCCGACGCCGGGGTCGCCCACATAGAGCGGGTTGTTCTTGCTGCGGCGGCAGAGAATCTGGATCGTGCGGTCAACCTCGGCGCTGCGGCCGATCAGCGGGTCGACCTTGCCGCCCTTCGCCTTTTCGTTGAGGTTGACCGTGAACTGGTCGAGCGCGGTTTCCTTCTTGTTCTTGCCTTCGCTCTTGTCCTTCGCTTCTTCCTTTTCCTCGGGCTCGGCGGTGGGCGAGGGCTTGCCGCCCTTGCCGACGCCGTGGCTGAGGTAGGAAACGGCATCGAGCCGCGTCAGATCCTGCTGCTGCAGGAAATAGACCGCATAGCTTTCGCGTTCGGAGAAGAGCGCGACAAGGACATTGGCGCCCGTCACCTCATCCTTGCCCGATGACTGGACGTGCAGGATCGCGCGCTGGACGACGCGCTGGAAACCGCTGGTGGGGGAGGGGTCGCTGTGCCCCTCGACCTTCAGGCTGTCGAGTTCGGTGTCGAGATAATGGACCACCGCCGACTGCAACTCGCCCAGCGCGACGCCGCACGCGCGCATCACCTCGGCGGCATGTTCGTCGTCGATCAGCGCGTAGAGCAGATGCTCGAGCGTCGCATATTCGTGGTGGCGCTCCGACGCGGCCTTCAGCGCGTTGTGCAGGGTCTTTTCGAGGGACTCCGAAAAGGACGGCATGGTCTTCATCTCCTTGCGGGGACGTGCCGGGGAGAGGCCGCCCCTAGGAACACAACGTGGCGATGCTCCCGTCTCTCCGCAAGGGAAAAGCGGAAGGTCGTGTGAAATTACGATGACAGGCTTGTCTTATGGTTAACGTGGCGTTGGGATTTGGGGCGCGCAAGGTCTGGAATTCAAAACGAGAAGTGCGTTTTGGCAACTTCTGGAATGTTCAAGCCCATGTGTTGGAGCCTTCGAATAGTCACTTCCATCGCGAATTTAACGCTTTTGCCAGCTAGCTCGTTGAGCTGTCCGTCGTCTAGCTTCGCAGTTCCGTGGATTACGCCGCTTCGAAGGCGGTAAAGGTTGTCCCATTCCCTTATCCGGTCAGCGAAGCCCAATTCGCGGAGAACTCTGATTACTCCTTGTCTCAAACCAATCCGATGCGTCCCGCGGATAATTGCATCAGAGACCTCTCGTCGCTCTTCGGGGCTGCCCGTAGTAAGAGCTTGGACGGCATCAGCTGCCTGCTTGAGCATCTGTGTCTGTTCGGATGACCATGTCTCAGCCTGGCCTAGGTTCTCTACAGCCGAAAATGCCAAAACGATTCTGGTCAGAGGTTCTGACTGCATGATCGCGTGATTGAGCAAAGTCACACCACGTTGGGCGGCGTATTTTTCCAAGTCCGCTTGAGTGGCAAGGCTTTCGATCGCACTAAGCAGGTGTTCTACGTTCGATTGCACTGACAGCGTAATCTCGGAGTGAGGTACCCTAGTCCTATCATCGTCTGGGAATGTCATTAGCCCGTGGATGTTTCCAGCGATGCGCTGGTGAGGCTCAATCAGTCCGAGTTCACGCGCATATTCTTCGTCGATCCAACTAGTCGCTGTGTCGTTGCCAACATCAATGCCCCAATGTGAGCAGAGAGAGGCAATCTGGAAGATTGATCGGAGGCGCTCCCCGAACTGCAGCGCTTCGAGCTCATCTCTAAAGCCGCCCGCGCTGAGGACGAACCATTTGGCCTTGTTCAAAGGTTGATCGCGTGGGTCGGGACGTATCTCAAGATTTCGGCGATCAATGGTGATCGGAATTTGGGAATCGGCGATCCCCAAGGCTTTCGTTGCGCGAAAACGAAGGCGCACTCGATAGCCCGTTTCGTCCTTCTTTACTGGCGAGGTCGAATTGGGATTAGAGCGGCTCATCCCTTGCGGAACAGCGCCTCCGCATTTGCCTTGAAGCTGCCCGCTGCCGCCTTGTGCGCCTTTGTGCGTGCTATCTCGGCTTCCAGCACCGCAAGGCGATCGTCGAGTTCGGCGACCGACAAGGGGTCGAGCGACTGTTTGGCGAGCGCCGCCAGCACATCGTCGCGGCGGCGGGGAAGGTCGTCGTCGTCCATGGTCATCCTCCCTGTCGAATTGCGGTCTTGCGGGGCGCGAACTGTTGACCCCTGCGCCGCGGCTGTCAATAAGGCGGGGCGAGTGGGAAATCGAACAAAGTGGGGGATTTAGCGTGACCAGCCTGCCCGAGAGCATGACCGCCGTCGCGATCCGCGAACCCGGCGGCCCCGAAGTGCTCGTTGCCGAGCAGCGACCCGTGCCGCGGCCGGGGCCGGGCGAGTTGCTGATCCGCGTCGCCGCGGCGGGGGTGAACCGTCCCGACGTGCTCCAGCGCATGGGCTTCTATCCGCCGCCGCCAGGCGCATCGGACCTTCCCGGCCTCGAAATCGCCGGCACTGTCGTCGCCACCGGACCGGGCGGCGATCCCGAAATGCTGGGGCAGGCGGTTTGCGCGCTGGTCGCGGGCGGGGGCTATGCCGAATATTGCGTCGCGCCGGTGGGCAGCGTGCTGCCCGTTCCCGCGGGTTTCACCATGGCCGAAGCAGCGGCGCTGCCCGAAACGGTGTTCACGGTATGGCATAATCTGTTCGAGCGCGGCTGGGTCAAGGAAGGGGAAACGGCGCTCGTCCACGGCGGGACCAGCGGTATCGGCACGACGGCGATCGGCCTGTGCAAGCTGTTCGATATCCGCATCATCGTCACTTGCGGCAGCGCCGACAAATGCGACGCGGCGCGGGCGCTCGGCGCCGACCTCGCGATCGATTATTCGGCCGAGGATTATGTCGAGGCGGTGAAGGGCTTTACCGGCGGGGCGGGGGTCGATGTCGTGCTGGATATGGTCGGCGGCGACTATGTGCCGCGCAATCTTGCGTGTCTTGCCGACGATGGGCGGCACGTCACCATCGCCTTCCAGCGGGGCGCGAAAGCCGAAATCGACATGTCGCAGCTGATGCGCCGCCGTCTGACGATGTCCGGATCGACGCTGCGGGCGCGCAGCGCCGACTTCAAGGCCGCGTTGGCCGACGAGATTCACAAGACGCTGTGGCCGCGGCTTTCCAGCGGGGCCTGGAAGCCCGCGATGGATCAGGCCTTTCCGCTTGCCGATGCCGCCGCCGCGCATGCGCGGATGCAGGCGGGCGCGCACGTGGGAAAGATCGTCCTCACGATCGGTTGATCCTTTGCGGAGCGCTGGTCCCCGTCGGCTGGCCAAGAAAAAGGGCGGTCGTCCCGGTGGACGCCGCCCTTGATCTTGTGTCGATGGAAAGTTCGGCTCAGGCCGCGTCTTCCAGTTCCTCGTCGGTCAGCACCGGACCCGAATCCTGGCCCTTGGCATCGACGTCGCGATCGACGAATTCGATGATCGCGATCGGCGCGGCGTCCGAAGCGCGGATGCCGGCCTTGATGATGCGGGTGTAGCCGCCGTTGCGGTCCTTGTAGCGTTCGGCGAGGACGTCGAACAGCTTCTGGAGCTGCGCTTCGTCCATCAGGCGGCTCATCGCCAGACGGCGATTGGCAAGGCCGCCACGCTTCGCGAGCGTGATCAGCTTTTCGACATAGGGACGCAGTTCCTTCGCCTTGGCGACGGTCGTTGTGATCTGCTCATGCTTGATGAGCGAAGCCGACATGTTGCGGAACATCGCGATGCGATGCGCGCCGGTGCGCTGAAGCTTCCGGCCACCCGATTTATGACGCATAATCCATTCCTTCGTTTGTCAGAGGGGCCGTTCAAGGTACCCCAAGCCAGGCCCGCTTGCGGGGGAGCCCTTTTCCCTTTGTGTTCCCCGGCGAAGGCCGGGGTCCAGATTCAGCGTTGCACCTGTGCCCCGGCTTTCGCCGGGGAACAGTTCGGGACTTAACCCAGTAGCTCCTGTTCGAGCTTCTTGGCCATTTCCTCGATGTTTTCCGGCGGCCAGCCGGGGATGTCCATGCCGAGGCGCAGACCCATCGACGAGAGCACTTCCTTGATCTCGTTGAGCGACTTGCGGCCGAAGTTCGGCGTACGGAGCATCTCGGCCTCGGTCTTCTGGACCAGGTCGCCGATGTAGATGATGTTGTCGTTCTTGAGGCAGTTGGCCGAACGGACCGACAGTTCGAGCTCGTCGACCTTCTTGAGAAGGAAGCGGTTGAGCTGGTTGACGTCCGATTCCTCGGTCGAAGCCGACGGAGCCGCCATGCCGATGAGGCCGCTGTCGTTCATCGCTTCTTCGAAGTGGACGAAGACCTGAAGCTGGTCCTGGAGGATGCGCGCGGCATAGGCGACGGCATCTTCCGGGGTCACGGTGCCGTCGGTATCGACGGTCAGCGACAGCTTGTCATAGTCCAGTTCCTGACCGATGCGGGCATTGTCGACCTTGTAGGCGACCTGGCGCACCGGCGAGTAGAGCGAATCGACCGGGATCAGGCCGATCGGCGCGTCGGCCGGACGGTTGGCCGTCGCGGGAACATAGCCCTTGCCGGTGTCGGCAACGAGTTCCATGTTCAGCGTCGCCCCGTCGTCGAGGTGGCAGATCACATGATCGGGGTTCATCACCTTGATGTCACCCGACACCATGATGTCGCCGGCCTTGACGGTCGCGGGACCGGTCGCCGAAAGCTGCAGCCGCTTCGGGCCTTCGCCTTCCATCTTGAGCGCGATCTGCTTCACGTTGAGGACGATGTCGGTCACGTCCTCGCGCACGCCGGCCAGGCTCGAGAATTCGTGCAGGACGTTCTCGATCTTGATCGACGTGATGGCCGCACCCTGGAGCGACGACAGGAGCACGCGGCGCAGCGCGTTGCCAAGCGTCAGGCCAAAGCCGCGTTCGAGCGGTTCGGCCACGAAGGTGGCCTTGCGCTTGCTGTCGCTTCCAGCCTTGATTTCCAGGTTGCTGGGCTTCTTCAATTCCTGCCAGTTCCGGATATTGACAGTCATGGACTTCCCTTTGCTTTGGGCGGGACGGGCGGGGCGGGTCGAGCCTGTCCTGCGTTAGATATGGTGACGGCAGAGCGGCCCGAAGACCGCCAGTCCGGAAACGTCAGACGCGGCGGCGCTTGGCCGGACGTACGCCGTTGTGCGGGATCGGCGTCACGTCGCGGATCGACGTGATGTGGAAACCGACCGCCTGCAAGGCACGCAGCGCCGATTCACGACCGGCGCCGGGGCCTTTCACTTCGACTTCCAGCGTGCGGACGCCATGTTCGGCGGCCTTCTTGCCGGCGTCTTCGGCGCAAACCTGCGCGGCATAGGGCGTCGACTTACGGCTGCCCTTGAAGCCCATCATGCCGGCGCTCGACCAGGCAATCGCATTGCCCTGCGCGTCGGTGATGGTGATCATCGTGTTGTTGAAGGTCGCGTTGACGTGGGCGACGCCCGACGAGATATTCTTGCGTTCGCGCCGACGAAGGCGCTGCGGTTCACGAGCCATTTTGAATTCCTAAACCCTAAATCCTGAAAACGACCGGTGGTGCCAGTGCGATGGCGACCTCCGGCGGAGAAATAAGGAAATCCGTCCCCCGGACGAATCTCTGCTCTTACTTCTTCTTACCGGCGATCGGCTTGGCCTTGCCCTTGCGGGTGCGCGCATTGGTGTGCGTGCGCTGGCCGCGGACCGGAAGGCCCTTGCGATGACGCAGGCCGCGATAGCAGGCGAGGTCCATGAGGCGCTTGATGTTCATCGCCGTGTTGCGGCGAAGATCACCCTCGACCGTGAGGTCGGCGTCGATCGTTTCGCGGATCTGCAGGACTTCGGCGTCCGACAGGTCCTGGATGCGGCGGGTGTGGTCGATGCCGAGCTTGTCGGCGATGTCGACGGCGGTCTTGCGGCCGATGCCGTGGATGTAGGTGAGCGCGATGATTACGCGCTTGTTGGTGGGCAGGTTTACGCCCGCGATACGTGCCATCTGTTCTTTCTCCTGCTCCACAGGGTTCGCTGGCAAACGAGCCCTATCTCAAAGCGTCTGTTTTCCAACGCAAAAAACGGACCACGAAGACGCGCTGAGCGTTTCGCCGTCCGGTCAGGGTGTTGGAATGCAGCGGCAATTAGGGTGAGTCGGGCGAATTGTCAAGCGAAGCGGCGGCTTTTGCAGCCTGCCGGGGCGCGCCTCAATCGTCGGCGGTCAGCGCCACCGCGCGGTCGTGGAGCCGGTTGACGACCGCGCCATGAATGCCCGGCGCGCTCGCGATGACACCGAAGGCCTGCGCGCGCGGCGTGTTGAAGACGAGCGGCTCGCCAAAGGCGTCGGTGACAGTCGCACCGGCCTCGGTCGCGATCAGCGCCGCGGCGGCGACGTCCCATTCGAAACCCCAGCGCAGCGTCGCGACCAGATCGGCGCGGTCGTCGGCGACCAGCGCCATGCGCAGCGCGATGCTGTTGGGTTTTGTCACCATGATGAGGTCGCGGTCGATCTTGGGCAGGCTGTCGGCGGGAACGCGCGATCCGTTGAAGATCATCCGGCGGCTGGCGCGCAGCGTTTCGCCGTTGAGCGTCGCGCCCTGACCCTTGCGGGCGACCCAAAGCTCGTCGAGCGCTGGCGCGTAGAGCACGCCGATTTCGGGAGCGCCGTCGACGACCAGAGCGACCGACACCGCCCAGCCCGGACGGCCGCGGATGAAGTCGCGGGTGCCGTCGATGGGGTCGACGCACCACATGAAACGGCGCGACAGCCGGTCGCTGTTGTCCGCGGTTTCCTCCGAAAGCCATCCGGCCTCCGGCACCATCGCGCCGAGAACCGCCTTCAACCGGGCGTCGACCGCCAGATCGACGTCGCTGACCGGATTATTCTCCGACTTGTGCCAGACATTGACCGCCTTGCCCTCGCCGCGCCAGCGCGCCATCGCCATGTCGCCGACCTCGCGCGTCGCGGCGATCACGGCTTCCAGGTTGCGCGCGGGCATCGGGCGGCCGGCCTAGCTGCTGGCGACGGTCATGCCGTCGATGCGCAACGTCGGCACGTTGGTGCCGTGGCGGAAGACCAGATCGTCGGCGGGGACCAGCGCGGCGAACATGTCGATCAGATTGCCCGCGATCGTGAATTCGGCGATCGGGCCGGCGATCTGCCCCCCCTCGATCAGGAAACCTGACGCGCCGCGGCTATAATCGCCGGTCACGGGGTTGACACCTTGGCCGATCAGTTCGGTGATATAGACGCCGCGGTCGATGTCGGCGATCAGCGCGTCGGGCGTGATCGACCCGGCCGCGAGATGCAGGTTGCTGGCAGAGACCCCCGACGCGCCGCCGCCGCGGCTCGCATGGCCGGTCGGTTCGAGCCCGAGCTGCTTCGCCGACGCGGTGTCGAGCAGCCACCCCGTAATGCGGCCATCGGCGACGATATCGCGCGCGGCCGTCGGCAGGCCCTCTCCGTCGAAGGCCCGGCTGCGCAGCCCGCGCGGACGATGCGGTTCGTCGCGCACGACGATTGCGCTGTCGAACAGCGCCCGTTCTTCCTTGCCGAGCAGGAAACTGGTGCCGCGGGCGATCGCGGGGCCGGCGATCGCGCCGAGCAGATGGCCGACGATGCTGCTGCCGATGCGCGGATCGAGGACGACCGGCACCTTGCCGACGGGCGCCTTGCCGGGGTTCAGCCGCGCGACGGCGCGGGTTCCGGCGCGCGCGCCGATTTCGGCGGCGCTTTCGAGGTCGGACAGATGATGCGCGCTGTGCCAGCCATAATCGCGCTGCATCGCCGCACCTTCGCCGGCGATGACGCTCGCCGACAGGCTGTGCCCGCTCGACCCATAGCCGCCGGCGAAGCCATGGCTCGTCGCGAGCGCGAAGCGCGTGCGGCTGTGGCTCGCGCTGCCGCCTTCGCTGTTGGTGACGCCGGCGACGGCGCGCGCGGCCTCCTCCACCGCCAGCGCGGCCTCGCGCAGCGCCTGGGGATCGGCTTCGCTGCCGTCGTCGAGATCGAAATCGGGGACCGGGCCGGTGAACAGGCGGTCGGCGGGGGCAAGGCCCGCATAGGGATCTTCGGGAGCCTCGCGTGCCATGGCAACGCAGCGCTCGACGAGCTTCGCCAGTTCGGCGGCATCCATGTCGGCGGTCGAGACGCTGGCGCTGCGCTGCCCGACGAAAACGCGCAGGCTGATATCCTGCCCCTCGGACCGCTCGACATCCTCGAGCGCGCCGAGCCGCATCGAGACCGAGGTCGCGGCATTGCAATAGTAAAGCGCGTCGGCGGCGTCGGCGCCCGCCTTGGTCGCGGCGGCGCACAGCATTTGCGCGCGGTCGAGGGCTTCGGAAACACTCAGCATGGCCGCGCCCTATACGGCGCGCGGCGGGGCGTCAAAATCAAAGTCGGATGACGTGCGCTTCAGCGCGCGATGGCGGCGATGGCATCGGTGGCCGCCATCGCACCGCTGACCCACAAGAAGGGCAGGGTGATCGCGGCAACCCACAGGCGGCGCACATCGCGGCGGAAGCGCGCGTGCAGCCCCCAGCTTGCCAGCGCCTGGCGGCTCAGATGATACCAGCGCCGCTCGGTCGAGCGCGCGACGGGAAGCGCGAGCGCAAGGACGACGATCAGCGACACGACCGCCAGCATCGACGGGGCGCCGGCCGAAACCGCGCTCATCACCAGCCAGACCTGGAGGGCCGCAAAAACGATCAGCGCGGCGGCGGCGTGCCAGGTCATGCGTCGACCCAGACTGCGTGCCGGTGGAACGCTGGCGGTGGCGCGGCGCCAGAGGCGCGGTTCGAAGGTCGATGCCATGTTGTTTTTCAGCCTCCCCGGCTGGCGATTCCCATAAATGCGAAGTTTTCAGCCGAAAATTCCCAAGTCAAGACAGGTTGCCAGCGATTCGTTAATTTTCGGGTTCGATTCACCGCAGAATCGCAACAAAATCGGGTCCGACGGCTGATATTGCCGCAGATTCGGTTGTTTCGCAGGGTGCCGGGCGCGAAGGCGCGCCCCGTCAGCCCCGGTCGCGAGGGCGAACTCTGCCCGAGTCGAAGATAGCAGTTGAGAGAGGCGCGCGCCGCGCGCCGTGCCGCAAATCAGCGCGGCGGGGGGACCGGCAGCGGTTCGGCGTCGGGATTGTCGGTTGCCGGTGCGTCGGTTGCGGGCGCGGTCTCTTCGGCCTGCTTCTGCCGGTCGGCCAGCGCCTTTTCCTCGGCGACGACGGCTGCTTCGACCGTGTCGGCGGCAGCGTCGATCCCGGCGAGGCGCTTGGCGCGCTCGTCGGCGATCATCGCCTGCCAGTCGGTCTTGTCGGCCGCCTGCCGCTCGGCCTTCGCGCCCGCGAGCAATTGCTGGGTGCAGCCCGTGAAGCCGCCGAGCCCGACCGGCGAACAGCTGTCGGTGCCGAAGCGGCCGACGCGCTGGAGCGATACGACCCGGTTGACCCAGGCTTCGTTGCGCGGGTCGAGCGGGTCGCCGCCACGGAAAATCTGCGGGACACGGTAACGGTCGCCTTCGGGCAGCACGGCGCAGACCAGAATTTCATCACCATTCGCCTCGGGGCATTTGTCGTTGCCATAGACGATGACCTGATTGATCTTCTCATTCGCGGGGCCCACCGGCCCCGTATCTTGCGCGGCGGCGGGCTGGGCGATCGCTGCCCCGGCGAGGATCAGCATGGCAAGCGGCAGGCGGGTCATCGTTATTTCCTTTTCGTTTCGGGCGACTTGCCACCCGCTGCCTGCATCCGCGCTGAACGGTCAGGCTTTCCCCGTGGAACCCTATCAGATACGCTTCGACAGCGCGATGGCTGCGCGGCAGCTCGCGCGGATCGCGAGGCTGAGCAACGGATAGGCGGGCGCGCTTTCGGCCCCCGCGGCAATCGCCGCTTCCTTATGCTCCAGCTCTTCGGCGCGGAAATCGGCAACCGCTGCGCTCAGTTCGGGGTCGCTGTCGCCCAGCGTATCGAGCTGTTCGCGATAGTGGCGATCGATCTCGGTCTCGACGGCGGCGGTGCAGGCCATGGCGGCGCGCGGCCCCATCGCGGCGGTGACGGCGCCGAGCGCGAAGCCCGCGACGTTCCAGAAGGGCTGAAGCGCCGTGGGGCGCACGCCGCGGCGCGCGACCATCGCGTCGAAAAATTTGCGGTGCCGCTCTTCCTGTTCGGCCATATGCGCGATCTCGCGCGCCATCGGATGGCGGTCGCCCATCACCGCGAGCTGACCCGCATAAATGCGCGTCGCGCCATATTCGCCTGCCTGATCGACGCGGATCATCGAGGCCGTTTTGCGGTCAGCTGTCATCATGCCGCCGATGTGGGACGGCGGCGCAGCAAGGTCAAGACGAACGCCGCGCCGGCGAGCGAGAAGATCGCGTTGAAACCGGCGAGCGAAACACCGAGCAGCGTCCATTGCGGGACGTCGCAGCGGGTGATGGGCGCCGCCATGATGTCGCTGAGCGATACCGGTCCGCTGACGCCGGTGCTGCACGTCGTCAGCCCTTCCCAGAAGCCATATTCGACCCCGGCGTGAAAGACGCCGATGACGCCGCTGATCGCGATGGCGATTGCGGCGAGCAGGGTCAGCCCGCGCATCGCCGCCGTATTGCGGGAGAGCAGCAGTGCCAGCGCCGCCAGCACGATCGCCGCCTGATGCGGCCAGCGCTGCCAGTAGCACATCTCGCACGGGTGGAGTCCGAAGCCGAATTGCGACACCAGCGCGCCGCCATAGAGCGCCAGCGGGATGGTAAGCGCGGCAAGCGGCGCGGCGTAACGCGAAATTCGCATCGTCGGTCAGCCCCTCTTAGTTGCGCGTCGTCGGCTTGGCGGCGGGCTTGGTCGCCTGCGCCATACGCGAAGTCGACGGGCCGATGCGACCGATCGTCTGCAGCGCATAATAGAGCTGATAATCCTCGATGCCCTTGGCCTTCAGCTCCTCGGCGGTGGCGGTGAAGCGCGGATCGTCCTTCTCGTCCTTTTCGAGCAGACTGTTGTCGACCTTTTTCTCGTTGATCAGATGGCGGCGCAGGTCGCTTTCGCGAAAGCGCGGACGGTCCTTGTAATCGGGGTCGGACAGCTGCGGCACACGGATATCGGGCTCGATCCCGCCTTCCTGCACGCTGCGACCCGACGGAGTGTAATAGCGCGCCGTCGTCAGGCGCAGCGCCGTCGTGTCGGTCAGCGGCAGCACGGTCTGCACCGACCCCTTGCCGAAACTGCGCTCGCCCATGATCAGCGCCCGGTGCTGGTCCTGCAGCGCGCCGGCGACGATTTCGGACGCCGATGCCGACCCGGCGTCGATCAGCACGATCAGCGGCGCGCCTTGCGCAAGGTCGCCGGGTTCGGCGAAGAAACGCTCGATGTCGTTCTTGCGGCGCCCGCGCTGCGAGACGATTTCGCCGCGGTCGAGGAAGACGTCGCTGACGCTCACCGCCTCATCGAGCAGGCCGCCGGGGTTCGAGCGCAGATCGACGATCCAGCCGCGCGGCTTGTGGCCGAGCGACTTTTCGACCGCGACCATCGCGGCGCGCAGATCACGACCCGCATCGGCGGAGAAGCTGGCGATGGTCAGCACGCCGACATCGTCCTTCACCTCCCATTTGACCGGCTTCACGTCGATGATCTCGCGCTTCAGGGTCAGCTCCATCGGCTTGTCCTGGCCTTCGCGCACGACCGTAATCTCGACTTCGGTGCCGGGACGGCCGCGCATCTGTTCGACCGCTTCGTCGAGCGTCATGCCGAAGATGAGCTGCTTGTTGATATGGGTGATATAGTCGCCGGCCTTGATGCCTGCGCGGTCGGCCGGTGTGTCGGCGGTCGGCGCGATCACCTTGACCACCCCGTCCTCCATCGTCACCGACAGGCCCAGGCCGCCATATTCGCCATCGGTCTGTGTCCGCAGCGTCGAATAGTCGCGCGCGTCGAGGTAGCCCGAATGGGGATCGAGGCTGGCAAGCATGCCGTTGATCGCGCCTTCGATCAGCTTGTCGTCGCTGACCGGTTCGACATAATTGGCCTTCACTTCCAGGAACACGTCCATGAAGCGCTGGATTTCCTCGGTGGTCTTCGAATCGACCGTCGCCATCGCGCCGGTTGCGAGCGGCACGAGAGCCAGCGTGCTGAGCGCGGCAGCCCCCTGCCAGAAGGCGAAGCGGCGCTTCGGGGAGGCGGGAGTCTTGGTCGATTCGGTCATGGATGTCTTTCAGTCACGCGGAATAGGCCGCACTATAATCCCCGGCGAGCCATCGTCCAATGCCTTTGCATCGGCGTCAAGCGCGCGATCGCCCTAGCAAAGGTCGCCCGAACGGCGCGTTAACGGCGGCGGCGTCAGCCAAGCATCGCGACCAGATCGACCGGGCGCCCGGCGCGGCGCAGTTCGACCGTGATGCGGCTGTCGTCGGACCCGGCGCGGCCCACCGGCGCCCCGGCGTCCAGCGTGTCGCCGACCGAAACCGACAGCGCGATCATTCCCGTGATCAGCGATGTCCAGCCGCCGCCATGGTCGATGATGACGATCTTGCCATAGCCGCGATAATCGCCGGCAAAGCTCACGCGACCCGCCGCGGGGGCGACCACCTGACCGCCGGGCTGCGTCGCGACGGTGATGCCGCGCGAGCGGACGCCGCTGTCATTCACTTCGCCGAGCCCCGCAACGATGCGCCCGACGACCGGCAGGCGATAGGCGCCCGCGCCGAGGTCCGCGTCGCGGCTTGCGGCCGGCGCGACGGGCGCGGCCTGCGGTGCCGCGCTGGCGGGATCGGCGGGGCGCGGAAGCGGCCCGGACAGATCGGCGAGTTCGCCGCGCACCGCCGCGTCGGCCTCCAGCGCGTCCATCAGATCGACGATGTCGCGCGCCTTTTCGCCGAGACCAAGCGCGCGGTCGGCTTCGAGCTGCGCGCTGCTCATCAGGTCGCGCGAGCGCAGCCGGCCTTCATTCTCGAGCCGCGTCAGCGCGTCCCGCCGCTCGGCAAGCTGTGCCTTGCTTGCCGAAAGCGCCTGCAGCGCGACGCGTTGCTGCTGCTGCGTCGTGCGCAGCCGCGCGAGTTCCTGCCGGACTCCCGCGGTGCGCTCTTGAATCACCGGCATCACCGCGTCGAGTACGGCGCGCGCGTGGACCATGTCGCGCAGCGAGCCCGGCTGCGCGAGCACGCTCACCGGCGGGCGGCGGCTCAATTGCTGGAGCGATGCGGTGAGCGCGAGCAGGGGCTGCTGCTGTTCGGCGAGCCGCGTCTGTTGATCGGCAAGGCGGCGACTGACCAGCGCGACGCGCGCCTCTGCCGCGTCGATATCGGCCTCGGCCGACTGGATCCGCGCGGCGAGGGCGGCGCTGCGCTTCTTAAGCCGGTCGGCCTCGTCGCGCGCGGCGCTTGCCTGCGCTTCGAGCACCGCGCTTCGCCGCATTGCCGCGGCCGACTGGGCCTTGGCGGTCAGCAGTTGCTGGCGCTCGCGCGCCGCAATCGCGGCGGGATCGAAAACGTCGCTCTGCGCCAGCGCCAGCGCGCCGCCGGTGATCGCCGCAAAGGCGGCGACGACAAGCAAGGCGGCCCTCATTGGCGACCTTCGCGGTGATAGGGGTGGCCGGCGACGATGCTGGTGGCGCGCCATAATTGTTCGGCGAGCATCGCGCGCGCCATCAGATGCGGCCAGGTTGCGCGGCCGAAGGCGATGACCTTGTCGGCCCCCTCGCGCTCGTCGGGCGTGAAGCCGTCCGCGGCGCCAAGGCAGAATCGCGCCTCGCGCACGCCGCCGTCGCGCCATTTTTCCAGCAGTTTGGCGAATTCGAGCGACGACATCTGTTCGCCGCCTTCGTCGAGCAGCACGGTACGACTGCCGACAGGTGCGGCGGGCACGCGGCCGCCGGTGTCGGGAAGTTCCGAAATCTTCTGCGCCCAGGTCACGCGCTTCATATAACGCTCGACCAGTTCGGCCTCGGGCCCGCGCCCGATCCGGCCCCGCGCGATGATGTGCAGCAACATGATGTCTTCGTTCACCTTCGGTGAAAGCGGCACCAGCCCGCTCCCCCGCCCGGCCTCCCACAGGCCACTATCGTCGGGGAGGCCGGGCGGGGGAGCGGGCTGGTGCCGCTTCTGTTCGGGCTTTAGGCCGAACAGAACAAAGGCGTCAATTTACCGCGGCAACCGGCGGTGCATCGCCGAACGACCACATGCGTTCGAGATTATAGAAGCTGCGAACCTCCGGACGGAACAGGTGGACGATCACGTCGCCGGCGTCGATCAGCACCCAATCGGCATTGGGCAGCCCCTCGACGCGGACCGGCCGGCCCGTTTCCTGCTTGATCCGCTGCGCCAGTTTGTCGGCGATTGCCGACACATGGCGCGTCGACCGACCGCTCGCGATCACCATATGATCGGCGATGCTGCTCTTGCCGGCAAGCGGGATGGAAATGGTTTCCTGGGCTTGATCCTCGTCCAGCTGGTGAAGGATCAGCGCGTGGAGGCTTTCCACGCTGTCGTCCGAAGACTTGGGTGCGGACGCGGCGCCGGGCGCGGCATCCTTACTGGCGGCTATCAAGCGGTTTCATTCCTTTCATCCATGGCCAGCCGCGAATGCGTGACAGGGTCGCGCAGCGCGCGGCCTGCATAGCTTTCGAACCAGCGGGGGTTGGCCTGCCGTATTGCAGTTGCGGATCGCACATCGGGCGAAAAACGCAGGAACACGAGGGCAGGCGGTCTCCAGTCTGTCCAAAGACGTTTCTGGTCCGCGGGCCGGACAAAGCGCCGCAGCCAACCCATCGCCTCTGCAGCATGGGTGCGGCCATTATAGCCCGGACGCGCGATAACCGCAATCGGCATCAATCGCGCAATATCCCGCCAGTCGCGCCAGCGGGGCAATTGAACCAGATTGTCGGCGCCCATGATCCAGATGAAGCGCCGATTCGGATAGCGACGGATCAGCGCGCGCAGCGTGTCGACCGTATAGCGCGTGCCGAGTTCGGCCTCGATCGCGGTGGCGCGGATCGGCGCGCGGCGCGCCATGCGCTGCGCCGAGGCCAACCGGGCGGCAAGCGGCGCCATGCCCGCCTGCGCCTTGAGCGGATTGCCGGGCGAAACGAGCCACCACAGCTCGTCGAGCCCCAGCGCATCGATCGCGTTCAGACTGATCGCGCGGTGCCCGCCATGCGCGGGATTGAAGCTGCCGCCGAGGAGGCCGGTGGTGAGCGGGCGGGTCAGGGTCGAACCTGTCCGCTCCCGCGCACCAGCCATTTATAGGTGGTGAGCCCTTCGAGCGCGACGGGGCCGCGCGCGTGGAGGCGTCCCGTGGCGATGCCGATCTCGGCGCCGAGGCCGAACTCGCCGCCGTCGGCGAATTGCGTCGAGGCGTTGTGCATGACGATCGCACTGTCGACTTCGGACAGGAACCGCTCGGCGGTCGCCACATCCTCGGTGACGATCGCGTCGGTGTGGCGGCTCGAATGGGTGTCGATATGCGACAGCGCGCCCTCGATCCCGTCGACCGCGGCGATCGAGACGATCGCGTCGAGATATTCGCAGTCCCAATCGGTCGCGCTCGCCGGTGTTACATGCGGGCTGAGCGCCGCGATGGCGGCATCGCCGCGCACTTCGCAGCCCGCGGCGATCAGCGCGTCGACGATGGCAAGCGGCGCGGGATAGGCGCGGTCGATCAGGATCGTTTCGGTCGCGCCGCAGACGCCGGTGCGGCGCATCTTGGCGTTGACCGCAAGATCGACTGCCCTGGCCGGATCGGCGGCGCCGTCGATATAGAGATGATTGATCCCGTCGAGATGCGCGAGCACGGGTACGCGCGCCTCGTCTTGCACGCGCGCTACCAGCCCCTTGCCGCCGCGCGGAATGATGATGTCGATCAGGCCCTGCGCGCGGAGCAGCGCGCCGACCGCGGCGCGATCCTGTGTCGGCACCAGTTGCACGGCATCGGCGGGCAGTCCGGTTTGGGCGAGACCCGCCGCGAGCGCGGCGTGGATCGCGCGGTTCGAGTGCACAGCCTCACTGCCGCCGCGCAGGATCACCGCATTGCCCGACATCAGCCCCAGCGCGGCGGCATCGGCGGTCACATTGGGGCGGCTTTCATAGATGATGCCGACGACGCCGAGCGGGACGCGCACGCGGGCCAGCGTCATGCCGTTGGGGCGCACGGTCCGGTCGATTTCGGCGCCGACCGGGTCGGGCAAGGCGGCGACGGCCTCGACCGCGTCGGCAATCGCGGCGAGCCGATTCTCGTCGAGGCGCAGCCGGTCGAGCATCGCCGACGACAGGCCGCCTTCGCGTCCCGCCTCCATATCGCGCGCATTGGCATCCAGGATCGCCGCGCCGCGCATGCGCAGCTCGGCCGCAGCCGCGCGCAGCGCCTTTGCCTTTTCGGCCGTCGTCGCGACCGCGAGCGCCTTCGCCGCCAGCCGCGCGCGCGCGCCCATGTCGGCGATCAGCGCATCGGCATCGTTCAGGCGCGGCGCGTCGCCGAGGGTGAGGGAGGTTTCAGCGTTCATGCGACGGGCCAATATCACTTTTGGCGTGATTCCCGAAAGCCCCGTTGCACGAGGTCATTCACCCCACTAGTCAGGGCGCATGAGCGGGGACATCGAAGCATTCGGGGCGGCGATCACGGCGGGGCTTGCGGGCGGCGCGATCGAGCCGGGACACGGCGACGGCAGCGCGCACGCGGGCGCCCGCTGTCTGAATTGCGGGACGGTACTTCGCGGCTCGCACTGCCACCGCTGCGGGCAGAAGGCCGATGTCCATCGCAGCTTCGGCGCGATCGGGCATGATCTGGTTCACGCCATCTTTCATTTCGAGGGCAAGCTGTGGAACACGCTGCCGCTCCTGACATGGCGGCCCGGCGATCTGACGCGCCGCTACATTCACGGCGAGCGGGCGAGCTTCATTTCGCCGCTGGCGCTGTTCCTGTTTGCGGTTTTCCTGACCTATGCGGTGCTGGCGATGGTCGGCGCGGGGGGCGGCGTCGGGGAGGAACTGAACAAGGCCGCGGCCGAACAGACGCGATCGGCCGCGATCAAGGACAGCATGCAGGTCGAGGTCGACCGCATCGATACCGAACTTGCGAAAAAAGATCTGTCCGCGGCGCAGCGCAAGGAATTGCAGGACGAACGCGCCACGCTTCAGAAAAGCGCCGACTATCTGGGGATTGCGCGCAGCCGCAGCAAGGATGAGCGCACCGCCGACCGCGCCGCGGGGCCGCCGGTTCTCGACAACCCGGTCGATCAGGTGAAGACCAGCGCCGATTTCGTCACGCGCAACAAGGTCGATACGGGGGTGCCTTTCATCGACCATGGTCTGCAAAAGGCGTTCGCGAACCCCGCGCTGATTCTCTATAAATTGCAGGCCAACGCCTATAAATTCGCCTGGGCGCTGATCCCGTTGTCGCTGCCCTTCATGTGGCTGCTCTATCCGTTCAGCCGGCGTTTCCACACCTATGATCATTTCGTCTTCGTCACCTATTCGATCAGCTTCATGCTGCTGCTCTTCGTCGTGGTGCGGCTGCTCAATCTGACGGTGCTGGGCGATCTCGCGACCTTCTTCGCGATGCTCTATGTCCCGTTCCACATGTATCGCCAGCTTCGCGGCGCCTATCGCTCGTCGCGCGTCGGCGCGCTTGCCCGGACGACCCTGCTGCTATTCTTCAGCCTGTTCGCGGTCATCGCTTTCATGCTGCTGTTGCTCGCGCTCGGTATGAGCGGGTGAGCGCATAATTGTCATGAAAGCCGGGCACAGACCCGGCGAGACGGGAGGAAAAACGATGCACCAGCTTTGGGCCGAAATGGATCGCCGCCTGCTGATGAAGCTCGGCACGGCAGGGCTTGCCGCAATGGCCTTGCCCGGCGCGGCGCAGGCGATGGCGGCACAGGGCTTCACCCACGGGGTGGCGAGCGGCGAGCCCGGTCCGCGGTCGGTGCTGCTGTGGACGCGCTATGCCGCTGCGGCCGACACCGCGCTGACGGCCGAGGTGTCGGACACGGCCGACTTCGTCCGAATCGTCGGTGGCGGCAGCGTCACCGCCGCCGGCGATGCGGATCACACCGCGAAGCTGCACGTCGACGGTCTCGAGCCCGGCCGCTGGTATTTCTATCGCTTCGTCGCGCCCGACGGCACGATGTCGGTGACGGGGCGCACGCGCACCTTGCCGGAAGGGGCGGCGGGTGCCTTCACCCTGGCGCTGTTCTCCTGCGCGAACATGCCGTTCGGCTGGTTCAACGCCTACGGCCATGCCGCCGCCCGTTCGGATATCGATCTGGTCGTCCATGTGGGCGATTATCTCTACGAATATAAGGTCGGCACCTATCCGTCGGCGAAAGAGGCGGTGCCCGGCCGCCTGATCCAGCCATCAAACGAGCTGATCGCGCTCGCCGATTACCGGCTACGCTATGCCGCCTATCGCAGCGACCCCGATTTGCAGCGCCTTCACCAGCTGTTCCCGATCGTCGCGCAGTGGGACGATCATGAATTTGCCAATGACACCTGGAAGGGCGGGGCCGAAAATCACCAGCCCGACGAGGGCGACTGGAGCGCGCGCGAAGCCGCCGCCATGCGCGCCTATGACGAATGGATGCCGGTCGGCGGCGCGCGCTGGCGCAGCTATCAGGTCGGCGATCTGGCGACGATCTTCCTGCCCGAAACGCGCATCACCGCGCGCGACAAGCAGTTCGAGATCGGCGACATCCTTGCCGACAAGGGCGACGCGGCCGCCGCGCTCAAGCAATTTGCCGAAACCGGCTATCGCGACCCGGCGCGGCAATTGCTGGGCAGCGAGCAGGAAAAATGGCTGTTCGACGGCTTCGCGGCATCGGCGAAATCGGGCACGCGCTGGCAGGTCTGCGCGCAGCAGATTGTCATGGGCAGCCTGTTCACCCCGCCCGAATCGAAAAACTGGTTCGGCGCCGACCTGCCCGACTATGTGCAGCGGCGGGTGGAGATCGGTCAGCTCGCCGCCAAGGCCGGGCTGCCGCTCAACATGGACAGCTGGGACGGCTATCCCGCCGCGCGCGACCGCCTGCTCGCCGCGGCGCAGCGCGCCGGCGCCAATCTTGTCACCCTGTCGGGGGACAGTCACAATGCCTGGGCCTTCGACCTGACGCATGGGGGCCGGCCGGCGGGGATCGAGGTCGGCGGACACAGCGTCACCTCGCCGGGGTTCGAAAGCTATACGCCCGCCATCCCCGACGATATTCGGGTCGCCGCCCTGCGCGCCGCGTCGCCGCAGTTGCGCTGGGCGAACACGCGCGATCGCGGCTATGCGACGGTGGCGCTGACGCCCGAGCGCGTCACCGCCGACTGGCATTTCGTCAGTTCGGTGCGCAGCCATGACCTCGCGCTCGCCTCGTCGCACCGGATGACCGCGACGCGCGGCCGCAATGCCTATGACAAGGGCTGACGCGCCGGGCGAGGGAGCCTCCGGCGGATCGGGGTGCTAAATTAGCGGCTAGCCAAGCGCGCTGCGTTCGTCCTATGTTCTGCCGATGGCCCTGCCCCTGCTCCTCGCTGTCGTTGCTGCCCTTGTCGTCGGTGCCGTGATCGGCTGGCTGTTCGCCGGACGGCAGGCGGGCGGGCTCAAGGCTGAGCGCGACGGGCTCGCCGAACGGTTCAGGGTCGCCGTCACCGATCTCGCTGCCGAGGCGGAGGCGCGCAAGGCCGCCGATATCCAGCTCGCGTCGCTGCTCGCCGAACAAAAGGCGCGCGACGCGGCGCATGACGCGCAGGTCGCGCAGCTCAAGGAGGCACAGGCGGCGCTCACCGCGCAATTCCGCGAGGTCGGGCAGGCGATGCTGGGCGAGGCGCAGAAAAACTTCCTCGAACGCGCCGATCAGCGGTTCCGCCAAAGCGAGGAAAGCGCGGGGCAGAATCTGAGGGCGCTGCTCCAGCCGGTTCACGAACGGCTGGCCAAATATGAAGAGGCGGTCGGCAAGGTCGAGGCCGAACGCCGCGACGCCTTCGGGCTGCTGCACGGCCAGATCGCCGCCATGCGCGAAGGGACCGAGCGCGTGTCGAGCGAGGCGGCGAAGCTAGTCAACGCGCTGCGCAACGCGCCCAAGGCGCGCGGCCGCTGGGGCGAGCAACAGCTGCGCAATGTGCTCGAAAGCTGCGGCCTGTCCGAACATGCCGATTTCCAGACCGAGGTGAGCGTCGCCGATGGCGAGGGCGGGCGGCTGCGTCCCGACGTCGTCGTCAAGGTGCCCGGCGGGCAAAGCCTGGTCATCGACGCCAAAGTGTCGCTCAACGCCTATCAGGACGCGTTCGGCGCGGTCGACGAAGCCGAAAAGACCGCGCATCTCGCCGCACATGCCGCGGCGATGAAGGCGCACGTCAACACGCTGGGCGCCAAGGCCTATTGGAACCAGTTCGACGACACGCCCGACTATGTCGTGATGTTCGTCCCCGGCGAACATTTCCTCGCCGCCGCGCTCGATCATGATGCCGAGCTTTGGGATTATGCCTTCGAGCGCAAGGTGCTGCTCGCTACGCCGACCAACCTGATCGCGATCGCGCGCACCGTCGCGGCGGTGTGGCGGCAGGAAAAGCTGGCGGGGCAGGCGCGCGAGATCGCCGCGCTGGGCAAGGAGCTTTATGCGCGCATGGCGACGATGGGCGGGCATATCGCGCGCGTCGGCAAGAATCTCGATCAGGCGACCGGCGCCTACAACGCCTTTGTCGGCAGCTTCGAAAGCCAGGTGCTGACGCAGGCGAAGCGTTTCGAGGCGCTCGACGTCGAGACGGGCGGCAAGGAAATTCCCGTGCTGCCCGTTGCCGAACAGGCGGCGCGGCCGCTGGCGAAGCTTGCGGCGGCACCGGCTGCGGTGAACGACGCGAGCGAATGACCTATCGCCCCCGCTCGGGCGGAGGCGATATGGCGCGTCAGATCACGCGCTTCAGCACCGCCGTCTGGCCGCTTTCACCGATCAGCACCATCGTGCCGTCGGACGGGAAGCTCAGCCGCACCGGCGTCTTCATCAGGTCGAAGAAGGCGCGTTCCTGCGCCATGCCGGCGCCTGGGCAAGCCATCAGCGTCGCCGCAAGCTGTCCTGCGGTCAGCACGCCGTCCTCGACGGCATAGCTGCCCCCGAAGCGGTTGCAGCCCGCGCTGCCGCTCATCCGTTCTCCCTCGAAGGCGAGGTCGGTGGGGCGATCGGTGGCGACCGGCGTGCCGCCAATCGACACGAAGGTCCAGCGGGTGCCGGTAAGATCGGCGGCCGGCAAGATCGCACCGCCGCAGCCCTTAACCGTCTTGCCGTCGGCGGTGACGGTCACCGTGTCGCGATACCGGCGGTCGCTCATCCCGTCGCTGCACGCGCTGTGCGTCACATCGACGGTCAGCCGGTCGGTCACATAGCGCTCGCCGTTGAAACTCGGCCGCGCGCCGGGGTTGGCGACCGCGATCCGCGTCGCGCCATAATCGCCATTATAGGCGAGGCGCGCGGGCGTGATTTCCAGCGTCCAGCCCGGCTCGGTACCCAGCGCCATATAGGCCTCGGTCGGCGGAGCGGGCGTCGCGGGTCCGGTGCCGGTGGCAGCGCAGCCGGCAAGCGTCGCTGCGGCGGTTAGGGCGGGGACAAGCAACATTTTCATGACAGATCCTTTCGCAGCGGCGGGTACATCGGGTCCAATGGCCGGCCGCTGAACAGGTTGCATGGCCAGCGTTCAGCTTCGCTGCTGGTTCAGCACTTCATAGGCCATGACCGCGGCCGCAACGGCCGCGTTCAGGCTGTCGGCCTTGCCCATCATCGGCATTTTTACGCGCACGTCGGCGGCTTCGGCATAGGCTTGCGGCAGGCCCTGCGATTCATTGCCGATCAGGATGAAGGTGGGGGCGGCATAACGCACCGCCTGATAATCCTTGGTGTCGTCGCCGAGCCAGGTTGCGACCAGTTCGCCGCGCCCGCTGCGCAGCCAGGGCAGAAACTCGTCCCATTCGGCCTGCACCAGCCGCTGGGTGAAGATCGCCCCCATGCTCGCGCGCACCGCCTCGACGCCATAGGGATCGGTCGATTCGCCGAGCAGGATCAACCCGCCGGCACCGACCGCGTCGCCGGTACGCAGCATGGTGCCCAGATTGCCGGGATCGCGCAGCCGTTCGGCAACCAGCCAGATCGGCGCCGCGTCGCGATCGAGGTCGGATAGCGCAGTCCGCGGCTCGGCATAGATGCCGACGACGGTCTGCGGATTGTCCTTGCCCGACAATTTGGAGAGGATCGCCGGCGTCGTGTCGATCACCTCGCCGCCGCTCGCCAGCGTCGCGTCGATCAGCGCCCGCGCGAGCGGGTGCGCGGCGCCCTCTTCGGCCAGAAACAGCCAGCGCGGCAATATGCCCGCCTCGCGCGCTTCAGTCGCAATGCGCAGCCCTTCGGCCAGGAACAGCCCCTCGGCGCGGCGATGCCGCTTTTCGCGCAGCAGCCGCATCCGCTTGACGAGCGGGTTCGACAGGCTTTCGATTCGGGAACGGAGATGGGTCAACTCTGGTGTTCCTTGGGATTCCGTCTCCCTGAGCGAAGACGAGGGGCCCCTTCGAGCGAAGCGAGAACCCGCAATGTCCTTGCCTCGACTTCGCTCGCCATGTCCCCTCGTCTTCGCTCGGGGATGCGGCAGAAGGGAGGAGCGTATCTAGTCCTCGCCGAAGCTGTCCTTGACCAGCCCGACGAGCTTGAGCATCGCGGCTTCGGCGCCGTCGCCGCTGGTGTGGATGGTGATGCTGTCGCCCTTCGCCGCGCCCAGCATCATCAATCCCATGATCGACGATCCCGATACGCGCGACCCACCCTTTTCGACCTCGACCGACACGGTTTCGGGCAGGCGGCTGACGAAGGTAACGAACTTGGCGCTGGCGCGGGCGTGCAGACCGCGCTGGTTGGTGATTTCTACCGTTTCGCTGATCTGGTTCATGGCCCCACCCCCAACATTTCCGATGCGACGGAAATATATTTCTGGCCTGCTTCCTTGGCCGCGATCACCGCGGCACGCAGGTCCATCGTCTTGCGCGCGCTTTCCAGCCGGATGAGCATCGGCAGGTTGACGCCGGCAATGACTTCGGTTCGCCCGCTTTCCAGCAGGCTGATGGCAAGGTTCGACGGGGTGCCGCCGAACAGGTCGGTCAGTATGACGACCCCGCGCCCTTCGTCGACGCGCTGGATCGCTTCGGCAATTTCGCCGCGGCGCACTTCCATATTGTCATTGGGGCCGATGCACACCGTCGCCACCGCGCGCTGCGGTCCCACCACATGTTCCATCGCCGTCACCATTTCCTCGGCGAGGCGGCCGTGCGTGACGAGAACCATTCCGAGCAGCGGCAGGGCTTTATCGGTGGGCATGAAAAGCGAGACCCTTATGTTTGTCCGCCGGGTGCGGGAGATGCGGGCGGGGGCTTGCCCTCAAGCCCATCTTGCGGGGCCGAGTCAAGGTTGCGGTGGGTCACCGTGGGCTCGTGACCCGCGGCGCGTAGCGTTCGAGCAACACGATCGGCGACATGGACCGAACGGTGGCGCCCGCCGGTGCAGCCGAAGGCGATGGTGACATAGCTTTTCCCTTCGGCGCGGTAGCGCGGCAGCAGGGTGAGGAGCAGGGTTTCGATCTGCGCCACTGTCGCTTCATAAGCGGGATCGGTGCGGATATAGGCGGCGACGTCGGGGTCGAGCCCGGTGTGCGGGCGCAGCGCCGCGTCCCAGTGCGGATTGCGCAGATAGCGCATGTCGAACACCAGATCGGCGTGGCGCGGCAACCCGCGCGCGAAGCCGAAGCTCAATATGTTGAGCACCGGCGCATCGTCGCCGCCGCCGCCGAAGCGCTGGCGCACCTCCTGCTGCAGATCGTTGCTCGTATAGTTGGTCGTGTCGATGACATGCTCGGCCCAGCGGCGGAGCGGCTCCATCATCTCGCGTTCGCGCGCGATGCCGTCGGCGGCGGGGCGGTCCTCCGCCATCGGGTGGCGGCGGCGCGTCTCCGAAAAGCGCCGTTCGAGTTCGGCACCTGCGCAATCGAGGAACAGCGTCTGCATGTCGCGCCCGCCCGCTTCGCGCAATTCCTTCATGCGTTTGACGAGCAGCGCCGGCTTGAAACCGCGGCTGCGACTGTCGATGCCCACCGCGATCGGCCGGTTCGCCGCGCTGCGCTGCACCGGTGCGTCGATCAGCGCGTCGAGCAGCGCGAGCGGCAGATTGTCGACAACCTCCCACCCCAGGTCTTCCAGCACCTTGAGCACGGTCGATTTGCCGGCGCCCGAAAGGCCGGTGACGAGCAGCAGACGCGGCGCGGCGGGATCGCTCATGCAGCCGGTGCCAGCCGTTCGAGCGCGAGCAATATCTTGATCGGGGCCGATACTTCGAAGGCCGAAAGCAGCAGTGCGGGTAGGGGATGGCCGACAACCATTTCGACCTGATTCACCGCGGGCATGCGATCATAATGGTCGGTAAGCCGGACCGCGAGAGCCAGCGGAACCGGGGCGGTCCATGGCCGCTCGATGATGCCGATGCCG
The DNA here is from genome assembly GCF_001598815.1 of Sphingopyxis terrae subsp. terrae NBRC 15098. Lineage (GTDB taxonomy): Bacteria > Pseudomonadota > Alphaproteobacteria > Sphingomonadales > Sphingomonadaceae > Sphingopyxis > Sphingopyxis terrae. The sequence continues at coordinate 16,521 of NZ_BCZQ01000003.1, read as the reverse complement.
CGCACTTCAAGCTTTCCGGCCAGATTTTCGGGCGGACGGCACCACAGGCGGCCGCGCTCGTACCAGATGTCGCAGCGGTCGTCGGCGACGAGCCGCGCACCCCGGTCGAGCAGGCGGAGCGCAAGATCCGACTTGCCTTGGCCCGAATTGCCGAGAATCAGGACGCCGCCATTGCCCGCTGCCACGCAGCTCGCATGGATATTGTGGATCTCGGCCCTGGTCCTGCTCGGGAACATGGGTGCAGGCTTACCGGCGACGAAGCGGGGCTGCAAGGCGATAGGCGCCCGCGGCAAGTTCAGCCTGTGGGATCGGAGCCTTCGCGCGCGGGCAGGGTGATCAGCAGGCTGGCGCCGGGCCGGCCGTCGTCGCGGTCGCGCGCCGAGATGGTGCCGCCATGCCCCTCGATGATCGTTCGCGCGATGGCGAGGCCCAGCCCGCTATGCTTGCCGAACGCTTCCCCCGACGGCCGTTCGCTATGGAAACGGCGAAAAATTGCTTCGCGTTGCGACGGTTCGATCCCCGGCCCGTCGTCGTCGACCCGCACGTGAACCTCGTCGCCCAGCCGCGTGGCGGCGATGCAGACGAGGCCGCCTGCGGGCGAGAAGCTGATCGCATTGTCGATGACATTGTCGATCGCCCGCTCGATCCGATGGCCGTCGCCCATCACCGCAGTCGTCCCCTTGCGCGGCCGCGCAAAGGCGATGCGCGGTCGATCTTCGTTCTGGCTGTTGCGGGCGCAGCGCGCGGCGAGCATCGATTCGATCATCAGCCCGACATCGACGGGTTCAAAAGACGCGCGCGACAATTGCGCGTCGATCCGGCTTGCGTCGCTGATGTCGGTGACGAGGCGGTCGAGCCGGCGGACATCCTCGTCGGCGATAGCGAGCAACTGGGTGCGCTGCGCGTCGGACGTTACGCGCCCCAGCCCTTCGATCGCCGATCGCACCGATGCGATGGGATTTTTAAGCTCGTGCGTCACATCGGCGGCGAAATGTTCGCCCGCGTCGATGCGCTCGCGCAGCGCCTGCGTCATGTCGCTCAGCGCGCGTGCCAGCGTGCCGATCTCGTCGCGGCGGCTCGGCAGGCGGGGGACGACCACCTCGCGCGCGCGGCCCAGCCGGACACGAACGGCGGCGCGTGCCAGTCGGCGCAGCGGGCGAACGATCGTGCGCGCCAGAAACAGCGACAGCAGGACCGATGCGATCACGACCATCGCGATGACGATTGCGAGGCGGAAGCGCTCGGCGCGCACCGTGCGCGTGATGTCGCGCGCGTTGAGCGTCATCAGCATCACCTCGGGTGTCTCCAGATCGACGACGCGGGTGGCGCTGAGCAGCGGGGTGCGTTCGGGGGCATAGCGGAATCGCGCCTGCGCTTCGCCGCTGCGCAATGTCGCTTCGGCCTCGGGCCAGGCGGCGAGCGTGTCTTGGGCCGGCTCGGTAAATTCGGGGTAGCTCGGCGCGCCGACGATCCAGTCGATGCCGCGGTCCATCGCGCGCGCCGCATCGCGCTGCCACGCCTGCAAATCGGGATCGCGAAGCGTATAGGTCGGCGGCCCATGATCGAAACTGTCGGACAGCTTGCGGCCATCGGCAGCATAGAAGCGCAGCCGCGATTCGGTCGCGCGCGTGAATTCGCCGATCAGCCGCGCACGCTGGTCGGGGCGCGCCGCCTCGAGCGCGCTGTCGAGCAGGCCGAGCTGGTCCTGCATTTCGGAAATGCGCGTATCGACGAGGCGGGTGCGATAGGTATCGAGATAGAAGAATCCGCCCGCCAGCAGCGCGATCGCCAGGATGTTGACGGCCAGGATGCGCGTCGTGAGCGACCAGCGCGCCGACCAGACGAGCGGGGCTTCCTCCTGTTCGGCAATCGACGCGTCAGCCATCATCGGAGAAACGATACCCCGCACCATAGAGCGTCTCGATCGCGTCGAAGTCCGAATCGACCTCGCGGAACTTGCGGCGCAGGCGCTTGATGTGGCTGTCGATGGTGCGATCGTCGATATAGACATCGTCCTGATAGGCCGCGTCGAGAAGCTGGTTGCGGCTGCGCACGATGCCCGGGCGGCTGGCAAGCGTCTCCAGAATCAGGAATTCGGTGACGGTCAGCGTCACATCCCTGCCGCCCCAGCTCACCTTGTGCCGCGCCGGGTCCATCGCGAGCCGGCCCCGCACGATCGGTTCGGCCGCAGGCTCGTCGTCGGCGGCCGCGGCATTGCGGTTGAGGTCGACGCGGCGCAGGATCGCGCGGATGCGGGCGATCAGCAGCCGCTGCGAAAAGGGTTTGGAGATATAGTCGTCGGCACCCATCGCGAGTCCCAGCGCCTCGTCGATCTCGTCGTCCTTGCTGGTGAGGAAGATCACCGGAAGCTGGCTTTTCTCGCGCAGGCGGCGCAGCAGCTCGAGCCCGTCCATGCGCGGCATCTTGACGTCGAAGACGGCCAGATCGGGCGGATTGTCGATGAGCGGCTTCAGGGCGGCTTCGCCGTCCGAATAGACGCGCGTGACGAAGCCTTCGGCCTGAAGCGCGATCGACAGGGATTGCAGGATGTTGCGGTCGTCGTCGACCAGCGCGATGGTTGCCGTCATGCTCTTTCCATTGGGCGGACCCGGCGCCGGACTAGCCGATCTGCCGCCCAGCGACAACTGCGCACGTCCCGCCCGCGATTCACCTTTTAATCTTTTGACCTCCGCCTCGGCTATCGCTAACGCGGCCGGGATTTCGGAATCGGCGTGACGTCGGCACCCCATGTTCATGCGGGCCCATCGCTTTCGCATGGCATGTCCTGCATACCTATGCAAAGGTGCGCGCGGCGCAGAGGAAAGGCGAAGCAAATGACCAAGGTTGTGATCGGTACCGACACCGTCGAAACCAAAGCGAATGTGGCCGAAAACTGGGGCACTGCGCAGCTCGTCGAGGATGCCGTGCGCAATGGCGAAGGCCTGCTCGCGAAGGACGGCCCGCTCGTCGTCGCCACCGGCAAGCACACCGGGCGCAGCGCCAAGGACAAGTTCATCGTCCAGGATGCCGAAACGGCAGATACCATCTGGTGGGGCAAGACCAATGTGCCGATGACCCCCGATCATTTCGCCGCGCTCAAGGCCGATTTCTTTGCCCATCTCGCATCGCGCGACCGCGTCTATCGCCAGCGGCTGTTCGGCGGTTCGCAGCCCGAATATCGCGTCGGGGTGCAGGTCATCACCGAATTCGCCTGGCACAGCCAGTTCATTCGCACGCTGCTCTGCCGTCCGACGGCCGAGGAACTGGCGTCCTTCGCGACCGAATATACGATCATCGACCTGCCGAGCTTCCGCGCCGACCCGGCGAAACATGGTTCGCGCACCGAAACGGTGATCGCGGTGAACTTCTCCGAAAAGCTGATCCTGATCGGCGGCACGCAATATGCCGGCGAGATGAAGAAGTCGGTGTTCGGCATCCTCAACTATCTCCTTCCGGTGCAGGGCGTGATGCCGATGCATTGCTCGGCGAACATCGGCGCCGACGGCGACACCGCGGTCTTCTTTGGCCTGTCGGGCACGGGTAAGACGACGCTGTCGGCCGACGCCTCGCGCACACTGATCGGCGACGACGAGCATGGCTGGTCGGACACCGCGGTCTTCAACTTCGAAGGCGGCTGCTACGCCAAGATGATCCGCCTGTCGGCCGAGGCCGAACCCGAAATCTATGCGACGACGAAGCGTTTCGGCACGGTGCTCGAAAATGTGGTGATCGACCCCGCGACGCGCGAACTCGACCTCGACGACAACAGCCTCGCCGAAAACAGCCGCGGGTCCTATCCGATCGACTTCATCCCGAATGCGTCGGAAAAGAATATGGGTCCGGTGCCCAAGAATATCATCATGCTCACCGCCGATGCCTATGGTGTGCTGCCGCCGATCGCGAAGCTGACCCCCGATCAGGCGATGTATCACTTCCTGTCGGGCTATACTGCGCGCGTTGCCGGCACCGAAATCGGCGTGACCGAGCCCGAGGCGACCTTCTCGACCTGCTTCGGCGCGCCGTTCATGCCGCGCCATCCGTCGGTTTACGGCAACCTCCTCAAGGAGCGCATCGCCAAGGGCGGCGTCGAATGCTGGCTCGTCAACACCGGCTGGACCGGCGGCATGGCGACGATGGAGGGGATCAGCCGCATGCCGATCAAGGCGACCCGCGCACTGCTCAACGCGGCGCTCGACGGCAGCCTGAACAATGCGGAATTCCGCAAGGATCCGAATTTCGGCTTCATGGTTCCCGTTGCGGTGCCCGGCATCGATTCGGGCCTGCTCGATCCGCGCGAAGCCTGGGCCGACAAGGCGGCCTATGACCGCACGGCGCAAACGCTGGTGCAGCAATTCATCGACAATTTCGCGCAATTTGCGGACCATGTCGACGAAGGCGTCCGCAACGCCGCACCGCAGGCCGCCGTCGCGGCCTAAGGGTTAGAACCCGCCCAATACGCCGCTGAGGCGCCCAAATGGCGAAGCCATTTGGGCGTCCCTTCGGGATTTGACCGATTTCGTCCATTGCCGCGTCGAAGAGCCTTGGGATATATCTATATCCGGGCGTCTCTTCTCCTTGCACTGAACGAAATCGCTTCAAACCTCAGCGGTGTATTGGGCGGGTTCTAACCCCAACCCGGAAACTTCCGGGTGCTCATTCACCCGGAAGGACCGGACCCATGACCACCGACTTTACCCCGCGCCTGTTCGAGCGCGATGCCGATATTCGCGCGATCGGTGCAGGCTTGCTCGCCTGCACCCTGCCGCGCGAGGCGTGGACGCACGAGGCGCATCTGGCGGCGTGCCTCTGGCTGCTGAGCGAGCGCCCCGACATCGACGTCGATGCCGAAATTGCGCCGATCATCCGCCGCTTCAACGAAAGCGTGGGCGGCGTGAACGACGACACGCAGGGCTATCACGACAGCATCACCCGCGCCTATGTCGCGGGGGTGCGGCTGTTCCTCGCTGAAACGCCGGAGACGGGCCTGACCAGCCGCGTCAATGCGTTGCTGCGATCGCCCGTGGGCGCGCGCGACTGGCCGCTGCGCTTCTACAGCCGCGACCTGCTCTTTTCGGTGCCGGCGCGGCGCGGGTTCGTCCCGCCGGACCTCGCGCCGCTGCCTGCGCCGTGATAGCGTCGGTTCCGACTCGAAGCGAAGGAGCGCAGCCATGAGCATCTTGGACAATATTCTCGGACAGATTTCCGGAAACGACACGGTGGCTAACCTTGCCGCCAAGGTCGGCCTGTCGCCCGAGCATGTCGAATCGGCGATTGCCGCGCTCGCCAAGCATCACCCGATGCAGGGTGACACCGCCGAAGGCGCTGCCGCGACCACCGGTCTGCCGCTCGACAAGTTGCAGGAGATCATCGGCCAGATCGGCGGCGAAGGCTCGCTCGGTCGCTTTGCGCAGATGGTCCAGCAGGACGGCGGCGCGGGCATTCTCGGTGCGCTCGACCGCGATGGCGACGGCAACCCGCTCAACGACCTGGGCGGCATCGCGGGCTCGCTGTTCGGGAAGAAATAGGCGAACCCGTCAGGTGCGCCTACCGTCGGCGATAGCGTCAGCGAAGCGAAGGATCGCCTTGCCTTTTTCCGGTCACTATCCCTTCGTTTCCGCGATATATTCGTCGACGTTCTTCGCGAGAACGTCGAGCGGCACATTACCGCCGAGCACGACGGTGTCGTCGAAATCGCGCAGGTCATAGTTTGCACCGAGCGCGGTCTGGGCGCGGCCGCGCTGGCGGACGATTTCGCTGTGGCCGACCTTGTAGCCGCAGGCCTGGCCGACCCAGCTGCAATAACGATCGACTTCGCTCGCGACCTCCAGCGGGTTCGATCCGTTGCGTTCGACGAAGAAGCGCACGCCCTCTTCGCGCGTCCAGCGCTTCGCGTGGATCCCCGTATCGACGACAAGGCGGCAGGCGCGAAAGGCGATCGACTGAAGATAGCCGAGCCGTCCGACCTCGAAATCGTCGTAAAGCCCCAGCTCGTCGGCAAGCTGCTCGGCATAGAGCGCCCAGCCCTCGGAATAGGCGTTGAAGGCGAGCATCGAGCGGATCAGCGGCATCTTGTTCGCATATTCGCCCTGCCAGGCATGGCCGGGGATCGCTTCGTGCATCGCAAGGTCGGGGAGCGAATATTTGCTGTGCAGATCGGTCGTACGCAGGTTGATCCAGAAGCGGCCGGGGATCGATCCGTCGATCGATCCGGCGCCGCCATAGGCCGCGGGCGCGCCGGGTTCTTCGGCGAGCGGCAGGCGCTTCACCTCGACATTGCCCTTCATCATCGTGCGGAAGGCGCGCGGCAACTGGGCGCGAATCTTGTTCAGCCAGCTCTGGATATAGGCGACGATCTCGGCCCGGCCCTGATCATTGTCGGGGAATTTGAAGCGCGGGTCTTTCGCCAGCGCGTTCATCCGGTCGCCGACGGACCCTTGCGTATAGCCGAGCTTCTGAAGGATCGGGTCCATCCGCCCGTGCAACTCTTCAAGCTGCTCCAGACCCATTTTGTGAACCTCGTCGGGGGTCATCCGCGTCGTGGTCGATGCGCGCAGCGCCCAGGCATAGAATTCGTCGCCGTGCGGCCGTGCCCACATGCCCGCGTCCATCGTCGCCTTCGGCCGCTGCGCCTTGAGTTCGGCAAGCTGGCGTTCGAGCGCCGGCACCACCGTCTCGCGCGTGATCGCCTCGGCGCGCGGGCCCCAGTTGCCGGCAATATTCTGTTTGCGCGTCCGCGAGGCGAGGCTCTCGACCAGCCCGCCGCCGTCGCGGGCGTCGGCAAGGCTCGCTTCCATCTGCTTGACCGCCTTGTCGATCAGAAAGGCCGGGGCGATGAGGCCTTGGGCGGCGGCGGCCTTGAGCCGTTCGGTTTCGCCGTCGAGCGCGGCAGGATAGGCGGCGAGGCGCGCAAGATAGGCCTCGGCGTCGGCGCTCGTCTTGACCGGATGATCGCTGTCGAGAAATTTCGGCACGTCGAGATAGGCGCCGACATTCTGAATGACGACATAGGGCGTGTTGCGCCAACCGCCCACCGCGACATCGCCATAGGGCTGCGCAAAGCCGGCGAGCGCGACGTCATAGGCGCTGTCGACGACCGCAAGACTGGTTCGCGTCGCATGGTCGAGCCCCGCCGTGTCGAAGGCGCGGACGCGCGCCAGGTCGGCCTTCAGCGTCGCCGCCAGTGCCTGCTGCCCCGCCGCCGACCGATCGCCGAGCTGCGCCCGCATCGCCGCGCGCGCGCCGGTATCGATGCCGAGCGAGGTCGCTCCCTCGGGCGAATGGGCGAGGAGATTGTCGGCGATCGAGGTCAGCAGCGCGTCGGCGCCCGCCGTGCCGTCGCCGCTGGTCGCGGGCGCGAAGGCGCGGGCCGGCGCGGTCAAGGCCAGCCCCGCGACTCCGGCACCGAGGGTGGCGATCGTCTGACGGCGGCTGACGGGCGTATGGAATGGATCGGACACGGACGGCTCCCTCGCGACTTGTTTCTGTTGAAACCTGTCTAGGCACCGCGGCGCGGGGGTCAACCGGAACCCGTTCCTCCCTGCCGCAAGGCGGTGGGGAGGGGGACCATCCGAAGGATGGTGGAGGGGCGGCAACGTGGCGCTATCGCCCCTCCGTCAGCGGCCTTGCCGCTGCCACCTCCCCATCGCGTCGCGACGGGGAGGAGCAAGAAAAGGATCAGTCGGTCAGGTCGGCGGGAACCTTGCCGCCGTTTGCGGCAAGTTCACGCATCACCGCTTTATGCAGCCAGATATTCATTTCGGCGCTGCCGTTGAGTTCGCCGGTATAGCCGAGTTCCTGCGCCAGCTCCTTGCGATTGGCGAGACTCGAATCGATGTCGAGCAGCTTCATCAGATCGACGATCGAGGTGCGCCAGTTGAGCGGCTGCGTCACCTTGGCAGCTTCTGCGGCGAGGATAGCCTCGACATCGACTTCGCTGATTGCAGCAGTGGGCGCCGCGGCCGCGGCGGGGCCAGCGGGTACCTCGGCGGGGGCTACCGGTGTTACCGGAGCGGGGGTGGCGGCTTCCGCCTTCTTGCCGAAGATCGCGTCTTTTATCTTGCTGAAAATGCTCATGTTCATGCTCCCACTTTGGTCCGGCGCTTCGGACGAAGCGCGCCAGACTCATTTATGCGGCGGGTGGATGACAGGAGAATGAACCGCTCCCCCTCGGTGCCCGCGCTGCTATACCAACCCCCATCGGCTGAGTTCGATCCCGCGCCGCGGTGGGAGAATTTGCATGAATCTCACCGACATTCTGCAGCCGGTCGGCGGCATCAAATCTCGATGGTACGCGTGCTGGGGCTAGCGCCGGAACGCCGGGGTCAGAGCCCGGACGGCCCTGACCCACAGCATTGCCCATCGCCTCAGCTATAGGGCGGAGCGTCCTCGAACTCTCCGAACGCCGGATAGTCGTTGGCGACGCTGGCGGTGAAGTTGGGCGCGCGCTTTTCGAGGAAGCTGGTTACGCCTTCGGCCGCGTCGGGGCTGCGGCCGCGAGCGAAGATCACGCGGCTGTCCCAACGGTGGGCGCTCATCGGGTGCGGGGCGCCGAGCATCCGCCACATCATGTGCCGCGTCAGCGCGACCGATACCGGAGCGCTGTCGCCGGTCAGCTCGCGCGCCTTGGCGATCGCGGCGTCGACCAGCTCGCCTTGCGTATGGACCGACTGTACCAGCCCCTTTTCATGCGCTTCGGCGGCGGGGATCAGCCGGCCCGAATAGCACCAGTCGAGCGCGGTCTGGATGCCGACCAGTCGCGGCAGGAACCAGCTCGATGCCGCTTCGGGAACGATCCCGCGGCGCGCGAAGACGAAGCCGTAGCGGGCGTTGTCGCTCGCCAGCCGGGCATCCATCGACAGGGTCATCGTCGCGCCGATGCCGACCGCGGCGCCATTGATGGCGCCGAGGACAGGCTTTTTCGCTTCGAAGATGCGCATCGACACGCGGCCGCCGCCATCGCGGATCAGCGGGTGCGACCAGTTGATCGTGCCGTCTTCGCCGATCGGGCTGGCCGGGGTGCCGTCGGGCAGCAGCGCCTGCTTGTCGGCGCGCTTGTCATAATCGAAAGTCGCGGCGCCCGCGCCCAGGTCGGCGCCCGCGCAATAGGCCTTTTCGCCATGACCGGTGAAGATCACCGCGCGGACGCCGTCGTCGGCATCGCATTCGTCGAGCGCGGTAATGATTTCCTGCATCATCTCGCCGGTGAAGGCGTTCATGCGGTCGGGGCGATAGAGGGTCAGCAGCGCGATACCCTCATGCTTGTCGAGACGAATCTGTTCGAAACTCATCTTCTCTCTCCTTGGCTTTGGTAGCAGCGTTGCAAGCGACGGCGTCGAGTGCAAGCACTTTACGTAAACGTAAAGAAAGATCCTCCCTGTCGCGCAGCGATGGGGAGGGGGCCATCCGAAGGATGGTGGCGGGGCAGCGGCGTTGCGCAAAGGCCCCTCCGTCAGCGGCTGCGCCGCTGCCACCTCCCCATCGCTGCGCGACAGGGAGGATCGCTTTCAACCCGGGGATGACGCGCCCTCGCTTTGTCGCTATAGGCGCCCCGACCGCCCCGGCGTCGCGCTCACATTTGAGTCGCTTTGCCGGGGCCATTCATTTGGTTCCGACAGAAAGTTGACCGCCATGGCCCGTCGCCGCCAGATCTACGAAGGCAAAGCGAAGATCCTCTACGAAGGTCCCGAACCGGGCACGCTGATCCAGTATTTCAAGGATGATGCGACCGCGTTCAACGCGCAAAAGCGCGGCACGATCAACGGCAAGGGCGTGCTCAACAACCGGATTTCGGAGCATGTCTTCACGCTGCTCGGCAATATCGGCGTGCCGACGCACTTCATCCGCCGCCTCAACATGCGCGAACAGCTGATCCGTCAGGTCGAGATCGTGCCGATCGAGGTGATCGTGCGCAATGTCGCGGCGGGCACGCTGTCGAAGCGCCTCGGGCTGGAGGAAGGCACGCCGCTGCCGCGCACGCTGATCGAATATTGCTACAAGGACGATGCGCTCGGCGATCCGCTGGTCGCCGAAGAACATATCGCCTGCTTCAACTGGTGCAGCCAGGACGAACTGCACGACATTCAGGACATGGCGATCCGCATCAATGATTTCATGAGCGGCATGTTCGCGGCGGTCGGCATCCGCCTCGTCGACTTCAAGCTCGAATTCGGACGGCTCTACGACGGCGATTACAGCCGCATCATCCTGGCCGACGAAATCAGCCCCGACGGTTGCCGCCTGTGGGACATGAACACCAATGAAAAGCTCGACAAGGATCGCTTCCGCCGCGACCTTGGCGGCGAAGTCGAAGCCTATCAGGAGGTCGCACGGCGCCTTGGCCTGATGCCCGAAGGCGGCGACAATGCGGTGCTCGACCTCGAAACGCACCGCAAGAAGAAGGGCAGCTAAGGCCGCCCCGATCCCGCGCGCGGCCGAGCGTTTACAGCGCGCGATTGCGAGGAGCCGAAAGCGACGCGGCAATCCAGAGCGCGCGTAAACCGCTCTGGATTGCTTCACCCGGCCTTGCCGGGCTCGCCATGACGCAGTTTTGTCGCTGACGCTGCCTCAGATATTGATGCTCGTCGGAATCAGGCTGGGCTGCAGATAGGGATAGGGCTGCCGCCGCTGCGCGTTTCGCGCGGCGATCGCGGTTTCGACATTGGCCAGCACCCCCTTGAACCACGCGAGCGGCCCCTCGGGCGCGGTGACGCGCGGATCCTGGAACCAGGGCGGGTAGGGGAAGCTGTTGCTGCGATAGTCGCCGAGCGGCCGGTAATGCACCGAACCCAACAGTTCGAGCACGTTGAGCTGTTCGAGCGCCAGCGCCATCGGTGGCATCATCGCGAGCCACCCCGGCTTGTCCTGCCCGCGCTCGCAATCTGGCGCGGCCTGCCACGCCGCGCCGGTGACGGCGGGCGCAAAGGCCATGATGTCCTTTTGCGGGAAATTCACCGCGGCATGTTGCGCGCTCGCGGTGAACATCACCATCGTGCAGACATCGGCAAGCTGGTCGCGCGTTGCGATCGGGCCGAAGCCGCTGATCCGCGCTTCGCCGGCCAGGCTGTCGGCCCAGGCGGCGAGTTCGGTGTCGCCGACAACCGCGTTATCGTCGGTATAATAGAGCCAGACATATTGGCGCGCCCATTCGCGGATCGCGTTCCAGACCAGCAGCGCGTCGTCGCGATAAGGATAGTCGGCGAGCGTCGATCCGGTCCCGACGCCGCGTGCGGCCAGATCGGCTGGCAGCATCTTGCCGTAAAAGTCGAAGGCCAGTCGGTCGTCGGCCGCCGCGGCCTGGCTCGATGCGATGGTGCCTGCGAAAATATGGTCGATCGGCCCGTTCGCGGCGATCAGCGAGGTTGCGGCCTGATCGTTGATGAACAGTGTCCCTTCGAAATGCGGAACGAGCAGCGCCCATAGCGGATGCGCCTGGGCCAGATGGCGGTGCGTGGCGACCGCGAAAGCCTCGATCACCAGATGAGTGCGCGCCAGATGCGTGAAGAGTTCGTGATAATTGCCGTCGGCGACCTGAACGACCAGCTTCGCCATCTCCCAGCCCCATTGCGCATCGGCGGCGGCCGACGGCGTGAAGATGGGGTGCAGCGCGGGATCCTGCCCGCACTGGATCGCGACCGGCACGAGCGCCGATCCGCCCGGCGGCACCGCGAACAGCGCAATCGGCTGCCAGACATATTTGGCAAGGCTGCCGTAGGTGCCCGGCGTCAGCACCGCGAGTTCGGCATAGTCGAGCAGGAACAGCCGGCGCTCGGCAAGCGCGGCGTCCAGCGTGTCGCCATTGATCACCGCGGCATAGCGCGCGGGGCTGAGCGGGAAATTGGTCGGGAGCGCGTCGCCCGCCGCGGCGATCAGCATATTGTTCGGCCCCTGAACGCGCAGCCGCGCGAAACAGGCATCGTCCTGAAAATCATAGGCGACACCGGGAACGGGCAGCGTCCGGAACAGGGCGCGATAAGCGTCGAGGCTGCGCGGCGCGCTGCTGCCGAGGCCCGCCACTTCGGCCGCGCTGACCTTGATCAGCGCTTCGATCCGCTGGCGATGCGCCTCCAGCTTCGCAAGCTGCGTGTCGGCTTCGACCGCGGCCACGACATGTTCGACCTCGTCGACGAAATGGCCGAGGAGCGACGTGCCATCCTTCATCGCATGGCCCGCCGCGATCCGCGCGGTCGATTGCTCGATCGCGTCGCATTCGGCCAGCGCGGCTTCATAGGTGCTGCGCGGGGTATCGAGTTCGCCCTTGTCGACGCCGTCCAGCTTCACCGCGAGTGCATTGCGCACGATCGCCAGCCCGACGCCGATCAGGATCGCGAACCAGGCGATCGTCGGCATATCCTGTTTGGGCACGTCGGTCGCGAGCGGAACGCCGGGAAGCGACGGCTCGTCGGTCGTCCACATATAGACCTGCCGCGTCGCAGCGAGTTGCGCGGCGCGCGCGGCCTGCTCCGCCGGCGTGTCCTGCTGCGGCAGACTGGGCGCGGCGGGCGGAAGGATTGCGCCGTCGATCTGGCTGGGCGCGGTGAAATCGGGCGACGGGAAGGACATGCGAAAGCTCCTGCGACATGAACGCGGCGCGAGGGATCGCAGAACATGGTTAATTTTTGGCATGCCGTAAGGAGGGGCGGCCCGGTTAGGGCGATGAAAAACAATCCTTCCTTTATTTAACGCATGCTTTACCCCCGCTTGATACCTAGCCGGAATGACGGGGGTTATAGCATGGATGCGGCGGCGCTTTTTTCCGCCATTGCCGGAGGATATCCGGGACGATGTCGCGATTCTGCGCGCCAATCGTATCGAGACGCTGACCCCGATGCTTTTTCTGATGCTCGCGGCGACGACGCCGACCGCCATCTATGGCGGCATGCCGAGCGTCCATCCGATCATCCGGATCGGCTTTCCGGTCGTTCTGGCGGCGGTGTGCCTGCTCGGTTTCGCCGCGCAGATGCATTATCGTGGCCGGCGCATGAGCCCGCGGCGCGCGCGGCGGGTGATCGTCGAGGCAGCGTGGGTGTCGGGCATGATGGGCGCGATGTGCAGCAGTTGGACGGTGGTCAACTGGCTCGCCGCGCCGCCCGAAAATCACAGCTATTATGCGATGATCATGGCGATGGGGTCGCTGGCGACCGCCTATTGCCTGTCATCGACGCGCTTTGCAGCGCTGCTCAATCTGGGCATCGGGATGGTGCCGATCGCCTATCTGATGCTCAGCTCCGGCCACGCGCCCGAGATTGCGGCGGGCACCAGCCTGGTCGTCGCGACGATGTTCCTGGTGCGCATGATCCTTCAGCAGCATGGCCAGCTTGTCGACCTGCTGGAATTGCAGCGGCAGATGCGCGATCTGGCGCATAGCGACGCGCTGACCGGGCTGCCCAACCGGCGTGCGTTCGACCTGCGGCTGGAGGAAGAAATCGCGCGCGCGGCGGATGGCGAGATATTCGCGATCGCGCTGCTCGATCTCGACGGCTTCAAGCCGGTGAACGACCGGCACGGCCATGCCGCCGGCGATCAATTGCTGTGCGAAGTCGCGGCGCGGCTGCGCCGGGCGTGCGGCGATCATGCGCTGGTCGCGCGGCAGGGGGGTGACGAATTCGCCATTCTGGTGCCGCGCCGTTCACCGCTGCTTGCCACCGCGCTTGCCGATCATCTGCTCGCCGCGCTCGTCGCGCCCTACCGCATCGGCGGCCAGCCATTGCGCGTCGGCGCGAGCGTCGGCGTCGCCAACTGGCCCGGCGACGGTGGCAGCGCGCGCCGGCTTTTCGACACCGCCGACCGCGCCCTCTATGCGGCGAAGGCGGCTGGTCGACCCGACATGTCGCCGGTCGAAAGCATAGGCATCGCAAGCTGATGCGGGCTTGACCGCCCCATATGGGGCGGTCAGACCGGTCGCCATGAAGCGGACCATTTTCTGGCGCGTCTCGACTGCGCTCTCGCCCCTTGCCCTCATCGCCGTCAGCATATCGCCGGTTCTCGCGGAACCCGCCGCCGCCCCCGCCGCAGCGCAGAGCGTTCCGGTCAATCCGCAGACCGCCGCGGCCAAGGCCTGGAATTTCGCGGCCAGCGATGTGCCCGTCGATTCAAACATCGTCTTCGGCGTTCTTCCCAACGGGATGAAATATGCGCTGTTGAAGAACAGCACCCCCAAGGACAGCGTCGTCCTGCGCATGCGTTTCGACGTCGGCAGCTTTGCCGAAGCCGAGGATCAGCGTGGGCTGGCGCATTTCATCGAGCATATGGCGTTCAACGGATCGACCCATGTGCCCGAGGGCGAGATGATCAAGCTGCTCGAAAGGAAGGGGCTGGCCTTTGGGGCCGATACCAACGCCTCGACCGGCTTCGATCAGACGGTCTACCAGCTCGACCTGCCCAACGCGTCGGACGATCTGATCGACACCGGTCTGATGTTGATGCGGGAAACCGCGAGCGAACTGACGATCGACCCCGCCGCGGTCGACCGCGAACGCGGTGTCATCCTGTCGGAGCGCCGCGCGCGCGATACCTATCAGCTGCGCAACATCGTCGATCAGCTCGGTTTCCAGATGAAGGGGATGACGGTCGCGAACCGGATGCCGATCGGTACCGAAGAGGTTATCCGTACCGCCCCCGCATCGCGCCTGCGCGACCTTTACGATCGCTACTACCGGCCCGAACGGGCGACGCTGGTGATGGTCGGCGATTTCGATCCCGCCGCGGTCGAAGCGAAGATCAAGGCGCGCTTCGCCGACTGGCAGGGCCGCGGTTCGGCCGGTGCCGATCCTGACATCGGCACGCTCGATTTCAAGCGCCCCGCCGCCGCCGAATCCTTCGTCGACCCTGCGATCCAGGATTCGGTGACGATCGCCAGCTTCAAACCCTGGGTGCAGGAAGCCGACACCAAGGCGAAGCGCGCGCGCAAGCTCGCCGAAGACATAGGCGAAGCGATCCTGAGCCGCCGGCTAGCCAAGATTGCGCTCGACGAGAATTCTCCGATCCTCGCGGGCTATTTCAGCGAAGCCGACGGGTGGAAGGTCTTCGATCAGGTCACCGTCGGGGCGATCGCCAAGGAAGGGGCGTGGACGGAGGCGCTCGGCCTGATCGAGCGCGAGCTGCGCCGCGCCGTCCAGTTCGGCTTCACCCAGGCCGAGGTCAACGAACAGATCGCCAATCGGCGCACCGCGCTCAAGAATGCCGTCGCCGGCGTGACGACCCGGCGCAGCGACGCGCTCGCCGATGTGCTGGTCGACGCGTCCGACGGCGATTATGTCGTCGTGCGTCCCGAAACTTCGCAGGCGCTGTTCGATGCAATCGCGCCGCAGCTGTCGGCCGATGCGGTGAGTGCGGCCTTCCGCAAACGGATGGAGGGCTTCAGCCCGCCGCTTGCGCGCGTCACCGCCAAGACGCCGGTCGAGGGCGGCGACAAGGCGATCCTTGCCGCGCTCGACACGGCGCGCGCGGTCGCAGTGACACCCCCGGCGCAGGCGCAGAGCGCGGCCTTTGCCTATGACAATTTCGGCACGCCCGGCACGATCGTCAGCGATGACCGCATCGACGACCTCGGCATCCGGCGCATCCGCTTCGCCAACAATGTGATGCTCAACATCAAGAAGACCGATTTCCAGAAGGACAAGGTCTATCTGTCGGTGCGCGTCGACGGCGGGACGCTGCTTGCGACGCGCGACGACCCGACCAAGGTGGCGCTTGCGGGATCGATCAGCCTCGGCGGGCTGGAGGCGCATAGCCTCGACGATCTGCGCACCATTTTTGCGGGCAAGACGGTCAGCCCGAGCTTCGGCGTCGATACCGATGCCTTCGGCGGCAAGGCGGTGACTTCGCCCGACGATTTCGCGGCGCAGGCCGAACTGATGGCGGCCTATCTGACGCACCCCGGCTACCGCGCCGACGGGCTTGCGCTGATCCGTCGCTATCTGCCGCAACAATATGCCGCCAATGATGCGACGCCCGGCGCGGTGCTGGCGCGCGACAGCGGCAGCATCCTTGCCAATGGCGACCCGCGCGAGGAGACGCCACCGCTTGCGACGATGATGGCGCTCGACTGGAGTAAATTGAAGGCGGCGGTCGCCGACAGCTTTGATCATGGCGCGATCGAGATCGGCGTCGTCGGCGACATCGACGAACAGGCGGCGATCGATGCGATCGCGGCAACCTTCGGCGCGCTGCCCGAACGCCGCGCGGCGTTCGATCCGCACAGCGACGCGCGCAAGCGCGACTATCCGGTCGACCACAGCGAACGCACGCTGATCCACAAGGGGCCGGCCGACCAGGCCGAGCTGCGCGTCTATTGGCCGGCGCGCGACGACAGCGATCTGACCGAGGCGATGCGCCTCAACCTGCTGTCGCGCGTGATGCAGCTCATGCTCACCGACGAACTGCGCGAAAAGCTGGGCGAAACCTACAGCCCGTCGGCGGGAGCCAGCCTGTCGGACGAATATCCGGGCTATGGCTGGCTCGTCGCCGCAAGCAATGTCGACTACAAGGATTTGGCGACGACGCGCGCCGCGATCTTCGCGATCG
>NZ_BCZQ01000002.1 GCF_001598815.1 Sphingopyxis terrae subsp. terrae NBRC 15098 | reverse complement strand
CCAAGGAATTGCGCGACAAACCCGTCGATGCCGACACGCTCGACCGCGCGCGCAAGCCGCTGGTCGAGGCGATGACCAAGGCGCGGCGCGAAAATGCCTATTGGCTCGCGTATGTCGCCGAGGCGACGAGCCGCGCCGACCGGCTCGACCGCAGCCGCAACGGCATCGCGGCAGTCGAGGCTGCGACGCCGGCGGAGCTTGAAGCGCTCGCCAAACGCTATCTTGTCGACGACAAGGCGCTGGTGATCCGGGCGATCAGCGACAAGGCCGGAAAATAGCGGGACGCGCGGCCGGCCCGACGGGGCGGCCGCGGCCCGGTTCTATTTCTTGAGCCCGATTTCGCGGAGCCGTTCCTGCAGATATTCGTCGGCGGTGATCGGCGTCGGATACAGGTTCGGATGCTCGGCATCGATGCAATTATCCAGCGTCACGATCGGATAGTCCGAACGGAAGTGCAGGAAGAAGGGCATCGAATAGCGCGCAACGCTGGCGCGGCCGGTGTCGGGATTGCGCACGCGGTGCGTGGTCGAGGGCAGGCGGTTGTTGGTCAGCCGTTGCAACATGTCGCCGACATTGACCGCCATAGCGCCCGCAGGCGGCGATACCGGAAGCCAACTCCCATCCTTGTCGAGGATTTCGAGGCCCGCTTCTTCGGCACCGAGCAGCAGGGTAATCGTATTGATATCTTCGTGCGCCTCGGCGCGGATGCCCTTCGCCGGGCCTTCGACGGGCGGGTAATGCAGCAGGCGCATCACGCTGTTGCCGTCCTTCACCGTGTCGTCGAAGAAATCGGGTGCGAGGCCAAGGTAGCGCGCGATCCCGGAGAGCAGCTTGCCGCCGACGCGGTCGAATTCGGCGAACAGCCGGTCATAGGTTTCGCGAAAGCCCGCGACTTCGGCCGGCCAGACATTGTTCGGCTGTTGCGCGGCAAGCGGGTGGCCGGCGGGCAGGTCGCGGCCCACGTGCCAGAATTCCTTG
>NZ_BCZQ01000001.1 GCF_001598815.1 Sphingopyxis terrae subsp. terrae NBRC 15098 | reverse complement strand
AGGTCGACTTCCTTCGCGCCCTTCGCGATTTCGGTGCCGAAAGGAGTGTAGCCGCGCGCGCCGCCGCCGCCCGCGATATGATAGGCGCGCTTCGCCGCTTCGGGGAGTGCGAAAAATTCCTTCGCTTTTGTCCAGGCGTCGTCGATCAGCGCTGGATCGATGCCGTGATCGGTAATCATCGCGAACCCGAAGCGTTCGAACGATCCGCCGAAATCCTGGGCGAAGCGATCGTCGGGCAGCGACATGGAAATAACGGGAACGGCAGCGGTCATAAGGGGTGTGTCCATTTGTTGGTGCTGTGGCGCGCCATGCCGGTCCCGCCGGGGCGCGTCTTTGACATGAATCAGGATTTAGGCGGGTCGGCGCGGTTGCGAAAGAGGAAAAGGATGCTTTCGCGTCGGCGCGCGCTGGGCTAGGCCCCCGCCATGGGCAAGCAATATTGGCTGATGAAATCCGAACCCGACGTCTATGGCTGGGACGACCTGGTCAAGGACGGCACGGGCATGTGGGACGGCGTGCGCAACCACAGCGCCAAGCTGAACATGATGGCGATGAAGGTCGGCGACGAGGCGCTGTTCTATCACAGCAATATCGGCAAGGAATGCGTGGGGATCATGCGCATTACCGAGGAAAGCGCGCCCGATCCGACCGCCGAGGAAGGATCGCCGTGGGTCATCGTGCGCGTCGCGCCCGTGCGCCCGCTCGCGCATCCGGTGACGCTGGCGGCGATCAAGGCCGATCCCAAGCTTGCCGACATGGACCTTATCCGCCTGTCGCGCCTGTCGGTCGGGCGCGTGACGCCCGACGAGTGGAAGCATATATTGGAAAAGTCGGAAAAGCCGGAGGCTTAGCGCAGTTTCGTCTGCATGTGCGCCGCCACCGAGGGGTGGAGCGGATAGACGAATTCGCAGCCGAAGCTGTTGCCGTCGGCGCGCCGGATCACCGCTTCGAGCGGCTGCAGGCCCGGCAGGTTGACCCATATCTGCTTGCCGATCTGCGGCCGCGAAAAGGTGATCATGCGAAAGCCCGTCGACGACAGGTCGAACAGTTCGACGTCGAACGGGTTGAAGCCCGCTTCGCGATAGCGCGCGCGCCCGCGGACGGTGGCGCGTTCGGCGCGGCGCCCTTGCGGCGAAAGGTCTTCGGTGTCGGTCGTGCAGGCGTTGGCCACTTTATTCAATCCCACTGGTCGGATTATCGATTCGCATTTCTAGCGCCGCGCTGGTGAACGCAAAGTCGACGGAATTGGTGAAAATCGCTTACACCATGGGGTCTTCGGCCAGCGTCATCTCCTGCCCCGGAAAGGGACGGGCGAGGCCGGACGCGTCGCGCCAGTCGGCGGTCAGCCAGCGCGCATAATCGCCGGGACGGAGGATGACCGGCATCGCTTGCGCGCCGTGATGGCTAAGCAGGCGGTTCGGTTCGACGGTCAGGATCGCAAAGCTCGGCCAATCCTCGCCCTGACGATGGATGCCGGCAAAGGCGAAAACCGTCTGGTCGGCGGGCGCGGCCCACAGTTGTTGCCGCGCACCGGCCGTCCCCGACCACAGGGCGAAACGGGTCGCGGGGATCAGGCAGCGCAGTTCGGGATGACGCAGCGTGCCGATCCAGAAGGGACTCGAAAGGTTGCGCACCGTCGTCACCGGCTGGTCGCCGCGCGGCGGCGGCGGGACGCCCCACAGCTTGGGGCGCAGCCACGGGCGGCTCTGCGCGCTTCCGTCGCCGACGACCACCGGCGCCGGGCGTCCGGGGGTGACATAGCCGCCGGCCCAGGGATCGCGCCCTGCATCGGCACCGAGCGCCTGCGCGGCGATTTCGGCGGTCGCGTCGAGGCGATAGAGGTGCATGCCCGCCCGGCCCTAGTCGGTCGATCGCACGCGTCCGCGCATCGATTTGACCGCGCTGCGCGCCTTTTTACCGTCGACGCGGCGCGCCCTGGCCGCCTTGCTCGGCTTTGTCTTGATCCGCTTTTCAGGCCGGACCAGCGCCGCATCGACGAGCTCGTTCAGCCGCGCGCGCGCATCGGCGCGGTTGGCTTCCTGGGTGCGATAGCTGCGCGCGAGAATCACGAGTTCTCCCGCCGCCGTCATCCGGCTTCCCGCGAGCGTCTTGAGCCGGCGGTAGGCGTCGGGCGGGAGGCCGAGAGCGAACACATCGACGCGAAGCTGGCACGCGGTCGCGACCTTGTTGACATTTTGGCCGCCCGGCCCGGTGCCGGCGAGGAATTTTTCCGAAATCGCGGCTTCGGGAATGTCAGCCACGGGTCGGGGCGGCGCCTTCGGGCGGCGAAAAGCCGAGGGCCGCGAAGCGCGCGGGGAAGGGAGCTTCGGCAATTATTGACGGCTTGACGTCACGTTTTACCACCAGCCGCTCGGCGTGGAGCAGGGTGCGGTCCTTGCCGCGGCCGTTGCCGTACACGGGATCGCCGGCGATCGGCAGACCCAGACCCTCGAGCGCATGGACGCGAAGCTGATGGGTGCGGCCGGTTTCGGGACGGAATCGCAGCAGCGCCCGCCCGTCGACGACGGCAAGCTTTTCCCAGTGCGACACCGACGGCTTTCCGTTCGGATCGACGACCATGCGCCAGCCCGTCTCTGCGGTCGACGTCTTCGCGAGGGGCAGGTCGATGGTGCCGCCATCGCCATCGGGCACGCCGTCGATGATCGCGAGATATTGTTTTTCGACCTCGCGCCCTTCGAACGCGCGGGTGAAACGGCCGTGCGCCTTGGGATTGCGCGCGAGCAGCAGGCAGCCCGAGGTGTCGCGGTCGAGCCGGTGAACGGCGAGCGGCCAGCGCTTGAAGCCGAAACGCAGGCTGTCGAGATGGTTTTCGAGGCTGAGGCTGCCGTCGCGCGGCGGATCGACGGGCAGGCCTTCGGGCTTGTCGACGACAAGCGCCTCGCCATCGAGGAACAGAATATGGTCAGAAAGAAGCATCGGCTGCCTATAGGCGGGCCGCTCCTTCGCCGAAAGCGTAAACGTCCATCGCCAGCAGGCCATAGGTCGTGCTGGCATGGAGCCGAGCGGCGTGCAGGCCATCCGCTTCGGTCCCCGCACCCATCGCGACGAACAAGGGCAGGATATGATCCATCGTCGGATGATTGTCGCGGCCATGCGGCGCGCGTTCTACGGCGTGTAGCACATCGTCGACGGCGTCCGCCGCCATATGTCCGGCCACCCAGTCGGTGAAGTCGGTGACCCAGGCGGGCGCGGGTGCGTCGATCGGCAGGCGCGCCGAAAAGAGCGCGCGAAGATTGTGCGTGATGCTGCCCGAACCGATCAGCAACACGCCCTCATCGCGAAGCGGCGCGAGTGCACGGCCCAGCGCATAATGCCATTCGGGCGACGCATGCGAGGCGATCGAAAGCTGGACCACCGGAATATCGGCGTTGGGATAGACCAGCGACAGGGGAACCCAGGCGCCATGATCGAGCCCGCGGTCGGGATCGGCGGCAACGGCGAGGCCCTGATCGGCGAGCAGGGCAACGACCCGCTGCGCGAGCGCCGGATCGCCCGGTGCGGGATAGCGCATGTCGAACAGCGCTTGGGGGAAATTGCCGAAATCATGGATCGTCGGCGGCGCGGACGAAGCGGTGACCGTCGCCCGGCCGCCTTCGAACTGTGCGTCGTGATGCGCCGAGACGACCAGGATCGCGCGCGGTCGCGGCAAGCGGGCGCCCAGCCCGGCGAGGAAGTCCCGCGCCGGGCTGGGCTCGAGCGCCATCATCGGCGAGCCGTGGGAGAGAAAGAGGCTCGGCAGACGGCGCATCGGGGTCAGGCCGCGAGCTTCGCCGCGGTTTTCGCGACGCGTTCGCCCAGATAGCGGGCACCGCCGAGATCGGCTTCGCTCGGCTGGCGCGATCCGTCGCCATCGGCGAGCGTCGTCGCACCATAGGGGGCGCCGCCCTTGACTTCATCGACGCCCATCTGCCCGGCATAACCATAGTCCAGCCCGACGATCGTCATGCCGAAGTGGAGGAGGTTGGTGAGGATGCTGAACAGCGTCGTTTCCTGTCCGCCATGCTGCGACGCGGTCGAGGTGAAGGCCGCGCCGACCTTGCCGGTAAGCAGGCCCTGTGCCCAGACGCCGCCGGCGGTGTCCCAGAAGCTCGCCATCTGGCTGGCCATGCGGCCGAAGCGGGTCGGCGAACCGACGACGATCGCGTCATAGTCGGCAAGCTGCTTGGGATCGCCGAGCAGCGGATGCGCGGTATCGGTCTTGAAGCCGGCGGCCTTTACCACCGCCTCGGGCGCGGTTTCGGCGACGCGGCGAATATCGACCTCGGCACCCGCGGCGCGCGCGCCTTCGGCGACGGCGTCGGCCATCTGCTCGATATGTCCATAGCTCGAATAATAGAGCACCAAAATCTTTGCCATCTTCGGTTTCCTTTCAGTCGGGAGGGAAGGGGTGGGCCGCCGCCGCAAGGGAGGGGGATGGAAGGCGGCGGCCCGAGGGGGTGGGATCAGAGGCTGTCGACCAGCACCAGTTCGGCATCGTCGAGCGCTTCGACCTCGATCGTTGCGACGTCGCGGATTGCTATGCCGTCGCGCGGATCGGCATCCTGTCCGTTGATGCGGATGCGGCCCTTGGCGGCGACCAGATAGGCGTGACGGCCAGCGCCCAGATCATAGGCGACGCGGCTTCCCGCGGTCACGGTCGCTGCCGCGACACGGGCATCGGCGCGGATCGGCAATGCGTCGTCGTCACCCGCTATCCCGCTGGCCAGCGTCACGAAGCGTCCCGAACGGTCGGCCTGCGGAAATTCGCGCTGGCCCCAGCCC
The DNA here is from genome assembly GCF_001598815.1 of Sphingopyxis terrae subsp. terrae NBRC 15098. Classification (GTDB taxonomy): domain Bacteria; phylum Pseudomonadota; class Alphaproteobacteria; order Sphingomonadales; family Sphingomonadaceae; genus Sphingopyxis; species Sphingopyxis terrae. Next base: position 3,063 of record NZ_BCZQ01000001.1, on the reverse strand, counting down.
GGATTGCCGCCGTCGCGATCGGGGATGATCCAGATCTGGAACAGCGTGGTTTCCTCGTCCTCGAGGTTGAATTCGCTGTGCGTCACCCCGGTGCCGGCGCTCATCACCTGGACATCGCCGGCCGCGGTGCGGCCGCTGTTGCCCATGCTGTCGCGGTGGCTGATCGCGCCGGTGCGGACATAGGTGATGATTTCCATGTCGCGGTGCGGGTGCGGCGGGAAGCCGGCCTGCGCCGCGATGGCATCGTCATTCCAGACGCGCAGCGCGCCCCAGCCCATGCGGTCGGGATCATGATAGCCGGCGAAGGAAAAATGGTGGCGGGCGTCGAGCCAGCCGTGATTGGCGTGACCCAGCGTGTCGAATTTGCGAATATCGATCATCGGGCATTTCCTTTCTGGCCGCCGTCCCGGACATCGGGGGCGGCGTGTTGAGGCCAAGATAGGCGATGCATTCGTTTCTGAAATAGCGTAGATAGAAACCTATCGTTTCCAATTGGAGGATGTTGTGGCGCTTCCCGATTATGAAGGCTGGGCTTGTTTCGTGGCGGTGGCCGACAGCGGCGGCTTCACCGCCGCGGCAAGCGCGCTCGGCCTGTCGAAGGCCAGCGTGTCGAAGGCGGTCAGCCGGCTCGAGGCATCGCTCGGGATCACCTTGCTCCATCGCAGTTCGCGATCGGTGACCGTGTCGACGGCGGGCGCCGGGCTGCTAGAGGAGGCGCGGGCGATGGTGGCCGCCGCGACCGCCGCGACCGAGGCGGCGCATGGCGACCGCTTCGACCTCGCCGGGCCGATCCGGCTGGCGGCGCCGATGAGTTTCGGGATCAAGGTGCTCGGCGCGCCGCTCGCCGCCTTCATGGCCGAGCATCCAGCGGTCGAGATCGAACTGACGCTCAGCGATGCGCGCCACGATCTGATCGCCGAAGGCTTCGATCTGGCGCTGCGCGTCGCCAGCCTCGACGACAGCAGCCTGCTCGCGCGCACCATCGCGCCGATCCCGACGTCGGTGATCGCCAGCCCGGCCTATCTCGATCGTCACGGCACGCCGCGCCACCCGCTCGAACTCGCGGGGCATCGGCTCGCTGGCTACGGCCACCGCGAAAAGGCGCGGCCGCTGCGTTTCCACCGCGAAGGCGAGGAGGCGACGATCGTTCCGGCAGGCCCGCTGTTCACGAACAACGGCGATGTGATCGTGCCGATGCTGGTCGCAGGGGGCGGTATAGCGGTGCTGCCGCACTTCATCATCGACGCCGAACTGCGCGCCGGCAGGCTCGTTCCGATCCTGACCGACTGGTCGCTGCCGCAGGCCTATCTGCACCTGTTGTCGCCGCCGTCGCGCCTCCGTCCGGCGCGGGTGCGGGCCTTGTCCGACTATCTCGCCGACACGCTGAAACGCAGCTGCGCGGGCCGCGACTCGTGGATTTCTGCGGGTTAAATCAAAATTAACCTTTTCCCTTCACAAGTTTCATGGTTAATGTTCCGCCAGCCCTGCAACGGGGGCGTTGGTGGCACTGCGAGGGAGCCGCGGACGGGTTGCGGATCCATCGTGGGAAACAGTCAAGGGGTGCCTAATGCGCGTACTGCTGATCGAGGACGAGCCGACGACCGCGAAGGCGATCGACACGATGCTCACGACCGAAGGCTTCAACGTCTATACCACCGATCTGGGTGAGGAAGGCTTGGACCTTGGCAAACTCTATGATTACGACATCATTCTGCTCGACCTGAATCTGCCCGACATGCACGGCTATGACGTGCTGAAAAAGCTCCGCACCGCAAAGGTGCAGACGCCGGTGCTGATCCTGTCGGGCATTTCGGAAATGGATTCCAAGGTGCGCTCGTTCGGCTTCGGCGCCGACGATTATGTCACCAAGCCCTTTCACCGCGACGAGCTGGTCGCGCGCATCCACGCCGTCGTCCGCCGCTCGAAGGGCCATAGCCAGAGCGTCATCAAGACGGGCAAGCTGGCGGTCAATCTCGACACCAAGACGGTCGAAGTCGATGGCGTCCGCGTCCATCTGACCGGCAAGGAATATCAGATGCTGGAGCTGCTTTCGCTCCGCAAGGGCACGACGCTGACCAAGGAAATGTTCCTGAACCACCTTTATGGCGGCATGGACGAGCCCGAATTGAAGATCATCGACGTCTTCATCTGCAAGCTGCGCAAGAAGCTCGCGCTCGCGTGCGGCGGCGAAAATTATATCGAGACGGTCTGGGGTCGCGGCTATGTGCTGCGCGATATCGACGAAGAAGGGAATGAAGTGCGCCGGGTCGCCTGACGCGCTTTACCGACGAAAATCAATCAACGGGGGACCCGGCGCGGAGTGATCCGCGCCGGTTTTCCTTTGTGTCGCGGCAACGCGCGGATCAGATCTTCGGTTTGCCGTAATGACCCGGCAGCGACGAAACCTGCCGCAGTCCGGGGCGCCAGGTCGACATTTGCGTCGGCGCCATGATCTGGAATTCGGCCTTGCTGTCGGCGGCGACGAGCTGATCGGCGTGCGCCGCGCGCAGCCGTGCCGGCTCGATCGTCCCTTCGGTCTGCAGGCCGAAGCGCTTGTCGCTGACCCAGCGGACGACGCCTTCCATCGGCTGATGACCCGGAAGATAGACGGTCAGCCGCTCGCCGACCTGCACCACATGCGGCGACTGCCCGCCAACGCCGGTTTCGGAAATATTGCGCAGGGTCACGTCGAAGCGCCCCAGGCGGTCGCACGCAAGCGACGCCTTCACCAGCCGCGACTGGCGCGGTTGGCGCTTTTCGGCTGAAGCCGTTGAGGCGGTATCGGCCTCGAAATTCGGGTCGCGTCCGTCAAGGTGGTGTAATTTCGGCTGTGGCCGTGGGCCATCGTCAGGCGGCTTTGGCGGTGATGTGTAGGGGCTGATTTTCCTCCTCGATCATGGGTTGGTTGAGTTCGGCCATGCCTTCGATCTGCATGTATCGGTGCTGGAGCTGCCACTCGTCGTTCTGCTCCATCAGCACAGCCCCGACGAGGCGGATGATGCTGTCTTCGTTCGGGAAGATTCCGACGACGTCGGCGCGGCGCTTGACCTCCTTGTTGAGCCG